>CAITIE010000158.1 GCA_903892355.1 uncultured Pirellula sp. | reverse complement strand
GACTCAATTCGCCAGTGCAAGATTAATCTTGCTCATAGCGCCGAGTTCTCGCACACGAAAGTGCCGAATGTTGTGGCTCGGAGCAGGGCAGAAATTCAACTGCCTTCCCAATACTCGTTTCCCTCTATATCAACATAGCCGCTTCGAAAACTACCGGTTTGTTCGTTGTAGATTTGTACCTCAGCTAGCCCAAAGCGAAAGTCCCCACAATCATCGTACTTTGGTTCGATGACCCACTTACCACTCGGATCCATATAGCCAGTCTTCAATAAACCCTTCGTGTCCTTGGCGGACGCCCTTGCTACTCCATCATGGAATGCTGCACAGAAATCGAATTTAGGCTCAATCATCCATTTACCGCTCAGGTCAATGACGCCCCATTTCCCGTTCGTTTTAGCCCCAATTGATCGCTCACTCACATGTTCGCTTAACCTATCCCAAACGGGCATCAACGACCAATGCCCCGTTGGATCAACAAGCCCCCATCCTCCACCTTGCGCTTGGCCGGGCAATTGCACTACCAACAGACCTTCGTAGAAACTCTCAGATATCGCGGACCAACTTGGTGGAACTACAATCTCCCCACTTCTGTTCACGAGCCCCCAAATCTTGTCTTCCCGAATCGATTCAATCATTGGACTGAAGGGGCCAACATCGCATGGATCTGTAAAGTCTCCCATCCCAGAGTAGCTTGGCAAAATCGAGAACCCTCCTGACTTGTCGATCAATCCCCATGCGGTCTTTCGATACCCAACGTACTGTTCTACCGCTGCGACGCCTCGATGAAAACTACGACCTGTACGAAAGTTATTCCAGATATCTTGCTTGCTGGAATCGACCGACACGTATCCGTCCTCGTCAGTCGAAGTGTTTGAAACACTAAGCATTCCATCGGAGACAGAAGAATAACACTCGACGCCATCTAATCTTCGTAGGACTGCTCCCCTCGAATCTACGATGACCAATTGATCGCCACGTGAACAAGACGCCAAGCAGTAACCAGATATTGTCCAATCGAATTCATGTGGAACTATCTGCTCTCCGGCGAGGCTGTTCAATCCCATACGACCTCGCGAACCAGTCCGGATCATCCACCCAGAACGACTATTTCCCACGAAGATCTCCATAGATATTGAGGTCGCAGTTATCAATGCCAAGCTCACGATACCAATACTCTCGAGTTTGCCTTCCACGCACGAAACCAGGTCCTAGAATCGTCCCTTCAAAGTCCTCTGGGTTTCCAATTCCTCTGCCAAGTTTCGCAGCATTCTCAACAGTATCGCGATAACGCTTTTCCATCGCATCGAGATCGGATTTAGACATCCCTGGTGGTGCCCAGACCTCATATGCAGCAAGCCCCGCAGCGTCTTCTGGGCTCGCGCCATTTGCTCTTGCTTCGTTGTAGGCCCACGTTGCAAACAATGGGGCAAGCGCATACTTGACTCCCTTTTTCACGATTGCCTTCCCAGCAGACTTCAACAAGCTTGATTTCGCAACGCCCTTTACAATAGTAAGAGCTGAAAGTTCAATCGGCTCATCAAGATTTTTGCCGGTTTTCTCATACCAATCATACAAGCCAGATCTTCCTCTCTTGTCGATTGACTTATTGAAACCTTTGATGAACTCGTTACTCGTATTGTACTTAATGTGGTTTGCAAAGTCTTCAGCAAACACACGTTGCTGCTCGACGGTCAGCTTACCATCGGTGATCTTGTTCTTCTTCATGTACTTTGCAAGTTCATTACTAAGCTCAACTCTTACGTGACCGTTGTATCCGCTCGATCCATGAGCGAAGTACGTATGACTCTCGTCAGCGACGCCCGCAAATTGTCTCCCAACGCGATTGTCTTCCCTATCCCAAACACTGGTAGCAACAGGATCAAACCCAAACTCTCGCCAAAGTGAAGCTGGAACGACGTGGTGGCCGATCCGCGTAATTGTATGTCCATCCTTCGTCTCCAACCCACTAGGATCCGTCGCGTAACTCGGATGGTTGCCCACGAAGCGATACAGATTCGTATCCCCAGCATCAAAGCTTTTGGGGTCTTTCGTCTGCCAGCGGCCAATCGTCGAATCGAACACAGCAGATTTCCTAGGGACGGATTGGAAGATGGAGTTGCCGCAGATAGGAATGTAGCATGCATGCAGGCTCGCCGTCAAATGTTTTGCGTGGCTCCTTGGCGCGTACTGACTGCAACTGTCTCCACGTCCGCGCACTGGCCGCAAAATAGGCATTTAGTCGATCCGATCAGGCATGGATGGAGCATGAAGTAACGAGTAAATTAGCCATCGAAGTATCGATACCTGTCTCTCGCTGACTCCAATCGCGCGTTCAGGATTGATTTTGCTCATGGCGCCGAGTTCTCGCTCTCAAAAGTGCACAATGTTCTGGATCGGAGCAGGGCACTTAACTTCTCTAAGTAGAAAGCGGTGAGGGACATCGATTGCACGCGGTTGGTTTTTTTGCCTCGTGAATCCCAGTACCCGAACGAGGTTGTCAGGAAGGACGCAACGGGAGCGTCCGTGGGTGGATTGCCCTTAAACGCTGGGTGTCGGTCATTTTCCTACGTCGCCAAATCCAATCCGACCGGATCTGGCATCAAGATAGTCGAATGGCAACACTGGCCCAGCTCGAAAGGACTTCGAGACATCGTAACTATCGGATCCTATCGATCTCTCGTACTCCTGAATTGCCTTTTCCCCCTTTTCGTAGATCGATGGCTCCTTGCGAGTCTTTTCGCGAATTCTTGGAGCAATCAGCCCTCGACGTTCACACTCATCAAGTATGTCGACATACCCTTCCGAAATGGCTCGTTCTATTGCATTCTGCGGTTCGACGGGAGAGTCTGTCTTGATGTAAGGATCAGCCCCTGCGTCCAACAGCATGGAAAAAATCTTCGCGTTTGTCGCATTGTGAAGAGCCGTTCGTCCACCGTTGTCCTGTGCGTTTATATTTACCTGCTTTTCAAGCAAACGCGCAACAGCGTATTCATCGGCACTTTGCGATGCGATATGCAAAGGCGTATTCAGCATGTCGCTGCGAACATTTGCCGAAACACCACTCGCTAAGACTAGATCAAGTACATCGCTCCGTTTAATAGATACGGCAAAATAGAGTAGGTCAGTCGATGGCGTATCAAAACTTGCGAAGTACCGCTTCACGAATGGAACAGACGAATACTCCATCGCAAGTGTCCAGATAGTACTACTTCCGTGCACGGTGAACGGACGAGATTCGTCGAAGTTTGTCGTTGGAATTATTTGAGGCGATCCAGCCTCTTGAAACAGCCTTTCGAAGAGTTCGTAGTCGCTTTCGATTATGGATCGCAACAGCTTTCGCTCAATTGCCGTCTGCTTCGGTGGAGGATCGAGTCGACAAAAGCGAAGTAGGTAATCTGCCGCACCAAGCCGATGCCCCTTGCTAAGCTTTCTATAAACTTCTCTCCAAAGTCTTCCGCCTTGTAGTTCCCATAGATCGACATAGCTCCAATCAACGACGTACTTGAACTCCATCTCAGCTCGTTGTTGACTTGGTTTTGCCTTGATATCATTTTCAAGCCTAGTGCCAAAGAACGTGTCCTGTTCGATGCGATCGACCAATACTCCAACAGGCACTAAGCGATTTTCTTGTCGTTCAAGACCGCATACCAAGAACCTCGATTGTGCTTTCGATCGATTCTGAAAGCTCGCCACGAACTCAGGCAATGCCGACTGAGATTGTTCGATAGCAGCCCAGTATTCACGCGCCATTAGGCCGCATAAGAATGCTGGGTCAACCCAGGGATCATCAGCTCGCGTCACTTCACCTGCTCCAGACAAACCTAATAGACAACTAAAAGCCAAACGGATTATCCTCGAACGCATCGTTTTCACCTCGATTATAGGCCTCCATACTTGCAATAACCGCTGCTCGAAATGCTATCGCTAGAAGCGGATTTATGGTGAGCAGCTCTTCGTACACGGAAGGTTCGGCATTGTTCCCCCCTTGCCTCCCCAACCAACCATCGCTGTACTAGGTCAATATTCCCTTTTTCAGCCCACTCTCTGGCTTTCCTGATCGCCTTGGAATCAGTAAGAACATCACTCGCGGCTTTCGCATTGCCAGCATTGCTCACAACACCCATCGTGGTGCCGACGATAACGAGAAACCGCATTGCTCCTTTTGAAGTTAAGTGTTTTGTGTTAAACGAAGACTCAACCAGTCGACGCATCCGAGACTTATTTCTGTTGTCGATCGATCTAACACCCCTCGCTTCAATGTCTTGCCGAGTTCCGCCATCAAAAGCGTCGATTACACTCCTGTCGGTCGACATATTGGGATTGACTCGCCTGCGATTGTATGAATTCGAACTCGGCTTCCCATCAAAGGTCTTTCCATCTCGAATGTTGTTAACAAAACGTTCTATTGGGATTTTCTCCGATTTTTTGGCGATGTTGTGATCGATCAACTTTCGCAATTGCTCTTTAACGTGTGCGTTGTATGCCAGATGGTCTTTATCCCCAAAATGCTCTCCAACAAGCGGCCCGGAGGTTCGTCCTCCAAAGTAGTGGTAGTCCTCAAGCGAAATCAGATTATTCTCATAAAAATACCTGGCTACGCTTAGGGGTATCCAATGGTGGCCCTCTGCCAACCCACTCGGATCCGTCGCATAGCTCGGATGGTTGCCTACGTAGCGATACAGATTCGTATCCCCAGCATCGAAGCTTTTGGGGTCTTTCGTCTGCCAGCGGCCAATCGTTGGGTCGAACACGGTAGCGTTCCTTGCATTTAGGACATTACGTAAAATCAGTATACGCGCTGAACACGTCGTCGTGTTCTTGCTG
>CAITIE010000157.1 GCA_903892355.1 uncultured Pirellula sp. | reverse complement strand
GGTTTTCCCAGGGTTTTTCGCATTTCTGGCCAATTGCTTTGGAGTTCTGTAGCGCCCATGCAACTCGGTGCATGGCGCCTGCGGCGTTGTATTTCGCGTCGCGCACCCCAAATCGAGTCGTTTTTCGAGTCGCGCGAGTCGGCAAAACACTGGGATCTTGCATGTCCCGGTCTGGCCACGATCCACACCCGTGGAGGCGGTAGGATTCGAACTATCAGATCCTGGTACCTGTTCGATAGCGAAACGATGCGTCGGGTGGCACGCATTAGCCCGAGCGACCGGTACGCTCCTATTTCGCAACGGGCTTAATCGCAATGACTGCTCTTGTTCTCCTCGTTGGAGCGACATAAACTCCAGTCGAGTGTTTGATTGGAAGATTCACGAACCGAATGCGGAAGAGAGGTTTGCTATGAATAAGAGCGTGTTTCGGCGTCTGCCTTTTTTGGGGATAATGCTCCTGTGTTTCCTGTGCAGTCGAGCTTACGGGCAAGAGAAAAAGGCAGAAGATGCCTTAGCAGGCTATCTTGTAAATTTGAACTGGATAGATGAAAGTGGTTTTCTATTGACTGTTGAAGGAAGCTCAAACGATTCCGGTCCGGATTCGGTACGTCTTGATGGATTAGTCGACTACCAATTAGCCTACGGTCGCACCAAGGATTTTGGCGAATTTTATAAGCTACACGGGACATACTCACATCAACAAACAAGGAGTCAACGAACGGGCGAGTTGTCGTTGGATGCTCCTGCATTATTTGAAGAGAGGTTTTTTACCAACAACAAAAAGGAACGAGCCGAAGCGGTGTTAATGTCGGCTAGTTGGGATACGCGTCGAGATTGGGGGGTTATTTGGTACCCACGTAAGGAAGCTAAACCGGATCCTAAAAATCCCCGGATCGAACCGCCACACTTTCGTGGCAATTACGGCATGCTTGAGCTGATTCCAATCCAGCAGTTCTTAATTCAGGACGTGTCAGCGACAAAGTATCAAGACGAACTGTTTAATCTAAAGCTTGAATCAGACAAGTGGTCTTCTGATGAATGTGAGGGATCCTGGTTGCTCGGACCAAACAACACGTCGCGGTTTAAATTTATTTTTGCGAAGCGCTTTGATTGGTTACCTAGACGCATTGAGATAGAGTTTACGGATGTTCCAAAGGGAAATTCTAAACTATGGGAAGTAGATCTAGAATGGGAAAAACGTGGGGATAGATGGTTGCAGAAACGATCGATAAGTCGGTCTTTTTTTCCCAACCGCAAAGTAGTGGAGTACCAATTTCGCTATTCGTGGAAATTAGAATCTGAGATATCACCGAATGCGCTAAAAACGCTTATACAAAGTGGATATTTACCCCAAAGCGACTCCTTTGATCAGGCAGTATCTTGGCGTGAGAGTTTTGACTCCACATTGTCGGGCAGTCGCTAATCCCTTGCTTCGATGAAACAATGAAGCAGATCGGAAACGCCAACCATCCGGGCTGATTGTTGCAGATAATCTGAATCAAGAGCATTAACTGTCAATGGCAACTCAGTGCCCTTTGTGCCACCCGCCTAGTTGGCACCAAAAGATGGCGAGGAACGTCAGTTCTACCTATGTATTCACTGCTACGCAAGGCTGCCTATTGCCGAACAGCCTCCCTACTCCATCAATCTCTCACCCCTCCACCATCACCTTCGCTACGCCGGCCGCTTTAGCAAAATCATCCTCGATGACCTAGGAATTGAGAATGGAAAATTGAGAATGGAGAATTATTAAGAACACAGCGACCCGCATGGATTTCAATTCTCAATTCTCCATTCTCAATTTATTTAGTAGGTTCGAATTCTTCCAACCCATCGCTGTGTTGGCTGCGGCTCGATACTGCGGAGCCGCGACCACATACTCGCTCTTATCGCCGAAGATCTCGAACGCTTCGTCGAGGATAGGTCGAAGCTCAGGGAAGATCGGGCAGCTTCGGATGCCACGGCCTTCGTGATGCTCGACCTTCGGCTCTGGGATGCTCATGCGGTTCATCTCCCAGTCGATGTCTTCCCAACGCAGCGATAACGTTTCCGAAGGCGTTCGAAGCCCACCGTAGCGACTCAGTCCCAAGATCACTTACCATTCGGGATTGGCGGCAAAGATAGGACAAATGGCTCAATGACTCAGCGGAAAGCTTTAACCTGCAGTGTCTCGATGATACGATTGGCGGTTATGGCATCAGATCCACGCAAATATCTTCCCCTAGATAAATCCGACGTTATCAATACTCGTGCTCTTCTTGCACTTGGGTATCCAGCTTTGGCTCCGTGTCTAAGGGAATTGCTCGAGTGGTTGCAAGACGGCAATTGGCCCATCTCTCGACCTATTGGGAAATTTCTCCTGACCATTCCTCAGGCTGTTGCTCCGTTCATTCAGGAAGTGCTTGAGGGTGACGACCATCCATGGAAGTATTGGTGCATCGTTCGACTGATCGGCGAGATGACACCAGCGGTTGCCGAGCAGTATCGTATCGAGTTGTTTAGATTAGCTGTATGTCCGACTCTTGCTGAAGCACAAAACGAACTCAATGAGGTAGCCAAGGATGCTTTGCAGAAGCTTTGGCCATGTGACTATCATTTCCGATCAACGCCGCTATTGAATAATCATCAGGAAGAAGGATGAATTCTCAACACGACGAGTCCGCTTTACTTGCCTTTGTAAGGCGCGAAGAAGATGGACGAAACAAGATTTGCATTTACGGGACTCCGGGTGGTCTAAGGAAACTGGCATCCGAGTTGGTCAAACAGTCGGAGGCCAACCAGGATCATCTTGCCGATTACGATACCGACCACACTCACTACCGAGCGACCCATCAAAATGCGATCTTGGCCCCTAGTTCCGATGAAGTTGTTTTAGGGAGACTGGACCTGCGTAACGGTGAATTGGCAACCTGGGCAAGAGAACGAATCGATAACCAACGGTTACCGCCAGCGGCAGGGATGTCGTTTCCAGAGGTACTTTCGGATCTTCAATCTCGACCTGGTTTGTTTTTACGAAAAGTTACATATGATTCCGTCGCTTCCTGTATCCAAGGATTCGATTTGGGAACAGGATTCGAGTTTCTAAAAGGCTTCAGCGAATGGCTTCGCTTGCGTGCAACGCATGGACACAACATGGGTTGGCCCGTCCTGGTGTTGTACATCGCATTTCCTGAGTCCAAAACGCCATGGCGAAATTTGGAAGCCCCCGAGTCTGATCAGCATGCAATTGCGACATTGTTCCAATGTCTCCGTGACTTCTGTTCCGAAAGGTAGGACATCCTATATGAGTTCAAACAAAGTGATCCTGCATTTCCCAGTCGAATTCGATGCGTTGTACACGGACAAAGGTTATTGGCCTTTCGCAGTCGTTGAGTTACCCGAAGGGTTGTATTATTCCGTGTACTTTGCGCAGATTTGCAGTATCGATTGCAATCCGTATTTTGCGGCTCCGGGACTAATTATAGTGCCGGAGGTTACTATAAAATCCATGGAAACTACGATTCAAAAGCTATACGAAGGAAAACGATTTTTTGAGTACTTGACGCCCCTTGAACCGGGTTTGCTTTTGAATTGCCAACCAGAAAAATGGTCTGTCGACTGGTCAAGTCATTGGCCTCCCCCTATGTGAGTAGCGAAATCGGGTAAGGATGCCCGTTGCCGGGCACCCTCCTCACACCAACCAGTCACTCCACCAGCACCTTCTGCACCCCAGCCGCCTTAGCAAAATCATCCTCGGTAACCAGCAGGTAGCTCTGCTGAGCGATCCGTGGCGAGTTGCCGAGCCAGGAGCAGACCACGTGCAGAGGGAACTCGCGTTGCAGTTCCGTTTGCCGGCTGGCCCGCATCGAGTGGAATAATCGTGGCCAACCCGAGACGCCGGCGCGGCGCAAGAGTCGCGTCATTTCGGTCCGTAGATTCGAATTCTTCCAACCCATCGCTGTGTTGGCTGCTGCACGGTACTGTGGAGCCGCGACCACATACTCGCTCTTATCGCCGAAGATCTCGAACGCTTCATCGAGGATCGGTCGCAGCTCGGGGAAGATCGGGCAGCTACGAATGCCACGACCTTCGTGATGCTCGACCTTTGGCTCTGGAATACTCATTCGGTTCATTTCCCAATCGATGTCCTCCCAGCGTAGCGACAGCGTTTCCGAGGGCGTCCGAAGCCCTCCGTAGCGACTCAACCCCAGTATCACTTTCCAAACTGGGTTTGCCTTCTT
>CAITIE010000156.1 GCA_903892355.1 uncultured Pirellula sp. | reverse complement strand
C
Source organism: uncultured Pirellula sp. (assembly GCA_903892355.1). GTDB lineage: Bacteria > Planctomycetota > Planctomycetia > Pirellulales > Pirellulaceae > JBKCUI01. The sequence continues at coordinate 2,367 of CAITIE010000156.1, read as the reverse complement.
GACTCGCGCGACTCGAAAAACGACTCGATTTGGGGTGCGCGACGCGAAATACAACGCCGCAGGCGCCATGCACCGAGTTGCATGGGCGCTACAGAACTCCAAAGCAATTGGCCAGAAATGCGAAAAACCCTGGGAAAACCTTTGGTTTTGCAGCGGAGAGGACAGGAACCGAACAACCTACAAATTCCCTGGGAAAAACCGGGGTTCCAAAATGAGGCGACGCGAAATCCGACGCGCGCCGCAAAACACTCTGTGCGCTGCCTGTTGCATGCGCGCGCTGCGACTCTCTCTTGGACACTAAACCGTTTGCTCGCTCATCCACACATTACAGGGTCATTTACTCGTTAACGAGTAAACGGTTTACTCGCTCATTTACTCGTTCACATCAAATTCCCCAGGGATTTACTCGCTCATTTACTCGCTCATCACCAACCGAAGTTGATAACCACCGGTCTTGCTCGGGCCGATGAACTCGATCGCACCCGTGCTGCGAAGGAAGTCGAGCTCACGCTTTGCGGTCGCTGGGCTGCATCCAAGCGATTCAGCAATCGCAGCTGTTCGAAGTCGCTTGCCACCGGCGAGCAGTTCCAAAATCCGATCGCGACGACTTTGCCCTTCGTCCTCTACGGTCTGTGTTTTGGACTGGCTACCGTCTTCAATGCGGATCCACTCGTTCAATCGATACCCCGGACCTCCGCTTCGAATCACATCGTCCTGATCGCAAATCAGTCCCAACTCCGCAGACAGGATTTTGCAGATGCTGGTTCGGAAGTCACGGATCGCTCCCGAGACACCATTCTGGCCGGATCGCAAGCCAAGTGTCTCCGCAATCTCGGGACCGCTAATACCAATCCACTTGCCATTCAAATCGCGTCGATTCAGGACTTCGAGGATTCGCCACTTCAGCTTCGATCGGGTCCGGAGCAGGATCGTTGTGCCACACAAGGTTATTCGACCCGTCTCGAAAACAAGCTCACCCCCGTCAAATCGGCGTCGCTCAGGTAATGGCTCTTTCACCACAATAGGTGCTGATTTGGGTGTCTCGATCGTTTTGGCCTTCGGACCGTACTCTCCGACGACTGCGAGAATCACGCTCGATAGGGGACGCGCTGCGTCCGAGAACGGCTTGGCAATGCATTCTCGAACTCCGTTCCGTTGCAACTCGCTTGAGAGATTGAAGCCGTCGGCTAAATGGGCGGTCATCATGATCACCGGCGGTGGACTCGGTGCTTTCATCCGCTGGATGTCTTTGAGCAAATTGATGCCGTACTGTTTGTCGGCTCCCCCACGATTCGCTTTCGCGGGGATCTGCAAATCGAGCAGGACATAATCGAAGTCCATGCTTTTCAAAAGCTGCTGGGCGTCTTGCTGATTGGTGGCCACCTCGAATTCATGGCCCAATGAAAACAAAACATCCTCGACCATTTCGACAATCGTTGGATCGTCTTCAACTACAAGTGCTTTCATCGTGAAACCCTACTGACTTTCTCGTGGCAACAAAATCGTTACCGTTGTTCCCTCATTTTCGCGACTCTCCAGTCGTAAAAGTCCTCCATGTGCCGCTACGTTGCGTGCCGCGATCGGCAGCCCGTAGCCTGTGCTTTGTCGTTTAGATTTGTTGCGACGCCCTGGCGTCAACAACAGCGGAGTGCGTAACTCCTCGTCACAGATCCCTTGCCCGGTGTCCTCGATCGTGAGTGTGACCCATTTCTGGCACGTCGATGCCGCGATGCGGATCGCTCCTGGTCGCATGGTTCCCTTGGCTTGGAACGCCTCGTACGCGTTCTTGAGCACGTTGGCCAGTGCGATCACGATTTGGTGCCGCGCCAGGGGCACGACGATCGATTCTGGTACGTCCTGTTGGACCGATACGAGTTCCGGGTCGAACTTGGCTTTGCGTACGTTGTCGCGCGTCAGTTCTAGCGCCTCGGCGACCAATACCGCCAACCGCTCGGGAAATCGCTCCGTAGGGACCGGTCGCGTAAAAGTGACCATGTCTTCGACGGAAGATTCAAGCAATTGCAGGTCGTTTCGGACTCGGACTCCATACCGTTTGGCTTGGCTCCCTGCGTCGGCGATCACTTCCTCGATCAGCGAATAGCAATTGACCTTCAAGTGGGTCATGATGCTCCGCAAATCGTGGACGATCGACGCGACCAACATTTCGCTGTACCGCTCGGCCATGCGCAGCGATTTGGTCGCTGCGGTTTTACCGAACTCGTCTTCGATCGCTTGCAATTGCGCTGATACCTGATCAGCCGACTTGCGTGCCTTGCCTGCGGCTCGAATCTCTCGTTTGCGACGTTCGATCGCCCGTTCGACCGATCGACGCACATACGTGTTCGAATCGGCCATCAGTTGATCGGT
>CAITIE010000155.1 GCA_903892355.1 uncultured Pirellula sp. | reverse complement strand
ATCAGCCGAAGACAGTCGGCATGATACGGATTCTCGGCCACGTGGCTGCCAGCCATGAAGAGCATGCGCCGCGTTTGATGCATGACAAACTCGGTGGCCCACACAGCAGCATCGGAACCAATCAGCGGCTCGGCGTGGTTCTCACTGATGGCATACAAGAGTGCAAGTTTCCTTGCTTGCTCATTGATTCGTCCCCACACCGTGGTACCGACTGAATCGTTCCGGCCTTCAGCCTTGCGATACTCGGCTTCAGCTGCGAGACGGTGATCTCCGAGGATTGCAATCGCCTCTGCGGATTGCGGCACGATGTTTGGAACCGGATGCCAGGACTGGAGATTCCCATTTCCAGGCATCAACTCTTTCCACCATTTCGCCGTCGCGATCACTCGCTCAGGGATGTCCATGACCTTTGCTTCTTGGCCCGCCCCTCGCGCACCACACTCCAAGATAATCATCCGAGCGAAAAAACCATTGGTAAGCATCCGCTCTGATAGTGCTTCGTAGTAGTGGTTCGGAATTGCGGTACCGAAGACCACCAGACTCGGTTGGTCAATCGCTCCCGGAGCTTCCTTGCCCGCCTTGCGCCGCATTGGATAAACCGAATTCGCGGTGGAATACATCGTGAGCAATGTCGACATGAGGTTTTCATGTCGTCCGTCTTTCGACTTGCTCATCGACTGAAGCATTCCATCGATCTCATCGGTCTGAAACTACATGCTCGGCGAGAGATACAAAGCGTCCTGAATCCCTTCACCGCTGGAGAATCGCTCCCCAAGACAGCCGGCTGCGCCGATCTCAAAGAGGATTCGCGTGTTGAGCTTCCGTGGCCAATCTTTACCTGCCGAGGAATGGGCGAGCCCAAGCAGATACAGGTTGGTCCGGTTATCACCTGGATCTCGTACCTTTCGGCCGGCCAGGAAGGCTTGCAGAGCAACAGCACCACAAAAAGCCATCACATGGTTTGGGTACGGCGCGGTCGCCAGGCAAAGGTCCATTACTTCAGAGACAAACCCCGGGATGCGCAGCATCTCGAGCGGTACCGGCCCCGGATCCACGATCCCGTTTTTAACCGTTGGCTCGGCCAAAAACTCGTTGGGTTCGTGGAGGCAAATCACGGGCGGATTCAACGGATCGCCACCGTATCCTTGCTGTCGTAGCATCCGAGCTGCCATCTCAAAATCACCACCGAACTCCAGCCATGCGTAGACCGCAAATGGGCTGTACGCACGATTGGGTTCTAGCGGAGCCGCATTACCACTGAAGACATAGAACGACTTGTCTTTGAGCGATGCCGACCAGCCATTAGTCTTTCCAGGTCGACGCCATAGCTCGTTCTCGCCACCTTTGACAAACGTCCAGCCATGCTTGACCAGTAGTGCTCGCACGTCACCGCGGTTGTTGAAATCGTCACCAGGGCGATTCTCAGGGACGAACTGCGAATCGACAGGTACCTCGGCTGTGGGCAAGTACTCGTTGAGTGACCACGCAGTCTCCAAGAGTGTTTCGCGCTCTTGCGGAGTCAGCTCTAGAATCTCCGTCAGCGATCCTTGCTCGATCGTGTACCCAAGCGTCGGAGCACAGAGAAACAGTCCCCCTTCGCCACGAGTCTCGATCAAGGTTACAAGAGCTCCATCACGAAAACCCATCGCTAGTTTCATGTTGCCGTTGATCGGTTCCGAGCAACGATAGATCACGTGTTTTCCACCGGACTGGCTCGTTTCGATGACAAGGCGAGCAAACAACTCCGGTGGGATTTGCTGTTTCCATGCCTCGAAGCGATCGCCACCTCGGTCGAAGTCGAGCATTTCAAGGTTACCGCTGACTTGACCAGTGACCACGCAGATTGCATCTTCGGGTTTCGAAAACCATTCAACGATCTGTCGCTCTTGCGGGATTCGTAGCTGAAAGTTCTTCCAACCTGGAAGCCTTGGACGTTT
>CAITIE010000154.1 GCA_903892355.1 uncultured Pirellula sp. | reverse complement strand
GGCGTGATGAACTCGGATTCGAGTCCCATTTCCCGCACGAGTTGCATCGCATCGGGGAGCAGCGTCGCGAAATTATCAGCGCCCAATTCAATCAGATATGGTTCTGAATAATCGGTCGCGATTGGGTTGGAGTGGTCGCTGGAAAGGGTTTGGATAACGCCACCCACATGACTACCCGCGTCCAAGACATGGACGGAAGCGTTGTTTATGCCAGCGTTAGAAAGGCCACGTTCCAGGTACCAGGCGGTAGCTAGGCCACTGATACCACCGCCGACAACTGCGATCCTAATCTTGGTCATGAACAATTTTTAGGTTAGCGTAGATCGCGGTCGATCGAGCAAAAAACTGGCTTATCATCGTCGGAAGTCGAGTCGCCCAATACGATATCGACCCATTCATCTTAACATCCTTGTCGCGTTCCGGGAGCAGGTCTAATTCCCAGTTCTTAGAGAGGATCTCGCGGGGTAGGGCCTAAATCCAAAAAAGAATCGCACCTATGGGGTGGTTAGAAAAGGGTGGCGGGTGGTTAGAAAAGGGTGGCGGGTGGTTAGAAAAGGGGCGGTTAGAAAAGGCTCTCAGCATCTCCACGGAGGTTCTTACGATGCGCGTTGTGGAGTGCATGGCGTGGATGTATCCCTTGGTCGTAGTGATCTGATATAGTGAGAGTCGTCCTGCAGGACTAGGGATTTTTGCTTTTGATATCGGTAGTATGCAGTTCCGACAGCAAATTTATATTCAGTGCGGAGTGTTTCAATGCAGCTTTCATTTGTTGCGACTGCGCGAAGAGTTTCACGTTCCATTCGCTTCCAGAGGATCGTCTTTGGGATTGGATTCTGGTTGTGTCTGAATGCGTCGTCTGCGGTATTTGCTGAAGGGGGCAAACCGAATATCCTCCTGATTTACGCCGATGATCTTGGGTACGGTGAAACGGGTGTCCAAGGATGCAAGGACATTCCAACACCCAACATCGATTCTATAGCCCTCAACGGTGTGCGTTGCACCCAGGGCTACGTCGCAGCAACCTACTGCAGTCCTTCACGCGCGGGATTGCTAACGGGTAAGTACCCGACTCGTTTTGGGCATGAGTTCAACGCGATCACTCGGAGGCATGGGCTATCTCTTTCCGAAAAAACCCTTGCGGACCGGTTGCGGAGCGAGGGATACGCAACTGGGGCCATCGGGAAATGGCACCTGGGAAATCTTCCGAAATACCGTCCGACCCAACGAGGTTTTGATGAGTTCTTTGGAACTTTGGGAAATACACCCTTTTACCATCCGACCAATTTTATAGATACGAAGGTATCGGATTCGATCACACCCATCGAAGACCCCGAGTTCTACACCACCGAGAAGTATGCCGAGCGTGCCTTGGATTGGTTAGAACGCAATCGAACGAAACCATGGTTCTTGTATTTGCCATTTAACGCACAGCATGCCCCGCTTCAAGCTCCCCAGAAGTATCTTGACCGTTTTCCCGATATAGCGAATGAAAAACGAAGGATGTTCGCCGCGATGATGGCGGGCATGGACGACGCGATTGGACAGGTGTTAGAAAAGATTCGATCGATCCAACAGGAAGAAAATACACTCGTCTTCTTCATTGCCGACAACGGGGGACCTACCCAAGCCACAACCTCTCGTAATGATCCGTTGAGGGGTTTCAAAATGACTACCTTCGAAGGTGGCCCTCGCGTTCCTTTTTTCGTGCAATGGAAAGGTCATCTTCCCGCCGGCAAAACCTACGAATTCCCAGTGATGAATCTCGATGTACTCCCAACGTGCATGGCGGCCTTAGGGGCGCCTGTCGCATCGAGTGAATCGATCGATGGTGTGGACTTAGTCCCATTCCTGCGAGGCGATGACTCCAATCGCCCTCACAACACCATGTATTGGCGTTTTGGAGAACAATGGGCAGTTCGGCACGGCGATTGGAAATTGGTAGTTTCGAGGGGAGGATCAGGAAGCCCCGAGCTCTACAACCTAGCGGAGGACGTCGGTGAGCGGAACAATCTCTCATCGAACGAACCTGCTCGCGTTTCAGAACTCCAGAAGCTATTTGACCTATGGAATGCACAGCAGGCCGAACCGACAGAAAAGGATGAGCCTGCGAAGCCCAACGCAAAGAAGGCCAAGGCCAACAAAGCAGCATGATTCGCGAACCGTGGCCGGGAGTATTTGTTTCCTAGGTGAGGAATCAAAAACGGGATCCTCGGAATAATCGATTCGTTTCCGTTTTTGTGAGCTGTCTCGCGTTCGATGCCGATCACGGAATGTTGAGTCTTCTTGGAAGCTCGTTCTTTGATCGCATGGATGCGTATTCGCAGCTCTACTGATCCAGCGAGGTTGCCCGTGGGGGGTGTACTTTCTGGCTAACCATCCGTGGCGATATGTATCTTTGCCGATTTCTATTCGGAATTGCCGTTATCAGCTTGGGACTGGGGTGTAGCCAGTTGCGACTGAAGTCGTATTGGATGGATGGTGGCAAGCACGGTTTAGTCGACCACAAATCGGTGCACCCGATTCGCGCTCATCTTATGGGCAAAGGGCTGGAACCGGACCAAATCGATTGGCTGGGGATGGCATCGCAACGATTTCGAGATGCCGAGCATCAAGCATTTTTTCAAAATCCAGAATGCGTTGATGGATTCAGCGCGTCGGCCCTTTGGAACTGGCAAGCATTTGCTGAGAGCCCGTCTGACGCAACCGAAGGTGATCCCAGAAGTTCCGCAGCGATTCGTAGCTACAATGGAAGCTTGGCAAGGCTCATCTATGAAGGACAGAAACACAAGCGATTGGTTCCAAGCCAACGATTGACCATCCATTCTGCCGGGGAGCAACGCCTCATCCCGATCGAGTACCACGGATTCGCGTGGGATTCGTCCGATTTCCAGGAGCTGATGGTTGTCGGAAGGTACTCGACCTCCACGATTACCAATCGCTATTCGGAATCCGGGATTGGAGTACCGGTGATCGTGATTCGGCGCAAGCCATCCAAAGCCCCCCATGAAACCGATTTCCTTCCTGATACCTCATGTTTTGCCGCGACTGCGATTTTGCATCCCGATGGGCCAACCCTCACTCTTTACAACCCTTTAGTCGTACGCACGGTATGCATCGATGGTCGCCATTGTCGATTGTCCCATGACTTAACGGCAAGCGTTGCGTATGCACTGCATCATCATCCACAAACGCGACTCCAGGATTTTTTGCGGCCGGATCAACCTAGCGAACCATCGTACCTTTATTTCACCGAGCCATTTCAAGCGGACAAAATTCCGCTCATCCTGGTCCACGGTCTCCTCTCTAGTCCGGATGCATGGACAGACATTTACAACGAATTGCGAGCAACACCTGGGATCACGGACACGTACCAGATCTGGGCGTTCAAATACTCCACTGGGGCTCCATTTATCCGGTCGGCCTACGCGTTGAGAAGCCAACTCGAGAAAGTGCAAGCCAAGTACGACCCTGAGCATGAGAATCCATTCTTGCAACAAGGTGTCGTGGTTGGGCATAGCATGGGGGGATTGATTTCGAAGTTGCTGATCTCGTACAGCGATGAGCAAGTTTGGGATGCGATCGCGAATGTACCCCTTGAAACCCTTCGAACCACCCCAGAGATGAAATCGCGGCTCTCGGAGCGATTGTTTTTCGATCCCCATCCGATGGCCAGTCGAGTCGTGTTCATCGCGACTCCTCATCAAGGAAGTCGCACTGCCAGTCGTGGAATTGGGCAATTGGCGAGTGCTCTCGTTGTGGCATCGGATCGAAGTATGGAACGACTCTTGGAATGCAATCCGGGCGCCTTCAAAGACTCGGTATCTACCGGTTTTCCAAACAGTATTGAGATGCTCGATCCGAACCAACCATTTCTCGCTGCGATCGATTCTTTGCGGCTAAGCGAACGGGTTCCTGTGCATACAATCTTGGGAACCGGGAATGTGATGGTGGGTCATGGTCGCTCCGATGGAGTGGTGTCCATAGACAGTGCTGTTCACAAGCGCTCGGAAAGTGAAGTGCGGGCAGCGACGACGCATAACGGATTGTTGCGTCACCCGAGCGCATTCGCTGAGTTGAAGCGAATTCTCTCGCTGCATGCGTCGCTGCCTGAAACGAACTTAGAACAGACTGGCTCTCCAACGGACAAATCGGATCCTGGTGAGGCGCTGACGAGCGATTCGTTGATTTCGGTGGGGGAAGAAACGAGTGGCGCTGTTGGTGTCGCTGAATCGATCAACCAATAATTTCAGTTTGTACGGTTTCCCCGATTCGAGTGAAACGCAATTGGGTTCCGATGGTGCGACGCATTTCATCGACGTGCGAAATGATTCCTACCACGCGACCTTGTTCGCGCAGCGAGGTAAGTGCCGATACGGCAGCTTCGAGGCTTTCCGCATCGAGCGAACCAAAGCCTTCATCGATGAAAACGGTTTCGAGAGGCCGCCCTCCTTGGTAAGAGGCTGCTGTTTGTGCCAGGGCCAATGACAGTGCCAAGGATGCGAGGAATGTTTCGCCCCCAGAAAGCGTCCTGGCTGGCCTAGTCGTGCCATTCCATGTGTCTGAAACGGAGATCTCCAATCCCTTTTGGCCCGTGCCCCCGGTCGTAATCGTCGAGCGGATCAATTCGTATCTTCCTCGAGTCATATGGCGAAGAATACTGGTGGCCTGCGCGAGGACTTGCTCCATCACCGATGCGAGGACCCACGAGTGGAGTGATACGCGGTCGCCTCCTGGCGTTTTACCGTTCACCATCTGGGATAGTGTCAGCGCTGTTTGGTACTCTTTTTCAGAGGATGCTTTTTGTTGGTATCGTTCCGCATATTGAATATTGAACGTGGCGAGTGCGTCTCGTGACTGTTTAGCAGCTGCGGTTGATTTTTCGATATCCATGAGAGCCGATGCAATGGCCGCATGATCCGACTCCAATTGTTGCATATTGGGTGGCCTGCGATCGCCGAGGGTAGATCGCAAAGCATCAAGACTTGATGTCGCCGCTTGAAGGGCTTTTGTCGCGTTATTGACTTCTCGTTCGATCTTGGAGATCCATTCAGTCTCGCGTGTGGCTGCATCGACGGCATTAACTGTTTTCAAGGATGAAAGCGACAGCGCGGAATCCAGCTCATTGCGGGCGATTGTCGATTGCGACTGCAGGGTTTCGATGGTGGCTTTTTTCTGGGCGATTTCCAATTCAACTTTGTTGGATTGTTCGGAAGCTGCACGCGCTTCGCGTTCGGCTAGATCTTTGGCCCTGATAATCTCATCGCGACGTGATTTCAGCGTTTGCGCTTCACGGACCAGTTCTGAGATATCAAGTGGGGGCGGCGTTTCAGACAGCGTCTCTTGGGCGGCGACAACTGCGTGTTGGCTGTTCCGCTCCTGCTCACGGGTGGTTGCGAGTGCCAATGACAGTCGTTGCAGTTCCTCGTTCTCGCAGTTCATGGCGTCCTGGAGGAGCTTCAATGCATCTTCGCTTGGTATGCGCTCCGTGGAAATCGCTGGATTGGGGTGCTCATGGCTACCGCAAACGGGGCATGCGTCTCCGGAGGCGAGCGTCGCTGCCAATCGAGCTGCGCTTCCCGCGTGAAATCGAGCCATCGCGGCTTCGTATTTATGTTTCGACTCAGCGAGCGATTTTTCTGCATGAGGAAGTTGCCTTTGCAGATTGTCCCATTCCTGGGTTGTTGTCGCGGCGTTAGCCTTCGCTTTTTCGACGGCCTGTTCTGCGTTCACCCAGCGTTTTTTGTCCTGCTGAACCTGTTGTTCCCTTTCCGCGATTTGACCAAGGCGAAGGTTGATTTCACCAACGCTCTCGAACTCTTGATTGGCCTTTTTAAGGGCCAATTGATGATTTTCCAAGTGCAGTTTTACCTCGGTCGAGCGGGTGACGAGCGTTTCGAGTGCAGCGACATCTTGTTGCAGCTGCCGTTCTATGTTTCGGAAACGGCTTAGTTTGTCGGCTACCAATGCTGCGGCTTTAGCGTTTTCCCATTCCGGGCGGATACGTTCTAGCTCTCTCAGTTCGCCTTCCGCCTTTTGCAGTTTTGTCTCCTCGAGCCGGATCGAATCGCAAAGCCGCACGATCGCTTGAGCTGCTCCGAGGGCTCGGTTGGATTCCGCCAGTTTCAACTCCGAGTCATTTTTCTGAGTTTCTGCGGCCGCGAGTTGCTCCTGTGCCGATTGCAGATCCGCATCGATCCGAGTTTGAACTTCCTCGCTGGTTAAACCGTTTGTCCACGGGAACTGAGCGAGGAGATCTTCGAAGGAGCGTTGGTGGTCCATCCACGCGGCTTTCCTTCGCTGTTCGCACTCCATGGTTTTGAGGGAGAACCTTTCAAAAACTTCGGTGCCGAAGATCTTCTTGAGCAGATCCTGTCGTGCATCGTGCGGAGAAATCAAAACATCGCGGAATCGACCTTGAGGGATCACAATGACACGACGGAATTGCTCGGCATTGAATCCGGTGATCGATTCGACCTCCGAGGCGACGTCTGCGACCCTTGAAGAGATAGGTTGCCAATTCAGATGCTCTGCGGACAATTCATTCGATTCGGAGGGCGAAAAGATTGCCGCGGAGTCCCAGCGATAGAGATGGACCGAGGCTGGAGTTCGCGTTGTGCCTTCTCCACGCCGCTTCGGACGACTGTATTCCGGGGATCGTTCGATCTTAAAAAAAGAATCTTTCACGCGAAAAACCAATTCGACTTTTGTCTCTTGGTCAGGGGCTGAGCGGGAGCATCGAAGCTCTGTACCGGATCGACCATCCAGCGCGCCGCTCGCTTGTCCTTCTCCGGTTGTTTGTCCGTACAACGCGAAGCAAATCGCGTCGAGCATCGTGGTCTTTCCAGCACCAATCGGACCTGTGATCAAGAACAGTCCGGAAGAGCTGAGTTTGCCAAAGTCAATCGTTTCGGTTTTAGGAAATGGGCCAAATCCATGAATGGTTAGTCTTTCAAATCTCATGCAGGCTCCCTTTCCATGATGGCTTGTTCCATGCACGCGTTCGCGAGAAGTTGATGCGCTGAGTTGACTTGCTCGCGAAATCGGTCTTGAAAGAAGAGTTCCAATTGCTGTTGGGGAGATATCGCCTTGAGTGAGTCAACGGACTGAGTCCCTCCGAGGCCGTCCGCCCTAGAACTTACGGTTTCAGGGAGTTCAGGGGAAAACTCAAGCAGATGTGGATAGATCGCCTTGAGACGCCCATGGGCACTCGGAACCATGGGATGGTCGGTAACCACCACGCGGATGAGGTCCAAGTCGCGGCGATCGTCGCGCGTCGCGTCCTGTTCGATTTGCTCAAGGCTCCCTCGCAAGGTACGCATGCCATACTTCTGTGGCAGTGTGACTTCTTCGATATTCACAGTACCATCCGCTGCGATACTGACGATACTGACGCTCTTGTGGTGCATTTCCTCCGCGAACGAGTATCTGCAGATGGAGCCGCTATAGCGAATAGAATCGGATTCAATCTTGTGGGCACGATGAAGGTGGCCAAGTGCCGTGTAGTTAAAACCATCGAACACGGATGGTGGGACAGATGCAACACCCCCTACTGCGATGTCTCTCTCGGAGTCTTGGGTCTCAAGCCCACCCTGGGCAAACAAATGGCCGATCAGTACGTGACGATGCGTCCCACTCCGATCCATATTCGCGATTCGGATTTTCGTAGCATCTTCATGAGAACGGATGGCGTCATCACCAAGCACACTGCGAACTTCAACCGGGAGTGCGAAAGGCATCAGGTGGAAAGCGACCATACCGAATTGGTCGTGCAAATCCACCCGCTCCCCGCCACCCCAGGCTGTTCCTGACAGGTGGACCCCTGCCTCCTTCATCAATCGGCGTCCGAAATCGATGCGACTTCCGCTGTCGTGATTTCCAGCGATCGCCAACACCGGAGCGACATGACGCAGTCGAATCAAGTAATCGTCAAGCAATTCAATCGCTTTTTCCGGCGGTACGGATCGGTCGTAGATGTCGCCAGCCATCACGATGGCGTCAACCTCTGCATCTTTAGCAATTTGCAGCAGGTTATCGAGCACGTACGCTTGCGAGTCGAGGAGATCAAAACCAGCAAGAGTTCGTCCTAGGTGCCAGTCCGCCGTATGGAGGAATCGCATAGTTTTGAGATCTCAAGGGGGATAAGGGATGGGATGATCTGCTGTTAGGTGGATTTGTTATACCTTGGTCAACGGTTTTTTGGGGACCTATGCACCGAACTTACGTGCGACTACACGCGGTTAATACAACGTATTGTCGCGAATTTAACGATGATGGCAAATCGAGTCACCATTGGCAAACGTTGGATTGAGAGTACCATACGAGGACATGGGTTTGGCCGAGGTTGAATTTGCCCAGCGTGAATCGCCTTTCCTCCCGCCCGAGGATTGCAGGGCGCGGGAGTCGTGTATCTTGTTTAATTCTGTTCTCCAAGCAGAGGTGTTTTATGGTGGATGCCCATTCAGTAGCAACGCCATCAATGTCGAGAGCGAAAGTTCTGATCGCAGATGATCATAGGATCGTATCGGACGGATTAAAGGGTATTTTAGAGCCCGAATTTGAACTGGTCGGGATTGTTGAAGACGGCAGAGCATTGCTTGAGCAGGCTGGCAAGTTCGATCCGGATGTGATTGTGGCGGATATTACGATGCCATTGCTCAATGGATTTGATGCTGTATCACGGCTAAAGAAACAAGGAAGCCGTGCTAAAGTTGTTTTCTTGACGATGCACAAGGATATCACTTACGCAGCAAAAGCAATCCAAATTGGTGCATCGGGTTTTGTGTTGAAGCATTCGGCGAGCGCCGAACTGTTGCACGCAATCAATGCGGCACTGGATGGTCACACGTTTGTTTCCAGTGAAATTGCCAGCCATTTGCCACCCGCAATCGACCCGGCCGTAGAGGTTGCCGAACACCCATCGCTAACGACGCGACAACGGGAGGTATTGCAATTGTTCGCCGAAGGTAAATCCGCCAAAGAAGTCGCTGCATGTCTTGGGATCTCGTCCCGTACGGCAGAGAACCACAAAGCGCGAATCATGTCGATTTTGAAGCTGGCAACATCGGCAGACTTGGTTCAGTATGCGATGCGACATGGCTTGATCGGCGGAAATTGATCTTCGCAAAAGAGGGCTTGCACGCCCCTCCTTGAGGATGGGGCCTGATCACGCAAGTATCTCACGAACCACTTTTCCCGCGACATCGGTGAGCCGGTAATCCCGACCGGCATGGCGGTACGTCAAACGCTCGTGATCGAGTCCCAGGCAGTGCAGCATGGTCGCATGCAGGTCGTGCGTGTGGACAGCGCCTTCCGCCGGAAGGATGCCATGCTCGTCCGATTTCCCATGCACGAATCCTCGTCGAATACCACCCCCCGCCATCCAAGAGGTGAAGACGAGATTGTGGTGTTCACGCCCAGGATGATCTGCCGTTTGGTGAAAAGATGTGCGTCCAAACTCGGTGGTCCAAACCACCAATGTACGGTCGAGCATTCCTCGGCGCTTTAGATCGGTGATCAAACCCGCAATCGGTTGGTCAATCGCTTTGGCCAGTTTTTCGTGATCGGCCATGTTGCCGTGCGAATCCCAGTTTTCGGCGCTGTTGGAGCCCGTGTCGATCAATTCGAGGAACCGTACGCCACGTTCAGCCAACCGTCGAGCGATGATGCACTGCCAACCAAAGCCGGAGGTGGCGCCCGCCTCCAGCCCATAAAGACGGAGTGTCTCGGGCGATTCGCTGCTTAGGTCAAAGGCTTCCGGGGCCTCACGCTGCATGCCGAACGCAGTTTCAAATGATCGAATACGCGCTTCTAACGCGGTATCGAGAGGGCTTTCGGTTTCCTGCTCCCGATTGATCTGAGCGAGCAAATCGAGCTCCATTCGCTGGCGTTCCAGGGAGACCGCCTGCGGTGTCAAATTCGGAAGAGGGACTTTGCCAGGAATCACGTGGGTACCTTGATGGCATCCAGGCAAAAAATCACTCCCCCACGTTTGCGCTCCCGCATAGGGTGCATGCGGTGCCAGGACCACGAACGACGGCAGGTTTTGATTGATGGTTCCTAGCCCATAGCTGACCCATGCACCGTGACTGGGCCGGGCAAATTGCGCAGAACCCGTGTGTGCGGCCAAGGTTCCTTTATCATGCCCATCGCTATCGCAGTGCATCGCATTCAAAATGCAAAGATCATCCGCGATGCCCCCAAGATATGGAAAGAGTTGGCTAGCCCAGATGCCGGATTGCCCGTACTGCTGGAACGACCATCGGGACTTGATCAGAAATCGTTCATAAGCACCAGGCTTGTTCAGCCATCGCGACGCGGTAATCTTCTTTCCATGATCGGCCGTCAATTGCGGTTTGTAATCCCATGTATCAACATGCGAAACACCACCTGTCGAATAGATGAAGATCACTCGATCTGCTGTCGGCGGAAAATGCCCTGCGTGAGGAGCAAGCGGATTGATCCCCTCAGCGATCCCTTCTGTAATTCCATCGGCACCTAGCGAACCAGCAAGAAGACTCGTTGTTGCGATCCCAGCTAGCCCGCGACCGGTGAATGCTCGTCGCGAAAGAAGTTTTCTATGGGAACTGGCGGCGGGAATAGGTTCGTCATGCCATCCCTGCAGGTTCGGTTTTTGCATTATTGAGCTACTCCAAGAAAAGAAAGAGGTTGCTCGTCAGTAAGACTCTCGCATAAGCGGACCAGGCGGCATCGGAATCGAATTGGCCATTTGCTCCACGATAGTTTTCAATAAATTGCAATCCGCGATCGATGTCACGATCGGTTGCGCTGCGACCTAAGGCCTTTTCGTAAACCCAACGTATGCGGCTCGATTGGTCTTCGGAGCGAGCGAGGATTTGCTCGGCAAACGCTGCAGAGACCCTGTGCACAAAAGGGGAGTTCATTAAAAACAACGATTGTGTCGGGGTGGTCGTAGACGATCTTTCCGCAACGCTGAGATTAGGATCCGCGCTGTCGAAGAGGGAAAGGTAGGGATGCCGTCGATTGCGTTGGCTCATCAAGTAAATGGAGCGATGATCGCTTTCATAGACGGCGTGGAACGGGTTATGAATCGTGAACGCCCAGCTATCCACAGGAGGGAACGGATGTTCTGTTGGGATCCTTGGATCGAGAAGGCCGCTTACCTGGAGCATGCAATCTCGAATCGATTCCGCATCGAGAGGTCTGCGTGCGAATCGCCATAAATTGCGATTGCCGGGATCGATTTCGCTCGCACGGGAGATCGACCTCGTTTGGCTCCCTTCGGATTGCGTGGCACTGGATAGGCGATAGGTTCTCGAAAGCATGATCGTTCGGTGCAACGCGTGGACGTCCCACCCGGAAGCAACAAACTCGCTGGCAAGCCAATCGAGCAACTCCGGATGCGTTGGCGGTTCGCCTCGTGCGCCGAAATCACTTGTAGTCGCCACGAGCCCCCGGCCGAAATGCCAATGCCAAACTCGATTGACCCAGACGCGTGGCGTCAAGGGATTGGATGGGCCGGCTAACCAATTCGCCAGATCCCTTCGACCACTCTCGGATTCCGCATGGGCGATGGGGGAGCCGCCGAATATTTCAAGGAATCGGCGAGGTACAACCTCCGACAATTTATCGGGTTCCCCTCGTAATTGGATTTTCGCGTCAACGGGTTTTCCATCGCTGACGCCATACGCCACGGAATAGATTTCCGATGCCACTAATCGCGCACGCTCTTGATTGAATTGGGCTAGTTGTTGATCGAGATCTGCCAACCGAGTCTTTGACTCCGGCGATTCAACGATCCGTGGCAACGGTGCATCGCCTTTGCGAGGAAGCGGAGTCGTTTGCAGTGCGAGGTTATCGAGATCTCGGGCGATGACCGGACCTTCGCGGTGCCCAAAACCGTCACAAATAAATGTGTCGAGGACTCCATCCCACGCGGATGGGACCGGAATACGATCGATAGAGAAGCTTTGGTCGGACGATTCGATAGTTCCGGAAATCGTTTTTCTCTCGCGATCGATGGATAGCTGGAGGTGATACCAGCGGTCGGGTTCGAGTGGAGCGACAGCTCGCCACGTGTTGTTTTCCTTGATGGCAAACTCGTTGACGGAGATACTGCATTCGATCGCTGTCGATTCGATCACGCCTCGTCCAAGGTAGAACCTACAGGAGCCTTGATCGGTTACAGCCACTTTTTCCGAAGAGGGTGAATTGCCTGTGCTCGAGCTCAATGGGCGGAAATCGATCGCAAAGTGGATCGTGTTGCCATCGGAAGGAGTCACGCGTTTTTCGAATACGTAGCGAAGTCCTTCATGGGGCGTTCCATGGCCAAGCCGCACGCCGCGTGTGCCTTCGCCGAAAATAGGATGGAAGGGACTCTGGGCGGGTGCACAAACGGCGTTGGGGCCAGCGGACAACCACGGTTGACCGGGGGGCTTTTCCAACTCCTGGGATTCCAGATCGAGGTCGATCCCACCCGCTCGAAATCTCGGATCGATTGCTAATCGCGACAACTGGTTTTCGGAAATCTTTTGATCGATTTCCTTGAGACGCTCCGCTTGGATGCGTTCGCGTTCCTGGACCTTTAGGGGTGGAATCAATGGCGGGAAATTCGCAGGACGTTTATGTTCTTCGCCACCTGGGAATGCCCACTGGGTACTCTGAAGTATTCCGTAGAGTCCATAATAGTCCTTGATGGTGATCGGATCGTATTTGTGATCATGGCACCTTGCGCATCCTAGAGAAAGTCCGAGTACCGAGCGTCCTACAGAATCGATCACATCTGCAAAATCGAGATGCTGGAAATCGGGAGATGGACTATAGCCATACCGTTTTCCAATCGCCAGGAACCCGGTCGCGGTGACTAGATCTGCGTAGTGAGAATCCGGGTGCTCCTTGGCATAGATATCCCCTGCGATTTGCTGACGTAAGAACTCGTTCCATGGCATGTTGGATTGGAACGCACGGACAACCCAGTCACGGTATTTCGATGCCTCGCGAACAGGGTAATCGGCCCCATCCCCGGCCGTGTCCGCATACCGTGCCACATCCAGCCAATGCCGCCCCCACCGTTCACCGTACGCGGGTGATGCGAGGAGTCGATCGATCACGGTAGCAAACGCCTCGTCCGATGGATCGTTGAGAAACGATTCGATTTCTTCGCTCGTCGGAACGAGTCCTGTTAGATCCAGCGTCGCTCTGCGAATCCACGTTCGTTTGTCGGCAACCGCTACAGGCTCGATGCCGTACTCCTCGAGTTCGTTCACGATGAAGTTGTCGATCGGATTGAAAGCAAAGTCCGGATTCGCGATGGGTGGTGGTACCGGATGCGCTAACGGTTGGAAGGCCCACCATGATTTCGCAGTCTCCAAGGACATGCCTGCCACGTGTTCGGAGCGGGTGCGTGGATCTGCTGCGCCTCGCGAAATCCAAGTCACAAAGTCTTCGATTTCTTGCTGGGAAAGAGGTTTTCCTCCTTCATCAGGCGGCATCGCGCTAACACCCTCATGACGCCGAATGGCAGCGATCAAAAGGCTCTCATCGGGTTTCCCCGGAACGATCGCTGACCCGCTATCGCTACCCCTCTGCCAGCCTTGGCGGCTATCCAAGGCCAATCCACCACTCGTCTTTGCCGAGGCATCCGAATGGCACTCTAAACAATGAGCGATCAGCAGAGGGCGGATGCGCGTTTCGAAGAAATCCACATCCTCGATACGCTCGGTTGGCAACGTATTTTGGCCAAAGCATTCCGATGCCGAAATCAAGGCTGAGAGCATCAGCATTCCAGCTGTAGCCGTTTTGAAAGGTCGATTCTCAATCATCCAGAAAGCGTGCATTCGGTGGGGGCTAGCGGGAATGGAGGATCCGATCCGGGGTGTCGCGACGATATGTCGCCGGTGTTCATTTACTTGTAATTGTACACGAGCCGATCAGGATTGCACTCGGCGTTCCTACCTCTCGCACTAGGTCGTTTCCTATTGGACTTATTGGCCCTATGGAGCTTATGGAGCTTATGGAGCTTATCAAAGATCGTATCGCTCAGATTTGGTTAGAATGTCGGTCGCTTGATAGCAAAAACGACCCTAGGTAGGATCGTGGCGATCGGATTGGTGACGCTGGCAATGAGGTATCTATCTTGGATGGTTGCACTTGGAGTGGTTTTGAATCAGTAGTAAAGATGTGCATGCCGCGGCTGGGCGGGATACTCGTGCTCGGGTTTTTAGGATTGATTGCGGAGCATATCGGTTTGGGTAAGCCAACGTTGCATGCCCAGATGCCGAGTATTCCATCGGTGGAGATTGCGAGAGGCACGACGCCCGACGCCCCTATGCAGCCACAGTTAGCGATCGACGTTAATGATGAAATCCATGTAACTTTTGGGGCGGGTAATCGGGTGCTGTACATCCGATCGGACGATGGGGGGAAGCAGTTTAACGAACCGGTCGACTTGGGCTTTGCAAAAGTGATGTCGCTCGGGATGCGACGTGGGCCGCGGATCACTGTGTCAAAGGGAACACTCTGTATTTCTGCGATTGGTGGCGAGGTTGGCAAAGGGCGCGATGGAGATATTTTGACGCGGTGTTCTGTTGATGGTGGGCGAACTTGGAAAAGCCCTGTTCGTGTGAACGACGTGGAAGGTTCGGCTCGCGAGGGGCTCCATGCGATGGCTTCAGGGCCAGATGGTTTGGTGTGCTGTGTTTGGCTCGATCTTCGGAATCGCTCGACCGAATTGATGGCTTCGATTTCCACCGATGGAGGAGAATCATGGTCCGGGAATCGGTTGGTTTATAAATCACCGAGCGGTAGCATCTGCGAATGCTGTAATCCAAGCGTAGCGATTGATCGCCAAGGTCGTATCTACGTGCAGTGGCGAAACTCGATCGCGGGTAAACGGGATATCTATGTCTCTGTTTCCGACGATCGAGGCGCAAGCTTCAAATCGGTTTCGAAGCAGGGGTTGGGGGAATGGTCGTTGGGGGTATGCCCAATGGATGGGGGATCGATCGCGGTCGATGGGGAAAACCCCTATTCGGCATGGCGTCGGGATAACACGGTCTATTTGTCTCAAGGAAAAGCTAAAGAAGAAAAGCTGCTCGGGATGGGAGAACAGCCGTGGGTTGCGGTTGCGAGCAACCGTCCTTGGGTCGTCTGGCTTGCAAAACGAGGCGGGGACGCATTGTTATTGCGTCCAAATGAGCCTGCACCGGAGGTTATTGCTACGAAGGCGTGGGACCCTGTGATAGCCTCGTCGCTCAACCCACAAGGCTCCCTTGCTCTTGCATGGGAGAGTGCGGAGGGTGATGCCCGAGTTTTGAGGTTAGCAATGATTCGCCCATAGCAATCTCGAGATGGGCGTAGGAAAGCATGCAACGAGCCGTAGGGTGGCACTTCCCTTAAATCGTTGTCGAGGATTTTTTCTCGCAACGAAGAGGTGTCAGGTCGATGGTGAAACAACGAGTATGGATTAACTTGCCGTTTTCTTGAAATGCGCTGGAGTAGATCGAGACATCCTTGATCGAGCCATTCTTGGTGATGAGTTGCGCACGATAATCGGTAAGAGCATTTCCTTGGGTCAACTGGTTGAAGATATCGTTGATCGTCGCTTGATTCGCATGGAACCTAGCAATCGGTTGCCCAATGTACTCTTCGTTTGTGTAACCCAATAGGTTCAGTTCTGCGTGATTCGCCCAAACGATTGTTCCCTCCTGGTTAACGCAATGAAGGGGGACATTTGCATTTTCTGCAAACTCAACGAGTGCATTCCGACTCTTTTCGAGTTCCGCTTCGAGTTTCTTTTGCGCTTCGATATTTCTCGCAATTTTGGATGCACCGATAGTTTTTCCAGACGGGTCTCGAATCGGTGAGATACTGACAGAGATGTCGATGAGTTCGCCCGACTTATGGACACGAACTGTTTCAAAATGTTCGACCTTTCTTCCTTCGCGAATCATCTTAAGGATGGTGGCCTCCTCATTGAGCCTATCGGATGGCAATAATTTCGTGATGGGGTGTCCGATCATTTCTTCGGATGAGTAGCCGAATAGTTTCTCAGCTCCTGAGTTCCAGCTTTGAATCAATCCATCCATATCCTTTCCCACGATCGCATCGCTGGCTGAATCGACGATTTCCGACAGCCGGAAACAGTCTGCTTCAACACGCTGTTTCTCTTCCTCGAGCCGAAGGCGTTCGGATACATCTCGGGCCACCGCGTAGATCACACCCTCATTTTCTACGGATCGGGCTGTCCACTCGAGAGAAATGTAATGACCATCCTTGCGTCGGTAACGATTGATGAACTGAATAGTCGGTTCGCCTCGGGATAACTTTGCTATCTCATTGATGGTGTCCGGTTGATCCTCTGGATGGACAAAATCGATGAATGGTTTGGAGGTAAGTTCCTTGGTCGTGTAGCCGAGGGTCCGAGAGAAATTATCGTTGAGCCGCCAAAAATAGCCTTGGGTATTGGCAATGCAAAAGAGATCGAGGGACAAATCAAAGAAGCGGACTAGCTCTTCCTCGGCGCGGCGCTGGCCTGATTCGAGATACTCTCTTAGGGTTTCCACCAAACCGCTGGCGTTCGCGGGCCGACGGTCAACGTCTGGATCCAAGCATCGCTTTGCTAATTGAACAATCGGTATTGGAGCACCGCATCGGTCCAGTTGCTCAAAGGCATGAGAAACGTCCCCGGAGACGCTTTTCTGGTAGACCTCGAAGAGCTTACTTCCTTGAAAAGGCGGAGAACCGGTGAGTAGGTGGCATAAAATCCCGCCAAGAGAAAAAACATCTGATCGGTAATCCACGACCTCACCGCGAGCTTGTTCGGGGGCAAGATAATACGGGGTGCCCATGACCGTTCCAAAAAGGGTGTGGAAGTTGTCGTTCGAGGCGTCGAACGAATCGTCGATGTTCGGTTGAGCCATCGGGATGAGTCGCTCTTCGTAAGAGTCTTGGGTTGGTGCGGCGTTCGTTCCTAGAACTTTGGCTAACCCCCAATCGAGGACCGTTGCGATCCCATAATCACCCACCATGATATTGGCAGGTTTTAAATCTCGGTGGACGACTCCATTGGCATGCGCAAACGCCATGGCCTGGCAAATTTGAAAAAACGTCGCAAGCATCGATTGCCTTTTCGATTCGTCAGCAGTCGACTCCGCAATCGCTTGCTCCATCGTTTTCCCAGCGATACGGTCCATGATGATATACGCCGAACCGGATGGCTCGACATCGAAATCAGGGATTCCCAAGATACCGGGATGGCGAAGCTGGCTCGCGATTCTGGCTTCGCGTAGAAATCGAAGAAGGTGCTGCTCGTTGCCGCGTTGATCCTCCCGGATGATCTTTATCGCTACGTGACGCTGCAGTTGCAAATCCCAGCCCAAATAAACGAGCCCCATACCGCCGTTCCCAATTTCCTCCCCGATCCAATATCGGTTGTTGAACGGGCGAAAAGATGCAGGCCCCTCCGGAGCGGAATAATTTCGTTGCCCGACTCGGTTGACGTCATCAGACTGCCATCGCCGTTCGGTTTTTGGTTTTTCAGACCGATGAGTGATGGCAGAGGCCTCCGAAGCTGGAATCGCAGCGTCAGCAGGGCAATTCTTAAGTATCCGTGTTGGCGAACCGGATACGTTCCCTTCGAGCAAAGAGTCGAAAAGATCTAGCTCAATACTTGTGACTGGCTGGTCGATGCCTATCGACTCATCATCAGCATCGACAAGGGAGTATTGGGGAGTAGCGTGTAGAACAGTTTTTGTCGGCTTGTCTTCCATCGGGCGGCCCTTCGTTGCTTGTGTCCAATTGGACAACTAAGAGGCACTAAGCGTAGCCGATCTTGACGCGAAAAATAAAGATTTTGTCACAATTAATCGGAGGGGCTCGAAGTTGGACAAGCACATAGGCCGTGTCGTTTCAACATCGAAGGGAAGTGATTTGGCTCCTAGTAAGTGTGGAACAGACTAATACTGTGAGTCAAAGGCACCATTACCACCTTTACGGCATCAGGCCACGGAGAAACGCTATCAAATGCATCCCCGCGGTTGATCGCCGATCGAAAGCTGATGAAAGGTTATTCGGAAGGTTTATCCGATTCCAATCGCAACGGGAGAAATGAGATCAGCGCTGCGGAGAGGGTGCTGGTAAGTGCGAGGAAGAGGAGGCCGTACTCATACGAACCGAGCTTGGATTTCACGAAACCCATGACATATGGGCCGAGGAATCCACCTAGATTTCCGACGGAATTGATCATGCCAACACTCCCTGCCGCGGCCGATGCGGTCAAAAACAAACTAGGGAGCGCCCAGAAAGCGGGCATGTAGGACTTCATTCCTGCCGCTGCAATGGTAAAGCAAAGAATGGTTCCCCAGAGCATCCCTTGGGTCTGCGTGGCGAGCACCAAGAAGATAGCACCGAGGACGACCGGGACGACGGAGTGCCATCGGCGTTCGCGATAGTGATCTGATGTCCAGCCCACGATCAGCTGTCCGGGAATGACCAGCAGCGATGGAATCATGACCAGGAGTGCGATGGTCCCGGGTTGAAGGTCAGGGTACCACTGTTTAACCACGCTGGGCAAGAACAGTTCGATCCCATAATTTGCGGTCACAATTCCAAAGTACGCCAAGGATAGCAAGAGAACTTTCGGGTCCATCAGTCCTTGCAGAACCGACATATGTTTCGAGGCGTGATGCATCGCTTTCTCGCGGTTGAGTTCGGATTCGAGGGCGTCTTTTTCCTCTGGAGTTAGCCATCCGGCTTGATGAGGACGATCGGTGAGTCCAAAGAGGACGAACAGTCCGACCAGAACAGCGGGTATCCCCCAGAAGATATAGATCCACTGCCAGCCTTTAAATCCGAACAGAGTGGGATAGGTCACTTCAACGCCGTCGATGGTGGCGGTTCGTCCGATATCGATAAACAGTTGCGAGACGGCTGGACCGATGATCATGGCGATCGGAGAGGCAATCAAAAAATAAGAGATCGCGCGCGCTCGGTCCTTTTGGGGGAACCAATGGCTTAGATAGACAATTACTCCTGGAAAGAAACCGGCTTCGGCCATACCTAGAAAGAAGCGGACCAAATAGAACTGTGTCGGAGTTTTTACGAATGCAGTCATCGCTGCCAGGATTCCCCAGGTGACCATGATTCGGCATATCCACTTGCGAGCGCTCCAACGCTCCACGATGAGTGAGCCTGGGATTTCGAGCAAAAAGTACCCGAGGAAGAAGATGCCCCCACCGAATCCGAATACGCTGGCATCGAAGTGGGGCATGTCTTCTTCCATGGTCAGCTTTGCGATGGCCACATTGTTGCGATCGATGTACGCGATGATGTAGCAAATGAAGAGGATCGGGATCAGCCGCAGATACGCTTTGATCCGCGCCGAATCCAAGGGGTCTTTTCCGAACATCGACTTGCTCGAGGGCTTGTACGGATTGCCGGAACCTGCAGTATTGCTGTAGGGAGTTGAAGAGTTGATGATGGGCTCGCGACGGTAGAGAGGACGACTAGGTGGGAGCCAACGCCGGTGTGCGGCGATTGGCGAGGACCCTAGTGTAAGCTGTAGTCGGGAGCGAAGAAAGCGACCTGAGGTATACTGACGGTCGGGGACTGATTAGTCATTCGATTGGAATTACGTCCCTGATTCCGCATTGCTGGTGCCAGGGTTACCGTTTTGCGTGGGGGCCCCCGCCGGTGAGAGTGGATTTTGGGACGAGTTCCCTGGCGCAGGATTGCTTGATGCCACGGTTCCCGGAACGACCCGTGGGCCGCCGATGGTGGAGTCGATGATCCGTTTCAAATCTTCCGAATCGACGACCTCGACCTCGATCAGTCGCTGCGCGAGGGCTTCCAGTGCAGATCGTCGTTCGGTAAGGATCGAACGAGCGTGAGATGACGATTCATCGATCAAGCGTTTCACTTCCTGGTCGATTTCCCTAGCCGTTTGTTCGGAATAATCGCGGCCGAAGGATTCGTTTCCGCCCGTCGCGAGAAATGCAGAACGATTGCCTTCACGGTAGTTCACTCGCCCCATTCGGCTCATGCCGTAGTCCATCACCATGGAGCGCGCGATATCTGTTGCTCGTTGTAAATCGTTGGAAGCTCCGGTACTGATATCGCGAAAAATGATTTCTTCGGTCAGAGTCCCAGCGAGGAGGACTTGCATCTGGGCTTCGAGCTCCGGTTGGGTGACCAAGTATCGGTCGGCTTCGGGCCGTTGCATGGTGTAACCCAGTGCCGCAACACCGCGAGGAATGATCGAGACTTTATGGACGGGATCGGTGTTGGGCAGGGAGTAAGCGACCAGCGCGTGGCCAGCTTCGTGATATGCGACACGAAGCTTTTCCTCTTCGTTCATGATCCGCTTTTTCTTTTCGAGTCCAGCGGCTGCGCGCTCGACCCCTTCATTGAACTCGTCTTGGCCAACCGAGTTCTTTTCCTTGCGTGCTGCAAGCAATGCAGCTTCATTGACGAGATTGGCCAAATCGGCACCAACGAACCCTGGGGTAATCGCCGCGATCTGTTTTAGCTCGACATCGGCACCGAGTTTTACGTTCTTGACGTGCACCTTCAGAATGTCTTCGCGGCCTTGCTTGTCGGGTCGGTCCACCAAGACGTGTCGGTCGAAACGCCCTGCGCGGAGCAACGCCGGGTCGAGGGTTTCGGGCCGGTTGGTTGCGGCCATGACGATCACACCTGAGTTGGGATCGAAGCCGTCCATTTCCACGAGCAGGGCGTTGAGGGTTTGTTCGCGCTCGTCATGCGAGCCCACGACATTACCCGCACGGCTCTTCCCGAGCGCATCCAACTCATCGATAAAAATGATGCACGGAGATTTCGCGACGGCTTGCTGGAACATATCCCGCACACGTGCTGCCCCAACGCCGACGAACATTTCAACGAAGTCGGATCCGGAGAGCGAGAAGAAAGGTACTCCGGCTTCTCCTGCGATGGCTTTTGCTAAAAGTGTCTTTCCGGTTCCCGGTGGACCTACTAAGAGCACCCCTCTTGGAATTCTGCCGCCGAGCCGTTGGTATTTCTCAGGGTGCTTGAGGAAGTCCACGATCTCTCGTACTTCTTCGACTGCTTCGTCAATCCCCGCCACATCATTGAACGTGACCCCAATCTCTTCCTGAGCGTACAGTTTTCCTCGCGAACGTCCGAATTGCATCGGAGAGCCGATGCCACCCATCTTGCGCATGAAGAAAAGGAAGATCGAGGAGACCAAAAAGATCGGTAGGAAGAAAAACCAAAAGAACTGAGTCAACATGCTTTGGCCAGGAGAATTTCGCCAAGAGATGTTTGCGGAACTGAGCTTTTGCTTCAATTCGGTATTGGTGCTCTCAGAGTTGTCCTTGATCGACTGGAACGTCGTTTCTCGCGGGTTGGTCGGTTTACCGTCGACAACTTTTGCGACAGTGACTTTTCCAGTCACCGTCTTTTCGTCGACTGCGACATCCCGCAATCCACTTAGTTCGTACTTTTCAGAATCGACCGTGATCGTTTTCTTGCCGCTCGCGTTTTCCTTAAGTTGGGATTGGGACGAATCCGCGTACTGCGTTGCATCGATCAATTCGATCAGATCGGGGTACCGAATTTCTTGGAACAAGGCCGACGAGACAAAACTGACGGCGGCCATCAATACCAAGACACCCAGCAACGTGTACATGAGCCACGATGAGCCTTGCTGGTTATTGTTGGACGAGTTCGAGCGTTTGTCGTTTTTGGGGTCGTCAGCCATTCCGAGGTGTCTTTGGTCTTGTGGCGGTTTGAAGTTAAAGTCGTGGTACGAGCGGCCATGGGCCTAAGTGCCGTGAATTTCTTGCGTTGCGGTATTCTAGCAATGCGGAAGTACCGGAGGAGCAATCCTGGCGATTTCGCAGGGACGAGGGTTTTTCACAATCCCCCCAGCCCTCCCAGTCCGCCATCACGCATGCCTGCGATGGTTGGTTTGGGGGAATGGTGTCTCATCCCGCCCCCTCAGAAATCACACCCGCGGAAACCGAGCCGATTTCACGGTTCCAGTCAGCTTTGCAATTATGCGCCGTTGAGAGCGGTTGGGCAGGGTTTGACGTTGAGGATTTCGCCGAGAGTACCTAGAATTTCGTAGTTTTCCCGGGTCGGATTTTGCCTAAGTCGGATTTTGACGGTAAAGAGGGGGGCAAGTGCGCATGCCGCTCACCGCAAGGGTTAGTCGACAGACACTTTGGATTTACGATCCAATCATCGTTACTTGGAATCCTTGATGTCTGGAATCGAAAAACAGTTGGCCAAAAATCAGCGGAATCAAGTTCAGAACGTTGCCGTGTTGGGGGCCACCGGCAGCATTGGCCAATCCACGCTTGATGTTCTGTCGCACCTGCCCGATCGCTTTCGCGTAGCGCTTCTGTCGTGCCATCAGCGTTTGGATCGGTTTCAGGAGCAATGCGATCGGTTCCGTCCAAAACGGGCTATCGTAACGGGGCCACGCAATACCGAAGTGGACGCTTGGCTGAGCGGGACAACGGGGCTGAGCGGGACAGTGGGATCCTCGGAGACTGTCCGCGGTGTTGGTGCCGAACGATTGATCGAAGCTATCGTATCCGACGAGATCGATATCGTCGTTGCGGCGATTGTTGGCTGCGCTGGATTAGAATCTTCTCTCGCTGCGGCTTCTGCTGGAAAGCGATTAGGCCTAGCCAACAAAGAATCACTTGTCGTAGCCGGAGAGTTGTTGATCACTGCGGCTCGATCGAGCGGAGCTGAATTGCTGCCGATCGACAGTGAGCACAGCGCGATCTTCCAATCGATTCAAAGCGGACAGTGCAAATCCGAAGTTCAGAGGATCATTTTGACCGCGAGCGGTGGTCCGCTGCGCAAATGGCCCGTTCGCGACCTGGAGAACGCAACCGTCGAGGATGCATTGGCCCACCCCACTTGGAATATGGGTCGTAAGATCACCGTCGATTCGGCGACGATGATGAACAAAGCACTTGAGGTGATTGAGGCCAAATGGCTCTTCGATTTGGCGCCCGAGCAGATCACCGTGGTAATCCACCCCCAGTCCACGATCCATTCGATGGTGGAGTTTTGCGATGGATCGGTAATCGCTCAGCTCAGCCCTCCCGATATGCGTTTACCCATCCAATATGCCCTTACCTATCCTGATCGTGTTCCTTCGCCTGCCAATAAAATCGACTGGCGAGAACCCCATCAGATGGAGTGGTACCCCGTGGATCCCGAGCGTTATCCAGCTTTAGAACTGGGATTCGAGGTTGCCCGTCGGGGTGGAACCACCGGCGCGGTGCTGAATGGAGCCAATGAAGCCGCCGTAGAGCTTTTTTTGAACCGTAAGATACGCTTGACCGAAATCGCTAAAATCTGTCGGTCCGTTTTGGATCATCATGACTATTCCCCTTCGCCGACCCTGGACGAACTGATGCGTTTGGATCGTTGGTCGCGCGAAGAAGTTTTTCGTTGGATAAATATCCCATGCTAGAACCTGTTGATTTCCCTCTCTCAACCCTCTGCTTGGATTTATCCACGTGGATCTTCGCTGCGACGGAAGCATCCTTGTTAACCACCTGGAGCAGCCGACTTTACAACATCCTATTGGTCGCGCTCGGCTTGGGGTTCGTTATCTTCGTGCACGAACTGGGGCATTTCCTCGCCGCGAAATTGTTCGGAGTAAAGTGCGAAAAGTTCTACGTCGGCTTTGATGTGCCCATCAAGATCGGGCCGCTGAAGCTCCCATCCAAGCTCTTGCACTTCCAATGGGGAGAGACCGAGTACGGCATCGGCATGATTCCACTCGGTGGGTATGTGAAGATGCTCGGTCAAGACGACGATCCTCGAAGGCTCAAAGAGGAAGCTGAGCGTATCCGCACTGAGAATCCGAATGCACCGTCCGATGACCCCAGTCGAATCAAACTCGATCCGCGGTCGTATCCGGCCAAGCCCGTGTTTGCACGGATGATCATTATCAGCGCTGGCGTAATCATGAACCTCATTTTCGGAGTGCTCATGGCTGCCATGGCGTTCAAGTTGGGAGTTCCGTACGACCCAGCCGTGATCGGTGAGGTTATCCCCGGCGATCCAGCTTGGAAATCCGGCATTCAAGCTGGGGACAAGATCGTACAAGTGGCCTCAGTCAATGACGACCAACTTTCCTTCAACGACATGCGCCAAAAAGTTGCGCTTAGCGGTATTCGCGATTCCAAGGCGCCGGTAGAAGTGGCTTACGAACGGGATGGTAAACAAACCTATTTGCAAATCCTAGGGACAACTGCACACTCGGCTCCTGATGCAAAAATCAAGTTACTGACCCTGGGGATCCGCGCAGCCAGCACTACCAAACTCACAAAGAAATTCGCGTTTGATCGTCATATCCGCGAACAAGATCTACAGCTCGGGGCGCTCGAACCGGGTGATGTGATTGTTGGCATTGATGGCACGAAACTCGGCACCAATCCCTACAGCGATGTACCGATGGGGTACCAACTCGAGGAATTGCTCCATCCGAAGGCCAGCGAGACGGTGACGCTGCAGGTCGAGCGAAGTGCCGATGGTAATACCAAAGCCGTGGATGTCCCCATCGCTCCGGTCAGGCTCAAGAATTTCGGGCTTCGATTCGCCGTCGAAGGAGTCACGGCGATCGCGATCGATTCGATCGCCGCAGCCGCAGGTGCTGAGCCAGGAGATCAGTTGGTCAAGTTCAACGGACAGCCGATCGAGGATGCGCTGACCTTGCCTCTCCTAGTCGCAAGCTTCGCGGGGAAGGAAGTCGATCTCGAGTTGCAGAAGAAATCAGCAGCTCCGCAAAACGGGAATGCAGAGTCGCAATCGGAAGACGCAAGTTTTGGAGCGGATGCGAGTTCCAGTAAAAAGATCACTCTAAAGTGGACAGTTCCAAAGACCTTTCAAATCATCAACACAATCTCGCTGTTCACCCCGTCAGGTTTCGAACTCCCCGGGTCCGGATTGGTTTACAAGGCGTCCAATGTCGTCCAAAGCGTGATCGAAGGATCCACTGCCGAGAAGAATGGTCTCAAGGCGGGGGATACCATCGCGCAAATGCAGTTCATCCCTCGCACCGAGAAAGAAAAAGCCTACTACAAGGAAGTCATCGACTCCAAGTCGCTTTTGGAGAAGATCCCCGTCGACTCGGCACACAGCATCCAATTCTTCTTCGAGTTGGCCCAGCTGATGCCAGAGGGATTGCCGGTTGCGGTCTACGTCGAGAGAGATTCCAAGGTCGAAGCGAGTGAGTCCAGTATCGCCGTCGACTCAAAGTGGCATTGGCCCGACCGAGGATTGGCCCTCGAGCCCTTCAAAAAGACCTACATCGCCCATAGCTTGCTGGATAGTCTACGCCGAGGTGTCGGTGAGATTTGGCGGCGTCTCGGCGATGTGCTTGAGTTCCTGCAATTGCTGGTCACCGGTAAAGCATTCAACGCCATCGGTGGGCCTGGTACGATCGCTGTGCAAGCGACCGATGCTGCTTCGCAAGGCATCTCTCCCTTGCTCATGTTCTTGACTCTGTTGAGCGCCAATTTGGCCATCGTGAATTTCCTGCCAATACCGGCACTCGATGGAGGGCACATGATCTTCTTGATCGCCGAAGCGGTATTAGGACGTCCGATCGATGAAGAGCTGCAAATGAAATTGACGCTTGGCGGAGTCATCGGATTGCTGAGTCTCATGGCATGGGCGATTTTTAATGACTACATCCATTTGTCGCGTTACTTTGGCGGTTAAGTGATTGGGCAACGGTTCAGCTTGGTTCTTCGCCACGTTTGGGCTTGCCCGTACACCCTATTGGGATTGGGTGTCTACTGGATCCCGTTTTTGGGAACGAGGAATATCATCCGGTACCGCGGCACCATCGGTGTGGTCGGGCCTGGGGTGGAGCGGATCCTCAGGTTGGTTCCCATCCCTGGCGGTGCTGCCGCACTGACCCTGGGGCATGCGATCTTGGCGACGTCGGAAGACACCTTCTTCTCAACGTGGGAGCACGAGTGGGTCCACGTGCAGCAATACGAACGCTGGGGACCTGCGTTTGTCCCTGCGTACCTTTTGGCGGGACTTTGGCAACGAATGCGGAGGCGAGACGCATACTGGGATAACCCATTCGAAGTCGAAGCTCGTGAAAAAGGTTAGGCCGATAACGAGAAGGCGACCTGCTACAATACTGCGGGTTCAAACCGAATTGCAGCTGATCCCTAAACGGCCCAGCACCATTGCCGAAGAACGGCCTAGTAACACTGCCGAAGAACGGCCCAGCATCAGCCCCTCAATGGCAGGTAAACGAACTGCAGTCGGCTAAACGCTCTACCTCGAATGGCGACACACGGAGATATTCAACGCATGTCCTCAAAGCTAATCAACCGCGACCGATTGTTGGATCGGTTTTTGAAGTACGTGCGCGTCGGGACGACGGCCGATCCGAATACCAACGACTACCCAAGCAGCCGCGGGCAGTGGTTGCTCGGCCAGATGCTGGTGGATCAACTGCGTGAGATGGGAATTGAGGATGCACTGCAGGACGATCATGGGTTGGTATGGGGTACGATCCCTGCCACCGTACCCGGTCCCGTACCAACAATACTGTTCAATGCGCATCTCGATACGTCGCCAGAGGCTCCTGGGGATCATTGCAAACCGCAGGTGATCGAGTGTTACGAAGGAGGAGATATTCCGCTGCTTTCCGGGGATATTATCCGTGAGCAGGACACGCCCGAGCTCGCAAAGCTTTTGGGGCACACGCTGATCACCACCGACGGCAAGACGTTGCTAGGTGGCGATGACAAAGCGGGTGTCGCCGCCATCATGGAGTTGGCTCATCATTTGATGGAGAATCCGCATTTACCGCATGGCCCTGTTCGGATTCTTTTTACATGCGACGAAGAGATCGGACGTGGAACGAAGTTTGTCGACATGCAACGAGCCGATGCGATCGCTGGCTACACGTTGGATGGTGGTGGCTCTGGAATCATCGATGTCGAGACATTTTCTGCGGATATGGCGACCGTAAAATTCACTGGATACAACATCCATCCGTCGATTGGCAAAGGGCGCATGGTCAATGCGATTCGCGCTGCGAGTAAATTCGTTGCGATGCTTCCGTCTGAGTCGTTATCGCCCGAAACAACCGATGGCCGCGACGGGTTCATGCACCCGTATGTCCTGCATGGGTCGGTCGCAGAGGCGATGGTGCAGCTGATCCTTAGAGACTTTGATACGGCAAAACTTACGGAGTATGCGGATCGGTTGCGCAGCATCGCTGCGGAAGTCTGTAAAGACGAACCGCGACTGTCGGTGCATCTCGAAATTGTAGAGCAATACCGGAATATGGCGGATCGGCTCAAGCAGTTTCCGGTTGCGGCGGATCTGGCCGAGAGAGCATTTCACCATATCGGGATTACGCCAACACGTGCATCGATTCGAGGCGGGACGGACGGTGCTTTGATGACACAGAAGGGATTGCCGACCCCCAACCTCTCAGTCGGTCAGTACAACATTCATTCCTGCAAGGAATTCGCTTCGTTGAGCGAAATGGAAATCGCTGTCAAACAAGCGGTCGTGTTGGTTGATCTTTGGCAGCAGTTTGGAAGGTCCTAGGCGAATGAGTTGCGATGTCGCGATTGTTGGCGGAGGTCCAGGCGGAACGACACTGGCTTCACTGCTCAAAAAGTATTCGCCGAGTTTGGATGTTTGTATTTTCGAGAAGGAATCCTTTCCTCGCGATCATGTGGGTGAGAGCCAATTGCCACCGACGTCCGCCGTCTTGCACGAAATGGGAGCATGGGAAAAAGTCGAAGCTGCCGGGTTCCCCATCAAGCTCGGAGCGAGTTATACGTGGGGGAAAACCATGGAGCCATGGGTCTTTGGCTTTATTCCAGATTCTGAAATCGGAGATACATCAAGGCCTGGAGCGTACGAAGGTTGGCGAAAGCAGGTCGCGTTCCAAGTCGATCGGTCACGATACGACGCGATTCTGCTTGACCATGCAAAAAGTTTAGGCGTGCGTGTTGTCCAGCCGTCGCGGGTTACGGGTGTTCGATGCGAGTGTTCGTCATTGGGGGAAACCGCGCGCAAAAGGGTCGACCGCTTGGTGCTCGAGAATGGCGAAGAGATCACCGCACGCTATTACGTGGATGCCAGCGGGAACAACGCCATCCTTCGCAGGCAACTGGGTGTCGAGGTCGAGGTGCCGACGTTGCTGAAGAACGTGGCTTTTTGGGATTATTGGTCGGCTGAGAACCTTAATGTGCATCTGCTGGAAAAGGGAACGATGCGGGTCATGATTCGGAGCGTAGGCTTTGGATGGATTTGGTACATCGTACTCTCGGATCATCGTACGAGTGTTGGGGTGGTGTGCAACGCGGAGTATTTCAAGGCAAGTGGTTTAAAGCCTGAGGTACTCTATCATCAGACCTTGAGTGCCCATCCCCAAATCTCAAGCTTGCTAAAAACGGCACAATCTACAGGTACTGTTTCGACCACGACCGATTGGTCGTATGTCTCCAAGGAATCATGCGGTGAAAATTGGTTTCTCGTGGGAGAGTCGCTCGGTTTCGCGGATCCAATCTTAGCTGCGGGATTAACGCTCACGCATACCTGTGCCGAGCATTGTGCATACACGATCCTCGATTTAGAGCGTGGCGTTAAAGACGCCCAATGGTTGCGAGATCAGTATCATGCCACGCAATCACGGCGGGTTCGTCAGCATATGAAATTCGCAGAGTATTGGTATTCCGCGAATGGATTATTCACCGACGTCCTGGACAATTGCGCCGTGATCGCTGCCCAGTCTGGGCTCAACATGAGCCCACAAGACGCATTCCGATGGTTAAGCCATGGAGGTATCGATGATATACCTGGCCAATTCGTGATCGGAGGGTTGGGACTGTCGGGGGTAAAGTCTGTCCAGAAAAGATTCTCCCACGCAGAATCTGACGACGTAGTTTACTTGATCGATGGAATGAACACCTTCGATTTGGATATCGAAGGAGCTAAGCGCGAGAGCATGGCGAATCCGATAGCCGGCGAGGTGATGAATGTTCCGATGCTAGTGAAGAACGAAGCCAGGCTCCCATTGACCGGCTATTACCTCCAGATCTTCACCATCCTTCAGCAATATCGCTACGTCGAAGAGATTGTTGCAGCTCTCCAGCGTTCGATCGCACAATTGATTCAAGATCCTATGGGGCGAAAGCACGCTTGGAATCAATCGATGCAGTGCTTGGAGACCCTCGTCGCGCAGGGTTGGGTTCGAGTATCGCGCACGCCCGGGCGACATGTGCTTTCCATGAAGACTCCAGACGAAGGCGAAATCGTTTACACCGAGCGTTCTGGCCCAACTAAATTTCGTTGATCTTTTGGTCCGTCTCCCCGGTAATGAATAGGCTCGATAGAATGCGCCCCCAGGCACCGTTTGCCAGAGGAAACGGGGAGTGCCCGAACATCGTGCGAACCGAGTATTTGACGGTGTACCTAGATCAAGGATTAACCTTGCTCAAGATTGGCAAAGAAGGACGTGTACCGCTCCCAACATCGCTTTGCCCAGAGGGATGGCTCTCCCAAAAATGCTTGCCGACCTGACTGCCTTGATCCGGGATACAGCGTTAACAACCATGGTATTGCATTGTTGGTATACTAGGGGAAGTTTTAACCGACCTCTAGCCTCGCGTTGTGATGTTGATTGGTAACCATGAATCGAAAGTATCTTACCTCGTTTGTTCTTGCTTCCTCACTCCTGTGCATGCCCGTTTCCGCGGAAACAAAATGGGACTGGCGAGCGTGGCGTGGTCCACACGGACATGGGAGTGTGGAGAGTGGTAATTTCCCCGATTCCGTCGACGCAAAGCATCTGAAGTGGAAAGCGGATTTGCCCGGCAAAGGGTGTTCGACTCCCATTCTGCTGGGCGAAAATATTTTCCTCACGGCACCTTCCGAAGGTAAAGATTCCGTGTTGTGCATCGACACGCAAGGCAAACAGAAATGGATAACGCGTTTCGATGCTGAAGATGCTGGTAAGCATCGCAACGGCTCGGGTAGCAATGCCTCACCAGTCACCGACGGTGATTCGGTATTCGTTTACTTCAAGAGCGGCACGTTTGCTGCGTTAGACTTGCAAGGGAAAGTCTTGTGGCAGATGAACTTGGTTGCCATGTACGGCAAAGATACTTTGTTTTGGGATCATGGCACATCTCCGGTATTGACGCAAAAGTACGTTGTGATGACGAGAATGCATCAGGGGGAATCGTGGCTTGCCGCTTTTGACAAGAAAACAGGGGAGTTGGTCTGGAAGGTCGCACGCAACTACAAAGTTCCCACCGAATGCGATCACGGGTACTCCACGCCTCTGGTCATCAACTACCAAGGCAAAGAATCGATCCTGGTCTGGGGGGCCGAGCATGTCACGATCCACGACGCATCCAACGGTGAAGTGACGTGGTCGTGCGGTGATTTCAATCCGGATGGTGCGCAATTGTGGCCTGCGATAGCAACACCCGTTATCGCCGATAATACGGTGATCATTGCCTATGGTCGCAACGACCGAGGAATCCCCCGACTGCACGGAATCAAACTGGAGGGCAATGGGGACACTACCGCAACCAATCACGCTTGGAAACGGGATGACGTCGGAACCTTTGTTCCGTCGCCATCCATCTACAAAGGACAGGTCATATTGGTGCGGGACCAAGGTGAGGTCGAAAGCGTTGAACCCAAGACCGGGAAAACGAATTGGAAAGGTGCCTTTCCAAAAGGTCGCTCGAACTTTTACTCGTCCCCTTTGATCGCTGGGGACAAAGTCTACGCACCGCGAGAAGACGGGATCGTTTTTGTCGGTCGGATGAACTCAAACGGTTTTGAAGTACTGTCCGAAACGAACCTGGGGGAGCCGGTTATCGGCTCCCCTATACCCCTGGGAGAACAAGTCCTGATTCGGGGTGAAAACCATCTGTATTGCTTTGGAAATTAGTGGTCCGCTCGACCGCTCGGGTGTTACGGTCGACTAATTCGACCATCGCTCGGGCGCGGGTAGCTTCTCACACGATCCGCGATTGAATCTCCAAGTCAATCCGAACCCGAGCCAGTAGCTCGAGATGGACGTGTTGGTGTAGTCACCCAACTGTTGGCTCGAATGGAACATACCGCCACCCATCACGTCTGCGTCGATTCCGGGTAGGAGGTCGACAATTCCCACACCGCCGGTAAGGCGATGTTGGCTGGTCACCGCGAGCAGACCTTGGGTGTATCGAACCGCTGGAACCCCACCGGGTTGTACGACACCACCAATATTGATCGCTGGATTGTTATCGATGGGGTTCTCAGCCCATACGTATCCCGTTCGCCATTTGACTTTGCCTCGAGTTAACTGGCTTCCCAATTGCACGACCCACTGGTTGTCGTACAAAACATCGTACATCGATGCTTGATCCCAAAGCTTGTACAGTACGTCGACGCCGAGCAGCAAATTGCCATCCATGAGCGATGTGTTGGCAACCCCGAAGCCGATGTTTTGGGGCAGATCCATCGCGACATCGCTCACCAAGCGAGTTCCGCCGTAATCGACGATGAATGCATTGTCGAAGGTGTACGATTGTTGGGTTTGATAATAAGCCCCCACGGTCGTTTTTTCGGTCAACAAATAATTGGTACCGAGGGTTCCCCGCAACGCATAATCAGGCGTCATACTGCTGGTACCTAGGAATGGGCCGTTGTAAAGAGCGATTCCCAGTGCCACACTCGTCCCAATGGACCAACGGTCGGTCAAATCCGCACCGACCGAGACAGGAAGGCTAAAGACGCTCAATGCGGAGTTGGTGCCGCGGCTAGCCGGAACTTGGCGGAAGTCCACGGCCCCGCCGGCGGCAGAAACAAATGCAACTCCGATAGTTACAGGTAATCCCAGTTCATCGATGTCTTGGGTCACTCCGATGTTGGCCATGGGCGAACCTGGCGCTGTCGATTTAGCAGAAAAGGAACCTAGCAAAGGGTCCGGCGAACCGACAGGAATTCCCGACGTCTGCGTCAAATGAATGTTCGGATCGGCCCACGCGCCTCCAAAAAGGAATTGGGTTCCGCGATACTGCGTCAACGACGCCGGATTGCCGTTGATGGCGCTCGTCAAGTCCTGTGGACGAGCAATGCTCACCCCACCCATGCCACCCGACGCTGGCATCAATGTGTTGTGGAGTTCCGTTCCAAAAGACTGAGCGTAGGACTGCGACTCGAGTCCAACAAAGGATCCAACCGCACAGCATCCGAGAGTCAATAAACCAATACCGATACGACGCATCGCGATTCCTCCCTGAGTGCCTTCTGCATCTAAGCCAGCATTCCATTGCTGCTGGGGACTCGTCCCCTCAGAAAGATCATTCGGCGTAGAAAGCTTCGGCGAATGAAGAATCGATGCTAGAAGCGTTAGAGTTCGCCCACCTTAACGTGCGCGACTACCCAAAGATGTGAACCCGTCGGTGTATGCTCGCTAGCACTCGAGGGTGCGTGAGTAGTTTTACGAGGTATCGGCTCCTCGCAATGGAATCTTGAACGGATTTGAGCAAGCCTATTCACGCACAGCTATCGGTTTGACCCGCCGAGAAATACCCGCCGAGAAATACCCGCCGAGTGTTTCCCAACCAGTAGATCGTTCGGGACTATCGATTACGTAGAGGCTGTTGCGAGCGCAGAGCCGAGTGTTGTACCTGGAGCTGGCAAGGTACTATGTCCACGTAGATAAATATCGATGGCTCTGGCGGCGCCGCGCCCTTCGTTGATGGCCCAAACCACCAACGATTGACCTCGTCGACAATCGCCTGCTGCAAAGACACCTGGAATGCTCGTCGCGAACCTTCCGTGTTCGGCTTTGTAGTTGCTGCGAGGATCGGTTTCGATCCCTAGCAACTCGGAGACATAGTGTTCTGGTCCCAAGAATCCCATCGCCAATAGTACAAGATCGGCTCCGATGATTTCTTCGCTTCCTGGGATCTCGGTCATGTTCATTTTTCCGTTCTCGAATTTCCACGAGACCCGGACAGTTTTGATACCCGTTACGTTGCCATTGCCATCATCGATGAATTCTTTGCTGAGGATGTTATAGACCCGTGGGTCTGAGCCAAATTTCTGAGCGGCTTCCTCGTGCCCGTAATCGGACCTGAAAATTCGCGGCCATTGAGGCCAAGGGTTATCGGCTGCTCTGGATTCAGGTGGACGATCGAGAAGTTCAAAGTTGACCAGTTGCGAACATCCATGGCGGAGGCTGGTACCGATGCAGTCGCATCCGGTATCACCTCCACCGATCACGACAACCCTCTTTCCTTCGGCCGAAATGTATTTGCCATCCTTGTGATCGCTGTTGAGGAGGCTCGCGGTGTTCGCCGTGAGAAACTCCATGGCGAAGTGAATCCCTTTGAGATTTCGTCCAGGGATTGGCAAATCGCGAGGCTTCGTGGCTCCGGTTGCCAAGAGAACCGCATGGTTCTCAGCCTGCAATTGCTTCGGATCGACGTTGCGTCCCACGTCAGCCCCAGTCACGAACTTGACCCCTTCGGCTGCCATCAAGTCCAACCGACGCTGAACGACCCCTTTGTCGAGTTTCATATTGGGGATTCCATAGGTGAGCAAGCCGCCAATGCGATCCGCCCGTTCATACACGGTGACCGAGTGGCCAACCTTATTCAGTTGGTCTGCGGCCGCGAGTCCTGCTGGGCCACTGCCGATAACAGCGATGTTCTTTCCGGAACGCGATATGGGTGGCGAGGCTGTCACCCAACCTTCTTCAAACCCGCGATCGATGATCGCGTTTTCGATATTCTTGATCGTAACTGGAGGGTTGGTAATCCCGAGAACGCACGAGCCTTCGCAAGGGGCCGGGCAAACGCGACCGGTGAACTCCGGAAAGTTGTTGGTCTTGTGAAGGCGGTCGAGTGCCTCTCTCCATCGTCCGGTGTAGACGAGATCATTCCATTCCGGGATCAGGTTTTGGATCGGGCAGCCTGATGCCGATTGGCAGAATGGGACACCGCAATCCATGCAACGGGCACCTTGGGTTTTGAGGTGTTCCTCGGTCGGGTGGGTGTAAATCTCTTGGTAATCCTCAAGGCGGACTACGGGCAGACGCCATTCAACTTTTTTGCGATCAAACTCTTTGAAACCAGTTGGCTTACCCATCGATTTCCTGCTCTATTCCGAACGAAGTGTGTGGTTGTTGATTTTTGATTGGTGTTGATGTCGTGTTGTGTGTAACGCATTGGTCGCTACATGCTGGTTATTGCAAATTGCACGCCATGCGTACGCTCGCGTGCGCGAGCCTGTCGTTATGTCTTTGCCAATGCTGGTGCTGCCGCGCGTTCCTTTTTCTGCTCGAGCATCACTCGCTTGAAGTCGGTCGGCATCACCTTCACAAACCGTCCGATGCTCTTCTTCCAATCCGAAAGCAACGATTTTGCGACGGTCGATCCGGTTAGCTCTGCATGTTTCGACACCAACGTGTGGACTTCTTCGATGTCCTCAGGTTCGACCAGCGACTCGAGTTCAACCGTTCCCAAATTGGTGCGAATCCGGAGGGAGTCGATGTCGTCCAGGACATATGCGATACCGCCACTCATCCCTGCGGCAAAGTTGCGTCCGGTTTGCCCCAGGATCACAACACGACCACCCGTCATGTATTCGCAACCGTGGTCGCCAACTCCTTCGATGACGGCATAACATCCCGAATTGCGAACGGCAAACCGCTCCGCGGCTCGGCCACGCACAAACAATTCACCCATCGTGGCACCGTACAAACATACGTTTCCGATGATGATGTTTTCCTCGGGCTTGAACGTAGCACGACGATCTGGATAGATGATGATACGGCCGCCCGAGAGCCCCTTGCCGACGTAGTCGTTCGCATCCCCTTCGAGTTCCAGCGTTACGCCATGGGCCAGGAATGCGCCCAAGCTCTGTCCGGCGGATCCGCGGAAGCGAATATGGATCGTGTCGGTGGGTAGACCTTTTTGGCCGTATCGCTTGGCGATGTTGTGGCTGAGGATCGTACCTACGGTTCGGTTGGTATTGATGATCGGTAGTTCAAAGTCGATCTTGGCACCGGTTTCCAAGGTCTTTTGGCATCGCGGAAGTAACTCGAGCATATCGAGGGACTTTTCCAAGCCGTGATCTTGTGGGATGGTGCAATGAACTACGGTGTCATGGGTAGGGCCCTTGGCAGGTCGTAGGATCGGAGTCAGGTCCAATCCGTCTGACTTCCAATGCGAGATTGCATGGTCGACCTTCAAACAATCGCTGCGTCCGACCATTTCGTCGATCGAACGGAAGCCTAACGAAGCCATGATCTCCCGTGCATCTTCAGCGACCATGAACAGGTAGTTCACAACATGCTCAGGTTTGCCAGCGAACTTCGCTCGAAGCTCAGGGTCCTGAGTCGCGATTCCTACCGGGCACGTGTTCAAGTGACACTTGCGCATCATAATGCAACCGAGTGTGATCAAAGGTGCGGTCGCGAACCCGAACTCTTCGGCTCCCAGCAGTGCCGCGATGACCACGTCACGTCCTGTCTTCAGGCCTCCGTCGGTTTGAAGAGTAACGCGTGAACGTAGGTTGTTTAAAACCAATGTCTGGTGTGTTTCCGCGATTCCTAGTTCCCAAGGCAATCCAGCGTGCTTGATGCTAGTTAGCGGACTGGCCCCCGTTCCGCCGGTATCGCCGCTGATCAAGATGTGATCGGCGTGTGCTTTGGCAACTCCTGACGCGACGACGCCAACACCCACTTCACTCACCAATTTCACGCTGACGCGTGCGCTGGGGTTGCTGTTCTTCAAATCGTGGATCAGCTGCGCGAGGTCTTCGATGGAGTAGATATCGTGATGGGGTGGAGGGCTGATGAGTCCCACACCTGGGGTGCTGTAGCGGATGCGAGCGATGTAGTTGTCTACTTTGCGTCCGGGCAGCTCACCACCTTCACCAGGTTTTGCACCTTGAGAAATCTTGATTTGGATTTCATCGGCATTGGCCAAGTATTCGATGGTCACACCGAATCGGCCCGAGGCGACCTGTTTGATCGCAGAGCGTTTGCTGTCACCGTTGGGGAGGGGTTGGAATCGAACGGGATCCTCACCACCTTCGCCGGTGTTGCTCTTTCCTCCCAATCGGTTCATCGCGATTGCGAGGGTTTCGTGCGCTTCGGAGCTGATCGAGCCGAGGCTCATCGCGCCGGTGCAGAACCGCTTAACGATCTCTTTTGCCGGCTGTACCTTGTCGATCGAGATCGGTTCGCGAACCGAATGGAACTCGAGCAATCCTCGGAGTGCATAACGCATCTTTGCATCGCGATTGATGTGGTCGGCAAAGCGACGGTAGGCGTTCTTGTCTCCGTTTCGCGCGGCGACTTGAATGTCAGCGATCGCGGCAGGATCCCAACCGTGCCGCTCTCCTTCAGCACGCCAATGGAACTCACCCACGTTGGGGAGCATCGACCATGCGTCCGCGCGATTGGCGGGGAATCCGAGAGCGTGCCTGCGGAGGGTTTCCTCGGCGAGAATGTCGAAACCGCAGCCTTGGATACGGCTGTTAGTCCCCTTAAAACAACGCTCGATAACTTCGGTCTGAAGTCCGAGGGCTTCGAAGATCTGTGCCCCTTTGTAACTGGCCAGCGTGCTAATCCCCATCTTCGCCATGACCTTGAGCATCCCCTTCGCCACCGCTTTGCGATAAAGAGAGACGATTTTCTCGTCATCTTTTTCTTCGAGCATTCCATCTCGTGACGCTTGCCAAAGGGATTCAAAGGCGAGGTAGGGATTGATGGCGTCAGCACCGTAACCGACCAGCAAGCAATGATGGTGGACTTCGCGTGCTTCTCCGGTCTCCACAACGATACCGATCGCAGTACGCTTCGCGACCTTGACCAAATGCTGGTGCACCGCACCGCAGGCGAGCAAACTGCTGATGGCAACGCGTTCATTCGAAATCTTACGATCGCTGAGGACGATCATGGTGAAGCCCGCATCGATCGCTTGTTCTGCTTCTTTGCAGATACGGTCAAGTGTCGCTTCGAGCCCTAATTTGCCCATGGTGCGTTCAAACGTGATATCGATCGTTTGTGTCTTCCAACCACGCGACGACATATGTTTGATCGCTTCGAGTTCCTCATTGGTGAGGATCGGGTGTTGGATCAGCAAGCGATGGCAGTGATCTGGGGTGACCGTCAACAAATTCTTTTCCGGTCCGACATAGCATTCGAGCGACATGATGACGTCTTCTCGAATCGAATCGATCGCCGGGTTGGTGACTTGCGCGAAGAGTTGCTTGAAGTAGTCGTAGACCAGGCGTGGCTGGTCGCTCAAGCATGCGATGGCCGAGTCGTTCCCCATCGAGCCGATCGGGTCGACTTGAGTTTGGATCATAGGCACCAGCATGAAGTGCATGGTTTCGATCGTGTAGCCGAACGCTTGCATGCGAGGCAGCAATGTCGACGGATTAAACCCGTGCCATTCAGGAGCCTTGGGAAGTTCATCCAAGGTGATTCGACCTGCCTGAAGCCAATCGCGATACGGGAGCTTGGCAGCGAATTGATTCTTGAGCTCTTCGTCCGGAATCAGACGACCTTCGTCGAAATCGATCAAGAACATTCTGCCAGGTTGCAATCGCCCTTTTTCCTTGACGATAGCTGGGTCGACCGGTAGTACGCCGACTTCGCTAGCCATGATGACACGGTCATCGGTGGTCAAGTAATACCGGCTGGGGCGGAGTCCATTTCGGTCGAGTGTGGCACCGATGTAATGGCCATCGGTAAAGACGATAGACGCAGGACCATCCCACGGCTCCATCATGCAGCTAAAATACTCGTAGAAGGCCCGCTTTTCTTGGGACATGGTGTCGTGTTTTTGCCAAGCTTCAGGGACCATCATCATGATGGCTTCTTGGAGCGTGCGGCCAGTCATCAGCAGGAATTCGAGAACATTATCGAACGTACCCGAGTCCGAGCACATCGGTTCCACAACAGGGAACAGCTTCTTAAGTTCCGGCCCAAAAAGTTCGCTGTCCGCCATCCCTTCGCGGGCATGCATCCAGTTAATGTTTCCACGCAACGTGTTGATTTCGCCATTGTGGCTCATGAACCGTAACGGTTGGGCGCGATCCCAACTCGGGAACGTGTTGGTGGAGAAGCGAGAGTGAACCATGGCGAGATGGGTCTCGAAATCTGGATCGGACAAATCCGAATAGTACGGGACCACTTGGGCGGGGGTTAACATTCCCTTGTAGATCAGCGTTTTGGTGGAAAGGGAGCATACGTAGAAGAGGGATGCTTGTTCCAGGTTGCTGTCGCTGCGAAGCTTGTGGCTCGCTTGTTTACGGATCAGGTATAGCTTGCGCTCAAACGCGTCCGTGGTTAGTCCATCGGCCGCCTTGATGAATACTTGTTCAATCCACGGTTCGGCCGATCGGGCCGTTGGTCCAATGTCGGCGAGATCGCTATTCTGAGGTACATCGCGCCAACCGAGAAGCGTTTGGCCTTCGGCGGCGATCAAGCGATTAAACTCCCGGCGACAAAAATCGCGTTCGGCCGGGTCCTTTGGAAAAAAGATGTTGCCTACCGAATAGAGACCAGCGGCTGGAAGTTCAATTCCGAGCTCGTCCTTCGCGACGCGACGAAGGAACTTGTCAGGCATTCCAACCAAAATGCCTGCGCCGTCACCTGTGTTTTGCTCGCACCCACATGCGCCGCGGTGATCCATGTTCTTCAGAATCGTATCGGCATCCATCACGATCTGATGGCTAGGTTTGCCCTTCACGTGGGCAACGAAACCGACCCCGCAGGAATCCTTTTCCAAATCGGGATCGTAGAGACCTTGCTTTTCTGGGTAGCCGAAAGGTTTGTTCATAGATCATTCTCTTCATCGGGACGCGAACACTTAATTAGCGATCGCGTTTTGGGTTGTTTTGGATAGTGGGGTTGGTAAGTGCGGGTCGGAATGCATTATTCCGCTGCGGAATCACGAGGATGGCATTCGGTCCATCGCGAGTAGCCAAGGGTGGATCGAGACAATCTCGGCTTAGCTGACCAGCGTTCGATTGTCGATCTCTGAAGTGGGTAGCCCGACGCTGTTGCTGAGCGATTGGGATTCGAGCATCAACTCACTGTGAGTTTCCGGTGGCTTCGCAGAATCACCTTCCCAGACTTTTTGCTTCATAATCAACTCCATGAAGCTTCTCGCCGCTCGAGTCATCGAAACGTCTCTGCGTTGGATTACGCCCAATGGTCGGGTCAATTCCAGACCTTCGCATTCGAGCATCTTGAGGGACCCCGCAGCGAGTTCATTTTGAACCGTCAACTTGGGGATAATCGCAACACCGCTATTGACGATCGCGGCATGTTTCACGGAGTCGATGTTGTCGAGTTCGACGACAATCCGCATCG
The DNA here is from genome assembly GCA_903892355.1 of uncultured Pirellula sp. GTDB lineage: Bacteria > Planctomycetota > Planctomycetia > Pirellulales > Pirellulaceae > JBKCUI01. The sequence continues at coordinate 9,974 of CAITIE010000154.1, read as the reverse complement.
TGATACCGAGATTGCGGAGCTGCTTATCGATCTCCTGACGGATCCGAAGGTTGCTTGCAAACGCAACGAGTCCGACTTGAGAAAGATCCTCAGGTTTGATCGTGTGTTGTAGCGACGACAAACGGTGGCGAGGCGATGCGACCAAAATCATTGGTTCATCACGCCACTTTGTGGATTGGACCGAAAGGGTTGTTTCTGGGTAGCTAACCATCCCAAAGTCGACGGTCCCCTGCTCCACCATGCGGTAGACCTCGTGTGGATGGGCCAACTGATAAGTCAACGAAGCGGCTGGGCAACTCTTCAAAAACTGCTCTTGAAGGGAGGGTAGGTACGACAGCCCCATGGAATAGATCGATGCGACCACGACGTGTCCCGTAACCGTGGAGGAGGATGCGCTCCCCAACCGGACTTCGTCCACCAACGCGTCGAACTGTCGAAGCACTCCAGAGAGCCCATCAAAGAATTTTTGGCCTTCCGCGGTTAGGATGAACGGTCGTTTCGTCCGATCGATCAGCCTAACCCCTAGAAACTCCTCCAAGTGCTGGACGCTCTGACTGGCGGCACTTTGGGTCATTCCATGCTCGAGTGCCGCGTGAGAAAAACTCCGTTTCCGCACAACATCGTAGAAAACCTTGAGCGAGCGGATGTGAACCGCCTGACTCACTCCCTTTTTATTAGATTCGCTAATTTCAAAACTCCTGTATTAATGATTGCGATTCGAAGGATACCGCGGATGGGCGGGTTCGTCAAGCGATTCCTTGGTTTTGCAAGGGTTTTCGGGGTTGGCCGATCTGTTTCGGAAAGAGGACGTCCGGTCGACAATGGGCAAAAAAACTCCCAGAAGCCACACCTAAGGGGGATATCCGGCGCGGATTCTATTTGCAGGGGTAATTGAGGCCTTTGCGGAAAAATATTCTCTACTTTTAGGAGTGGGTTGGTGTGAGTTGTCTGGGGGTGCCTACATTTCCCGATCGACGGGTACTGGGCGGGCAAGAGTCCTTCTTTTGGGGATGTTATCCCCTTCAATTCGAGCCGAAAGTTTCTAGAATGCGTCTGCATGACCGCAGCCCTCTGCCGGAGGGTAGAGCGGTAGTTATGCGTCCGTGGCGCAATTGGATAGCGCATCGGTCTTCGGAACCGAGGGTTGAAGGTTCGAATCCTTCCGGGCGTACTCGTTTTGATCTGCGAACTGATGCTGCCACGCCAGTTCGTTCAGAATCCATCACTGGACTCCGCCGTTTCAATCGTTAAAAACGCCTGTTTTTTACGGTGTTGGCTTGGAGTTGAGTCTCGCTCGGCTCTCGCAGCGTAACAACAATCCAGCTATCTTTCGGTCGAAATCTCGCTCAGACCGCCGAAACTATCGCGCTCTCGCCTCAGACACACGCCATAAGTTCATTCGCCGTTTGCTTCTGCTCCCCCGGTCCGGATATGGAACATCAGCTCTGGGTTAACAGCCATTGACGATCGGTTTCTTAAATCAACGCTTGGGCTCTCGAGCACGCAGCGCGTCGCTCGCTGGTTCTCGTCGTGTCGCGCTGCAACGCGGAGTCGACAAATCGATCGCCAAACGAAGAAACGCCGCGACGTTGGGCGAACGTGGCGGCGTTATTCCCATTCGCAGCATGGGACCGGTGTCCTTGTGATGGTACGTGGGGAGATCGTTTTCGAGGACTATGCACCGGGCTGGACCGCTAACAAACCGCACTTGCTGGCCAGTGGCACAAAGAGCTTTTGTGGTGTCATGGCTGCCTGCGCAGTGCATGACGGGCTACTAACCTTGGATGAGAAAGTAGTAGAGACACTCACGGAATGGAAAGACGATCAACGCAAGTCACAGATCACCATTCGTCAACTGCTGAGCCTATCCAGTGGAATTGAAGGAGGAGACAATGGGACAGTACCAAGTTACAAGCGGGCCGTATCGTTGGCCAATGCCACTGCGGACGCTGGCAAGAAGTTTTCGTATGGTCCGATCCCATTCCAGTGCTTCGGCGAACTCATGCGCCGGAAGCTTGAACCCAAAGGGGAATCGGTCGAGGCGTATTTGCATCGTCGAGTGCTAGATCCTATCGGCATGAAAGTTGGATTGTGGCGCAAAGATGCGGATGGCAATATCAACTTGCCCGCCGGCGCATTTTTAACACCGCGCGAATGGGTGAAGTTCGGCGAATTGGTCCGACTTGGAGGGAAGTGGAATGAGACGGAGATCGTGCCGGCCGCCCTTCTTGCAGAATGCTTCAAGCCATCAACGGCTCAACCCGCGTATGGAATGACTTGGTGGCTCCTGGGGGATGGCGATGAGAGTAGCACTGAAGCGGCGAATGGTCGCGAACTGGCTCCCAAGACGAAGCGGCTACTTGAGGAACGACGCAAACTAAACTTCCAACCGCCTGCTGATACTGTGGCAGCAATGGGCAAAGGCAAGAACCGGTGCTATGTCATTCCTTCTCTCGAGATGGTTGTCATCCGCATGGGAGACAGCCAAGGTCGCGAGTTCAGTGACAATGAATTTCTTGCCAAGCTGCTGGAGGCGCCATGAACACCGACAAGACCCTATTTAGCGTCACCATCTCCTTATTGATTTTGGGCTCGATCTTCTTCGTGATTGAACGGGTCGTCGCGCGCGGACGAAATCGAGCGCAGCCGATCATTCGCAAAGGCTGGCTCACCGATGTTGTCTATTGGTTTACAACGATCCTGCTGACTAAGCCAACCGCGAATCCATGCGACTCGTCAGCATGGAGATGCCGCATACCGGCATGGCGGTGGGCATTGATTGCGGCGACCCTTTTGCCCTGCATCCGCAAAACAAGAAGCCCATCGGCATCCGCCACGCCTATCTCGCGCTCAAGGAAGTCTATGGCAAAGACATCGTCCCCTGCGGCCCGCGCTATCTCAGCCAGAAAATCGAAGGCAGCAAAATCGCTCTCGAGTTCGACAGCATCGGCAGCGGCATGATGGCAGCAAAGCCGGGCAAGCTGGATGCCTTCGCCATCGCCGGAGCGGACAAGAAGTGGCATTGGGCGGACGCCGAGATCGCAGGCAACAAGGTCATCGTTTCCTCCAAAGCCGTTCCGACTCCCGTGGCTGTCCGTTACGCCTGGGCGATGAATCCCTCGCAACGTAATCTGCTCTACAACAAAGAAGGCCTTCCCGCCTCACCCTTCCGGACCGACACATGGCCGCTCTTCGATCCCGAAAAGCCCGACGTGACCGTGGAGAAACCCGAAAAGCCCGACGATACTCGCGACGCCAAGAGGAACTACCAAGACTGGGAACGCCCCCAGATGACGCAGTAGCTCACGATCCTCGTTCGCATCACTTAAGAACCATCCTATGAGACACGCCCTCACACTTCTCACCGCCCTGCTGCTGGGGCCGCTTGGCCGCGATCCACGCCGAGACTCCGACTTTTCGGGAGAGTTCTATCGCGAAGCAATGGACGTTGAGCCAAGTCTTGCTGGATAGCACGCACACACCGTTCACCTTTCAGCGTCTTGCTACTGACCGCAGAAGGCGCTAAGCAAACAACTGGTTCGCTCCTTAGAGAATAAAAATCGCTTCCGAAAAATTTTGAGTTACTCGATATGAAAACCAATATAATCGTCATCTTGCTGGTATACGTCGGCGCAATACTCCACGCCGCGCCACCGAGTGGTGAAGATGAAGTTGTCGCCGCGCTCACCGGTAAAGGAATCGAAATCACCAAGAATGCAGAAGGCAAGGCTACGCGGCTCATGGTGAAGGACGGCAAGGGACTTGCCGCCCCCGACTTCGCGCTCATCGGCAATCTCACGAGCTTGGAACAAGTGACCAAGGCCCGCCACGCGCGATGTTCACCGGAACCTTGAATCGGTTACTTGACAAAGTGGTAGGACCACCCTACCATATGACGTTTATGAGCACCAACATTCAGTCCGTTGCCCGTTCCCCGTCGCTGGTTGAGAAGGTCTGCGAACAGCTCGCGGGATTGGTCCGGCGTGATTTGTTGAAGGACCAAGGTTGGCTCCCGACGGAGCGCGAGCTTTCATCGCAACTCGGTGTGAGCCGAAACGTCGTGCGAGAGGCTACGAAGCGGCTCGAGGCGCAGGGCTTGGTCGAAATTCAACATGGTAAAGGGATCCAAGCAGTCGATCGCTTGCATCGACCATTGAACGATTCGCTCTCGCTGCTGATCCCCGATGTTGCGGATCGTTTGCGGGCACTCAACGAAATGCGATTGTCGATCGAGCCCGATGCGGCAGCTTATGCGGCAGAACGAGCCACCCAAGGACAACTTCGTGAACTGCGACGCATTCATGAGCAACTGGAATCTGCTCTCGACATGAAACAGGCCGTGGAAACCGACTGTGCGTTTCATCATGCAATCGCTGAGGCGAGTGGCAATCTCGTCTTTCGGTTGGTTCTGGATTCACTTGCAGAACTCGGACACGCTAGCCGTCTTCGATCGATGAACAACGTCGGAATGAAACCGGCTATTCGGCAACATGCAGCTATCCTGAAGGCTATCGAAGATCGCAACGCGGAATCGGCCAAGAAGCTGATGCGGAGCCATGTACTCGCTGCGATTAAAGATATTGAACTTCCGATACTGAAAAAGAAGCGTATCAGGTGAAACATGAAGCGACTCTTCCTCGCGTTGTTTTCGCTATTTCCTTCCGTAGCCTGCGCCGTCGACTTCGAACGAGATATCCGACCGCTGCTGGCGAAGCATTGCGTTGAATGCCACGGTGAGAACAAGCAAAGCAGTGAGTTGCGTCTTGATGCAAAAGGTTTTGCCCTGAAAGGCGGTTACGATGGACCAGTGATTGTCGCAAGCAAGGCAGACAATTCGCCGTTGTATCAACGCATTAGTAGTGAAAACAAAGACCTGCGTATGCCGCCAGAAGGTGACGGATTAACTTCCGAGCAAATCTCGCTAGTGAAAGCATGGATCGATGCCGGTGCGATTTGGCCAGAGGGTGACGCCGACATAGCCGCTGCCAACGATAAGCGAAGGCAACATTGGTCAGTGCAGCCCGTTGCAGACAAAGCTGTATTAGCTACAGCCTTAGGAACCACGCCGGAACAACTTTCGATCGACGCCTTCATCGCAGCCAAACTGAATGAGCAAGGTTTAGCCATGTCACCGGAAGTGGATCGACGGACGTTGATACGGCGACTCAGCTTCGATCTGCATGGTTTGCCTCCCGCGCCAGAGCGAGTTGAGGACTTCGTCATCGCGTCGGATCCTAAAGCGTACGTAAAGCTTGTCGATGAACTGCTCGCCTCGCCGCATTATGGCGAACGCTGGGCGAGGCATTGGTTGGACATCGCGCACTATGCGGACACGCATGGCTTCGAACGAGATCAACTTCGTCCAAACGCTTGGCGTTACCGCGATTATGTCATCGAGTCGCTGAATGCGGACAAGCCGTATGACCAATTTCTCCGCGAGCAGATTGCTGGCGACGTGTTCGCGCCGGTAGATGCGAAAGCAGTGACTGCCACCGGTTTCCTTGCGGCAGGTCCGTGGGATTTCGTCGGCCAAGTCGAAACCAAGAGCGACATGCTGAAACGCGCGGCTCGCGCAGGCGACCTCGATGACATGGTCACGCAGGTCATCACGAGCACGATGGGCATCACCATCAACTGCGCCCGTTGTCATGATCACAAACTCGATCCCATCACCCAGGAGGAGTATTACAGCCTGTGGTCCGTCTTTGCCGGGGTGAAGCGCGGGGACCGCGAGGTGAATGCGGCGGAGTCGAGGCGCATCGCAACCGAGAAAGCGCTGCTCACCAAGACGCTGGCCCAGAAGCGGGCGGAAATCGCCAAACTCGCCGGGGAGGGCTTTGAGCTGGCGAAACTTCTTCCCGAGCAAAGCGGCATCGATGTGCGCAACGGCGCGATCACGAAAGACAAGCTCGCTTATCACCGCGACATCCAAGTGAACCGACTGCAGAAGGTCGAAGACGTGCCGGGCGTGAAGTGGGTCTTCGTGCCAGATGGCAATGGCAAGGTCACTGTGGACTTCAAAACCGAGGTGAAAGGCGTTCCGGCCACCAGCGGCCACTTTTGGGATACCATTGCCAATCGCCCACTCAACGCCCAGAAGCACAGCAAGCTCGGCGACACCGATTTTAGCACCAAAGGCCATACGATGCTCGCCATGCACGCGAATGGCGGCATCACCTTCGATCTCGCCAAGCTGCGAGAACAAAGCGGGCTGCAAGCGATGCGCCTTACCGGATTGTTGGGCTGCGGAGCGACAGATGGAGCCGCAGCCACACGCGCAGACTTTACCGTCTTTGTGGATACCGAGCTGAAGTTTCAAAAGCTCGAACTCCGCAAAGACGAGGCGGCCGTGCTCGATGTTGAAGTGCCCGCCACTGCGAAGACGCTCACGCTCATCGCCACGGACGGCGGCGATGGCATCGGCAGCGATCTCCTTTTTATCGGCGACCCGAAACTCTCCGCCGAAGCAGGCGATAAACGCATCACCGAGCCAGACGCGGCCATTTTGAAACAACTCCGCACCGAAGCGAAGAAGCTCGAAGCCGATCTCAAGGCCCTGCCCGAGCCGGAGAAGGTCTATGCCATCGTGTCGGAAGAGAAACCGCCCGTCATCAGAGTGCAGCGCCGCGGCAACCCCGAGGACGAAGCGCAGGAAGTCACACCCGCCGCCTTCTCCTGGGCAAAGCACGGTTCCTCCGCCTTTGGCGACAACTCCATGCCCGAAGCGCAGCGCCGACTCGCTCTCGCCAACTGGATCACACATCCCGACAACCCGCTCACCGCCCGCGTGATTGTGAATCGTCTCTGGCATCACCATTTCGGCCAGGGGCTTGTCACCACGCCCAGCGATTTCGGTCTCGGCGGCGACAAACCCAGCCATCCTGAGCTGCTCGACTTTCTCGCCCGTGAACTCATCCGCAGCGGTTGGTCGTTGAAGAAGATGCACAAGCTCATCGTGATGAGCGCGGCGTATCGGCAGGCATCCACCACAGCGAATGGAAAAGCCTCAGCGCTCGACGCGCAGAACCGCCTCCTCTGGAGACAAAACCCACGCCGTCTCGATGCCGAATCGCTTCACGACGCCGTGCTCGCCGTGAGCGGCAAACTCAACACCCAGCGCGGCGGCCCCGGCTTCAAGGACTTCAATTACACCGAGGCCTACGCGCCCATCTACGACTACATGACTCCGGACACGCCCGAGCTTTGGCGGCGCAGCATTTACCGCTTCGTCGTGCGCACCACGCCGCATCGGTTCATGACTACGCTGGATTGCCCCGACCCCGCGAACCTCACGCCCGCGCGAATGCAGACCACCACCGCGCTCCAGGCGCTCACCTTGTCGAACAACGACTTCATGCTCCGGCAGGCCCGTTACCTCGCCACGCGCATCGAAAACGAAGCCGCCGACACACCCGCCCGCATCCGCCGCGCCTTCGAGCTGTGCTTCCAACACCCGCCCACCGCCTCAGAACTCCAAGCCGCTCAAACCCTCGTCACCGAGCAAGGTCTCTTCGCCCTCTGCCGGATGCTCATGAACGCAAATGAGTTTGTTTACCTCGACTAAAACCATGCACTCATCCTTTCCCTGCCATCGGCAGAAACGCTCCGTCACCCGCCGTGACTTCCTCTGGGAACTCGGTGGCGGTCTTGGTGGTGTCGCCCTCGCCGCGATGTTGAACGAGGCACACGCCGCGACGAATCCGCTCGCTCCCAAAGCGGGGCATCACCCAGCCAAGGCCAAGGCCGTCATCCAAATCTTCTGCCCCGGTGGTCTCTCGCATATCGATACCTGGGATTACAAACCCGAACTCGCCAATCGCCAGGGCAAGCCCTTCGACCCCGATGGCAAACTGCAGTTCTTTGCGTCCAAGCCCGGCGCGTGTCAGCAGAGCTACTGGCCCTTCCGCCAGCATGGACAGTGCGGACGCTGGATGAGCGAGCTCTTTCCAAAACTCGCGCAGCGCGTGGACGACATCGCCTTCATCCACTCCATGCAGAGCAAATCTGCGCTGCACGGCCCAGCGATGTTCATGGCGAACAGCGGGTTCATCCTGCCTGGCTTCCCCAGCATGGGTGCGTGGGTCACGTATGGACTCGGCAGCGTGAGCGAGGACCTACCCGCGTTCGTGGTGCTGCCTGACCCGCGCGGCCTCCCACCAGGCGGCGTCATCAACTGGGGCGCGGGATTTCTCCCTGCCATCCATCAAGGCACCACGCTCAACACCGACCCCGAGCAGCCGCCCATCGCCGATTTGTTTCCGCAAAAGGATTTCGCCCACTTGCGCGGAGTCGCCGAGCAGTCCAGCCGCGACTTCCTGCAAACGCTCAACCGCGCCCACGCCGCCGAACGCACCGCGAATACGGAACTCGAAGCCCGCATCGCCGCCTACGAACTCGCCGCCCGCCTGCAACTCAGCGCCCCGTCCGCAACCGACCTTCGCGGCGAAACCGACGCGACGAAAAAACTCTACGCGCTCGACCACGAAGACATCGGCCCCTTTGGCCGCCAATGCCTGCTCGCCCGCCGACTCGTTGAGCGGGGCGTGCGCTTCGTGCAGATTTTTTGCGGTGCGGAGAACACCGGCGCGAAAAAGATCCGGCCGAACTGGGATAGTCACGAGGACATCGTCCGGGACCACGGCTACTGGGGTCCGGTGCTCGACACCGGTGCCGCTGCCTTGCTTGCCGATCTCAAATCGCGCGGCCTGCTCGACAGCACGCTCGTCATCTGCACCAGCGAGTTTGGCCGCCAGCCCGGAGCCCAAGGCAAAGGCCGCGATCACAATCCCGGAGCCTTCACCGCCTGGATGGCAGGCGGCGGCATCCAAGGCGGCACCGCATATGGCAGCACCGACGACCTCGGCTTCAAAGCCGCTGAGAATCCCGCCTACTGCTACGACCTCCATGCCACCGCGCTGCACTTGCTCGGCCTCGATCACGAGAAGCTCAGCTTCTACAACAACGGCATCGCCCGCCGCCTCACGGATGTGCACGGGCATGTGATCAAGGAGATCATCGCATAGATAATGAATTCGCCCCTCACCCTCACTCTTCTCGCCAACCTGCTCCTCGCGCCGCTGGCCGCGGTCCACGCCGCAGACACATCAAGGCCGAAGCCCAACATCGTCTTCATCCTTGTCGATGACATGCCCTATGCGGGGCCGAGCGTGACGGGCAACAAGCTCCTCCAGACGCCACACATGGATCGCATCGCGAAGGAGGGCATGTTCTTCTCCCGCGCCTACACCGAGCCGGTGTGCGGGCCCAGCCGCGCGACGCTGATGACCGGGCAGTTCGCCGGACGACACGGGCGCACGGACAATGTCCCCGGCGTGCATCCTTACGCGCTCATGCGGGAGCCGCTCGCGCCTCTGCCGGACGGAGTGTCTGCCGATGGCTTCGCTGGTGAGGCAGCGGCAGGTGCGCGGCTGCCCGATCCGGTGCAGCCCGGCGGTTATTCGATCGTGCAGGCGCTGAAGGCGGGCGGGTATCGCACGGGTATCACGGGCAAGTGGCATCTGCCGCAGCAGCACCTCACGCCGAAGCTCGCCCGGCAATACGGCTTCGACTTCTGCACCGACAAGCCGGACCGCAGCCAGCCCTATCGCGACTCGAAGCACTTCACCGACGACGCGGTTCAGTTCATCCGCGACAACCGCGAGCAGAGCTTCTTCCTCTATGTGCCCTACGTCGCCGTGCATGGCGGCCACGTCGTGCCGCCGGAGGATCAGGCGCGGTGGAAGGAACGGCTGCAGGGAAAGACAGACATCATGGCTCCCGAGATGCTCGCCTCGCTGGAGTTCGTCGATCTCTCCGTGGGCCACATTCTCGATGTGCTCGACGAATTGAAACTGGCCGACAACACGATCGTCATCTTCGCCAGCGACAACGGCGGCGTGGGCAAGAACCTCTACTCGGTGGAGAACGCGCCCTTCCGCCTCGGTAAAGGCACACTCTACGAGGGCGGCGTGCGC
>CAITIE010000153.1 GCA_903892355.1 uncultured Pirellula sp. | reverse complement strand
CCAATTTGCATACACCGGAGCGACGACATCGTTGCCAGGTCACACCTACTACTACGAGTCGTCAGCGTTTGCTGATTGGCACCGGACGGTTGGCAAGACCAACTACCTTGGTTGTGCAGGCCGCTCAGGCAAGACTGGTTCGCAAGCGTTGGACCCAGCAGCACCCGCAGGTGCTAACTTGGGAGCCGTTGGTATCACTGCGGACGACTTGATCGGATGGTGCCAAGTCCGCAGCAAGACCCGTCTTCGCGATGTGACTGACGGAACCTCGCAAACGTTCTTCTTCGGCGAAGTCACCGGAACCTGGCGTAAGCCACGTACGAACACCAGCCGTCAGTTTTCGTTCTGGTGGGTATCGAACGCCGGTATGATCACTCGGTTCATGGTTCCAAACCCAACCAGTGCCACCGAGTGGTTGCAAGCTACTCAGTACGGCGAAGGGCGCAAGTTCCACAGCCTTCACGGTTCGGGCTTGCACATGTCCCGCTTGGACAACTCGGTTGCGATTGTTCCGTTCTCGCTCGAAGGCCGCCTCTGGTATATCATGAGCGGTATGCGTGACGGTCAAATCGGTGACATTCAAGATTAAAGGAAAATTGACACATGACGATTCTTCGTTCCTGCATGGTTGTTGGCTTGTTAGCGTTCGCTGTAGGTTGTGGAGGGGACTCACCTAAGGGTGCGAGTCAGTCCGCGAATCCAGCGGCGAAGCCACCCTCCGGTACCACGACCGTGACCAACGCGGACGGTACGACCTCGGAGACTGCTTCCAACAACAAGATCCAGGATCCTGTGGAATAACAAGATTACCGAAGAAAAGGAGGCTTTCCGAGTCCCTTTTAGAGCTTCACCGAGAAAGGGTGTCGAGAAATCGGCACCCTTTTTTGTTGCCATGTTTTCGAGGTTGTGAGGCAAATCGCGATTTGGCGATCGCCGATCTATTAGAATAGGGGACATTCATTCGGGGGCGAGGACGCTTGAGAAAAGTGGTCGTAGCTTCCGGTCTTTGCCAGGTGTTTCTGTGTGTGGGGGGTGCTGCATGGGTGAGCATGCGATTCGACGACGAAGTTCCATACGACGAAGTTCCATACGACGACGAGGTCAGGGCTTTACGCTTGTGGAACTTTTGGTGGTTCTCGCAATCATCGGGGTGATGGTGGGGTTGTTGTTGCCGGCAGTTCAGGCAGCAAGAGAGTCGGCCCGCCGAATGACATGCTCGAAGAATCTGCGTGAAATCGGGCTTGCCACCATGAATTTCGAGAGCGCCTTCAAGCGATTGCCATCCGGAATCATGACCCCTGGACCGCGTGAAACGCCCTTTCAAGGTGCTTATCCATCCGCTCCGCTAGCGGTTGAATGGAATCAGCATACCGGTATCGGGCATTTGGTGCATATCCTCCCTTACATCGAGTTGCTGCCACTGTTTCAGGTCTTTGAGACCGAGTTGAATCTCAACCCCGATGTGAATGGCGTCGGAGCTGCGACCGGTTCGGAGCGCCAGATTAGGAACGTTTATTGGTGGAATAACGATTACGGCGTTTCACCACCTGCACAAGCATCTGCGTGGAGTTCATCACAAAATAACATCCCCATTTTTCTATGTCCCTCGGATATCTCCGATCAAGGCCTTGAGTATTCGATCCTTTTCCAGTTCGCCTATACCAATTCCGCTTCCTCGTTGCCGGTGCATAGCTATTACTACGAGTCGACCCCATTTGCAGATTGGCATCGAACTGTGGGCAAGACAAACTATCTCGGCTGTGCGGGTCGATCCGGATTGACGGGTTCTGCTGCTCTCGATCCCCCTGCGCCTGCCGGTGCAAATTTGGGAGCGGAAGGTGTGACCTGCGATGATCTGATGGGATGGTGTCGCGTTCGAAGCAGTACGCGATTGCGGGATGTTGCGGATGGAGCGTCCAACACCTTCTTTTACGGAGAGGTGACAGGAACGTGGCGAAAACCTAAAACCAACACGAGCCGACAGTTTTCGTTTTGGTGGGTCTCCAATGCTGGGATGATCACGCGATTCATGATCCCCAATCCTTCTAGCAGTGTGGAATGGTTGCAGGCCACCCAGTACGGCGAGGGAAGGAAATTTCATAGCTTGCATGGATCAGGACTTCACATGTCCCGCTGCGACAACTCGGTAAGCCTGATCCCCTTCTCCATGGAGAGCAAACTGTGGTACATCATGGGAGGGATGCGTGAAGGCTCGGGTGGGACCGCAGAAGAGTAGCGTGTCGTTTATACACGCTACTCAAACGATCGCTACTCCAGCGTGAGCGCATCCATGCAGTGGTAGCCTTTCCATTGCAGGTGGAGTAGATCCACTGCGGAGGGTGAAGGTGTCGCGGTAAGCGTCATTTCGCCATCCCACGCGACCACTTGCGGAACGCCTTGAGAGTCCAGTGCCGCGCAGAGGGCCGCGCGATGCCCCAGAAACTCGCAGTACGCGAGGCCTTGGATCTCCTGGAAGCCTTGGCCGCTCAACTCCTCAGCAAGTCGGTTTGCTTCGCGGGCGGCAAAAGATGGGATTCGGTCCCAGCGGTAGCGAGCTTCCGACGGATCTTCGACGTCGTGCGCTAGGAAAATCTCAAAGCATCGGTCGGGAGAAAGGTGGTTGAGATCCAGCGAGAAGGCTTGGCTGAACGGACCGGAGAATCCGATGTTGGAGTGGGTGGTTTCTCCGAGATAGTATTCAAATCGGATCAGAAAGCATTCTTGAGGGCCATCAAACCCCGGCCATACCAAAGTTCTCTGTTCCACCAATTCCAAATGATGAGGTGGGATTGAGAATTGATCCGGTTGGCTTAGCCAAAGCGCGAGATCTGATTTTGCTTTGGCGAGCGAGGAAAGCCATTGGGGATCAATGCGTTCATCGATTCCGAGTTCGTGTGCATAGGCGAGGATTCGTGGTCGGGATGCATCGTCCGAGACCATCTCGAGCAACAGATCTCGAGCTCTTTCCTCTCCTAGCTTCGCCAATGCAAAAGCCGCCTCGACCTTGATCCGTCGATGGCTCAAGTCGAGGGCTTGGGTCAGCTTCCCGATCGCTCGCGAGTCACCGCTCAGAGCAAAGAAATCGCAGAGGGAGACCACTAAAGAAACGCTGTTGAAAAGAATCTTTTGGATCTCAGCGACGGAATTGGAAAAGCGTCGTGGGTTTTCTTCCATCGATGCCAATTGTTGAGTAACGCCACCCAGAAGGGTCAGCAGGGAGTCAAATCGGCTTGCGGCGGGGTGTGGGTTTGCCCCGCGCTCCCTGACTAAGAGGTTGGCGAGATCCAGAGCGGGCGACAGAACCGCGGGATTGGTCGAATCGAGTAACCTCGGGAATACGTCGGACACGTTCCATTTGTCGGTTTGAACCAATGCGGTAATTGCTAAGGACGTATCGGTCCAATCGCGAGGGGGATGGTCCACCAAAAGGTCGACCCCGACACGGACAGCTTTCGGTTCGGAACAGGATAGGATCGCTTGCAAAAGTCGACCTTCGCAATGCCGAAATCCCTTGCCCAGAAACATCATGTAGAGTGTGGATGCCTTTTGGGCCGTAAGTAATTGGACCAGCCTGTTTCCTTGTTCGTCAAACGAGATCGAGGCTGAGCGGATCAAATCGACGAACCACTGGGCGATGAGGCTCAGTGTTTGCTCCGCGATCGCTTTGACCCGTTCGCCACCAACCACATCGCCACCAACCACATCGCCACCAACCACATCGCCGGCACCGTGAGTGTCACCGTGATCGGGGGCAACGGAGTCGGGGATTACTGAGTCGGGGCCGCTTAGTCGCTCGTGAAGATTGGGGATTGCCAGTAGCAATTCCGCGAAAAGCAACGAAGCGATCGGTTCGTCCGGGGGGGGCAATTCGAACTGCCGTTGGCTGGATTGAGAGTCGTCGGAGGCGGACTCCAAGGCTAGTTCGAGGCGTGTCATGGACTCGCGAGCCCAGATTTGGTGTTCGGGAGAGAAATCGATTGGGATGAATTCCATGTCAAAGTTGCATCTTTGGATTGATGAAGTCAGGGTCGAGAAGGTATCGTAACATGATCGATGATGAAACCATCCCCCAAATAGGTATCCATGAACCATCCCGCCCCCGAGCATTTCTCGGAACTTAATTTATCCCCCATCATGATGAGGGCCTTGGCAAAGATGGGATGGACCAAACCCAGCCCCATCCAAGCTGGCGTAATTCCTTACGCGATCGAGGGATACGACATCCTCGGTCAAGCTCGCACGGGGACGGGGAAAACCGCTTCGTTCGCCATACCGATTCTTGAGCAATTGGAGCCACTCTCAAAGCATCCGTTACCGCAAGCGTTGGTGCTGGTACCGACCCGCGAGTTGGCAGCTCAGGTTCATGGTGAGTTTGTCAAGTTGGCGGAAGGGTGCCCGACGGAGGTACTTGAGATTTCCGGTGGCAAGCACATGCGACGCCAGTTAGCGGCTCTTGGCAAAGGGGTTCAAGTGGTGGTCGGAACCCCGGGGCGGGTCATCGACCACATTGAGCGGGGTTCGCTTCGCCTGGACAAATTGTGGTGTGTGGTGCTCGACGAAGCGGACCGGATGCTCGATATCGGATTCCGTCCGAGCATCGAGCGGATTTTGCGTCGATGTCCGGAAAACCGGCAAACATTGCTGCTTAGTGCTACTCTCGATGAGCGTATTCGGGGACTCGCCAATCGATACCAGTTTGAGCCAAAGATCGTCGATTGCTCCGACAAAGACGTTTCGGTGGAAACCATCGAACAGCGATTCCTTACCGTTGCGCCCGAAAACAAGACGAGTGTGCTTTTGGAGCTGCTCGATCGGGAGAAGCCACCGCAAGCGATCATCTTCTGTCGGACCAAGATCGGGACAGCGAAACTCCACAATCGTTTGGAGAAGCATTTCCAGAAGAAGGGAAACAGCAACATCCGGCTCGGAGCGATCCATGGAGACATGAACCAGTCGCAACGGGACACGGTATTCCGAGCTCTGCGGGAGGGGAGTCTTGATATCCTCGTCGCGACGGACGTCGTTGGTCGAGGGATCGATGTTTCGTCCATCAGCCATATCATCAACTACGATCTTCCGTCGGATTGCGATGATTATGTTCACCGCGTCGGCCGGACGGGACGTATGGGGCGATCGGGGATCGCTTTTTCGTTCGTGACCAAGGGGGAGGGAGAATTGCTTACGGAGATTGAGCACCGGATCAACCGGCTTCTCGAGCGAGACCCTCTTTCGGAGCCAGTCCTAAGCCGTGTTATGCCTGCGTCTGCGCCCGCATTCAGAGAGTCTCCAGTCCTTGGAAAAGCCCCTGATTCGTTCGCTCTTCAGCGTGAGCCAACGAGCGAAGGTGCGTCGACCGAGGTGAAGCGTCCTCGATGGAATCGTGTGAAACGCAAGTCCTCTCGGTAGCGTTTGGAGTAGCGTTTGGAGCAGCGATTGGAGTAGCGATTGGAATCGATGGGAACCAAGCCACCGCTAGGATCACGAAGCCTTTGCGAGTTCTCGCGAAGCTTCCAATGAGCTGTCTATCGGTTCGAGAGTGCGGCGAGAATCCGCTAAATCCTGAGCGGAAGCAATCTCCGAACAGCACTTGAGAGAGCAAATCGCTCGTCGGCGCAAGTTCAGTCCGTGGGCGACGATGAGCAATAGTCCGCCGATCGGTGTCATCCAAGGCTGGATCCATGTGGCGGCCAACTGGATGGGGCCAGATAACGATGCTGTTGCCAATTCGGCCCCAGGTGTGGAAGTTGCGGCATCCCCATGAGCGTGATCGGAATGCGAATGATCATGAGCATGGCTGTGGTCGTGAACATGATCATTGCCGGTAGCGGTGACGGCAGTCGTTTCGCAACAATGATCGATGGCACACTGTGATCCCGTCGAGCAGCAAGCATCGGGGAGCAGGAAGGCAGATGCGACGATGAAGCTCAAACCGGCGGTGGAAAGTCCGAGGATTCGGTAATCGCGGAATCGGGCAAAACTCGGCCATATCGCGAGAGCGACCAAAACCGAACATGCGATGGCTACGACTTGATGGAACAACGGGCTGGCCATCCACTCGGTAAGTTTCAACGCAGGCAAACTGGCGATCAGAAACGGAGTGACGGCGCAATGGATCGCGCATGCTACTGAAGCGAAGATACCAAGGCGATCCTTCCACTGGCTCATGGAACCTAATCCGATCGTTTCACAAAAGGGGTTGAGCAACTACGATTGGGATTGGACTGCGGTCGTAAACACATGACGTAACCACAAGACCGACTCACCAATCCGGACGCTTATCGTACTGAAACAGCTCCTAAATGCAATCGGATTGCGAAAACATTTTAATTCCAAATCAAAGATGACTGCAAAATCGGCTTCCGGGCCTCAAATCCGCATGAATTATCAAGAAGTTCGCGACCGCGTCCAATCCGCGGCCTTGCGGTCGGGGCGTCCGGCTTCTTCGGTGCGCATCGTAGGGGTTACAAAGTATGTAGGAAGCCAGCAGGCGAGGGATTTGGTGGAGGCTGGATGTTGGGAGTTAGCGGAGAGTCGTCCGCAGGCACTTTGGGAAAAGGCGGCACAGCTTCCGAGCGACGTCCGGTGGCATTTGATCGGGCATTTGCAGAGAAACAAAGTCAAGAGAACGCTACCGTTACTGGCGATGCTGCATTCGCTGGATTCTGAGCGATTGATGGAGCAATTGGTTCTCGATGCGAAGGGTTTGAGTCAACCTGTCGAAGCGCTACTAGAAATCAATGCCACGGAGGATGGCACCAAAACAGGTTTGATGCCGCCGGATGCAGCCAAACTATTGGCTCGCTATGCCGATTCCCCTGAGAGGTATTGTCAACTGAAGATTCGAGGGTTGATGGGGATGAGCACACTCAATGCCCCTGCCGATCAGATCCACCGCGAGTTTGAGTCTTTGCGTCGAATGAGGGATGGTTGGTCTGAGCAGTTTTCGATCGAACTGCCAGAGCTTTCGATGGGGATGAGCGATGACTATGAGATCGCAATCGAAGAGGGTTCGACGATGGTTAGGATCGGGTCGCGATTGTTTGAAGACGCAGGGGTATGAACGAAACCGAGGAGTCGCGACTGCTTGCATGCTTAGGACCTGTTCTGCTTAGATTCTGTTCCCTGATTGGATAGCTCGGAATGCGGCTGGGATGGCATTGAGTAAGTCGGTCGCGAGGGTGCTCGGTGTTCCTAAGGCTTCGTGGGCGATATCAGCAGCCAAGCCGTGCAAGTAAACTCCAAAGATCGACGCATCCAATGGCGATAGGCCTTGGCAGAGCATCGCAACGATGATTCCGGTCAATGCATCTCCACTGCCACCGACGGCGAGGCTAGGGTTGCCGGTTTGGTTTTCGTAAATCTGATGACCATCGGTTACCCACGTATTCCTTCCCTTAAGGACGACGATTACGCCGAGTTTTGCGGCGATTTGAACGGCCGCTGCGCGTTGCTGCAGTGGTTCATCGGTGGCGACACCGCATAGGCGAGCCCATTCACCGGGATGGGGAGTGAGGATGCGGCGAGGGGGGTGGGCGGCAGGCTCGCCAACGCGTTGTTTGCAGGCCTGGTTGGGGGGCTGGTCTGCGCCGAGCGATTCCTGCCAATTCCTTTTCCAGGAAATGGAATCCGACAGAGCATTGAGACCATCGGCATCGAAGATGGCCGTTTCAATCCAGTCGCGGTAAAGCGTTTCGACCATCGCATCGGTGGAAGAGGAGCGGCCGAGTCCGGGACCGATGGCTAGAAAGTTGCCCGGTTTGTCGCGAGCTAAAATCAGGTCGCAGGCATGGCTGGCCAAGAAGCCATCCGAGGATTCGGGGAGCCCTGTGGTCATGAAGCAGGGGTTCCCGGCGGCAACGCAGGCTTGGGAGCTTTCCGGGACCGCGATCGTGACCAAGCCGGCTCCGCAGCGGAGGGCGAGTTGGCCAGCAATGGAGATCGCACCGGTCATTCCGAGTTTCCCCCCCACAATGAGGGCGTGCCCGAACATGCCTTTGTGGGCGTGGGGGGGGCGTTTGGCTAGGGATGGCAATTCGTGAATTCGGGGGATTTTTTCGAGTTTGGAAACGCTCCAATCCATGGTGAACTCCTGATTTCATGCTGAGGTTTTGCCACAAAATGGTACCATAGCACCACTCGGAAGCCTCGCCGTGCGCCATAGGTCTTAAAATTCTCGGCCATTATGCTTGCACTGCGAGTCCAAACCGACGTGCGAGTCCGCACCAGCGTTGGCGGGACCCGGTCCAACACTCCTTCGAAAACGTTGCTTATACCCATCGTGTCCAAAGGCAAAATAGTTCTTGCTGCCGTCATCTGGTTGATTGTATTGGCCATTGGAGTTTCGATTTGGAAATTGGTCATCGCTCCGATGAAGGACCAACAGCAAAAGGAGTTGGTCAAGCAGCAGGCTGATCAGCAGATCGCCGCTACGACCGGGACCAGTCGCTATCGGGCCGAATTGAGTTTGGGGCTCGATAGTTTTTCCGGGTACGCCATCCTTCGGAGTGAGGAGTTCCGAAAACAGCTCGCCGACCGTGGTATCCGAATCACCAACGTCGATGACGGGGCCAACTACGCAAAGCGAGCCAAGGCGATCGAGAAGGGTGAGTTGCAGTTCGCAGCATTCCCCGCCGATGCGCTGATCCAAACCTTTTCCAAGTTGGATTATCCTGCGGCAACGATTGTTGCCATCCTCGACGAGACTCGAGGCGCTGATGCGATGGTGGCATACAAGCAGAAGTATCCCGATGTCGATCGACTCAACAACGCCGATGTTCGATTTGTACTGGTTGGCGATTCCCCGAGCGAGACATTGGCGCGGGTGGTAATGCAGGACTTCGGGTTGTCCAATGTCCATGCCGATGCGATCACCAAGGTGGATTCGCCAGAGGCATTGATGGCACGATACCGCGCGGCGTCCCCTACCACAAACGATGTGTATGTGACCTGGGAACCCTACATTAGCCAGATACTCGCGAACGATCAGTTGGGGGTTTTGGTCGATAGTTCTCGGTTCACCGGTTACATCGTCGATACGTTGGTGGTTAGTCGCGATTACTTGCTGAAGAACGGTCCGGTGGTTGAATCGGTGCTCGAGGCATACTTTACCGCTCTTTACTCCTATCGCGAGCCCGATGCATTGGTGAAGCTGTTGCTGGATGATGCCAAGCAGACTAAGTCGGAATTGACGGCCTCGCAGGCGAAACGCTTGGTGGAAGGCATTCAATGGAAGAACACGCAGGAGAATTTTGCCCATTTTGGCAAGCGAGCAGGAGCGGTGGTTCACATCGAGGATATTTTGGCTCGTATCTCTAATGTTTTGGTCAAGGCGGGTTCGGTCGACGCAAACCCGATCGAGGGGCGCTACAACCGCTACTTCTTTGATCGCCCGCTTGAGAACCTCCAAACCCGAAATTTCCATCCTGGTCTAGCGTCGGAATCGATTCGAGAAGAGGTGCAATTGAAGTCCTTGACCGATGCTGAGTGGAACAAGTTAGCCACGGTGGGGACATTGAGTGTTCCGGAGTTGGTCTTTCTCCGAGGGAGCGCGAATTTGTCGGAGCAAAGCAAACGCACCTTGGATGACCTTTTTCAGAAACTTCAAGCTTGGCCGCAGTATTATCTCATGATCCGTGGAAACGCATCCCAAAATGGTGACAAGCAAGCGAATTTGGATTTAGCGACGAAACGCGGCGAAGCTGCCCTCATGTACCTGCTAAGCCTCGGGATACCTCGCGAACGGATGCGGGTCGTGCCGGGGGAAATCACTGGGCAAACAAGGGTCGCGTTTGTCGTTGGTCAGCAGCCCTTTTAACCGTTTAGCTTTTCAAGCCCGATTGAGATCATAGGAGCCTGGATTGGACGATCTTCGCAAGCGGATCCTCAACGAAATATTTGTAGCACCCTCGGTAGTTTTACCTATAGCCGGGGGCGGTACCGCTTGGTTATTGTCGTGGGCATTAGGGAGCGTAGCAACTCTCAATTTGGTGGGATTGGTCGGTATCATGGTTGGGATAGGATGGTTTGCGACTCGATTTATTTTTCAACTCGATTCGATCACGGAGAAAGCGATGCGCGATCAAATCGAATCGCGTCTCCGAGAGGAAGAGAAGAAGCTCAACGAACTTGACCAAAAACTCTATTCAGACCGCGATCAGCGACCTCGCGACTACTTGATGTTGCTACGAACCAATCGCGCTGAATTGGAAAAGATCGCGCAAACACCCGGAATACAAATTCGAAGTATGGAGATCGTGAAACAAGCCCGCCAGCTATTTTGGGCTGCCACGGAGCAGTTGGAACAGGCACACCGGCTAGCCCAGCTCGCCACACGACTGACGGGTGATGAAAAACAAAAGGTGCTCGAACAACGCGAAGGCTACCTCAGGGAGTCCAAGGAGAGTGTCGAGCATCTACGATCGGCGGTCGCTACATTCCGAAAATTTGTCGAGCAGGAACAAGAACGGGATATGGATACGCTTCAGAACGATTTAGAGCAATCCTTGCAATCGGCGCGGCGTTCGGAGGAACGCATGCGAGAATGGGATCCTTCCAGTGACGAGGCGTCGTATCTCAGAGAGTAGTCTTTGAGAGTAAACACGGCATTCAATCCACTTCACCATACAGCGACTATAACTTTACCTTTGCACTTTTCCTCAAACGATTCCTAAAGGAGATATTGATACGATGTTCAACGCACTAGGCCGACTGTTTCGAGCGGTTAAGTACCTATTCACCGGCAAAGTCGATGCGGCTGCGGACGCACTCAGCGCCAACCCGACAGTGATCTCTGCCAACTATGATCGCATTATTCAAGAAAAGAAGAACCGTCTTAATCAATACAAAGATGCGATCAGCGCGATGATCGCACAGGAAGAGAGCAAGAAAGCCAAGCTGACACAGATCACTGAAGATGTTCAGAAGTTGGAAAAGCTCAAGTCGGGGGCAGCCACGCGAGCGAAGCAACTCGTCGAAAAGTACAACGGCGATGTCAATGCCGTGAAAAACGATCCGGAATACGCAAAATGCCAAGCCGCATTTAAGGACTTTTCGAGCACTTTGGCTGAGAAGCAAACACGCGTCAACGAGCTTGAAGAGGACCTTAAGCAATTGATGACGAACGTGACTGGCCACAAGAACCAAATCCAGTCCTTGATGCGAGAGCTTGAGAAAATCAAGGAAGAGAAGCATGATGCGGTCGCAGATGTTCTTTCTGCAACCGAAGAAAAGCAAATCGCAGATATGGTCAACGGGATTTCCAACGATCGTACGTCCGAGGAACTCCAACGGCTTCGCGATATGCGCAACAAGGCGTCGGCAAACGCTCGTGTCTCCCGCGAACTTGCAGGGATGGATGCCAAGCGGGCTGAAAACGAGTTCATGGAATACGCAGAGAGATCGGCTGCAGATGACGAGTTCGATGCCCTCATCGGATTGTCGAAGGAAAGTAAGTCCAACGACAAAGATGCGTCGGCTCAAGAGACCAAGATCCCTGAGGCATAAGCCTCAATCGGCCCATTCGAATTGCATTACGTCCACCTTGCCAAAGGTTTTTACACCAAAGGAATCTCGCTCTATGAAAAGAACATTTACTTCGAGTCGCTCGCTTGTGGCAACATTCATGATGGGCATGGCCGTATTCGGCATTGCGACCATCGGATGCGGCGATAGCAAGCCCCCTGCCAACAGTGGGGCTGCCAACAGTGGGGCTGCCAACAGTGGGGCTGCCAACAGTGGGACTGTCAACGGTGGGGCAGCTGGTGGCGGTTCGACCGTCACTGCGCCTCCGGCAAAGTTCACCCTCGCATGGAGCGAGTATCCCTCTTGGAGTATTTTCGGCGTCGCCGATGAGGTGGGATTGATCGATGGCAAGGCGGGCGCGATGGGTTCGATCGAGAAGAAATACAACATCGACATCGAACTGCTCCTGGCATCGTACGATCAATGCATCACTCTCTACGGGAACTCTCAAGCCGATGCGGTCTGTATCACCAACATCGATATCCTGGGTGCTGCTGGATCTCGCAATTCAGTAGCGATCATGCCGACGTCGACCAGCGCGGGAGCGGACGCTTGCATCACTGCGGGCATCAAATCGATCGACGAGCTTGCTGGCAAGCCAACCCGCGGACTTGAGAAAAGCGTCTCTCAATACTGCTTTGAGCGTTGCTTGGAAAAGCTAGGAAAGAATCCTGCGGATTTTCCATTCAGCCAGATGGATCCAGAACAAGCGGCCCAGGCCTTTCAGGGCAAGGACGATAAAATTCCGTCCATCATGGTGTGGAATCCGTTCGTCATGCAGTCGGTTCGCAGCCGCAATGATGCGCATGTATTGTTCAGTTCCGAATTGATACCTGAAGAAATCATCGACATGGTGGTTGTGGGCAAGGATTCCCTCGGGAAAAAAGGAGGTTCCGACTTTGCTAAGGTAGTCGTTGAAACATTTTACGCTATGAACCAACGCATGAACGATGAAAAGACACGCGCTGCCACCCTTATCGGTATCGGTGCTCGATTTGCAAAGTTGGAGCTGGAGGACATGAAGACAGTCGTCACGCAAACTCGGTTCTATTCCGATCCAAAAGATGCGGTACGGTTGTTCACAGAAGAGAAATTCCAAAAGGAAACGATGCCTTTGGTCAGCAAGTTCTGTGTGAAGTACGGATTGACCCAGGCTCCCGTCGAGCTGTCGTTCGGCACCGGCAAAGGTGTCATGGATTTTGACACGACATTTGTCAAAGAGTACCTCGAGCAACCTAAAAAGTAAGCGAACAGGGAAGCAGACGGACATGATCCGACGCGAAATACCGAAATGGTTGTTCTTGGCTCTGGCTATCGGTGGGGTCGTAGCTCTGCTGGTCAGCTACGAACTCCTTTCGGAGCGTCAGACCAAGATCAATCCTAAACAGACCACCATTCCTTCCTTTGCCAAACTCAACGAAGGGCTTCAGAAAATCTTCCAGCCACAAGGCACCGAGGAGAATCCGAAGCCGCCCATGTTCTGGAACGACATGCGAGCGACTCTTTGGAGGTTGTTGGTGGGGCTTGGGGTGGGTGTTTCGGCATCGATCGTGGTCGGGGTGCTTATGGGGGCATATCGATGGATCGAGGCCCCACTCAGTCCCGTGGTGATGTTTTTATCAAAGATTCCTCCCACGGCGATGATGCCAATCTACTTCGCCGTGGCTGGGACCGACCAACGCATGTTCACTTCCATGGTCGCTTTAGGAATCTTTTTCTCGATGGCTCAGTCGATCTATCAGGCGGTGCGGGACAACGTCAGCGATGAGTCGATCAACAAAGCCTACACGCTTGGAGCTTCCGAGACGGAGGTTATCTACGAGGTCATTTGGAAACAGATCCTACCCAATGTGATCGACTGCGTCCGCATGCAGATCGGCCCTGCGATGATTTTTTTGATTGCTGCGGAAATGGTGGTCAGCGACGCTGGGTTGGGCTACCAAATCCGGATGCAGTCCAGGGTACTGAACATGAACATCGTATTCGTTTACCTCGTGATCCTGGGTATCATCGGTTTGATTGCCGAATTCGGCCTCGTCTGGCTTCGCCGTTGGCTATGCCCTTGGTTCGAAGAGGGTGCTCGTTAATTCAGGTTGTGGTCGCGAGGGTCGCACGTTGGGATCCGAAAAATCGCTATTTGGTGTTGTTCAACCCAGCCCATTCCATCATCCTTTGATGGCGCGGATTCTTTCCGAATCCAATGTCATTATTCCAAGGTGGATACTCGCAGACGAAAATGGCTATCTCCGACGGGCAATTGATCGCTTGGCTCTCCCACGACCATCCAAAAGTGCGAAGCGCATCGTTGGATTTGCTCTCAAATAGCTATGTTTGTGACGATCGGGTGCTCCAGTCGATCTTTGGTGCTTGGGATCGGTTTGGCCCTGAAGCGGCCTTTCCTGATTTTCCATTGGTCTCGCATATCCCAATTCCGGATGCGATGGTCGATGAGCTCCTGGAACGCGCCGCAGTCATGTCAGCCGGACGCAAGATCACCGACCGTACGTGCCGATGCGCGGGAAAACTGCTCGAGGCCTTGTCAGTATCCGAAACGCCCCGGTTTGCGAATCATCTCACTGCTATCTCCGACCTTAAAAACGCCTCGAAGATTTTCTTCAGAGTGCCTTTGGCACTGATGCGAGAGCGAGCCACTGCGCTCTCTAGAGAGTCGAGTTCGTTGCAGATGGATTTCGATGATGGTACTCCAGAGAATATCGCGGTTGCGCTCGAGTGCCTCTTTTGCCGGGGCCAAGCATCTAAATGGATCGACCGAGGTTTTGGTGAACTGGAAGATGATGCCTCACCATCTCTCCTTGCGATGGCAACGCTCGAGTTTGCAGCGAGACATCCTTTGCCTGGCTACGACAAGCAGTTGTTGGGGTTGGTCGAGCGGAATAACGCAACCATCGCCGATCAAGCGACGATCGCGTTGGTTCGAGCACGGCAACCTCAAACCCACACGCTGATCGCCGAGAGGTATCCCAAGCTCACACGCCCGGGACAACTGCGGTGCCTCGATATCATTCGCCGTACGCGTCTTCCGAAATCCTCGGACCTTCTTCGCTTCCTTTTGCCCCTCGGGCTGGATTTTCAAGTCCAGGACGCGACTCGGATCGCTGAGGTATCCGTGTTCGACTTCGTGGCATTAGAGGATTGGCTCGAGGCATTTCTGCTCGCGGACGAAAAATCGTTGATGCGCATAGCGCCGTTGATTGCACTTGCTAAACCGCTCGCGGAGCAAGTCGCATCGACGGAATGGCCGCGGGTCGAGCATCTGATACGAACACGCCTTGGCTCTTCATGGATCGATCCATCGACGATACAACCATGACCATTCATTTATCTTCCGACGATTGCCTTTTGGCTATTGAGTCGACATGTGACGAGACCGCTGCGGCGGTGATCACCCGTTCGGGCTGTGTTTTGGGAGAATGCGTGGCGACGCAGGAAACGCTCCATGAGCAGTTCGCTGGGGTAGTACCCGAGATTGCGGCAAGGGCCCACCTCGAGCGTATCTTACCGGTCATTGATACCGCGATTGTGCAATCTAGGATTGCGATGGATCGCTTGGTCGCGGTGGCGGTCGCGACCCATCCGGGTCTGCCTGGTTCGCTGTTGGTAGGGTTGTCGGCTGCCAAAGCGCTCGCGTTGGCGTGGTCGAAACCCTTGGTGGGGATCAACCATGTACAGGCTCACGTTTATGCCTGCGGGATGGGACATGGTTCGAGTATCTATCCTTGCATCGGTTTTGTCGTGAGTGGAGGGCATACGAGTTTGTACCATTGCCATTCGGCGACCGATTGGGCTTACTTAGGGGGGACCATCGATGATGCTGCCGGCGAGGCCTTCGACAAAGTCGCGGTGATGCTCGGATTGCCGTTTCCGGGTGGGCCTCAGCTTTCAGCCCTTGCTTCGAGCGGCAACCCACGAGCGATTCAATTTCCTCGCCCATTGCTCGACGACCACACTCGGTTGGATTTTAGTTTTTCCGGGTTGAAGACGGCCGTCCGTTACCACATCGCAGGAACGGGCCAGAAAGACTGGTCGCTCATCGAGTTAAGCGATCAGGACAAAATGGATATCGCGGCTTGTTTCCAGCAATCCGTGATCGATTGCTTGGTGGGTAAAGCCGTCCTGGCGGTGAAGAAGACAGGACTAAAGCGAATATGTTTGGGGGGTGGGGTGGCCGCCAACCGGCGGCTTCGAGAGCAATTGCAGGCCGCATGTGACTCGAAAGGGATCGAGTTGTTGATCGCCGCGCCCGAGTTGTGCACGGACAATGCGGTCATGGGAGCTTTGGCGTGGGAGAAAATCGAGCGAGGTGAGTATGACAGCCTCGAATTGGACGCACAGCCAGGATTGCTTCGCCCCGCGTTGGGGGCAAAGCGTCGCTAGGAGTGCTCAGCGTCTTTCAGTGCTTGATTTAGAGATCGCATCGCGTCGAGCGGCTTCGAACTCATCTCCTGGATTCCACGATTGCATTTCGGGAGCATTGGCCGACTCGAGCCCAACTTCGGTTAAAAGCTGTAGGTCCTCGACAGCTCCTTCGAGATCCCAGGATGGGTCGTATTCATCGGATCGCTGGTGGTAGTGCTTTTCTGTCCATTGCTGGAGTTGTTCTTTCCCCCAGCCTTCAGGCTTGTTGCGGACTGCGTGGCCTGAATGGAGATAGACCGCGGGCACCCCGACCTTAGCCAGTGAGAATTGATCCGACCGATAGTAATAGCCTTTGCTCGGCTCGAGATCACCGACCACGGTTCTGTTTTGACGCTGCGCTGCTGCGTTCACCAAGCGATCGAGGCTGCTCTTTCCCAATCCGATGACTTGGACATCCTTCGTGGGGCCCAGGAAATTCATTCCATCCATATTGATCAAAGCGGCGAGTTTGCCGTTGGGGATGGGTGGATGTTCGGCCATATACTTGGAACCGAGTAAGCCTTGTTCTTCTGCCCCGACGGCGGCGAACAAAATCGATCGCTTGGGTTTGAATCCGCTCTCGGTGATCGCTTTGAGGATTGTTAGCAGGGATGCGGTACCCGATGCGTTATCGATGGCGCCGTTATAGATGTTGTCGCCGCGAGCATCTCGATCGATGGCGATGCCTATATGGTCGTGGTGAGCCATGAACACCACATGCTCGTCCGCGAGTTTCGGGTCGGAACCGGGGAGAACTCCCAGCACATTGGCAGTGATTCGTTCGCGGACTTCGCATTCGATCTTGGTCGACAGTTTTAAGCCCAAGGGGATGGGTTTGAAGTCGATGGATTCTGCTTTGGCACGAAGTTCATCCAGGTTGAAGCCTGCCCATGCAAAAAGCTTGCGGGTCGCATCTTCGGTGGTCCAACCCTTCATCGTCATCTTGGGCCCTTCGGAGTCTCGCAGTTCAAACTCTTCGCCGGTCCATGAGGTTTGGATCACGGTGAAGGGATAACCCGCCGAAGGCGTTGTGTGGATGATGATGGCACCTGCAGCACCTTGGCGTGCGGCGCTTTCGTACTTGTAATCCCAGCGGCCGTAATAGAGCCGTTTCGATCCGCCGAAGTGATCCGGATCTTTCTCCGGATCGTTGTTCATCATGACAAGGATTTTTCCTTTGAGATCTAACCCTTTGT
The DNA here is from genome assembly GCA_903892355.1 of uncultured Pirellula sp. Taxonomy (GTDB): domain Bacteria; phylum Planctomycetota; class Planctomycetia; order Pirellulales; family Pirellulaceae; genus JBKCUI01. The sequence goes on along the minus strand of CAITIE010000153.1, from coordinate 226,224 downwards.
AGTCATCCCAGTCGTACTCAGGAGCTTGGATGCCGTAGCCGACAAACACCAATTCCGCATCGTTGAGTTCCACACGTGGGTCAGGTGTGCCAGCGACGGCGATGAAGTCTTCGAAATACTTCAGTTGCAGTTTCTCGGCTCCAGAGTCGGCTTTGGGAGATTTGAACTCCCAGATTTTTTCTGGAGTGCTGGTAACCCCCAGCATCGGTACCGCTTGACGGTAGGAGCGAATGGAGTCGACCGGTTGCAATCCCAGCGCCTGGAATTGCGTTTCGAGGTAGAGTTGCGTGATGGCATCGCCGTTGGAGCCTGGTCCGCGTCCTTCGAGAAGATCATCGGCCAGGAAGCGGATGTGGCTCCGCAATGTCGACTCTTGAATTCGGCGTTGGGCATCTTCGATCGATTGAGCTTGGATGGCGTTTGGTGCTACCAAGCTCGCGAGCAGGAACATGCCGAATTTACGGCTCGACAAGCACCGCCCCATTGCAGAAGCACGATTGAGCATGAGCGGTATACCTGTTATTTCTTATTTCCCGAGAATAAAACCGTCGATCCCCCAACCATCTTTTTCAGTCCGTATCACCATTCCGGTTGGAGTGAAGAATTGCTTGACCTGATCAAAAGGTGGGAGCTTGTTCCCTTGCAACTCCTGCGCTTTGGACTTGTCGGTTTTCAGAATTCGCTCGAGCACCAACGCCAGGAGCGATCGAGACTGAGGCAGGATTCCTTGCCTGAACAATTCGTACTGCATTTCAAACGAGCGGTCTGCGAGGTCGACTTCGGAAAAGCTGAATCCGTTTCCATGGACGAGCTTCTTTTGCATCGCACGGACGGCTTGAACTGCTTCTAAACGCTCGAACTCACCTTGGATGTCCTTGTTTTGAGCGTTCGCGATCACCTTGGTGAGTGTTTCCGGGTTCGAAGCAAAGACGAAGTAGCCATCGACGATGGATACTGCCCATTCGTTCAGCAATGGCTTTTCTTCTTCTTCCTCTTCCTTGGCTTGGCCGGGAACTTGGTTGAACTCGATGATCTCCTCTTCTTCTTCCTCGTTGGAGAACTTCCAAATGCGATATTCGCCGATGTCCTCGGTGCTGGCACCTGGTTCACTCTTCGAATATCGGTTCAAGACCCCAGTTAGTTTGTTGTCTGGATCTTTGAGTTTGATGCAGATCAGAGAGCGTTTGCTCTCTGGAGTGATTGGTTCTACGACTTCGCTGATCGCATAAAACTCGGTTCCGATGTAGGGAAGGAGTTCTTGTTTGATGTCGATCTGCGGTCCGTTCGGATCGCGTTTGATTCCGTCGAGGATTTCATCGAATTGCTCATCGCCGATGTAAACATCGACGATCCCTTTGAACTTGGGGAACGCGTCGCTAAAGTTCCAAGAAAATCCGAGAACGCCCGCCGAGTTTACGCTGATCCACGATGGCGGAACCAATTGCTCTTGATTAGGGAAGTCAAGGATCTGCACCGAAACGGGTAATTCCTCTTCGCGAAGGATAAAACCTTGGTGATGCATGTCCAAATCTGGCTTGTTCAATTGCACGGAGCCAGCCGCACACAGAATCCGATCAAAGCCTTGGCCTTCAAGCAGTTTCAGGATGTCGACTTGGCTTTTAGCTTGTTTGCCGGAAACAGAGCGAAGTAGTTTTCCGAAGCCGATCGGTTGGATGAAGTACTCGATCTCCGAAGGATGATCGTCCCGTTCAATTTTGGATTGAACATTCATGTATATTTTGGATTGTGACAGCGCACCAGCTTGTAGGCCGGCCTGCGCCTTCACAAAATCCTTGATGGTTTCCAGGTCGTCAGCTGCGAGGAGTTGTCCTTTGGAGAGGACGTAGTAAGAATCTCGGATCTTGGTATCGTTGGCTAACTTCGGTAGCACATAATGCTTGACGCTCAATCCGTCGAACGCGATGCTTTCTGTAGTGGCTTTCTTGCTATCCATTTCGCTTTGAATGCGATCGAGGAACGCGGTCACTTGGGAATCCCGTCCAGCGACGTCGACAACCAAGCCGAGCGAATAAGGTTTCGCAGCGACGCTCGGCCTCGCGATCCAACCCATGGCTGCTTGGCCAGAGCAAATTTCGGGTAGGTCGTCGAACTTCACACTCAGTTGCCAACCGGCATTGGAAAACCGGTTGCTGATTTCTTCTTGTTGGCTGACCCAGAACTCTTTGAGCCGTTCATCAGCGGCTAGTTTTCCAAGTTCCGTTTCCGCCCAATTGTCCAAGAACGATTTGCTGCTGGGCATCCAAACGAAGGCTTGAGTTTCCGCGGGAAACATATCGACGGCTCGCGGCAAATCCTCCACAGCGAGAAGCCGTGTCGACATGACCAACGAGAGCACCAAGATGAATGTATTGCGGACCGTCATCCCCGAGAACGACCAGGACCGATTCGGACGTGAAAGGCATACGCAGTGGAGGAGTCGCACCAGATAGTTCTCCGTTCGTGACAATCTAGCTTAAAAAGCGAATAGCCATTGGCAATCAAACTGTGTATCGTATCGCAAACCGCGTAGGGATGGAAACCGGGGGTACTCCCAGGCTGACAGCCGCCGGGCCTAACAGCCGCCGGGCTTGACAACCGATGGGCCTGACCATTGGATCGATCGGTTGGCCAGTTTGTGGGTTGGCCAGCTGGGGCGATTTTCTGGTGTTCCGGAGCCTACCGCTCGCAAATCGAGAATTGAACCGAGGCTTTGAAAATGGCAAAAGACGAAGAAGTACTAGTCATCCCCGCTTTGTTGCTAGACCAATTAGGCCCATTCTCGGGATTTCTTCCAACAGTTGACCGGTATCTTCCGGCCATTCTGGATCGAGCTAACCAGTCGTTTCGGCCTCGGAGCCTCGTCGAGGATGACCCTTCGTTTAAGCAGTTGATTCCTTATGTGATCCTTGAATGCAGCGATGCAGACCGGACCCGGCTGTTCCAGTACACGCGGGGTAAAGGCCAAGGTGAGAAGCGATTGCATGCCTTGAGATCGATCGGGATCGGCGGTCATATCTCGATCGAGGACGCCGAAGGGGACGACTGGTACCGAAACGGGATGCAACGGGAGTTGAACGAAGAGGTCGTTATCGAGTCGAGCGGCAAAGACCGGATCGTTGGACTGATCTACGATGATACCACCGCCGTAGGACGCGTGCACTTGGGCATCGTCCACATCATGCAGCTTTCCTCGTGCAAAGTCACTGCGCGAGAAGATCACCTCTTGGAAGCTGGCTTTCAGAGTGTCGACGACATCGCCAGCAATCTTGACCTCATGGAAACGTGGTCCCAACTCTGCCTTCGCCACCTCTACATGTGATCGGTACTACTTCGCTGCAGATGGTTTGACCATCAAGATCAAGTAAGACATCTCGCGGCGTTCTTTGGTCAAGGATCGATCGCGCGACTGCGACGCTGCAATGCGATCCTCAATCTTCACGCCTGAGCCTTTGTCCACGTGAGGAAACATCCTAACCAATCCGGTATCGGATGCACCGCGGAACGTCAAACGTCTCGCGTAATCATCGGAAGAGGCAACCGTGCTCAATTGATTCGCGAGATTCAACACAGCGGGGTCGAACGATAAATCCAATCTGTAGGCAGGGAAGTCTTTGTACTGAGCGAACGCATCCATGAGGAAACTATCGATGCGATCCGCGCGGGCCCGTAAGAAAAACAATTGGACTCCATCCCGATCCCCAACATCCACTTGATTCAAGGCCCCTACGAGTTGAGATGATACCAACGTCTCAAGTTGGCTTTTGTCCAAATTCAAATCGTCCGTCACCAGGATTTCATGCTCTTCAATCAAGGTTCGGAGCGAGTCGTTCTCAGCGGCAATCGGGTCTAAAGTGATTTCAGCGACCAAGGTGAAAATCGGATTGGAGACGGATTTCGATGCGAACAAATCATCGATCGCCTTGCTCGTCGGATCATTGGGTTTCTCCAGTCCCGGAGGCAACGAGGGAGCCGATACCTCGACTAATGTCGAAGCCATTTCCCTATCACTATTCTTTTCAAGGACGTTGGCTGGAGTGGATGTTGGATCGATCTGGGCGATATCGTCATTCGGATCAGAGGTTGTGCTGGGATTCGCAACCGCTACCTGGGAGTCTGAATCCGACAAACCTAGCTCCGGATCGATTTTGGGTGTCGCAACGGAGTCTTTCTTGTTGAGGAGATCGGTAGCAACATCGTTCGAGGACGAATCGTTGGAACCTTGGGGTGCCGACGGCATGCCTGCGAAAGGTTGGACGGAGGGGGTTGGCGGCCACAGGACCGAGAACATGAACATCGCTAACGAAGCTGCAAGAACCAACGAAAACGCAGGTAGCCAAACCCGCAAAGCCCTTTGGGAAATGAGGGCTGAGTCGGACACAACCGTCCTGGATGCGTCGGAAACCAAGTCGACGTGCGACGAAATCGCAGCAGTAACGGGATGTTCACGTCGGCCTCTGCTGCTTGGCGCATTGGTCCTGGAGGTCGGGTTCGGGGACGCGTTCGGCTTGAGCCATGCTGGTGCATCGTCTCCCATGAGGTCCGCTCGTTCCCGAGCCGCCATGACCACTCTCTTCGCGAAGTCGGGGCCCAAGCGACCAGAGCGTCTGCCGACGAGTAGGCTGCGACGCAAGGAAGTCAATTCCTCAAACCGAACCCCAAGCGACGGATCTTGCTCCATGGCAAGCTCGATCCGGGCCTGCTCTTCGTCGGTGAGGGCACCGTCGAGCAGTCCGTTCAGCAGTAGATCGATTTCTTCAGGATTTAGAGACATAAGTTTTGGTAGCCCAGTTGTGGTCTCTCTCGGAGGCTCCCAGCTTCGAAAAAGTTCCCGCATGCCTTTGTAGAATATCGGTTTGGACAGTCGCCAGAAACGGAAATCGCAAGGAATCGCAAGGAATTCCGCTTATTTTTTCCTCGAAATCCCGCGGTCCCAAATCCCGTTTTCCACGAGGACTTTTTCGACGCAGCCAGCCCAATCTCGGTTGGCGGCGGGTGAGGCGGGGCTGGGGTGCAAGATACGAACGACATTGGGCTCGGAGATCCCGGAATCGGTGGCGACACGGTTGAGGCAGATTTCCGCAAATTGCCCAACTCCCACCAAGTACTCAGGTTCGAGGATTTGGAGGGTTTTCGCTAGGTGTTTGTCACACGCATCTCGAATTGGAGCAAACTCGGCGGCAGGTAGTTTGTCGGGGGTCAGGTTCCTGGCCCCTTCGTCCATGAAGACCAAAGGGCAGTAATTGGCAACAAATTGGTCCCGAAAGAAGTCCTTGGCGGTCCCGCTTTTTTCTGCAAAAAGTCCCCATAACCGTCTCCCCGAAACCTCCGATCGGGTGCACGCCAACCCGGTCACCGGCCGTTTGGGGTGTTCTGGATCAGGTTTTTTAATGCTGGCGGAGATTCCGATCCAGTCCCGGACGGCCGCTACCTCCCCGAAAGGAATGCCTGTTTGGGCCATCCCCCATGGCCCGGGATTCATTCCGAGATAAAAGACTCGTTTTTTCCCAGTTGCGAAGCGTTCGAGGTAGGTCTGGTACGAGTTCCAGGCGTATTCGAAGGGGTTGTAGATGCAGAATACTGGCTCGGAAAAGTGGATCTTACGCAGGTCTTTGCACAATTCCTGAGCCGCGTCGCACATTGCTTTGGATGTCTTTGACAAAGCCTTACCTCCACCGATTAATGGCCGTGTGTTCCCTATCGCGAAACGATCATTCCCGGTGGACCGTTGATTTTCGTGTCTTGATTCAGAGCAGTCGGTATCCTAGCATGCACCCGCGTATCCTGGCATGCAACCGCAATCGAACCCTTTTGCGAGGCGTGCGAATGCATGAATCATTCCCTTGAGAAGTCGACATGATTTGGACGGTCATTCAAACCAGCTTGCGAAGGTTGAAAAACAATCGCTCCGAGCTTCTGTTGACCTTCGTGGTTCCGATCCTGTTCTTCAGCATTTTCGCGATGATCTTTGGGGCGAGGGGGAGTTCGACGTCAGGTACTCCGCGGATCAAAGTGGCGTTGGCGAATGATTCCGATTCGTGGATCGCCAAACGAGCGTCGGAGTTGCTTGTCGAGCAACCATCCCTCCAAATCGCGGATCAGAATCGGTCTGTGTCTCGTTCGAAGGCCGAGGACTGGGTTCGTCGCGGGATGGTTTCGGCAGCGATCGTTTTCGGGCCCACCGATGCTCCCCAGGAGGTTGCTTCGTCCGATGCGATCCAACAATCCGACGCTGCCCAACAACCCGAGAAATTGCCCCCCATTGAAGTCTTGTCGGATTCCTACGATCAAGTCGCCTCGCAGGTCATGATTGCTTTGGTGCAACGTGCCGTAATGACGGCTGCCGCCGAGCGGAGCCGCGATGTTGCAATCAGGCGGCAGCAGCAGCAGGTGACTCTAGCATCTGCCACCGTTCCTGTATCGATGTCTCCATTTGTGTCTTCATTTGCGTCTCCTCTTGCAAATGCCACACCCACGGTAGAAGTCGCTGAGCCTCCCACGATCCAATCGGTCGACATCTTGGGGAGCAAAAAAACAAATCCGGTGATCGCCATGTATGCTGCAGGTATCGCGGTCATGTTTTTACTCTTTAGCGCGACCACTGCGAGCGGTTCCCTTCTCGAGGAGCGTGAAAATTCAACTCTCGATCGGTTGCTCTGCAGCCGTTTGACCATGGACCAACTCCTTTTGGGCAAGTGGGCCTTCTTGACAATCATTGGCATGCTGCAGATGACATTGATGTTCAGTTGGGGTGCCTTGGTCTTTGGGATAGATCTAGCGCGGCATTGGGAGGGTTTTATCGCGATGACGTTGGTCACTGCGGGGGCTGCGGCGAGCTTTGCACTGTTCTTGGCATCGATGTGCAAAACGCGAACGCAATTGGGTTGGGTTTCAACGATTGTTATTCTGACGATGAGCGCACTGGGGGGGAGTATGGTCCCTCGTTACCTGATGAGCGAGTCGATCCAACGGGTAGGATTGTTGACGTTTAATGCTTGGGCGCTCGAAGGCTTCAACAAGATTTTTTGGCGAGAATTGCAGCTGCGCGACATCGAACTCGAACTGGGTGTTCTGACGCTATGCGCATTCTTTTTTATCGTGACTGCGAGATTGTTCGCTACCCGATGGGAACGATCATGAGCTCCGATGACGGAGACGGGGAGAGGCTCGATCCCAATCGATTGCTTCGTCACGATTACCATCGGCTTCGCAGGCAATTGGCTCGGATGAAGCGAATGCCTGTCCAACGCAGCGGCGTGGATCGAGAGCGATGGAGTTCGGCGCTCGATGCAGCCACTTCCCGGTTTGAAGCGAGGGAGCAAGCCAAATACCTCATCGAATACGATCCTGAGCTACCGATCTCGCGGTATCGGGATGAAATCATCGATCTGATTCAAAACCGCCAGGTGGTCGTCGTTTGCGGGGAGACCGGATCTGGAAAAAGCACGCAGCTTCCCAAGTTATGCCTTGAGGCGGGACTGGGACGCTATGGCTGGGTGGGCCACACGCAGCCTCGTCGTCTCGCAGCCCGATCGATCGCCAATAGGCTGGCCGAGGAGATGGAGTCCCCGCTGGGCCAGGTCGTCGGATACAAAGTGCGATTCAACGATCAAACCCAGAGTACTACGTTGGTCAAACTTATGACCGATGGAGTACTCCTAACCGAAATTCATCGCGATCCCGATCTAGAAGCGTACGACTGTATTTTGATCGACGAAGCGCACGAACGATCGATCAATATCGATTTGCTTCTGGCATATCTGGCGAGGCTGCTTCCGCGTCGACCCGAATTGCGAATCGTGATCACCAGCGCCACCATTGATGCCGAGCGATTCTCAGAGCATTTTCAGGACGCGATAGGGCCAGCGCCGATCGTGATGGTGGAAGGGCGGTCGTACCCTGTCGAGATTCGGTATCGCGGAGCATCGCGGGAACGCATGGCGCGCCGTGAAGCATTCGGAATGCAACCGACGGAGGGACCGTATTCGGAAGGACCATATATCGATGACTCCTCGATGAGCCGTTTCACCGATTGCTTCGACGAGCTCTACTCGGAGGGTCGCGGTGATATTCTCGCATTCTTTCCGACGGAACGGGACATTCGCGATGCCGCGAAGCAACTGCGGGGGCATCTGACACGACGAGGGCTGGCCAAAGATATCGATGTCCTTCCGTTGTATGCGCGATTGACTGAAGCGGAGCAGCAACGGGTTTTTCAGCCGCACAGTCGACCCCGTGTGGTGTTGGCGACCAATGTCGCGGAATCCTCTCTGACGGTTCCTGGTATTCGTTATGTGATCGATACGGGAACCGCTCGTATCTCACGCTATGCGGCGAAGAGCCGAGTCCAGCGGTTGCCGATCGAACCGATTTGCCAAGCCTCTGCGAATCAGCGATCGGGACGGTGCGGACGGTTGGGACCGGGTATTGCGATTCGGATGTACGATGAATCGGACTTTATGGCTCGGCCGATGTTTGCTCAACCGGAGATTCGAAGGTGCGATTTGGCAGCTACCATTTTGCATGCGAAATCGCTGGGCATCGATGAACTCGAGTCGCTTCCATGGCTCGACCCACCCAGGCCTGAAACCGTCCGCGAAGGCCTTCAGACGCTTCATGAAATCGAAGCCATCGCCGAGGACGACTCGCTGACATCGATCGGTCGGAAACTCGCGAGATTGCCGGTCTCACCGCGGATTGGCCGAATGCTTCTTGCAGCTCACACCAACGGTTGCCTTCAAGAGGTGCTGATCATCGCAGCGGCAATCGAAACCCAGGATCCCAGGGTCCGGCCACCGGAAATGCAGCAAGCCGCCGATGCCGCGCATGCGAAGTTTCGAGATCCCGACAGCGATTTTTTGAGCTACCTCAGGGTCTGGGATTTCTACCAAGGGCTCCGGGAAAAACTCGGCCGTTCGCGGCTTGAAAAAGCGTGCCGCGACTCTTTTCTTTCCTTTCCAAGATTGAGGGAATGGGGGGATGTGCACCGTCAATTGGTGGAGTACTGCCAAGAGGAAAAATGGTCGATCGGCCATCGCAAGATCCAGCTTGAGCCGATCGAAGCTCCCGACCCGACGGGGAGACGCGTCGAACGGAACGCAAACTCGCAAGAGCGATTCTCGGATGGCTACGCCGCGATCCATCAATCGATCCTAGCTGGGTTGCTGTCCGGTGTTGCGATGCGAGACGATCAAGGCAAGTACCGCGGCGCATCGAATATGGAGCTGCAGGTGTGGCCCGGTTCCGGTTTGAAGAATAGCAATGCAAAGTGGATTGTGTGCGGCGAGATCTTGGAAACCACGCAGCGGTACGCTCGCATCATCGCTCGGATCGATCCTCTTTGGATCGAGCGTATCGCCTCCCATTGCATCCGATACTCCTATGAGAATCCACATTTCAGCCGCAAGCACGGTTCGGCGATGGTGATGCGTAAAGGCTCTTTGTTCGGTTTGCCGGTGGTAGCAAAGCACGCGGTGCCACTCGCACCTCTCGATCCGAGTTTGGCTAGAAACCTTCTCATTGAACACGGACTTGCGGAGAGGGAGCTTGTGTCTCGAGCTCGCTTCTGGCAGCACAATGAAAAGTTCCTCGATGATATCCAACGCATCGGGGACAAAACTCGCCGACGTGATTGCGTTGTCGACCCGTACCAACTCACCGCGTTTTATCGGGAGCATATTCCTGAGCATGTAGTCGATCGAGCGACTTTAGAGCGTTGGGACAAAGAGCTACCAACCCCGGAGCGCGTTCGCGACGGCGCATCGATCAGCCTGTTGCCTCTACCGTATCTCAGCTGGGAGCAGCTTCAACTCTCCATCGATCGTCAGTGTATCGAGGAAGAGTTTCCAGAGTCGCTGGATATCGGAAGTGTCAGCAAGTTACCATTGCAATACCGATTTGAACCTGGTGATGATGCGGATGGTGTGACGGTCCAAGTGCCTGAGGCATTGGTGAATCAGTTGCACAAAGAAAAGCTTGAGTGGTTGGTTCCTGGACTGCTCGAAGAGAAACTGGTTGCGCTTCTCAAGTCCCTACCTAAGCGTTTGAGGCGGCAAATCGTTCCTGTTCCCGATACTGTACGCATCATTTTGCCCGACATGCTCGCTGCGGCGAAACGTGGGGAACCGTTTTGGAGAACCCTCTGCGAGATATGTACTCGGAGGCTTGGTGAGCCAGTGAAAGTATCCGATTTTGATGCCAGCTCATTGGCCCAGCACTTGGCTATGCGCGTCGAAACCGTTGATGAGACGGGGAAATTGTTGGCGAGCAGTCGCGATTTGTCGGAGCTTCAAAAACAAATCCAACGCGCTGCACCCGCAGCATCTCAAGCCCATACCTTGCCCGCATCCTACGCTTGGACGCGGGATGCGATCGCTACTTGGGATATCGACGAATTGCCGGTTTCGGTGGTGGAGACCGTCAGTGGCATTCGCGTTGAACGGTATCCGACGCTGCAGGTGCAAACGGCGAAGATCGGAACCTGTATTGTGGATCATCCTCATCTGGCTGAGCAAATGCTCCGCGAAGGATTGACCCACTGGTTCGCGCGCTCTGAAAGACGCGAGATCAAAAGTCAGATTCAGTTTTTGCCCGGTTGGAAGCAGGCCAGTTTGTGGCTGTCGGATCGTTGGAGTAGTGACAAGCTTTCGGATTGGCTCGGTTTGCTGATGGCGCGGTTGGCGTTTGTGGAAATCGATTGGACTCGCTCCTTGCCGGATTTCAACCTATCGGTTCGGACTCAACTGGAGATCGAGGCGTTGCGGGTCGATCGGGTGCGGAGAATTGCGTTGGCGGCAGCGGAAATAGGGCGATGGTTGCCGAAGTTGGGTGAGAGTTATCAGCAAGTCCGAAAACTGAGAGAGGTTACTTGGTCGGGCGTTACGCTGAATCTCGCATGTGTTGCGAATCAACTCGATGCGCTCTTGGCTCCCGACCATGCGTGCCATACACCTTGGGTTTACCTTCGAGAGTGGCCTCGGTACTTGAGTGCCGTCGCGGCGAGGTTGGAGAAACTCAAATCGATAGGATCGGCAAAGGATCTTGAGATGGACCGGCCGATCGAGGAAGCGTGGAAAGATTACCTAAGGCGCATATCCCAATTGGAAAGCAGCCTACCGCCGGCGAATCTATCGCCGGAGATTCACCGTTCGCGATGGCATCCGTCGGGCAAGCTTCTCGAGTATCGATGGATGATCGAAGAGTATCGCGTTTCGGTGCACGCGCAGAAATTAGGTACTCGGATCAGTGTCTCGCCAAAGCGCATGGAAAAGGCTCGGGAGCAACTCGACGAAGTGCAATCCTAGGTCCTGAGAAGTCTAGTGGGCCGGCCGATGCGGTTCAAACTTGGTTCGAGCAGCCTGTTCGGCAACCCGAACGGCTTCGACCGAAGATTGGTAGAGGAGTTTCTGCGCGCGAACTTTAGGTTGGCCCTCTTCGGGTTCCAAGCGGCGATAGCGTCCGTCGCTCTGCAGCGACCAAGCGTTTTGATTGTCGCGGAAATACGTGTCGAGAATCTCCATCAACTTGCGTTTGGACGCGGTATCCTCGACGGGAGTCAAGAGTTCAATGCGTCTATCTAGGGAGCGTGGCATCCAGTCGGCGCTGCTGATGAACAGTGCGTCTTCACCACCATGATAGAAGTACAGGATCCTCGCGTGCTCGAGAAAGCGATCCACGATACTGATCACGGAGATATTTTCGCTCAGTCCCGGGACGCCCGGTTTCAAGCAGCAGATACCCCGCACGTTGAGCCGCACGATGACTCCCGCCTTGCTGGCTCGGTACAACGCTTCGATGATATCGGGATCGACCAAAGAGTTCATCTTTGCAGCGATATAGGCTTTTTGGCCTTGGAGTTTTCGTTGCGTTTCTCCTTCGATGAGGGAGATCAGTTTCTTCCGTAGGCCTAGCGGTGCCGACTCTAGTTTCTCATAGGGTTGCGGCTGGCTGTAGCCGGTGATGGCATTGAAGAACGCCGAAGCGTCTTTGCCGAGCGACTCGTCGCAGGTCAAGTAGCTGATATCGCTATACATCCGTGAGGTAGCTTCGTTGTAGTTACCTGTCCCGAAATGAACGTAACGGACAATTCCGGTCGCTTCTCTCCGGACGACGATGCAAATTTTTGCGTGTGTCTTCAGTCCGCGCACGCCGTAAACGACCTGTACGCCGGAGCGTTCTAGTTCTCTCGCCCATTCCATATTGCGTGCTTCATCAAATCTAGCTTTGAGTTCGACAACAACCGTAACGTACTTACCGCGCTCAGCGGCCTTCTTCAATGCAGCGACGATGGGACTTTTCCTGCTGGTTCGATAAAGCGTTTGTTTGATCGCCAGTACATCTGGGTCGACGGCTGCTTCCTCGATCAATCGAACCACAGGCTCAAAGCTCTCATACGGATGGCACAACAGGATGTCTTGTTCGGCAATTGTTTGGAACATCGGCGTAGTTGGGTCGATTTGAGGCGACCGCTGTGGTGGCCAGACCGAATCTCGAAGCGCTGGAAAGCCTTCGATCTCGGTGAGGATCATCAAGCTCGATAGATCGAGAGGGCCCGGGATCTTGAACACGTCGCGATCGTCGAGTCCTAATTTTTGCTTGAGGAAGGTCAGGGTAACGTCGGATACCGTGTCTGAGATCTCCAGTCGAACAAAGTCTGCGGACCTTCGAGAACTGAGGACCTCCTCCATCCCTAGGATCAAATCCGAGGCGCTATCTTCTCGCACCGAAACGTCCGCATTCCGCGTGACGCGGAACGCGATGCACTCCTCGATCCGCTTTCCAGGATAGTATTGTTCGGCGTGGTGACTGATCACATCCTCGAGCAATGCATAGCTATACCCTTTCTCACTCGGTAATGTAATAAACCGCGAGATGGCCTTGCCTAACGGGATAAATGCAAAACGGTGGGGGGAATCGGAGTCACCGCTCGCCATGCGCACGCAAAGGTAAAAGCCGAGATTCGAGAGAAGGGGAAAGGGGGCATCGGGATCGAGATCCATCGGTGAGATCACCGGATACGCCTCGTCCTGGAAAAATCGCGATATCGCTTCAGCACGCGGCGCGTTGGCTTGGCTGGCGACCACACGCTCGAGTCCTTCCTCGACCAAGGTTCCTTCGATGGAGTGCAGGAAGCATTCGTATTGATCTCGAATGATGGTGTTCACCCGATCGTAGATCGAGATCAATTGCTGCGTTACGGTGGCTCCGCTCGGGTCCGGCGTTTCGATTCCTTGAGCCTGCTGCAACTGCAGACCGCCGACGCGGACCATGAAAAACTCGTCGAGATTGCTAGCTGTGATCGCCAGAAACTTCATCCGTTCGAGCACGGGGACTTTGGCGTATCGGGCTTGGTCCAAGACACGCTGATTGAACTCCAACCAACTGAGTTCACGATTGATAAAATGGCTTGGGTCAAGTGTCATGTTCAGGGCAAATCGTCACGAGCTATCGTTTCAGGAAACCGCCATTCTATCGCGAACAAGGCAACTTGCACGACCCGCTCGCACGGCCCGCTCGTCGCAGGGGTTTGCTACTATTTCGGGGCGTTGGCGGAATTGGCCTCGCAAGGTCCTCGAAGGATTTGCTACAGGGGACTGATGCATCGACCGTCAAAAGGTGATGCGGCAAGGTCTCCATCGGCTTTAACGCCCGCGAAAAGTAGGTTTGTATGAAATTCACAGGATTGATCCTTATCTGTGCCTCGAGTTGCCTCGCTCTGCTGCTGCCTGCGATCGGATTGGTGAAGTTTCCAATACTGCCTACCCAGTTATCTGGGGCTACCCAAGTATCTGGGGCTAGCCAAGTATCTGGGGCGTTTGCGGGGTTGCCAGTATCAGCCCCCAATGGCACGGCCGACTCGAAATCGGCAAGTGGGCTCGGCTCTATGAGCAGTGGAGGGGCTGAAAGCTCCACGGGAGGTGGAGCAAACCCATGGGGGATACCGATGGGATCGACCGATCCTTCGCCCGAAACGTTGGGGGCGCTTGGCAAGCTCCCGTTTACCGATATCCACACTCAAAAATATGGTTTAGGCGCGTGGTTGCTGTTGGGGCCGATGACGTTGGTCGGCTTGGCGTTATGGACTTTCTCCCCGCGACCGTCCAGTTCACGGCGTAAATAAGAGCGAGCTACGCGATTGCGAGGGTCTGCCCAGTACCAATGGGGCAGGGTTTAGCGGATGGGGATCCGTTGGTGCTGTTGCATGCTAAGGTGCGACAGTTCGAGGATTCGCATGGCATCGCAGGTTTCTTCGAGATCGCTGACGTGGCAGACCAGCGAGGTGATGGCTCGGTGGAATTGATTGAGCATCTGTTGCCCCATCGAAAGTTCGGTATCGAGCGACTCCTGGTGGCGTCCTGCATCGTCGAACCAGACCAGCGTTGACGGCAGGTCGACAAAGGCCAACCCTTTCTCGCAGCATACTTGAACGGCGGCAGGTGGGCGGTAGGCGATTGCTTCATGCCAGACCGATGGGATATACGCACCGCAGCTGATCTGGGCTAGGATCGCCTTTGGATCCTTTTCAGGTTCACCAAAGCCGAGGCTGAAGATCTGGTAGTCAGAGTTTTCGGGGTTGGGTAAGCTCATGTGTCGGATCGCTTGTAGCCACGTTGGCGATTCGCCGACGATGTATTTGCACCAATCGATCAATTCAAGCAATTCGCGTTGCGAGCGAGAGTCGAGGGATTTGGGCACGCGTGGGTCTGGCAATTCGCTTGCTAGCCGGCGATGGCAGAAGAGCAGTCGCGGTCGCCCCAAACGGGTTGCGATCAATTCTTTGAGTCGAAGCGTCGCAGGAGCGAAGCGCCGCGAAAACTCGTTCATGAATGCCACGCCGGATTTACTGATCCGTTCCTGAATCGTGCTGGCAGCAGCGGGATCGAGGTTCACTTCGGAACCGCAGAAAATGGCTTTGCCATAATCGCAGGCTGCCCAAAGGGGCATCAGTTGGTACCAATCATCTTCGAGAACCATGACGGCATCGAGTCCTGGTGACTCCATGATGGCGCGGTAACTATCGTAGCGATCGGCATCCAAATCCCGTGCGGCGGATTCCGCGAGAATTGAGACGCTGCTGTAAACGCCGACGACTTGGAAGCGGTCTCGCATCGAACGGAGCGCGGGGAGATAGCGTGATTGCCAATCGCGGCCCAATCCAATAACGCCGATGCGCAACTTCATAGAATGCCGAGGACACGCGTCCGATCCTAGAGAAGGAAGTCCTGGGTCCGTGACAATGACCGAGGGGGAAACATGACTTAGCGCGCAGAGTTACTCAGGCCCGAAAGCGTGGCGTCCGTTCGAAATTAGGAATCCAAAGAGATGCCAGTTCCAAAAGCTATCGCTTGCGGCGCTTGCACTTGGCATTGCCTTGGCGGACTTTGTACCGAGGGTTGCTCTTGCAGATTACGTAGATTCGTCCACGGCGACGCACCACCTGGCAGTCAGGATGACGATACTTCAGTGCACCAATCGATGAAACGACTTTCATTATACCAAACTCCTACTACGGCAAACGCCCCGTTCCGCCGCAGCAAACAATCTACGAGGATCCTACTGGGTACTTCAAAAAAGGGTTTTTTGATCGAGGGAGTGGGTAATATATCGGCCATCGCGTCGGAGGCAACAGCAAAAATCCAGGATTTCCCGTGGCTAGAGCCGGTATACCACCGAATGGGTACCATTTTCTGAGCGGTTTGCTCGGAATTCCTACCCCGCGCGTCCCCTTCTTTGGTCTCGCAAGCGATTAAAATGGGGCGACCTCTTGAGTTTCCCCCCACAGTCCGTCACCGAATCGACCTCCATGCGCATCGCCTATTTTGACTGTTTTAGCGGGATAAGTGGCGACATGTGTTTGGCAGCGCTGATCGATTCTGGGGCGAGTTTGGAACGCGTTCAGCGCGCCGTGGAAAGTTTTCAGCTCGGGGTTTCGCTTTCCGTAACAGCGATTCGCAAGCACGCTTTTCGAGGACTCTCATTGCAGATCCAACACCCTGAGGAGCACGTGCACCGGAATCTCTCGGACATCCACTCCTTGATTCGCCGCGGTGCCCTAACGCCAGGGGCACGTGAGCTGGCGATGCGGATCTTCGAACGGATCGCTCGGGCCGAGGCCAAGGTTCACGGAACGACGATCGATCGAATCCACTTTCATGAGGTCGGCGCCATCGACTCGATCGTGGATATCGTCGGCATCTCGGTGGCCTGGGATGAGCTACAGATCCAGCATGCCGTGGCATCGCCAGTACCTACCGGAACCGGGCAGACTCGCATCGCGCACGGTCTGGTCAGTATCCCAGCCCCAGCCACTGCCGAGCTGCTCGCCAACATCCCGCTCGCTGTATGCTCTGTGCCGATGGAGATGACTACGCCTACCGGTGCGGCGGTGCTGCGTGAGTTGGTGTCGGATTATGGTCCACTTCCTCCGATGCAAGTTGGCCGGATCGGTTACGGAGCAGGCACAAGGGATCTGGAGGATCGTCCGAATCTGCTCCGAATCCTCGTCGGTGAATCGGTACCATCGCGCGGTTCCAAAAAATCGCATGCGCACCTTTCGGATCAGCGTTCGGAGGACGACGCCAACGCTGTCGTCGTCCTGGAAACTAATCTCGATGATCTTTCGGGGGAACAGATCGGATTCGCGATTGAAAAACTGTGGGCTGCCGGCGCTCTCGATGTGTTCTCGATTCCTATCTACATGAAAAAAGGTCGACCCGGGACCCTCCTCTCGGTGATCGCCAAACCCGAGGACAAAGGAGCCATGGAAACCGTTCTGCTGACTCACACTGGGACCTTAGGGATTCGCTTTCGCAAGCAGTCCCGCACGATCCTTCCGAGAGCCCATGTCGACGTCGATACGCCGTGGGGAGTCATCCGAGGTAAAGTCGCTGAATTGCCGAATGGCCAGATTGATTTTTCTCCGGAATACGATGCGTGTCGCGATATCGCCATCGAAGAGGGATTGCGGCTGATCGACGTGATGGAGGAGGTCCGTGAATGTTATTATGCCGAGGAAGACACTAACGACAGGCTCGACGAATTAGGAAAGGAAGATTCGTCTAGGCTGTATGGAAATCAAGAAGACTTAAATCAAGAAGACTCGTCCGATGAAACGATCGTTGAGGACTTCTCAAATGGACTTGCTTCAATCGATGATGATGGCGCAGCAACAAATGGAGTCCTGGAACGGGAATGCGATGATAGGGTAGATGTCAACGCGTTAAACCAGGACAGCCAATCGCTCCATGGCGTTCGAGATGTACGAAGCGATCGCAATGATCACGATGGCGGCAGCACTGGTGATGCCGATATTGATGTTGATCCGTGGAATGAAGCAGCAGGCGACAAGAATTTCTACCGCTGGGACAGTTCGCCTTGGCAAGAAGGTAATTGACGTCGATTAGAGCGCTTCGCGGTAGATCTGCAGGTATTCCTCGCGGGTAGCGATGCGAGGATTGAAGCTACCCGTCCATTGCTTGGTCGCCATCTCGGCCAATTCATCGAGTTTGGCTTCTATATCCTCTGAACTCCATTGGTGGTTCCAACGCGGAAGGTCCACCAAGCGAATGGAAATGCCTGAAAGCAGAAGCCAATTGGTGAATCGTTCGGCCAAGACGACGGAACTGGGTCTGCGATCCTCGTGCGAGACCTCGGGGAGCAGGTGTACCAATTCGCGATAACGATGCTCGACCACACTCTGGTTGAATTGGACGACGTGCGGCATCATCATCCCGACGGCTTGTCCGTGGGGAACACCCAAGATTGCTGTCAATGGGTTTGCCAGTGCATGCGCCGCTCCCAGCATGGATGCTTCGATTGCCATCCCAGCGAATGCGGCTCCTAATTGCATCTGAGTTCGACCTGCAAGATCGCTAGGATCCTCGATCACTCGCGGAAATCCACGGGACAACAGCGACCATGCTTCCCTTGAAAAGCATTCGCTGACGGCGTTTCGTTTGCTGGTGACGTAGGTTTCGAGTGCGTGGGTAAGTGCATCGATCCCGGTCAATGCGGTGATGCGTGGAGGTTGGGTTAGGGTCAGCTTTGGATCCAAAATCGCAACGCAAGCGGCGGCTTTGGGATCGCCGCAGGCCATTTTCACATGGGTGGCGGCATCGCTGATCAATGCGAACGACTGTGTTTCGCTCCCGGTTCCGGCAGTGGTGGGAACCGCGATCAACGGCAGCATAGGAGCGGTCGCTTTCCCAACCCCCCAGTAATCCGACATCGAGCCGCCGCATGAATAAAGAAAATTAATTCCTTTGGCGCAATCCATGCTGGAGCCACCTCCGAGTCCTACGATCAAATCGGGGCGGAACTCCTTAGCCACGGCAAGGCCATCGGCTACGTGATCGGTAGTTGGGTTTTCCGAAAGTCTGTGGAATCCCAGAAATTCAAGGCCTTGCCCACGGATCGAATCGCAACCTCGGTCATAAATCCCTGCGGCGACAACACCTGGGTCACTCACCACGAGAACGCGTTGACCGCGGTATTCTTTAGCTAAAACCCCTAGATTCTCGATCGCGTTTTCGCCCGCAACGATACGTGTTCGCAATCGATAATCGATGAGAGGCATTGCTGGAAACCGTTGTTTGGGAACAGGAGTGGGGGGCGTTTTCGACGGGATCGATAGGGGGGTTTGCTCAATCCGTACAGTTTAACAAATCTGGTCGATTCGAACGCGAACCTGCGCCAACGACTTGGGATTGGGATGAATTTTTACCAAACTTGTCTCCGATAGACGATGGTGCAGTGTGTTCATGGATGAACCGTCTAACTTTCTTCTCACTTGAGGCAGGAAGCCCGGGCCATCGGCGGCATGAACATTCCGCAACCTACATTGGCCCCAAAAACGTTGAAGGCCGCTATACGCGAACGCGTCGCCGAATTTTGTTCAGGATAGGAGTTCCAGAACCATGAAAATCAGCCGACTTGCGCTCTGTGCAACGATTGCCAGCGCTTGTGTCTCGGGAACGGCCTTCGGTCAAACCAACCGAACAGCACCCCGCTACGAGAAAGCTTCTTACTACAGCTATTATGACGAAGGATCGGCTGCAGCTCCTGCTGCTGCTGCACCCAGCAGTGCAGTAACGACTGCTTCTGCAAATTGCGATAACGGATCTGCACCTTGTGATCTCGGCAATAGCTGCGATGGCAACGGTTGCGATTCGCTCGGTTGCGGATCAACTGGTCTGTTCGGGATGGGCTTGATCGGCACCGGCCGATCGCTGACCGATCCTTGGAAACTTTGCAGCGAGCCTGTTGCTGGTTTCACCATCGGTGGCTGGAGCGATTTGGGTTATTTCTCCCGGGCTAACCCCTTAAGCTTCAACAACTATGCTCCTGGCGCGGTCCAATTGCAACAGCAATGGTTCTACGCAGAGCGCATCGCTGACGGTAGCGACGGATTCGGTTTGGGTGGACGTATCGATTACCTCTACGGTACCGATGCTCCCGACACCCAAGCGTTCGGCGTGACTGTGCCCGACTTCGATAACCGCTGGTGGAACGGTCCTAACAACCTTGGCTATGGTAGTGCAATGCCGCAATTGTACGGCGAAGCAGCCATGGGTGATTTGAGCGTCAAGGTTGGACGATTCTTCACGATCGTCGGCAATGAAGTCGTTCAAGCAACCGGCAACTTCTTTTACAGCCGTCAGTTCACGTTCTACAACGCTGAGCCGTTCACCCACACCGGTGCGTTGACCACGTACAAGGTAAGTGACGACACCCAGTTGTTCAACGGTTATGTGACCGGTTGGGACAGTGCATTCCGTGACAACGGTGATGCATACATGGGTGGTTTCAAGACCAAGGTGAACGACACATGGTCGCTCGTCTACAGCACGGTTCTCGGCCGATTCGGTGAGTCCAAAGCAATTTATCCGAACGAGCGTGGGGGAATCCAAAGCGGTATCTTGATCGGTAACCTTACCGATAAGCTTACCTACATCGGACAAACCGACGTTTTGTACACCCAGAACAACACCGGTAACACCGTACGTAATACGTTCGGCAACATCAACTACTTGATCTACAAGGTAAATGATCGTTGGTCGCTTGGACAACGGTTTGAATGGTTCAACTTCAGCGGTTCGGCGTTCAATAACGTGAACAACGATAACAACTACAACTTCACCACCGGTGTGAACTACCGAGCATCCGCGAACCTTCTGTTCCGTCCAGAAGTTCGTTGGGTCTGGGATAGGGATCGCTACGGCTTCAATGAGGACAACGCCTCGAGCCAAGCAGCCTTCGGTGGCGATGCTCTCTTCACGTTCTAGTTGCTAGTACGAAGAAGAGTTGTCTATCAAAAAATAAAAATGCCCCGTTCAAAAGACGGGGCATTTTTCGTTATCGAGTCGTGGGCGTATTTGTCGGGGGGCCGAGAGCAAGCGACCTATCAACTGGCTGTATTACTGTTGCTTGCGCGGGGCGGCAAATTTGATCCGTTCGACCAGCCGTTCGATTTTGTCCCCTTGTCTTCGGCCCGTTACTGCAGTGATGGCTCCGATGACGAACTCATAGCGAAGGTTGTAATCGAGATCGATCTCGACTTCTGGCCCGTCTTCTGGCTTGGGGGGAGCGTTCCCACCGGTGAGTTGCAAAATGAACTCTCGGAGTTTGCCGAAATCATTTCCAAACGATCGGCTGTCGTCGACGACGATATCGACAAGTTCACCATCGGTATTCGCTCGCAGTCGCAACTTGATGGGGATATTGGTCGTATCTGCAGGCCCTTGCCCGCCGCCGATGGGCATCTTGACGTTGAAATCCCCTTCTTGCGCTGAAATGCGGAATGTCATCACGAAGAAGATCAGGAGCAAGAAAATGACATCGATCATCGATGTCAGTTGCATCTCAGCTTTTTCGCTGCTTCGGGATTTAAATTTCATTGCCATGGTGCCAAACTCTTTTCCGACGTCATTGAATCGCTGATCGTTCCACCAGAACCCGGGCGATTGAGATCTGGGGAGTATTGTTTACGGTCTGTCTTCTTGGGCTCGCAACGCAAACTTCTCAAAACCGACTTCCTGGCATTTCTTGATCAGTTCCTGAACCAATCCGCCTGCCGTCCTTTGGTGGGCGCGGATGATGACGTTGGCATCCTTGGCCCCAAGTCCTTTCGCTTTCAACGCGTCCGCTTCGACTTGGAGAAGAGGGCGGAGGCTGGCGACAGTTGCTACGTCGGCACCCATGTACACACTGCCACTGAAATCGAGATTCAGGACTACAGGATGTTCGAGAGGTGCCTCGGCTGGCTTTGCCAGTTCGCTCGCGGGAAGCTTGATCTTCTCGTTTTGGTCTTCTTGGGAGAAATTGATCAGCACCATGAAGAAGATGATCAATTGGAAAACCATATCGATCATCGCGGTCATATCCCCTTCAGCGACTTTGGTATCGAATTTTTGTTTGATCGCCATGGCTCAGTTTTGACAGGTGTAAGCTGCGAACCCCCAAAGGATGGATTACTTGTTGAGAGCCTGGAATTTTTCGATCATCTCTTCGGACTGGGTACCCGCCGACATGATCATCCGTTGAACACGGTTCCGCAGAATGTTGTAAATCGCGATCGCGGGAATCGCCAAATAGAGGCCTACCAAGGTTGTATAGAGGGCTTGTTCGATACCGGACGCCAATTCGTTCGGTTTGGGAGTTTGCGGGCTGCTGGCGATGGTGCCGAAGGATGCCACCATCCCTTGCACGGTTCCGAGGAGCCCGACCATCGGGGCGATGTTTCCGATCAGCGCGATGTAGCTGAGCAGGTGCTCCACACGCATGGTCTCGGAATCCCCGGCTACCTGCATGGCTTCCAGGATGGCGTCTTTCCCCTTAGAAATCTTTTCGAGACCCGCCGATGCCACAACACCTAAAAAGCTTTCGTCGGATCGGATCAGCTCGACAGCAGCCTCAGGGTTGTTTTCGGCCAAGCTGGTTTCGACTCCTTGGATCAAATCGTCGGGGATGAAGTTGTTCTTTTGCACGGCCAGAATGGCTCGGACCACCAACGCGACCAGGATCATCGACATGATCAAAAAAGTGATGGCGTACATCGTGCCCAACGCGTTCCATGTTTTGATCAACATGTTTTCGCTGGGCGGTGCCGCAGCTGCTGCATCTTGAGCGAACGCCGGCCCGGACATCGTAAGAGCGATTACCCCAATCGATAGAATCGGTCGAACGTTTGCGAGCAAGGCGTGTTGCATTGAGCGACAGCGGGAAACCATAGCTACTCCAGAACTAGTGAAGATGAGTGAGAGAATAAGGTCTTCAGCACTGGCGCAATCTTCCAGTGCCTGAACGTGTTATGCTTTTAGGATCCATGCGGTCCCAAATCGAATGCTGCCGACGGGACCGTGCGAAGTTGCGTTTGCTTGCTTTGGTTCAAACGCACCGGACAGGGTCTTAGTTTAACCTACTGAGCACGCCCAGGGATGCGGGGTGCGAAAAATGCGTTGAACTCTTTTGGAGTTGGGGTCGTTATTCCCTGAACTACCCACCTTGCTTACTTCTTGACCCATGGACTGGTAGGGTAGAGCTTGGCAAGCCGTTGCTTGGCATCGGCGCCCTTACCCGCGTCCCCAGTTTTTGGCCAAAGCTGAGACAGTCGGTAGAGCGATTCAGCGTGTGAGTCGCTTTGCATTCCGTAGAGCAAGTCGGTTTTCAGATAGGACAGGAGTGCCTCGTCGTTGCGTCCTGCGGCTTCGAAGAGAGCGCCAAGGGTATTGAAAAGTTCAGCGTACAGTTCGGAGTCGGTGGAGTCACCTTCGTCCACCATCTTTTCCAGTTCGGCGATAGCTTGTTCCCCTTTCCCCTCTTGAGCATCGCAGCGGATAACTCCGACGCGAGCAAGCTTTTGGTACTTGAGGGATAACGGATCGGATAGTTTTGCTTCGAGCACAGCATTGAATTTGGCTTTGGCCTCTGCGTTCTGTTTTTGTGACATGAGGGCTCTTCCTTGGAGAAAGTTCCCTTTTGCTTTCAACTCGGGAAAGGGCGCGTTGGCCAATCCGCCATAGTATTTGGCCGCTTGGTCAGCGGTTCCTGTGGCGAGCGCCAGATCCCCCATGGCTTCCGCTGCATCGTAGAAGTGATGGGACTGCGAATCGTCTTTGACCCAAGCTGTCAGCAATTTCAAAGCGTTCGCTGGATCTCCTTTGCCTCGCAATGCCATCGAGCTCGCGAGGTAGCCTCGGTAAAACTGGTACTCCATTTTCATGTCATCCGATTTCAGCGAACCGGCATCGATCTTCTTGAACTCTTCCACCGCTTGGTCGATTTGTCCCTGGGCAACCAAGTCCTTGGTTCGCGAGAACGACTGCGGTTCTCCATCGAAGAGGACTCGCTGGATTTCGTTGGTTGGGAAGTTCTGGTTTGTGCCCCGGACCTCGATTACCACTTTATCTCTGCTGCGTTCGACAATTTTTCCGGTCACCGCTGCACCTTTGGTGGGAAAGACGCGGTCGCGATCTTGAGCGACTGCTCGTTCCGGGATAACGCTGGTGCAAGCGATGCTGAGGAGTGCGGTTGCGAGCCAAGCAAACCGAGCGGTGGCGAGGTTGCGGATGGGGCCCGATGGTTGAATTGCGATGCGATGAATCATGGCTTGATTAAAAAGTGTAACCGATTGGAAGGAGCAAAATGTTTTTGGAACTGGATGGACCGTAATTCTGTGGGATCGGCTAACGAATGCAACGGGTACTTTTCGGGGCCGTACTGGTATTCAGGAGGTCGATTTTATCCGGGAATGGCAAGGCTATTTCTTATCGCCGGTATCCCCCGCTCCGTTGGTAACGGGCTTGGCTTCGCCGGTGGTTGCGGGTGTGATTCCAGTAACCGGTTTCTTTGCCTTTTGCTGGATCTCACGTAGGAGTTTGTCGAACTCCTTGAAGGTTTCCGGCCCACCTAATTCGGGGAATCGAACAGCGGTTGTGTTGATATCGCTGATGGCCGCGTCATAAAGTTTTTGCTTTTCCGCGTCACCTGTTTGATTATCGCCGAGCAAGGCTCGGCAGCGGGCAACATTCAATCGCGCATCGAAAAACTCTTTTTGAAAGTTGGGGTACTTGGACGTGGTCTGCGCGATTTGGCCCCAGCCCCAGATCAGGTTCTTCTTGTTGGGAAGTGGTTCTGTCCCCAACATCGCTTGTTTCAATTTCCCGCTATCCTTCGATCCGCCCCATTGCTGGAGGTTTCTAGCCGCCTCGATTTGGATCGTGATGTTGTTCGCGTTCTTTTTCAAGGCCTCGACAAAGAGCCCGTTGGCTTCCTCAAACTTTTTCGCTCCACGTTTGGCGAGCGCCAGCTTGAGCAGGATCTCTTCGGGTTTCCGCTTGATCTTTTCGAGGTCTGCATCCGACATCCCTCTTAATTTCGAGAATGCTTTTTCCGCGGATTCCATCAAAGTGGGGGCCTTTGCTGCCATCGAGGGAATCTTTTCGAGATTGGTCGCGAGCAGTAACATCGCGGCACCGCCTGACTCGATCATGCCGGGGTCGTTGCTAACGTTGATCAGTTGGTCGATCACGACTTTGAAAGACGTCGCCAGTTTGGCTTGTTGCTCCCCATTCTTATTTGCTTCGAGTTGGCCTTGGAGTTCGGCGGCCAAATTTTGCAGGCAGCGTGTTAGCATCGTGTCATCTCCTGCTTGATCGCAGAGAGCCTTCATTTTGCCAATCGCTTCGGCGACTTGTTCTTCGGACAGTTCTCCTCGTCCTTGGCCAGCAGACTGAACCATCGACTGCAGAGTGAGTCGGTACGTATCGAGCAATACGGATGGTTCTAATGTGCCCGCCAGCGATTCGGCTTGTTTGACAGCCCCTTTTGCCGGATCGTTGAGGGCTGCTAGGGCTTCGTCCAACCGCCCTCCTTGAAGGTAGAGGGAGACCAGATCGTTGGTTCCTTCCAGCGAACCTGTTGCGATCTGTTCGGTTGTCAACGCATTCCATGCATCGCTAAGCAGTTTTTCACCTCGCTGACGAAGTGCATCATCATCGGCGGTGGGTTGCGTGCCAGCTTGGCGATGCGCGTAAACATTCTGACGGTACTGGGCCCAGAAGACACGGCCCAACAAAAATGCCTTGTCCCCGCCCGGTATCTCTTTCATTTTCAAGTACCGTTCGGCTTCATCCCATTTCTTTTCACGAAGGGCTAAACTCACCAGGATTTCTACCGCTTGATCACTTTCCGGAGTTCCGGGGGCTGTGTCGAGGAGGTGTCTCGCAAGTTTTTCAAGCATCCCAGTCAATGCCGCTTGCCTCTCGCTCGGGGCATTTTCGATCAATTGGGCGAGACTGTTCAACGCGAACACACTTGCTTTTTGAGCTGTCTCCGTACTCTTGTTCGTTCGTAGGATCACATCGGTGATCGCGAGTGACTCCCAGAAATTTTCAAGACGCAAATGCAGGTAGGCTTGTAGGAACCGTGTTTGCAACAAGTCTTCGCGGGAGTCTTTTTCGTCGAACATCGCAAGTGCGGCATTGTTCAGTGCGACGGCTTGGCGACGGTCCCGTGTGGCTTCTTCGCCGACGGTTTTGATTTGTTCCTCGATCGCAGCCTTGTCATCCCCGCTGGCGCTTGAGAGTTGCCGTTCGAGGATCTTGATCGTCGCATCTCCTTCGTCGGCGCGTTCCAACCGGCTTCTCGCAGCCTTCATCGCTTCGTCGAAGGTTTTGACCTCGGGGAGTTTGCTGTCGTCAGGAGCCTTGGTTTCAATCCCGAGGTCCTTGAGCAAGTCTCTCGCTTTGGCTTGGGATGGCCCTGGTTTTTTAGCGACCAGTTGCAACATTTCACGGGCTTCGCGTCGGATGTTACGAAACTTTCCTTCCTCGGCCTTTTGATCGAGCGAGTTCATCCAGGCGATGCGCGCTTCGGCGATCGCCAGCTGCAGATCGAGCCACTCAGGACGATCCTTTTCGCGCAGGTCCCCCATGCGCAATTGTTCTTCACCGCGAGCAACAGCGGCCTCATATTTTTTCGACGCTGGCGAACTGTCCAATCGCACTATCCCAGCGATGGCTTGAACACGCCAGGTTCTAAAAATCCCTGGCTCTTCGTTTTCGGCGACGCGGTTGTACGTTTCGCGTGCCGCGTCGACTTGTCCGAGCAGTCCTTGGATCTGTCCGCGATTCAGCAAGCTCAAGTACTTGGCACCCGGTTGCTTGGAGCTTTTTTCTGCAATCTGATCAAGCTTCTTGCCCGCTTCCTCCAGGTTTTGTGTCCACTCTGGGGATTTCGGTGGGTAGGTCTCCGCCAAATAGCGTGTCGTGATCGCTTGCAGGATCTCGCCTTGACGATATTCAGTGCGCAGTTTCTCTCTCAGTGCGAGTCGCTCCGTTTCGTTCGGTTTAACATTGGCACCTTGCATTGCTTCCAGCACGGGTCGGAGCCATTCAACCGCTCCGCCAAAGGATTCGTAGGCTTGCTGCAGAGCCACTCTCGCTTTCTCTCGCAGTTCCGTGCTTTTGGTTTGACTACCTTCTTTCTTGTTTTCTGCATCCGCTTCGGTCAGAAGCTTCGTACCGCGCGCCAGATACATGTCCGCGAGTTTGAGCATCGTCTCGCCGCGTCGAGGATGCTGTGAGGAAGCACTGAGGAAATCCTTGAAGCCTTGTTCGATCGCCGCCAGACGCTCCTCCCCTTCCTTGGCTGTCCGTACATCGTCGAGAGAGAGTTGGAGGATCAGGATACGCTCCAGCCCCAGATCGGCCTTCATCGATTCTGGGATTCGGTTCCGTTGCACGCCCAAGTCCATGTACTTGAGCGCTTGGTCATAATGCCCTTCTTCCTTGAGCCGCTCCAAAAACTTTGCAGCGGGTTCCTCGGCATACGCCGGTGCGTACCAGTATGCTGGCGAGCACAAAAGACCGAATGCAAATGGGGTCAGTTTTGCAAATGGGGTCAGTTTACAGATCGCAGGAAGAAAAAACCGTGTCCGATTCATAGCGGGGGGTACATTCGTCGCCGAGGAGTCTTCGCGTCAATCATGGTAATCTTAGAACCATAGGCTCTGCAGCCGTCACGACGCGTATAAAATGGTTCAGATGATCATAAGGCATTTTGCATCCAGCAGAGCACCCGAACTGACATTATAGCGGTCTCGAATCGCCGCCGTGTAGTCTCCTCCGGCATTTCCATCCACCAGCATTCCGAGCGACGGAGATTTTCCTTAGCACTGTTTTCCAACTCTTCAGCCCCCCAGTTTAACATTCAGGCCCAGTTTTACATTCGGGCCCCGCCTCTCACTTTTTTGACAAGCGATCGAAAATGGCTCCACGACGACGCGAACGCTGGTACTCCATCGAGGGACAACGACGCAACCACCAAGCGGCCATGCAATCGTCGCATGGCCCGAGGCGTTTAATCTCGCTCGTGGTTTTGCTGGTGTTGACCTTGATCATGATCCAGCAAGTGTCGGATCCTCGCCGAGTTGCTCGAGTCGCGGGGGCTGTGGGATTGCTCCCCGGCGAGCGCCCAGCAACTCCTCCCTTCCAACCCAATACCGGAGTGATGGGCAACGTTGAGTCGAACTCGGGGTCGAATCTGGGGGATCCCTCGGCGAGCGGTTCCTCGGTGAGCGATTCCCTTTGGGGGTCTGCAGATAGGAATAGTACCCCGGATTCTAGCAGTAAACCCATCGACAATCTTGGAAATGAGCCGCCTGCGGCCGAGCAGTTGCAAGCTCTCTTCGTCTATCACGGAGATCGCTCGATCCAGCTCCAATCGGAAGTGCTCGAGAGCCTTCTTCAATCCTCGTCGTCCGATCTGCTGTTTCAGCTTTGCCAATCGGAGTTTGCATCGAGTGCGATAACGAATGATGCGGTAGCTGCGGAGTGGTTCCAAGCGGCTCAGCCCAAACTTGCTCGATGGATCGAGCTCTCGGATTCGAAGTCGTGGGAACACCAAGTATTGACGGAGCTCTCTCGATCGCTCGAGCGTTGGCGAGAACTTCGAAGTATTTCCTTTGGGGTGGCGACCTCAAGCGACGAGGGAACTCCGAGCATGGCAACCCCAACTGCAGAGTCTATGTCACGATTCGACAGCGCCTTAAAACTCGCATTGGATCGCCGGCTGCTTCAAGCATTTAGCGACAATACCCCTTGGAAATCGAATGAGCGGTGGCCACTCACGCGAACGACGCAACGGGCGATGGTGCTACACGAGGCATTGAATGCGGGTTGGATGATTCCGGAAATGGTTCCCCGCACATCCATTCCCCAACTCGTTTCCTTAACGGACGGACTCCGAGGCAAAGGAGTTCGGATCTCTGGCACGATCAAGCTCGTCGATCGCGCGGCTGAGGTTGGGGTTCCGGGGATTCAGGAGATTCCCTACGGTGTTGTCTGGCTTCAACCGGATGACTTGAGCAACCAACCGGTCATCGTCCATGTTCCAGAGGCAATCCACACCCCGAATGCCTTGCTCGCCAAGGATACGCCGGTCGTGGTAACTGGGCTTCTTACGAAACGCCGCGCTTATGCGTCGGCGCGCGGCGGCGAAGTCGCTCCGGTGATCGTCGCGTCGGATCTTCGTTCGCCAACATTGCCCGGGACGCCCATACCGACACTGTCACCCCTTCAGCAGTCGATTGCGAAAGCCATCGCAGGTCCGCCTGCCAACGCATGGCAACCACCGATCGATTACGAGAGCCCCAAGCGACTACTCGTAGAGAAACTAGGGAATCGCCTCAATTCGATAACGGCCATAACGTCATCGAGCGATGCATCGGAATTATCGAAAGTGCGCGAGTACGCATTGTCCGAGAATACGATCGCAGTCATGTTAGGCTTGGAGCGTTTCCAAGAAGAAATCGAGACCCTTACCCAGCGTGGTCCCGTTTCCTTGAACCCGACGGAGCTATCGGATGATCCGCCATCGCTTCGCCAAAAACGGCTCCGTCGTATCCAAGGAATCGTCAGTAGCATTGTTCCTGTTCCAATAGAGCAGCCCCCTTTTCCAGGACTGGAGTGGAAGCAACTCTATGCGGTTACTTTGGTGTCTCCTCCCAGTGCATTCGATGCCGCTTCGGTGGCCCAGGCTGCTTCTGAACGGGTTACGACGATCGCGATTGCCAAAGAGTTACCCAGCTATTGGCTGCAATCGAACTTCACCGGTCAGCCTTGTGAGCTTATCGGACTGCTTCTTTCACCGATTGCGGATTCACCGGCGAACGCCCCGCAAACAATGCTGTGCTCTAGCCTTCGCTGGCGCGAGCCCGAGCCGGTCGCCGGTCACATGCTCCCTGTCAATGAAGCCAACAATACTGGCGGGCGTGTTGATCACGGCGACCGGGGGAGCCAAACTTTTCCACTGGGATGGCAAATGCTGCTTCAGCGAGGCTGGGACCTGTCGTGGCTTGATCGTCTGGAATCGCTTCAAGGGCAATCGATGACGAGCAAGGAATCCAAAGCGTTCTATTCCATAATCGCTGCTTCTCGCAATCCCTCAGCGGATCCAAATCCAAAGGGAGTCCCTGCCGATCGTTTGAATGCGCCGATTGCAACGCTGGATGGAGTATCCTCCGCGAACCTCCAGGAGCCGATCGCAATCATGCCGTTGATTCGACGCGCCGAAGGAACGAAAAAACGGCGAGGTGTTCCCTCTGAGGCATCTCTGTCGGTCGGATTGCGGACTCAAGCGACCGTGCAAGTGCGACGGGTTCAACGCATCGAAGTCGATGATCCGCAGTGGCGGCCTGTCCTTGGGAGCAATCATTATTTCCAAATCGATGGACTCGCTGATATCGGTCGCAATAAAATCGAAATCAACTACGGCGAGGGAACCGAGCCTGTGGTCTTCCAACGCGAGTTCCCCATCACCTTGGTCGCAGAAAGCGTTCCTGACTGGTTGTTGGTCGATTCAGGAGATGCCGACCCCAGCAGTTCTCAGTCGTGGTACCCTCGGATGCGCACCGATGTGGAGGGATGGTTCTATCGGATGTGGAAGTACAAAACCACACAAGTCAGCATTGCGACCGACGACACTCAGTTCCAGCATGGTCCGATGGTTGTTATCGACCGAATCGAGTTGGGCAAGCCGCTTGATGCTGCCGGCGTGAACCCACGAGCAACGGCCAGTTGGTCAACGATAGCGACGACGCTGGCCGGTTTTGCGATCATCGGCTGGATCGCGTGGAAGCTTCAGCGACATCAACTTTCCAAACGCCAACTTGAGGCTCGCGCAAAATTAAGGCGATGAGTTCTGCAAGAAAGGTGATGGGAGCATAGGCTCGCTTCAAGGGTTTGGTCGTTGGCTGCATGATTGCTAGGTTTGAATATGCTCTTCGAATTTTTTGACACGCTATCGAAAGTTTCTATGGACATTCGTGACGATCTTTTTGGTGTACCCGCTACTACGCGCCTGCCTGCTACTTGGACTCCATTTGGCCCGTTTGTGGCGGTCGTGGGATGGATTGTTTTCGGGCTCGGTTTCGGATGGATGTCGCCTTCGTGGGGAGTGGTGGATCCGCCTGTCGACTCGCCCCGTTACACTCCTTTGGTACGCGTCATTCAAAAGATCGAACCAGCGGTGGTGGCCCTCTTTACACCCGTCGATAACCAGATTTTTTCTGGTAGCGGCACTGTGATTCATCCCGATGGATATGTTCTCACCAATAACCATGTGCTCCCGAAAACAGAGGGATTCGCTCTCATGCAGGGGGCCAAACCTTTGCAATTTCGCGTCGTTAGCCGCATGCCGGAGGCCGACATCGCGATCCTTCGTTTAGTGAACCCGCCTACCAACCTAGCGACTGTACCTATCGGTCGAAGTCATGATTTGATGCACGGGGAGTCGGTGGTCGTCGCAGGTAATCCAGGCGGACGAGGCATTGTCTTTACGGCCGGTATTGTCAGTGCCAACAATGTTCTCGAGGGCGGTCCCAATGCGATGATCATGAGCAACTACGTGAACGATCGCCGCGATCGGCTGATCCAATTTGATGCGGCTAGCAACCGAGGCAATTCGGGAGGACCACTGGTCAATATGGAAGGCCGCGTGATCGGTGTCGTAGCAGCGGTGATCAACGGGGAGCAGAACGTGGGGCTCGCCATCCCCATCGATCGTGTCCGCCAATCGATGGAAAGCTTGTTGGAATCAGAAATGGTCCATGAGTCAACCCTTGGACTGCGGCTAGACCCGTTGGCAGAGTCAGCCGTTGTGCGAGAGGTGGTTCCCGATTCTCCCGCCGACCTCGCGGGGTTGCATCCCGGCGACGAAATCGTTTCGCTCGATGGAAAATCGTTGCACCACGCCATTGATTGGCAATTGGGATTGGAGACCCGTTTGCCCGCTCGGAAACTACTTCGAATGGAAACAAAGGAGGGAGACCGGTTGAAGACTGTGGAGCTACAGCCCTCGAATTATAAAACTACGGAGGTCGCCGATATTCTGGGAACCCAGCCCGGTCTTAAATACATGATGTGCGAAGGAAAGTTCAATGAGATGCCTGACTTCGATGAGTTGACGGCCAATCGGCAAGGTGTCAGTGAAGATTTGGAGGTTGATTTAGTCGCCAAGGATCGAAAAGACTATTTCGCGATTCAGTTCGATGGTTTTCTCCGTGTCGACAAAGATGATCTTTACCGTTTGATTATCGTTTCGGACGATGGGAGCAAGCTTTACCTCGACGGACGACTGTTGATCGATCACGACGGGAACCATCCGCCCAAACCTGCTGGCCAACTGGTTCGTCTTCGGAAAGGACTGCATCCGATCCGTATCGAGTACTTTCAAGGAAACGGCGAAAAATCCCTACAGCTTTTTATGGACCCTTGCCCATCGCGCGCCAGCTTGTCGTTGACGCCACCGACCAAAGTTCCAAAGGAAGCGTTAAGCCATATTCCCTGATTCTTGAGAATGTCTCGCACTACCTTCCTAGCATGCATACCCCGATCTGTTCTTCGACACGAGCACAGATGGGTTCATGGGGATCTTTTTTGGAGGTGAAAATCCCTTTCGCAAGGTCGGTTGTTTTTAACTGTCTGTCGGTATTAGCGTCGACGTTGGAGGTATGCGAGGCCTAAACTGCCAAGGCCAAAGATTGCCAAGG
The DNA here is from genome assembly GCA_903892355.1 of uncultured Pirellula sp. Taxonomy (GTDB): domain Bacteria; phylum Planctomycetota; class Planctomycetia; order Pirellulales; family Pirellulaceae; genus JBKCUI01. Next base: position 194,180 of record CAITIE010000153.1, on the reverse strand, counting down.
TGCTGGGTTCGGGGACAGTCGGAGCAGATGACATGAGGCTGATGTCGTCCAGCAGAGTCGTTCGATCGTCAACTCTAATTACGCCATTGGAATCGGTGTAATAAGGGCTTAGGCTGTTGAAGCTAAGCGTGTAGGTTCTGCCACTCACTAGATTGAAACTCGATCCGGTACGGGCCACCCATCCTTGCTTGTTCGCGACCGACCATCGATCATCGGACGTGTTGGACCAGCTATTGGATTCGAGACCTCCGTATACTTGACTTGTGTAATTCCCTATGAGTTGGACGTTACCCAGGTGGTCGGTGATCGTCACGCTGTAATCGTTTGGACGGCCGTACCATGAATCGTTCCTCCATGAGCTTCGATTGGCGTCGTACCAATTAAGACTCCCGGTCGCATCAACGTCCGCGATAAACGTCTGGGACATAGTCTGGCGATCTTTGATAATGCCAAAGACTTCGCCGGTATGGGACCATTTCCATCCAGTTGCGAAATCTTCTGTCCTACAGATATGACCTCCTACCCATGCGCCTTTACCGGCTTCGATGTTTCGCCATGACGATTCCAATCCAGCAGGAGTCCATCCATCATTCCATGCTCTTCCCCATTTTTCGCCCGATGGACCGGTTTGGTAGTAAGGAAGATTTTGGACCGTAGCCTGGCTCTCAAAACTACCGTCTAAAACAATGATCGCTGAGGAAGCTGATTGGCTTATCACCAAGGTAAAGCTAAGTATCAAAATAGAACGTAACATGCGCAATCTCGAAAGGTAAAAAAATAGGAGTGATAACAATTTTGATCAATGCAACAAGAGTACTCATAGAAGTACCGTTTGGTCATGGAATTCGATTCAAAAAACACATTTTCATTTCACCGCACCCAGGGATTTCCTTCTTGGTTAAAGCTAGGGCGTTTATTAGGGCCTTGGCTGGCGACTGCGGAGATCTTTTTTACGTTGGCGATAGGTTGCGAACTGACAGAACGATTTTTGTGATTAGCTGCTGAAGTGCCCCCATTTTTGGTCCAGCTGTTATGCGAGTAATGTTTGGGTAAGGGATTCGGGATCGCTGTGCTGCTGGAGTTGAGGCGTAGCCGAAACGGAGGCAGCACAGCGACGCGCGAACTCCGACGGAGGGAGGCCGCCCAGCGAACTGTGGGGCCGGTAGTCGTTGTAGTCTTCACGCCAAGAATGGCAGCAGGCGCGAGCATGAGATACATTTGAAAATTCCTCAACCCGAAATAGTTCGTCCCGTACGCGACTGTGGAAGCTTTCCGCGTATCCATTCTCCCAAGGACTTCCAGGCTCGATATACAGAGTTTGCACGCCCAACCTGCCGAGCCATGCTCGAATCGCTTCGGCAATGAACTCAGGACCATTGTCGCTTCGAATGAATTCCGGAGTACCGTACATCACGAACAACTCAGAAAGCCTGTTCAAAATATCCTCTGATCGAAATCGTCGCGAGATGTCCAGGGTAATGCATCTTCGAGTGTATTCATCCACGATCGTGAAACACTTCAGGGCCTGGCCTGAGGTCGTCCTGTCAAAGATAAAATCCCAACTCCAAACATGGTTTGGACGTTCTGCTCGATGTCGATGGCACGCATTTTTGCCGTTGCCCAGAGATCGATTTTTCCTCACCTTTTTCGGCACTTTTAGCCCTTCCTGACGCCAGAGGCGGTAGATCCGTTTGTAGTTCACTCGAAACCCCTCTAGTCGAAGTAGCCTAGTGATTTGACGATACCCGAATCGTGGACGCTGCCGAACCAATTCGAGAATCCGTTTGCGGAGGTTGTGGTTGCCCATCCTTTCACTCTTTCGATATCGAATGCTGCTACGACGAAACGATAGTCCACGGCAAGCCCGACGTTGAGAGATCCCTAGTTTGGATTGAACGCGTTCAACGGTATGACGTTTCTCTGTCGGGCTCAGTCGTTTCCCCGTAGTGCCTCCTTGAGGATCGCTTTGTCGAGTTCCGCCTCCGCTAAAAGCCGCTTTAGTCGCATATTTTCGTTCTCGAGTTCCTTAAGGCGTTTCGCCTCTTCGCTCTTCATCCCGCCGTATTGGTTCCGCCAACGATGATACGTTGCCTCGCAGATCTCGAGCGACTGCAAAACGACGGAAAGGTCCTTTCCTGTATTCAGCATGACATCAGCGTCACGCAACTTGGAGATGATCTGTTCCGGCTTGTGGCGATGCCGTTTCTTGCTCATTTGAAAGTCCTCCTGCTCCGCCTTGGAGCATTAGACTCTCATAACATATGGACCAGTTTTTGGGGAGCACTCCACTGCGTTAAGTAAAATCCCTTAGTGAGGGAATTCGTATTCTCTGCCTGTTCGGAACGAAGGGGGCAACATTCCGGGATTTTTAGTACTCCAATCGGGATTCCCTAATAGAACTGGCGGATTGAGTCCGAAACGCGTAGATGCGTGTGCGTTGTTGGATTACGTAGCGTTATAACGCTCAGGACCTCTCTTTTTCCTGTTGGATGTTCTGTCGGGAAATCAAATCGCTCTGTCGATGAAACTATTGCCTCCAACAAAGGAGTTTTGGAGATGCTCAGTCGATTTTTGCTTGCTGCGGTATTCACGACGCTGATCGCGAGTGTGATTCCTTCATCGCTATGTGCGCAGACTTTATTCCCGCAATTGGGGGAACCATTAGGCCGTCGATCGATCGCCTCTGCGGTGAATGAATCCTCCGGGGAAGGTGAGGGATCGGGATGGGCGTCTGAGGAGATCGAAACCGATCGGGACTCGTTCACGCCCGCAACAACGTTGGCTGGTCGCAAGCGAATGATCGTTGAATCGGCGTATTCGTTCATTGATAACCGACGAGTCCCTGACACTCAAAGTTACCCCGAGTTGTTGTTTCGTTATGGTCTGACCGATCGTATCGAAATGCGATTGGGTACTAATTACGAGGTTGGTGGAGCGGGGAATCCGATTTCTGCCAACGTGCCGGATGAACTCGAAGATGAAGCCGAGATCGAAGACGAGACGAATGTCAGCTACGGAACGAAAATTGGCGTCACGAGGCAAGCAGGCTGGTTGCCTCAGTCGGTGTTCATCGTCAGTGGATTCAGTCCTGTCCAAGGGAATGCGTCCGATTCTCATCTCGCGGCGACTTATGCTACCGGCTGGACATTTGCGAACCGATGGATGTGGGACAATTCGGTGCGGTACAGCACAGGCTCTTTCGAAGAAGACCATTTCAACGTATGGAGCCCATCGACGGTTATCAAGATTCCGCTGGGTGAGCGTTGGAAAGGACACGTCGAATACTTTGGGATTTTCAGCCAAGGCAAAACGCGAGAAACGGTGCAGCAATTTCTAAGCCCAGGCATTCATTATCTATTTTCGAAGAATACGGAGTTCGGTGCCCGATTCGGCTGGGGGATGAACGATCAAGCACCCAACGCGTTTATCAATATCGGGGGTGGTGTGCGATTCTAGGGAAAGAGTCTATGCCGCGTTGTCAGGACTTCCGGCCGAGCGAGGCAGCTTTTTCTACCCCTTGGACCAATGTATCGACTTCGGATTCGGTGTTGTAGAAGTAAAACGAGGCGCGGGCGCTGACGCCGATCCCAAATCGCTCGTGCAATGGCATTGCGCAGTGGTGTCCGACCCGGATAGCGATTCCTTTGGCGTTCAAGTACTGACCGATTTGATCGGAGTGAACGCCCGAGATTACGAACGAAACGATTCCTGTCTTTTGCTCGATCGCCGGCCCGAGTACGCGAAGGCCTTGGATGTGAGACAAGCCTTCGATGGCCCTTTTCGCCAACTTGCGTTCGTGGGCGAGGATAGCGTCGCTCCCGACCCGTTGCAGGTACTCCACAGCAGGCTGCATCGCGATGGCTTCGACGATCGGGGCTGTGCCCGCTTCGAACCGATGCGGAATACTCGCTGGGACAAATCCGTTGCGGCTGACCGATTGGATCATGTTTCCACCGCCGAGGAACGGTGGCATCGATTCCAGCAATTCCCTCTTGCCATAAAGGACACCGATGCCGGTAGGTCCGAGCATTTTGTGGCCACTGAATGCAATCCAGTCGGCATCCCACGCTTTGGCGTCGACATGTCCATGCGGTACGCTTTGGGCAGCATCGACAAAAACTTGGGCACCAACGCGATGCGCTGCAGCAATAATATCGCCAACAGGATTGATCGTACCGAGGACATTCGATACCGCAGTCACCGATACCAATCGCGTTCGGGGGCCTAGCAAGTTAGGGAGAGATTCCATGTCCAAAAGGAAGTCATCGCGAACCCCTAACCATCGGATAACGGCCCCAGTGCGTTCTGCCAATTGTTGCCACGGAACGATGTTGGAATGGTGTTCCATCTCCGTGAGAAGAATTTCGTCTCCTGCCATGAGATTGGAATCGCCCCAGCTACGAGCTACCAGATTAACAGAGGCAGTCGTTCCGGAGGTGAAGAGGATTTCCTCAACGGCATCCGCGCCAAGAAGTTTTTGCAACGACTCTCTAGCCGATTCCATTGCCCACGTTGTCTGCGATGCGAAATCGTGACCGGATCGGTGCACGTTCGCATAATGCCTTTCGTAAACATGGCGCATGCAGTCGATTACTGAAGCGGGGCGTTGCGAGGACGCTGCATTGTCCAAGTAGATGATGGGTTGTCCGCTGCTGGTGGACTGATGCAAGATCGGGAAATCGGAACGACAGGCATCGATGGAAATGGCAGCGAGCCGCGTTTGTGGGGATTTGACCGATTGGACAACGCTCTCAGTCGATTGATCGGAAAATTGGTGGTCAGATTGGGAATTCGGAACGTAAATTTCCGAATCGTCACGCTTCTTTTCGTCGTCATCCTTTGATGGATCGAGAGCAATCAAGGCAGCTCGGGCGATGCTTTGGATTCGTTGCACCATGGAGTGCAGACCGTTGCTCCGCATCGGGGTGAGGAACGACCTCAGCCGAATCTCATCGAAAAGGTTATCGATGGGGAAGTCGACGATTTGTTTGGCGGTCTTTCCGGAGTAGGCCGACAGGAGAATCGCGACCAACCCCCGCACCATAGGGGCGTCACTCCCGCCTCGAAAGCAAATCCCTTCTTTGGCGATTTCAGGAACGACCCAAACCATGCTTTGGCAGCCGAGAACTCGGTACGCTTCGGTCTGCAACTCTTTGGGTAAATCGGGAAGGGTTTGACCCAGTTCGATGAGGTAACCGATCCGTTCTTCAGGGGTTTCGAGATCGGCGACTTCTTCCCGGATCTCATCGAGCGAAACCTTCGGCATAAAACCGGACATTAGAATATTCCCAACTGGTCGCGAGCGTCTTCAGTCATCCTATCCTGAGTCCACGGCGGATCCATGACAACCTTGATGTCGACTGTGCCGACACCTTCGATCGCTTCGATGACTTGTCTGCTATTGGCGACGAGTTGGGGACCCGCCGGGCACATCGGACTGGTCATGGTCATTTCGACATGAACGTTCTCTTTGCCTTCTTCACCAGGTTGGATATCTACGACATAGATCAGTCCCAAGTCGACGATGTTCACAAACAGTTCAGGATCGATCACCTTTTTGAGTTCTTCACGAACATGGTCTTCGGAGAGTGCCATAGCGTTAACGGTAGTAAGGGTGTTTATAAGATGGGGGGAAGTTCGATGTTTTTATGAGGGCATTCAAGAGGTGTCGATCAATCGTTTAGCCGGACGAGGACCTGACCTTCTTCGATTTTTACTTCGTGGCTCGGCGTATTCTCTGTCGCTGGCATGCATGTTACGTGCCCGTTTCGAACGTCGAATTTGGCACCGTGGCGAGGGCACACGAGGCAGTTTCCTTCCAGTTCACCGTCGCCTAGGGTACCTCCATCATGGGTACAAAGGTCTTCGATGCAGAAGACGTGACCATCCAATTGGACCAGTACGACAAATCGTTCTTCAACTTCGAAGGTTACGGGTACATTGGGCTTCAGTTCGCCAAGCTCACAAACGTTATGAAAGTCTCGATTGCTGATGATGGTTTCCTTGTATCGGCTTAGTCGTATTGTCGGACTTGACGCGCGATCGCATCGCTGAGCGCTTCGCGTACACTTTCGATCGTGATCCGATCGAAGATCTGTTGGAAGAACCCAGTTACGATCATTCGGACCGCTTCGGCGCGGGTGAATCCTCGCGATTGGGCGTAGAAGATCAGTTCTTCATCGACCCGTCCGCTGGTGCTGCCGTGGGTACAACGCACATCGTCGGCATTGATCTCCAGACCAGGAATGGAATCGGACCTCGCCGAATCGCTGAGCATGAGGTTGTCATTGCGTTGGTAGCCGTCAGTCTTTTGAGCACCTTCGTTGACCTTGATCATCCCTCGCCACACTGTGCGAGATCGGTCTTGCAACACCGTTTTGTAGAGGAAGTCGCTGGTGCAATGCGGTGCGATGTGATGCTGAAGCGTATTGAATACCAAGTGCTGACGATCGCGGGTGAACATGACCCCATTGACTTGGCTACGAGCACCCGGTTCCACCAACGCAACTCGTTGGTCGACTTGGGCAAATCGAGCTCCCATGGCGGCGACTGTCCATTGGATGGTAGCGTCCCGCCCAACGCTTGCGCGTTGATGGGCAAACTGCCAGACGTTTTGGCCCCAATCTTGAAGGCTCACGAAACGCAAGTGCGAGTTTCCTTTTTGGACCAACTCCACCGCCCCACAGTGAAATCCAGAAGCGGATTCAGAGGGGCTGGCGCATTCGAAAAGCACGGTTGCTTCGGCACCTTCCTCGAGGATTATGAGGGTATGGGACATGTCGACCGATCCATCTCCCATGGCGGCATGGATATGGATCGGTCGATCGACCACGACGTTGCGAGGAACGTAAATAAAGTAGCCATCGGTCCACATGGCGGACTGCAATGCTGAGAATCGATCGGTCTTTGGCGAGACCAGCGAGTTCAAGTGCGTTTGGACTAGTTGTGTGTGTTCACGAGCGCATCGCGACAAGGAGCCGACGATAACCCCTTTCTCGGAGAAGGTCGGATCGAGTTCTTCGTGGGTGACGATACCATTGATCGATCGGAGCGAACCGGCAGCATTGACCCCTTTGAGGAGTCGGACGGCAGTCGTTTCGGGAATCGAAACATTTTCTTCGATGTTCGGTGAGAACTTGTTGATTCGGAATCCTCGGATTTCCGAACGCATCCAGTTTTCATCGCGAGGGCTAGGCCACTCCATGCTTTGAAAATCCGCCCACGCATTGCGACGAATTGTGGTCAACCAAGTCGGATCGATACGATGCTCGAGGAATCGAGCAAAGGACGCATCGTCGAAGGAGGATGCCGATTGAGGTGTTGTGGCAGTCGTGTTCATGTTAGCCCACGGACCCTTCCATCTGGAGTTGGATCAAGCGGTTCATTTCGACGGCGTACTCCATAGGGAGTTCCTTGACGAGCGGTTCGATGAAACCATTGACGATCATCGTGCTCGCTTCTGCTTCGGAGATGCCCCGGCTCATCAGGTAGAAAAGCTGTTCTTCGCCGATACGGGAGACGCTGGCTTCATGACCGATGCTGACATCTTGATCGAGGACTTCGATGTACGGGTAAGTATCGCTTTGGCTTTTTGGGTCGAGGATCAACGCATCGCAAACGACGTTGCACTTGGATTTGTGAGCGTCCTTTTCAACGCGAACCAGTCCACGGTAGCTACTTCGCCCCCCATTTTTCGAGATCGATTTGCTGATGATCTGCCCGGTGGTATTCGGTGCGGCGTGCACGAGTTTTCCTCCGGTGTCTTGATGTTGTCCTGCAGAAGCGAACGCAATGGATAGGATCTCGCCTCGGGCGCCCGGTTCAAGCATGTAGACCGCGGGGTACTTCATGGTCAGTTTGCTACCGAGATTTCCGTCGACCCATTCCATGGTGGCGTCTGCATACGCGACAGCCCGTTTGGTCACCAGGTTGTAAATGTTGTTAGCCCAGTTTTGAATCGTGGTGTAACGGCAACGACTTCCTCGTTTGCAGATGATCTCGACCACTGCGGAGTGGAGCGATTCCGACGAGTACATCGGAGCCGTACAGCCTTCGACGTAGTGAACACTCGCCCCTTCGTCGACGATGATCAGAGTTCGTTCGAACTGCCCCATGTTCTCGGCATTGATCCGGAAATAGGCTTGGAGAGGAAAATCGATTTTGACTCCCTTGGGAACATAAATGAAGGAGCCACCCGACCACACGGCAGAGTTCAGGGCTGCGAACTTGTTGTCGTTGGGAGGGATGATGGTTCCAAAGTACTCCCGGAGAAGATCGGAGTGTTCTTTGATCGCTGTGTCGGTATCAGTAAAGATGACGCCTTGTTGGACCAACTCTTCTTTCAGCGAACCGTAGACAACTTCGCTTTCAAATTGAGCCTTTACCCCAGAGAGGAACTTCTTCTCCGCTTCGGGGATACCTAGCTTGTCAAAGGTGTCTTTGATCTCTTGAGGGACTTCATCCCACGTGCGACCTTGCTTGTCGGTAGGCTTGAGGTAGTAAAAGATGTCCTGGAAATTGACATCGATACTGCCGCCCCATTTAGGCATCGGCTTGGAATGGAAAATCTCGAGCGATTTCAAGCGAAAGTCGCGCATCCACTGCGGCTCATCCTTCATGTCCGAGATTTGATGGACGATCTGTTCATCGAGCCCCTTGCGGGCTTTGAAGACGGCTTTGCTATCGGTGCGGAAGTCGTATTTGTTGATTTCGCCGATGGAGTCTTCTGGGACGATTTCGGTAGACATCTTTATGGTTTCTCTTGCGAGGGTTTTGGTTGTTTGTGCAAATCAATTCGCGAATCAAAGGGTTTCGAGGGTTAGCTCGACGGTGAAGAGTTACGCAAAAGCGGCTTCTTCTTTGGCGAGCATCTCTTGGTTGGCCGCATCGGCATCTGGATATGCCTTTCGGATTCGATCGTAACCGCGATCGTGTAGTTCACGGGCGAGTTCGGCACCACCGGTCTCAACGATGCGTCCGCCGAGCATGACGTGGGTAAATTGCGGCGGGTTGTGTTCCAACAGTTTGTCGTGGTGGGTGATGATGAGGAGTCCCATTTTGTCGCGCCCGATCTCAGCAATCGAAGCGCTCGCCAAACGGACGGCATCGGCATCGAGACCGCTATCGGTTTCGTCGAGGATGGCGAATTTTGGCGACAGCATCGCCATCGTCAGAATCTCAGCACGCTTCATCTCCCCACCGGAGAAACCGTCGTTGACGTAGCGCCGAGCAAACTCCGGATCCATCTTCAATTGTTCCATCTTCGACTTGAGTTCCTTTCGGAAATCCCGCATCGCAATCAGATCTTCACCTTCCTTGCGATCGGGCCGGCGAACGTTGGTCGTCGCATGCCGCAAGAAGTCCGCCATTTTGACCCCAGGGATTGCGACCGGGCGTTGGAATGCCATGAAGATCCCAGCGCGGGCACGCTGGTCGGCTTCCAACTCGGTCAAGTTGGCTCCGTCGAGGTAGATCGCCCCATCGGTGATGACGTAGTTGGGATGGCCAGCTATCGCCAGACCCAATGTGCTCTTGCCCGAACCGTTTGGTCCCATCAGGGCGTGAGTTTCCCCAAACTTGATTTCCAAGTTCACGCCTCGAAGGATCGGTTTGTCATTGACGGAAACGTGGAGGTTCTCAATACGCAGTACGTGAGTCATTCGAAAAATCTTCTCGTTGTTAAGTTGTGATTTGTATTGGTTATTGATTTCGAAGTGTTGATTGTTGTTCGTGAGAATGGGTTGATAACGGTTTGAATTGGCAACAGCTATGGCCGTCGAGTTTGCACATGCTCAACTCCAAAGGCTGTCCGATCGCTTCACTGAGCACTTGCTGTTCGAGGTGGCAGAGGTTGCGATCATGTTGACCACCCGTCAAGTCTGGGTAGGGGCATGCGTGAACCTCGAGCACCGGGAGCCCATTCGCATTGTCGAAGGAGGTCGGGATGCGGCGGCTAGCCATCAGATTCGCCAGCGATTTCATCCGCTCATCCAAAGTCCCTTCGGGGAGCAATTCCCGAAACACTCGCCCCATCCGCTTCGAAACGCGTTGGATCAATCCATGGCGCAGCGTCTCGTCCTCGAGTGCCAGGACTTCACTCCAAAGGCCAATCGCGAGGTCAGTGTAGGTAACCCCTACTTCACGCCAGCCAAGATCGGTCAAAAAGTAGGAGTAGGTAGGGCGACCGCGACCCGCCGACTGCTTGCGACGTTCCAAGTACCCGGACTCTTCCAAGCGATCGAGGCGTTGACGCACGGCCGTGGCCGTAACCTCGAGCTTCTCGGTAAGGTCAGTAACAGTAAGACCTTCTTTTCTACGCAATAAATCCAATACCAATTGGTCCACCGGGCGAATCGGTGAATGGTTTGGGTTGTTCTCTAAGTCCATATAAACCAAGGCTTTGCGACGAAATTGCGGACTTCAAAATTCTTGCGGACCACCCAAGTATAGGGAAAAACGGATTTTTGACAAGTTTCGTTGCGAAAATGCGAGTCGAGGGATGCGATGAGCCTTAAGGGGTAGATACAACCCCGTCTGGCAATGCTCCCCGTCTGGCGATGCTCCCCGTCTGGCGATGCTGCTGTGCGATGCTGCTGTGCGATGCTGCTGTGCGATGCTGCTGTGCGATGCTGCTGTGCGATGCTGCTGTGCGATGCGAAAGTCGCGCAATGCGGTGGTCGCGCAATGCGGTGGTCGCAATTGGGCCTAGGGTCGGATTTGCATTTCCTCGATCAAGTGCTTGGCACCGTAGACTTCGCCGGTGATCCAAAGAACAAATCGCACATCGACGCCGATCGAGCGGCTGTACCGTTGGTCCCACGCGAAATCATTGATGGTAGCTTCGAAGGTCCTGTCGAAGTTCACGCCGACCAATTCCCCGCGGGCGTTGAGGACCGGGCTCCCTGAGTTTCCGCCAGTGGTGTCAGTGCTATAGAGGAATGCCACAGGGACTGTTCCCAACCTAGGACTTGCGAACGCTCCAAACCTGTTGGCCTTTGCGGCTTGCAGGACCGCAGGCGGGGAGATGTAAGGTTCTTCGCCGGTCGTTTTTTCCAGCAAGCCATTCAGTGTGGTGATTGGCGTTTTGACGATTGCATCGGCGGGGGAGTAGGATTGAACCCTTCCGATGGTCATCCGTAACGTTCCGTTGGCATCGGGGATGAAGTTAGCAGCCTCGAACTTTTGCTGGACCTCGAGCAAGGTTCCGTAGAGTTGATTGAGTTTGCCTTCGCGCTCTTTGTCTTTCTCTCGCATTTTGAGGTAGAGCGGATAAAGATCGATCATCCATTGCAATGCCGGATCGTCGACCGACTTCAGTTCCTGAGGAGACTTCTTCAAGCAGTCTTGTACGAAATTGAGATCACCGAGCTTTGTTTTGGCGATGAGAGCGGCCGCTATTTTCTCCAGCGAAGCGTTGGAGGAGAGGATTCGCTCCACCGGTTCGACTTCGTGGATGCCTTTGATTTTCTGCAAGCGTTGCAGCATTCCGAGCAGCATCTTTTCGTCGGTGGGGCCATGCCAATCACCGACGTCGAGTTGGATTTGCTGGATGGTTTGCGCGAAATTTCGATCCATGTAGGCCGATTCCCGTTCGAGATCCGGTTTGGTGCGTTCGTTCGCTGAGTCGTAGATGGCGAATGCGGTTGCCAGAACTCTCGGTGCGATTCGCAGTTCTCTCAAGTTGATTTCTATTGGTCCTTTTTGAGTCATCTCTTCGTAAACAGCAGCGATGTCCGCGAGGACATTGGAGTACTTGCCGGACTCCTTTGGGTTCGCCGCTATGAAGGCTTGCAGCTTGGCCTCGCGATCGAGTCGTTTGGCTTCGATGCTCGCACGTTTAAGACCGATCAACTGCCCGCGGGACCTTTTTTCAACGTTGGCGAGGGATTTGGTGCGAGTTGCATGCTTGATTGCCACCGATCTGTCGGTCGCACCGGAAGTTTCCATTTCGGCAATTTGCCATGCGTAGAGGTCGACGATGGCAGGAAGTCGAACATCGGCTTCGTAGCGTATGAAACTCGCGGTGCGATTCCGCACGGTTCGGCCGGGGTATCCGAGCAGAAATACCGTATCGTTTTCCTCGATGCCCTTGGGGTTCAAGCGAATGAATCGTTTGGGGTGATAAGGGACATTCTCTGCCGCATACTCGGCGGGTTTGCCATCGGGGCCTGTGTAGGCTCGCATGAACGAGAAGTCCCCGGTGTGGCGAGGCCACTCCCAGTTGTCGAGTTCACCACCAAAGGCTCCGACGGCGATCGGGGGCGCAAAGACGAGGCGAACATCTTTGAGGTAGGTGTAGAGAAACAGAACGTAGGTCTTACCGATAAACATTTCGGCAACCTCGGCTCTCATCCCCGGATTGTCTTTTTCTGCGGCTACTTCCAACTCTTTACGTCGACGGTCGATGGCCTTGGTCCGTTCGACAAATGTCATCTCTGGTTTAGTGACCGAGAGGACTTCATCGGAGACATCCGAGTACGATTCGGTGATACGCACTGTGTAATTCGGTGCTGGAATCTCTTTGGTTCGATCGGTGGCGTTGAAGCCATCTCGGAGAAGATCCCGTTCCTGGGAACTCCCTTTCTGAATGGCATCGAATGCGCAATGGTGATTGGTGATGATCAAGCCGTCGGGGGAAACGAACGATCCCGTGCAACCATTCACACGGCAGATGCCATCCACCAAGCAGACTGCTTGAGCATTGAAGATCTCATCGGGAGTCAATTCCACGCCGCGCTGCTTGAGGTTCAGTTTCCCAAGTTCGCTGATGGGGAACATTCCTTCATCGGCAATGCTGCAGGGACAAACTGCTATGAGTGCAGCGATCATCGAGGCAATCATGACGAATCGGGTCAGGAGCGGAGCCATTCTTAGTTGCATTGGGTCTTCTCTTGCGACGGTCTGCGTAGGTATGCGACGGTCTGCGTAGGTATGCGTTAGTCTGCGTAGGTCTGCCTCAGGATCGTTCGTGCTCTGTCCCCCGAGTCGTGACCATTGTGCCTCAAAACCGACTGTTGTTCCAGCAATAGAATTCCAGAATCTGGAGCGGTTTGGAAATTAGGTAGAGCAAAACGCGGAGCTGTGAGAAGAGGGGCTCCGCCATGTGGCTTAGAGAAGTTTGCCGCAAATCATTGTGGCGTTATGCCCACCAAATCCAAAGCTGTTGTTCATCGCGTAGCGCACATTTCGGTCGCGAGGATGATGGGGAGTATAGTCGAGATCGCAATTGGGATCTGGAGTATCTAGGTTGATGGTCGGAGGGATGATGTTGTGGTAGCAACTGAGCACCGAGAGAATCATCTCAATGCTGCCGCTGGCTCCGAGAGCGTGACCGAGGTGGCCTTTGGTGCTCGAGATAGAAACCGTTTTGGACGAATCTCCGAACACATTTTTCACGGCGACGGTTTCCGCTTTGTCACCCAGTGGAGTGCTCGTTCCGTGGGCGTTGATGTAATCGATGTCCGAGGCATTGAGCTTGGCATCGGCGAGTGCGTTGATCATCGCGCGGCCCGCCCCGCGGCCTTGTTCGTCCGGAGCGGTGATATGCCCAGCGTCGCAGGAACCACCGTATCCAAGGATCTCCGCATAGATGCGTGCACCGCGAGATTTTGCATGCTCGAGTTCTTCAAATACGAGAACACCGGAGCCTTCACCGAGAACAAAGCCATCGCGATCGAGATCAAACGGGCGACTTGCCTTTTCGGGAGCGTCGTTCCGCGTGGAGAGAGCTTTCATGTTGGCAAAGCCCGCGACACCCATATGCGTGATCGCTGCTTCAGTACCACCGCTCAGCATGACCTCCGCTTCGCCGTACTGAATAGCTTTGAGGGCATCGCCCATCGCGTTATTGCTGCTGGCACACGCCGTCGCGACGGCGAAGTTCGGACCTTTGAGGCCGTACTGAATCGCGAGATTCCCGCCGGCAGCGTTGAGCATCATCTTTGGGATCGTGAATGGGCTTACACGATCGGGCCCTTTTTGGTGAAGTCGGAAGATTTGCTCTTCGATTTCGTTGAGGCCTCCGATTCCGGACCCGATAATCGCGCCGCAACGAAACGGATCCTCTTTGTCGAAAGCGATGCCTGAGTCGTGCACAGCATGGTACGCGGCCCATATCGCGAACAAGGAGAAACGGTCAAGCCGCTTGGCCTCCTTGGGATCGCAGGTGTGGCCGGGATCAAAATTGGCAACGTCACCACCGAAATGGACTTTATGATTGGACGTGTCCAAAATCGTAAGTGGGTGGATGCCGCTTTTACCAGCGAGAATCCCTTGCCACAACGATGGAACATCCAATGCCATGGATGTGACGCATCCAAGGCCCGTAATTACGACTCTACGCTTCATTCGATTTCGACAGCTTGATAGACAAAGCCAAAAAACTAGGCTTGTTGCTTCTCGATATAATCGACCGCTTCGCCAACACGTTGGATTTTTTCAGCGGCATCTTCTGGAATGCTAATGTCGAACTCCTCTTCGAGTTCCATTACCAGTTCAACCGTGTCCAATGAGTCGGCACCCAAATCGTTGACGAAGTGTGTGTCTCGGGTGATCTTGTCTTTTTCAACACCGAGTTGTTCGGCGACGATGTCAACGACTCGTTCCTCAATTGATGCCATAGCAGGGTGCTCCCCTCAGCAATTTTCTTACGTCAAAATTGTAAATGAAAAAACAGATTCCGCCGGCGCGAGGCCAGCGGGGTGACAAAGATAGAGGATTCTAGCAAAACAGGTCAAGCCATGAAGGCCTGACCTGGGTTCAAAGATTTACGGATTCCGCGATCAACTGATGTTTTTATCGGTTTTTACCGGAGGGATGGGCCGCCGCTGGCAGGCAATGTGCCGCCGGCCGGTGGAAGAGCAGGAAGGGATCCTGCGGGAAGGCCCCCTGCAGGAAGGCTCCCTGGGGCGGAGCCAGGAAACGCTGGCCCCGGATTTCTCAAGCTGCCCGCTCCGGACGCTGGCGGCAGGCTACCAGGAGCGGGAGGAAGTCCCGCCGCAGGAGGAAGTCCCGCCGCGCCTGGTGCAGGTCCGAAACCAGTGGGAGAAACCGCACCGGGGATCGAACCGCCAGGTGGCAATGCAGGAACGCCAGGACTGGGAACGCCACCGTTCCCGGGAGCTCCAAAGTTATTGGGGATTCCAGCAGCACCTGGAACAGAAGCCGGGGCAGGTGGTGCTCCGCTCGGGAGAGCCGCGGTGCGAGGGGCTTCGGTCTGCTGAACCACATCAGCGAGATTTTCAAAGTTCACGACTTGGATCTCTTCACCCTCGATGTGGGTGTCGACGGCCATTTCACAAATACGCCATCCTTCGGGCTCTTGGACCAACGCCCAGACCACTTCGTATTCGGTCGCCTCTTGAGCACCCAATGCGGGTTCGAGCCAGTTGCTGGTCACCAAAACGATCGTTGGATCCTTAGGATCTGGAAACTCAGCCTTCTCAATTTCGAATTGAGCTTGAGGGGATCCAATCGGGGCGATATCCAAACCCTTGGCAGTTATTTCTTGGCGAGCACGCGTCGACAGTAAGGATTCGATCACCTTCGCGTTACCCGACCGCATTCCATCGAGGAACGACGCGACAATCTCTTCCGGTTTCTTTGGGTTGGCGAGATTCAATGTGTTCAACGGTACGGTCGCCGCTGGCGGTGGTGTCATCTGACCCGCGGCTCCTTGTGCGGCGTTCCCGCCAGCAACTCGATTTGTAGCGGCACTGCCCGCTCCCAAGCTTCCTGGAAGTGTTGGGGTTGTTGCAGGAGCCATGCCCGCTGCTGGGGGCGTCGTGCCTGCGACCGTCGAGGTGTCCTTGCTACCACAACCGACTTGGCTAACCGTTGCAGCCAACACAGTCATCCAAAGCATGCGCTTCATGGGTTCTTGTTCCGTTTGAAAGAGATCGCGGGTATTCAGGCGATGCAGGTTGCAACACGGAAGCACTCGCCTATGCTGGCAAGGCCCATCGAAACACGATGCTAGTCACAACCGACATGCGGTTCTGACGCTTGGTAGCTTTTTCTCAAAGATCGCGTCAAGAGCGATTCTAACGGCTCACCGGTGCTAGTACTCGAGATGCAGATTCTATTGGCTGACTACCTGCTGCTGGCTGGCTACCGGCGGCTGGCTGGCTAAAGAGCGGTTTGTTTTCAGGGCAGTATCCAAACCATGGCCCACACTTTGCCTCGATTCCAACCGTTTGTTTCCCAATCGGTTGTTTCTCAGCCTGTTTTGGAGGGCTAGCATTGGTGGGGCTAGAACCCAACGGGCCGTTGTCTTGCGAACGAAATCGCAGTGGAACGGTGGAGACTCTGCTCTCCGACGGACGCGAGTAGAGCGTCGACATCGATGATGACGGTAACCATGCGGATGCTCTTATCTGAGGGCCACTGTTTGACGAAGCGACATGGCGGAAACGATCCATCGGGGTTGTACTGCCACGCATCGGTATTGTGCTGCAACTGTGGTAGCCGTCCCCCCACCCGATGCCTTGCATCCGCCCAAAATGATGGATCGGGGACCATGTGTCGTTGGGGAGTTGGCCAAACGACGAAGTGTTGCCCAGGATGATCACGCCGAAAACGAGCAACCCTACCCAACGCATTTTTAACCATGTCATCATTTGCAAACCTCATCCCTGCGATTTCGCGATTTCGGAAGTCCACTTCCACCGCTGCTGCGTGCCGTGTTGCTAATCACATCGCTCGCTAATCACATCACTCACGCTTGAGCTTCTTCGAACATCCCGGGGTTCGATCGAACCTTCCGCGGAAGGAATGCTAGCAGAGTCGCCTGCGATGATTGCACGATGCTTATAGGAGCTTATAGGAACACGTGCTTTTAGGAATCGGAAGGGATCGATGGGTCGCATCAGCCCACTGAGGGGACATTGGGGAACCGACATCCACAAGAAGCGGTCATACGCGTGGCGCAAAGGTTGACGA
Source organism: uncultured Pirellula sp. (assembly GCA_903892355.1). Lineage (GTDB taxonomy): Bacteria > Planctomycetota > Planctomycetia > Pirellulales > Pirellulaceae > JBKCUI01. The sequence goes on along the minus strand of CAITIE010000153.1, from coordinate 177,242 downwards.
TGGCTGCCCACCAAACGCTGTTCACAAAAGCGAATCGACCGCCTCGACCGGCCGGCCTGTACCCCATCCGCTTTCAGCGGCCCAAGCCGCGACTCGGACTTGATCTTGTAAGGACAAAACTGCTATGCATCCTACCATCCCGAGGCGGATTGCCCAGTTTGAAATGGTACCCCGGTCCCCTTCGGGAGGATTCCCGTTTCTCTGGAGCGGAATCTGGCTTCAGTTCCTTTGTCCGGCCACTCAATCCAACGGTTCGACCATGCGATTTAATCTCAGCCGCAACCCACTCTGTCGGCAACCACTGAATAAGAATCCACTGTGGATCGTAGCTCTTGGATGTGTCATCACAGCGAGCAGTGGTTGCCAGATGGTGACCAAAAGCAACAACGGCAAGGGGGTCGCGATGTACCAACAAGGCCGATACGCGGAGGCGCTTCAATACTTCGAACAAGCCAAGCAGACCGACGCGGCGAACCCGGACACGTATTACAACCTAGCATCCACATATCATAAGCTTGGCTCGGCGGCGAAAGATCCCAAGATGATCGATAATGCTGAAGCTATCTACAACCAGTGTCTGGATCTTGCCCCCAACCATGTCGATTGCCATCGCGGATTGGCCGTTTTGCTGGTTGATAAAGGAGAGTCAGATAAAGGATTCGCATTGTTAAAGAACTGGTCGGCACGAAACCCTGGTCTTGCCGATGCTCGCATTGAGTTGGCCCGACTCAATCAAGAGTTCAACCAAAACAAGCTCGCCGAGCAATACCTCGACGAAGCGCTCGCCATGGATCCCAACAACTACCGGGCTTGGGCTTACAAGGGTCAAATGCGAGAGTCATCCGGGGAGTTGATGCAAGCGATACAGAACTACCAACAGAGCTTAGCCCTGAATGCAAAACAGCCTGAGTTGTACCAACGGATCGGTGCGCTGAATGTGCGGCTCTCACAAGCCTCCACAGCGCCAGCAACGACGACCACGAGATGATTGGCCAACCAATCCACCAATCGGCAACGATCCCCGAGGACGAGAAGTAACGTCACCACGAGCCACCGAGCCGACCGAGTCCTTCGGTGCATCGACCTGTTCTGGCTGCTCTTCGTACTCGTACTCAGTCCGACAGGACGGTACTCGTACTCGGTTCGGTGAACGGTACCACTGCGTCCTGGTCACCGCACTTGTCGGCGTTGGAATTTTGAGATGAAAGGTGAATCAAAGACCGAGGAGGGAAAATGCGTTACAGCGTCCCGGTTCGGAATGTTGGACAATCGCGATGCCGCTATCGAGTACGAGCTATCGAGTACGAGCCATCGATTACGAGCGGATCCTGTTCCGCGATGGCCAGAACTACCAATCTATCAATAGAGAGCGGGCTATCGGCGGCTCGATGCTGCACCCTGGCAAGCGGGATTCCCTGAGTCGGGGGATCTGCAATTTTTTAAGGGAACTGGAATCGAGGTCCCGGAGTTCCATGTTGGAATCCCGAATGGTATTTGCCAGCATGGATGGGTGCGGTGCTGGCCCCGCCTCCAACCGACTCGACGGCGGGTGCTGGGAGCATCTCACGAATCTTTTGGCTAAGAATTGCAGCATCGTACCAGGTGAACGACAGAGATGGGTCGGCGGCATACCGTCCTAGGAGACGAAGAAGTTCCGTGCGACGCTTCTCGTCGAACACAAAAACATATTGTTCTTCGCCGCGCACCAGCGCGACGACGTTGACTTCGCCACCCATGAGATCCGTTCCGTACCAATGCCTTCGGTCGTTGCGGCGTGCTCAACCGCAACCTCTGTCCAGAGCGCCCTCCGGAACTAGCGTTGGTATCGACCGATTGGCCATCGAAGGATCATTCGACTTTCTAGCTCTCCTCCGCGTGCAGCGAGCGTTTCTCTTACATGCAAGTGGCAGCAGAATCGTATAAAGTCTTCGCTGCGTTGGAGATACGCTTGCCAGCCTCCAAACCGCGCGTCGTCACGAAAGTAAAAGTACTCCCCAAGTGATTCTGTGAAATCTTCGTTACTGCCGTTATAGGCCTTCATATGTGAAATGATCGGCTCGTATTGAGCTATCATTTCTGGCTTATTTCGCTTGGGTTTTGCTGGGATAAAGCCCTTCGGATCGGGCCAGTCGTCGGGTAGCTCGCTATCATTCAACAAAGGCTTAGCATCCGCCTGGGAAGCTTGTAACGCTTCGGTTTCCAATGGGAGAGTCGCTTCAGGGATATTGGATGGAAACAAGAGCGATCGTTGGGATGGAACTGGGGTGGGTAGTTTTTCCTGTTCGTTGTAGTACTCGGGGGTAACAACATCGGGGGAGGTGACAACCTCGGGAATACCACCGGAGGTAGCTTGGCCGTTCTGCATCTCGGATGCGCTCAGCGGCCGCAATGTTTGCTGGATCGGCTTGAGTCGCACAGGCCCGAATTGGGTCCCTGATTTGGTCCAATGGGTCGGTTCGTTCTTGTGGGTCGGTGCGTTCTTTGCAGAACCAACCGGAAGGGCTGGGCTACGAGTTGAGGTTTCCGTTGCCTTACGGGGGATGGTGGCGGAAACGGTAGTGACGTTCGGATCCTCCGCGACCCCCGACCCGACAGGTGGAACCAGAGTTCCTGGATTCGAATTGCCTGAATCGTTATCGGATGGATTTGGGGTATTGGGGTTTGGGGAATTGCTCGGCGAATTGGGATCGCGGTCGCTGCCGTTGGTGCTGCCGTTGGAGTTGAGGAACGGATCGTTTGGCAGTACCGGTTGCGGAGCGACGACTGCAGCGGGGGCGTCTTCTGTCTCTTCTTCCTCTGCTTCCAGAACCCCCGCGGAATCCTCAGGCGCTTGTGTTTTCAACTGCTCGCGAGCGAGTGCACGCTCCGCTTCGAGGCGAATCCATTGCGGGATCTTTTTCTCGTGTTTGGTTCCCCAAGGCAATCCGTAGCCGGCTGGGATGGGATGGAACCCTGGATTGGCAGCATACCAATTGACCTTGAGCGTCATCCTAGGTGGGTAATACGCATCGTAGTCGGTGATCGCTCCTTGAAGGACGGCATCGACTCCAAGGTACCGAGCAAACCGTTGGAAATCCTCAGCGGTTGTAGCAGGACGCCGCAACACATTGGTTTCGAAGGCGGTCCACTGTGTTTCGACCAATCCCGTCGGAAGGACTTCAAAGCCAGGGATTGACTGCAATTCATCGTAGTAAGCTAACGATACGCGGGAGCCGCTCAAGGTTGGTTCTTGGCTTTGATTGCGAAACGGAAGGATCGCAACCCGACTGAGTTGCGGGAACGGATTGTGATACTGCGGTTTGCTCTTGATGTCGGGTACGAGCATGCAACCGCTATGAGATACCGTCAGAACGGCGAGCACCAGCGTTAAGCACCAATAAGGCGACCTGCCGGCGCGGCGTGACTGCGCATCGCTTCGGCAACCATGAGACACTCCATCCGCAAACGATGGTACGGTGAGTTGTTGGTCGGCGGATACGTGATCTGCGAATAACATAGGAGGGAAGCCGTGGCGAATGCGTTTTGCGACCGAACACCATCAAGTCAGCGTTGTCGACAAAATTTAACGACACGCCGCCTAATGATGGCATTTGTGCAACCAGTCTTCCCCCCTGAGCACACATCGTTTCATCGGCATCCAGGCCCCGAGAGATTGAGTCAATCTGGAACGATTGTAGGGATTGTGAAGAGACGCTAGGAGCCTGTAGAAATCGTGCGCGGTGACGAAACCTATCGATTAGCGATCAATTCGGCTTTTTGTCGCTTGAGAGCGTTGCACGAACCGGTTTCGAATCATCGCGTTTGATCGATGCGGCTTCGTCCTTGGGTTGCTTGATCGAGCTGCTGTCCGCGTTGACGGCATTTGTTTTTGCGGCATCGGATTCCGCGAGATGGGATTCGGCAGATTCCTCCACGTCGGGAGGAGCCTTTGGGGCAAACAATTGGCTTGCAAAGACATGCTGCCCGCGATGATCGATGCCGTTGGCGAGTTTTGCTGCTGGCAATTCATCATTCACCAATTTTCGTCGACCTACACGTTTGCCAGCAAACCGAGTTCCGTTGTAGATGGTGCCGTACTGCAGTGGGCCCATACCGAGGAACCATGTGTCGCGAGCATTGCTACCGGCTTGGGCGACCCCTGATTGCCATAATGGTTCTCGCGTTTCGCGATCATAGGCGAAGACGGCGATCTTTGCGGCAGCGCTTTTCATCTCACGTTTCGCGATGGATATTTCCGGAATGGTCGGGATGGGAGGGGCGCTTGCGATCATCGATGAGGCGCTGCTGAGCAGATTGCTTGCTGGTAGGCCGTAGGTAACGTTGTTCCCATCGGTTCCGAGCGCCCCGCAGCGTGCTTCGCAAATGATCTCGGCGTTGTCTTTGGTGTCGACGAGCATGCAACCGGCGGCGGTAAGTTGTTGGCGCAATCCGCTGATGACGTAGTCGGAGTTTACCAAATTGAATGGTACCGGAACTCCAGGAATCGCTTTTCCAGCCGATACGACATAGGTGGTATCTAAGAAGACTTTGTACCCGGCCAGCGGTCGGAAATCGATTTTCGAAATGGTGGTATCCACCGCATCCGACATCAGCAATTGCTCGGTGGCGGTGACCGATTTAGTCGTGCCACAACCGGGCAAGCACACCAGCATCGAAGTGATTAGCATCGAAGTGAGTAGCATCGCGCTGAGAGTTTGGACCGGTGGGGGTGTTTGAAGCCAAACGCGAGTCTTTTTCCTGGTGGAAACTTCGGAAATTACTGGCATTATTCGAAGGGAAAGGAGGGGTTCGAGGTGGGAACTGTGCGGTGGATCTTTGGACTGGATTGCAGCACGAGCGAGTCGGATCGCAAGTAGGATCAGCGGACTAGCGAGGAACGTTCTTCCGCCAAAGCCTGCAGCAATCTTGGGCTTGGCGATGGGATCTGGATTTGTTGCTCTCGGCCTTGGGCGTCGCGCACGATGACAGTCATGTTGTTCGAGGCGGGAACAACCTCGCTCGCTTTTGGGGCAGCCGTTGGGACAGCCGCGATGGTCTCAAGCGTTGAGCCGGAGTAGAGCCGTTGCAGTCCGAGTTTGGAGAGTTGGTGGTAAACGACTGTTGGCGCGCTGTACAAACCTTCATCGAGTTCGTTATCCGCCGCGTAGCATATCCCGATCAGTTCGCCTTTGGCATTGAACAGCCCCCCGCCACTTCGGCCTTGAACTGGTGCGCCGGCAACTTCGACGTTGGGGGCGCCCATGTAGCGGTTGAGTTTGGTGATTCTGGAGTCGCGTCGGGAGGGAGACTGGCCGTTGTCGCAACCGATGCTGAAAACCAACTCTCCTTCGCGAAGATTTTCTCGCTGCGCTATCAATGGTACGCGAGCCACTTCGCGGCCGGGATGGAACGAGAGCAAGCCGATGTCGAGTTCTGATGCTTGGAAATCGATGACTTGGGCTTCGAATTTCTCTTCCCTTTCAGGGACCCTTTCATTCGGACCAGGAAACATTTCGACGGTGATGCGCGCATTGGGCGGAAGATCTCGAAACAGGTGCCCGCAAGTCAGAACCAGCGCTTCTCCTTGATAGCTATCAATGATAGTACCAGTACCGACCGACTCGAATCGGGGATCATCGACACGGATCCGAACGGTGGCGGAGGCAGCATTAGCGATGCCGCTCGTGCCGGTAACGCTCGCGCTCGTGGGATTATCGATTGTGGAGGTGTTATTTGGGCGCACGGGGGCGAGATGCTGTGCTTTTTGGACAGGACTGGGGTCTTGAAAAGGATCGTTCCCAGAGCTGGTGGCTGGTTGCGGGGCGATGGATGGTGGATGGATCGGCTCAATGGCTTGGTTTCGAGCGAATTTGGGGGGCTCGGATGGTTTGTTGGTTCGTGGTGCGGTCGCGTTGTGGGATGCCAGTGCTACCTCAGAAACTGTGGTGGGGATGGAGCGGTTGTTGGAAGCTAGCGCCGCAGTATCGGGGCTACTTTTTAGCTTGTCGGGGCTCGAAGCAGCCACCATCCTGCGCGATAGTTCCATATAGTCGACGGGACCTAGAATCCTGTCGATCTCGCGGGTGCCTCGAATCAACAGGGTGGTTGGTGTGGTATGAATCCGCCACCGCTGCGTTAAATGAGGTTCTTGCTGAACATTCACCCGTCGAACGACCCAGCCCTCCGCCAACGCTTGTTGCGTGGCCGTGTCCATGGCGCGGCATTGGTTGCAACCTGCGGATACAAATTCGATGGCGATGCAATCACCCACCAACCCTCCGCGAACATCGTCTGTGAACTGCGCGACGAAAACCGCAAAGGTGACGACAGTGAGATTCAACTTCCACATACTCTGGATCCTCCTTGATCCGTTCCTGGCGAGAGGTCGGAGTTTCGTAGGATCGTCGTCTCAAGACAAGATCAGTCCGGTGGACTTTCTAATGCTGGCATTTTAAGATCGTCGGGTGTCACATCGACCGCGACATGAAGGGTGGTGAAACCACCTCCGACGAAAACGCCCTGGATGGGGGCCACATCGGAGTAGTCTCGTCCCCAGGCGACGGTGATATGTTCCAATCCTGGAATGCTGTTGTTCGTGGGATCGAAATCGATCCAACCCAAGTCGCCGGCAAAGACGCTGACCCAAGCGTGGGATGCGTCGGCACCGATGAGTCTCGGTTGTCCTTTGGGGGGCGATGTCAATAGGTATCCACTGACATATCGGGCGGGGACACCCAGAGATCGCATGCAGCAGATGAACACGTGCGCGAAGTCTTGGCAGACCCCTTTTTTTCGTTTGAGCACCTCGATGGGTCGCGTGGTTACTTGGGTTGATGATGGCACGTAGAGGAACTCATGATGGATTTTGGTATTGAGCATTCTCAAGCAATCCAGCACGTCGCAATCGCCTTCGATGACTTGGGATGCATACTCGGCGAACTCGTGGTTGGCGTGGCAGTATCTCGAGTCGTAAAGAAACTCGCGCGCAGCAACCCATGCAGGATGTTGCGAGTTCGCGATCGCAAGGAGCAGTTCGCTCCAGCGAAGATTCGCTCGGTCGGGGATGGCGGCATCGAACCGTTCGACCAAGCATCGTGAGGTCACCGCCAGATTCGGATGGATTTCCTCGATGCTGAAGAACTCGACGTGATTCCCAAAGGTATCTTGCCAATGGAAACGACAAGCGGGCTTGGGCTGGATCTCGATCACGCAGTGGCTGACCCGTTGGTTGAGGAGTTCTCGCGGGGTCAAGTGAAGTTGATTATGGCACAACGAACTTTCCGACGAATACTCGTAATGAGTGCTGTGGGTGACTCGGTAGCGACGTACGGAATCGTTCATCGTTTTCCTGTTGGGTTATTGCGGATAAACAGACCCGAACGTGCCGCTGACGCGTCGTAATCCTCACGTGTCTAGATCGACGTAACGATCGACGTAACGATCGACGTAACGGACCACGAGTATAGCAAGGGAACGCGGTGGCTGGGAATTGCACTGCATGGAGGAGTCGGCCAAGCAGCTTTCTAGTCATGTAGCATTCTATCGGTGAAGCGTTAAAATCGTGGTTCTCCTTCGAATCCGAATCGATTGGGAAATTCGATGGGAATGCGCTGCTGTCAGCAGATACCTGCGAATCTCAACACTGCGAATCCAATACTTCATGAGCCGTACCGCTCGCCCGCTGAACCGCGGCGAGCCTCGAGGAATTTGTTATGCAAACTGTCGCCGAAAGCATCTACGATCATCCGACCTATTACGATCTTATTTTCGGCAGCGATTGGGTTGCTGAGTTTCGGTTCCTGGAGAAAGTTTTTAAGACGCATGTCCGTGGAAAGACAAAGCGACTGCTTGAGCCTGCGTGTGGTACGGGGCGATTGCTGTATCGCATGCTCAAAGCAGGTTATCACTGCGAGGGGCTCGATCTCAATGACAAGGCGGTCGATTTTTGCAACAAGCGGTTGGAGCGTCACGGCTACAAACCCACCGCGTTCGTAGCCAACATGTGCGACTTTACGGTGAAAAAACCGTTCGATGCTGCATTTAATACGATCAATTCCTTCCGGCATTTGACGACCGAGGCGATGGCGGTGGCTCACCTTCGAGCGATGGCGGCTGCGATTCGGCCAGGAGGAATCTATGCGTTGGGCTTCCATTTGACACCGTTGGTGGGGCCGACGACCGACGAGGAGAGTTGGACCGCGCGGCGAGGGCATTTGCAAGTCAACACGCACATGTGGCCTCGCGATAAAGATCCAAAGACCCGTATCGAACGCTTCAACCTGCGATTCGATATCTACCGGCCAACAGGATCCATGCGGATCGACGATTGCTTGGTGCTCCGGAGCTATACGTACAAGCAGTTTGCGGCGATGGTGAAAAAGGTTCCGGAGTGGACGATCGAAACCGCGTACGATTTCAGCTACGACGCGGACGAACCGATTGAAATCGACGAATCGACCGAAGACATCGTTTATATCTTGAAACGGCATTAAACCTCGCTCGGTTCAGCCCCTTGATTGCCGTTTTTCCGCTTCTAGCTTCGCCTCAGCGTCGTCTAGGATTCTCTGCGCTCGCATCGACCCAATGATCAGACCGGGAATAAAGATCGGGCAAAGGATCACTCCTAGACCCAAGGTGCAGCGCAGAAAGGTCGCCACAGCGGGGTGTTCCAGTCGGTCGTACCGAAACGCAAGGAACAGGATAAACAAAAAGAGCGTAGCCGCGTACATGAGCCAGACCATCTCAATCGGTTTGATGTTTCCATCGAGAAACGGGATCGCAATTGCCAAGGTACCCGCTGCAATTCCAAAAACCCTGAGGATCCTCCATATCGGTACGGAGATGGACTCGACATGCTTTGCGTACAAATCTCCATCCGCAGGATCGATCATGCCGATATAGGGATATCGGATCAGCACAAAGTAGGTAGCGATGATTCCGGTCAGCACGCAAAGACCAGAAGCAGCCATCACGGCCATGGGTATCCCACCGACCTTGGCGCGGAACATGAACCTCAAAACGATAGGAATCAAAATGGCAAATAGAAAGCTGCGCTGTGCGATTCGGAGCGAAAGAGGAAATTCGCGAAACGGTTTTCGATTGCTGTCAGCCATAGGCATTCGTCAACTCACGATTTCCTAAACGCATGCCTGCGCGTTGACTTCTAGTGCAAAGTCGGTCGCTTCAGGCGATAGTGCGAGTTCGAACATTCTATCAGCGAGGGTCGCTCGCATGTTGGCTTTGCATGGAACTGCGAGGCAAGTACTGGCACATGGCGATCCCTAAAAAGTAAAGACCCACCAAGGGTACGGACATTCCGATCATGCTCGCCATATCAGCTGGAGTGAGGATCATCGATATAAAGGCGATGGCGAGAACAGCGATCCGCCACTGCGACAGGTAGGTCTGAACGGTGATGATGCCTAAGCGTTCGATGACGAGCATGACCAGTGGCAGTTGAAATGCGATGCCGAATCCGAGTGGCAGGAGCAGGGCAAACGACATGTAATCGGTCAATCGCGGGGAAGCGCCGATGCCCATGCTCGCATTGAACTCGAGCAGGAACTCGATGACCAGTTGGAAGATGACAAAAAACGCGAGGCAGGCTCCGGCCCAAAAGAGGATCAAGCTGGTGGGAAGAAAGAAGTAGACGTACCTTCGTTCGTGCGGATACAACCCCGAGGAGATGAACTGCCATAGGTAATAAAAGATGCCAGGGCTGGCGACTACAATGGCCACGACAAACGCCGCCTTGAGCCAAATCATGAACGGTTCCTGGAGCCCGAGAGCCTCCGTGTTGGCTTTGACAGGTACAAACATCCGCATCTTGAGCATCTGCGACGGGGATGGAAGCCCTTCCGAGTCCGCGTTTGCCAAGAGTTCGGCATCGCCGGTTTCGATCCTGGCCAATCGCTTCGGGTCGATCCAAACCGACTGGCTGACAACTTTATTCTGCTCCATCCATTGCTTGAGGTCGTCAGAAACCGCTCCCCCAGAGGTCGCTGACATCTCGCTCAGGGACCGTTTGTTGTAGAAATTTTCAAGCGACCGTTCGAGGGGAACTTGCATGTAGGAAACGACGCGCGAGGCCATGGGAATCCCGACAACCAAGCCTAAAGCCAAGCAAATCGTGGCTTTCGTCAGCACTATGCGCAATTCGTCGAGATGCTCGCCGAAGGTCATGGCACTTTTTTCGAACAGATCGTCACCTTTCATCGGGTGCGAATCCTCTCGTTACATGAAGTACAATTGCTGGTAGGTTAACAGGCGTAACTTGGGGGAGCGGATGAGCTCGCCCGCGGCTCATCCTTGCGGAATCGCATGCGATCGAGCCGGAACACCGGTTTTGTTATCTCTCCAGCTTTGTTTGTCAGGGCCAATTTGGCAATCCATGTTTCCTCCGGATCAACCACTTCGTTTCCAACCTCTCTTCCGATCCTACATTTGGGGCGGTAATCGCTTGTCCAAGAGCCTAGGAAAAAAACTTCCCGATGACGGCATTTGGGCCGAAAGCTGGGAGATTGTGGATCACCGCGAAGGGGAGTCGGTTGTCGATTCCGGTCCGTTCGAGGGCTGGACACTTCGAAAATTGATCCAGCACTTCCCCATCGAAATTCTTGGGGAAAATACCCCCAACGAACGATTTCCACTCCTCTTGAAGTATCTGGACTGCCAGCGGGTTCTGAGCGTCCAAGTCCACCCGAACGACGCTTATGGGGCTCAAATGCCTCAGCCAGATCGGGGAAAAACAGAGGCTTGGTACGTGATCGAGGCCGAACCGGACTCGGTTCTTTACGCTGGTCTCAAGCCAGGGGTTGGCCGTTCCGACCTCGAAAACGCCATCGCGTCGGGAAAGACAGAAGAGTGCCTGCACGTGCTCCGCCCTCAAGTCGGCGACTGCGTCTTTATCCCAGCGGGTACCGTCCACGCCCTTGGAGCCGGCCTGGTCGTCGCAGAGATCCAACAAGCGAGCGATTGCACGTTTCGACTCTATGACTGGAACCGCGTCGATAAAGATGGACAGCCGAGGCCATTGCATGTTCAGCAAGCCCTCCAAGTGATCGACTTTGAAAGTGGACCGGTCCACTTCGCACCCCGTACTTCTACGCCAACTCCCAACGAGTGTTTGCTGGTCGCATGCGATAAATTCCGGTTGATGGAATCTCGGAGCACCCAGCCCACCAAACTTCCCACGAATGACTTTGCGATCGTGACTATCCCAAGGGGAGTGGCTCAAATTCAAACCGAGACTTCAACCATGAATCTGTCGCGAGGCGACTCCATTCTGATTCCAGCGGCTTGCTCGACCGCCAACATGCAGCTGGGAGAGGATTCCATCGCATTGATTGCGACCCCTCCTTATTCCGAATGGTCGTTTGGCAACTAAGCGAGGCTTTGGTGAGTTCACGTTCCCCTCGATCCAAACCCGATCCCCGTGAAGTGCAAGGCCAAGCTCCGTCCACGCCGATGCCATCGCCAACGGTGCCCCCGGCGACCTCCTCTCCGGCGACGAGATTGCAGCGTTGGTGTGCGGTGGGATTGACTCCGATGCACGAAGCCACGGTGCACCGTTTGGCGGTACATCATTTATCGCAGCACCATTTAGCGGTGCAGTGGCAGTCCTTCGCCCAATGGGAGGACTTGCCGGTCGATCTACCCGTTGGTTTGAATGGCGATGGTTTGAATGGCGATGATCCGTCCGCCAAGTTTACTTATCCATCCTGCAGGTTTGATGCGTGGGAATCGCCCAAGATGGCGGATGTGATTATCATAGAAGTCGATCAGTTGCGTCGGATGTGCGGTGAGATGGTCACGAACCTTTCGCGGCTCCCCAGCCCAAGCTCTTCGGATCCTTGCATTCGACTCGTGTGGAGCTGGGGGACACTGGGGCATTTAGAATCCCTCGAGACGGCCGATTGCATCGTACCGATGGCTTCGTTAGCCCATGGGCTGATCCACAATGCCGTTACCTTGAACGGCTGGATCCGTAGCGCGGCGGCTCATGCATGGAACCATCCAAGCCCTCCGCATCCCCTTTTGCAAAATCTTTCGATTCCATCCCTCGTTCTCCAGTAATTTAGCGTAGTCCTTCAACACTTCAAAGATTCATGTCCAAGCTCCTGATCACCGGTACCGCAGGCTTCATCGGGTTCCATATGGCATTGCGATGCATGGAACTAGGCCATGAAGTGATCGGTGTGGACAACGTGAACGATTACTATGACGTTCAATTGAAAGAAGACCGATTGAAGGTCCTTCAGCGGTACCCAGGCTTTCACTTTCACCGGATCGATCTGCAAAACGCATCCGCAGTGTCGAAGTTGTTTCAGTCCCACACCTTTGATCGGGTAGTTCATTTAGCGGCTCAAGCTGGCGTGCGTTACTCGCTCAGCAATCCGCATGCATACACGCAATCGAATGTCGAAGGAACACTGACAATCCTAGAGGGATGCCGTCATCAACAGGTCCCGCACCTAATCTATGCCAGCAGTTCGAGCGTCTACGGGTTGAACACAGAGCAGCCGTTCTCCACCTCGCACGGTACCAATCACCCTATCAGTTTGTACGCTGCGACCAAGAAGGCCAATGAGATGATGGCCCACTGCTACTCGCATCTCTACCAAATCCCTACCACCGGCCTCCGGTTTTTTACCGTCTACGGTCCATGGGGCAGACCCGACATGGCCCTCTTCAAATTCACCGAAGCCATCATGCATGGCAAGCAATTGGAGGTCTATAACCAAGGGCGGATGAAGCGAGATTTTACGTATGTCGACGATATCGTTTCGGCGATGGTCAAGTTGCTGGATCATATTCCACAACCCGACAGCAGATGGGATAGCAAGCATCCAGACCCAGCCACCAGCTCCGCTCCGTATCGAATCTTCAATATCGGTAACAATCGGCCGACCGAACTGGCGCGATTCATCGAAGTCCTAGAAACGATCATCGGAAAGAAGGCCGATATTCGATACCTGCCGCTGCAGCCCGGCGATGTTCTCGAAACGTACGCCGATGTCGACTCGCTAAGCGAAGCTGTCGGATTCGCCCCGTCGACAACGATCGAAGATGGGATTGCTAAGTTCGTTGCGTGGTACCGAACGTACTACGACATTCGCTCTTAGACATCGCGATGCGACTCGCTTTTGGGAAGTGCATGCGCGAGATGCAGTTGGCTGGATGGGTGGTGGCTGGATGGGAGCTGCGCGAAACCGGGCCGCTTGCGCGTCACCGCTATGATGTTGTCGTGGTACCGGGCCGCTTGCGCGTCACCGCTATGATTTGGGGCGGGGGCTGCGGGTCACCATGATTGCGAAGTGATTTATTGCGAAGTGATTTATTGCGAAACGATTTCGGTATCGATTGCCGGGAACTGAGCGACCTCAACCCGATCCCCCATCTCGAACAAATCGTCGACTTGAAGGAGTTGGCCAAGGTCGACCACGCTCTGCCATTGGGCTTGAAGGATATCCAGGTACTGATTGAGTACCGATGCGACTGTTTGCTGCGCGACGATGACATCGTTAAAGCTGACGCCGGACGGATCCGCAAGATAACGTTGATAAACCCCTCGGTACGCTCGGACTTGATCCCGAAGAGCATCGGACCTGAAAGAGTCTGCCAACTGGCGATTCGCTTGGTAGACTCCGTAGGTTCCGGCTAGATCGGATATCAGTGTATTTCGCGTGTCTGCAACGTTCTGCCCAGCCTTGACCAACTCAGCCCTCGCCGCGATCCGGTTACCTTGGTTTTGATTCAGAACCGGAATAGCACCACCCAGCATTAAGTTGTACGTAGCACCTCCTGGCTCAAACGTGTAGTCGCGTTGGAGGACGAAACCGACATCGAGATCGGGAATGTTCTGGCGATCGGCGAGCTGCACTAGTGTCTGTTGTTTTCGGATCGTGTTTTCAGCGATTTGAACATCGGTGTGGAGTGCGATCAGTCGTTGGACGGCGCTCTCATAAGCGATCTCAGGAACCGCGCAATCGATCTTGCCCTCCAAGGCGCTGACCGACATGTCGGGCATGCCGGTTGCCGCTGCCAACGTTCGCCATGCGGCGATCGAATCCTGCTGAGCCCGGATCAGCGAGGCGCGAGCTTGCGTGGTCAATACTCGCAATTGCAATGGTTCGTAAGGAGCTGCTTCGCCCGCCGCGACCAATTGGATCTGAGCTTGGTACGCCCGTTCGGAAAGCTCCAGCAATGCGTTCGCCAACACAACACGCTGCCTCGAAGCGAGGACTTGGAAGTAGGAACGCCGAATTTTGGATGTGACCGTCACCCAAGTTTTACGCTGCGAGATAACCGCGTTGGCGTAATCGACGGCGGCTGCCTCTGCTGCCAATCCGAGCTTGCGAGCGGTAACGATGGTTTGTTGGAGGTAAGCACCCTTGTATCCTGGAGTGTTGAGAGTGCGAACAGTGTCGGCTTCGTAACCGATGTTTGGGTTAGGTGGTAAGCCAGCTTGAATCATCGCACCTCGGGCTGCTTCCACCGACGCGGCTGCGGCACGCAGTCCTGGATGGTTGGCTCTTGCGATTTGATGTAGCGACTCTAATCCAACGATCCCTGCGGTTGCCGCATCCGGCAGCGAGGTTGGATCGCGATAGACAGGTGGTAGGTCTGGAAAAAGACCGCGGACTTGCTCGCGATAGATCTTCGAATCCTGATTCTTGGCGTCGGGCACGACAAGTGGTGGAGTGTTGGCCCCGGGGAGTTCCGCAGGCAACCGAAGTGGATCTTGCTGACCTTCGCCAGCGATAGGTTCCTGCACATCCTTGGCAAGTGCTTTGACGAATGGTCGCGGCGGTACGATCTGCCGGGAGGAGACGCTATCTTGTCCTCGGAAAGCATTCGGCGCCAACTCTACCTGGGTGCTGTGGCTGGCCAATCGAAAGACTCCGACAGCATTTCCCCTCGTAGGTTGATCGGCAGGTTGATCGGCAGGTTGATCGGCAGGTTGATCTTGGGAAGAGCTATCGTCCGACAGGTTCACAGGAACTTCAAACCCGGGTACTCCCACCCCAGGGACTGGTAACGGGCTACGAAACTCTGCTGGCGCCGCTTCAAGATTTGGCCCATTGGGTGCAACGAGATCCTGAAGCGTCTCTGTTCCGCCGCGCGTGTTTTGCCCGGCACGAACATCGGAGGGAGAGGATACATCCTGCGACCCCACCGTTTCTTGGCAACTCCGCCAATACTGCGAAGCATTTCGATCCGCTTCTTGTGGCAGGCAACTCATCGAACGATAAGCCCACCAGCACGGGGTTCGGCAACCTGCCGAAGTCACCGAGGTCGTTGTAATCAAGGTCGCTAATAGCGCGAATCTGAATCCGTCTCGCAACATCCCTGGCCGACGTTTCATCGTATCCTCTTCTTCCAAGCTCCCACGATGCAACGTCCCTGTCACATCTGTTCGCTCCGGTGTAATCGATCGACGAGGCAAGACCCAAATCCTCAGGAACAATTCCCCTCCATGCATTTCAGGAGAATCTGATGCACACGGAACAAAAGGTACAAAGCGACGCTTGCGAGACAAACTGACCGCTACCATCGCGCAATACTCCCATAGCTAGCAAAGCTTATCGGCATCCTTCGTTATGCGTAGGCCGCGCTCGGGCGATCGATAGATCACTCTGATGGTGGTTCAGGGGGTTTGCGAAGACTGAGGGCGATATGCCGGGCGTATCGAAAGTGCTTACGGTGACGGTGATTTCGGTTCGATAAACTTTGCGACACGCCCAGAGTTTAACGCGTGTATCGATCGTTCCGTGAAGTGTATTCGCATCTCGCATGTCCAGGTGGTTCTATGTTGCACCGTCAATCGATTCGTAAACTCATCCAGCGAAGTGCTCTCAGAAATCGCTCGGGGCTTCGCAAACGCTGTGTTGCAATCGGTGTATCGATGATCATGGCGTGGTCGGTACCGATCGCCGTCGCACAACACAAGCACTGTGATGCGTGTCAAGGTCGATCCGCAACGCATGTTCAAGGTGCGGCCCATTGCAATCATTGCGATGGTGGTAGCGTGTCGATTCCTTCGCTTCAAACGCTGATCATCGATAAGCTGTCCGCGGCGGGAGACCGCATCGAACGGAATCATGCCGCAAGAAATCAGCTTGCGAAGGCACACATTCATCGGTCTACCAAGCCGACTTGCGCATCGAATGTATCAGTGATCCCAAGCTCACTCCGATTCACGAAAGCCAAAGAACCATCCTGCGGCGTAGAAGTCTTGGGCGTTTCCCCGAAGCATGAAGCCTGCGATGCGAAAGCATTCTGGGGGCGTGCTGGTGTTGGTTCGACCGGTTCGCTCAATGATCGTCAATTCAGCGATCGGCCATTCAGCGATCGGCCATCGCGAGTGACTCCAGAGAAATCGGTCGCGGGACCGGACGAGGGATCCAAATTGGACTCCGCTAAGCCTGTAGCCACCCAACAATCCCCCGTAGCCACCCAACAATCAAACGATGGGAGGCCATCCGCTCCTCCCGATGTCGCAGCGGCACTGGAACACGATAGCGATTCATCGGATTCATCGAATGGATCGGTGGCTCCCAAGTTGATTCCGCCTCCTGCGACCAAGTCTTCGGTTCCGACGTCCACGAAGGGGGACGGGGAATCGAGCGAGAGCGACGCACCCCCCGCTCCTCCTGAAGTTCCACAGACACTCGAAGCGATTAGTAAATCGTTCAATCAACCGAAAGGGATCGAGGCACGTGTGCCCCAGTTGCCTAGTGGCGGACCGATGCCACCGGCAACCATCGTGCCTCCCAATGTCCTTGAAAAGAGCCCACCGTTGCTCGATTCGGTTCCAACAGCTCCGATGCCCAAGCCCAAGCCGTTGTCGGAACCGTCGGACTCGGAACCCCTTCCCGATATTTTGGTGGATCCATTCATCGAGGATGCACGAAGTAGTAAGCCCAAGAGGCTAGGAAGCGTTGAGCTTTCTTCGGGAAAAGGTCAGCTCAAACCATTGACTCTAGGAAGCCCAGCCCAGAATCCGATCAACAAGTTACGACAAGCCGAGGGGGGAGTGATCTCATCGCTCCGGTCCAGCGACATCGGGGATGAAGCACTTTCGAAAAGCAAGGCGCCGAAACGATTGAGCCAGAGCCAGAAAGACTCAGGCCAGAGAGAAGCATCGGAGCGTCAAGCTGAGGCCGAGGGAGCTATATCTCAGCCCGCTCCCAACGCCTCCGTTCCCCGGAATGGCCTGCGTTCAAACTAAAAAACATATCGGCGTGCATCGCCGCAGTGGTCTTTTTCGTCTCGGTCCTGAGTTGGTCGTCAGCATCGATGGATGAGGCGGCTTAGGTGGGCCGGCTGTTTGAAAGATCGCCCAGCCAGGCCAGCGTTACTGCGCTGGTGTTTGGGGATGTTTGTCTGGATGCAAGTAGACAAACGATTTACCCAGCCTTCCTCCGTAGTTACCTGCCGAGATACGGACGAGGCCTTCGACGCTAAGGGCCGCGCTGATGGCCGAGTACGTAGCAGCGGCCACAGCTTCCAGAGACGATCCGTTGACGATGATCTCCATGATCGATTTTACCCCATCCGGGACTTTCGATTGAGTTCCGAGCTTCTCTTTGAGCGTGGGGCAGTATTCCGCGTAAGTGCTAGCGATGAGGAACTTGTAACTGCTGCCTGCTTTGCTGGCGCTCGCGGCTACGCCACCTGGAAATGTGGTGATCACGTCAGGTGCTGCATCGGCGGCTTGGGCCGCTCGGTCCGCTGCTTCGATCGCCGCATCTTCGGTGGTTGCGAGGAACCACAGGTTGCCCCCCATGATGCCATCGGCGTACCCAAACCGTCGGCTTAGAAAGAACTCTCCACCGAGGGTGGGTATGGTCCACCCTTTCTCTCCGTACTGCTCGCTACGGAACTGATGACCATCCCCGAAGAAGGCGATTTTACGCCCGAGTTTGAAGTAAGGATCGGTGTGGAGCGCGTTGAAGCAACGGGTGGTTGGGCAGGTCAATACGTTCTGGGAGAGCCGAGCCAACAAGACGCGTTCGAGGTGTTCGACCCGATCCTTGCGGAACCGTGGCACATGAAACTGAAGCAGTGCACCGATGCGACCATCCGGGGTTATTTGACCAGGCGAAACGCCATCCAAGATCTGTTCAATGCCAGCTTCGCAATCGCACAAGATTGTGCTGCTGGCGTGCCCGGTCGCTTTTTGACAAGCAGCCAACAGCCACTTGCGATCGCGCGCGGTGACCAGCACCCTCGCGTAAAGACTTCGAAATGCTTCGGCATAGGTATCTTCGACGAGAGCGCGCCACTGTGGGTTCGTCCATGGCGCAGCGGCGGTTGGTTCGGCTGGATTCGCGGCTTTTGGATTGGCGTTGGTCATCGGACTACTTTCGACCTCGACCGGTGTAGACATTGTTCTCGGTGACGACTTTGTCCATGAAGATGTCGTGGTGATCCATCGGGATCTCGTCGAATATCTGGCATTCGAAGGCCAATGCGACCAAAGGCGTTTCGGGCTTGGCATGCTCTAGGAGCTTGTCGTAGTACCCTTTTCCATGCCCTGTCCGTCCGCCGTTCTTATCGAAGGCGACACCTGGGACCATGATCAGATCCAAGTCCTCGGGCTGGAGGCGTTTGTGCACGACGTCCCGCAGTTCATTCTTCGGTTCCAGGATGCGGTACATCCCAAGCTCCAATTCGTCCATAACTTCGAGCCAGAACAACTCCAGTTCACCGTCCACGCAGTAGGGGACGACGATTCGTTTGCCGGTTGCCAACGCGGCTGGCAACGCTTGCCGCGTACGAACTTCATCGCGAACGTCGACATAGAACATCACGGTGCGGGCTGCATCGTATTCGGGCAACTCCATGAAGCGATTCATGATGGCGATGGATACCGCTTCTTTGTCCTCTTGGTTCTTTCGGTTTTCGTGAGCTTGCTTACGAATGGCTGCTTTGCGCTCTTGGAAATCGGAAACGGGTACTTCAGACATAGTTCAGGGGTCGCTCGTATCTCAAAGAGGTGACTAGAAAGAGGTGAATATCGATTCCGTTCGATGGGGGCCATAACCCGGTCTCCATAACCCGAACGAAGGACGGCAATCGTACCACTCAAGGACAATAATCGTACCAAGCGTTCCTCGATTTGTCATGGAAGATTTGCCACAGAAGAAATAGCCACAGAAGAAATAGCGAACCGAGTTTCGATGCATGCTCGGCCCTTTCTCGGCGACTTGCCTGGGGAGTTGGGACGGCGTACAGTTAGCCGTGCGGGCAATGGTCAAGCGGTTTTGCGGGACTATTGGGAATACCCTGCATTTCTTATGCACGACGCATACACCATGCATCCGGACGAGTTTGCCGATCGCCGAGGTTTTTCAAAGGCGCCGAGGTTTTTCAAAGGCGCCGAGGTTTTTCAAAGACACGGTATGGTTCGACCGGAGCCTCTCCCGGGGAAAAATCGCCCCGGGTGTTTCGGGCACTTTTGTGGATGGATCGTCAGCTAGTGAGACGCGAACATCCAACAGTGAGTGCGAAATGCATGGTTCGGGGAACTGAATCCAGGTCGCTACTATCCCCCTTTGCGTCACGTCGAGATCCCCACTGGTAAATGGTAACGGTTGCGAAGAACGCTCCTTGGTTTTCTTGGGATCGTTTTTTGACCGCACCAATCGGTGTTTTATACTCGCGTGTCCCTCAGAGTGTCTGCCTCCATGCAACCACCCCTGCGCTCCAGCATGCATCAAAAATACCGAGCTATTGTTCTGAATCTAAGTGCCTGCTGTATCGCACTTGTTGGATTCTCTCACGCATTCGGACAAGTCGCACCTGCGCCGAAAAGTTTACCATTGCCGCCGCAGTCATTGCCGCCGCAGTCATTGCCGCCGCAGTCGTTGGTACCGCAGTCGTTGGTACCACAGTCGTTGGTACCACACCCCGCTTTGCAAGTACCGTCCTCCCTTCCAAGCCAAACGGTAGCAGCAACCACCGTCGCAGCCTTGGAAACAGGCCGACAGTTAGAACAAGAGCGCCGTTGGCAAGAAGCAATTCAAGTTTACGAAAAGGCACTCAAGCAAGACCTGCGGAACAAGGATCTGGCGGAACGTCTCCAGATCTCGCGCGTGCACCTCGATGTGAATCGTCGCTACAGCGATCGCTCCTTCATCGAGACAGTTGAGCGATCGACGCCGGCCGACGCGCTGGAGATGTACACCGATGTCCTCACCAAGCTCGAAGCCTACTACGTGGAACCGATTGACTTCTACAAACTCGCGTTGCATGGGACCGCGTACCTCGAAGTCGCATTGACCGAGCGAGAGTTCCTCGCAACCCATCTTCGGAGTGCGAACGCGGAAGCTATTGAGAATTTCCGACGCCAAGTCCACCGCGCTGTCTTTGGCAAGCGAATCGGATCGATCGATGAGCTCAAGGCGGTATCTGCTCAGGTCGCAACGTTGGCCCAGCAAAGTATTGGTCTTCACCCAACCGCGACGCTCTATGAGTTCGTAGCAGGTTCCGCAGGAATGCTCGATCCCTACTCGGCATTGTTGACCCCAGGTGAATACCGTGAAATCATGTCCCAAATCGAAGGCAATCTGATCGGGCTTGGCGTTGAGCTTTGGGCCGAAGGCCAAGAGCTTCGTATCGTCGATGTCTTCAAAGGAAGTCCGGCTGCCGAAGCGGGATTGCAAGCGGGTCATTACATCCTCGAGGTCGATGGCAATCCTGTCGCTCAGATCGGTGGCAAGAAAGCCGCAGACATGTTGCGAGGTCCAGAGGGGAGCAAAGTTCAACTGGTAATCTCCGCCGGAGGAGATCAAAGCGTGGCTCTCGAGATCGCCCGCAAACGGGTGGACATACCAAGTGTTTCCATCGCGGAAATGCGAGATGGAAATGTAGGTTACATCCGTATTACCAATTTCCAAAAGACGACTGTTCATGAAGTAAGCGTGGCGATGTTCCAACTGAGCCGCGCGGGCATGAAGTCCCTCGTGGTTGATTTGCGAAGGAACCCCGGCGGGTTGCTCGATTCCGCAGTGGAGTTGGCAGACGAGTTCCTCGCACGAGGTGGAATCGTCTCTACCCGTGGAAGAAATGGACAAGAGAATCGAAATTACACCGCACGTGTTCCAGGAACTTGGGACATCCCTTTGGTGGTTCTGATCGATGGCGATAGCGCCAGTGCCAGCGAGATTTTCGCAGGAGCGATTCGAGATCACGATCGCGGCTACGTTGTCGGTCAAGTCTCCTATGGCAAGGGAAGCGTCCAAGGTGTCTTCCCGAATGATCGCGGTATCGGAGGCCTTCGATTGACCGTCTCCAAGTTTTATTCTCCCAGCGGTGCTGCGATCAGTGCGAAGGGTATTACCCCTCATGTGATCATCCCTGAAGAAACGGCAAACGCACCCCAAAGCCTAACTAGTCTTCGACCTCCGATGAGCCGTGCCCTTCCGAATGGAAATGCAATTACGACGGACGGCAACGGGACCATAGGCGGCAGCGGTTCATCTCGTTTGCAAGGCCAAAAGCTGGTGACCGCAATCGCTCCCGAGGGGATTGCCTCCGAGGGTGTCGCTTCCGACGCTATCGATGCAAATCGTGCTGGCAACCAAACCGGAAGTGCCCTCACCGCGCAGCGACCCGGGTATGATTCCAACAATACCGGGTCCGCACCCAAGCAACCGGCCGACCGGACTTTGGAAAAAGGCCTTGAGCTAGCACGGGATCTCGCCGCTCGCGGCCGATAGCAAAGTTGCTCGGGCCTAGCAATTCGCTTTTGGCCACGAAAACGCCACATTTTTCACAGAGCATTTTCACAGAGCAACTGTCCCGGCGGGACTCACTTTTCGGCGGCACAATTCTGACCGTTTTTCTACGCTTGGATTCTCAGAAAGATCGCTCAAAAGGCATGGCGTAACTAGCCCTAGGGCATCACAATTAGGGCATGTTACGCAAATTCCTCAGATCGAAAATTCATCGCGCTACGGTAACCCAAGCGGACCTCCATTACGAGGGTTCCCTTACGCTTCCCCCTGATCTAATGCTCGCAGCAGGCATCGCGCCGTTTGAGTCGGTGCATGTTTGGGACGTCACGCGAGGGACTCGACTAGAGACCTATGCGATCCTCGGTGAAGAAGGGTCCAGCGATGTCTGCATCAATGGTGCTGCAGCACACCTGGTCCGTCCCGGCGATGTTGTCATCGTTGCGACATTTGGATTCCTCAGCGAAACGGGGAACGATGTGCGAGTTCCGGAACCCAAGGTCGTGTTCGTCGACGAGAAAAATCGGATCACCTACACTGGTCGTGAGATACCGGGTCCTCGACGCCGATCGCCAGGTGATCCACCCGTCGATTCGTGCTGTTAGTCCCGCTTGCTAGTTCCCCCCTTTTTTGCCCTACGTTGCTAGTCCTACGTTGTGATCTCGGATCGGTAACCTCCTATGCTCGCGCGAACACTCGAACCGGAAGTCATGGACGATCGCCACGAGGCGGTCGAATACAACCAAATGGACCACCGAGCCGTGAACGAGTGCTTCGTCTCGGATCTGCTCGCCCATGCTCCCATCGGTCGCGATGTCCTCGACTTGGGGACTGGTACAGCGCTCATCCCTTGTGAATTGTGCCGACGGGATCGCACTGTCCGCGTCATGGCTTCCGATGCCTCGGTCGAGATGCTCGAGTTGGCTCGGTACAACATCGAGATCCAAAGCCTCATCGATCGGATCCAGCTCCATCGCGCCGATGCAAAGAAGCTCGTCTTTGCCGCAGAGTATTTCGATTGCGTAATGAGCAATTCCCTGGTGCACCACCTGCCGAGCTGCGACGGTTTTTTTACGGAGGCACTCCGTGTCCTGCGGCCCGGTGGATTGCTGTTTGTCCGGGATCTGTACCGCCCCGAAACCGAGGTCGAGGTGGAGCGGTTCGTCGATTTGTACGCCGCTGGTGAGACCGAGTACTCGCGTCAACTCTTTCGTCAGAGCTTTCATGCAGCGCACACGTTGGACGAATTGCGAGCTATCGTCGCCCCGCTCGGGATTCCATCGCAGGCAATCGCTATGAACAGCGATCGCCACTGGACCCTCGCCTATCGCAAACCGCTGCAGGACGAATCAACGTCAGCCGGTTAGACTTAAAAACCACAGGCAACTTTTCCCACGAATTGGATATGGTCATGGAATCGCAGTACCTCGATCTTCTTCGTCATATTCTCGAGTCGGGCGACGAAAAATCGGATCGGACCGGGACAGGGACTCGCAGTGTATTCGGCGCCCAAATGCGGTTTTCGCTAGCCGATGGTTTTCCATTGCTGACCACTAAAAAGGTCCACTTTCGAAGTATCGCTCACGAACTCTTTTGGTTCCTCAAAGGCGAAACCAATATCGCTTATCTCAAAGAGAATCGTGTATCGATTTGGGACGAATGGGCCGATGACGATGGCGAACTGGGGCCTGTTTATGGCAAGCAATGGCGGTCGTGGGAGTGCGCGGACGGCTCATGCATCGATCAAATCCGAATCGTCCAACAGCAGATACGGACCAATCCCGATTCGAGACGTTTGATTGTCAGTGCTTGGAATGTCGCGGATGTCCCAAAGATGGCCCTTCCTCCATGCCACTTGCTGTTCCAATTCTACGTTGCCAATGGGCGGCTGAGTTGTCAACTCTATCAACGGAGTGCCGATATGTTTCTCGGCGTGCCGTTCAACATTGCGTCCTATGCTCTACTGACGATCCTGATGGCCGAGAGTACGGGTCTGACGCCAGGAGATTTTGTCCATACTTTGGGGGATGCGCATCTTTACAATAATCATTTCGATCAAGCTCGCGAGCAGTTGTCGCGTGCCCCGCGAGCCTTCCCAACGCTGACGCTGAAAGCCCATCGCGATGATATCCTTGAGTATGGATTCGATGATATCGAATTGGTCGGCTACGACCCCTATCCCCCGATCGCTGCGGCAGTGGCGGTATAGCCATGGCGGTGGAATTGCCCAATCGCAGAGAGTACGAGGATGTCGATGCCGCTGAACAACATTATTGGCTCGGTTGTTAGCGCAGGAATACGGCAATGGGTCCGGCTGTTCGGGAAGCGAGTCGACAAAAAAGAATCGCCATGGCTCGATTGCCCGATGGGAGAGACAGGCCGCATCGGGGCGGAGTTTTACTCGAGACTCGCCCAGCGTGAACATCTTCAAATCGTTGCCTCCGCCGACGCAGGATTGATTCCCGACTTCGATCGGTTGCGCGGCCACGAGTTCGAGCCAGCGGATATTCAGCCAGAGATTCGAGACTTCTACGAACACACATCCCGGTACCATTTGGAAGCGTGGAGCGAGGCTCCGATCATGACCAGGGTGTTCCTCTGGGGATTGACTCGTTTTGTCAGCCGACAAATGGATCAGTTAAATTTTCCAGTATCGTCGCTTGAGCTCTCCAATGGGATGACGAGCGAAATAATACCGATGGTTGATCGAGCCGGGGAGCTTTGCTACACAGGTTGGCTGCGTCGACTCGCTTCCAACCAGCGAGTGATCTATACCGGACTCTACTCCGTCGGATGGCTACCTGAAACCTCTCAGCCATGCATCAAGGTCAGCTTTCCTTTACCGCTGGGGAGTTCCACCGTCTTTCTCCGTCCGGAGGCCCAACCTGACCGTTCGTTGAAGTTGATCTCCGGGGGAGATCGATTCGGACAATCTGGTTTTTATCGCATGGTCGATATCGACGAAAATCATTGGCGCGTGCGCTATTTGCGCACCTTGCGGGAAACCTTTCACCTCTACGTGGACCCTCGAGGGGATTTGCGAACAGACCATACCGTTCGCTTCCTCGGCTTCACGCCCCTTCGATTGCATTACAAAATACAACCCAAGTCCCATGGTTAATGGAACGGCGACTTGATAGCGGCGATTGGCACCAACAAAACGCTGTGAGCTAAGTCTTGAGTTTGTCTCGTTTTTTCTGGCTCTTCAGAGATTTTGGCAGGAAAGAAGTTTCGTTTGCGAATCGGTAACTTCGTGCTCGTGCTCGTGCTCGTGCTCGCAATCGCAATCGCAATCGAATGATACAGCGTATACCCATCGCGGTGCGGAGACGTTTTTGCTCAGTAGATTTTAACCACAGCCCCCTCGGAGGGGCGTAGAGAAAACGATTCCAAGATACTTCGTCGTTGTTGTTACTGCCAGTAATGCCACGACCGACCGATACGGCCAATCGCTTGCGGACGTGCTGTTCACCATCCTATAATTCACCTATAAGTGACACCTGTAATTGACACCGCTCAATTGCGGTCTACGGTGGAGCGCTCTTGCCTGGAGTGACGTTGTGCTTCCAATCCAATGTCATCCTAGTCCATCTCATCGACGTAGAAGTCGATGCTGTTGTCTTTCGTAACAACGTATTCTGAACGAGGAAACTAAAAAGTGTCACTCTCCATTTTCAATGTTCATATTCGACTGTCTTGGTTGCTGCTCATCGGCTTGCTTGCGACTCAAAGCGCCAAAGCGCAGGACGCATCAAAAAACAGTTCTGGGATATCCGTGGCTGTTTCTCAGCAAGTGAAAATCACCGCAAGCAAGCTTCGCCTGATGCTACCGATTCGAGTCGAAACTCGCGATGAAGCGAGTGTCCTGAAAACGATGAAGAAGCATCAGGAAGCTGTAAGGAAGGAGCTAAAGACGTTTGGAGTCGACGATTCTGCAATTGAATTTTCATCGCCGCTGGTGACTGCAGGGATCCCTGGAGTCGAAGATCCCGACGCTTCGAGAAAGGCAGCGCGAAGTCAGATAATTCAAATGCGAAATATGAACCCAACGATGAGAGGCCAGTTTCCACTCCCAAATTTGGATGACGAAGATGACTCGGAGTTGCCTGTTGTCTATGCGGCCGACGCAACACTTGTTGTCGACTGGAAACTGGAAAAGGAATCGGAGGAGGCTGCAATTCTTCTGCCATCAAAAGTGAAGAGGCTGTACGAACAAAAAGACCTTACGGGGAAAAAGCTGCGGGCGGAATTGACGGAAGAAGAGCAGAGTCTCGTCGAACCACTTTTAGGTAACGGCTCAAGTTACATTTCCTATCAGGTCCAATCATCCCCGAGCAATCGGCTCTACTATGTGGGAGAATTCTTGCCAGAGCAGGAAAAAGCCGCTTTTGCCGAAGCGATGAAAAAAGCAAGAGCCCAAGCGGAGTTGATTGCCCAGTCATCAGGACTACGACTTGGGAAAATTCGGTCCATCCAAACATCGACTGGGGGTGATCCGACCTTTGAGCAAATGAGCGTTCTTTCGGCGGTGCGATCAGAATCCTCAGTCAGTACCCCTAGACAAAAAAATGAACGCGAAGTTCTTGGCACCGATCTTGACAGTTTAACCAAGCGAATCCAATTGGTGGTGGTATTCGATCTTGAGTAGTGTAGTACCCGCTGCGAGCCTGCCCCGTCCTGTATCGTTGGCAATTGCCAAGCGATAAGCCATGAGGGGATGACCATGTGGTTTGATGAATTTAAATCGCCAATTGGCAAGCTTCGAGTTGCCGTGGATGAGCGGGGTTTAAGGTATGTTTTGTTCGACAGCAACAAGCACCCACCCAAGCACATCAGCGATTGGCTTCTGGATCGCAGTCCCACCAGGGAAGCCAGGGAGCAGTTGCTGCAGTACTTTGCAGGAGAGAGAAAGACGTTCGAATTGGCAATAAGTTTCGATGGGACGGAATTTCAGCAACGAACATGGAACCAACTCGCCAGTATCCCCTACGGTAAAACTTGGAGTTATTCCGATTTGGCGATCCGATTGGGTTCGCCAAAGGCAGTTCGAGCCGTTGGATCAGCCAATGGACGCAATCCCATCCCTATTGTCTTGCCGTGCCATCGGGTTATAGGGAGCAATGGATCGTTGACCGGGTTTGGAGGAGGATTGCCGATCAAGAAATGGCTTCTCGAACATGAAGGAGTTCGATTGGATTGTGCCTAGGCATAGACGCCCAACCCAATGCATTGAAAAAAGAGCATCGCCCTCGTCCAGACCGTCGGGCCACCTTTACACAAAGCCATGATAAACCAGCTGATGAGCGGCTGGACCTGAAACCATAAGAACGTGCTGACAAAGATTGCGATCGCCATGTGAAAGACCGCGGTCGCCGCGCAAGCTCCACGAAACAGTTCGCGAGGTCGATTCGTGCAAAAGCACTTGCAATCGCCGATTAGTTGATTGAATCCGATGGGTTGTAGCGTTTGCGCCTTGTATCGACACTTAATCGTGCTAGTTTGACCTGTGCCGTTTGGCGGTGCCGTCGCAGCGACAAACGCAGTGTCCCTCGTTTGATGGACTTGGATCATCGTGCTGTCGAGCCAGCAGAACAAATTAGCTCGGATCGGGCGATAGGCATTTCCGTGACACCATCGAGTGTGCTCTGGATTGGGTTCCTTCTGGCCGTTGTCAGTGTTGCATTAGTTGTTGCATTAGTTGTGATCGGCGCGATCGCAAAATGGGGTTCCTACTGGCTTCAAGCGTATTTCGCAAACGCGGATGTAAGTTTTGCAAGCCTAATCGCCATGACTCTGCTGGGCCTGGACCTCAAGACCATCGTCAACGCCAAGGTCATGGGTCGGCAAGCGGGACTACGGATCGATCACGGGTCAGGTGGCATGACCACACAACGGCTGCAAGCCCACGCGCTGGCTGGTGGAAACGTCGACAAGGTTGTCACGTCGCTTGTTGTCGCCAATGGCGCTGGTTTGGTGTTCGATTTTGATACGGCGGCCGCCATCGATTTGGCTGGCCGGGATGTGCTGGCGGCCATTCAAGCACGCGTGTTCCCCAAAGTAATCCGCTGCCCAATCGCAAGTGGCACAACGAGAACAACACTTAGTGGAGTATCCAAAGACGGAGTGGAGTTGCGAGTCAGCGTGTGCGTAACCGTTCGGACGAACATGGAGAAGCTGATCGGTGGGGCGACCGAAGAAACCATCATCGCGCGTGTTGGCGAGAGTATCGTCGCCAATATCGGTGCGTCCGAAAAACATACCGATATTCTGGCGTTACCCTCCTTGATATCCTCCGGCTCCCGAGCCAACGAGCTGAGCGAGAATACGATATTCGATATCGTTTCCATCGATGTGGCGATTGTTTCCGTCGGCACGAACATCGGAGCGAGATTGGTGATCGATCAAGCCGAGGCGGATATGCTCGTAAGCGTTTCTGATGCCGAGGGGCGACGTTGTCAAGCCGTCGCTCGAACACAACTCATGAAGGCAAGTGTGATCGAGCAACAGGCAATCGCCTTGCTCAAGGAAGCCGATGTGCAACTCGCCTTAGCAGAGGCATATCGACGGGGAAATATCGGTCTCGAGCCTGATTCTCCACCAGGGTCGTTCGATCGAAGCGGTCACGCAGCCCAATCTCGGCGAGCGAATTTGAAAATTGCGTAAAAGCGATGCACTTCCGCGCGGCCTCAGAATGGCGATCGATGCTTACCAAATTTGCGCGAGTTCGTTCTTCTGCGCACAATAAATGCGGGTAAAGTCCCCAATCCCCAAGGAAGCGTTCGCTGACTCAAACGCCATGCGATTCCATGGGCCTCACGGAAATTTATGGCTTCTACTCCGAAAACACTCAAATTGCTTGACGGCGTTGCCGAAACTCTGCCACACTAAGGGCTGTCAGGTCTCCGTTTGTTCCCAAGTCGTATTCTTTACTAAGATGAGGTGTGGGTTATGGATCGGTTAGACGCACGCAATCAAGGTCTCAAAATGTGCCTCGATCACAGCCAGTCTGGGATCGAAGAGTCTCTTTTGGAAGTCGAAGCCGACTTTCAAACATGGTTGAACCATCCGCATCAACGGACCGCTTGGAGCAAACTGATGGAGCATTTGGTGAGCTTCCGCTGGACGCTCGACCAGCACTTCACTCGTGTCGCCGGTGAAGGGTATTTAGAAAATGTCGCTTCCCTTCGACCCGGCCTTTACTCGGATCTCCGTGAGATCGAATGCCATCAATGCCGATTGATCGATATGCTCGATGCATTGATTCACGATGTCCAAACCTACGATCCTCAGCGCGATGAGATCGCGGATATGACGGAGCGGTTTCGCGATCTGCATCGCGAAATCCTCGTTGAGGAAAATCAGGAACGATTGCTGATCGAGCGAGGATTGGCTTGAGCGACCCCCAGTCCAATTCCTCGAACCCCTTAGCGATTGCCGAGCAACCGGGTGATTTGTCGTTGGCGTCTGGTTCGCAGCCAAAGTGCTGTCTCATTGAGATCGCTACCACGCTACCCGACGCCCAAGTCGCCGACGCGATCGCTCGGCAATTGGTGCAAGCGCGGGCCGTGGCGTGCGCTCAAGTTTCCGAAACCCTTCGGAGTACCTACTGGTGGCAAGGGGTCATGGAACAAGGGGACGAGGTTAAGTTGATCCTCAAGACAACATCGATGGCGTCGCAGCGCGCCATCGAGTTGCTGCGACAATCCCATCCGTACACAACACCTGAGATCACGCTCCGGATGGTGGAATGGGTGGAGCCGAGTTACTTGCAATGGGTGATCGAGGAAACGCGAGTTCGATAAGGGATCGCTCGACGGGGTCACGAACTGCACGAGAGCATCGAGCAGCCCGCCCGTTGCCTCGCCCATTCTGGTCTCTTTTCTGCGAATCGCTCATTACCCGGCTGATCGTCGTAAGGGCGTCGCAATGCATCGTGCAACGCCAGCAATTCCGAATTGTCGCCGGCTTCGGCAGCGTCGATGGCGATTTGAGCAAGGTAGTTTCGCAAGACATACTTTGGATTGACTCGATTCATCCGTTCCCGACGTTGGGTGGCATCTAGTGCTTCAGCGGCGACGCGTTCGGCGTATGGAACCAGCCATCGAGCGCACTGAACGCTCCACGCGGAAGCTTGGTCCGCCTCTCGATACATGGCGGGTGCAAAATGCTCCCGGACTTTCGCAACCCGCTCCTCCATGGATTGGTCGCGTACCGATTCCAATGGGTAGTCGGCGAGAAGCCGGTAAAACAACGTCATATCGATCTCAGCAGCTTTCAGAAGGTCAAAGAGTCCTTCGGATAAGCCATCATCACCTGCTTCGCCACCATCACCCGGCTGAAACGTAGCCAAACCGAGCTTGTTGGCCATGCATTGATTCCAATCGCTTTGCAATTGGTCAACATAGGCATGCAGACCGACTTGCAAAGGCTCCGACACCGTGAATAGCGGTGCGATGGCATTTGCGAGTTGGGCTAAATTCCAGTAGGCGATCTGAGGTTGCTGGCCGTAACAATAGCGACGGCCTTCGAAATCGGTCGTGTTGGGGGTCCAGGAGGGATCGTAGTCCTCCAGCCACCCGTACGGTCCATAATCGATGGTCAGTCCTAGGATGGACATGTTGTCGGTGTTCATAACGCCGTGGACAAAGCCGACGCGCATCCAGTGCACGATCATGGTCGCGGTCCGCCGGCAGATCTCCTCAAACCAAGCAGCATAAATCGCTTCGTTCAATTCCGTACTCGGAAGCTCGGTTGATCCTTTCAACCCGGGATCGGAGGCATCATAAGACATACCGTTTTGCGTTACAGCGACCAAGTGCGGGTAATCGACTCGAATGACGTAGTCGACGAGCTTGCGCAGGTTGGCAACATCTTTTCGTGCGGCAAAGATCTCAACGTTGCCGAATCGGACAAACGTTGGAGCGACGCGGCAGACGATCGCGCCCGGTTCACGTCGGGGACGACCATCGTAAAACATATCCCTAACAACCCAATCGCCTGTCTGGATCAACGAAAGCGCTCTGGTGGTGGGCACCCCGAGATGATGCATGGCTTCACTGCATAGGAACTCTCGCAAACTCGATCGAAGGACGGCAAAGCCATCCGCGCGTCGCGAATAGGGAGTGGGACCGGCGCCTTTGAGCTGCAGCATCCAGCGTCCACCGTGGGTGTTGACAATCTCTCCCAAATTGATCGCACGACCGTCTCCTAATTGGCCTGCCCAATGGCCGAATTGGTGACCTCCATAACACATAGCGAACGGTTGCATGCCAGGAAGGAGTGTGTGACCCGAAAATGCGAGTCGAAAGGCTTCGGATTGAACGAAGTCGTCGTCCATCCCGAGACTCTCGGCAACTTCCTTGGCATACGCCAACAACTTCGGTTGCGATGGAGTTTTAGGGGAGGCCCATGAATAGCACGCGCCGAAAACCTGACGGGACTCGATCGGTGATAACTCCGATGCATTTGAATCCGCAGAAGATTGATGATTGGGTGCAGTACCTGAAGAAGTGGACGTGTCGTCGCGAGATTCCTCAGCAGGAAGTTCGCGCACGAAACGATTGTCAAAGACGAGCATAGGAAAAACTTAGATGCCGGATGGCTTAGATGCCAAGGATGCACTGGACGAGCTTGCTGCTATCCAGCTGTAAAAAGTCGCTTGGGATTCTATGCCCTGTAGAAATAAAGCCAAGCGGCAAATTGGCTTGAGTCAGGCTCAAATAGATGGCGCTCAACCCGCATGCCTCGTCGAGTTTGGTCATCAGTAGGTCCGTTGGAGCGTACGATTCGTACCATTCCAAGGCTCGCCGAAACGACACCGCAGACGACGTTGCACTCATGACCAAGTGGGTTTGCGTCGTCGCAAGGCAGGTCAGCAATTCCACGGTTTTCCGCTGCGTTTCCGTGTCACCGATCGTACCGCAATCAGTATCGATCAGCAGGATGTCGCAGGACTCCATCTGCTGGAGGATCGATGGGACTGCGTGTGGAGATTCAATTTGGCGAAACGGCCAATTCATCATGGAGCAGTAGTCGGCGAGTCGATTTGCGGAGGTAGTTCCAGCCGCATTGCACGAGAGAATGCCCGGTACCCAGCCGAGAGACTGCGAGACCAGCCCTGCGAGTTTGGCAACGCAGTTGGTTTTGCCATGTCCAGAGGGACCGATGCAAGCGATTCGTTCCTGGCCCCGCGTCCACTCTCTGATAGGAGCCGATACGCTAAGCGATCCGCGGATCCATTGAGCGATGAGGGCTCGGATCACCCAGGAGTCTGTCACTTCATCACCAAGAATCTCGTTGGCCTCCAACATCCATGCTTGGATCAGATCTCGATCAAGGTCCGTTTGGGCCAATTCCGCAGCGAACTCCAAATACGGACCTGTGAAGGGATTGGATTCATCCCTCGTTCGCGTGCGCCCTGATGAGCGGACAAATCGCATGGGCAACGGCTGGGCCTCGGATTGATCTTCGCGATGGGCTTGGTCGGACCCACCCCATGCAGCAGCGTCACGGTCGCTATGCTTGGAGGTATCATCGTGAGAGGCGATCCTCGATGGATCCGATGCCTGCGATGGATTGGTGGTGGGATGTACCGTCTCTGATTCTTGTTGAGCAGATACTTGAGGATTGGCAGAGGGTGAGTTGGACGTGGCGGTGACTGAGATGCGATTGTTGCCAAGTCCCAGTAGCGATCTTGCGACTGGCTTTGTTTCGAGGATGACCGCATCGGGCCCCAGTTCACGGCGGATCCGGGCTAGCGCCTCGGAGAGTGATTTGGCTCGGAACGTTCTTATTTGGATGGGCTGTGTCATGGCGATACTTGGTCACTGACCATGCCTACGGACTCGATCGTCGTATCGCGAGCGATTTCGTTGTAGGACAGGACTCTCAAGTCGGAGATGGATTCCTGGGTGATTTGCCGCAATGCAACACGGATCTTCGGACTGACCAGAACGCACCTCGGTCGACCGAGTGCATCCAACTTCTTCAACTGGTCAGCGATGCGCGAGCATGTTTTGCTGACGGCTTCGGGGGACATTCGAATGAACACGCCTCGATCGGATTGTTCGGTACCCGCAGCGATCCGATCTTCCATCGCTGGATCGAGAGTGATCACGCGAAGGGTTCCTGTTTCGTCGCGATAACGATGGGAAATGGTGCGGGCCATGCGATGCCGCACATATTCGGTGAGCCAAAGCGGATCTTTGATCCGGTGCGCGTAGTCTCCGAGCGTTTCCAGGATCATGCCCAATTGACGGATAGGGATATCCTCTCTCAGCAACGTCTGCAGTACCTGTTGCACGTCCGAGAGTTTCATCACGCTCGGGATCAGTTCATCGACCACGGTCGACGATGTCTTTTTCAGCTGGTCGACCAACTGCTTCGTCACATCTCGGGTGAGCAATTCATCCGCATGGCGCCGCGCTGTTTCTTGGACATGGGTTGCGAGGACCGAACCGCACTCGACCACATGGAAACCATACATTTCGGCTTGTTGGCGATTTCGCGGTTCAATCCAATACGCTTTCCGGCCAAATGCAGGGTCGGTTGTTTCTTCACCTTCAATCGTGCCGAGCGTCAGCCCTTTGTCGATGGCCAGCAACCGATCAGGTCGGAGTGTTCCAGTAGCGATACGGTTTCCTGCCATGGAGAGTTCGTAACTATATTCGGGCAGACTCATCCGGTCTTTGATACGCACCATGGGGAGGAGCACACCCATCTCGCTGGCCAATGTGGCTCGCACCGTCGATATTCGCTTCATCAAATCCCCCCCCCGATTCGGGTCGGCGAGCACGATCAAACGAGCGCCGAGCTCCAATCGCAGTGGATCGACTTCGAGATAATCCTCGACCTTCTTCTCGGCGGGTGCCTTCTGTTGCTGTTCCGCTTCTAGTTTGCGTTTAGAGACGATCTTCTCTTCGTCTCGCGTTTGCTTTTGAAGGAGCAATGCCAGCCCGATGCACCCGCCACCCATGGTGAGCATCGGTAGCGCAGGCAGTTTCGTGAAAACCATCAAGCAAAGAAAAACCCCCGAAACGATCAACGCTGGAGGCTTTGAGAAGATCTGGCGGATGAACTCGCCGGAAAAATCTGATTTTTGTGTGCTGCGGGTGGTGAGCAATGCGGCTGCCAACGAGATCAAGAACGCTGGCACTTGGCTTACCAATCCGTCGCCAATAGTGAGCTTGGAATAAACCTGTGCGGACTGCGCCATGGTCATTCCAAAGTACATGTAACCCATGTACAGGCCACCGACCAAGTTGAGCACAGTGATCGCGATACCGGCGATCGCATCGCCGCGGACGAATTTACTAGCACCGTCCATCGCCCCATAGAAGTCGGCTTGTCGCGTTACTTCCTCGCGTCGGCGTTGGGCTTCCTTTTCGTCGATAGCTCCAGCGCTCAAATCGGCATCGATGGCCATCTGTCGACCGGGCATCCCGTCCAACGCAAATCGCGCGGCCACTTCACCGATACGTGTTGCACCTTTGGTGATAACGATAAAGTTGATCAAAAAGATGATGATGAATAGGATGATACCCACCTCGAGTCGGTCCCCGGTCACGAAGGCCCCGAAGGCCTCGATCACGTGACCAGCCGCACTCGGACCAGCGCTGCCATCCCGGGTAAGAATCAACCGCGTCGTTGCTAGGTTCAACACCAAACGCGACAATGTTGTCGCCACCAACATGGCTGGAAAGATGTTGAACTCAAGGGGCGAACCGACATAGATCGTGGTCAAAAGGATCACGACTGCGATGGCAATGTTGGCCGACAAAAGCAAATCCAACAACCACGGGGGGAGTGGAACCATGATTACGACAATACAGGCGATGATCGACACTGGGACGATCGCGTCGCGGTACTGGTAAAAAAGTTTGGTCCACGGAGACATGGTTGATCCGGCAGGAATTTTTGATTCTAAATCGGCCTGCTTTGCTTCGAGGCCGGTTTTGCTCGTGAAAACTACCTGTCTTTCTGCCGCAGTGTCTATATCGGTTTTCGGGCCAAATTGGTAACTTTGCATCCGATGCGGGTTTTCGTCAGAGTTCCTGGCCGAAATCCGCACCCTGTACAATGAGTGCACCGACAATGATTTCATCGCCGCGACATAACTCCCACGATTGCTGATACGGTTTCGGATGGTCAAGGAAGCCACACCCAAAAGTAATACCTACTCCGCTCTGATGCCCCGATTTTGGCACGGAATGCCGGCTCACGTCTGGTTCCCACTCCTTGCAAAGAATCGATTTCGGTTTTCTATCGCTAGGCTTCATCACGTGCTCGGCGTGTCGCTATTTACCCCGTTTACGGGAATGCTGGCATTAAGTCAGGAATTGCTTTTTGGAAGAGCTATCCGACAGACCGAATTGACTGCACCGCCGATCTTTGTTTTAGGGCATTGGCGGAGCGGGACGACGATGCTGCACGAATACCTCGCGTTGGACGAGCGGTTATCATCGCCGACGACCTTCCAATGCTTTGCACCATGGCACTTTCTGTTGACCGAAGATGTTGTGACCCGCTTTGGTGGCTTCCTGCTGCCGGACCGGCGACCGATGGACAACATGAAGGCGGGTTGGTCGTTGCCGCAAGAGGATGAGTTCGCCTTGATGAATCTCGGGGCACCGACGCCGTATCTTCGGATTTTGTTTCCGAACCATCCTGTACCTTACGAGGATACGTTGGGCTCGCAAAGCTTCGACCCGAAGCATCTGGAGGTTTGGAAGAAGCGATTGGACTGGTTCCTGCGGGCGATCACGTACAAGACCCACAAACGGTTGCTCCTGAAGAGTCCGCCGCACACCGGCCGACTGAAGATCCTGCGATCGATGTATCCCGATGCGAAATACGTTCATATCGTGAGGGATCCTCGCAAGCTATTTCCATCGACGATGAAGCTGTGGAACTCGCTCGACTCCGTTCAAGCACTTCAGGCACCGACGGACCAATCGCAGCTTCGCACGTTTGTCCTCAAGTCCCTCACGACGATGTACGATTCGTTTGAGATCGACCGGAAGGGGATGGATAAAAATCAAATCATCGATATTCGATATGAAGATCTGACCGCCGATCCCATCAAAGTCGTCGGCGATATCTACTCGCAACTCAACTTGGGTTCGTTTGAACCGGTCAAGCAGAAACTGGTCGAGAAGACTCAAAAAGAGCGTGACTACCAGACCAATCGTCTTGAGTTGAGCCGCGAGGATGAAGAAGCCGTTCTGCGAGCGTGGCATGCCTATGCGTCGCACTATGGTTACCTATAGTTCTAGCTCGCAGGCTGTCGGATCCCCATCTTGCCCGTGCTCAGCGCAGCGGTGCTCGTGCTCGTAATCGATCGGCTCTCCTACCCGGCATCGTTGCATCGTCCATTGCCACTCGTGGTTCTCAACGGATCGTTCCCCAGTCCCTGGATCCCCGTACTCCGTTGGGACGATTGGAAAATCCAACCGAGTTCGTGCATCGAGCAGCGCGGCATGGTACACCCACACGGAACAACAACCGAGCACGAGCACCGTCCTGTTGGACTGAGCACGAGAACGAAAAACAGCCATAAAAAAACCATGTACTGAAGTGGCCGGTCGGTGGCACTTGACATGAGAAACTTTTTTTGGCCGCCACTCGGTGATGCTTGCCGTTGGTTACTAGAGGCGGTTCACTGAAGGACCTCGTGGCCTTGATCTCTCTCGGTTGCGTTCTTCTCGATGAAATCGAACTCGACCAAGTCCATCTCGGGCCAGGCCGACCCATTCGCGATCGGACAGGGTAGTTTTTAAGCTGGTTGATGGAACTCGGGTTGCTAGAATGGTCGCCGTTTGAATAACGCGTAGGCGGAATCCGATGGGTGCCCTCCACCGGATAGCTTGGCTAAATGCGATCAACACCGCGGATTTTTTTGAGAACAACGCGTTTCGATAACAGTCCGTCCGGCAAACGATCGAGTGCACACTCCGAGATATTCTTAAATCATGAAAAAAGAACTTCCCTGGGATCCTGAGATGGAGAGCCCTGCGTCGGTCGCGGTGATCGGTGGTGGGCCCATCGGCATCGAGGCGGCGATCTACGCAAGGTTCTTGGGGTACTTTGTTTCTATCTTTGAAGCCAAACGGGTTGGCCATCGCATGCTCGATTGGCATCATCGACCACTCGGCATCGCTGCCGGGGAGATCACCACTCCACTCGGTTGCGCGGCGATTCGAGCTCAGGACCCTGAGTACACACTACCGAACGCTGACCGGATCATGACCGGCAAGGAATATGCCGACGAGTATTTGTTGCCGCTCGCGAAAAGCGATCTTCTCTTCGACGACATTCACTTTCTGAGTCCTGTCGTAGATATCGCTCGCGTTCGCACATCCCGAAACGATCCTGTGCTCTGGCAAGAGCGATGCAATGATGAATTTCGAATTGTCGTCCAAGGTCGACATCGTGGAACGTGGATTGCCCGCGCGGATTGCATCATCGATTGCCGTGGTGGTGCGATTGATTCCTCAGGAATGGGTCCTGGAGGAGGGCTTGCGATCGGAGAGCCAGACTGTGAAGCCGAGTTGTTGATCCATGCCCCCGGGGATCGCAAATTTGAACGCAAGAAATTGGAAGGAAAGCATTTGGCATTGGTCGGTCAAAGCCCCGAGGCTTGCGTTGCCGCAGCGGATTTCGTGCGCGAGTTTCCATGGGATGATTCCACGGAAAACCCGACCCGTCTCACATGGGTCATCCGTCCTCGAGGCGATCACGAATCGGAGTTGTTCACTCGCACAATTGCACCCCTTCGGGAGAATACACCTCGAAACGTGATCCTCTTGGAATCGCTCGGAGTGGACGCGATCACCAAACGGGACGAAGAAGGTGGATTTCGTATCAAGATGCTCAAGGAGGACGATTCAAGCGTCGAGATGAATGTCGACTTTGTGATGCGGCGAACTGGAAATCGCTACCGCACCATCGCACCTGAATTGAATGTTCATCCGACGGGACCGATGCTATTGGCGTACTCAGCCGAGGGTCATGACGGAGCCGACATCCCCGATTTCATCACCGCAGAGCCGGGCTATTACCGGATTCATGGTGGGAATTTGGCCGAAGGGGCCGGGGTCGGCATCCCGAGAGGGTTGGAGCAGATCAGGGCTCTATTCGCTAGGATTGCGGGACGCGACGATCTCGATCTTTACGAGATCATCCGTCGTCAGAATGACGGGTTCCAGTAGAACGACCGTACCTGCTGGCATTGGGGCGGGTTATAATCGCGACGGCAACCAAGGACGATTGTTGAGCATTCGATCGTGGGAATCCTCCCAAGACTTCGATTCCTTCCACTAAAATCGACGACGCAGCGCGGGGCATTGAGAGCATGTTGACATTCATCGGTGATGGTTCGGCCCAAATGTGCAACGGTGCCACACGCCGCGACTTTTTGCAAGTCGGCGCATTGGGGGCTGTCGGATTGGGGTTGCCGCAGTATTTGGCCGCGAGTGAAGCGGGCAAGATCGATCCGACTAAGAAAAATCGGTCGGCAATCATGATTTTCAATCTGGGTGCTCCGAGCCAACTCGATACCTTCGACATGAAGCCCGACGCGCCATTGGAAGTTCGGGGGCCGTTCAAGCCGATTCCAACGAAGGCCTCCGGGATCCAAATCTCTGAAATCTTTCCGCGCCATGCCGAGATCGCAGATAGGTTCTCACTGGTCCGCTCGTGTTTCCACCGCGGAGCCGCGGTCCACGATGCTGGCTGGCAGA
Source organism: uncultured Pirellula sp. (assembly GCA_903892355.1). Classification (GTDB taxonomy): domain Bacteria; phylum Planctomycetota; class Planctomycetia; order Pirellulales; family Pirellulaceae; genus JBKCUI01. The sequence goes on along the minus strand of CAITIE010000153.1, from coordinate 138,781 downwards.
TCATGCAAACTGGTCGGCAATTCCAAGGTGGCGTGAACACGCCGCATGTCGGCAGTGTTCTGGGCTATCTACTGGGTCGGCGATCGGATTTGCCACCGCACGTCGTGCTTCCTGAGACCATGGGTCGCGGGGGTGGGAATTTGCCAAACGGACAAGCGGGCGGATTTTTGGGCAAGGCGCACGATCCATTTTCGTTGATGGCCGATCCATCGAAAGCGGACTTTAAAGTTCCCGATTTGCTTCCTCCTGAAAGTATCGGCACGGCTCGCCTCGAGCGACGTCGTCGCATGCGCGATATCGTCGATTCGACGGTGCAGAGTTTTGAAGCGAGTGAGTCGGCGAAGATGATGGATGACAACTTCCAAGCTGCATACCGATTGATGACGAGCACGCAGGCCCGCGAGGCGTTCAATCTGACCGCGGAACCGGCTGCTGTGCGCGAGCGTTACGGAATGAACCGGTTCGGTCAGTGCTGCCTGCTCGCGCGCCGATTGGTGGAAGCGGGTGTTCGATTCGTCACCATCAATACCTTTTTGACCGTCTTCGATGAGATCACGTGGGACATTCATGGCAGCAAGCCATTCACATCGATCGATGGGATGAAGAACATCGTCGCGCCGATGTACGACCAAGGCTACTCAGCGCTGATCGAGGATTTGGTCCAACGCGGGATGCTCGATGACACCTTGGTTTGCAATGTGGCCGAGTTTGGTCGGACGCCGAAAGTGAATCCTGCGGGTGGGCGGGACCATTGGCCTGGTTGCTTTACCGTTTACTTTGCAGGTGGTGGGGTGCAAGGAGGTCGTGTGGTCGGCGCGAGCGATCCGATCGGCGCGGTGCCGGCGGATCGACCGACGGAACCACCGGAGATCATCGCCACCATCTTTCATGCGATGGGACTGAACATCGAGTCCCATCTCCCCGGACCAGCGGGCCGACCATTTCCGTTGGTGGACTTTGGATTCCGCGAGATCCGCGAATTGTTTTAACAAATCCGCAGTGCTGTCCATACCAATATGCCACCATCCCTTTGCTCACGACTCGTGCGCCAACTGGGGACGCTTCTCAGATCCGAGCCACGCGTGTAAGCAAGTGGCGACTGGGCGCTGGACCCGCCATCCCCCGACGCTAGTCATGATCCCAAACCATGAAGCGATCACTTTGGTACGCCCCTCCACCCGGCGCTGACGCTGAGGGCTCCGACACGATTCGCGAAGCGAATCAGCATGCCTGCTTCGCATCGCAAATCCGAGCCACGCGTGTAAGCAAGTGGCGACAGGGCGCTGGACCCGCTATCCCCCGACGCTAGTCATGATCCCAGACCATGCGGCAATCCCAGACCATGAAGCGATCATTTCGGTACGCCCCTCCACCCGGCGCTGACGCTGAGGGCTCCGACACGATTCGCGAAGCGAATCAGCATGTCCGGTTGGCCAATCAAATCCGAGCCACGCGTGTAAGCAAGTGGCGACTGGGCGCTGGACCCGCTATCCCCCGATGCTAGTCATGATCGACCCATCGGAACGATCCATTCCAATGCGTCACAAACCCGAGTGGTTGAGCGACCTTAGTCCAAGCGGATAGAAGTTTGGATTGGATCATGAAACCCTTTCCGCGATGTAATACTTCGATAACATTCGGGGTAATGGCTCGTTGCTAGCTTTTTAGCCTGCTCCGAGTCAAAGCGTGTTGCACTTTTGCACTCGAGAACTTGGCCGGCGTATCGCGATGAGGCCACAAGTACCTCGTTGGTAGGGAACGCGGAACAGCCGGGATCTTACGCAAGATCCACTATCTTCTTCGCGGCTTCGCGCCTTCGCGTGAGGTCGATCAGGAGTCACTCGCTTCCCATCTCTTTTCGACCGAGAACTCGGTCATCCGCTGGTCGGTTAGGTGTTTATCATTACTCACCAGGTTTCTCTGCTGTCGGTTCCGGAAGGGTCCAGTAGAGGAGATCGTTATCGACAGGCCATGGAAGAAGGTGTCGTTCTTGAGGAGCAAGGGATGATTGCAGTAACGTCTGGACGTCATTTAAGAGAGGCACGCAATCTCCATAGTAGGAATGCCCAAGCAAATCCGTGTCGATCTCGGATGCGTCCACCGTATCAACATCATGCAATACGAGAGCTCCGTGCGATGAGTCTCCAGCTCGGAAGCTGTCATTGAAGCTACGTGAGAGCATCAGGGCTAAATCGTTCTTCGAGCAGTAGAGAGTGGTTCGATTTGCGGTTTTCGTTAGTTTAGGCGCGATTTGAAGGCGAAATACCTCTCGGTCGATATCGGGTGCAGCGAGGATAATTTGATCAAATATTTTGCCCTTCTCACCCAATTCGGCGATCGCGCGGCAGGTTGCATCAGCACCCATACTATGCGCGACGACATGGATGCGTTCCGCGTTTACCTTTTCGGAAATATCGAGAAGAAATTGTTTAATGACGTACCGGCTAAACTCGATTTCGTTTCGGTCTGAAAAGTAGTGACGCATGCTCGCACGAGATGGCCAACTAAAGAATATCGGGACACCTTGAAAGTTGAGATCATAGTGGATTTGTGCCGTTCGTCTTGCTGCATTTTCGAAATCAACATTGAATCCATGGATAAAGACGAAGCATGATTTTTCGTTGGTTGGCAACGATGCGAGCCGGGTTCGCAGAGCCTCGAAAAAGGCTTGTTCCTTCAGTGCCTCGGTGCTCTTCAAAACGACGTGCTCCTGTTCGTTTTCCGGTCCGATAAGGGGGCGTTCCACGGCTCCGACTTGATGACGCGGTGGGATTGAGACTTCACAAGTACCGTAATGAACTTTTTCCGCTTGGTCTCGGTGCGGTCCGAAACTTGGTCCTGTCCCTAAACGCCAATAATGCTGGAGTTCATCACGAAACGAGCTCAATTCCCAAATCACTCCACTCAACATCAATATCGGTATTAACCAACTCAGGCAACCCGCCTTATTCCTTCCCTCACGCGGTTTGCTTCTAAGAAAGTTGACCATTGCAATAACGAACAACAGAGCCATCAAGGGATAGACGGCGATCTGCCGAAGTGTTGGCCGAGGCACATCAATCAGTTCCCGATTGGTACCGTAATAAACGGTAACAACTGTCGGTTTCGCAGCATCGACTTGTCGAGGAGTGCGCACATTTTTGGAGGCGACTGCGCCCTTGGCAACAACTGCTGCTTCCTGATCCGGGATTGCCCTCGGCGGTGCCGCTTTGTACATCGTCCGCTTTTTGGTGGTGCTCAACGAGTCGAGGATGTCCGAAAGGATTTCCGCGAGGAGCGGCAATCGGGGATGATCACCTTTGAAGGCCTCCAGTAAGCCAGGTATAGCGCTTAGTCCCTTGTTCTTAATTTGGTGAGCGGTGCGATGCGCCGAAGTCCAAGTGGGATCGGCGATGAGGTCTAGCATCGCTCGCAAATCATCATCGGGAGTAGCTTCTATCGAAAGGGCAAGTTGCTCAAGACCCGCAATCGCAGCGTTGCGAGCGATGGGATCCTGTGTGTCCAGGTATTCCTGAAGGATGTCACTAATGATCGGTTCAAGTTGTCCAGTGCGGCGCAGCGCGATTCCCGCTTGTTGTTGCACCTCCGCAAACTCCGATTTCATCGCATCGATTAACAGTTCATTGCGTTCGATTTCCGAAGCGTTTTGTACTCGGCTGAAGTGATCCGAGAGGATACGACCTCTGCGTTTAGGGTCGTTAAGGCCATCGCGGATATCCTGTAACGTTACCTCGGTGAAATTTGCCAACGGATCGTCTGCCAAAAACTCGTGCGCCCAATCGGGTTCGTCTTTGGGTGTTTTTGATGGCTGATCTGTTTGTGTTGCAGCTCCCGAGTCGGCGTCCGGTGCGGCTTGACCGTGCGTCATGCCACAAGAAAAAGTGAACAGAAAGGACGCGGCTGCAAACCGCCAAATTGCAGCGGATCGGAATGCCTTGCATCCAGGAAGTATTCGGCGATCGATGGAATGGAATAGGATCATGATCGATTAGTATTTCATCCTCATTAGAGCCTCGAAGGTGCCAGTGCTGGCGTCCCGGATAGTCAGTCTTACAATTTGAGGAGACGATTTGATTTCTTGCACGACGGTCTGCGTATCGGGAGTGGGAGTCCCGTTGACAGAAACAACGACTTGTTGCGGTTTCAGTGAGACAAATCGATCATCATGGATGAGAAAGACCTGACTGGCGGGTGATTTCGCAGAAACTTCAGTAATCACTGCTCCCCGTCCAGGGAAGTCTCGGACGAGCATGCCTGTCCGCGGACCTTCTGCAGCGGGCATATCTGGATACGTAAACGCGAAGATCGATTGGTCTGTCTGAATGGGGGCTCCTTTGGCGATGGAAGCGCCCTTGGGATAGTAGTCATGAAACGATTTATGGACGATCAGTCCCACCCCTCGCACCAATTCATCCCAGGAACGGGAATTGCCCTTTTCTTTTTGAGTCCAATTGAGCCAAGCCAAACTGAAGATGGAACCCGGGGAGAACGGTTCTTTTTCAATAGGTGCGAAAAACGCGCTTTCGCCTGGACTCGAACTGTTGATATCGACCACACCCGCGGTTTCAAAAAATAGTTTTCGGAATAGCGGTGTCGGCTTCGCCGGTTGAGAGACTCGGACTCCGGGTGCTGCATAAAGGTAACCATCGCTCCGTGTGTTGCAGCAATCCGTGATCAGGGCAACCATTTTCGCGTTTTTTTTCCTCAAGGCATCGAGCAAGTCTTTTCGATAGAGTTTGCCTTGCGATAAAGCAAGGTAATGGCCGTTGTCGTCGACTGCTCCATGTCCGGAGAAATAAAAGAGGATCGAATCGTTCGGCTGAACCTTGATCCTATGTACGGCGTCGAGGATGTGTGCTGGAGAGCTGTATTGATCTTCATCGATCTCCAGTCTGGAAAAATCCATACCGCGCTCAGGCATGTTTTCCGAAACCAGAATCCAGACGTTGGTAAGATCCATGGCCACTGCAGCCGTGTACTTGCCCCACCCAGCAGACGGCGAGAGATCTCCCACCGCGACGGTGTGTAGTCGTTGAGCATGCAGGTTCGGGGTGGTGAAGCACAAAGCTAAAGCGAACAACGAGAATTGGATTGCGCGAGTCATGTTACATTCCTCTCATGGTCCTAAGAACAGGGTGCGTACCGTTTTCATTGGGATCAATGAACATATCCGGTACCTCCCGGTTGGGATAAATCGCTCGTTTTGCCGGATAGTTGTACTTGGGTCTGTTTACGAACGCTGGAACACCGATGTTGGCGGCGAATAACTCCGCAGCGCGTTTGCAACCAAAGTCATACTCCTGTTGCCCTGTGAGATCTCGGACCTCGATATGGCTCTCGAACTCATAATCGGGATTGACCTCGAGGTCGGACCAATACTCGCTCAAGAATGCGAGTTGTTCGCAATCCGCTAATAGCCAGTTTTTGAGAAGGATACGGGCTACTAATGGATTGTGCCGCCAACCTGTGCCGAGCACGCGTATCCCCGGGAGCATCCGCCGCACATCTTGGCCGGGGATCGAAATGACATAACCACCTGTATATGACCTTTGGCGAATGGTCGACGGGAAAGGATGAGTATCGCTTGGAAGGATTTTATTGGGCTCACGCTCCACAACGGATGGGAAATACGATGGTTCAGCCACCGATGCCAGGATCGCTGTTGCAATATCGTTGGCGTCTTTCATAAGTCGCAAATCGGCAGTGCGTTCCTCCTCTGGAATGCGACTGAGAAGCGAATACATCGAGGCATCGACAAAGAACGTCGCCGCCTTTCCGATTCTGCGCGTCGGGCCCAAAACAAGGTTGGGATGATCTCGGGAAAACTGCTCGGGGTGGAGTTTGTAAAACTCGTAAGCCTCCGTACGCCATAACACATCCATGTTGCTTGGGTCGAGTTCCTTCAAATGGGAGGACGACAAGTTTCCACGGGGGTGCTTGTTGTCGAGAACCTCTTTGTTGGACGCCACAATGAGGCAAGGGTACCGTGGCGAGGCATGGCTGCGTTGGACAATCTCATCAATGCTCTTCGCGTCTTGCCATTGCGGAACACCGAGCGCGAATGCGATGTATTCTCGAACTTCCCAGTGAGGTATCTCCGTAGAGAGGCCTTTCGAGAGTTTTGAAATCTTGTTATTCACATCCTCCATATTTCGGACCGCATCACGATTTCCATTTTTAAGGCGTTCCTCGGCATACGCGACATTGGAATCACTGAAGCCAAAGCAGCAGAAGAACGCCGCTGGGATCGAGCCGCTGCTGTTCCCCGCTACGATTGTCCGGTTGTTTCGGAGTGCCGGAAGCCTCTGATAGGCCTCGTGCAAAACTCCAGCGTCATAGGGTAGGCATGAACCTTTGCCTTGAAAGCAAAGGAGCAATTCGATTTCCGAGAAGTACTTCTGGAACGCGATTTCTTGAGCGGCCACCGAGGCAGGTGGTTTTGACACGATGTCTTGGGAGAAAGCTGTTTCGGAACCAGATGGTATGCAGAACGGGAAGAGTGATATCGCGACCGTAAGCAATAAACCTCGACGGCGATGATTCCGTGTCGCAACGTTGAAGGTGTTTGTGGGATTCATCGTGTTGGCTCTCCTCCTGAATGCGTTGCGGGAAATGCGACGGCGGGGGATCCGTGACTGTGCAGCTCGATGTTCAACCAACCATTTTGCGATTCAATGTGTTGCAGGGATACAAATTGGCTCCAGAGGGATGGTCGGAATCTGGGGATGGGGCTTACCTCGGCTGGGAAAAAACCATCGAGGAGAACCGCCCAGGATTCCTGTTCCGTTGCTGAGAGGTTTTCTGAGAATTCGAAGTCGTCTCGAGCGATTTGGAGAGCTGACTTCAGGGGATTCAAACGGTATCGAAATCGGACCGAGCACGGTGGATAGGTCGTTGGAGGATCGATCGCCGACCCATCGCCTCTTTGTCCCGCTTGCAAATGAAGAACGAACTCCGCAACGTGATGGCCAAAGTGAAACTGGCATGATTTCTGAGGATCCAAAGTGATCCGAGCCGGGACAATCGCTGCATTGGGTGATTCCCACTCCTCCCGGGTCAATTTAAGTTGCACCTGCCAGATGCCGCGTATGGTGGCTTCGTCGATCGATTTGCCTCGCAGGTATTCCAAGCAATTGCCGATGGCGGACTCATGAATCGAAACGCACCAGTCATCGCTGAAATCGCTGACTGTGTTTATGCTAGGAGGACTGGTCAGTGCTCCTAGTTGTTTTGGCATCGCATACAATGCCCGGCTATTCACATAAGTGCGATCGGAGGAGAGCGAAATACTCGGACTAAAGTCTACGGACTCGAGTCTTTTCCAAAGGTTCTCCATGAGCAACGAATTGATCTTGTTCACCAATCGTGAACCAGTTTCGGCAGCCTTCTCGGAAGCTCCTGCTTCGGCTTGTCGAGCGAAAATCGGGTCCTGTTCAGAGAGTTTGCGTTGCCCCAGTCGGGAAAGCATGTTGCGGGCGAGATGCGAACGGCCGAGCACACCGTCAATTTTGATGAATCGCAGTTGCGAGTTTAATTGAGCGTTGATCTTAGGGTCGCCACGTGCGACGTTTTTTGGGTTGATATCGAATCCTTGTGTGCCAGATGCATCGAGATGCATGCAAATGCCGATTTGAAGAGATGGGCGAGTGATGAACGCGTCACTATTCCCTCCTCCTGCAACATCGATCAAAACCGGAATTCGTGTTGTGTTTTCCGGGAGTCTCGCTTTCGTATTGAACAGCAATGACCCATCCACCTTGATGTGCGATCGATCTGCGGTTGTTTCCAAGTGAACCGGAACACGGAAAGGGTCGATTTTCTCATTTTCGACAAGGCTTTTACGGAGACGCACGATCAAGTTCGGGTGTGACAGTCTCTGCTGAATCGTCGACAGTACTTCAGGAGACAAGTTCGTGTCGTGGAGGACGGAAAAGCAGGTTGCGATTTCTTCTCGCTCCTGTTCGCTCAGGTTCGCAATACCGGGGTGTGTGTGCAATTCTAAGAGGCGATCGATGCAAGCGTCTGCACGATGAATGGAGGAGTCTGTTGCTGATGCCAAACGCCTCAGTTCGCTAACATGTCCCTTGAGATGATCAAGTATCGATTGATCGGGGCCGGGCACGATGCGGCGCAGTTTCTGTTCGTACTCGCTGACGAGCGTGTAATCCGGCGTTTCCGAACGAAGCTGCTCAACGAGTTCGGGGAGATGCAAATCGCGGGCTAGTACGTAACCAATCGCACTGTTGGACAACTGATCCAACGACGATTGGCAAAGGGATTGAGTCTCTTTTCTCTTCTGCTCAAGGAGTTCCGGCGAAGTGGGTTTTAGAGTCCGCTTGGCTTCACGCAGGATGGGCTCCGCTGCGAACTGGAAACCAATCGCAGTGCTGCAGAAGCAACTCAGCGCAAAAGCATATAGGAGCGGTCGTAGTGGATTCGTAGGCATAGCAGACTCGATCTTTGAAGAAGCCGATTGATCGCCAATGAACACCAACTACCTAAAGTGTATCCGAAATCCAATGAGAGAATGATGGATCAACCTACTTTGGTACAATTCAAAGCGCGCAGTTCGGTTTTCATACTTTCTTTATGGCTTCATTGCTTCCGATGTTCCATCGCGTTCATGTTGTCGGATTGATCGGTTACTAGCATCATCTCTTACTCCGCACACCGTCTTCATTTGGTGATTGAGGAATGTGTATCGAATCAACCATGGGACACCCAAAACGACCATGAGCTCGGCTTATTCGCACAGCGAAGTGCGTAATTACGAGAAGCTCATTCGGATGCATGCACTGACGCTGACGTCGAGATAGGAAAAAGCAGTGGCCTATACGTCAGGAAATCTCTCAGGACGGATGCGATGAGTGCCACCTTTTCCCGCGTAAACGGACCGTCCGAGTTAGACCGTTTAATCTCCGAAAAGTCTTGTGTTCGAATCGCCTGCAGGTATCCGATTTCTCATGCCCGACAGTTTGCTGGATCCGGTATGCATAAGGGGCTTTCCAGGGCTGCGACCTTCCCCTATTCTTTGAGCATGTTTGACACAAGACTCTCTCTACGAACGCTGCGCGAATCCATCGCCAATCGCTCCGTCAGTTGCCGCGAAATCGCCGAGTTTTTCCTGGCGAGGATCGAGAAGCACAATGCCGCAATCAACGCCATTGTGGCCATCGACCCTGAAATTGCTATCGAAGCGGCGAAGGCTATCGATCGGCGGCGCGCCCAAGGCGAATCGCTCCCTGCAATGGCCGGGATCCCCATTTCTGTCAAAGACATCCTTTGCACGCGCCAAGGGACCACCACTTGTGGTTCGAAGATGCTCGCAAAGTACCAGTCCCCTTTTGATGCCCACTTGGTCTCTCGTTTGTACGAGTCCGGCGCGGTCTTGATGGGCAAAACGAATTTGGATGAGTTCGCGATGGGTGGTTCCACCGAGAACAGTATCTTTGGTCCCAGCCGCAACCCGTGGGATGTAGCCCGCACGTGTGGCGGTAGCAGTGGTGGCTCCGCAGCCGCCGTCGCTGCGGGACTTTCCCCAGCCTCGATCGGGACCGATACGGGTGGCTCGATCCGGCAACCGGCCGCCTTTTGCGGCGTCTGTGGTATCAAGCCGACATACGGCCGCGTCAGCCGCTATGGACTGATCGCCTACGGCAGCAGTCTCGATGTGGCCGGCGCCTTTGCGCACACCGTTGAGGATCTCGCGCTGGTACTCGCATCAATCGCCGGACATGATCCTCGCGATTCGACAAGCTTGCCCGATCCTGTCCCTAATTATGCCGAAGAGATCCATCAGACACCAACGAGCCTTCGGATAGGGGTCGTTCGCGAGCATCTCGAAGATGACGGGCTCGATAGCGAACTGCGCGATGCCCTCCAGGCATCGATTGAAACGTACAAGCGTCTTGGGGCATCGATTATCGATGTCTCATTACCGCACTCGAAGTATTGTATCCCAACGTACTACATCATCGCCCCGTGCGAGGCCAGCAGCAATCTGTCCCGTTACGATGGAGCCCATTATGGGTTTCGCGCAGAACCAGCTCCTAACACGTCAGGTTTGTCTCCTTTGGAAAGCATGTACGAGAACACGCGATCTCAAGGGTTCGGGGCCGAAGTCCGCCGGCGGATATTGCTGGGTACCTATGCGCTGAGTGCAGGCTACTACGACGCGTACTACCTCAAGGCACTGAAAGTACGCCGTTTGATCCGCAAGGACTACGATGCGGCCTTCGAGAAAGTCGATATTCTGTTGGGCCCGACGACTCCGCGACCCGCATTCAAGTTGGGGGAAAAGATCAACGACCCCGTTCAGTTGTATCTCGAAGATCTGTTTACGGTCGGAGCCAATCTGGCTGGAATCCCAGCCCTATCGATGCCCATCGGCCACACCCGAGCAGGATTGCCGCTCGGGATGCAGTTGCAAGCACCTCCGCTTCGGGAGTCGACGTTGCTCGCGGCCGGGCATTGGTACCAGCAGCAAACCAGCTATATCCCTTCGATCCCCCCAGCATTTGCAGCTTCATCGACATGAGTGACTCAGCCTCGACAAACTCACCGCTTGCATATCGCATCGTGATCGGACTCGAAGTCCACGTGCAACTCAAGACGGAGACCAAGTTGTTCTGCCGGTGCAGTACTCGTTTTGGTCAGAGCCCGAACACGCAGGTCTGTCCCGTATGTTTGGGGCTTCCTGGTTCCTTGCCCGTACTCAATCTTCACGCCATCGAATTGGCCGCTCGGGCCGGCGAGGCCCTCCACTGCGAGCTTGCGTCGTTCACCAAGTGGGACCGCAAAAACTACTTTTATCCGGATCTACCCAAGGGCTACCAAACCAGCCAGTTCGATCTTCCGATTTGTGTCGGCGGTTATTTGGATATCCCCATTCGCGTTCCGAGCGACAACGCTGCAGATGCCGCTACGTTGAGCGAGAACATGGTGAAGCGTATCCGATTAGTGCGTGCGCATTTGGAAGAGGATGCTGGAAAAAGCATGCACGACGAGCGGGCTGGTCGTGCCGATACGCGGATCGATCTCAATCGAGCGGGTACGCCTCTCCTCGAGATCGTCTCCGAGCCCGATCTTTCGAGCGCCGAGGAGGCCAAAGATTACCTGACGGAGCTGAGATTGATCATGGTCTATCTCGGTATCTCCGATGGCAACATGCAAGAAGGTTCGCTGCGGGCCGATGCCAATGTGAACCTGCATATCGAACGGGATGGGAAAACCATTCCAACACCGATTGTTGAAATCAAGAACCTAAATAGTTTCCGGTCTGTCGAGCGGGCGATCGATTATGAAGTGGAGCGTCAGTATCGTGAATTCCTACGCACGGGTTTGGCCATGGGACAATCTCCCAAGCAGACTCGCGGCTGGGATGATGTTTTAGGTCAAACCGATTTGCAGCGCGAGAAAGAAGAAGCCGCCGACTACCGTTACTTCCCCTGCCCGGACCTTGTCCCGGTCCAACTGACTGAGCAACAGCGGGAGGCAGCCAAGCATGAGTCGCAATTCACGCCGGACCGGTACCGAAATGTTCTACTGCACACCCATGCGGTGAAAGAAACCGATGCGGAGATCTTGATCCAGCAAGGTCGCGATGTGGTCGATTATTTTCTCGAAATGGTCCGAGCCGGTGCGACACCCAAGCGAGCGTCGGCGTGGATGCTCCAAGACGTCCTGAGGCACCTCAACGACCAACGCGTTCCCATCGATCGCTACCCGATCGCCGCTCCTAAACTCGCGGAGTTGCTCATGGCGATCGAGCAAGGGAAGGTTGACACCAGCCAAGCCAAACAGGCATTGGCGAAAATCCTCGACGATCCTTCGATTGGGGTAGCTGCTGCCATCGAATCGTTGGGAATTGTCCGTGTCGATGTTTCGGAGATGGAGACGTTGTGCAGGGAATTGCTGGCCGAAAATCCTGATGTAGTCGACAAAGTCAAAGCTGGGAACACGAAAGCGGTCGCGGCGTTGGTCGGTCAGGCGAAAAAGAGGAACCGGAACGCGGATCCCCGTGTCCTACAAGAAATCTGCCTTAAAATGATCGCCAGCATGTGATCTGGCCGACGAAAACTTCAGTCACCACACCATGACGAATCTCCATAAATACTTCCGAGCCGAAATCGTATCCATGCCCCCCTACAAACCGGGGGAGCAACCGGGTGCTGCCAAAGTCATCAAGCTCAACACCAATGAGAGTCCTTATCCGCCCAGCACCAAGGTCAAGGACGCGATCGTGCAAGCGACCGAGCGGCTGGAACGGTACCCGGACCCGCTAGGGACGAGCTTTCGATTGGCCGCTTCCAAGGTACTCAGTACCAAGGCTGTCAGTGTGTCGCCGGATCAGATCCTGTGCGGCAACGGCAGCGACGATATTCTGACCATCCTGACCCGAGCGTTTGTCGGCGTGGGTGAGGTACTGCGCCTTCCATTCCCCAGCTATATCCTCTACCGAACCTTGGCCCAATTGCAGGGGGCCGCGTTTGAAGAAATCCCATTCAATGCTGCGTTTGGGTTAGCCCCTGAGTTCTACGTCAGCCACGACAAACTCAAGCTCGTATTTTTGCCCAATCCGAATAGCCCGAGTGGTTCCGTGATCCCGCATGATGCGATCCTTGATTTGGCGCGATCGGTGGATTGTCCTGTGGTCGTCGACGAAGCCTATGTCGATTTTGCGCCGAGCAATTGCATCGAGTTGATCGCCCGAGATCCTCGCATCATGGTGACGCGAACGCTGAGCAAATCCTACGCGCTCGCCGGTTTGCGATTCGGGTACTTGGTCGCGCATGAATCGATCATCGACGTCCTTCGAAAGGTCAAGGATTCCTACAACACCGATGCGATCTCGATCGCCGGTGCCACTGCAGCGATCACTGACCAGGTTTGGTTGCGTGAGAATGTCGCAAAGATTTGTGCGACCCGCGCACGGATGACCGTCGAGTTGCGGGCGATGGGTTTTGATGTCAGGGAATCGCATGCCAACTTTGTGTGGTGCACGCGCAACGACCGCCCTGTTGCTCCGCTCTACGAGCAATTGAAATCGCGAGGAATTCTGGTCCGGTACATGAACTACCAGCCGTGGGGCGATGGACTGCGAATCAGTGTCGGAACCGATGCTGAAATCGATGCTACGCTACTGATCTTGAAGGATTTGTTAAAAGAGCCGGCGAAATAACGCAAAGCAGGTCTGCAGGCTCAATCGTCGGGTCGGAGCGATTTAGGCTGGAAAACATTGAGGCTCGCGATGGCATCGGCGGGCCCGAGCGGTCTGAGCAATCGTGTTTTTGGGTCGACGCAGCGTTCGAACAAGAGTTCGGAACCCAGGCTGGCTAGTCCTCGGAATGGCCGGCGCTCGATGTCTTCGGCACCCTGAGAACGCCATTCGTGCATGATCCGTTGCGTTTCCTGGTCTGTGGTGGGATACCGTGTTATGCCCAGCGACTCCGAATGCAATTGGCACATCGGTACCGCTGCCGTGTAAATGAGATTTTGAGCGAGCAAGCTAGGCATCCATCGATGGAAAAACCATAACATCAACGCGCAACAATGGATTCCATCGGCATCGGGATCGAAAAGCATGATTACGCGTTGCCATGGAACGCTCTCCAGCCGGAACGATTCCGCGATGCCACCGCCCAGTCGATCGATCAGTTCTCGGAAGAGCGGATAGGATTCGACTTTGCTTTGGGAAGCTTTCCAAGCGTTGAGCGGTTTGCCTTGCATCGCGATCACGGACTGGAGGCTACGATTGCATACGCGCTCGACGGCTAGACCCGCCGATTCCCCTTCGACGATGAACAGTTCGCGAGCAGTAGCTGTCGCACTCCGACTGCTCACGGTATTAGCGTTTTGAGAGTTCACGTCGAAATCCGGTCTGTTAATGCTTGGGTAAATAGACCTTTGGGCCATAAAAAAACCGGGATCGCAATGGTTCCCGGTTCGGTTTTCATTTAGTTTTTATCGAACGGAGCCATTAAACCTTTTCGGGTTCGTGGCCTTCGTTGAGCATGTCCGCTGGAACCATCTTTTCGTTGGCACGGTCCCAACCCATCATGCGATTGGTGCGCCAGCTTTCGTTGGCCATGTTGACAGCGACCACGCCAGCGAGTCCTAGCTCGATTGGGCAGTTGAGCGGTTCGCCATTGCGGAGATGGTTGTGCAAATTTGTATGGTGAAGATTTTGATCTTCGCCACCGGTTTTCTTGTGTTGACCGAGGACCTTTCCATCGGGGTCCTTGGCAACCCAGCCATCGTTGTTGAAGAAAAGCGTTCCGCCGTAACCGCGGATCAAGTGGTCGACGCGGACCCGGTTCCCCATGGTACCGAGTACGTAAACCGTCATGCCCCGCGGGTATTCACAAATCATTTCGACGTTGTCAGGCAGATCCCGTCCATCTGGCCATTGCCAAATACCACCCATGCCGACGACTCGGCGTGGGAAGAGGAGATCGCACGCACGCATGATTCGCGTGATGCGGTGGATGAACAAGTCGGTGCAGATGCCGCCTGAGTAGGCCGAGTAGCAGCGCCATTCAAAGTAGTGGTTTGGATTCCAATCGATCTTCTTTGCGCTCCCCAACCATGCATTCCAGTCGAGATCCGCAGGCTTGTTTTTGTTCGCTTCCACGAGTTGCGGCTCGCGCCATGGGCCAGCACCTTCGCTATAGCGGCGAACGTATTCGATCTGTGCTTGGAGTACTTTGCCGATGATGCCATCGCGGATCGCGTTACGTGCCGAGATGTAGCTGTCGTCCGACATGGCTTGCACGCCGACTTGGACAGGACGCCCGGTTTCCTTCTGTTTCTTGACGACCGCTTGGGCTTCAGGAATGGTGTGGGTGAGAGGTTTTTCGCAATAGACCGCTTTACCGGCGTCCATGGCATCGATGGTCATGGTCCAGTGCCAGTGTTCTGGAGTAGCAACGATCACGTAATCGATATCTTTGTGCTCGAGCAATTTGCGGTAATCGGTTTCCGCATGATCGGCGTTGATCGTTGCTTTGCCTTCGTCCGCACGGGTTTTCCAGCAATCCGCGACACAGACAGGGTGAAGGTTGTTCTTTTCCTTAAGGTTGTTGATGACACCCATGTGGGCTTTACCGATCACCCCTCCACCGATCAATCCAACGCCGAGACGATCGTTAGCGCCGAGGACGCGAGCGTAGCTCTTGGCAGAGAGTTGGGTTGCTCCGGCGGCAGCGACGGTGCTAGCAGCAGCGAGGAACGAACGGCGGGACAGGTCGTTCACGTTCGCTTTCGATGAGTCGTTCATGTTGAGTTTTCCTAGTAGTGAAGGAGGCTGGAAATATGTTCGGAGGGATGGTGGGGCCTTGTACAGACAAGCGGTGATTCATTGCGATGAATCATTGCGAGTAAGAACAAAGATCCGGAGGTGGGTTCGAGCATAGCAACCCCCAGCGATGGATGCTAGTAGATTCTGAAGATGGGGCTGCCGAGTCGGACGCTGCCCGGGGAAATATTATCAGAGTTTACCCAGTCTCTCGAGGGCTTCATCGGCCCAGGGGCTTTGGGGTGAAAGTTGCAAAAATCGAACCCAATGCCGGGTTGCTTGATCCGATTTTCCGACTTCATCCAAGGACCGAGCGAGATGGTAGTGCACATCCGGATAGCGATCATCGCGGGCGAGGGCTCCCTCAAACGCTGCGATTGCCAAATCGATTTGCCCCAATTCGGCGAGGACGCAGCCGAGATTAGCGCGGGCTTCGACGAAATCTTCATCGATCTCGACCGCGTTGTAGTACCGCTCCCGTGCCGCCCCGACATCGCCTGAGCGATAAAGGAGTTCCGCGAGTTGAAATGCAATTTCAGCATGCGGGCCGTATTTGGACAGGATCACTCGGTACCATTCGATCGCCTCTTCGATTCTGCCTGCATCCTCGAGTTCTTCGGCGGCGTGCAACATGTCGTCGCGAGACCATGGTTCCAGATCGCTAGTTTCTCGGGGGCCGACGAGGAGTGCATCGTCATGAGATGGCTCGTGGACCTGAAACGACCGGATGTTCGCGTGGTTGCTGGGTGTGTCCTCCTCGGGTTCCGATGCATCGAGGTCAAAGTCGAGATGGAGTTGCCCGTGGGCGCCGAGCAACTTGCCGTGATCCCTCAGAAGAATACGTCGACCATCGAAGACCAGATCCAATTCGAGGAGGCTTCGATTCTCAATCCGGTTGCCGAATTCATGGAGTTGGCGTTTGATTTCACCCGGCTTGGCCCCTTGAGCCCCCCACTCCATCAAACGCCGCGCGCACTGGACTTGTTCGAAGTCGAAGTAAGGAAGCCTGTGCACGATCTTGGTGCTGTGAAGCAATCCCATACGGTGCCAGCGGCGAACGTGGCTCACCCGTATTTTGAGCAATCCTGCGACCATGGCGGGCGTATACAGTTGCTGGTGAGCAGGATCCTCGACAACACCCAATTGGACCCACAGTTCATGCTCGTGGACCAACGTTGTTTTTCCAGAGCGGATCGAGTCGCGAAATCGATCACCGAGCATGGCGTTCAAGTCTTCGTCGGGCATCTCATCAGCCCCGATGACCACGAGATCCACATCGTTGCTCCATCGCTCGACAGGAACCGCGCCATGTTGTTTGGCCAGTTGCCCAGCTTCCTTGCGCGTCATCGCTCCCAATTTCCCGAGAAAGGCAATGCGTTTTCCTTCCAGGTATGGCGCGGAAAGATTCATGCTCACGTACCCTCGGCCATGGAACTATCGGAACCGCTGTTACCGTGGAGCGATAAACCCCAGCTTTCCATGCGTTGAAGCAACGGTTGCTTCGTCATGTCGAACTGAAGCGGTGTTACGGTGATATGTCCTGCAGCGAGCGCGTTCAGGTCCGTCTCATGATCTGTTGGTTTCGGAGGTGGGTCGTTGGTGGACCAATAGTAGTTTCTGCCCTTGGGGTCTTGGCGTTTGATGTAGTGATCCCCGTACCGCTCGACCCCCATCGGCACAACATGCACTTGCGGCATCGCCCCTTCCCGGAACTTTTGGGTTGCTGCCGTCGGGATGTTGATGTTGTACAGCTCAGGCGCGAGACCTTGTCGTTCAAGGATGTTTTCAATCAGCGAAACGGCCATGATCGCTGCAGCCTCAAAGTCTGCGTGCGGGTCATGTTCGAGTGAGACAGCAAAGCTCGGGATTCGAAAGAAGGCGCCTTCGATGGCGGCGGCTACGGTCCCGGAGTAGAGAACGTTGATCCCCGCATTGAGTCCTCCGTTGACACCGCTGACAATCAAGTCGACGGGTTTGGGAGCGAGTTCAGCAACGCCGAGTTTGACACAGTCGGCTGGTGAGCCTTCTACGGCCCAGCCGCGGAACGCATCGCCGTCAAAAATCTCTTTGCAGGTGAGCGGTGATAAATAGGTGATCGAATGCCCGACACCGCTCTGCTCCGTGGCGGGAGCAACCACGGTTACATCACCCAGTCGCTGGAGTGCGAGCCTTAGAGCACGAAGGCCAGGTGCGTAGATTCCATCATCGTTGGCTAGGAGAATATTCAAATTCGCTCGTCCTTACGCTTGGGTAGCGATGTTCCGCACCGCTGATGTTGGTTTCACCGCTTCTTTTGGTTTTACCACTGAATGGAATCGCGGAGGTTCTTCGAGTAGGCAGCGTCCAAGGCTTGGATGGCCTCTTTGGCTTCCGGAGAGATCGTGTCAGGAAGTTTGATCAAGACTTCGATGATCATATCTCCTGTGCCTTTCGAGTTCACGAGGCCTTGGCCTTTGAGACGCAATCGTTTTCCGCTGCTGGTCATCGGTGGGATGGTAATGGTGATGGTGCCCTTTGGAGTTTGAACATCGACTTTTGCCCCTGCGACCGCTTCAGGGAGGCTGACCGGTAGTCGCATTTCAAGGTTGTTTCCGACGAGCTTGACGTTAGGATGCAATTCGACATTGACGGTCAAAAGCAGGTCGCCCGCTTTGCCGTTGGGAATCGAGCCCCCTTGGCCGCGCAGCCGGATCTTTTTCCCAGGCTCCATCCCTGCGGGTATCTTGACCGCAATCGATTCCAATTGGCCGTCACGATCGAGCCGGAATTGCCGTTCGCCACCTTCGATAATGGTACGTAGGGGAACCTCGATCTCGCCCGAGATATCGGGCCCACGGGGTGTGGCAGCTCGCCGTGAGCGTGTCGGACCAGCACCCGCTCCGAATTGTCGAAAGATGTCCCCCAAGTCGACGGCACCGCTACCGCCGGCCCCACCGAAAATGTCCCCGAAATCAAAACCGCCTGCACCCCCAGAGCGTCCTCCGCCACCGAAAGGACTGCCCTGCCGATACTGTTCGTAGCCGTCCCCGAACTGATCGTACATCTTCCGTTTTTCAGGTTCATTCAACGTATCGTACGCCGTTTGAATCTCCTGAAACCGTTTTTTGGCGCTCTGATCCTCGGGGTTCAGATCCGGGTGGTGTTTGCGCGCCAATTTCCGGTACGCCTTGGCGATATCCTCCTGGGATGCAGTGCGACTGATACCGAGCGTTTTGTAGTAATCGTTTGCCATTGTGGATTCCATGCAAAGCCAACTCCCGATCGCGGATAGGAACAAACCAAGCCGAAACCGCCAAAATGGCATTTTGGACGGTGCCGTATGCGGGACGTATCGCAAATGGCTTGCCAACCCTCGCGCAGTTGTTACGAACTATTCTATCTCATCCCGGTCAAGCTGCACCTGCAAATCGTCGAGCCATGCGGGAGCTGGAGATTTGCAGATTATTGAGCTCGTTTTTGGGCCCGGGAGACGCGGTGTCTTGCAGCCCCAGTTTTCCTTGCCACCAATTGCACGCCCCCTGTCTGCACGCCCCCTGTCTGCACGCCCCCTGTCTGCACGCCCCCTGTCTGCAAGAGCGCCGTTTGTACGTTCTGTACGTACTGTGTTCTGGGTTGCGATGGTGCTCGTCCTGGCATTTCCTTCGCGGCCCGCCCAAGGGCAGAACGAGGTGACACTAGAGGTAGTCGATGAGAAGACAGGAGAACCGATCGCGGCTCGGATTGAAGTTGTGAAATCGGCCAAAAAGTTGAATCGCGACCGAAAGATGCTTATCGCCGGAGACACGTGGCTTGCCGAAGGTCGGTTGGTCTTGCAACCGCCGCCAGGGGAGTATGAGTTCTTAGCCAAGCGAGGTCCGGAGTACAAAGAAATTCGAGGTGGATTCACGATCGAGCGTCGCGCGAAGGACGTGGTGGTTGTCGAGTTGCCGCGAGCGGTCGACATGCATGGCGAGCAATGGTACAGCGGTGACTTGGGTGTGGAGTTGGAGCGAGCGACCGCACAGAGGTGGCAGGTCGCCGATGCGGTCGACATGGTTGTCACCAACGTTAGGGCACAAAAACGCGATGCGTCGCCTGTAAAGAATCCAAAGGCAAACAATCCAGCGGCAAAAAATGGGACGTCTGGCATCACCGGCAGCGCTGATCAACTCGGAGAACGTTGGGGAAGCATGTCCCTCGATATCCTCGCGCCGGAAATCGGCATCGCTATCCATCGCTACGAACCGCGCGAGTACGAAAAGAGCGATACGGACCAAAGCGAGCTCCCGGTCGGAACGGCACTCGGATGGCGGGCTGCATGGGATGCCATCGAAGCGGCTCGGGATTCGGATCGAGCTTTGGTAGAGATCACCCAACCGGGCGCGCGCGATACGCCATTCCTTCTCGCCGATCCGAACGTGAAACTGGTTCGTGTCTTATCGAACGTCAATCGCCCAAAAGGGGATGATGTGTTGAGCTTTCCAAGATCGGATGATCCCACTTCCTTCGCGAGTGTTTTGCTCGGCGTGGGCAAGGATCGAATTTCGTTGCTGATCAGTGCGCCAGTTCCTGCCGACCAGCGGATTCGATTCAAAGGAGCTCTCGGGGTTGGAAAACTCAATGAGTTTCTTTACTGGCAGATGCTGGAAGCGGGACTTAGGTTAGGGCCGAGCGCAGCGTCGGGATTTGGTAAAGGGGATACGCATGTTGGCTACAATCGCGTGTATGTTCATTGCGAAGAGACCAGCGGAGAACTTTCTCGAAGTTCCGGGCTAGAGAAGAGTGAGTCGGAGAGTGGCCGATCGGATCGTGGGGGATCGCAGGGAGACGGGGCGGAGAATGCGATCGCGTCTGTGGGAACTCCCACTGTTGATACGTGGTGGCAGGGGCTCGAGCGTGCAGCGTCATTCGTTTCGAATGGGCCGTTATTGCGAGCCATGGTCAACGGCTCTCCTCCGGGGTCGGTCCATCCAGGGTACCGTGGAGAGGCGATACCGCTAGATATCGCGGTTTCTCTCGCCGTTCGAGAAAAAGTGGATTATCTCGATGTGATCTTTAATGGCGAGACGCTTTATAATGCCAAGCTCGAGGATCATTACAAACGAGGTGAGTTTCCCGAGCTTTCGGTGAGCGAAAGCGGATGGTTAGTGATACGGGTGGTAACCGCGCACGAAGATGGGTATCGGTATGCGAGTACCGCACCGTTTTACTTTGAGTTCGAGGGCAAGCCGCGTGTCTCCAAAAAGAGCGTGGAGTTTTTCCAAGGGTGGCTTGAGCGATCGATCGAAGCGATCGATCGAGACGACGAACAGCGGTTGCATTACGCCGATCGAAAAGAATCGGCGAGGCAGTTCTGGGACAACCTAAAATCCCGAACAACGGTACCTTGACTCGCTCGCGAGCTGAATCGATCACCCGCTCATGCACCCCCATTAGCGCTTACGTTTGCGGTTTCCCGCCGCGTTTTCAACCAGTCGCTGAATGATGCGTTTCGACAGTTCGCTGAACTCCTCAGCCGATCCGGGAGCATTTCCGAAGACGACACGATTGGGGCTGTCCGAATCCTCTTCGGGTCGGATCGGCAATGCCTCGATCCTGGACCAAGCCGTGTCGTAGACGGTGTAAGAAACGTGCAGGCCCTTGGTAACCGAGTTGACTTCGCGCTGCAGATCCAAGGAAATAACCGCTGCGTTCAGGTAGCAGGCCGTCGTAATTAGCCATTCGCGGTAGTGGGAATCCTTTTGGATATTCGAACCGCATTCCTGTTCCAGGGCTTTGGCTGCCCCGCGAACAGAGAGCATCAGTCGATCGATCAGTGTTCGAACGGGATGACTAAAGGCAATGTCGGAAAAGTTGTTTGGAGATAGGTACACATCGACCGTCGCCGTGACGGCGCCGCATCCGGTATGGCCCAATACGATCACGCTTTGGAGAGATTCACGCATGTGAGTCGCAGCATAATCGACGCTGCCGATGCACTCCAATCCGAGCACATTTCCTGCGACTCGAACCACGAATAAATCGTTCGACGAGCAATCCATGACATGTTCGATGGGAACTCTGGCGTCGGCACACCCGAGAACCAAAGCCCAAGGGGCTTGCATTACCTCGAGCCCTTTGGCGATCGGGATCCCTAATTGGATTGGATTCACTGGGATCACCATCGGGGGATGCTCTCGCTCTCCCTCGCCGATAGTCTGAATGTGCTTGACCATTTTGCAGAAACGCATGTTCCCTTGCTCGAGCATTTTTAGGGCTTGTTTGTTGCTGCGAGGACGCTTTAGCTCAAGCGGGGCATGTGGGTCAAATCGATAAACAATATCCATTTTAGATTTCCTAGTGAGCGAAAGGATACGGAATGACTATGGCGGTGTGACTTCGAAACCACTCTGATGGAAGATGTCATTGACACTTCGAGCGATCGTGTCGCAAATACCTTCCAGGTCTAAATCGTCTTCGTCATACCCAAACGGGTTTTCAACATGCTCAGCGACAATTTCCATTCCGAGCATGAAATAAGCGATGACGATGGTGATGGGGATCGTCCACCATTTGAAATCGTTGGAGATCCCCCAAGGCAGCGTGAACAAGAAGAGTACGATGCATTGACGGGCAAAGATACGGTACGAGATCACCATGGGTGTTCGCGCGATCCGCTCGCATGCACCGCATACATCCATTAACTTCGCCATCTCCGCATCGATGACCCGCATGTCGTCGCCATCGATACTTCGTGATTTCTTATGCTCCGCTACCCAGCGGTAGAGTTCGTTAGCGATGGCTAGAGGTGGATGGGAAGGACATCCCTCTTTCGGGTAAACATCGCCGCCGTAGGGGACTTGACGCAAGTGGCACATGAGGGCGAGTGGGAAATCGACTAACCTTTTGCGCAGATACTCAGCTTCGGTGCTATTGAGTGTTGCAAGGACCGAAAGTTTGATCGAAAGGTTGCGAGTTGCATTCACCAGTGCTCCCCAAAGCGTGCGAGCTTCCCACCACCGTGCGTAGGCCGTATTGGTTCGAAAAACCAAAAGCCACCCAAGTACGAGTGACAAGGCTGCGTGGATGTCCGAGGGCATGTCCCCCATTTCGCGGAACCGCGAGTTCTCTTTCAAAACCGGAAGGATCGAATAAATCCCCATTGCCATAGCTAGCAGCGCTACGGTACTGAGGGTCTTCGACGAAGTGAGGGGGCTGATTACATCTTTAAAAGGCATGACGGGAATTGTAACGCAATTGCATCGGCTGACATTCCAGTTCGCATGATTTTCCTGGCCTCATTTCCAATGTCGAGCCCACGCGATAGCTCCTGTTTTTTGACTTGTTTTTTGCCCGTCGAGGGGTGGTTCGTCTCCGTGGATATCCTCGCTGATTGGCTTGAATGGAGCCGATGGACTACAATGCCCCGGAGGACGGTGGTTCGTGCTGCTGCTCCTTATCCCTCCTAGAGGCCCCTCCCCCTCGCCCGTGCAATCCGTGGCACTGCCTAAACAACCGTCCGTTGAAGGACCATTTGTCGTTATGCGTCGATTTACCTGCTGGACCCTGAATCTGATTCGCGGTGCCAATGCACGTGGGTGCAGAGATTCATTTCCTGGATTCATGATCATGATGTTGAGGGCCGTTGTGCTCCTCGGAAGCGTCGTTGGCCTGCAGTCGATGATTGGGCATACCGTAATGGGCTTGTTATGCGCTCAAGAAGTTACGGCAGTTGGAGGTGCGGCGGGTTCCTCGCAGAGTGCGGGGGCCACAGCCGATCGGGCTATAACCGCGGAGTGGACGGAAGTGGTTCGTCCAGTTTTGCTGAAGCACTGTGGTGAATGCCATATGAATGGGGGGAATGAAGGAGGGGTTGGGTTCGATGACTACGACAGCCTCGACAAGATTCGGGCCCATGAGAGCACGTGGGAACAGATTCGAGGTGTCATTCGCGCGGAGGCCATGCCACCCCCTGAATCGGCGACCATCACTCCGGAAGAGCGCAAGGTCTTGACACTGTGGATTGAGCGAGCATTGCATGAGGTTGATTGCGGATGTCGTCCGGTACCTCCGAGCGTGACGGTTCGGCGACTGAATCAATTCGAGTACGACAACACCATCCGCGATCTGTTCGGCATGGAACTCCGGCCATCGAAGGAAATCGGATTTGTTTCGGATGATGTGGGCAATGGATTTGACAATCAAGGCGAGGTGTTGACGTTGCCACCGATCGCGATGGAGAAATACCTGCAAGCTGCGCAGTGGGTCTCAGAGCGGGTGATCGCAACCGATCGAGAAAAGTTTCGTAAACAGAGCTTTGACGGAGAGAACCTTGCCTTCTCGCAACGTTTGAAGATCCCTATCAATTTGGCTGCGGGAAAATACAGCGTGAGTGTTCGGGCTCGGTTTGGTGATGACCAAAAGGACAACTGCAAAGCTCGATTGCTGCTCGACGATCAGGTCATCGCGGAGTGGGATGTTCCACCTAAAGACGAAACCTTGAAGCAGGAGTTTGAGGCTTCACCGGGTGACCATGTGTTGATTGTTGAGTACTCGGACGACGCGGAGCCCGAGATGAGGAACGCTCCCAATCGAAGACTGAATATCGAGTCGGTTCGCTTGGTAGGTCCTGAGGGTGGCGAGCCCGCCTTTCCGAAATCGCATCAGCAATTGGTCATTGCAACGCCCGCGTCCCAAGATGCTCCCGAATCGCAGCCGATTGGCTTCACTGAAGCGACCCGTCGCATCTTTCACAAGCTGCTGCCTCGCGCTTACCGGAGGCCTGTCAGCGACGAAGAACTTCATGCAGTCATGATGGTCTGCCAGAACGCGAATGACTCCGGGTACGGGTTCGAAGAGTCAGTGCGGGTGGGAGTCCAAGCGGTCTTGGTCGCGCCCCAGTTTCTGTTTCGCACCGAGAAACGCATTGAGTCGGTCGATCATTGGCAACTCGATGATTTTAGTATCGCGAGTCGGCTTTCGTACTTTTTATGGGCCAGCATGCCCGATAACGAACTTTTGGAGTTAGCGGCAGCAGGCCAGCTGAAGGATGAAGCGATCTGCAATCAACAAGTGGCGAGGATGCTGGCAGATAGCAAAGCAGAGTCCTTGCTCTCCGGTTTTTTCGCGCAATGGCTGGGGCTTCGGAATCTCAGCAAGATCGACATCGATCGCGACAAGTATCCGTTCTGGTCGGATCGGCTGCGAACGGCGATGATTCGGGAGACCGAGATGTTCTGTCGCGAGATGATGCGTGACGGGAAGATTCGGGACCTTTTGGACGGGGGGCACACGTACGTGAACCCGAGATTGGCGGAGTTCTACGGAGTGACCTTTGAAGACAAGGATCCGGCGAGCATGTACCGCCGTCGACCGGGATCCAAGGGACAGGATCCTCGTCGACAGGGGCTCTACAATGATGAGGATAAGTGGATTCGGGTGATGCTTCCGGAGAACCGTCGCGGGTTGATGACCCAAGCAGCGGTACTGGCACTCACCTCGAATCCCACCCGAAGTTCCCCCGTGAAACGCGGAAAATGGATCCTGGAAACCATACTCGGTGACCCACCCCCTTCGGCACCGCCGAACGTTCCCTCCCTCGAGCAGGCCAAGGCCGAGGCGTCGGCTTCGCTGCGGGAGCGGCTCGAGGTCCACCGTTCCAATCCCAGCTGTGCAGGCTGCCATAAGTTAATGGATCCCATAGGGTTAGGGCTTGAAAATTTCGACGCCATCGGGCGTTGGCGGGATAAGGAGGGTGAGCTTGCCATCGCTCCGCAGGGTGAGCTTGCCGATGGACGAGCCTTTTCTGGGCCGACCGAATTGGTGGAAATCCTGTCGCAACGGGAGGATTCTGTCGCTAAAAACTTCACCGAGAGGCTCCTAACTTACGCTCTTGGCCGAGGTTTGCAGCGGCCAGACCGCTGCGATGTCGATAAGATTCTGGAGCGGTCCAAGCAAAATGGCTATACAATAAAGTCGATCGTCGAGGGAATCGCGCAAAGCGATGCATTCCTGCAGCGATCGGTCGGACCGAATAGCCAATAGCTATAGCCAATAGCTCAATCGCGTCAAAACGTCTGGAATCGAGTTGCCCATTCCCGACGCTGCTGTTTCCACAATCAAACCTAGTTCCACCCTCCCGTATTATCTACCTACTGTCCCACTTAACTACCCGTCCCACTTAACTACCCGTCCCACCTAACTACCCGTCCCACCTAACTACCCGTCCCACCTAAACCCAAAGCAGCCATGGAAAACCAAAAAGATACCCCTCTGCGACGGATGAGATCAGGAATGCGATTAAGCCGCCGAACGGTGCTACAGAGCTTCGGCGCGACATTGGCCCTTCCCATGCTTGAAGTGATGAAGCCGGCGGCGATTGCTGCTGAGGGAACCGCGTCACCTGTTCGGTTGGCCTGGGTCTTTTTCCCGAATGGCACGAATGCTGAACAGTGGATACCCAAGGGATCGTCGGGGACGGATTGGCAGTTAAGCCCAGGCTTGGAGCCGTTGGCAAGTTGCAAGAACGATTTCAACGTGATGAAGGGGTTGGCGCAAGTCAACGCGCAATCGCTCGGGGATGGTCCTGGTGACCACGCTCGTAGCGCGGCTGCGTTCCTCACCGGTGCTCACCCGTTCAAGACGGCAGGCTCGAAGATTCGAGTCGGACGCAGCGCTGACCAAATCGCTGCGGACTCGTACGGTCGAGTCACTCGGCTCGCATCCTTGGAGTTAGGGACCGAAGAAGGTCGCGATGCAGGGGCTTGCGACTCCGGTTATTCCTGTGCGTATTCCAACAACATTTCGTGGCGGTCGGAATCGTTGCCGACGGGCAAGGAAATTCAGCCTAAGCGAGCGTTTGCAAGACTGTTCGGCGTGACGGGCGGAGGGGATGCCAAACAGCAAAGCGCGAAGAAGAGTATTCTTGACTTCGTCAATGACCAGCGAAAATACCTCACCACCAGTGTCGGTGCCGATGATGCGAGGAAGTTGGACGAATACTTCACCAGCGTGCGCGAGATTGAACAACGGATCGCACGTTTTACGACCCCTGTGGTATTGCCTGAAGGAACGATTGAGCCTTCTGAAAAACCGAGCGATGCGACGGAGCACATCCGCCTGATGTACGATTTGATGGTTCTCGCGTTCAGGACGGATACCACCCGAATCGCCACGTTCATGTTGGCGAATGAAGGGAGCAACCGAGCCTTTCCGATGATCGAGGTGAAGGACGGTCACCACCAACTTTCGCACCATGAGAACAATCAAGACAACATCGCGAAGATCGCCAAGATCGATCGTTATTACTCCGAGCAGTTCGCGTACTTCCTGACACGATTGCGAGAAACGCCGGACGGCGAAGGAAATCTGCTCGACAATTCGTTGATTCTCTATGGTGGCGCAATCACCGACGGGAATCGGCATGACCACCATGATTTGCCGATCCTATTAGCAGGCCGTGGCGGCAGGAAGTTGCAGACTGGGCGGATCATCGAGCAACCTCAGTATACGCCTCTCAACAATCTATTCCGGTCCATGCTCGACACGGTAGGATCGGATGTCGGCAATTTTGGGGATGCAAACGGTATCGTTTCATTGACCTGAGAATACACTGGACCGAGAGATTCGATGCGTAGCTGACAATCAGCCCGCAGTCGAGTAGTACACTGACAAGCAGAATACTTATGAACACGGAATCCTCCTTTGGGAGGCCGGCGCCCGAGCTGCTGGCCCCTGCGGGAAACTGGGAATGCGTGCATGCCGCCATCGAGAACGGTGCGGATGCCATCTATTTCGGACTCGAATCGGGTTTCAATGCGCGAGCTCGCGCCGTGAACTTTTCACTCGACGATCTTCCTCGATTGATGCAGTTATTGCATCGACGGGGTCTCTCCGGTTTCGTGACGCTAAACACGCTCGTCTTTACCGACGAACTTCCAGCATTTGAAAAGCATGTTGCCCGTTTGGCGGATGCCGGCGTTGATGCAGTGCTGGTTCAAGACCTCGGTGCGGTTCGCTTGATCCATGAGATCTGTCCTGAATTGAGTGTGCATGCAAGCACTCAGATGACGATGGTTTCGGCGGAGACGATTGCTGCGATCGAGCCTCTGGGAATCGATCGCGTGGTGTTGGCGCGTGAGTGCTCGCTCGCTGAGATTCGCAAGATCACCGAAGCCACGAAGATGCCCGTTGAAACATTTGTCCACGGGGCATTGTGCGTGGCCTACAGCGGACAATGCTTGACCAGTGAGTCGCTCGGTGGACGGAGTGCGAATCGGGGGCAATGCGCACAAGCATGCCGGCTCGAGTATCAGTTGATCAACGATGGGAAAGAAGTTGATCTCGGGGACATGAAGTACTTGTTGTCCCCTCAGGATCTCGCCGCCTACGAGCAGATCCCGGATTTGATCGATGCCGGAGTCTGCTCCTTGAAGATTGAAGGACGATTGAAGTCACCGGAATATGTGGCCAATATTGTCAGTCATTATCGGCGAGCTATCGACGAAGCCATGCGTGGTCGTCGGATTGCATTCACGGATGAAACCAAGCGAGAGATGGAACTGAGTTTCTCCCGAGGATTTTCACCGGGTTGGATCGAGGGCTGCAACCACAAGCGATTGGTTCCGGGCAAGAGTAGCTCTAAGCGCGGTGTGTTGGCCGGACGGATCGTACGTAAAAAGGGTGAACGGCTTGTCCTGGATCTTGAGTTGGCGCTCGCCAAAGGGGATGGGATTGTTCTCCAAGGGGATCGCGCCGCTGGTTCTGAGATCGGAGGTCGCATCTTTCAAATCTACTCGAATCACCGACCGACCGATCATCCCGCGAATGGGCGTGTCGAAATAGAACTCCAGCGAGGAGTGCTCAAGGATGCGGAGGTGTTTGAGGGCCAAGAAGTTTGGCAGACCGATGCACCTAAACTGACCAAGCGATGGCGATCGACCTTTGCAAGCGAGCAGTTTCAACGCCGGCTGAAACTCCATCTGCGCGGGCGCATTTCGATGGGGCAGCCGATTCGAATTGGGGTCGAATGGTCGGAGCAACGCGAGGGACTTACTGAGCCACAGCGACAAATCGAGTTGGTTCATCCCCACTGCCCTGAACCGGCTCGCAAGCATCCAGTCACGGCAGAAATGATTGAGACGCAATTGGCACGGCTCGGGAATACTCCTTATGAGATTGGTTCGTGCGAGGTGCACATCGACGGGGTGCCGATGATTCCACTCAGTGTTCTTGGGGAATTGCGAAAGCAATTGATTGAACGGGTGGACGAGACACGACTTGAAAGCCCCAACCGCCGTATTTCGGAAGAGGGTGTTGCGGTACGGATGCTCGAAAACGCGCGATCGAGTATGGCGAGGATAGAGTTTGAGTCGGAACCAGAGTCTTCGTCAACGACGGACTTTGCCGCCGCGTCGGCGACTACCGCCGAAATTACCACCGAAGGCTGCTTGCGCGTTCTTTGTCGCTCGCTCGAGCAATTGAAATACGGGCTCGAGTCGGGGCATCGAAAATTCTATGTTGAGTTTCATGACATCCGGGAGTACCGCCAAGCGGTGATCTTGGCTCGCGATGCCGACGCTGAGATTTACCTCGCCACGCTGAGAATCCAAAAGCAGGGCGAGGTCGGTTTGTTCAAGGCATTGGCGAAGCATCGAGCCGACGGTTGGCTGGTTCGGAATTTGGCCGCTTTGCGCTTTGCGACCGAACATGGTATCCCGTGCATCGCTGATTTTTCGCTGAATGTTACCAATCCCCTGACGGCAGAGTGGCTCGTCTCCCGCGGCGCGGCGCGTGTTACGCCCTCCTACGACCTGAACCGCGACCAGTTGGTGGAATTGGTGGGCCAGATGCCGGCGGAGCGGTTGGAGGTGGTCATCCACCAGCATATGCCAATGTTTCATATGGAGCATTGCGTGTTTTGCACGGTGCTTTCTCCAGGTACCAACAAATCCAACTGCGGTCGTCCATGCGACCGGCACGACGTCAAGCTTCGAGATAGGATCGGAGTTCAGCACGTTCTCCACGCCGATGTCGGTTGCCGCAATACACTTTACAACGGGAACGCGCAGAGCGGCGCAGAAGTAGTCCCGATGCTTCGAGGCATGGGAGTGAAAAACTTCCGAGTCGAGATTTTGCGGGATGCACCCTTCGCCGAAATTGAGCGGCTGATCGGGCTTTATCGCGACCTAATCGCGGGCAAATTGGATACAGGATCGGTTTGGAAATCGTTAAAGGCGGAAAATCGAGTCGGAGTAACTCGAGGAACTTTGGAACATCCGCGGAACCCTTTGGCAATTTTGTAGTTTATAGGATGGCGAATATCCCCATGGAAAACCTAACAGGACTGAAAGATAGCGATCTCTTCGTAAAGCTTGAGAATCTTGCTGAAAAGCAAGGTTCGCTCGCGGTCGCGTGCGCTCTGGTGGAGAAGCTCCGGTCCGAAGGAAGATTTGCCGAATTGTTTGAAGCCCGAAAGATGCTTCATCGCATCGAGTTGGGGCTTCCAGCGGTCCATGTGGAAGTGGTTTCGTCGGCGAATGAGACGGTTAGGAACGAGGCGGAAGCGACTGGTACTGCAGTGGTTGGTACGTTGGATCCTAAGGTTCAAGACGAATTAGATAAACGCTTGCTCGACGCGTGCCGCGAGGTAGGTTGTGGGTTGATGCGGGCGGAGCGACTCCAGGAAGGTTGGATGTATTTGCGGGCGGTGGGTGATAACGCGCTAACCGCAGAAGCGCTCTCTGCGGTTGAGCCTAATCAAGATAACCTCGACATGTTGCTGAATCTTTATGTTCATGAGGGTGTCGACGTAGGCAGGGGAGCTCAGCTTTCTTTGAAGATGCGGGGTACGTGCAATACGATCACGATGTTGGATTCTGTGGTGGCTATGCGAGGGCGAGCGGATCAGCAAGCTGCAGTGACTGCATTGGTGGAGCATGTGCACCAGGAGTTACTCGCCAATTTGATCGCCGACATCCGGCGTCGTCAGCCAAACATTGCTCCTCCTGTTGGTGGAAGGATTGTAGATTGGTTGGAGCTTCAGTCGGGTTTGCTTCGGGATGGAACGTATCATTTGGATACGACTCATTTGGCCTCTACGGTCCGTTTTGCTCGTGTTTTGGATCGGCATGCCACGTTGCGGTTGGCGGCCGATCTGGCGGAGTATGGTCGCCAACTCCATGCGCAGTACCAATATCAAAGCGAGGAGCCTTTCGCGGACCTATATCCGATGAGTTTGGCTTGGTTCCGAGCCCTTCTCGGAGAACACGTTGACGCTGCTTTGCGTATTTTCCGTCAGAAGGCGGAGACGCTCGATCCGCAGGAGCACGGGACCGTAGGGATTGAAACCTACGCGGACTTGCTCGCACGCGTCGGGCGCCCAGCTGAAGCATCAGCCTATTTGATGAAAGCAATGCCCTCGGGAATGCGTCCGTTCGGGATTGCGCCGTCCCTTTTGGAACTCGCTCAAGCGGCTGGAAACTTTCAGCCGATGAAGGATCACGCTCGAAATCGTGGAGATTTGCTAGGCTTTGCCGCAGCCCTGCTGCAGTCTAGCACCCGATCGCCAGCTCCGCACGCTCTCTCGCCCGACATGTCTCCTCCTACTTGTTTAACCCCATAACGGCTCGCTGAGAGTCTTGTCGGTATCCAAAATTATGCCTCGTAAAGTACTTCTCGTACAAGATGACACGTCGACCACGAACGCCATTCGCGAAGGGCTACGGGCTGATGGGATAGAGTCGGAGATCGCTTCCAATGTCAAAGAAGCATTGATGGCCATTCAGCATTTGAGGCCAGATATTGTCGTGCTAGAAATGCTTTTGGGTGAAGAATCGGGGATGGATGTACTTAGGACCGTACGATCGAACCGAGATCAAACTCCAATCTTGATCTTGAGCACTCTTGGCACGATTGAGCATCGAGTGAATGGACTCTTGGCTGGCGCCGACGATTACTTGGTCAAGCCCTTTGAAATGCGAGAGTTGTATGCAAGGCTAGTTGCCCTCGCTCGAAGGAGTCAACGCGCCGAAGGTCCTCTATTGACATTTGGGCCAATCCGTTTGGAGCTCACCACACGCAGAGCTTTTAGAGACGGTAAAGAGCTCAAGCTATCACCGACGGAAATCTCGTTGCTGGAGCTTTTCATGAGGCATGAAAACAAAGTGCTCTCTCGAAAGATGCTTTACCACCAGCTTTGGGAGACCAATTGGGAGAGCGAAACGAATGTCATTGAAGTTCACATCAATAGGTTGAGAAGCAAAGTCGACAAGGGCTTCGATACTTCTTTGATCCATACTGTACGAGGCCGAGGGTACGTGATGTCGGCTACGCCGCCAACGAGCCAAACTCCTAGTGCGCCGGAAACCCACCATGGAAGTGGTGCCGAACTCCATAGTCATTCGCCATCCCCCCAATCGCATAACTCGTAGTAGTTCGAAACGGGCGTCGGGCGGATAATCACCAGCCGTAAATGTGTTTGGGATACAGCGTTATCCTATGACCCACCATGGGTGGATTCCTTGTGCAATCTTCGCTGCAAACGACGCGTAGGGTTATCTCTTCGCTCCGTTGCGATCCAGCATGAGAGGGCATGGTCACTTCGATCCATAGATCGGATTCGATTTTTTGGATCTCTCGTACAACTCCCGCGATGCGGTTTGACGTGTCCGCAGGATGTTCTGACGTAAGGTCCTCAGTCCGACGCAACGAATTTCCTTCGTTATTGATCTCGAGAATTTTCCAGTCGTTGGGTCTTACTCCAATCGGATTCCTCCGATCGCCCCAACCCAGAGATTGTGGATCAAACCATTGGATGGGTGGTCTGCCGAACAGATTGGCGACGTGATGGTTGGCGGGGTTCCGATAGATATCCGGGGGAGAGTCGATTTGTTGGATGGTACCTTCCGCCAAAACGGCGATACGATCTGCCAGTTGGCAAGCTTCGGCTGAATCATGTGTGATATAGATACACGTTTTTCCGGTAGTTTTTTGCAACTTGCGGATCAGAGAACGAATCGGATCCCGCAAGCCCTCGTGCAGGTGGGCCATAGGTTCGTCCATCAAGAGAATGCTTCGCCCCGAGAGAAACGCTCTCGCAATTGCGACCCTTTGTGATTGGCCCCCAGATAACTGAGGTGGCTTCTTGCCCAACAGCGGAAGCACTTCCAGTTGTTCCAGCAAAGTTGCTTTCTGCTTCGCATGGAGGTTCGTTGCTTGGTTGAGTGACGGCAATCGCTCGGCCAACCGGAGGTTTTCTTCGACGGTTAAATGATCGTAACTCCCTGCGGCTTGAGATACGACCGCGATGTCGCGTTGGTGAGGAGCTGTGCGAACTTGGTCGGTACCCATCAATCGAACGATTCCCGATGCCGGGGGTAGCAATCCCGCGATGACCCGAAGCAACGTCGATTTGCCGCAACCGCTCGTCCCTAGTACCGCGATGCACTCCCCTGGACTGACTTCAAGATTCAAGCGGTTCAGTACAACCTTGGTACCAAATCGATAACAGAGAGAATCGAGAGAGATCGCGGTTGCAGCAGGACTCATTCGCCAAGCCCTCTTACTTGGGTTGTCGCTTGAGCCATTCCATGACTACGGTGGCTACTTTAGTGATCGAGTCACCCGAACACTTGTCGGGAGTGTCGGCCATCGTATGCCAATAGCTACGCGTCCTTGACGCCACCGTTGGATAATCGAAATCGATGATATCGATAACGGGAATACGAGCGATTTGGATGAGGGGCAAATGGTCATCGCGGACGGAGTGGACGACTTTAGGGACGAACTCCTTGATCCCCAATTGCTTGGCGATCTCCCATACTTCGCGTGCGACGGTCGGCGCATTCTGGAATCCAACCTCTTCCCAGTAGATTTGAAGGTCCTTGTCCCCGATCATGTCCATAAGGATCCCAGACCGATAGACCCGATCCGATGGCTCGTCGACGAGTCTCTGAGCGAAATAGGTGGATCCGATGAAAAAATCACCCAGCGATGTTCCATTAGGAGCGGTGTAAACCAGTTCCTCCGCATCAAAAAATACAAAGTCGACACCAACGTTTACTTTCAGATTTGGCATCGCATGTCCCAATTCCATGAGCAATGCGGTGCTGCTGCCTCCATCGTTGGCTCCTACGAACAGTCCCTTCGGATTCTTCGGGTCGCGATCAGGGAGTGGCCGCGTATCGTAATGCGAGCAGAGAAGCACCCTTTCTTTGAGTTCCGGTCGCCATTGAACGATCATGTTTTTCACCTCAACGGGCCCATTGTTGAGGGGATGTTTGTGGGTGAACGATTGCCAAACGACTTTGCCTCCGAGCTTCTCAAAATGATCTTGAAGCAGTTTCTGCTGCGTAATCATTCCTGCGGTTCCGGTCGTCCGCGACCCGATCTTGCACAGTTGCTGTAAGTACCCGAAGGCGCGGGCCGAATCGAGTGGGGCTGGCGGTACCCATTTTGCTGCGAGCGCGCTCGGAGAGCCTGACACGGCCACGGTAGTCAGAGTGGGAGAAGCAGCGCCGTTTCCTGAGCCGGAGCCGTTTCCTGATACGGAGCCGTTTACTGAGCCGGAGCCAGTCCCTGAAATAGATTCCGTAGAACCTTTGCCCGAGGAACCTTTGCGATCTTGCACGCTATCGGTTGGGCTTTGACTTGAACAACCGGCTAGAACTGCACAGGCAAGGAAAAGAAGGAGTGCCGGCACGCGGACGTGTTCGGTTTGAAAGGCTTTCTGTTTCTGGACCAATGCAGCATCGCCAATTCAGGAGACAGAAAAGCGGCCTTCTGCCGCGGAGACAGAAAAAGCGGCCTCCTGCCGCACCGAGTGATCCTTCAGTCGGGCATTGTTTGGATGAAATGCATTCGTGTCAATCAGGGGGAAAGCAAATCCGGATACAGATCCAAAAAACTCCCCCAATGTGCTAGCACTCTTCTTTGGGGGGGATCGTTAGGATTGTTACGTTCGACATCTCGCATGCATCTTTGGTGCGCACGGCACGGCGATGATTTCAGCGTCAAGCGCCCGCTGCTTTCTGCCGTGAATATTCACAGTTCAAAGATCTTGGCACAGTACTTGCTTCTCAAAAGATGCGTTCGAAAAATGGTGCTGTCACATTGACAGACGTCTGTCGAGCACCTGCTGGTTCAAACCTTTTTTCAAAATGAGGTTGTTCGCTATGGCACAGTTCCCCTTTCAGATTCGTCAGCTGCCGACAGCGTTACAGGACTTTGCATCGGAGATGGAAAACATCGTCGACCAGGTCTTTAACAATGGGAGTGCTTCTAGATCGTGCAATGAATCCGAGTGCGAAAGTAACTGCGAGTCGCAATATCGTCCCAGTGTCGATGTCTACGAGTCCGAGGCAGAATACCATCTGTTGGTGGACATCCCTGGCGTTGCCCTGGAAAACTTGAAACTCGAAGTGATCGAGGACAGGCTTCATGTCGTGGGAACACGCGGGGTTGTATCCTTGGGAGATGGGGTCGTGATGCACCGTGGCGAAACGCCACAAGGCAAATTCTCTCGCAGCGTTCGATTGCCCAAGCAAGTCGATGTGGACCGGATTGGTGCGGCACTGAAGAACGGCGTTCTCCACGTTACGGTTCCTAAGCTCCCGAAACCGACGTCGCGACAGATCGAAATCAAGTCGGTTTCTTAGTCGCGCCCGTCTTCTTAGCGTTGGCGTGCTCGTCTACTGATGGCGTTCGAATTTGTTGCGTATCTTTCTTTCGGGGCGGTTCCATTGATGGGAACGCCCCATGGGGAAGATCCCTCTGAGGGAACTTTTGCCCCTGGATTGAGCGGGGCTGTCTTTCGTTTCCCCTCGCGATCAATCACAATGATGCGATGTCCACCTACCGCAGCACTTTCGTAACCCAACTCGCGTACACCAACGAAGTGCGATTTTCTGCGAAATGGCCATCATCCATGATCTCTGAAGCAATTCCGGTGCTCACTTGTCTGGTTGCATGGGCGACCATAGCTCTCGGTGCGGGTGCCTGTCTTTCTAAAGAACCAACCGCCATCTCAAATCGGGATGTCGACGCAACGTCGCTACCAGATTCGATCGAATTCAATCGGGATGTTCGGCCGATCTTGTCGGACCATTGCTTCTACTGCCATGGCCCGGATCCCAACCATCGCCAAGCGGAATTGAGGTTGGATGATCGTGAAGCATCGCTCCAGCACGAAGCATTTGTACCTGGCAACGGGGCCGAAAGCGCTTTGGTCCATCGTGTCGAATCGACAGACACGGACCTCGTGATGCCACCCCCGTCGGCGAACAAACCACTCAGCCCTCGGCAGAAAGAGATCCTGCGGCGATGGATCGATCAAGGAGCCCAGTATCAAAAGCATTGGGCGTATGTCCCTGTACAGCCTCCGACGTTCGTACGACCTGATAACTCTCAAGATACCAACAGAATCGATACCAACAGTATCGATGTCTTGGTGCGAAAGCAATTGGATAAGGCAGGATTGAATAAGGCGGGACTTGTCCCATCGCCAACCGCGGATCGAAGGACGCTGATCCGGCGGCTGTATAGCGACTTGATCGGTTTGCCTCCGACTCCAGAGGAAGTGGATACGTTCGTCCACGACGATGCGCCCGATGCATACTCGGCTTTGGTAGAGCGATTGCTGGGGGATGAACGCTATGGTGAGCGGATGGCGATGCATTGGTTGGATGTTGTGCGATTTGCGGACACGATCGGCTATCACAGCGATAACCCACGGAACATTTGGCCTTATCGGGATTACGTGATCCGCTCATTCAACTCGAACAAGTCCTTCGATCGGTTTACCATCGAGCAACTCGCTGGTGACCTCGAGGCGGATGCAGCAGATCATGAGTTGGGCAATCAAGATGCCTTGGTCGGGTCCGCGTTCAATCGGCTGCTTCTGACGACCGAAGAGGGAGGTGCTCAGCCAAAGGATTATGAGTCGCGGATGTTGGCGGACCGAGTTCGGGCGGTCGGGAGTGTTTGGTTGGGTCAAACCACGGGATGCGCACAATGCCATGATCACAAATTCGATCCGTTTACGATGCGAGACTTCTACTCGTTAGGAGCTTTCTTTGCGGATATCCAAGAAGGAATCATTGCGCCTCGCGAAGAGGGGATGGCTGTGATGACCGACTTGCAGCGTGAACGCTTGCAGGAATTGGATAGTGCGGTTGCAACCGCAAAGCAGAAGGTTCAATCGCTTGCACCAGAACTCGATGCGGCTCAAAAAACGTGGGAGAAAGAGATATCGGAATCTGGGTATGTGCTACCTGAGCTCGCACGTGATGCGAATTTCGCTGATGCCAAAGCAACCGACGCACAGGTCAAGGCCGCTAAGGGAGTCGTTGCGGCATTGAAAGCTGAAAAACGATCCCCACAGCAGTCGCAAGAAATCCAAAAGTATTTTCGGGACAGATCGGCTAGTCCCTATCGTGAGGAGCGTTCGGCACTCGAAGTGGCGGAAAAGGCACGAGCGGATTTCTATCGATCGCTTCCTAAGTGCATCGTCACGAAGTCGGCAAAGACAAAGCGGGTCGTTCGTATCTTGCCGCGCGGCAATTGGTTGGATGAAAGCGGCGAAGTTGTGAAGCCTGCTCTTCCGTCCTACCTTCCGCAACTCGAGGTTAACGGCCGCGAGCTCAATCGACTCGATTTGGCGCAATGGATTGTCTCGAAAGACAATCCGTTGACTGCCCGAGTCACCATGAATCGCTTATGGAAGCAATTCTTCGGGATTGGGCTCAGCAAGGTTCTTGATGATTTAGGAGCCCAAGGTGAATTGCCGGTGAATCCGGAGTTGTTGGATTTCCTAGCCTTTGAGTTCATGGACAAAGGCTGGGATATCAAGCACATGGTGCGATTGATAGTGATGAGTCAGACGTATCGTCAGGTTTCGACAGCCGCCCCGGAGTTGATGCAAGCCGATCCGTACAACCGGCAGCTCGCCCGGCAAACCCCTTTTCGTATCGATGCGGAATTGGTGCGAGACTACTCATTGGCGGTCTCGGGGCTTTTGGTTCCTCGGATCGGTGGTCCCAGCGCGAAGCCTTACCAACCGGATGGCTACTGGGAAAACTTGAACTTTCCGATGCGAACCTATGTGCACGACGAGGGAGATAACCAATACCGAAGAGGCTTGTACACATGGTGGCAGCGGACGTTTCTACATCCGAGCATGGTGGCCTTTGATGCCCCGAGCCGAGAAGAATGTTGTGCGGAGAGGAATCGGTCGAACATTCCTCAGCAAGCTTTGGTGTTGCTGAATGACCCGACGTATGTCGAAGCTGCCCGGGCGTTAGCGGTTCGAGCGATGCGAGAACCCTCGAATCTCGGGCCTGTTTCGGAAATCGATGGGAGCGATTTGGCAAAAGATTCTCACCGTATGAATTGGATGATGCGTCAAGTGTTGCAGCGTTCGCCGCGCGACGAGGAAACGGCCAAGCTGGTCAGCTTGCTCCGCTACCATCGGTCGCGTTACGAGCAAGAGCCATTGGCGGCCAAGGCTCTTTTGGCGGTTGGATTGTCAAGTCCACCAAGTGATTTGGATCCAAGTGAAGTGGCGAGTTGGACGCATGTCGCCCGTGTTTTGCTGAGCTTGCATGAAACAATCACTCGCAATTAAACCTCCGAACCTTGAATGGGTCTCAAGCCGCTTTCCTGCGAAGCGGTATGTTGGTAAACGTTAGGACTCCACACATGGATACGACTCAACTCCAACTCAAAAATCTCTTGTGCCGCCGACGGATGCTCGGAAAAAGCACCATCGGAATCGCTGCGCTCTCAAACTTACTCCATCAAGGAACAGCGCGGTCTGCGGGGCTTATTCCCGATGGCGATTTGCCGAGCAACTCCAAGGTTGAATCGCGCGGAGTTCTGCACTCTCTCCCTTTTCCGCAGCGCGCGAAACGGGTGATATGGCTAACCATGGCAGGTGGACCCTCTCATTTGGAGCTTTACGATCCTAAGCCGAAGCTAACCGAGATGAATGGCGAACCGATGCCCGAGAGTTTCACTCGAGGTCAGCAGTTAGCGCAGCTTCAAGGAGAAAAACTATTTTGCTTGGGACCAGTTTTTCCTTTCGCGAAATACGGCAGCAATGGAACCGAGATCAGCTCCTTGCTCCCTAACATTGGTGGTGTCCTTGACGATATTTGCCTTGTTCGCTCCATGACGACCGATGCGATCAATCATGATCCCGCGCACATGTTCATGAACACCGGTTCTCAGATTGCCGGCCGACCCAGTATGGGCGCGTGGGTGAATTACGGACTTGGGAGCATCGCCGAGAACTTACCTGGTTTCGTTGTTTTGGTTTCAACAGGAAAAGGGAGGAGCCCGCAACCGATTGCGGCTCGACAGTGGAGCAGTGGATTCCTGCCCAGTCGGCATCAAGGTGTCCAGTTGCGAGGCAAGGGAGACGCGGTTCTCTATCTCGGCAATCCACCTGGGATCAGTCGCGAGCAGCAGGGGGCGGACGTCGATGCGATCAATGCGCTCAATCGCCAGCAGGATGCAATCATGCATGACCCGGAAATCGCGACGCGAATCGCGCAATTTGAGTTGGCGTTTCAGATGCAATCGAGCGTTCCGGAGTTGATGGATGCGAGCGACGAGTCGCAAGAAACATTGGACCTTTATGGTTGTCAGCCTGGAGATGGCACGTTTGCCAGCAACTGCATTCTGGCAAGACGCTTGGCAGAGCGAGGCGTGCGCTTTATCCAGCTGTACCATAGGGACTGGGACCATCACAGCTTACTTCGCGAAGAACTGCCGCTCCGAGCGAAGGAGGTCGATCAAGCCAGCGCAGCCTTGATTCGGGATTTAAAGCGGCGGGGTATGTTCGAAGATACCTTGATCGTTTGGAGTGGCGAGTTTGGGCGCACGCCCATGTCGCAGCAAAACAAAGGTCCGATTGGACGCGATCACCACAATAAATCGATGTCGATGTGGCTTGCGGGTGCCGGAATCCGTGGCGGTACTGTCTACGGGGCTACGGATGAACTTGGATATGCCGCGACAGAAAAGATAAGCACCGTTCACGATCTGCATGCGACGATGCTTCATCAGTTAGGCATTGCGCACGATGCGTTCAGGTATAAATTCCAGGGGTTGGATTTCAAGTTGACGGGTGTCGAGGGAGCCAACGTTTTGCAGGAGATACTCGCATAGAGCATCTCTTACCGAATGGTGCATCGACCGCGCTGTCGAATCAACGAAAGTCGTTGATGGTGAGGAGCGTCGCAAGTGGCAACCCGGCTTGTTCAATCGCTTCTCGGCCACCTTCGAGGCGGTCGATAACACCGAGGACTCCGAGTACCGTCATACCGAACTCTCGAGCCGACTCGACGGCCTTGAGTGCACTACCACCGCTGGTGATGACATCCTCGACAATGACGCAGGACATCCCCGCGGTAACGGGGCCTTCGACCAATTTTCCGGTGCCATGCGTTTTCGCTTCTTTGCGTACCATGAAGCCACGAGTTGCTAGTCCCCGTTGACCGGCGAGCACGACGATGGATGCGGTGATCGGATCGGCGCCGATGGCTAGACCTCCAACCGCGTCAGGTGTCGAAGCAAAGCGATTGCCTGTCATCCAGTCGAGCATGCCTGCAGCGATCAAGTTCGCGCCTTGTGGATGCAGGGTGACTTTGCGGCAGTCCAAGTAGAACGATGCTTGTTTGCCGCTGGCTAGAGTGAATTGACCGAACTGCAGTGCGTGCTCACGCACTAATGACTTCAGGAGATCTTTGTCGTATTGCAAGATATATCGCGTGTCCGCTGGATCGGAGTCGGAGGATCGAATTCGGAGGATCGGAGTCGGAGGAGTGACCTACTTTCGAATAGTCACCTGTGAACCGCGTCCGAGCATACCAAAAACATCGTTGGCATCCAGCGGAGATAAGCTGATACAGCCAAGATTATTGGCGCCTACGTCCAGCTCGGCGGAACCATGGATGCAGAGATCTTGACCTAAATCAATCCAGTAGCCACCGTAAGGGTTCTTCGGATCATCGGATGATATTTGGACGCCATTGCTGCTGTAGTAATTCCTTTTGCGCTGCTTGTCGAGGACTTGGTAGATCCCAGGCTTGGGCTGCGGTTCGGTCCCGAACGTCGCAGGGTAACGACCCGCATAGAGATCGTCTGCGAACAAGGTCACCTCGCTTCGGGTCAAATCGATTTCGGCTCGGAATGGACCTTGAACGATTTTTAGTTTCGCCCCTGCTGCCGGTTCGCTTTCAGGGTCGAGTCCGTTGATGCGAGCCAAGATTTCCTTCGGAACATTGTAGCGTTTGGCTACTTGTTCCATGGTCTCGTTGGGAGCGATGACGTACGGGAACTCCATCAAGTGCCGTTGGGAGTAGATGACTTCTCGCGCGAGGGCGTCGAGCATATCTAATAGGTCGTTACGCTGGTCGGTGGTCAATTCCGCTGCGTTGTAGAAAACTGAGAGCGTTGCCAAAGCCTCTCGTAATTTCCCTTCGTCGGCTTGGTCCATCGCCAATTGTTTCGCATTCTCATATGACTTGCCCATAGCTGTCGATGGAATGGAAGGCTCCGTGGACGTGGTCGATTCCAAACTTCGTTCCGTGGTCGCATCCTTCAAATTATCTGCGCCACCGTGCAATGTGGGCAGGTCCAAGGGGGGGATGGCTGGTGGATTCGAACCGTTGATGGTTTTGGGCAGCAACCCTAATTCGTTCGATGCCGTGGTTGCAGAGTTTGCAAGCGGAGTGTTGGTCGGTAGGGCTGGTGCGTTGGGAACGGCCAACCCAAAGCCAGGTGCCTCTTTGCTTCCTTGCTCTTTATCGACGGGGTTCGTCCTGGGAGCCTCGACGTTCGCAGAAGCGTCGTTGCCTCGCAAGGATGGCGCCAGTGTCGGCAGTAACGACGATGGACTGGATAGATTTGGAAGGGAGGGGATGGTTGGTGGACCGGAACTGGGGATCGCGGGAATCGTTGGGGGCGAAGCGAGTTCGGCGGAGTTGTCCCCGCTAGCGACGGCCGGGTTCGCGATCGGCGGAGGCGACGGCGGAGAGAATGTGGGCAGTGGCGTCGACGCGAATTTCGCGAATGGATCTGCATTCGGAGCATTCGATGCCGAACCAACAGCAGGTTGGAAACCGGCGGGACCGGAGACGTCGGCCACGAGTTCATCGGGGCTGACCAAATTCACCAGCGATGTTTGCAGTTCTGTGTTTTCTCCATTCAAGGCGACGTAACCGCCGTATAGAACGAAGAGCAACAAAACGACGACGACTGCGGTTTTGATCGTTTGCACTGCGGTCCTCCTGACCGTGGAAATCCTTCAATCGAGGCGAAAGCCACCTTCCATGCGGGATGCTAGGAAACCCTACGAACTCGCGTCAATCTCAATTTTCCCGTCCCTTTCTCGGACCAGGAAAGTGTTCAGCATTTTTTGACAGGTGACAGCATTCTTTCCAGTAGACAGTTCATACATCCACCCATGCCATGGACAAACAACCGTACCTCCGGACAGTTTTCCTCGGGCAAGCGGTCCACCTTGGTGCATGCAAACCCCGTCGACGGCATAGAGCAAGCCTTGGTGCCGAAAAACAGCAATAACAGTTCCCTCATGCAGGACTTCGACCCCCTGGCCCTCCACCAATTCCTCGGACGTTAAAACTTCCTGCCAAGCCATCTCGATTCCCTGTTGAAAAAACGCGTTCCCGTGGGCGCAAAATCAGAATTTGGTTTACAATTTGCAGTCTAAATTCTTTCGATCGAGACGGCTTTGTCGTTACTGATTCCTCATTCTCTCACAAAACAACTCTAGTTGGTACTCGCTAGAGATTCGTCTCATGATCCTATCTCGCTTCAAACCTGGAATTCTATTTTTCCTTTGGGGCGTTTGTTGCTTTGCGATTTTGTCAAAAACGAGTTCCTTCGCGGATAGCAAGATGCCCACCAAGATCACCAAGGTCGAAGGAATTACCGAGTACGCGCTCGAAAATGGACTTAAGGTTTTACTTTTTCAGGACCGTAGTCAACCCAAGGTCACCGTGAATTGCACGGTCTTTGTGGGGTCGCGGCATGAAGGGTACGGCGAGGGGGGGATGGCTCACCTGCTCGAGCACATGCTGTTCAAAGGAACAGAA
Organism: uncultured Pirellula sp.; assembly: GCA_903892355.1. Taxonomy (GTDB): domain Bacteria; phylum Planctomycetota; class Planctomycetia; order Pirellulales; family Pirellulaceae; genus JBKCUI01. Next base: position 96,409 of record CAITIE010000153.1, on the reverse strand, counting down.
CTACATCCGGATATTCCGAAGCAACTCAAGGACCGGGGCGCTGAGTTCAACGGTACGACTTGGTTGGATCGCACGAATTACTACGAAACGCTTCCGGCATCCGATGAGAATCTTGAGTTCGCTATCCGGCTTGAGGCGGACCGATTGGTGAACAGCAAGATCCGAGGCGAGGATCTCCAATCGGAGTTTTCCGTCGTGCGAAGCGAGTTTGAACGGAACGAAAACAATCCTGTTGTTGTTTTGCAGCAACGCATGTTTTCAGCGTGCTTTCAGTGGCACAATTATGGCAAGTCGACGATCGGTAATCGAAGCGATATCGAACGCGTTCCGGTAGACGTACTGCGTGCGTTTTATCGCAAGTACTATCGTCCTGACAATGCGATGGTCATTATTGCTGGTAACTTCGATGAGACAAAAGCTCTTGAGCACGTGCAAAAGTACTTTGGAATTCTCAACCGACCCAGCCAACCACTGCCAAAAACGTATACGGTAGAACCACCGCAAGATGGTGACCGTATCACTACCGTTCGCCGCGTTGGGGAGACGCAGTATGTCGGGGTCATGTACCATATCCCCGCGGGTTCCGACCCATCCTTCCCGGCCATTGAAATTCTCGCAGCTATCCTGACCGATGACCCTAGCGGGCGATTGTACAAGTCGTTGCTGGAATCGAAGCAAGCGACGTTTGTCGCACCAGACGCTCCTACCTTGCATGATCCAGGTGCACTTACGATTCTAGCGCAGGTACCCAAAGAAAAATCACTTGAAGAAGCTCGGGAAACCATGATCGCCACTCTCGAAGGGCTCGCGGAAGATCCGATCACCGATGCGGAAGTGGAGCGGGCGAAACGACAACTCCTCAACCAACGTGAGATGATGGCGGCGAAAACGCAAAGCTTGGCGATCGGGTTGAGCGATTGGGCCGCGCAAGGGGATTGGCGTTTGTATTTCCTGTTCCGGGATGCCCTTGAGAAAACAACAGCAGCGGATGTACAGCGAGTCGCTCAAAAATACTTGGTTCGCAATAACCGCACCGTAGGTCTCTTTATTCCGACATCCGCTTCCCAGCGGATCGAGATTCCCGAGCGTCCCAAGGTCGAAGAATTGGTTGCTGGCTACACCGGCCGAGAAGCCGCGAGCGACGGCGAGCAGTTCGACCCGAGTCCGAAGAACGTGGAATCTCGTACCGTGCGAGGAAAGCTCAAGTCTGGACTTCTGTTTGCGATGCTTCCCAAGAAAACGCGAGGCGGTACGGTAACGATGAGTCTCAATCTTCGATTTGGAGACGAAGCATCCCTCCATGGAAAGTCCGCTGCGGTGGATATGCTCGGTGCTCTGCTCCGACGAGGTACCGCAACGAAGTCCCTGCAGGAATTGAATGACCGACTCGATGAATTGAACGCGAGCGTCGGCGTTTCCTCTGGCCAACAGCAGCTCAATATCAGCTTGGAAACTAAACGAGACACGTTGTTGGAAGTCCTCGATGTGATCGAAGAAATACTTCGCCAACCGGGATTCGAGGAACGTGAGTTCGAACTTTTGCGCGAGCAGTCGATTGCGGAATTGGAGACCCAAGCCCAAGAGCCAGAGGTACTCGCGATCCTCGCCGTGACGCGAACGCTGAATCCGTATGACCGAGGAGATATCCGATACGTTCCAACGGTCGCCGAAGAACTCGAAGACACCAAAGCCCTCAAGCTCGATGACGTCAAGGAGATCCATGCCAAGTTTCTCTCGGGCAGCGAGGGAGAGGTGTCCCTCGTCGGCGACTTTGAAGCAACCGAGGTCGAAAGCAAGCTTTCAGCGATCCTCACCAATTGGAAGTCCAAGATTCCCTACCAGCGTGTTGCAGTTACCCCGTCCACGGACGTTAAAGTCCCAATGAAGTCGATCGAAACGCCCGATAAATCGAATTCCGTCTACTTCGCGGGGCAACAGTATCCGCTTCGAGACGATGATCCTAATTACGCAGCACTGCTGATGGGTAATTATGTCTTGGGAGCAGGTGGGTTATCGTCACGACTTGGAGATCGGGTCCGTCAGAAAGAGGGCCTTTCCTACAGCGTCGCGAGCGGCTTACGAGCCAATCCAATCGATGAATTTGCAGTCCTCTCAATTTCCGCGAACGCAAACCCCGCCAACCTTGCAAAAGTCGTCCAAGCCATCGATGAAGAGATTCGTAAACTAGTCAAGGACGGTGTGACGGAAAAAGAACTGAAAGACAGCGTGCAAGGCTTCTTACAGAGACAGCAATTAAGCCGTTCTCGGGATGCGATACTTGCGGCTATTCTCGCTAACAATCTTTTCGCTGGCCGCGATATGCAATACTACGAGCGGCTCGAAGCGCAGATTGCAGAACTCACCGTCGAAGCTGTCAACGAAGCGATCGCGGAATACATGTCACCCGATAATTTAGTGATCGCGACAGCGGGAGATTTTGGAAAATCAACGGCACTAAATCCTAACCCCGAGAAACCTAACCCCGAGAAACCTGACAAAGACAAGCCCGGAAACGACAAGTAACCGTACTCGTTGGAGGGTTCAGGATCGCTTGGGCGATTCGCGGTCGCTGTGCCAACGCTTCATGTTACGAGTGCAACATGCCACTACTGACCGAATCCATCCGCAGTTATTGGCCTGAATCGATGTGGCATGATACCACGGTGTTGGTGGCGGTCAGCGGTGGCGCTGATAGCGTAGCGTTGCTCCATGGGATCCTCGAACTCGCCTCGGACAAAACCCGCGTCATCGTCGCCCATTTCAATCACGCCGTCCGAGGCGCTGAAAGCGATGGTGATATGGACTTTGTTCGCGAGTTGGCGGTTGCCAAGGGACTGCCCTTTGTGACCGACACCAGGGAAATCGAAGTCGCCTCTCCCAAAGACGACCAAGACGCAGGTGCGCCACGTTTGAGCGAAGCATGCTTGCGTGAGTTGAGGCATCGGTTCCTCAAGCAATCCGCGACGAAGTTTGGAGCGTCATGGATCGCGACCGGGCATCATGCGGACGATTGCGTCGAAACGTTCTTGCATCATTTGCTCCGAGGCTCTGGCCCGGCCGGGCTTGCCGCGATGGCTCCGACGCGACGCCTAACCCCTTCGCTTCAATTGGTGCGACCGTTGCTCGGTGTCAATCGCCGAGAGATCATCGACTATCTGCGCGAACACGGGCTCTTGTTTCGAAACGACTCATCGAACGATACCAGCAATTACACACGCAATCGTATACGCAATGAATTGCTCCCTTGGCTCCGCCAATATGCCCATACCGAGGGGCTAGATCGGCGACTTTGGAACGCATCTCAGCTGATCCGCGAAGAGCACATGGTAATCGAATCGTTGGCGAGCGCGTGGCTCAATAATCTCGATATCACCAATCTCGATATCACTTCAAGCGTTGGTAGCCCTGATAGCATTGTCGTGTACGAGTTCGATCTCCATGCATGCATGGATACTCCGTGGCCCGTCGTTCGCGAGGGATTCGTGCGGCTGTGGCATGATTGGGGATGGCCACTTCGCGAGATGAGCCTGTCCCACTGGAATCGCATCCGTAAATTGATCGATCGCGCTGCAGCCTCGAAACATCCTCAGCGATTGCAACTGCCCGGGAACATCCAGGTTACAATTCGTCGCGGGCGGATGCGTTGGCAAGCACCGTACCATGAATCGAAATAAACCATTCACCGCTGGATCGGTGACGACCAATCACCCAAATCGCATCATGAAAATAGTTCTCATGGGAACGGGCCCCTTCGCTGTTCCCTCCTTCGAAAAAATCGCGAGCGCCGGACACGAAATTTTGGGAGTCGTAGCTCGTCCTGCAGTTCCGTCGGCGGGTAAAGCACCACCGGAGAGCCCGGTGGTGGTGTGGGCTAAGGCGAACGGTTTTTCGATCACGACTCCGGACTCGATCAATGCCGTAGATACAGTCGCGTGGCTCAAGGGACTGCGAGCCGATCTATTTGTCGTCTGCGATTATGGTCAGATCCTGTCGAAGGAAGCCCTCGGGACGGCAAGGCTCGGAGGAATCAATTTGCATGGTTCTCTCCTGCCGCGTCACCGTGGTGCAGCTCCTGTCCAGTGGTCGATCCTTTCGGGAGACTCGCATGCAGGAGTTTCTGTGATCCATATGACACCGTATCTGGATGCGGGTCCGGTTTTGGTCCGCGCGCACACCCCGATCGGCGAATATGAGGATGCCGGGCAATTGGAGCTGCGACTGAGCCAACTCGGGGTAGCTCCCACCCTCGATGCGATCGCAATGTTGGTCGAGAATGATTCCCCTCCCAGTCTGCCGCAGGATCCAGCGTACGCGACCAAAGCTCCTCGGTTGAAGAAAGCCGATGGGCAATTGAATTGCCGTTATCCAGTTAAATGGATCGATCGGCAAATACGAGGCCTTCAACCCTGGCCTGGAGTCTTTACCAATCTTCTTTTACCCGATGGAAAGTCGATGCGATTGATCATCCATCGCGCACGACCAATCCCCACCGCAACACCCTCGGTACATCCCCAGTCGATCGATCCAGGCATGTTGCTGTACGGCAAAGCGATCGAAGCGTTTCGTGCATATACAGCCAGTGCATCTACCGTGGAAGGTACCAGTTCGGCAACCTTGGGGTGTGTGCTCGCCGTCGCAACCATCGATGGATATCTGAGCATTGAAAATCTGCAGCTCGCGGGAAAAAAAGCGATGACGGCGGATGAGTTCCTGCGTGGGTATGGCCGGCACGCTTCGCTTCGTTTGGAAACGCCAGATGTATCCCATCCGTTGCTCGAGCGAATGATCGGTTTGGCACCCGCGGCACCCATTCAGAGCGGCACCCATTCAGAGATCAGTTCAGAACGGAGCATGACCCAGTGAGTTCCACATCGCGCACGAGATCCATCGGGCTTGTCTCGCTGGTCTGTTTGGTCATTGGAAACATGATTGGATCGGGGGTTTACATCTCGAGTACCTACGCGCTCGGAGCATTGGGGGATGCCAGACTCGTGCTCCTGGCTTGGGCGCTCGGGGGCGTCCATGCGATTTGCGGCGCGATCGCTTACGCGGCGCTCGCAAAACGTATACCCATGTCTGGAGGTGAGTATGCGTTCTTGTCCAGGTTCGTCCATCCGTCGGTCGGCTTCATGGCCGGTTGGATTTCACTCATCGCCGGATTCACCGCTCCTATTGCGACCGCAGCGTTGGTGTTTGGGAATTACATGAGTGAAAGCAGAACAGCCAACGATACCACGCGATGGATAGCCACTGGGTTGATCCTGGCAGGTGCTCTGTTTCATTGGATCCATTTGAAGACCGGTTCGTGGGTGAACAACGGCATTGTTCTCCTCAAGTTCATTGGTTTCTTATTTTTTGCGTTTGCATGCATTTGGTTCCTGCAGCATCCATCGACCAGTGACCCGAGTGTTCCGTTTGTCCCCGCACTCAACGAGTCACTCTTCTCGCTCGAGTATTTGGCCAAACTGGATCATGGCGCGATCTGGATGACTATACTCGTCCAACTCTTTTTCATCTCGTTGTCGTACACAGGGTTTAACGCGAGCATCTATATCGCCGGTGAGATCGATGGCGAGATCGATGGCGAGCAAATCGGGGGGGGACTCAGCAATAAACCAAACAGCAACAATATGCTGGTACCCCGGTCCATGATCATCGCCTGTCTGCTAGTCACGGCAATCTACTTGGGGCTTAACTATTTGTTCCTTGCGTGCGACACGCGTGAAGCGATCTTGGCGGGAGGCGATTACTTTGTTTCGGACGTCGCGTATGACGTCGGAGGTACTAGGTTGAAATGGGTGATGCGCATTACCATTGCGCTCTCGTCGGCAACGAGTGTCTTGGCAATGCTAGCGACAGGGCCTCGAGTCTACGCGCAGATGGCCGCTGATGGTTGGTTGCCATCTTGGTTGGGATTCCAAAACGATGTGCCGAGAGCGGCGATCGGGATCCAAGCGGCATTGAGTATCGCGCTGGTATGGTTGGCCAACATTCTCGATATGATTAGTTACTTGGGTATCACGTTGACCGTTTGCGGCGCTTTGGCCACGAGTACCTTGTGGATTGCCTATCAAGCCATGAGCTATCGGAGGCAGATCGCATGGTGGGAACATGCGGCCTTGGCGGTTTACATCGCTGGTGCGTTGTTGCTTCTGGTCGCTGCTTGGTTTGTGAAGCCGCTGCAATTCTGGTTCTGCCTAGGGACATTTGCGAGCGGATTTGCTGTCTATTTGGTTTCCAGTGGCCGATCCAAGAGGAGTCCAATCGCGGGCTAGGGATCGCAATTTCGATATGAAAATGGCATCCGAAAAAAATCGGGTTCTTTTCGCTCGGCAATCGGGAGTTGGATGCCTACAATCGGAGGCATGAACCAGGACGATGAAGCCTATTATCTGAGTCAGATCCCGAAGCCTCGCGGAACCAGGATCAATGCATCGAAGATTTCGACGGTACTCAACCGCGTTATCGAGCAGAAGGGGTACGCTGCGATCCAATCGAGGGAGTTGCTCGGCCAGGCATGGGAACAAGCTGTCGGGCCACATTTGGCGCCGCAAACCCGGGTGGGCAAGGTGGAGCGGGGGGCATTGCAAGTTTTTACGTCGAGCAAGATCGTATTGACCGAATTGGAGTTCATGAAACCGCAATTGCTCAAGTCAATCCAGAGGTCATTGCCCGATTTTTCGATTCGTTCTTTGAAGTTTCGTTGCGATGGCCATCGGTGATTCGCGATATTTGGCACATCGGTGATTCGCGATGTATGGCACATCGGTGATTCGCGATGTTTGGCATGAAGTTAGGCAATTAGATCGCACTCAGGTGGTTGAAGGCTGAACGAGATGGCATCTGCTTTTGCTCTTACCGTCGCTTACGATGGGACTCGGTATGCAGGTTGGCAAATACAACCTAACGGGCTCGCCGTTCAACAAGTCCTCTCCGATGCGGTCTCCAAAGTGATCGGGCACTCGGTTCAGGTTCAAGGGAGTGGTCGAACCGATTCAGGGGTGCATGCCACCGGCCAAGTCTGTTCTTTTGCGACCGATGTATGGTCGCATCCCGCGGATCGGTTGGTTCAAGCGATCAACCGGCATTTGCCTCGCGATGTTGTGGTGCTGGAGAGTCGAGGAGTTGTGGCCGGGTTTGATCCGATTCGAAATGCGATTGGCAAGCGGTACCGCTATACCATTCGAATGTCGCGTGTGCCCGATCCGATCCATCATCCTTACCATTGGTGGATCACGCGGCATCTCGATATTGCAGCGATGCGGGAAGGGGCTGCACGGTTGATTGGTACTCATGATTTCAAGGCATTTGAGGCGCAGGGGTCCACGCGCAAGACCTCGGTGCGTACCGTTCGGGCACTGGAAATCGCTGAGCGCGAGCATCTTCGCGGATGGGAATTAACGCTGGAAATTGAGGCGAATGGTTTTCTTTACAACATGGTCAGGAACATCACCGGAGCGCTGGTGGCGATTGGGAGCGGGCGGTTTTCGACCCGTTGGATCGAGGGTTTGCTCGAGTCCCGGGAACGGGATCCGGAGGGCAAAACCGCACCTGCTCGAGGCCTGTGCTTGATCCGCGTCGACTATCCACCCCAACTGTTTTTGCCGTCGGAAGGGGCAAGTTAGCCTGGAAAGTTATGGAAACGCTGGGTTTCCGCGTTTTTTTGGGGTTGTTGGGCGTCGATGATTTCCCATAATTTCGCTTCTATTCAAAGATTCCTTCCAGCAGCCCTGCGCGGAGTAGCGCGGACCGCCGACTGGAAATGGCGATCGTTAGGAGCGATTTATTTATGGCACGGTATACCGGCCCAAAAGCCCGCATCAATCGACGCTTGGGCGCCCTATTGTACGAAAGTGCAGGTTGCGTACGAGCTTACGAAAAGCGAAGCGAGAGCCCTCCGGGGATGCACCCACGCAGCCGCCGTTCGAGCAACTATGGCACCGCCCTCGCTGAAAAGCAAAAGATCAAGTATTTCTACGGCCTCGGTGAACGCCAGCTTCGTCGTTACTTCGATGACGCGGTTCGCAAGAAGGGGAACACCGGTCAGACCCTGCTGTTGATGTGCGAACGTCGGCTCGACAATGTTCTTCGCCGAATCGGTTTGGCGAAGACTCGTCCACAAGCCCGTCAAGGCGTTGTGCATGGCCACTTCAAGGTCAACGGCGTCAAAGTGACCAGCCCTTCGTTCATGCTCCGCCCAGGTGACGTGATCGAAATTCGCAGCAACGAAGCCATCCGGAATCTTTATCGAGGAATCATTGCGAACGGTGCACCAGCTCCGCTCGACTGGGTGTCTCTCGATACCGAAGGCCTCAAAGCGACGGTGCTCGGCCAGCCTGGCGCTAGCGACATTTCGCTGCCAGTGAACGCCAACATCGTGGTCGAATTCTTGTCGCGATAACATCGCTGTTGTCGTCGCTAAAATTCTATTGGGGCTCGGTTCGAATTTCGAACAGAGCCCTTTTGTTTTCTCTATGTTTCGTGACCCTGTTCCTTTCTTCATGGCGAACATCGAATGCACGTACCAGTTGTAGTCTTGGGTGGTGGCCCCGGCGGATATGCAGCAGCGTTTCTTGCGGCGGACGAAGGGCTTGAAGTCGCGATCGTCGAGTCCGAACCAAAGCTCGGCGGTACGTGCTTGCTCCGAGGTTGTATTCACTCCAAAGCGTTGTTGCATGTGGCCAAGGTGATCGAAGAGGCTCATGAACTGAGCGAAGGTTGGGGTGTTGAGTACCCCAAACCCAAGATCGATATCAACAAGGTGCGAGCTCGAAAGGAAAAGGTGATCGAGACGCTGACCGGCGGGCTCGGGCAACTTTCCAAGCGACGTAATGTCAAAGTGATCCGCGCACGTGGCAAGTTCGAAAACTCCACGACATTGATCCTCGAAGGAAACGATCCGAGCATTCCAGAAGGTGGTAAACTAACATTCGACTATTGCGTTTTGGCTACGGGCAGTACCCCAGCCATGCCCCCCAGTTTTCAAGTCGGCTCCAAGCGGGTTATGGATTCGACGGGCGCTTTGGAGTTGGCCGATATCCCAGAACGATTGCTCGTCATCGGTGGTGGTTACATCGGTCTCGAGATGGGGACGGTTTACGCCCACCTCGGTTCGAAGGTTAGCGTGGTCGAGTGGACCGACACGCTGCTTCCCGGTGCCGACCGAGATTTGGTCGCCCCGCTTCAACGCCGTCTGAAAGCCTTGTTCGAAAACCGTATCTACTTGAACACGAAAGTTGGGTCTGTCGCGGAAATCGACAATCAAGTCGAAGTCACGTTCGAAGGTCCTGGCAAATTTGGTCATGAACGATTCGATCGTGTCCTCGTCAGTGTCGGCCGTCGTCCTTCGAGTCGAGGGATCGGACTTGAGAACACGATGGTCCAAGTCAACGAGCGAGGCTTTGCTGTGTGCGATAAGCAGCAGCGGACCGCCGACCCCCACATTTTTGCGATTGGCGATATCGCTGGCGAACCGATGCTCGCGCACAAAGCAAGTCATGAAGCGAAGGTTGCCATCGAAGTCATCCTAGGACGCGATGTCACGTTTGATAAACAAGCCATTCCGGCGGTTGTATTTACCGATCCTGAGATCGCTTGGGCAGGCTTGACCGAAGAACGGGCCAAACGGGAAGGGATCGCTGTGGATGTGGAAATCTATCCATGGGCAGCGAGTGGTCGAGCGCAAGCGCTCGGTAGGACCGATGGATTGACCAAATGGCTCGTCGACCCCGCTACGCATCGCGTGCTCGGTTGCGGCATCGTCGGTTCTGGTGCGGGTGAATTAATCGCTGAGGCGGTGCTGGCGATCGAGATGGGTTGCGAAGTGCGTGATATCACCGAGTCGATCCACCCCCACCCCACCTTGAGCGAAACCTTGATGAACGCTGGCGAAGTTCACTTCGGGACCGCCACGGAAATCTACAAGCCGAAGCGCCACGCGAGCGCCCAATAAGCCATGTCAGCCTGCGGAGGCCGCCATTCGAATGCAAGCCAGAACAGAGCCCCGGCCCTCTGGGCTGCGTGCTCGTTGGCCTTCGGGCACTCGTTGGCATCGGTACCCGCCGCCGCGCAAGAACTCAACGCGCCTGCACGGGCCCGGTCCGCTGACTCGACATTGGTCCCCTCGACGGTAGCCTCCGTTATTGCTTCCGATACAGACTCCGATACAGACTCCGCGGTAGCTCCATGGAACGGCTCGATCCTCCTGTGCGGTGGTTCCACGTTGCCAAAACCGATCCTCGATACTTTCTTTCGGTTAGGTCACGGAACTGCTGGCAAATTGGTAATTATCCCGACAGCGTCACCTCGATCCGATCTCGGGGATTTCTGTTTTTGGACCGACTATTGGAAGGATTATCCTTGGCAATCGATCGACGTTGTCCATGCATCGAATCGGGATCAATGGCTTGCGGATCCACCGTTGGTCGACCAATGGGTCGAACGCTTACGAGGTGCCGATGCTGTTTGGATTGCCGGGGGCGATCAAAGCCGATTGAGCGAACGCTATCTCGGAACGCCCATTGCGTCGGAACTCGTGCGATTGCTCGAGCGAGGCGGTGTATTGGGTGGAACCAGCGCGGGTGCAGCAATCTGTTCGCAAAGGATGATTTCGGGCGGAGCGGTTCACCCCGAGTTCAAAACTGGGTTCGGGCTATTGCCAGGTGTGATTATCGATCAGCACTTCTTGGCAAAAAACCGACAAGAAAGACTGCATCGCGCCGTAACCGACCACCAAACCTTATACGGGCTCGGTCTCGATGAATCGACTGCGTTATGGATCCATGGAACGAAAGCTCGGGTGATCGGGAGTGGTAAAGTCCACTGGTACTGCGGCGAGCGAGGTGCAGCAGCCGATCCTACTCAAGCAACATCTTCGGAACCGGAAAAAAACTTTGCTGCCGACGAGGAGTGGAGCGACGGAATGGAGATTCCGCTCGCTGCGTTAAAACTCTTCCCTCGTTAGTGGCTAAATTCCCACGGACGCTCCGATCGCATCTCGGACCGATTTCTTTCCCAACGGCGATTTATCGCCGAAGGGTCCGTCGGCACTCCCTTGCGGCCAACTCTTTGGATCCGCATACGTTCCGTCATCTCGATATTCCTTTTGCAATCGCTGGATCTCTTGCTTCAGGTCGGAGAAGAGTTTCGCAACATCAGGCTGCGATGCGACGGCGGGATCGAAGAGCAAATTGTTTTGTTCATTTGGGTCTTTCTCCAAGTCGAACAGTTCGTAGGCATCTTTGCGCCAGTAGTAGATCAATTTGTGGTTTGCTGTACGTACGCCATAGTGGGCTCTCGTGTTGTGATGGCCGGGATCGTGGTAGTAGCGATAGTAGATCGAGGATCGCCAATCGTTCGGCGTTTTGCCCTGCAGCAGTGGAACGATAGAACGGCCTTGAACACTCTCCGGGATAGCAACCCCTGCAAGCTCTAAAAATGTCGGGGCAAAATCGATGTTGGCTACCATTCCTTCGGGAGTAGAGCCGGCAGCGACGCCGGGCCCTCGGACGATCAAAGGGGTTCGCAATCCGGGTTCGTACATGAAACGCTTGTCGTACATTCCAAGGTCGCCGAGATACCAACCATTGTCTGCGGTGTACATCACGATCGTGTTCTTCGCCAAATCGTTCTTGTCGAGATATTCGAGGACTTGGCCGATACTATCATCGACACCTTGGACGCATGCGAGGTAGTCCTGCATGTACCGCTGGTATTTCCATCGAACCAATTCCTTCCCGGTGAGTTGTTTTCCATCGACGGTGAGTTCCATAGGCTTTTCGCCCAACCATGCGTTGAGCTCTTTCCCGCTCAGGCTGTCGGGTGGAGTTAGCTTCAAATCGCTTCGTGTGAGATCTTTGGCGATCGTTTGGGCGTTTTCAGGAAGAGCGGCTGGACGTGTCGCATAGTCGTCCCAGAGTGTGTCCGGTTCTGGGAAGGACCGATTGCGAAACGCTTCTTTGTTCTTTGCATCCGGCTCCCATCCGCGGTGAGGAGCTTTATGGTGCAGCATCAAGAAGAATGGCTTGTCTTTGGGGCGAGTCTCGAGGAACTCGATCCCGAGCGCAGTTGTTACTTCGGTGCAGTGGCCTTCAACGGTCAGCTTATGACCAGGGACGAGGAATTGAGGGTCCTTGTAGGAGCCTTGGCCGGGCAGAACGATCCAGCGATCAAACCCAGTGGGATCCGAACCGAGATGCCACTTGCCGATCATACCGGTATGGTATCCGGCACTCTGCAACCGTTTTGCTACGTGATCTCGGGCTCCATCGAACCGATTGAAGACCGGCACTCCATTGAGGTGCGAATACTGGCCTGTTAACAGCGTTGCGCGGCTGGGGGTGCAAATCGAATTGGTGACGAACGAATGGATGAATCGAGCACCCTCTTTGGCCAAACGGTCCAAATGAGGAGTTTGATTCACTTTGGAGCCGTACGCTGAAATCGCATGCCGCGCGTGGTCGTCCGAAAAAATGAACAGGATGTTTGGGCGATCCTCGGCGATACCGATGTTCGCACAGCAGAAAATGACTAATGAGCTGAGGAATCGAATGAACTCAGATCTCGAGGCAACGCCGAGGATTTTGGGATAGGTCAGCATGTTAATAGGAAGCTTGAGGTGCATTCAGTAAGGAGGTGCTGCGCTATTGATAAAACACAGCAACGGTATTGTAACTGCATCCAACTGCCATGTTAGTGATTAATCGACCAGCGACTGCAACGTTTTCCGGTCGGCCTCGGAATCGACGGGGTTGAAACCCAATTCGAGCTCCGATTGAAGAAGGCTCGCAAGCTTTGTATCCATCGAGAGCCGGAGATTTTTGTCCCTGGTTACGATGTACACTCCGACAACGGATACCGCATCGCGTATCTTGATCTGTCGAGATTCGAGGGTGTACTCCACATTGTGTGTCCCTTCGGAATCGACCCGGAACACGTGGAGGTTCTCATCGGTCGTGCTATCGCTTGTGATGCCGCCCGTCGTGCCTCCGTCATTGGGCGTAGCTAGCCAAGTTGGCAGTTGGAAGGAAAAAACGCCATCCCGTTTTTCGAAGCGAAATGTTTTCGAGCGTTCGTCGATGGCGTACCCAATGTCATTGGCAACCAACAAAGCTGTGTCACGAGTGACCAAGGAGTTTAGATCCCATTCCAGCAGTCCATCGTTGGTTTGCCGCTCGTACTGATAACAGACGCATTGTTCCAAGATGGGTTTCAGCAATTGGATTTCGCGACCGACTCGACGGATTGGATCGATCAAGTCGGGGAATTTGGCGAGTGACTTCATGCTCAAATTGAACCAATACAACGATGCAATCCCATTGCCTAACCCCTGCCATGCTTGGGATCGTAACTCATCGGGTGTGGGGGAACCACGCCTAGGGCTAAGCACACCACCCCAGTCGTGATGGGCTCCTTGGGACCAGTAAGCGATCGTCACCGGGCGACTTTGTTGCCGCAAGCTTCTAGTCATATCGCCGATCGTCTCCAGAGGAGCTCCCCAGCGAATCGATTTGCCTCCCCAGCGATCGTATTTAGACCATGAATCGGCGGCTGGGGCGATGACTCGGTACGCGTCATAGTGAGGATAATCGCAAACGCCGACGTAGTATCGCCAGTCTCGCTCCTCGCTCAATGTGACCGTGGTGGGTAGCTTCCATGATTGATAGGGAGCGAGTTGATCGAAGACTTCTTGGGGTGGGACCGGACGTCCACCACCGTACTGTGGTTCGCCGAGGAATTCGATAGCATGAATGGTAGGTAGCATCGAATCAGACTCGTAACGATTTTTGTCCGCCATCCGGTTGAATCGTTTGATGGGGTACTGCGAGTACAGCTCCTGATTGTCGGTATAACCGGACACCTCTTCGATCTGGCCCGTGTTGACGTAGAGTTGGGCCAACGTCTTTAGGAAAGGGATTTGGGTCATGCTGTTGCGTCCTTTGACGACGCTCGCGACCCAACCGCCACTGATGTCAAACGATGAGCGACGAATCTTGAGATATCCCCAAACATGAATTTCTTCATCGCGAGCGATTGGACGGACGACCATCTCTACCGCGGCATACGTCAGTGGCAACGGACCAAGATCCAGTTCAATGCCACCAATCTCACCCGCAGGAACGATCGCATCCTCGGGGTAGGGTTTGAGTTCACGCTGGATCGGTTTGGGGTAAAGGGTATGGAACGTTTCGTTGGACTGCGGTAACCAAAGACGGCAGGAAACCATCCGAATCGGTTCCCGCAGATCGTTGCGGATGGTGGCGAGCATTCTGTCTGGATGCATCGAATTGTTTCCATCGTGCGATCCTGCAGCATGAAACGTGATCGACTCGAAAAAGACACGTGGGAGCGCAAGATTGATCGGTGATTTTGACGAGGACTCGGCACCCAACGAGACATCATGCTCCGTCCCAGCTCCCCAGTCTGCATCGAGCCCATTCCAACGCAGGACTCGCAGAGCTCCGGCAGGTAGCTCAAATCCGGTTTTGGAAGCGGTGTCATGCCATGCCCAGCTCTTTTCAGCCAGTAACTCTTCAGGCGTCTTGTCGTCAAATCGAATTGGCGATGGAACCTGGATCGGGCGATCACTTTGATTCTGAACAAAGATCTCGACGCGCGCGGATAGCTCTGGATTAGGTGCGCGTCGCCACTGCATGTTCGGAGAGAACTGATGGGGTGTAACGCTGACACCGATGACTTGGACTTCGTCCTCCGAGACTTCGCAGGGAGCAGCGATGACAGCATCGCCGTGCAAAGCCGCGGAGAATCCGATCAGCCATGCGATGGTCTGCGTCACGGATCGGAGGAAGCGTGTGGTGGAAACCGAGTAGGTTGTGACGGAAAAATGGTGTTGAAAAAGCATGTGGAGACCTTGGAGTCCCTGTTAAAGAACCGAAGATTGCTTAAGGAAGATAGGATGGAAAAGTTGACAACCCATGCCGTCTCTTCTCAACATGGTAATGTTCGGTAGGTATACTTGGTACTGCACTGACGATGTGTCCTTCCCAACTACCGTTGAAGTCAAGCCTCCCTTTACTCAAGCCATCTGCAACTGCGTCGAGCAGGTACACCCCTCCCCCTTCTGGGTACTCGCATGACACCGGGTACTCGCACATAACCGGGTACTCCCATGTTATCGGGCCATCGCATGAAACTAAGGAAACTTGGAATGAGCCCGGTTCGTAATCGAATGTTATCAGCCATCCTGTTCCTTGTTCTTGCTCATTCCGGACTCATGACTGCGGCCGTTCAAGCCGTTGCTGGGGAGGATGGCCCCATTCGGTTTGATGAATTGGTCCGGCCGCTTTTCGAGAAGCATTGCATGGAGTGCCATGGGCCATCCAAGCAAATCAGCGGACTTAGGCTGGACATTCGGGAGTCTCCTCTTCGCGGTGGTGATTTTGGGGAGCCGGCGATTGTTCCTGGTAAATCCGGTGAGAGTCCGCTTTATACCTACATCAAGGAGCAAGATCATGCCAACGCCATGCCTCCACGGAAGGATGGCCGTCGTCCGCTTAACGATGCCGAGGTTGAGGTCATCCGCCGCTGGATTGACGAAGGTGCGGTATGGGGCGATACGTCGGCAACGGTGGATCCGGGGAAACTCGATCACTGGAGTTTTCGACCGTTGCAGCCCACGTTCGAGGCCGACTCTATCGATGGATTTTTAACGAAGAAGCGAAATGAAGCTGGGCTCGCCGCAGCGCCATTGGCGGAGCCGCACCAAATCGTTCGACGATTGTACTTCAATCTCCATGGATTACCGCCGACTCCGTCCCAGGTCGAGGAGTTCACTAGGGCTTGGATGGAAGATCCAGACAAGGGGGTGGCCATTGCTGTTGATCGGCTTTTGGCGGCACCTCAGTATGGCGAACGCTGGGCAAGGCATTGGCTGGATGTCGTCCGATTCGCCGAGAGCGATGGTTTTGAGATGAATCATCCTCGGCCGAGCGCATGGCATTACCGTGATTACGTCATCGAATCCTGGAACGACGATGAGCCATTCGACGCGTTCATTCGAAATCAAATCGCCGGTGATCGTTTCGGTGTCGATCGAGCCACCGGCTTTTTGGTTGGAGGGCCCTGGGATCGCGTTAAATCACCGGATCCTGTACTCACCGCAAATCAGCGGGCTGATGAATTGCACGACATGGTCAGTGTTACAGGGACTGCGTTTTTAGGGTTGACCATTGGATGTGCCCGATGCCATTCCCATAAATTCGATCCTATTTCTCAGGTGGATTACTATCGAGTCAAGGCGTGTCTATCCGGTGTTCAGCATGGAGAGCGGGAACTCAAGCCAGCAGACCATGCGGAGCGAGAGTCGCAGGCGATCGCACTGCGCGAAGAGTTAGGAAACATCGATGCAAAATTGCAGCAGTTGCATCCGATTGCGTCGTTGGAACGCGTTGGGCCAGCGTCATTGTCGCGCGGCGCTCGAGCAGCTGTTTCCCATCGGGAGAACGTCGATCGATTTCGTCCGATCACCGCAAAGTATTTGCGATTTGAGATATCAGCCACTTCTGGCGGTGAGCCGTGTATCGATGAGCTTGAGATTGTAAGTTCGGCGAACGCGAATGTTGCTCGCGATGCCCAGGTGGCATCGTCGGGTGATTTTCCAAACAACCCATTCCATCGGTTGAATCATATAAATGATGGCTTGTATGGAAACTCGCACTCATGGATTTCAAACAGTGCAGGAAAGGGCCAACTCAATTTCGATCTCGGGATGCCTATAGAGATCCAGCGGGTTCATTGGAGTCGGGATAGAACCCCCGAGCCTCAGTATGCCGATCGTGTTGTTACGGAATATTCAATTTCGGTGAGTCTCGATGGAGAGACATGGACAACGGTCGCCAATCACTCGGATCGATTACCACGCAACGCAGCGGCGGGTGATGTGCCGGATTCCAATTTAGGGCTGACCGACGAAGAGATTGCAAAAGCGACCGAGTGGAGAGGGCGTAAGAAATCGATCGAGCAGGAAATACAAAAGCTGGTTGGGCACCCTAAAGCGTATGTTGGAATGATGGGAAAACCGGAAAGCGTTGCCAGATTTTCGCGCGGCGATCCGACACAGCCCCGTGAAGCGGTCGCACCGGGAAGTGTTTCAGCGTTGGGTGGTTTTGAACTGGGTATGGATTCGAGCGATCAAGACCGACGGGTTGCGTTGGCGGAGTGGATCGCGGCGCCTGACAATCCTTTGACAGCCCGCGTGATCGTCAATCGATTGTGGCATTACCACTTTGGAGTAGGGATCGTCGATACCCCTAGCGATTTTGGTGCTGGAGGAGGGCGTCCATCCCACCCGGAACTGCTTGACTGGTTAGCAGTGCGATTGATCGAGAACCGATGGAGCATTAAGTCTATCCAGCGATTGATATGCAATTCACAAGCCTATCGCCAAGCCTCTTTAGGGTTGCCAGAAGGGATGGTTGTGCCTGGGAATCAAGTCGATTCCAGCAACCGTTTGCTTTGGCACTTTCCGGCGCGGCGATTGGAAGCAGAACCGTTGAGAGATACGATCCTCGCGATGAGTGGAAAGCTTTCGCTACAAGCTGGTGGTCCGGGGTTTGATCTGTTTGAGCCCAACAGTAACTACGTGCGCGTCTATGAGTCGAAAACGAAATTCGGTGACGGTGATTTTCGACGGATGGTGTATCAGAACAAACCTAGAGTCGAGCTCGATCAGTTGTTTGGTGCGTTTGACTGCCCGGATGCAGGCCAGATCCAGCCTCGCCGCAACGTGAGTACAACCCCGTTGCAAGCATTGAATTTGCTCAACAGCCAATTCATTCTGGATCAATCGAAATGGTTCGCGGAGCGATTGAGAAGAGAAGGTGGTAGCACGCCACGCGACCAAGTTCGAGCAGCGTTTCTGACAGCCTTTTCCCGTCCGCCGGAAGCGATCGAATGGGAGGTGAGCGAAGCGTTCATCCAATCGCAGGGGCTGGAGGAGTTCTGCCGAGCGATATTCAACACCAACGAGTTCATCATGGTTTACTAAGAATGGGATTCAGCGAACGCATGCGTAACCAATTCCAGCGGAATAAATCGCTCTCCCCGACCGGCTCGTTGTTTTTGGACCGAAGATTGTTCTTGGGTTGTGGAGCGACGGGATTAGGATCGATTGCGCTTGCATCGATGCTCGGTGACCAGTCGCTGCTGCAGCGAGCGCGAGCCAATGGCCCACCGATCCGTCCGGAGATCGACCCATCCACACCCTACGCACCAAGATCACCGCACTTCGCACCCAAAGCCAAGAGGATTTTGCTGATCTTTGTTTCGGGAGCGATCTCCCATGTCGATACCTTCGACTACAAACCCGAGCTGGTAAAAAATCATGACAAACCGATGCCCGATAGCTCCGGGTTGATCACCTTCCAAGGGGAACAAGGGAACCTCATT
Organism: uncultured Pirellula sp.; assembly: GCA_903892355.1. Taxonomy (GTDB): domain Bacteria; phylum Planctomycetota; class Planctomycetia; order Pirellulales; family Pirellulaceae; genus JBKCUI01. The sequence continues at coordinate 78,004 of CAITIE010000153.1, read as the reverse complement.
GAGCCCAGGTGGAAATTCCGGCCTCGGGGTGAGTCGGGCAAGATGACCAGCGACCTCTTGCCTCGCATCGGTGAACTCGCCGACGATATTTGTTTCATCCATTCGATGACGGCTAAGTCCAATACGCATGGGCCGGCAGAGAATCAAATGGCGACCGGCTTCACGCTCGATGGGTTTCCAAGCATTGGGGCTTGGGTCAGCTATGCGCTCGGTTCAGAGTGTCAGGATCTGCCAGCCTTCGTTGCGATCCCTGATCCGCGTGGGATTCCACAAATCGGCGCGAGACAATGGTCCAGCGGTTTTTTGCCTGCTGCCTTTCAAGGAACTCCGTTCAATTCGGACCGGCCCATCCCGAATCTGGTACCTCCGGTGGAGATCCCTCGAGAAAAGGATATTGCGACCCGCGAGTTCCTGCGGCGGTTGAATCAGTTTCAAATCGATCGCAATCCGCAGGATGAAGCTCTCGCGGCGAGGATCGCAAGTTATGAACTCGCCGCCAAGATGCAATTGGCTGCTGCATCGCTCAACGACCTTTCCGATGAGACCGACGAGACGTTGGCACTCTACGGGGCGGATGATACGACGAATACCAACAAGGCTCGGTTTGCGAAGAACTGCATTCTCGCCCGACGCTTGCTCGAACGGGACGTTCGATTTGTGCAACTCTTCAATGGGTCGTATGCCATGGGGGAAGGGGTTGGTAATTGGGATGGTCACAAGGTGATCGAGCAGCAGTATGCCATCCACGGTCCAATCCTAGACCAACCTGTGGCTGGTTTGGTCACCGATCTTAAACGCCGCGGGTTGCTCGACGATACGCTGGTCGCGTTTGTGACCGAGTTTGGGCGGATGCCAACATTCCAAAAGGGCGCCAGTGGCCGGGATCATAATCCGTCTGGTTTTACCGTCTGGCTGGCAGGGGCTGGGGTCAAGCGAGGGTACTCGTATGGGGCTACCGATCCGTTTGGCTATAAGGCGATCGAGAATGTGGCCACGATCTACGATTTGCATGCGACGATCCTGCATTTGCTGGGGCTCAATCATGAGCAGTTATCGTTCTACCACAACGGGATCGAGCGACGGTTGACCGACGTTCATGGCCATGTACTCAGCGAACTACTTTCGTAATTCGTTAGGTCTTCGATTTTTATCGGTGAATAAAGATTTTTTGAACGCCACGCAATCTGGTTGACTTCGAATCGATATTGCGTATCCTGGGCAACTGCGTGAGGTGACCGAAAGCAAAACAAGTGCTTTTCGGGCAACAGGGAACACCGGTGAAAACCCGGGACGGTCCGGCCGCTGTGAGTTGTCCGCAGGATTCTTTCCAATATGCGAAGGAATGACCTGCCAGCTCATCCTGCTTCTAACGAAGTGCCATTGGTTCAGCAAACGAACCGAGAAGGCGAACGGGGTGAGTGCGACAGCAAGTCAGAAGACCTACCTCGCGAAATGGCAGTGTTTCGCTTTCTGGGATTGAGGCGACTGCTGTGAGCCAGCACTTCTTGTACATCAAGTGCCCCAATACGACTTGAATCGCGACCAGCACTCCGGGCCGCGTTTCACCCCCTGCACGAAGCATTCCCGGGGAGCGATGCATGCGCGTCGAGTCATTGCACGCGGAGTCCCACACCTATGCGAACCATGATTTTACGCACCTTGATTGCTGCAACCCTAATCGCGGGCTGCCTTTGGATGACCCTAACACCCATCAGCGGAACCGCTCACGCGGACATCGTGGACTTTGAAGAGTTGAATATTTACTCGGTGGGTTCAGGAGGCCTGTACTACAAGGGGGATAAAGGAAACGGAGATTTTAACAGCGACGGTTGGACAAGTAGGGGCGTTCATTTTTCGAATTACTACGAGAATGATCTTACTTGGGGGCCGTATTGGGGGGGCTCTGCGTACTCGAAAGTGAACAACAGCACCACGGGTGGTTACGAAAACCAATTCGCCGCACGGCCCGGGTTAGGTAGCAACGGATCGAGCCAGTATGCGATTTTTTCCAACGGATCAATAAACGGCGTAGAAGGCGAAGTGGTCATCACTTTTGGTGCACAAGCGAATGTCAAGTCGTTCGATATCAGCAACACAAGTTACGCGTACTATTCGATGAAGAATGGGGACTCATGGGCGAAAAAATTCGGCGGCGATTCAGGAAATGACGCCGACTTTTTCAAACTGAGCATTCACGGTTATCGCGGTGGAACGGTTACTGGGACAGTAGACTTCTTTCTGGCGGATTTTCGATCTGCTGACAACTCGCAGGACTATATCGTAAGCGATTGGACCAATGTGGGACTGACGTCTCTGGGAACTGTTGACTCATTGAAGTTTTCGTTGCACTCCAGCGATACATCGACTTTCGGTGGTTTTGTATACATCAACACCCCTGCGTACTTTGCGATGGATGGATTGCAGTTCAGTTCGGTCCCTGAGCCAGGTACGATTGCATTGCTCGCGTCGGTCGCGGCGTTTGGTGTACTGCGAAAGAGGTTCAAGAAAAAGTCCACGTTGAGGGTCGAAGAAGCATCGGCGTAAATGGATGCTCAGCGAACAGCATAATTCGTCGATGGTGAAGGCAATAAAAAGACCTAGCCCTCGTTCACAGGGACCGAGAGCTAGGTCTAAGTCTTTTAGGGAATCAAAGCGAAGGTTATTTACCTTCGGAGCAGCAAGCACCCTTTTCGCACGAGGCGGCATCCTTCGATGCGCTATCGCAGCAACTGGTGGTCGGGGCATCTGCCTTCTTGCAGCATGATTGGCCTACGCAGCATTCGCATGCGCATGCATCGCAACTGCAAGATCCAGTTTCGCAGCAGCAAGAACCATCAGGACAGCAACCTTTGCAAACGCACGAGGAGTCTTTGGTTGCTGCGGTGGCGTTCTTGGAATCCCGGAATGCGTTTGCACCCGCGATGGTGGCAACCAAGGCGAGCAACAATGCAAAAGCACCCGCGGTGAAGTAAGTCGTTTTCATAGTGTTTAACCTTTTTGAATCGAGATGTTTTAGTTCAGTAGAAATCTATAGATCGGGTTGTTTCGGAAGGTGGGGGATCGGTTTCATGAAACCGAGGAACGCCTTCCAAAATCATCTTAGGGTGAATGGCTGCGAGAGTATCGCTGCTCCCAACGGAAAAACTGTAAGAGACTGGCAACAAGGCACCCGCACGCGACGGGATCGATACACCGCTAGATCAACAATTCCATCGCTGCAATTGCGTGCGGAGTGGTAGAGAGGCGAGAACGCCTGAGCCTCTGGACCGATTTCGAAGCGAAGCATCGTTCAAGGCGTTCGCCGAATGTGGTGTTGAAGGTAGCAGCCAAACTACCAAATCATCGAAATCGGCTTTCGATGGGCCTGTAGGAGAGGTTCTTTCATTGGAGAGAACGATGGCGTGGAAGCAACCGCAGGGAGTTTGGGTGTCCACTGAACAGCAAAACGGTTTCGAGACCGATGTCCCCTTCGAACGTTGTTGATTCGAACGTTGTTGGATCGTGTCCCGGCTGTCGTTTTGGTCCGCAGGCCTGTCTTGAGTTGCATGACAGGAGCTCGCCGAGCAACACGATTTTCGGGGAGCCACGCCTGGATCGGCAGACTGTTCGCCACTAGAGACAGTTCCAAACCACTTGCCAAAAAGCGATGCGACGTGGCTGGCAGTGCAGCAGCACGAATTAGGGCCCCATAGCAGGGCTACGCTCATCGATAGGGCAATCAGGGCTCGGAACATCACACACCTCTTCAAGGAACTATACGATCCTGCGTGTGCGGCGTCTCGGCCAATTTTCACCGTTTTTTACGAAAAGAAGTGTCGCTGGTGGGGGTCGAACCCACACGACCGTATCACCGGTCCTTGGATTTTAAGTCCAATGCGTCTGCCATTTCGCCACAGCGACCTCTTCATCGGCAAGCTAGTTTATCGTATGACCCGACTCTCTGGAACGGCTCTCTCCATCGGTTACCCTTGGATTTCGTTGCCGATTCTTCCCGCTGGTAGAATATACTAAAGGAGCTAGCGAGATGGCTTGAAAGGTTTAGCGTGTTGCGTTTCCGTACATGGACTTTCCATGACGCCTCGGTTTTTCCTAACATTCAAGTCGATCGATGCCGTTAGGCCAATGCCTTCCAACTTGCCGGCTGGCTCCGAGTGCGGTACCTACCTTCCAATGAATGGCTACCTACCTGTTAATGGCTACCTTCCCCACTCACCAACAAAGCTGCGGTCTCCCTTGCCGGAACCACGGCCGCGATTTGTTGGCTAACCATTACCTTTTAAACCGAATCGTTTCCTGGATGATTTTTTTCAATCGTTCCCAACCGAAGACCTCGAAAAGACGCATCGGTTCCTTACTTCCTTTGTGGGCGTGCTCGTTGCCGCTGGTTGTCATGGTCTTCGGGTGGTCGGATCCATGCGGTGGGCAAGATCCAAAGATCGATTTTTTTGAATCGAAGATCCGACCGATCCTCGTGGAAAAGTGTTACGAATGCCACAGTGCCAAGTCGTCGGATCTCGGTGGCACGCTGCGACTGGATGCACCGGGACTGATGCGTCGCGGTGGAACGATGGGTCCGGCGTTGGTGGTTGGAACCGCCGATCAAAGTCTTTTGATCCGAGCGGTTGAGTACAACGACTCTAGTCTCCAAATGCCACCGGACGGAAAGCTCACCCAGGAGCAAATCGACGATTTGAAGAAGTGGATCGCCGAAGGAGCCGTCGATCCACGGCCTGAACTGGAGGATGCTCCAGACGTAGCCATGAAATCGAATCCGAAAATGTTAGCTGCCACCCATTGGGCCTACCAACCCCTTGTGGAACCAAGTATCCCAGCCCCATCGGGTGATCTTTCGACGGAGAGTGACCCGATCGATCGCATTGTCATGGCAAAGCTGGCCTCGCAGGGATTGTCGCTTGCGATGGAAGCGGATCGACGCACGCTGGTTCGCCGTTTGTATTATGACATGCTCGGCATACCACCAACGCTAGCGCAAATCCAATCGGTCGAGGCCGACACGTCGCCCGACTGGTACACCAAGCTTGTCGATGGATTGTTGCAATCCCCTCACTTCGGTGAGCGGATGGCGCGTCGTTGGATGGATGTGACTCGCTACGCAGACAATAAAGGTTATGTCTTCGCTGAAAATCGCGAATACCCACACGCCTACCGCTATCGAGATTGGCTGATCCGATCGTTCAACAACGATCTCCCGTACAATCAGTTTGTGCGTTACCAATTGATCGGAGATCGATTGGATCCTCAGAATGCGGAGGGGCATTTGGATGCGATGGGGATGCTGACCTTGGGTCGGCGGTTTCTGAACAATGTTCACGACATTGCGGACGATCGGATCGATGTGATCACGCGAGGCTTGTTAGGGGTCACGGCTGCGTGCGCTCGATGCCATGATCACAAGTTCGATCCGGTCTCCATGGCCGATTACTATTCACTGCATGCTGCATTGCTGGGAAGCGAAGAACCGGGTGGCGATCCGTCACCGATGCGCCTTGTGGATAAAGAGAGCCAAGGTCCAACGAGGTTGCTTCTTCGAGGTAGCCCAGGAAATCCGGGGCCTGAAGTTCCAAGGCGTTTCATTGGATTCCTAACGCCCTCAAACTCTGTGGAAATGAAGACCGGAAGCGGTCGCCTGGAGATGGCGGAAGCGATCGTCGATGCGAAGAATCCGTTGACTTCGCGTGTGTACGTGAACCGCATTTGGGGTTGGGTTTTTGGAGTGCCGCTTGTCGATACGCCTAGCGATTTTGGCGTACGTTGCGAACCACCGGTTCATCAAGGGGTCCTCGATTCTCTCGCGTGGGATTTTCAAAAACAAGGCTGGAGCACGAAGCAATTGATTCGTCGGATTGTCTTGTCGCGAGTCTACCGTCAAAAGAGCGATCATCGGCCCGAGGCGTATGCGCTAGATCCGGAGAACCGTTGGTTGTGGAGATCGCAGCGCAAGCGGATGGATTTTGAATCGCTTCGGGACTCTCTCCTTGCGGCGACCGGCCAACTCGACCGAGCCGTCGGTGGCACGAGCGTCAACATTACCGAACGCCCGTTTCCCAAGCGTCGTACGCTGTATGCTTACATCGATCGCCAAAACTTACCGCAGATCTTTAGGTCGTTTGACTTCGCGTCCCCTGATTCTCACGTGCCGCTGCGGCCTCAGACCACAGTACCGCAACAAGGTTTGGTTTTGATGAATAGCGACCTGCTGCAAAGCATGCTTGTCGATATCGCCGCGCGGGCTTCGGAGCGAGGAGGCGAGGCCGGGATCGAGTACTTGTTCGAAGAAATTTTGGCTCGAAAGTGCAATCCACAGGAGCGCGAGTGGTTCGCCGCATTGATCGCAGCCAACGACAGATCTCTTCCCGATAGCCCGCAGAACCAGTGGTCGTACGGCGTAGCCAGCTACACCCCGGAAACCGGTCGAATCGAGCAATTCCGATTGCTGCCTCGGTTTGTGAGTGGGAGATGGCAAGGGGCCAAGGATGAGTTGCCCGATCCAGAGCTCGATTGGGCATTGTTGAACTCCACAGGTGGTCATCCTGGCGATCGTTTGGATCAAACGGTCGTCCGGCGATGGACGGCCTTCGCGCCGGTTACTGTTCGGATCCGCGGAAATTGTAAACACCCTGCCGAGCCAGGAAATGGAGTCCGCGCATCGATTGTGGTGCGAGGAGTTGAGAAAGTTGGCGAATGGACCGTTCACCACGGATCCTCGGAAACCAATGTCGACGAAGTCGTCGTGGCCCCAGGTGACACCATCGATTTCGTGACGGATAGTTTAGGTGATGCCAACAGCGATACCTTTGAATGGAAAGTGCGATTGGTCTCCAATGGCGAGGGTTCGTACAAATCCAATAGCGAGCGTCACTTTAGCGCGACCCAACCGGTAACGCTTTCGCCTTGGGAGCAAGCTGCCCAGGCGTTGCTGCTGACCAATGAATTTTGTTTCATCGACTGACGGATCAATCGCAACGGGTCGCGGTGGTCTCCACAGCGGCTATTTCAAGCCTATCCCCCAATCCCAATCCAACCACGATCAGAGCTGCAGGAATCGGAGCCTATCTTCATGAACCCTTCGTCGAGCTATAACCCACGAGGCGGCTGGTCGCGGCGCGAGCTATTGCAGCGCACTGGTTTCGGACTGGGATCCTTGGCACTGACCGGGATGATGCAATCGGGTTTGATGCCGGAATTGCTGGCGGGCGAGTCGTCGCCGAACCCTCTTCTGCCCAGGCAACCGCATTTTCCTGCGAAAGCCAAGCACCTGATCCACATCTTTGCTAACGGGGGGCCTTCGCACGTTGATACATGGGATCCCAAGCCTGCGATTGAAAAGCACGCGGGTCAAGAACTCCCTGGAGGAGCTCCTCGCACGGAACGACCCACGGGGAATTTGTATCCCTCCACGTTCAAATTCCAAAAGTATGGTGAGTCTGGGATCGAAGCGAGCGAGTTGTTTGAAAAGACCGCAAGTGCGCATGCGGACAAATTATGCGTGATCCGATCGATGCATGCGGATGTTCCAAATCACGAACCCTCATTGCTTCTCATGAATTGCGGAGAGGCCCGCCAAGTGCGACCGAGCGTGGGTTCATGGTTGACGTATGGGCTGGGTACCGAAAACCAAAATTTGCCCGCGTTCATTTCGATGTGCCCAGGCGGGTACCCGATTCAGGAATCGCAGAACTGGCAAGCTGGATTTTTGCCTGGCATCTATCAAGGCACCTACATCGATTCGCAGCATGAATCGGTAGATAAGCTTGTGGAATACGTCGTCAATCGAAAGATGAGCCGCTCCGCGCAGCGACGCGAATTGGACTTGATTCAAAAAATGAATGCCGAGCATATCCAGTCCAGGGCGGTCGATCCGATGCTTGAGGCTCGTATCCAATCGATGGAGCTCGCCTACCGCATGCAAGAAGAAGCGATGGATGTCTTCGACATTTCACGCGAGCCCCAGCATGTCCTCGACATGTATGGACCTGGGGTCCAAGCTCGCCAGATGCTCGTCGCGCGACGATTGATCCAACGAGGCGTCCGCGTTGTGCAGTTGTGGCACGGCCAAGGCCAACCGTGGGATAATCATGACCGTATCGCGGAGGGGCACAAGAAACTCGCTGGGGAATGCGATCAAGCGATTGCGGCATTGCTAACGGACCTCCAGCAGCATGGGCTGCTCGATGAGACATTGATCTTGTGGGGTGGTGAGTTCGGTCGAACCCCAACCGTCGAAATGCCTCAGAAGGGGGCGAACGATGGCACCATCAGTGGCCGCGATCACAACCATTATGGATTCACCGTATGGATGGCGGGTGGCGGCGTTAAAGGTGGGCAAGCGTATGGGGCTACGGATGAGTTTGGGTTCAAGGCCCAGGAGAATCGGGTGCACGTGCATGATCTCCACGCCACGATGCTTCATCTGATGGGATTCGACCATACCAAACTGACTTACCGTTGGGCGGGTCGCGATTTTCGATTGACCGATGTCCACGGTCGGGTCATCAACGATTGGATCGCGTAGTGATCCAGCTTCATAGAACTAGTGCGGGCGACTAGTGCGGGCGTTGATTTCGGACGACTGAGAACGCGAGACGTTGCAATTCGATCGCAAGATCGACGTCTTGCACGGTGGTCGAGCCTGAGGATTGGACTGCGATCGGGGCGAAATTCAAGATGCCCGCGATACCCGCAGCTTCCAAGCGGGACGCGACAGAGCGAGCGGCAGAGGCGGGAACTGCAAGGATAGCCAGGTCGATTTGTGTGTTTGCAACGAAGAACTCGAGCGTGTCCAAGTCCTGGACTGGGAACTCTTCGACCTTGGATCCAATTTTATTGGGGTCGCTATCGAAGACGGCGACCAATCGGAATCCTTGTTGATCAAACCCTTTGTAGCCTGAGAGAGCGCGGCCCAAATTCCCGGCACCTACTAGGATCACGTTCCAGGCGCGATCGGTACCGAGAACACGCTCAATAGCGATGATGAGATCCGCGATGGGATAGCCGACACCGCGTTGTCCGACTGGACCGAGGCACGACAGATCGCGTCGAACTTGGGAATCTTTCAATCCGAGTCGCTCGGCCAAGGATTGGCTTCGAACATGGACTGTAGCCCCGCGCTGCAGCTGCTGCAATTCGCGGAGGTAAAGAGCAAGCCTTGAGACAGTGGCGACGGGGATTTCGGATCGCGACTTCGGCATCGGCGATCGCCTTGATCAGTGGGAAGGAGCACTTCGGAACGATTCAGGAGCAATCGCTTTCAGATACTCCGCGCACTTGTCTACGGCGAAGAGAATCTGTTGGTTGGAGTGGGTCGAGTTGATGAAAAATCGGAGTCGAGCCGCAGACTCTTCGACCGCAGGATAGAGAATCGGTTGAACGTTCACTCCGGCATCGATCATCTTGCGGGACAATTGAAGGGCATGCAACGAGTTCCCTGTGATCACAGGGACAACGGGGGTCTCGCCGCTGTTGCCTGTATTCAAGCCTCGTTTTTTGGCTTCGGTCAAGAACAATCGGGATGCTTCTTTGAGTCTTGCGACACGACCAGGGTCGTTTTTGAGCGTGCGGATAGCAGCGAGTGCGGCGGCGGTGTTGGGTGGGGACAGCCCGACGCTGAACACGAAGCCTGGGGTCGTGAACTTGAGGTATTCGATCAGAGCGTGCTTGCCAGCGATATAGCCGCCACACGATCCGAAGGATTTGCTCAATGTTCCCATCCAGATATCGACATCGTTGGCGTTGATGCCGAAATGCTCGGCGAGTCCTCGGCCGCTGGGACCCATCGTTCCAATCGAGTGCGCTTCGTCGACCATCAGCCAGCATTGATGTTTCTTGCAAACCTCGATGAACTTGGGTAGGTTCGGGAAGTCGCCATCCATGCTGTAGACACCTTCGACGATGACCAGCACACGTCGGTAACGTTTTCGCTGCTCGGTGAGCGCTGCATCGAGGGCTTCGTAATCATTGTGCGGGAACGGTCGGCGTCGGCTTCCGGAAAGAATGGCTCCTTGGACGATGCTGTTGTGGGACAGGGAGTCGTGAAGGATCAAGTCCTGTTGGCCGACGATGTGTCCGATGACCGATTCGTTGGTGGAGTGACCACCCACCATGACGATCGCGTCTTCCACCCCGATCCAGTTTGCGATTTCTTGTTCGAGTTCGCGGTGGATATCCTTCTCGCCACTAACCAATCGGGATGCGGACACGCTGGTGCCGTATTTCTGCGTCGCCTGGAGTACTGCTTGGGTGACATTCGGGTCACCGCTCATACCGAGGTAGTTGTAGCTGGCGAAACTGATCAAGTTTCTACCATCGACAGTGGTTGTGTCCCGAGTCAGGCCTTGATGGACTGAGAAGTACGGGTTGGGAAGTCCGGTCATAGCGAACTGTTCCATCATTTGCTTGAGCCGGCGGTATTCGGGCATCAAATCAAATCGGTAGTCCTCTGGGGCGACGGTGCGTTCAACCGGTTCGCTCGACTCGGGAGGGCTGAGGTCATCGCGGATACGGGATTTGCCGAACAGTTTTTCGATGGCTTCAGCGATCTCTCGAATCGTTTCGATTTCCTGAAGAATATCTTCAGGGAATCGTCCTCCAACCGAGTTCTCGAGGGAATGCGCGATCTGAAGGCGTTCGAGACTATCGAGGCCGAGATCGACGATTACGTTGGTGTCGAGGTCCAATAGCTTGGCGCGTTCTTGCGCAACGTTCTTGACAGCCCGTTTTACCAGTTCGACAACTTCGGGGTCCGGATCGCGTGTTTTCTTCTGCTGAGATCCCGATGCGGACGCGCCATCCTTGATGTCTTGGAGCGTGGCCGCAGCGATCATCGGTGGACCGTCGAATAGGCTTTCTTCCCAGCTGAGCCATTGATGAACCACTCTCAGGCTACCCTCGCGAAAACTGCGGAGGCACGCGTGACGTTGGATCTTGCCCGAAGAAGTTCGTGGCAAGGATCCGTGCCGAACGAGGACCACCGCATCGGGTGGGATTTCGTGAGTGGCCGTAACTGCGCGGCGAATGGCTTGAACGACGGGATTCCAGTCATCCTCGAGGGAGCGTTGAACTTCGACAGTGATGATTAATCGTTCACGTGGTCCCGAATCGTCTGCGAAAGCGGCTGCGGCAGCAGAGAGAATCGATTCATGGCACGCCTCAACCGTCTGTTCAATGTCCTGTGGGTATCGGTTAACCCCTCGGACGATGATCAAATCCTTGACGCGACCGGCGACGTAGAGTTGGCCTTCGCTGAGGAACCCAAGGTCCCCGGTTCGCAAAAAAGGACCGTCGCCATCTTTGGTCACCGCATGGAATACTTCTCGACTCAATTCAGACTTTTCCCAATAGCCTAATCCAACGCTGGGACTATCGACCCAGATCTCACCGATCTCGTTGTCCGCCAATTGGGTTTTGGTATCGGTGTTGACGATGATTACCCGTTCGTTGTCGGTCGTCACACCGCAGCCGACCAGTGCCCTGGCGTTCAACGCCTCAGGTTCTACAGCTTGGACGTTGCGAGCGTCGAGCTGGCGACCATCGAACGAGCGAATCACAGGTGGTGTATCGCACGGGCCACCGGTGACGATGAGGGTGGTTTCTGCCATACCGTAGCATGGAAGATGCGATTCATGCTTGAAACCGACCGATGCAAACCGTTTTGAAAATTGCTCAAGTGTGGCTGCGCGCACGGGCTCGGCACCGTTGAATGCTACTCGCCAATGGCTCAAGTCGAGGCCTTCGAGTTCTTCATCGGTTACTTTGTCGACGCAGAGTTGATAGGCAAAGTTCGGTCCACCGCTGGTGCTCGCTTTGTACTTGGATATCGTACGGAGCCAACGAACAGGTCGTTGCAGGAAGGTCATGGGGCTCATAAGAACCATCGACGCGCCGAAAAATAACGGGGACAGAATCCCACCAATCAAACCCATGTCGTGGTAGGTGGGAAGCCAGCTAACGCCGATTGCCTCGCGGCTTTCGCCGAATAGGACCGAGATAATTTCGCAATTGCGAATCAGGTTTGCATGGGTCAGCATGACCCCTTTCGGTTCCCCCGTGGATCCCGATGTGTACTGGAGAACCGCCAAGCTCGAGTCGATTGTTGGGGTTTCATGGAATTGGATAGCGATCGATCGATCGATGGCATCGGTGCCGATCAGATCCAGGCTGTTGGTCTCGCTCCGCATATTCTCGTCCTTGAGAATCTGCTCCACGGAATCATGAGTCGACAAAGCAATGGCCGCTTGGCAGTCCTCCGCGATCCCTTGGATCCGGGCCCCCTTGCGATTGCGGCGAGGCGGGTAAGCGGGTACCGCGACGCAACCCGCGTACAAGCAACCGAAAAATCCCACCACAAATTCAACGCTTCCGGGGGGGTAGAGGAGCAAGCAACGGGAGCCAGCGGGGTGCTTTTCAAGGATTCGGACGGCCGTCGCTCGGGCCGCATGGTCGAGCTCCGCGTAAGTCATCGACGTCTGGTCGTCCCCTTCACCATCCGACAGATAGAAGGCTACCTTATTCGGGCATGTGTTTGCCCAAAACCGAAGGATGTCCACCATCGAGTTCTTCGGCGGAGAATAGGGAGCATGAACTCGGGCGAGATCTAGGACGATCTTCCCCTTGGCGTCGGATCGGCCGTTTGCGGTTGGCTGGAAGGCGATGGACATTTTGCTCGCATTCAAATGACGAATTAGTTGCTGTTCAAGGATGCTTATCGGATTTCCGTTATACTGTCGATTCGTCAAACTCGGTACAGGCAACCGATTCAAACCGATAGTCTGGAGCAGGGTTTTTGGCGGGGATGACCCCTCCAAGACCTTTTCTGAACGGTTTTTCCCACATCCCAAGGGAAAAACCTCCGTTCCGATCTAGGTGGGTAACCGAAAAACCACTTGTTGTATTTAACCATCAGGGCTATACTTTCGCCCCCTCTGGCATCGAAATCACCCAGTTTAGGTGCACTGCGATCCGCTAGATTTTATTGCTTGATGAGCGTTTGCTCCCAGCGTGTTGCTGGAAAAAAGGTTAGGAATTGTCATGGTTGCTCAGCAAAAAACAACGGTTGCCAAGCCGGGTCAGGTCGAACAGAAGTGGTACGTCGTCGATGCGACTGATTGCACGTTGGGTCGGTTGGCTAGCGAAATCGCGATGGTATTGATGGGGAAACACCGCCCTCAATACACCCCGCACGTCGATACGGGTGAGTATGTCATCGTCATCAACGCTGAAAAGGTGAAGATGTCCGGGCGAAAACTCGAACACCGTCACTACACGTGGTACAACGGATACCATCGTCAGAAAATCGAGAGCTACGGCGAGCGGTTGGAACGCAAGCCGACCGATTTGGTACTCCTCGCTGTCAAGCGGATGTTGCCAAAGAAGAATACGCTTGCTCGCCACATGCTGGGCAAGTTGAAGGTTTACGCAGGAAGCGAACATCCCCATCAAGCCCAAAGCCCGATTCCGGCTCCGTTCGGAAACCAAGCTAGCTAAATCCATCCATCGAACCGATATCGAGACCCAAACTGATGTTCACGAAGAAAGACAAAGTTAACGGTGACAGCCTCGGAACGGGGCGTCGTAAAACCAGCGTCGCTCGGGTACGAATCCGCCCAGGTGCAGGAAAAATCACGGTCAACGATCGCGAGTTCGAAGAGTATTTTGTGACCGATGCCGAGCGACGATTGGTTGTTCAGGCGCTCGATCACGTCGGGCAACGAGACGCAGTAGACGTGTTCGTTCGAGTGTCCGGGGGTGGTCCGATGAGCCAAGCCGGCGCGATCCGCATGGGTGTCGCGCGAGCCCTCGTCAGCCTCAGCGAAGAGCATTTTCCACCCCTCCGCGACGACGGGTTCCTCACACGCGACTCGCGTATGAAGGAACGTAAGAAATACGGTCTGCGTGGTGCACGCCGCGGAACCCAGTTCTCGAAGCGTTAATCACAGTCGGAAACAATGGATTCCCAGCACTCTGAATCCAACCAAAAAAAGCCCGCCAGACTCGGCGGGTTTTTTTGTTGCCCTGAGCAAAGCGAATGCTCAGTGGAGGGCCGCATGCTCGGCGGCGTTTTGCGGGGCGATCCCTGGGCAATCTCTCGCATGAAAAGGGCTGAGCAACCCAGTGGGCCCCATTCGCGTTGGTGATTTTAAGAGGGCATTGCTGAGGCGTCAAAACAACGCGGGTCCTGCTCAGGGATAGCCAGGACGGTGATGCCGGATGCGAGCGATCAACCAGCGTTGCTGGTTGGTTCGCTTGGAGCAGTCCCTTCGAGACGCGATCGTTTCGCCGCGATGAACTTGAGGTGATGGTCCAGGTGTTGCGTGTATTTTACGAGGAATTCCCCAAGGGTGACCTTGCCACTCTCGGTATGGATCCCGAATCGCTCCCAGGCCGCTGCAGGTAGGTGCCGTAAGATTGTCGCGGTCATTTGGCGATTCCTCTGGAACATTTCACAGGCTGCGAATGCATTAAGTTCCGAGGTGCCTGGGAGGTGTACCATGGCGTTCTCGTCGTAAGCCACGATCAGAGGCGTGTCCATGCATGCGATCCGCTTCATTCGGTCCGTACCGATCAGATCGCTATCCAGCATATGGATGACAATTTGGTGGATGGTCCAAGAGCCGTCGGCGGGTTTGGCATGAAGTTGATCATGGGTCAATCCCCAAATCGATTTCAGCAGTTCCGCACTGCCGGCCAGATATGCGTCGATACGAGTTGAGTTCATGATATTCTCTGAAAGGAAAGTCGCCGGGGGCAGTGCACGCCGAATGCTATTGCTGCTGGGCTGGGCTCGCGTGCTTGTGGCGCAGGTGTCTCGGAGGGATGATTTCACTGGCGAGCCCCAGGCGTTCTAGCAGCTTAATCTCCAGGTAGCTGATGTCAATTTCCCACCAGCGATGGTGGAGGCACGCGGTGGACGGGTCATGATGGTGGTTGTTATGCCAGCCTTCGCCGACGGTAAGGATCGCCACCAGCCAATTATTCTTGCTGTGTTCGCCGGTTTCGTAGTTTTGGTAACCGAACAAATGGCTGAGCGAGTTTACAGACCAAGTGATGTGCCAAACGGCGACCAAGCGAACATAAACACCCCAAACCACCATGCTCAATCCCATCCGGATCGCTTGTTCCGGACCGCTCATCGCATACCCGATGAGTGTCCCTAGAAGGAAGAACGCGGGAATTTGCAAAAGAGCGATGTAGACGTGGGTAAGCGGTCGTTTCTCCAGGTACATGTAAAACGGATCCCTAAGCAAATCCTTGGAGAATTTCTCGATGGCCGAGAGGCAATGCGTCTGGCGATTGTTGATGCAGAGCCAGCCGAAATGGGACCAAAGGAAGTTCACCAGCGGGGAATGCGGATCGGGTTGATCATCGGAGTGGACATGGTGGATGCGATGGATCGCTACCCATCGAGCCGGGGTGTCTTCCAAGCAGCAAATGCCAAGGACCGCAAAGGTGCGTTCCACCCATAGCGGTGTTTTGAAACTGCGATGGGTCAGCAGCCGATGGTAGCCGATCGTGATTCCTTGGCCGAAGACATGGATCCCAAGAAGGGCCGCGATCACCCCTGCCCAGGAGAAGAAATAAGGGTGCAGGGCCAACAAGGCCAGGATATGCACAACGACGATCGTGCATACATAAACCCAATGGACCGTGTACGGTTTGACGGTAACTGGTACGTCGATTTGCAATTCAATGCTCCGCTGGCTTGGAACGATGGTAATGGCGCGGCACCCTGAGGAGTTCAACCCTGAGGAGTTCAACCCTGAGGAGTTCAACCCTGAGGAAGACGCTGTTTGTCGTCGCTATCCAACGATCCAGCGTCATGCGTTACCGCACTTGCTTTCCTTCCGTGGATGACAAAGTCCGTTCGCCACGTGAAGCATGGAAGACAGCAGAGTCGAACCGAAATTGTCCGTCAGCCGCCGGAGAATACCAGTAGAGAAATCGAAATCCAGATTGAATTTCTGAAGTGCTGTCATTCGGATTCGAATATGCGTCAAAGTTTCACAGGGATTCGTTCAGAAGGATTCGTTTTTTGGGCAGTAATCGACCAATTCGTTCAGCGAGGGAGATCGTCGGGGTGTCTGCGTGGGGTTAAGTGCGAGCGACTTTGACTTTGTCGTACCATCCGAGCAAGCATACTTCTTGGATATCCGCCCAGTGCGAGGTGTCTTCCCAAAGGGAGCGGCCGCAATCGGGGCATGAAGCCGTGTAGGAATCGATACCCTCGGTGAATTTTTCAGACATCGTTGGATCGGTCCAGACGGACTCGCATTCATCGCACACAACGCAACCAGCGAGTTTGTTCTCATGGGTGCATACACGAACGCGGCACAGGCCATCCCCGCAGGAGGGGCAAGTCCGGACGTAAATAAGATAAGGGAGTACCATTTTGCAGATGTTGAGTTTGCGTAGGTGGTGGTTTCAGAGTTTGGGTTCGCGGTTTTGCGGAATCCTAGCGTCCTGGGGGCCTGGCCTGTAGCGACGCTGGTCGAGGTTATTGGATCGGAAAGGCGGTGATCAGGTTTTTGTCTCGGACTACGATGCGCAATCGTTTCAGTTTGGGTTTTCCTTTCCTTGCTCCTTCCGATCCACCGAGATATCCGATCGGCTTGTCAAAAGGGGCTTCGAAAACGGTCATCCCCTCTTCTTCCCTTTGCTTGGTCCCTTTGGCATGCCCGCGAGCACGTTTGTAACCATCGTCGATTGCCGTCAGGAAGGATTCCATGTTGCCATCGAAAACACCGTGAGATCCCGGGCGATTGGGTTGATCGGACAAGTGCCGTTCGATGTGTTTCAAGCGGTGCCCCTCTTCGCTCCCAGGGGTATAGATGAGGCCCGCTGGGGATTCGTACCGGTCTCTTCCGAGTGGTTTCAGGAAGCGAAACTTGAGGTCTTCGGAGTCGTTCGAGCTGGTTTTGGAACCCGAACTTGTTTTAGAGCTAGTAGCGTCTGTCCCGTTGGCGAGTGTTGGTTTTTGCGGAGCGGGCTTCGGGTTCGAAGGCTTCGGGGGGGCTGTTTTGTTGGAGGATGCGCTGTCGAGCTTGGTGTTGGCGGAAGCATCAGGCTTGGTAATCGGGGGTTGCTTGCTCTTAGTGGCCGGGGCTTCCTGGCCCAGCATGGCTGCCGCGCTGGGTAAACTCCAACCGAACCACTGATTGAGCTTGGGCTGCAACACCACGTAGGCAATAGCAGCGACGAGGATCGCGATCGCCCAGCGAGCAGGAAGGAGCTTGAGAGCACCAGCAATCATTTCGGGGTTTTGGGGCGATCGACGCGTCATGCGAGCTTCAGTTGCGAAAAAACGATATCGGGAAAGTTGTTCAGGAAGTTGTTCGGGAAGTTGTTGGGGGGTGGAATGCGGGATTTTCCAAGGGGGCGAATAAGACTTGCGTCGAACAAATGCGGGGTATACGTTCTAATCGGAGTTTGCCCCATTGGAGCGAGCTCGACCCCTTGAGGTTCCGAACTAGCCAGAATGATAATTGAATTGGCAGAGGTCTGGTAGAATCATGAGCGTTGAATCGACGGACCTGTCTCTATTGCCGGACTGGTTGCGGCGGGAGCTTGCGGATCGCAGCCCAGACGCCCGCGTCCCCGAAAACCGTGCCACCGACCGTTCCGTGCATCGCGGGTACGCTCCCAGATACGCTTATGGCAGGCATCGCGGCCCCGCTCTGAGGAGCGCCCACCGAGCTTCCGTAATGATTTCTTTGCTACCGGGCAAATCTGGCCAGTGGCAGATCCCCCTGACCCTTCGTCCGAGCCAGATGGCCGATCATGGAGGGCAGATATCGTTGCCGGGTGGTCGCGCCGAATCCGGCGAATCGGACTGGCGTACGGCTTGCCGAGAGTACGGCGAGGAACTCGGATGCTCGACGGAATACCTGCAACCGCTGGGGCAATTGTCGCCGTTGTATGTGTTTGCCAGCAAGCATTCGGTGACCCCAATGGTCAGCGTGTCGTCGTTGAAGCCAAAGATCCATCCCAACCCCGATGAAGTCGCCGAGGTGATCTATCTGTCCGTCGATCAACTCCTTTCGGACGAATGCATGCGAATTGGCACCCTGCGTCGTGGCAACTCGGAGTTTGATGCACCTGGCTTCCAGGTCGACGGGCATTTTGTTTGGGGTGCTACCGCGATGATCCTTGGGGAATTTCGCGAGATCATTCGTCGCATTCTTCGCAATTACAATACTGAACCTTGGTTTATGTAAGGGATAAAAATCGAGATGGAAAAACGGATCATTAAAGTTGGGATCGTCGGGGCATCGGGCTATACCGCGTTAGAAGCCATCCAATGGTTATTGCATCATCCCCATGTTCAGATCGTTGCCGCCACGAGCCGGCAAGCTGACGGGAGCATGATTGCGGATATGCATCCGTCGCTGTTGCGCAAATTGCGTTTGCCCGTCGAGGATTTGACTCCAGCCCAAATCGGGGAACGATGCGATGTGGCGATGACCTGCTTGCCACACGGCGCTTCTGCCAACGTTGTGATGGAACTGCTAAATGCGGGATGCCGCGTCATCGATTTGTCCGCGGACTACCGTCTCAGCACCCCAGAGCTCTATGAAAAATGGTACGGCGAGAAGCATCCAGATCCGCGCCGACTCGGCACGACCCCGTATGGACTACCGGAATTGTTCGCGAGTGAATTGCCCAAGGCTTCATTGGTGGCGAATCCGGGCTGTTATCCCACTTCAGCGATCTTGCCTTTGGCGCCGTTGCTTAAAGAAGGATTGATTTCTCCGAAAGACATCGTCGTCGATAGCAAGTCGGGTGTGAGCGGCGCGGGGCGGACCCCCAAGCTCGGAAACCTGTACTGCGAAGTCAACGAAAGCATCTCGGCATATTCCGTTGGAAATCATCGGCATCAACCAGAAATTGCTGACATCGTCCATCGTTTCTCGGGCGTTGAGCCTGAAATTGTTTTCACACCCCATCTCACCCCGATGGAGCGTGGAATTCTATCGACGATTTATGTCCATCCGGCAAACGGTGCGACCCCCAATCAACTGCGAGAGTGCTTGAACTCCTATTATCCCAACACCGGATTTGTTCGCATCGTGTCCCACCTTCCCGCCACGCGGTTTGTTGCCAGGACTAACTATGTCGACATCACCGTCCGGGAAAATGGACCGCGGATTATTCTGATCAGCGCCATCGATAACTTGGTCAAGGGTGCCAGTGGTGCCGCGGTTCAGAACCTTAACCATATGTTCGGTTTTGACCCCATGCTGGGACTTCATTGATACTAACTTGATACCGAGGCAACATTTGAGTATTTCGCGGTTTGACGAGTGAACTCGGAATCCCGATCGAGTTTGCCAAAGGATTTCGCACATGCCTGACCACGATGATGAATCCGTGTCGGATCCTATGGGACATCCTCGCCATGCAGAGCATGAGGCATTGCACGATCCGAACATGTGGAATCGCTATGCAGTTCGGATGGTATTGGTATGTATCGGATTGATGATTGCCCAGGGGGCGTTTTGTCTACTGAATCCTGTCGACGAGTCAGGTTTTGAGGACCTCTTCACCATCCCGATGTGGTGCGTAATCGCTTGGATTGCAATGCAAGGACCGGGGCGGTACTTGGCAATGTTGGGCGGGGTGGTTTATTTGTTCTTAATGCTCGTTGTCATAACATGGTTGAATTGGCGTTATCGCCCAGACGTTTTTAGCAATTGGGATACCTATTGGGAGATCGATCTTCCAGTCGTGTTTTGGTTTGTCGTCAAGGGACTTCTCCTTTTTCGGCTGGCCAGCTTACTCACTGGATTGGAAATCGTAGGCGCGACGTCTTCAATTCGGCCGCGATGGGGAATAAGGCGTTGGCTCCTGTTGATGGCGGTAATCGCAATCGGTATTCAAGTCGTGGTTGCTGAATCCAATTGGATGGTGGATTTGGCGGGACTCCCATCGGATAACTCTGTCGGACCACCTGCTGTGAATCCGCTTGAGTCTGCCCGCAGTCAGTGGCTGGTGTTCCTTCTGGCGTCGTTGCCCTTAATCCCGATCCTTCCCGTCCACTTTTCTGGATGGATGTTTGCCGGAAAACGATGGCGTTTCTACCTTTTCCCGATTTTTGGATTGTTGTTGGTACTGCATCTAGCGGGGGTCGAGAAATTGCTCCAATGGGTGGAGTTGCAATCGAGTTGGTTCGGTTCGCTTGGAGTTTCTATTCGAAGGAATTGGGCCCTTGTGGGGATTCTCGAAACGATCGCTTATGGATTCGCTGCGTCCTTGATACCATGGGTGGGCTGCCGCTGGATTGACTACTGGACACCGATGGCTCGGGTGTCTTCGAAGCAACCTGGAGAGACCGAATTAGAGCTATCGGCCCTAGCGACGGCAGAGTCTTCGTCGACAACACTTCTCAACCAAATCGAAATTCCCAAAACAAAAAATTCTTAGCGATGAATACGAGATTTTTAGAGCACGTGGCAGCATCGAACATTTCGATGCGAGATGCTGGAACCTTCAAGCGGGAGCGGATCATCGACTCGTCCCAGGGCACTACCGTTACCCTCGCTGATGGACGTGAATTGTTGAATCTGTGCGCGAACAATTATCTCGGTTTGGCTCAGCATCCGAGTGTTCGCGGCGCGGCCGATGCCGCTCTCGAGCGCTGGGGATACGGATTGGCGTCGGTACGATTCATTTGCGGTACCCAGACGATCCACAAGAAGCTCGAGGATCAATTGAGTCGCTTTTTAGGGATGGAGGACACGATCCTTTACAACTCATGCTGGGATGCCAACGGCGGATTGTTCGAAACGATTTTGAGCGCCGAGGATGCGATCATTTCGGACGAACTCAATCACGCGAGCATCATCGACGGGATTCGATTGTGCAAAGCGCAGCGGTTCCGGTACAAGAACAACTCGATGGATGATTTGCGGGCCAAGCTCGAGGAAGCCAAAAACGCGCGCTTTCGACTGATTGCTACCGATGGGGTCTTTTCTATGGATGGAACCATCGCGGATCTAGCATCGGTCTGTCAATTGGCGGACGAATACGATGCCATGGTCATGGTGGACGACTCGCATGCGGTCGGCTTTGTCGGAAAGCATGGCCGGGGAACGCATGAATACTGTGGAGTGATGGATCGGATCGATATCCTCACTGGAACGCTTGGCAAGGCGCTTGGTGGAGCCAGTGGCGGGTATACCTCGGGGCCTGCCGAAATGGTGGAGTTGCTGCGCCAGCGTTCACGGACATATCTGTTCTCAAACACCATCGCTCCACCTGTGGTGGCGGGTGCGATCCGTGCGCTGGAGATGGTGAGTGAGTCCACCGAACTCAGGGATAAGCTCGAATCCAACACGAGACTGTTCCGCTCCGAGATGACCCGTCGTGGCTTGAACATTCTCAGCGGGACCCACCCCATCGTACCGGTGATGATGGGTGACGCGGCTCTGGCAGGACGCGTTGCACAAGCCATGCTGGATGAAGGAGTGTATGTGATCGGTTTCTCCTATCCCGTGGTTCCACAAGGCAAAGCGAGAATCCGCACGCAGGTTTCTGCGGCGCACACCGAAGAACAACTACTGCATGCGGCTGCGGCCTTCGAGCGAGCCATCCAAGGTGCCCAGTAACGGATCTATACCGCTACCTGATAGAACTTGTTGGCAATGCATACAAGCAACGGTGAGGATGCGATGGAAAACAACGAATGGTATCTCGCTACGAAGCAGTTGTTGACCCATCTGCAGCGTTCAGGCATCACGCGGCTTCCCAAAGCGCATCAGACCTTGCCCGATGCTGTCATCGCATGGGGCCAGCAGGAGTCCTCGGAACTCGCGTCTCAGCCGGCTGTATCCGCTCCGGTTGCAGGGCAGACGACATCGACCTTGGTCGGCCAATTGGCCACAACCAGTTCGAATCCTCAGCCAAAAACCACCGTATCCTCGAATGCAAGCTCCCCTGCTCGATCGTTCAACGATCCTAGTCAACCATCGACGGTACCGGGGGCACAGCGGCCAGCGATTGCTCCCGTGTTTACACAGTCACCCGTTACGGACGAAGCGAAGGCGTGGGCGAGGCCTAAGGGGACCAGCGGGGAACGGATCGAGTCGCTGCGGACTCTTTCCGAGGAGGTGAAGGCTTGCCGCAAGTGTTCCGATATTGTTTGCAGGCGACAGCAGACGGTTTTTGGGATAGGACCGCATGACGTCCGATTTGTCATGTTCGGAGAAGCACCCGGGGCAGAAGAAGATCGGACCGGAGAGCCGTTTGTTGGTCCGGCAGGACAATTGCTCGATAAGATCCTCGTCGCGACTGGGCTGAGGCGGGACGAGGTTTACATCATGAACACGCTCAAGTGCCGTCCACCCAACAACCGCACTCCGACCGAAATCGAAGTCGAGAACTGCCGACCTTTTTTTGAGTCGCAGATCGAGATCCTGCAGCCTGAATACATCATCTGCTGGGGAAGTGTGGCCTCGAGAGCCTTGCTAAAAACCACCGAAAGCATCGGTCGTCTGCGAGGTCGATTCTTTCGCTACCAACAAGCCAAAGTACTGGTGACGTACCACCCATCCTACTTGTTGAGGAATCCTGATGCCAAACGGCAAACATGGGAAGACATGAAGTTCCTCATGCGGGACATGGGGACCTTGAAATAGAATCCTTAGTCTTCGGCAGCCGAGGACTGGAACAAATGCCGATATCGGACTACGTCGTAGTTTTTGGGCGATTGTATGGAGTCGCTAGAGCGAGGGGCCGCAGCGTTCTCTTTGGAGACTTCCATGAGGTAAGCTTCGGTTACTGGCATGGCGTCGAATTGTTGAGATGAGTTTTCCATTCCCAACAAGCATAATGCGGTGGCGCCGGCATCGGCATCGATCGCTGTCGCTGCGATCACCGTAGCGCTCTGTCGGCGTTCCAATGGATTGCCGGTAATTGGATCGATGAGGTGGCTGTATCTGTGCCCATCGATTTCAACAAATTGGTTGAGGTCACCGGAGGTGGTGATGGCACACGAGTGCAGCAGACGTTTGCACAGGGGTGGCGAGTTCTTGCCGATACCAGCGATCTCAATCGTCCAGCCTTGAGTCTCCGGAGGGGGGCTTCCCAATCGAATGTCACCACCGATATCGATCAAGATGCAATCGTGGCCGGACCGAACGATGGCTTCAAACGCGCGATCGATGATGTACCCGGTCGCCAAACCAGAGACATCGATAGTCATTCCTTCGGCCAGAAGTTCGGCGTGGAGTGGATGTTCGTTGAGATTGGCCTGCACTAGATTGGAGAGTTGGTCCAGATCCGTCGCGGTTGACTCTGTTTGGAACAGTCGGAGATTTTTCCAACCGATCCGTTTTTGAGCCTCAACGATTTCGCTAGGATCTGGCAGCCGTTTTTCTTTTCTGGCGCGAGACCAGAGACGGGTTAATGGACCGACGGTAACGTCAAACTGCCCGATCGATAAATCGTGCCAGCGTTTTGCAACGGCCAGAGTTCCTGCCAGATCGGAACTCAGTGAACTCGGATTAGATGCGGCGTGAGATAACCTGGAAACCTCGCTTGTGGGATCATAGTTATTCAAGATGGGGATCAGTCGCTCGATTTCATCAAGTCCGGCATCGATCGCGAGTTGAGCCCTCGTTTCGTCGTTTGCATAGACGACCAGGTGCAACATGGTACCCATGGTTGGAGTTGAGTACTCATACCTCTCCAGTTGCGGCCTCTCCAGTTGCGGCCTCTCCAGTTGCGGCCTCTCCAGTTGCGGCCTCTCCAGTTGCGGCCTCTCCAGTTGCGGCCTCTCCAGTTGCGACTGGGAGGTTTGGCCCACGACGTATCCTTCGAGAATCAGGATCATCCACGCGAGCGCTGCAGCAAGGGCTGTCCAGGAAGAACGGCACCCGCGATCGTTCACCCGCGAAGCGAGTCCGTTGAAAGTATATGACGATGATAAGGTGGGCATTCGCGCAACCGCGAGGCTTGTTAGCAGATTCATAGTCGGCAAACTACTTGTCGTGACTATTCACGAGTTGCTTTGTCGAATCGAGCACGGTACACCGGCAAGCCATTGAGCCGGGTGCGTCTCTCGAAATGGGTTCGGTAATCCATGGAGTGCGTTGCTTCGGGCTCGGGAACGTAAAATGGTCCTCGCAGTTGGGTGAGTTCACAGATGCGTGCGACGGCCTCTTCATAGTAGTCCAAGACGTCCGTCCAAAAATGAAGATTTCCCCCTGGGAGTAAAGCTCGTTCGATATTGCGGATGGTTTCGTCGCTCAAGACTCGCCGTTTTTTATGTTTGGATTTCCACCATGGGTCCGGGAAATAGACATGTACGGCGACGAGGGACTCCGAGGGGACGTCTTGTTGCATCAATGCGACGGCATCGCAGGCGATGAAGCAAGCATTCGCAATGCCCATTTTCTCGAGCTTGGCTTGGGCTTCTTTTGCGTATTTGGTCGCCAGTTCGAGCCCGATAAAAAACCGATCGGGGGTATGTTGTGCGGCTCGGGTAAGGAACAGACCCTTCCCCGACCCGATTTCCAGTTCGATGGGAATCGAGGATTGGAGGGCCGCCCGAAAGCGGTTTTCCTCGAAGTCATCGTAAAAACGATTTCGAGGGCTTTCCAGCGAAAACCCCATGTCAGTGTCATCTGCCGGACTGGTATCGTCGCTCGGGTGCAATGGCTGGTCTGGGTAGCCTGAATCGGAGGTGCCCGAATCGGAGTTTGAATCTTGGTTTTCGGGGGAGGATCGTGGGTGGCTGTGTTGCATGTCGCGCTGGTTGGGTTATAACCGAATTACCTATTTGTCAGGTCTATCAACGATTTGGTCTACGGCGATTCTCCTTGGTCCAGTTCCAAGAAGGTGCCTTGACCTTGGTTCAACTAGGATCGACCAAACCGTTCCTAGGATATGCAATCCCGCCTTCCTCGATACCCCTTGAGACCCCACCTTTCATGAGTTCCTCTCCAAATTTTCAAGCTATGGACGCAAACGTGACGGCCGAGACGACCACCCAAGCGAGCGATCAGACCCAATCGAAACAGCAGGCTAGCGGCGTTGACCGTCGTGGTTTTTTGAAGACTTCTGCGGGTGCAGGAGTCGCCGCAGGTGTTGCGACGAGTTTCTTCAATCGGTCGGTGCACGCCCAAGGCTCCGATATCATCAAGGTCGGTTTGGTCGGTGCGGGCGGAAGAGGAACGGGGGCGGCAAAGGACGCGATGGATGCGGACTCCGGTTGCCGTCTGACGGCGATCGCTGAAATCACCGATGATCGATTGGACGGGGCAAAGAAAAACCTCAAGCGAACTCTCGGTGAGCAGTTTGCAGTTCCGGATGACCAATGCTTCTCCGGCTTAGACTCCATGCAAAAGTTGCTTGAGACCGACATCAACGTGGTATTGCTGACAACGCCGCCAGGCTTTCGACCCATGCAGATGGAAGCGGCTGTTGCTGCGGGCAAGCACATCTTCTGCGAAAAGCCGGTGGCAGTCGATCCGGTCGGTGTCCGCCGCGTGATGGCAGCGAGCGAAGCTGCGAAAGAAAAAGGTCTCTCGCTCGTTTCCGGTTTGTGCTGGCGGTATGACTTGGGGGTGAAAGCCACGATGGAAAAGATCCATAGCGGCGCCATCGGTGACATCATTTCAGTCCAAGAAAACTACCTCGCCGGTACCCTCTGGATCCGTGAACCCAAAGACTTCTGGACCCCGATGCATAACCAAGTCATGAACTGGTTGTACTACCGTTGGCTCAGTGGCGATCATATCGTGGAACAGTTTATCCACTCGCTCGACAAGTCGATGTGGTTGCACCACGACGTCCCCCCTGTGCTCGCTTATGGAATGGGTGGCCGCCAAGTTCGAACGGACGTGGAGTATGGCGATATCTACGATCACTTCTATGTCGTTTACGAATGGGCCGATGGCACGCGCACCTATGCTGCAACTCGGCAAATGCCCAATTGCTTCAATGAGACCGAAGACTACGTTTTTGGCACCAAGGGAACAGCTCGCGTGCTCGCCAATGAAATCACCGGCGAAAATCCATGGAAGTTCAGCGGGCAAAAGCCGAGCATGTACTACCTCGAGCATGTCGCACTGATGAAGTCGATCCGTGAAGGAAAGCCTCTCAACAACGGGGACTACATGTGCAAGAGCACGCTCATGGCGATCATGGGCCGCGAAGCTGCTTACTCCGGCGAAGTCATCCGTTGGGATGATATCAAGGACAGCAAGATGTCGCTCATGCCTGAAAAACTACAATGGGGCGAGGCTCCTGCGGTCGAAGTTCATCAGCCTGGTTCGTACAGCTTCAACAAGACGCTGTAGGTGACTAAGTTTTTTGGGCTTTGCTCATACATTGAAGGTCAAATGAATCAGCCGCGGCCGTGGGGTTCGCGGCTGATCGGTTTAAAGTACACACTGTTCCGATCGCGGAGTTGTCAGGAGTGAGTCAATTCGATGAGCCGTAAAGATCAAATCCTAGCTATGCTTGCGGACGATCCCAAGGATGCGTTTCTGCGGTACACGTTGGCGATGGAGCTGCGCAAGGAATCCGACCACGAGCAAAGCGTGACGATGCTGCGAGAACTCGCCTACGACCCCGATGCAAAATACGTCGCTGCTTTTTTCATGGCCGCTCAGCAGTTGGCCGAACTGGATCAAGTTGAAGAGGCGAGGACATTGCTCCGCGATGGCATCGAGGAGGCCCGTAGGCAGAATAATTTACACGCGGCGGCCGAGATGGGAGAGCTTTTGTCCGAACTGGGCAAATAGTTGTCCGAAGGGGGGTACCGCGCGAGCTAGATGGTTCGCGCCAGCTAGATGGTTCGCGCCAGCTAGATGGTTCGCGCGACCGCAAAGAATGTTGTCGACTGGTCCGATTGGATGATGTCGCAGCATGAAACCCGATCGATAGTAATCATTTCACGCTACCCATTCGAACCAATCGGAGTGGTAGTACGGAACCGAGTCCAGGTATTCATGCCTCGTTTGTGGGAGATGGTTGATCATGAGCTTAGTAAACCGCACGCCGTTCAGTGGCTGCATTCCGAAAAAAGTTCCAGCGGGATTGCTGAA
This sequence comes from uncultured Pirellula sp., assembly GCA_903892355.1. Lineage (GTDB taxonomy): Bacteria > Planctomycetota > Planctomycetia > Pirellulales > Pirellulaceae > JBKCUI01. The sequence continues at coordinate 50,942 of CAITIE010000153.1, read as the reverse complement.
GGTTACTGTCGTGTTGGCCTTTTTATTGTGCATCTCTCGTGGTGACGCTCGGTCGGCAGAACCGGTCTTAATCAAGCTCTGGTCGGGAGTCGCTCCTGGGGAGCAAAGGGAGTTGCCTCCCGAGGCGGATATCACCAAGCCAACCGATGGTATGGTTGCCGGTACAAAAGTGATACGACTTGGGAACGTTAGCGAGCCGACACTGACGATCTATCGCCCGACCCCCGAACGGGAAACGGGAGCGGCGGTGCTGGTGTGTCCAGGAGGTGGATACAACATCTTAGCGATGGATCTCGAGGGAACGGAAACCTGCGAATGGCTCAACTCGATCGGTGTTACTGCCGCGCTTCTCAAGTATCGCGTTCCAAGACGCGAGGGACGTCAACCTTCGGATGCTCCTTTGCAAGACGCCCAGCGTGCGATCAATGTGTTGCGGTTTCGCGCAAGCGAGTGGGGTATCGATCCCAAACGAATTGGATGCCTTGGGTACTCCGCGGGTGCGAACCTATCCACCATGCTGAGTACCAAGTTCGCTTCGGTCACGTATCCCAAAGCGGACGGAGCGGATGAGTTAACGCCTCGCCCAGACTTCACCATGCTGATCTATCCAGCGTATCTCGTCTCGAACGAGGATCGGACGAAACTGGCACCCGATGTGGTGTTCCCAAAAGATATGCCACAGGTGTTCATGACAATGGCCCAAGACGATCCTCTCGGGTGCGAGAACGTGTTCGTTCCAGCGATGGAACTGAACAAACTCAAGATTCCCGTCAGTCTGCATCTTTACCCGACGGGTGGGCACGGGTACGGTTTGCGACGTACCAGCAACCCGTCATCGCAGTGGACCGATCGGGCTGAGGAATGGTTAAAGAGCCGCGAGCTACTTCTTAGACGATGAGGAGTTGTACTTACCGTCCACCTCTTTCTTAGGAGCTTCCTTGGATGCATCACCGGCTTTTTCAGCGGTGATAACTTTGGGGAGTTCCTTTCCTTTGGGGACGAATTTGATCGAGATGCTATTCACGCAATGCCGTGAGTTTTTCTTGGTCATCTGTTCGCCTTCGAAGACGTGCCCAAGATGCCCACCGCAGTTCTTGCACATGATTTCGACCCGCATTCCGTCGGCGTCGGCTACTCGTTTGATAGAGTTCTTGATCTCATCATCGAAGGCGGGCCATCCGCAACCGCTGTGGAATTTGTCATCGGACTTGTAGAGGGGGGCGTTGCATCGTTTGCAGATGTAAGTTCCTTCGACGAAGTGGTCGGTGTACTTTCCCGTGAACGCGAATTCGGTCCCTTTGTTCAGAATAACCCAGCGTTCCTCAGGGTTCAGTTTGTTGTATTCAGGCTCGTCCGCCATCTTCTTTTTGTCCTTGGAGGTCTTGTTCTGTACGTTCCGATTCGGGATGACTTTGGCCGTCTCCTTAGGTTCATCGGATTTGGTCGAGTCGGCTGGTTTGGTCGAGTTGGCAGGTGGGTCCGCTGCAACGACGAGCAGTGCGCCCCCGCCGCCGAGCACGGCACCAAGGGTGAGAATGGAAGGAAGCTTTGCAAAGATTGATTGCATGGTAACCTCAGCGGAATGCGAAAATGCAGTATGCTGTCGATGACGACCCGTCACATCGAATTATAGCCCATCGGTCAAGCGGAGTCCGAGCCCAAAAGTCGAGAACAGGCGGGAACACCCGCGGCCTTGAGGTTTGCTAGCCCCCTTGAGGTTTGCTAGCCCCCTTGAGGTTTGCTAGACCCGAGGTCGGCGAATCCCCTGCGAATGGAATACTCAATGAAATACGCGATTTGCAACGAATTGTTCGAAGGAGTTCCCGGGTTGGAGGGTTACCGCTTGGCTGCGGAGCTTGGGTACACCGGGGTCGAGATCGCACCTTTTACTTTGGGTCCGAAACCGCTCGAGGTCGCGCCGGAGCGGTGCCGCGAGTTCGCCAAGGTCCTCGCAGGGATGGGGATGGAGGTCATCGGACTCCATTGGTTGCTGGCCAAAACCGATGGGTTTCACCTGACGACGGACGATGAATCTGTCCGGAATCGAACCGCCGAATACCTGCATGGACTGGTTGGACTCTGCGCGGAAATGGGTGGCAAGGTGATGGTTTTGGGTTCGCCCAACCAACGGAATTTTCTGCCACCCATGACCCACGATCAAGCGGCGGCGAACGCGATCCGAGTCATCGAACAGTTGGTCCCATCGCTTGAGAAGGCGAACGTTCGATTGGCGATCGAGCCACTCGGTCCCGGCGAGGGGAATTTTCTGAATCATGCATCCCAAGCTCGAACGATCATCGAGGCGATCGCGAGTCCATGGGTCCAATTGCATTTGGATGTCAAAGCGATGAGCACCGAAGGAGTTCCCATCGAACAAGTCATTCGCGAGAACGCGGATTTGATGGTCCATTTCCATGCCAATGATCCGAATCTACTGGGACCAGGGATGGGTGCGGTCGATCAGCAACCGATTTTCCAGGCCCTCCACGATATCGATTATCGAGGGTGGGTAAGTGTTGAAGTGTTCGATTACTCGCCTGGAGTAGAGACCATTCTTCGTCGGAGTATGGAAACCATGACCCGATGTGCTGCGAATGCGAAGTAGTTGCGGTTGAGGATTTGCTGCTGATCGGCGAGTCCTTTTTATAGGGTGGAGTAAGACTCCGACGCTTGAGATGGGTAGACGCATTGGGAATTGACAACTCGGATCCTACAGAATCACGGAATACGAATTTTCCTTGGCTTGCCATCGCCGCGTTGGTGATGGTCAATGCTTTGTGGGGGTTTTCGTTTCCTGTGGTCAAGATGCTCAATGAATTGACGGATGCGCATTTCGGTATCAACGAGGCTTCCGAGTCGACCGCTTTTCGCGTTATCGTTTCGTCGTGGATGATCGCTGTTCGGTTCACACTGGCATTGGTGATGCTCGTGATTCTCTGGAATCGCTTGGTCCGTGAAGCGACACGGCAAGAATGGCTTGCAGGAGCCGCGATCGCGGTCATGTTCTATCTGGGGTTGGTGCTGCAAGTGATCGGACTGGCAACGATTCCGGCGTCGCGAAGTGGTTTTTTGACGAGTCTCACTGCCGTGTTTACTCCGCTGTTTGGTGTCATCGTGTTCCGTCGAATTCCTTCGAGATGGATGGTCATGGGGGCTCTGCTGGCTGTGGCGGGTGTGATTGTTCTAACGGGACTCGTCGAATGGACGCCTAGCGGTATCCGATTGGCGGAGGATGCCGCAGACCGATGGACCCTCGGCGATACCTTGACCACAACCGGTTCTGTCTTTTTTGCCTTCCAAGTCCTCCTGCTGGATTATTACGGGAAGCGGATCGAGTCGAGTCGGATTACCCCTGGTATGTTTTTGGTGACGGCGATTTTGGGGTGGATGACAACGCTGTTCGTACTCTTCACACCGATTCGCGATTGGACGTTGGTGCCGGATATGTCGATTACGGATTGGACTGAATTGACGATGCGGCTACCTTTTGTTCTCGCCATGTTTGCACTTGCATTCTTTTGCTCGCTGTTGTCGTTTGGTTGGATGAACCGTTACCAACCTCAGATCACCGCATCGCAGGCCGCAGTCATCTACAGCTTAGAGCCAGTCTTCGCATCGTCGTGGGCGTTGTTCCTGCCCGGCATGCTGGCGCCATGGACTGGGATGGAGCATCCCAACGAAAAAATTACCTTTGGGCTTTGGATGGGGGGGGCACTGATCCTGCTCGCCAATGTAGTCGCGTTGTACCCATCGAAATCAAATCGCGAGACGAAAGACTGAGATGTACATGGATCCAGATGCGATTGCAATCTGAGCGATCAGTTTTTCGTCGCGACAGAGATCACGTAGAAAAGCGATCCACTGTAGTTAACTTTTTTGCAACTCCCCGTTGCCAGATCGCCGTCGTCAATCAACTTATCTAGCTTTGTGAGTAGCTGTTGGTCTGCAGTGGATGGCGGGTTGAATCGCAGCGAGATTCCGATGAGGTTGCTAACAGTGTTTGTCGGTCCGTTCCAATCCCAACGTCCTTTCAACGGCGTGTCATTGGCGAAAATATTGTTCGATAGGTATGGCTTCATCTCGGTTGGTAGGATGCTGTTGTTGGCATCGCTCGGCCACGTGCCAGTTGTCGCATACACGGTGCTTGCCACGTCGTTGAGTAGTCGCGCTGTTTTTGCAACCGATACGATTTTCGCTTTTTCGGATTGACCCAGTACGCGGAAAAGTGAGATCGCCATGATTGCGACGATCGCGATATAAACCACCAACTCTACGAGCGTAAAGCCGCGTCGATTGCGAGGAGCATGCCCTGGGTATTTCAGAACCCAGTCGTTCCAAATGTCTCGCCCTCGTTGCATCCGCAAGCACCGACTCGTGATTCGATTCAGGAAATTAGTACTCATTCACAGTAGGTGCTACTCGCTCCCCTGCCTGTACTTAACTAAACGTACATCAAGTTTGTGGTAGATACTCTCTGCGATTCCATTGAAAATCGAAAAGAGGGACTCGAGTCGCAAATGCTAGGGCATAAAACCGAACTAACCGGCACAAGCGTTAACGCTGAAGTGTCGGAATATAGCAACGCCCCCCAAGGCTTACTTGGGGAGATTGCCATAGAGCAAGCTGAGGTACTGTGTGAAGATGATGAAGATCACGGCGATGATCATACCGGCGATGGCAAACCAAATTGCAAAGCCAGCTGTAATGGCTAGCTGTTTCAATGCGAGCTGAGCTTTTTCGCGATATTGCACGGCGAGTCGCTCGAGGGACTCGCTGTCATTGCCGCTCAGTTCGCCGATTTCTAGTGTCTGAATAAACTCATCGGGGAGGCGTTTAGGCGCGTCGAGCGATTCCGCGAGCGATCGGCCTTCTTGGATGGAATCGGTCATCTGTTCGACGCCCGAAATGTAGTAGTAGTTTCCGGTGCTCAAGACCGAATCGCGAACACTGCGCTTCGCGTCGACTCCGGCACCGAGCATCATCGAAAGAGACATCGACATACGGGAAAGGGCGGTGGTGGTAAGGACGGTGCCGATCACGGGTACGTTTCTGATCAGAGGGACCAGTGTTTGATGACAGTTGAACCAATTCTTCCAGATCCCAAATGCGACGGTCCCCAGAACACCACCGATCACAGAGAGGATACTCAGGAAAATCAGAACGCCCGAAATACCCCTTAAGCCTACTCCAGTGAGATCGATGGGTTTTTCCTGAGTGCTTCCCGAGGTGAAGAAGCCATTGATAAAGATCAATGCGCAGACGATAAGAATCGCAACCACGAACTGAATCACTGGGGTCGTGATTTGCGAGACGAACTCTTGGCGGGTTCGTTTCAAATCGGAATAGTAATCCGACATGTAGCGAAAGACCCGCTCGACTTGTCCGGAGTGCTCACCCGCCTCAACCATCTTGATGAGCAGCGGGGGGAAAAAGACTCCTTGTAGCCGCATGGCTTCGCCCAGCGCGTAGCCCAACCGAATCTTGTCGGAGGTGTCTTTGACGGCATCGCGGTACCGTGCCGAGCCAACTTTCGACTCGACATCGAGGGCGCGAAGGATATCGACCCCTGCATGTAGTCCGGTGGCCAAGCGATTGCAGAAGTTTTGCAATTGAGCGAGCGAGGCTCCTCCGAAGATGCTTTCGAGCGTCCGTGGATTCGACGGTTCGCTCGACTCAGGTACGGGCGGTGGTTTTTGCCGCGGAGATTTCTTCGGAGGTGTCTTCGATGCCTCGTAAGGGTTCGGCCTTGATGGGTTTCCATTGGACATCGAATCAATCTCCATCGCCGAAGCGACAATCTCCATCGCCGAAGCGACAATCTCCATCGCCGAAGCGAATCCGTTGGTTTCGCAGAGCTTGGCTGAGGTTAACGTTGAACGCGGGCCGAACCACCCTTGGCCAACGTTTCCACCTCGGGCAATTTTGCCATGGTGGTATCGCCGGGGAATGTGGTCAGCAACGCGCCGTGAGCCCAGCCAAGTCGCAACGCTTGCTCGGGATCTTTTCCTGCGAGCATGCCATAAATCAATCCAGCGGCAAAACCATCACCACCGCCGATTCGGTCGATGACGTCCAGGTGCATCGTTGGGCTGATATACCGTTTTCCATCATACCAGAGGACGGCGGCCCATTCATGGCGATTGGTAGATTTTACCTCGCGCAACGTGGTGGCGACCATTTTGACATTCGGGAATTTCTCAATGGTTCGATCGATCATCTTGAAGAAAGCATCCGGATCGAGTTCGGATTTATGCTCGACGTCTTGGCCCTCGATACCGAGACCTTTCTGGAGGTCTTCTTCGTTGCCGACAAGCATATCGACGTGTTTGACGATCTTGCTAATCATTTCCTGGCCCTTCGATGGACCGCCGATGGTGGCCCAAATTTTCGCGCGGTAATTCAAGTCGAACGAGGTGACGGCACCGGCAGCCTGGGCGGCTTGCATCCCCTCGATGATCAATTCCGAAGTGGTGTTGGAGAGGGAGGCAAAGATCCCTCCGGAGTGGAACCAGCGGACTCCCGTCGTGAAGATGCTCTTCCAATCAAAGTCCCCTGGCTTGAGCATGGCTCCTGCTTCATTGGCCCGGTTGTAATAAACCACCGGTGGACGTACCCCTTGCCCGCGATCGCTATAGACGGTTGCGATGTTTGGGCCACGGACACCATCGTGCTCAAAGTGCTTGTAAAACGTTTTGACTCCCATTTCTTTAACGCGAGTCTGTACCAATTCTCCGATACCATAGTTCACCATAGCGGTGGCCACACCGGTTTTCAATCCGAAGCAATCGGCAAGGTTTGCTGCGACGTTGTATTCACCGCCCGAAACATGGACATCGAACGTCCGAGCCTTGCGAAAAGGGATGATGCCTGGGTCGAGGCGATGGACCAATGCTCCTAAGGAAAGAAAATCGAGTTCGCAAGCATCGGTACGGATCGCAAGTTTGGACATGGTGTCTCCAGAAGTTAATGAAATCAGTTTTTAGAACAGTGGTTTTGGGTTCGATATTTGCCCCGATCGCAAAATTGCCCAGATCGCAATATCGCTCGGATCGCAATAGGGAGTTAGATCGTTGTTGAGGAAAAGCCACCATCGACGACCAAGTTATGTCCGGTGACGAAGGAGGATGCGGTGGGAGATGCGAGGTACACTACGGAGCCGGCGAGTTCGTGGGCATAACCGAACCGACCCATGGGAGTGTGATTGATGATTTGCTCTCCGCGAGGAGCGAGGCTTCCGTCGGGGTTGTACAGTAAGCTGCGATTTTGTTCGGCGGGGAAGAATCCAGGACTGATGCAGTTCACTCGGATACCGCGGGGAGCCCATTCGCGGGCGAGGAACTTGGTGAAGTTAATCACGGCTGCTTTGGCGGCTGAATACGCGACAACGCGTGATAAAGGGATGATCCCAGACATCGATGCCACGTTGATGATGCTTCCGGAATTGCGCAAAAGCATCGTTTCGCCAAAAACCTGACATGGCATGACCGTTCCGCCGATCAGATTCAGGTCGAATACCTGCTGCCAGGCCTCGAGCGATAGGTTGCAAAAGTCATCTCCAGGCTGCAAGGTCGCACCGCTTTGGTTTCCACCGGCGGCATTGATCAAAATGTCGACGGGTCCCAGCGATTTCTCGATATGGTCGCGAGCGTGCATCATGGATTCGCGGTTCATCGCGTCGGCGGAAACGAAGACCGCCTCGCCACCCGCGCGTCGGATATCTTCGGCCCTGCTCATCCCCCGCTCCGCATTCCGTCCCACCACGGCAATACGTGCCCCTGCGGATCCCAATGCAGAGGCCATTGCGCCCCCCAGGGCACCGGATCCTCCGATCACAACGGCGACACGATTTTCAAGCTGAAAAAGACTTTCTAAACCCATGGCTAGTCTCATGTTCGGACGAGGTTTTTCATTTGCGACAAGGCCCAATTGGATGACAACATCGCTTCATCTGCAAGGGGGCGAAAAACCAAGTTTTTCGCCGAAATTTCATCGGTTACAACCATTTTCTGAACCTCGGAGCGTTGGGGTGCTACTTGCTGAAGGAAAACCAGGGACAGATCGGGAGTCGTACGAGTGAGGTTCTTGGTTCTTAGTTCTTAGTTCATGGTGCTTGGTGCGAGCCATTCGTTCCGTGATTTGCTTTTGTTCTTGTTGCGTCCAGTCGGAACGTCGGTTCCTTCTACACAGGATCTTTACCAGAGCTTGGTGCTTGCTTCACACAAACCGATGGTTGTCGATGAGTTTTGTTTGAAATTGACGAAGGTTCTGTGAAGTCGATTTCGTAATAGTTGGCGCGGACCCCTTGGTCGTTATCTTCCCGCACGTCATTCGATTCCATGGCTGACGCTAGGTCGCGAATCGGCTAGCTCAGCGAAACTATTTTTGGGAGTTTTCATATGGCTAAGGGTTGGTGGAGTAAGAGCGTTTGGCGTGTTGCGCCAATGCGAGGACGACAAGCCTTCACGCTGGTCGAGCTGTTGGTTGTCATCGCAATCATCGGAATTCTTGTGGGGCTTCTGCTGCCTGCTGTGCAAGCAGCTCGGGAAGCAGCACGGCGCATGTCTTGCTCAAGCAATATGCGTCAAATTGGACTCGCGTTCATGAACCACGAATCGGCGTTGAAGCACTTGCCTCAAGGTCCTTACGATGGCGATCCGAGTTTGCCGGGGATGGTTTACAACGAACCTGTTGGTGCGTATGAGAGCGGCACTACCTGCTGCAACGCGGCTAGCCCAAAGGGTTGGAGCCACTGGTTTAAAATCCTTCCTTATGTCGAAGGGCAGAACGTTTACAACCTTGCCAGGTTCGATCTGCCCCCGATCCATGCGAGTCGTCCAGCGAACTACAACGGCGAGGATGATGTAGCGCGCTCGATCATCCCTATTTACTATTGCCCTTCGCGTCGCAGCGGGGCCGTGTACGGTGGCGGACTCTTTGCCCGCAGCGACTATGCTGGAAACGCTGGTTTCTACCAAGGTGAAGTGCATGAGAATTGGGGCGATATCCCAGCAGCACCTCTGGGGATGTCACCGCGCCGCAATGAGCGAACCCCAGAAAACTTTGGGACGCAGCCAGGCCGACAAGGAATCATCGTGTGGTCTGCGCAAGGAGCCAAACGAAGGCTGCGCGACATCACCGATGGAACCTCATCCTCCATCATGGCCGCCGAAAAATGCTTGCCCCACAAACGCTTTGGCGTAGATGGTGGTGACAACGAACGATGGAACAACGCTGGTTGGGACGAATGCGTAATCCGTTACCATTTCCCACCTAAGTCGGACTTTGATCCGACCATCAAGATCGCCGGGTCACCTTCCAATCCCAACGACGGTAGCAACGTCTGGCGACGGTATTTCGGATCAAGCCATGGAAGTGGCTTGAATGCGACCTATGCCGATGGTTCTGTCCGTTTCTCTCCGTTTAGCGTTGATCCGATGGTTTGGATGTACCTGTGCGTGATCGATGATGGACAGACTGTAAACACCGACGAGTAATTGCTGGTCGAAGTAATTGCCTGTCGAAGACCGGTTTCAAATACAGGCGGCTCACAATGCGTGAGCCGCCTGCTTGTGTTGTATCTAGAATCAGAGAGTGTGAGATGCTGACGAAATTGACAAAATGGAGCTGGATGGGACTTTTCTGCGTAACTCTGGGATGCGGGGGTAGCAGTGCGCCGATTCTCCCGACGGGTGAGTTGACGGAGGAGCAAAAGGCAAAAATCCGCGCGGAGGATAAAGCGATTGAAAATGAGGAGAGCCAAGGGAGCGCTGGCAAGTAGCCACAAAGTTTACCTATTGGCTGATTATCCAGTTTTCACATGCAAGAACGGGATTGCTATGCATCATCATCGCGTTAGTAGGGTGTTCGTAATTTTGATAGTAACTGGTTGCTTGGCAATCGGATGTGAGGACAAGCGGCCGATTGTTCCCAAGACGGCGCTTTCTCAATCGGGTAGTACGGCCCAACGCGAAACGGTTCCAAGTCCCGTTCTGCTCGATCATCCGGAGTACTCCAACTGGAGTCGATTCCCGGTAGGTGCATCCGCGATCCGGAAACGAGTGGTTACCAATGAATTTGGCGAAGTTCTAGTGACGACCAAAATGTGGCTTGAGGACAAGTCGCCGGAACAGGTCGTAGTTGGTAGCCAGGTCTCGGTGGTGCGCACTGATACCCCTCCAGAAAACAATCCACCCAGCAGCGCGACATACCCTGCCAAGTTCGCGCTACCCAGCGGATTGAAGCCGGAACTGTTTTTGTTGCCGTCGAGCAAAGCCAAACTGGTTGGTGAGGAGCGTGTGTCGATTGGCGAGTTGGAAGTGAATGCAGAAGTCTTCGAATGGACAGAGAATAACGAAGCCGGACCGATGACGGTCAAGCTGTGGCGTTCGGAGGAGATTCCAGGTCGGATCGTTCGCCAAGAGATGCTGACCGAATCGAGTTCGACCAAGACGTTCGAGCAGATCAGCGAACTGGACTTGAAGGGCAAGTGACTTTAGCGACGCACCACCCACGGCAGGATCCAGAGCACGAAGAAGGGGATCGCGATCGCTGAGAGGATGTTAAGCCCCAAGCCAGCCAGTAGCATGTCGCGTACCGGGAATCGGCGTTGTGCGAACACGAGCGTGTTTGGCGGTGTGGCAACCGGCATCATGAAACCGCAACTGCTGGCTAGAACTGTAGCACTCAGGAGCGTCAAGGGGTCGATCCCCATTGCTGGTGCGGCGCTCATCAAGATAGGGATCATGGTGGTGGCAGTAGCAAGGTTGCTGGCCAATTCCGAGATGGCAATCACGAGAATCACCACGCAAGTGATCAATAGGTAGGTTGGCACGCCATGGAGTTGCGAGGCGATCGCAGCGATATGCTTGTCCAAGCCAGAGGCGCTGATCGCGATCGACAGGCTCATTCCTCCTCCAAAGAGAAGAAGTACCCCCCACGGGATGCGTTCGATATCCGCCCATTCCAGGACAGGGGAGCCAATCGGGAAGATCAACAGCGCCGCCATTGACGCCATCGCGATCCATGGGTCATTGATCAATTTGATCCAGGTTCCGACGGTAGTTCCATCAAAATACGCAAGCATAGGATCGCGCAGGATCCACATGCATGCGGCGATCGAAAAGATGATCAAGGTGGTGGTTTGCTTGGCTGTGAAACCGGGGTTGCTGGCCCATTCTTCCTTCCAAGCGGAGGGGACTTCGACTTTCAAATCCCCCATCGGCCAGAGAATCCAGACCATCCAAACCCAGCAGCCCACGAGCAAGGTCGCGACGATTGGCAGAGCGATAGCCATCCAATTGAGAAAGCCGAGTTCGATGTTGTTCTGTTCGAGAAAGCCCGCGAAGAATATGTTCGGAGCGGTACCTACCAGAGTGCCCATCCCACCGATGCTGGCTGCGTAAGCGACTCCGATAAGTAACGACGTCGCGAAGCGTCGATTCTCCTGGGTTGCAATGACGCTCATCGCCAACGGAAGCATCAACATGGTGGTCGCCGTGTTGTTCATCCACATGCTCAAGAGAGCGGTGCAGAGCATGAATGTTCCAACCACGGTTGCCGCATTCGAACCCGCCCAGCGAAGCAAGAAGAGTGCTCCACGGCGGTGGAGCGTGGTTTTTTCGATAGCCAAGCCAAGTCCGAAACCACCTAGGAAAAAGTAGACGCTCTCATGCGCGTAGGGTGCGCACGATTTCATCATGGCGTTTTCCGGGTAGAGCCCGGTAAGTGGCAATACCAACATAGGCAGAAGCGCCGTCAGCTCCAACGGGACGGCTTCGGTTACCCACCAAAGGGCCATCCACAGGCTAAGCATCGCCACGGCTGCGGCTGGAGTTTCCAAGACGAAATACTGCGTGAGCAAACCAAAGAGGATGGCACCCAAAAGTGGTCCCGCGATGAATCTAAACATCTTCATGGCAAGAGCCGGCTGGCAGAGGTGGCCGCTGGGTTGGTATTGGGGGCAAAGATATCTTCGGCGCGCAGCTCAGACAATCGGACGAGAAGCAGCACATGCTGCATTTCGCCGTCTTTGGTAAGGGTCTTAAAAAAATGCTCCCCCAACCCCCGTGACTCTTGCGTGGCACCGATAACGATGCAGTCACCGCGCCGAAGACGCAACTGAACTGCAAGAGACTCCCATGCAATGGCATCGCGTCGCTCGTCGGTCCGTATCGCCGAATCCTTTGCCACGACGATTCGTTTCGTCTCGCCGTACTCCATTTCCGGGACCAACCGGACCAGTGCTGATGCGTCTCCAGAGGGTGCCGTGAAAAGAGAGTAGTAGAAATGCGGAGCGTTGAAAGTTCCACCTTTCATGGCGCCATCGAAATAAAATAAAGTCGCTTGGTCCTGAGGTAATCGCCTAACAGTCAACTCTTTCCGTGAATCGGGCCGGCATCGCCAAAGCTGACAGAATGAGGAGACATCGGCAGCCAGTCCGGCTTGTTCCAAGGAATCGTCGTCCCTTCGGCGTTCGCTTGCTCGAACCCAGTTTTCAAGCACCACCGGGAGATGATCAGCGGCCTTGGCGGCCCGTAGTCCATTGCGGTCAAGTGTGATTCGGGTATCCGGCGTGATGACTTGTTCGTCGAGCGCCGCCCATAATTCCGGAAGCTGTGATGCTTGTTGGCTATCAAGTCGAATCAAGATCGATTCGATACCGATGGTGTCTCGCGAGCTCTCAGTTTTCCCAAACGTTTTTTCGATAGGTCGAGGTTCCGGTTGGGTCGGTAACCAACCTGTGCATCCCGTGCTACTCAAGACGAGGCAGCACCCTAGAGGTAGAATGCATCGTGCGATCGTCGTTCGACCAGTGCCCGAGCCCAGCAGCATCGGGCGTGTAGTGGTTCGTGGCGTCGCGCTGCGCATCGCAGTCTCCATCCCCAAAAGCAATTAGCGAGATTTTGGAGTGTTCGATGAGGCTGGGAGACCGGGGTTTGCGGTCCTTTGGCCTTGGGGGGCGCCTGCGCCTGCTGGAGGTAGACCTTGCGGCGTACCGGGTGGGACGCCCTGTCCTGGAGCAAGAGGTCCTGGAGCGAATGGTCCTGTTCCGGGGGATGCCGGTCCTGCCGTGTTTTGGGCAGGCAGGTACGGAATCTCGTTGGTCGTCCACCCTGCTCCAGGATCGGTCGGAATAAACTCCTGACGCCAGATCGCTTCGCTTAGCTTCTGAAAGATTGTGGCGTTGGTTTGACGATTCGCGAACTGATAAACCATCCGTTTATCGCGTGGTTCGAGCACGACTCCGTTCTCGTTGCTTCCTTTGTCGTTCCACTCCGGCATGAAGAGTACCATCAGTAATGGTAGGAACATTTCTCGATCGAGAACGATTTGAACGTGGTGGTAGTTCACCGCGTCGACAGGATACTTAGGATAGGCTTCGATTGCATATTTGTCCTGGACGGGTCTGCCATTCTCCGTACCGGCACTGATCATACGGATCCAATACCTCGATTTAATCTCATCGGCTTTTACCCCGAACAAGAATGGAAGTGGTGAGTTCATGATCCCGAGTCCTTGCATTTCAGGCGGGAGTTCGAGTCGGGTTCGAACCTTCACCTTTCGATCGTAGTCCCAGACGTTTTTGCCGTCGCAGACAACCCATTCTCCAAAATTGTTCGCGTCCTTCTTGAGCTCGACCCGTCGGTCGGCGGTGAGTTGCCCAGTCATCTTCAAATAGGTGTCGGTTCTGAAAAGCCCGCGATCAGGTTTTTGAAATCGAATCACCCCCTGGCCCGCAGCGATCGGGACTTCCATGGAACCGATTTGCCGTGCTAATTCAGCGACGCCAGGCGCTTGCGAATCGTATTCCCAGCGGCTGAACTCGCAATTGAATCGCTGAATCTTTGATGTTTCTTGCTCCCAATAAGCGAGAACCTGATCCAACATTTTCTGTTCGTCGGCCGTGAGGTTTGGGAAGGGCTGCTGCATGATGACTTGGCCACCATTGTTGGGACCCTGCATCTGCCATTGTTGCCCATCGCGAACCGCTTGCTGAAGCTTTTCCTGCGCGGCGGCTTGTGCCTGCGGTGTGTTCAGTTGGGGATTGAGCTGCGGATTGAATTGGGGATTGAGTTGCCCGTTTGGCGGAGGATTGCCCGCCTGGGTGTTGGGTTGTGTGGTGCCAGCGCCGGAAGTACCAGCTCCGGAAGTACTAGCGCCATAACCTGGAGCACGCGGTTGAACGCCGGGGCGTGTTCCATTCTGCTGCGAGAATGCATTCGAGGTCGGTGCCACGATCATTGCAAACGCTAGAAGGGAGGTTGATTTCCAAGAGGGAGTCGATCGACGCATCGAAATCACTCGTCCGTGAGCGGGTTGTGAATCAGTAAGCCGCGCTGTTTCAGAGCTTCCGCATCCATACGGTCGCCGCGCATTGGTTCGAGGACGATAGCAGTTTTGAAGCGTTCCACCTAGATCGTTTTTTCCGGTTGTGCCGAGAATGATAGGGTCTTCGCGCCCCCTTTTTTTCGACTCGAGGGATCTCCTTGCAGGGGAAAGTGCCTCCCTGACCTATGGTTTTCCTGCAGGATACCTCACGCGCAAAAAACAAGAAATGCTAGCGTTCTTCCCGATGCCCCCAGGACCAAGACACAGCCGATGATTACAGCATCCGATTTGCCTTCCATCAACGCTCATGTTGCTTCGATAGAGTCATCCCAACGTGGTGCGCGAGGTACTTCCCCTGCCGAGGCATTGGTTCGCGTCCTGCACTTGGTGAACGGAGAGCATTTCTCGGGTGCGGAGCGGGTCCAGCAATTGCTCGGTAAGAATCTGCCTCTGTTTGGCGTCGAGCCTTGGTTCGGGTGTTTGAAACCCGGGAAGTTCGAGGCCTGCTGCGGATTGGATCCGTCGATGGTGTTTACCGAGGAGATGCGAGGGCGGGCGGACTTGGGCGTGGTTGCGCGGATGACCAACCGATTGCGAAATAATCCACCTTCGCTTTTGCACGCGCACACGCCACGTTCGGCATTGGTTGCAGGCCTCTTGGCGAAACGATTAAGTGTTCCTTGGATCTACCATGTCCACTCACCGACGGCTCGGGACTCAACCCGAGCTTGGATCAACCGCGTGAACGATTGGGTCGAAGGATGGGCTCTGCGAAGCGCGAGCCACATCATCACCGTGTCGCAGTCGCTGCGACGGGAAATGCTCAAGCGAGGTTACTCGCGGCATCGGCTGACGAAAGTTGCGAACGGAGTTGCCACGCAGGAATCGATCTCAACGCTGGATCGCATGGAGCAGCGAGAGTGGCGACTCGGGATGGTGGCGTTGATCCGTCCTCGAAAGGGAATCGAGGTACTTCTCGAAGCGATGAAACAAATCCAACAAATCAATCCTCAGGTAACGCTGGATGTCATCGGTGGATTCGAGACCGAGGAGTACCAGCGCGAAGTCCTTTCCATGACAGAGCGGCTGAACCTCGGGTCTCATGTGCACTGGCAGGGTTTTCGTCAGGACGTACCGAGTCGGATACGAGAGTTGGATGCGCTAGTCCTGCCCAGTCTCTTCGGAGAGGGAATGCCCATGGTCGTTCTCGAAGCCATGGCCTTGGGCGTGCCCGTTGTTGCCACCAAGGTGGAAGGGACTCCGGAAGTGGTACGGCATGGCATCGAGGGATATTTGGCCGAGCCACGGGATGCCTCGAGCCTCGCAGCCGCTATTTTGAAGATGGTCGATGACCGAATCGAATGGCACCGACTCAGCGCAAACGCATGGGAACGACAACGTGAGCTGTTCTCGGACCGTGCCATGGCGGAGAATGTTTCCAAGGTCTATCGGCGCACGTTGAAGGTGTTGTAATTGCTCGTGCGAGCGGCTACTGGATGAACCAATTTTCGGGAATGTCCCCGTACATGAGGTACCATGCGAGCGAAAGTTGGAACATGGTGACACCAATAGCGACGGGGTGACCGAGTCGTGCTCGCTGTCGGATCAGGATGGCTAAGATCAGCATCACCGCAATCGTTCCGAGGGACTTGAAGGAAAGGAACAACGTTGTGTCTGGGATCACATCGTGCTGGATGGAGTCCAATTGCATCAACCATCGACCCACCGGGTTTTGCTCAAGCGACTTTAAGGTGCCGGCATACTTCACGGTCAAATGCATGTCGTAAATCGAAACCGAGGCGATGACAAACCAGTAAATCACCAATAGTCCGTAGGACACGCAGAGCATCAAAGCGGATCGGTGAGTGGGGGTTGGGTATCGCTTGTCCCCTTTATCTTGAACATGTCGAACGAACCGAGGGAACGAATGCCACGACGGAATGCAATCCGGTTCGGACGCATGTGAACCGCTTGTGAAAGATGTCTGTCCTTGGATGATCCTGATGGAATGAGCCACGATCGATTCTCCTTTCTCCGCGAGCTTCCAACGAGTTTGGGGGCGTCTCGTCCTCTCCGCAGCAATGCGTTAGACCGAGCAGCCCTCGTAGGCACGATGGATGCACTTGGTGTGCCATTGCCGAGGCTAATCATGGCACCGACGAACAAGGTTGGATATTTGATCCCTAGAGGCCGTTTTAAGCGGATAGGCTCCTGCCGACCCGAATCCTGTAGGGTGCCGTTGCCAATTTCTTATGCAGGGGCGTTTGGAGAGGATTTGAGACCGATCGATGGTTCGGGAGGGGATTGCAAGGTAGGTCGCTATTTCAGGGAATAGCGAACTGGGAAGGAGGGGTATCTCGCCGTTGGCGCCGATGTCGAGTTTTGTGGCAGTGACGGTGAGGACATGGCAAAGACGAATCGAAGTCTGGAATGAAAGTACCAGCGACGGCAACCTTTCGTTCCAGAAGAGCCAGTTTTAGGGGCCAATCACGCCTTAAAAATATTCCTTGTAAAGCCTTCGCTAAGCCGTCCTGAGTTGCTCCAAAAACAAGCGTTCGGGGGGTGATAGCAAACGAAAGCCAACGATTCTCGGGAGGGTGAATACTTGTTTGAACAAGTATCCAGGGTTACAATCCGAAAGGATCCTTATGGCCATGAGGTTCTCCTTTTTGAAGACTTCTTTCCGTTGATGATTTGTTGAAATGAAAAATCTAGATCTTGCGATCCACTTCTTTATTCAGATCGCCGTGATCCTCGCAGCATGCAGACTGGTGGGAATCGTCGCTCGGAAATTGGGGCAGCCTCAGGTAGTTGCGGAGATGATCGCCGGCGTATGCTTGGGGCCGTCGCTGTTTGGCTTGCTCGCGCCGGAGTGGCAAAAGCTGTTGTTTCCGTGGGATTCAACACAGTCGACGCGAGACACCTCCAGTTATTTGTTTCCTGCGTCCCAGTTGGGGCTGGCGCTGTACATGTTCATCGTTGGGATGGAGTTCCGAATGGACATCGTCCGAAGTCACTTTCGGAGTTCGTTGATGGTTTCTATTGCAGGTATGGTGACACCCTTTTTGCTGGGAGCAGGACTCGCGTACTACTTGTACCACAACAGTGCGATGTTTCCGGAACGGACAAGTCTTTTTGAAGCGATGCTTTTTCTAGGGGCATCGATGTGCATCACCGCATTTCCGATGCTGGCACGAATCATCCATTTCAAGGGTTTAACCGGGACCTTGATGGGAACGGTTGCGATCGGGGCTGGTGCGATCGACGATGCTGCCGCATGGTGCTTGTTAGCTATTGTCCTTGCCAGTTTCGACGACAATCTGTTGGGGGCATTGAAAAGCATTGGTGGTGGTGCTTTTTTTGTCGCTGTCGCTTACGTGGTGGTCGGCCCACTTTTGCGAAAAACCCAAGAGAGACTGTTGACCAAGCAAGGAGACTTGTCGGAGTCAGGGCTTGTGATTGGATTGCTATTCATGGCGCTCGGAGCCTGGTTTACCGATCTCCTGCATTTGCATGCGGTTTTTGGTGCATTTGTGATGGGGACGGTGATGCCGCGAGGCGTTGTGAATCGGCAATTGATCGAACGGATTCAGCCTTTAGCGGTCGCTCTGCTGCTGCCGTTGTTTTTCACATTCTCAGGCCTGAACACCCAAATCGGATTGTTGAACTCGGGATACCTGTGGCTGATTTGCTTGGCCGTGTTGCTGGTCGCTGTTCTTGGAAAAGGAGTTGCATGCTGGCTTGCAGCACGAGCATCCGGATTGTCTCAACGGGAATCGCTAGGAATCGGTTCGCTGATGAATGCCCGAGGCTTGATGGAATTGATCATCATCAACATCGGCCTTCAGCGAGGGATCATTTCCAAGGAACTCTTCGCGACGTTGGTCATCATGGCGGTGATCACGACCCTCATGGCCTCTCCGATCTTCGACTGGTTGGTACCAAAGACTGAAAGCGCGTTGCCAGCAGACTAGGTCACTCGCATTGCACGCACCGTAGAGACGAAGCACCAGGAATTGGGCACTCCCAAGTCACAAAAAAACAGGCCTCGCGGACGCGAGGCCTGTTGATGGGATGGTCACACTGCGTTTTGCGAGCGAGACTTAGCTGAGGAACCAGTCATCGTTGAGGAAGACGTCATCGAGCGAACTCTCCGACGACTTCTTGCGTTTGGTTTCGTTTCCAATTTGGGAAAGGAATGCACTGGACGCCGAAGCCTCGTCGGAATCGTCGGTAGCCATCAGTGGCCCGTAGGTAGTAATCTCTTCATCGAAGATTTCTCCCAAAGCCGTCGACTGACGGATTGCTTCGTTGCGAGCTTCAGCGGCGAGAACTAACTCGGGAGCCGGTGCGGATTGGATACCGACCAGGCTCACGCTGTTACCTTCGCCTTCACCCGACCCGCTACCCCCTTGGGAATTGATAAAGTTGATCAGTTCCACCACATCGAGAGGCGAGGCAAAACCATCACCGTTGACGTCGACATAATCCGGTGGTCCAGGCAACGTGCTCACCGGAATCGATGGTCCTTGGGAGTTGAGCAAGTTCACCAGAACCAGTACGTCGATCGGCGAGACAAACGTATCGGCATTGACGTCGTACTTGTTGTTCGGATTCTGGAACAGTGAAGCCACAACTCGAACGGTTACATCGGCGACGTTGCTCGAAAGCCCTTCGTTATCCGAAACCACATACTGGAATGTTGCTACTCCGGTAAAGTTGGTGAGCGGCGTGTACAGGATGGTTCCGCCAGGCTGAACGACTGCGGTTCCGGAATCGGGCAAGGTAACAATGTTTACCGAGTTGCGATCGATGGAACCATCGGGATCGAAGTCATTGAGGGTGACATTGATGCTGATTGGCTTGTTACGCTCGGTAACCACCGCGTCGTTAGCAGCGACAGGAGCTGTATTCACCGTGATGCTGACAGTCGCTTCGTTCGACCACTTGCCGAGAGAATCCTTCACGCGGTAGGTGAACGAGTCGGAGCCTCGGAATCCTGGGTTTGGTACATAGCGAACACGTCCGGTGGAGGTCGCTGTGGCGACACCGTTGACAGCCAAGCGACCGATCTCGATGGATCCTTGATCGAGTGGTGTATCGAGGTCGGTATCGTTAGCCAAAACATTGAGCAACTGGCTCACGCCAAACGGTACTGTGAAGGAATCATTGACCGCCACAGGAGCATCGTTGAATCCATCGACGGTGACCGTGACCGTTGCGTAGTTGCTCAATCGGCCTACAGTGTCCTTCAATCGATACACAAAGGTGTCGTTGATGGTTTGACCATCGACGAGTGCACGAATGCGAGCTGCGCCGGTCGGGTCGTAAGTGAGTGCCCCGTTCGGTGCGAGGGTGACCGTGGCACCGAGATCGGACGTAGCCTGGAAATTCGCTATGCTCAGCGAATCCCCTGGAAGGTCTGAGTCGGTATCGTTGCTGATAACCCCTGGAGCCGGAACGTTCAGGATGAATCGTTCATCTGCACGGTACCTATCGTTATTAGCTACCGGAGCATCATTCTCAGCTGTGATCGTGATCGTGAACGATTTGAGCTTCGAGATGTTGATGTTCGGCGAAGTGCTAGGACCATTGTCGGTTGCGACCACCGTGATGATTGCCGATCCGGACGCATCAGGTGCTGGTGTGAAGCGTAGTACGCCATTGGCATCGATGGTCGGTTGCGTGGAGAACAAGTTCTGCTTGTCTGCCGTCGCTGCAATCGTTACTGTCTGCGATGCTTCGTCGAGCGCGGTTGGTGGAACCGAGTTCATCCCTTCGGCAGGAACGATATCGGCCAGAACCAAACCGGTGAACGCGCCGGAGTCTTCGGCAACCACAATAGAGCGGCTGACGTTGAAGTCTGGTGGGTCGTTGACTGCACCAACATTCAAGTTGAAGGTTGCAGGAGCCGAGCTGTTGTTGTTCGGTACTGGGCTGTTTGGGCCACTGTCCACAGCGACGGCAACCAGTTTCACGATGCCATTCGCGTCTTTCGACAACGTAAAGCTAAGCTTGCCGGTCGAGTCGATCGTTGGCAGGACCGCAAACATTGCATCGTTATCGGTCGTTACCTTAAAGCTGACCGTTTGCGAGGCGAGTTCGTCTGTGGCTGCTGGAGGACCGGCAACAATGTTGGTTGCCCATGGTGCCGAGTAAGGCGCCGAATCCTCGAGGACGGATACATCACTTCCTGGAGTGAACGATGGAGGATCGTTGATCGGTCCAACATTGATCGTCACAGTACCAGTCGCGCTTTGCTCACCCGGTTTGTAGGTGGCATCGTCGGTGACCACGTAGCGTACGGTGTCTTGTCCTACAAAGTTTAGAGGTGGAATGTACTCAAAGCTGACCAAAGTCGTTCCGTTGAATATCGGAACCACGGTACCACCGGCGGTGGTAAGCTGCTCGATATTCGTGATGCGAACTTTCTGCCCTTCAGCCACTTCGTCGGCAGGGCCTGGTAAATCACCTGCCAAAACATCGCTTGTCTGAATCGTCGTCTTCGTGTCTTCGAAGCCTGAGGTCGAGTAAGCATCTGGAATTGGAGGATCGTTGACTGGGTTGATGTTGACAACGAAGGTCTTGAGGACCGAGACGTTGGTGTTCGGCGGTGGACTAGCGAGACCGTTGTCTCGCAAGGTTACCACCACACGCGTGTCCAGTCCCGAGTTTCGGTTGATGTCTTTGGCCGTTTGATAAATCAAGGTTCCATCGACGAGCAAGCTCGGTTGTACTGCGAATGCGGTTGGGTCTACCGCGACGACATCGAATGCGAGTTCTTGAGTCGATTCGTCCGCAGCCGTTGCCGGCCCTGGTCGGATCGAAGTTGCAAACCCGCTGATTGAAACGACACCTTGGTCTTCATCCGAAGTGATCGATGCTGGGATGGTGAACTGAGGTGCATCGTTGACGGGTCGGATGCTGATCGTAAAGGTTTCATTCGCCCCGATGTTGTCGTTCGGGAAGGGACCAGGGCGTCCGTCATCTTCGAGACGGACAATCAGTACTGCCGTCCCGTTTTGATCCGGTGCCGTGACGAACGACAAGTCACCCGTGGTGCTGTTGATGCTCGGCTGGACACTGAACAAGTTCGGATTCGACGAGAACGTAACTCGGAAGGTCAACTTCTGGTTGGCTTCATCAATCGCAGTCGATGGGCCAGGCTTGATGTTGGTTGCGAAGCCGGCGAAGACCGTTGGCGATATGCCTGTGACTTGCTCATTATCCTCAAACACCGACACCGATTTGACCGGGATGTTGTACAGTGGCTCATCGTTGATATCGGCAGCGATGACGGTTAGTACCTTCTCGGTGGTGTTCGAGTTTGGTGGCGGGGTTCCCAAGCCATCGTCGGTCGCGATCAGTCGGATACGAAGATCTTTGAACAGACTGTTCACATCCGGTCCGAGTTGGAAGGAGAGGTCCCCTGTTCCGGTCACCAACGGTTGTACCGAGAACGCGCTCGGATCCATCGCTACAGCGACGATCTTGGTCGTCTGGGTGACTTCATCGGTCGCCGTCAATGGTCCAGGTCCCAAATTCGTGATGAAGTTAGTCAGGGTTTGGAAGCCTGCATCTTCTCGCAAATTGTAGGTCGTCGAAGCCATATCAAAGATCGGTGCATCGTTGATCTCAGCAACGCGAATCGTGAAGGTCTGTGTGATCGAGCGGTTCACGTTTGGTGCCGTCGAGGATCCGCTGTCGACCGCGTTGACGATCACAAAAATATCGCCCGAGTTGAGTCGGTTGATATCGGGTGCCAGATCGTAGGTGAGCACTCCGGTCGGCGAAATCTTCGGCTGGCCGGCTGTGCCATTGAACCGAGTTGGATCGACGGCCCTGACGTCGAAGGTGATCGTTTGACCGGCAAGTCCCGCAATCAGTCCCAATTCATCCGTCGCAGTGGGTGGTCCTGCGACGATGTTGGTTACAAATCCATCCACCGGGGAGACCTCGAGATCCTCTTGGATCTGAATCAATGGATTTGGGATGGTGAACAGCGGAGCGTCGTTCACCTCGGTGACCATCAACGTAACTGTGACGGTCGCCGATGAATTGACATCTGGAATGCCTACTCGCGATCCAGGAGCGTTGCCGCTATCGACCGCAGTAACCTTGACCAAGATCGGTCCAGAGTTGAGTTGGTTCACGTCTGGAGCCAAGTCGTAAGTAAGGACTCCGGTCGGCGAGATCGCTGGCTGACCAGCAGTTCCGTTGAATCGTGTCGGATCGACTGCTTCAACGATGAAGGATACCGTTTGACCGGTAACACCAGTTACCAAGCCCAACTCATCTACGGCCGTATTTGGTCCAGCTTGGATGTTCGTTACAAATCCGCTTTGAGGTGACACCTCGAGATCCTCGAGAATCGAAACCACTGGATTCGGGATGGTGAATTGCGGCGCATCGTTTACGTCTTGAACCAACAACGTGAACAATTGTGGCGTTGACTGATTGTTGTCAGGAATACCAACTCGACTGCCTGCGGCAAAGCCGCTGTCGAATGCTGTTACCCTGACAACAATCGGTCCGGAGTTGAGCAGGTTCACATCGGGTGCCAAGTCATATGTCAAGACGCCAGTCGGCGAGATCTTCGGTTGGCCAGCGGCACCATTGAATCGTGTTGGGTCCAATGCGACGACTGTGAACGTTACCGTTTGACCGGCTTCATCCGTTGCGGAAGCAGGACCTGGAACGATGTTCGTAACGAAACCGTTGACCGGTGAGTTCTCCAAGTCTTCTTGGACATTGATCACCGGGCTCGGGATCGCGAATTGCGGAGCGTCGTTCACGTCTTGGACGAGCAGCGTGAACGTCTTGGTTACAGAACGGTTCACGTCTGGAATCCCAACGCGATCGCCGGCGGCAGGACCGCTGTCAACCGCAGTAACTTGCACCAAGATCGGTCCGGAGTTCAATTGGTTGACATCGGGAGCCAAGTCGTAGGTCAAAACACCTGCTGGGGATATCTTCGGTTGACCTGCAGCACCGTTGAACCTGGTTGGATCCAGTGCTACCACTTCAAACGAGACCGTTTGACCGGAAGTTGGAGGATTGAGCCCAAGCTCATCGGTTGCCGTCGGTGGGCCGGCGACAATGTTGGTGAGGAACCCGTTGATCGGCGAGTTTTCTAGATCCTCGTTGATCAAAATTTCGGGCTTTGGAATATCGAACAGTGGTGCATCGTTGACTTCGGTGGTCACGATCGTGAAGTACTTCGGCGCGGATAGGTTCACGTCAGGACGAGGTGGTCGCGTACCTGCCGCTGGGCCGTTGTCCCGTGCGATGACTTCCACCACGATATTCCCCGAGTTGAGGAAGTTGACATCGGTGTTGAGGGTGTAGGTCAGCGTTCCATCCGGAGCAATCTTTGGTTGACCACTTGCAGTGAATCGCGATGGATCCAATGCACGGACCAGGAAGTCGACGGTTTGTCCGGTCACTCCAGGAAGACTACCTAATTCATCGAGAGCCGTGGATTTCGCTGGCGCAATCAGGTTCAGGAAGTCTGGTTCCGTGACCGATGCATCCTCGAGTGGCGTTTGTACCGGACGTGGAATGTTGAAGACCGGTGCATCGTTCACATCGTCGATGTTGATGGTCAATGTGCTGTAAACCAAGTTCGGCGGCGTGTCATCTTGGCCCGGGCTCTTCGGCGAGTCATCTCCACCCGCGACACCTGAATCTTGGATCAAGACCTTCACCAGCACTGGACCTGCGATGAGGTTGTTGTAGTCGGTTGGCGGGGTGTAGGTGATGACGTTGTTGACGAGGGTCAGTGTTTCACCCAATCCTCGATCAGCCACCAACTGAGCGTCGATGATCGTCAGTTTTTGCCCCGACTCGTTGGTGTCATAGAGATCACCGTCTGTCCCTGGAGCACGATCCGGTTGCGTTCGGTCATTGGCTGTGAAGGTTGCACCATTCCACGTGGTAACAGTGTCTTCCAAAATGGTGACAGCATCGTCTTTCGCGACAGGTGCATCGTTGACCGGAGTGACGTTGATAGTGACCGTGGTTGGCACATTCGCTGTCATGCGTGGGTCAGTGACGAGGTAGATGAACGTATCGGTACCGAAGAAGTCTTGCTTCGGCATGTACTCGAACGACCCGTCTGCGTTGATCGTTAGGTATCCATGCTGTGGACCGAGAACAGGTTGCACGCCAGGCTTGCTCAAGTCCGAGTCGAAGACGCGGATGGTTTGTCCATCTGGGTCGACATCATTGGTGAGGACGCCCGCTGCAGCGACGACGAGTTTGTTGTCTTCTGCGATGTTGTAGTTGTCATTGGTGCCAACAGGTGGTTCGCCGCTGATCACTTCGATCAGATGGTCTTCGACTTCGCCCCCAGTGGCCAACCCATACGTGAAGGTACCGCCAGTGGTGCTCAAACGGAACCGAGACGTAGTGAATCCAATGGCCGCGTTGGCAGGTGTCGAGACAAAGAATGTGTTCGTACCCGCAATCACAGGTTCGCTGTTGAGAATCTTCTCTCCGGCGTCTTCGAAGTCGTTGTCTTGGTTCCAGTCGATCCATGCATCGACAAAGCCCGCCGCTGAAGCGGTGACACTGATTGGCGTTGCGAGGGCCTTCGAGTTGAACCAACTATTGAACTGAACGCCGTCTTCGTCATCGGCAGCCAGTTTGAACGAGGTGCCCGAAACAGTTACGGTCGGCAACCGAAGTCGATTGTCCGATACTGCTGAATTGATAGCTGCTGCCAAAGCATTTGCCAGGTCTGCGGCGGTTGCAGTGGCAAGATTGACACGTACAGCGACATTGCCTGCAGCGAGGGAGGTTGCTGGCGCCGATAGATTGGTATCGATGATTTGGAATCCAACGGTATTCCCTGAGCCGTCGCTAATCGACATCGAGGAACCTGCTGTGAGTCCTGTCAGATCCGTATTGACGGATAGACCGAGGCTTCCATTGAGGGCTCGTTGAACGAATCCAGCCGAGGCAGAGACATCAAACAGGTGGCCCGCGGATCCACCAAGCGAGATCACATTCCCAGTGACCATTGCATGGATACCGGTGATGCTGCCATCGAGGATGGATGCCAGGATAGCCGATTGCAATCGAAGGGCCACATCATCTGCAGAAACTGCGCCGGTGAGGTCCACAGCGCGGGCCGAAGGATCACTGGTAGCCCCGCCGTTGGTGAACTCGAACTTGACCGTCTTCGCGACCGTATCGGAAATCGTTACTGACTTGCCGATCATGGCGGCATTGAAGGCGCTGGTCGTCAAACGAGCAGGACCGTTCTGAGCAATGCTTAGATAATTTGCAAGTGTACCGAGCGACAGTCCGGAGTCGAAATCGTCCCCATCGGCCGCCGGAGAGACTAGGCCGTCGGTTTCACCATCAGCCAGGGCGCCAAGGACCAAGAGAGTTGCATCGTCAGGATAAATTCCATGGCGAACGCCGTTGCTGGCGAGCAATGTGTTGCTTCCAGCGCCGGTACCCGATCGCTCGATGGCATCCCCGTAGTCGACGGCGACTTCAGGCATGAGGATAGTGAACTGCGTCAGAGCGTTGGCTCGGTTAGCTTGCAACGGATTCGCTGCGAGGTCAACGATCGGCGACAGGCTCAGCGAGGTAACTCCGGAGACCGATGTTACCCCTTCGATGAAGACAATTCCGCCAGCGAGCGAGTAAGCCTTAACGCCCGACCCGACTTGGTTGAGGGCCTTGGTCATAGCGGTTGCCATCGCAAACGCATCGAAGCTTGCGATTGGAACAAACCGTACTGGCGTGGAACCAGCGGCGACGCCTGGGGTACCGCTCAAGGTCAACGACGACCCGGCGACGTTGATGACATCGCCAACATTACCGCCGACCGAAACACGTCCTCCGGAGATCGCTTGGACAGGGAATCCATTTTGTTTCACAAACGGATTCAGCGCGGATGCGATCTTGGTCGCAAGCGTCGCAGCGGTATCGGACGTGGTGAAGCTAATCACCTGGCTGCCGTAGGTGGTCTTGCCATCCGAATCGAATTCGAAGCGTACGGTATTTCCACCCGCAGGGGTGTAAGTAAAGAACTGCCCGTCCGAAACGCCCGAGGTAGGTACAGTGATGGTGTACCCGCTGTCGAGTTCCAGAGTCTTCGTACCGCCTCCTTGAAGCGTCACGGTGAACTTGTCCCCATCAGAACGCGTTGCAGCGTTGTCTGGAGCGATGATGCGAAGCGTCGACTTGTTGATCAGCGTCATTTCGTAAACGCTGTCTTGACGCCAGAAACCTGCCAACGGTGTCAAGCGAATGGTTCGGCTGTTGTAGCTATACCCGAAGACGTAATCGACGCCAGGCGAGAGCATGCGACCGTTTTCGGTCAGTACGAGATTGTCCTTGTTGATCGACAATGGATCCGGACCGGTTCCTTGGCGTTCATCGAGTAGGATCTCGAAGAAATCGAAGTTTCCGGTTCGCACATGGACGTAGGTGCTCGACGGATCGATATCGATCCCATTCGCATCGTTATCGAGCGGACGTTGGAGCGTCGCTATAGGTCCGATTTGGTCGACTCGGTCGAGAGCTCCGCGATCGATGAACACGTTGGATCCCAGTCCAGGAGGAGAGTTTACATTGGGATCGTCGCTGCGTCGGAGTCCGCTTGCATCAAACTCGGGTGCAATGATAGGACTGGTGGGCAATCCCAACGGCGATTTGACTGTCTCCATCGAGGACCGGTTCTCCAACGAGGAGAGAGACGAGTCGATCGCTTGCGAAAGTGGAGCGAGGTAGAATCGCCCCAGTGCTGGGTTCAGGAAGAGTGGATCTGAAGCGTTGAGAGGAATTCGGAACGATTCCGAAATGCCTCCTGGATTGACATTCGTCCCGTTTTGTTTGTAGATATTTCCACCCAACACCACGTTGGCCGTGTTGCCGCCGGTTACGGAGATACCGATGTTCGAGTTGGCAATAATGTTGTTGAGGACGGTCGGGGTAGCCCCTTGCTCGATCGTTAATCCTGTACCGGCACCGGCACCGTAGATCGTGTTGTTGACGATCCGTGCGACGGAGAGGGTCGATTGACCAACGCTAGATGCTGTGTCCCCGCTGACCAAAATCCCACCAGCATTGTTCGTGGAGAGGACGTTGTTCATCAACACAACGCCAGGGGCAACGTTGGACGTATTGAGGGTAACCAAGTTACGAACGGCACCTGGGTAGGGACGGTTCCCTGGGCGAATCGTCGCGTTGTTGCCACCGAATCGGGTTGCCGCATAATCGCGTGCAGCCGCATCCACGCGGATCCCGTAGTTCAGCGAATTCGAAACAACGGCCGAGGAAATCAGCAGTTGCCCTTGTTCGCGGTTGATATTCGCGTCACCGAGGTCTTCACCCCACTGAGTGTCGTTGCCAAACTGCACAAAAATCAATGGAACATTCGCAGGGAACAAAGTTCCACCCAAGGCATCAACAGCAGCGTTGCCGTTGAGTTGAATAATCGGGGATCGTGCTCCCAAATTGCTGGAGCCTGGCATGTCGCCGCCGTTTTCGGCGGATAAATTCAGTAGCCCTTGCGCCGACGTTGAATTGATGGCATCGCGGATCGCGCGAGCGATTTCAGCAGATGTAGCGTTCGGTGCAACGGTTATCGCTGTCGAACCTGGGGTGACGCCAACACGTCGATCGTTGGCTGACGTTACCACGTCGAATTCGAAGGTCAGTGTATTGATACCATCGCTCAATGTGAACGACGCTCCGTCTTCGATTTCGCTCGAGGCATCGAAGATTAATGCCGCGCTCTTGGTGAGACGTTCGTTCGTGTCGTAGGTGCGTCCAAGAGGGCCTAGAAGTGTATTCTCAAGGCGCAATTCACCTTGTCTGTTGGATGTTCCGTAGTCGGCGGCGACGCGGATTTCGAGCTGATAGGACCCCGTGGCGACTTCTTGGACAGGTGTCCCCAAAGGACCGCCGTACTGCTCGTAGAATCGGGATGCATTGAACGTCTGGCCGCCAGGATTGGTGGAGGTGCCTGTCACCATTTCACCACGTTCGGCGAAACCGATGATGAAGTCGTCCAAATAAATACCCGCGGGTACTATCGTCGTATTCGGTTTGTTGCCGCTCGTCCTCTTACCAGCTTCTGCCCAGCGATCGCCACCATCGACGGGTCCGAAATCATCCCCTGATCGACGAGTGAACAGGGTCAGCGGTCCCGCATCGTCGACTGTGAACGCTGCGGACGAACTGTGAAGTACAATGACGTTTCCGCGAACCGGATACACATCGATATTGTTTTTCTGGCCAGCAATATTGAGAGCTGCTGCCAATGCGACGCGAACTGCATCACGAACCTCGATCGAATCCATTTCATTGGTTACAAGGACCGGGGTGTTGGTTCCCTGGACACCGGGCAAGCCAATAATGATGCTCTTGTCCGCACCGATGATATCATAGGTGGTCGGCAATGCAGGAGCTGCAAGTCGCACGCCATTCAATTCTGTGATATTGAGAACGTTGGTTGTACCCGTACTCGTGGCTACGGTGAATCCAGCTGCCTCGAGCACTGCACGTATCGACGCGGCCAATGCCGCAGGAGTGTCGTTTGCTGAGAACGGAATGTTCGATGGTCCAGCAGTATTGGTAAACGTAAACGTATTAGCACCGATCTTCAACTGATCGCCATCAACGATACTTTGACCGCTTGGGACGTTGAGGACCAGTCCGAGATCGAATTCGAAGGTGCTACCTCCGATTTCCATGATATCGCCGTCCGAGATTCGCTCTCCGGGTACAGCCCCGAGTTCAATACCTCCTCGAAGCGGATCAGCAGATCGGAAATCTCCCACCGTGCTGAACTCAAATCGGAGTTTGATATCCCGTTTTCCGGCTAGAGGTCCTAGATTGACACGGGCTTGTCGCCACTGACCGTTATCAAACATTTCTTCGGTAACGCGGGTTCGCCCATACGCATCTTCGTTCCCCGTGTTCGAAAAATCATACTCATCCGAACCGTTGCCCCGATCCGCAAATGATGTGTTGGTGTTGCTATTGCTGGTGGCCAGCAGCACCCACTGCCCATCTTCGCTCGTGCCATAAACTCGAACGGTATCGAGGGCTGTAACGTTATCTCCGAGCTCGCTGGTTGCTCCGTTGTCTTGCGTGTTGGCAAGGTAATTGAAATAGAGCATCGGTTGATCGTCGGCCGAGTAATTCCGCAGATCGATCAAATCGCTTTCCAGGGAACCCATCGCACCCCCAGGTGCTGCGTAGGTATTGTCCATCCCGAGGTTGGAATAGATCCCTCCCCAGTTACCCGACATGATATCTCCGTCGTTTCCATCGCTATCGAAGGCAAAGCGCAGAGTGCGGTTACTGGTGGTTGTGTCGCGGGACCTATTGAACGTTGCTGGTCGACCGTGCCCTTGGCCAGTTTGGTCGAGGGACGTATGCCACATGTTCACGTCGAGCGACGAGAAATCGATACCTGTCACCCCAGCAATACTGTTTGCTCCAGTGGCTTGGGTAAAGCTTTGTCCAAATGGGAAAATGGGTTGCAGAGCACCTGTGGTATCGAACGCATAAATGCGTCCAGAGGTTGTTACGCCGAACAATAAATCCTCATAGATACCTTCTGCTACGTTGCGAGGACCCGTTGTCAAGCCTGTGAAGTTGATGGGTTGATTGGAGTTCGGATCACGGATAATAGCAACCGTGTTGTTGAACGTTACGAGTTCACCTTGGTTGGTAACAGCAAAGAACTGTCCTCCAACGGAAGACAAACCGGTAACTTCACCGATGGCCGTGCTGAAAAAGCCTGATGCTCCAATTTGTGTCCCTGCACCACCCAAGTTAGGTCCATTGTCGGTGGTGGATCCATCCGAGTTCAAAGCATTTCCAGTCGCTGGATCTAGCCGATAAAGGATGTTTCTCTTGAAGGGCGCTTCCACCGCTGCACTGTTGGATTGATTGATCCGGCTGCCGACCCCCCAGAATGTCGCTGCTCCACCGTTGGAACTGATGTTCGAGAACGAAAGTGCATGGAATCGCATGCCGTCCCCAACGGTGCCACGTTGTTCGATAATCAAATTGGGAGGGACCGCATTATCAAAGTTTCCTACGTATGTGATCAGTCCAGAACTCGGCGCAGAGCTGCCAGCAACGCCTACACCTGCATCACCAATATTGATGCCAAAGATCACTGGACCACTAGCATCTGTATTGCCCGACTGCAGTGAGCTCTGTGCACCCCATGCTCCACCGGCTGGAGAGACGGCAATATCGACGGCTACTCTTCCGCCGTAATCACTTCCGGAACCCTCTCTGGCACCTGTCAACGCATTCGCATACAGCATTTGAGTAGCAGTACCCGCGAATACGGTCACGTCCGACAGATTGAAGGGAACCGCGTTCGGCAAGCCTACCCCCCCCGCGTTGGGCATGGTTGGTGACGTGGACGCCAAAGCAAAGGAAACCTGAACGGGATCCTGATTGCGCGATGGCCGAGTTGGAGAATCCGGATCGAAACGATCTTCGGAGATGACTCGGACCGAATCGAGTGGTTCAAAACGAACCGTGTTGGACCCCGAAAACCCATCGGCGGTGGTGAACTGATCCATGTTCACATTCTTCAGGGATGCATTGGTTACTGCTACCGTGTAATCCCCTTGAGGCAGTTCGATGGGGCCGAGGTAAGCATCGCGTTTGCCTTGCGAGCCACGGGTCAGATCCGTGAGGTCCGCACCCATATTCACCCGAGCTTGATCGTCCTGAATGTTCGATTCGTTGGCCGTTGCCACGAGGGTCAGTTGGCCGCTGGTCGCATCGCGTCGGAATACCCAAAGCTGAGTGTTCGGACGGCCTTGGCCGTCGGCGTAATCGATATCGAAGGTCAAAGCGATATGGTTGCTAGGCGTTGTGCTAACTTGTTGGATCGCTTCGCGAGAGACCGAGAAATTGTACCAGTCGATGTCGCCTCGAGATGCCAAGTTTGCCGCGATCGACGTTCCCGCGCGATCGTTGGTGATGATATTGCCAAGGTTAATTGCGCTCTGATCCGAAGCATTGGTTTCGTTTGGATCGAGTTCACCCACTTCGCCCAAGAGCGGCGAGTGCATCGGTCCACCTTGAACGTCAATGCCGATTTGCGCATAGCGAATGTCCGCAAATCGAACCGCTGACCCAGCGACTTCTTGTTGCTGTTGCATTCGAACTTGGACTTTGTAACCACCGGTCGTGATCCCTTCGCGGACCAATGCTGGGGATGTCAATCGTGCCGGATCGTTCTTGCCCGGTTCCTGAGACACGTTGCTGCTGCGAACGCGGAGGAAGTAATTGTTAAAGCTGCCGGCAACTCCGGGCAGTACTACGCGGAAGCCAGCATCGAGAGGATTCACGCCTAGGAAGTCAACCTGTGCGCCTGGTTCGTTGGCGTTGGTCTTTGCCCAAGCGGATTGATCCATGGGCAAGACCCGTCCATCGGGAATGAAGGAAGGATCGGAGAAGGTTGTTTTCGCAACCGACTCAGCGATCGAGTTGTCGCTCAAGGCGATGATCTGCCCGTTACCATCGACCAGCTCGACGATGGAATCCAACGAACCCGAGGTTTGATCGACGTCGATCCAAACGGTCGTTCCCGCATTCGCCGAGAACCGGTAAACGTCTAGATCGCGTGGCGAGGCGATCGAACCGGTCAAGGTCACGCCTAAGCGGAGGTTTTCATCGCCGCCGTTTAGGTTGCTGGCGAGTGAGCCTAAATCCTCTGCATCGGATGGGAAATCGTTCGAACCTTCGCTGATTTGATCTGGTTCACGTTCGTATCGGAAGTCAACATTTCGATCGTTGCTGAATGGGG
Organism: uncultured Pirellula sp.; assembly: GCA_903892355.1. Lineage (GTDB taxonomy): Bacteria > Planctomycetota > Planctomycetia > Pirellulales > Pirellulaceae > JBKCUI01. Next base: position 18,805 of record CAITIE010000153.1, on the reverse strand, counting down.
TGAATGTGATTCCCTTCCAATCTCCGGCCACACCGCTTGAGGGGCCGTTGTTGTTGGTGTCGAGCAGTGAGTTTCCGAGGTAGTCAAAGCCGGCACCGATCGAATCGTCGGCGAGGCTGGTGATAACCACTGGGAATCCAGGTTGACCGATGACTTGTACGGTTCCGCCGATGCGATCCTTGATGTCGAGCGGGCGGCCTTCGGCGGTGATCGACGCGCCATTGCTGGCCTTGACAACTAGGCTCTCGTCAGCCTTGCTTACCAAACGAAGTCCACCGTAGGTGTGGTAATCGGGCAGCACCAGATTGCTGCGGAGCAAGTGGACGATGTCGGTGTCATCCCAAACCGACTCGGTCATCACAACGGCACCGCGAACACGCATCCCGTTGAGAGAGTTTCCGCCGAGTTGGTTGTTGCTCACCAAAGGCCCGAAGTTTCCGATACCGACGTTTTCTCGTTGGTTCTCCCCGATCGATCGCCCCCAGTCACGAACGAAGGTTGGGTTGAGGGAGTTCGCATCGACGCTGATCGCAGCGGTATCCGCGGAGTTGTTGTTCTTGAAGACGTTGTTGATGATTACCGGTTGGCTTCCTAAAACAAAAACCACCGCCCCTTCATTGACGCCTCGGGTATCCCGATTGGTAGCGCCCATGTTGGTTGCACCGGACGCATTGGAATCGAAAACCGTATTCGCGATACGGGCAGTCGATTGATGGACTTCGACAGCATTGAACGACGCGAAACCGCCTGGGATTCGGGACTCACCACCACCGAAATTGATGATCGCGGAATCGATGCTCAAGGTTCCCAGGTGACGGCTTACAATACCGGACCAATCTCCCTTTGCGGGGAGGGTGGCGCTACCATCGTTGTTGGTGTCGAATGTACCACCAGCACCGTAACGGTCGTCTCGACGGGACGTGAAAACAACCGGTTTGGACTCGGTGCCTTCGGCGAGCAGAGTTGCTCCGATCCCAACCTCAATTCGGCCTCCGAGCATCTTCGCAACGATACCAGGATCGACAACCAAGCTGGCATCGCGTCGTGCGCGGTTGACGGACGCTTGTCCGATCACCGTTTGCATGATTCCATTGAGCGTAATGTTATTATCGACAAACGATACGTCGTCGCGATTGAGCACTCCTGCTAATTGAAAAGCGCCGGCTGCATTGACTTGACGCCAAATGCGGCGTGAAACGTAATCGCCTGTGGCTGCAGGAATGTTATTGAGACGGATCGCCGAGCCCGCGTTGACCACTACGGATTTCGAACTGCTCGGCAGGCTTTCTTGGCCAAAGCGATCTACAAAGGTAACAATGTAATTGAGAGCAACAGATGCGGTGAATCCCGTGCCTGAAGTTGGAGCTACATTTGCCAAGGTCAAAAGGGAGGTGTTCGGCGCGGCGACTTCGCTCGTAGCGCCACCTGGTGTACCTTGAACGATGACGTTTTCACCGAAAACAATGGTGATTTCGGAATCATCAATTCGCCCTGGAACCGTGAGTTCCTTGAGCGGTTGACCGGCCAACGTCTCCGCGCGAACGAAGAGCCCGTTGATCGAGTTGTTGGTAACCGAGTTTGAGTAGATTTTCGGTCCAACACGACCGTAATCGGGAATAAACGCACCACCACTTTGGTAACGGGGTTCGGTGAATAACGTTTCCTCGAGCCCATTTGGGTCGACGCTCATGGCGGAGTCGGCACTGTTAGAGATCTTATTCCCAATGATCAGGGGGCGAGCTTCGGCCATGTCGATCGGGCTAACCACCTTCGACTGCGCGCCTGTACCGACAACACCACCACCCCAGCGGATGTCTGCGTTGGAGATGGTATTGAGGAATATTCCCTCGCGTTCTTTATCGGCCGCCAGGAATTTTCCACCGGCCATCAAGATGCTAGTTCGGCCTTGGGTACGATCGATGTCATTTCGGATTTCGATCCCGCCCCAATCTCCCTTTTGCGGGCTCGTGATCAGAGGATTGGTATCGTTTCCGAGGGACTGATCGAAGTAGCTCGTGAAGTAAACGGGGGTCGTTGGCGTACCGAGAACTTGAATGGCGGCTCCGCTTCGATTGGTCGTGCTATCCACGCTACCAACGAGAACTCTGCTTCCGCCGAATTTGAGAATGGCACCCGCATCGACCATCAAAGTAACACCGCGAGGGACATCGAGAGATGCGCCGTCACGAAGTGTTCCGACCGACGCACCGCCAAAGCCGATTTCGTAAGCGGCATCGTCGGTCAAGGAGGAGGTACGCGTGTCACCGACGAGTCGGATGATATCTCCAGGAGCCGCAACCATGGTCGCTTCGTTGATACGGTTGAACGGTCTCGCGAGCGAACCATCCCGAGTGACTCCGGTAAATGCCTTGTCAACGACGATGGTCCGAGGGCTTCCCGCCGGTACCCCTGCGGTACCGACTGGGGAAGCGGCGCGGAACCAGAAGTCGAAATTGCCGCCAGCGATGCCATCGCCGTCACCATCGAGTGCGCTGCCTTTCGAATTGGAGCCGGTCTTTTGCTCGACGATACTGCTAGCCGTGGTACTCTTGAAATCGATGCGAAGATCGTATCGGCCTTGGCTGGTTGCACCGCTACCGGTGTCACCAGTCAACGGATTGTTGTCTTGGTTGCCAGAGCCGGTCACTGACAGGAAGTACTCGCCAGGTTGAAGTTCTGCGGAAACAAACGCGTCGTCGCTGAAATAATTATCGTTGGAGGCCACTGTGGTCAGTGTGCCGTCTGATTCGAGCCGGAGCAGGGTGAGGTGCGTATCGGCATTGCTGGAATCGTTGAGTCTTTCTGCAATGGTTTCTGCGCGCAGGGAGCCAGTTGCTCCCGCCGCGACGACGAAACGGTACAAGTCAACATCCCGATTGTCGGGACGGTACATGTGCTGGCCGTGAATGACGTCGTTAACGCCCGGGAATACTTGTTCGGTTGGAGGCGTTCCGATGCTCAGTCGACCATCAGAGCCCATGATGGTCCCCTCAGGCAGATCATAGGTGTGCGAATAGCCGAGGAGGTGGCCGATTTCGTGCATTGCGGTCGAGAAGAAATTAACCGTACCTGGCAAATTCGATCCATTGCCAAAGGTGTTATCCCACGCTTCGGCACCGTCCATAATGGCCAGGTCGCCACCTGCAAGACCGATCACATCACCAGGGCCGCTAACCGGGCCCGTTGGCCCCGCGTTGGGGTATAGATCGCCAACGACAACCTTGTAGATATCCGGATTGCTGCTTGCGTCGCCCATGAACTCCACAGCATCCAAGCCAAGTTTCTGGGAGTAAAACTCGAAAATCTCACGCACTCTCTGCTTTTGGTCTGGGGTGATGGAGGAGTAAACAGGCCGACCGGCAGCGTCCGTTCCGTAGGGAACTCCGTCCATGAAGGAGTACTGCAACTGAGTAATTTCTGGGTCGGCATCGGGTCCACCGAGGTGCGATTCATCCTGGATATCGCGGTGCCCGGGTTCGAAATTGGATCCTGGGAAATCGTTGGGTAGAGAAGTGGTCGCGTTGCGAATCTCTTCGCTGACCACGGCTGAGAACGAACCGGTCAACGGGTTCCCGGCGTTCAGTTGGAAGGCGCCGCTCAAAAATCCTGCCGGATCAGCAGCGACGATCGGGGCAAGGGGGCTGATCGGAGTCAATGCCGATGCAACCGCTTCATTGGAGCCAACGCGCAACCGGAACGTACCGGAGTTGCCTACTCCGGGGAGTTGATCAATGGGACCCGCAAACGTAAGGACCGCGCGTTTGGCGGTAGGGTTGTAGCTGACCGAGATCGGGCTGAAGACCACATCATCGTTGGGGCTAACGGATTCCTGAGTAAGCATCAACTTGTAGTACTGGGGATCAACCACGGATGGGTTGGGACTTAAATCCCCGGTGTTGATGTTGCGATCATAGAGTTCTGAATCATTGAAGTAGATCTCGATTTGGTCGCGGTTCTGTTGGAGCGAACCGTTGGTTTGACGAACGATCGGCTGTGGAACAACCGCGACGATTTTCGTGCCGAGTTCCAGATTGAAATCGTAGGTGTCTTTGGTAGTGCCAGTCTTGCGTGGCTTCAGCGGATCGCCATCGATGGTGCGAACGGCTGCGGGTGTATCGGTACCGAATACTTCGACACGGTACATGTCGTCGGTCAGCGGTTGTGAGAACCGAGCCACCACAACGCGTTTGTTGGAACTGTCCGCGAAATCTAGATAGTCAGGACCAACCACTATGTCAGTGGCTACTCCACCGGCACCGAAGACCCCATCGCCACCCGCGCGGGTGATCCGAATCCCGTTCTTGAGCGTCGATGCTTGGATGTCCTCTCCGCCGACGAATCGGAACACCAATTCACGCGGCGACTCCGTCAGTTCGTTCGCCCGAGTGGTCGAGAGAATCTCGCCTGAATTCGGTGCGACGGACAGCAATCGGAAATCGAGGTCGAGGATATCCCCGGCCATAACCTCGCGGCGTTCTAGGTTTTCGCAAAGCATGTTGCGAAAGCCGTTGCGCCGCTCCATCTTGTTGGAGCGATTTCGATGAGCCGATCTGGATGCGTCAATTCCCATGTTGAACAAACCTTGGAACCGTACGGTGGTTGATAATGGAAAAGGAATATCGCGGGGCATCGATCGATACCCCGCGTGTTTTAATTTCGGTTATTACTATTCGCCAAACAGGTCGGATAGAGCCTGGTCGACTAGTGAGTCGTTGTCTCTCGCGCCGTAGCGCGACAGATCGTCGGCGAGCGTATCGAGTTCATCCTCCTCGATATTCAAGCTGGCCAGATTCCAAGGGGCCGAAGGACTCGGTGCCATCGAACCGGTCGAGTTCGACGAGGACCGTGTGACCATCGGCTTCAGAGTCTGGGCTGCAGACATCGCGACGGTGGTGTTTTCCACACCGCGACCGATGTCAACATTCCATCCCTGGGACCAAGGTGCGACCACTTGCTGGACGCTCGAGAATCCTTCTCCTTCTCCCTCTCCGCCCGAGGATCCACCACTCTGCGAGTTGATGTAGTTGATCACCTCGAGAGCGTCGAGTGGATTGACGACGTTGTCACCGTTGACGTCCACATAATCCGGTGGTCCAGGGAGACCTTCGACGGGTACCGATGGGCCACGGCTGTTGAGCAGATTGACCACGATCAGGACGTCGATTGGGGATATGAAGCCGTCTGCGTTGACGTCTTGCTTGCGGGTTGGGTTCTGATACTTCGGCTGTGGCGGGCGACCGATGGTAATTGTAACCGTCGTCGCGACGCTTGCAGCACCCTGGCTGTCCTTGGCCACGTATTTGAACGTATCCGTGGTTCCAGCAATTGCGGTCGAACCAGGAATGTAGGTAAAGGTTCCATCGGCATTCATCGTCACCGAGCCTCGGGTTGGCTGGACCGTGACCGTGGCGGTGAACGAATCCCCTTCGGGATCCCTGTCATTTGCCAGTACCCCGTCGTCGGTCGTGGTAACCGTCAGCGTTCCACGGGCGTCCGTGGTGATCAACGTTACCCCCTGAGGAGTGGTGTAGCTGTCGGGTACCGTGACCGGGCCGTCGTTGACGGGGGTCACCGTCAAGACGAAGGAATCGGATACCGATCGACCTGTCAAATCGGTCGCTTTCACGAAAATCGTCGTTTGACCGTTTGCGTTTGGCACCAAGGTGATCAGGAGGCTGTCGCCCGAGATTCGAACTTCGGCGATGTCCGTGTTGCTGCTGGTCGCCTCGAACGAAAGCTTGTCTCCGTTGATCACGTCTGGATCGAAGAAGTAGGTCGGGGTTAAGACGATGTTCAGAGGGGGAGAATCCTCTGCGACCGATAGGTCTGGCAGCGGAGTCACCAACCGAGGATCATCGTCGACCGGTGTTACCACAACCTTCATGGTGTTGGTAACCTTCAGACCTGCCTTGTCCATCGCTTCGATCACGATGGTGGCTTCGCCGTTCTGATCAGCCTTGGGCTTCAAGTACACGTTGCCGTTACCGAACGTGGGTTCGATCAGGCCTGTATTCGTGTTGCTGATGACCGTGTAGGTCAAAACATCGCCATTGAGGATGATGTCTGGATCGGTGAAGTAATCCGACAGAGGCAACGCGATCTCATCGGCGTCTTCCTTCATCGATACGGTACCGAACGGTTTGACAACCTCAGGGGCATCGTTGCGAGCTTCGATGTTGACTGTGACGGTTCCAAAAGCCGACTGTGGGTCGGGTCGTCCATCGCTCAAGCCATCGTCGGTCACGATGTAGGTGAAAGTGTCGATACCGTTGTAGTTCTTCGGCGGCGTGTAGACAACACGGTCACCGACGACGATTACGGTTCCACCCTTAGCACTCGGTGAGTTCACACCTGTGAAGTTGAGGGTTTGGGAGCCTTGCTCATCGGCTGGACCTGCCACGTCACCGAAGATCAAATCGGCGATCGAGATGCTCGCTGGCGTATCTTCGACCGTGTTGAGTGTCTTCGGCGTGGTGATCGGTGCATCGTTCTTGTCCTTGACGGTCAAGAAGATGGTGCCAACCGCGGTCAATGGATCCGCGAGGACTCCGGTCACTCCGTTGTCGACGATGGTGTAGGTGAAGTAGTCGCTGCCGCTGAAATTCGGCAGTGGCTGATACGTGATCTTTCCACCGATGAATCGAACGCTACCACCCTTGTTGGACAGTGCATCGACCGACTGGATCTTGATCGTCTGATCCGATTCATTGGCTGGTCCCGGGGACGAGACTGCAATGACTGCGGACTCAGCCACTTCGAGGATCTGATCTTCGAGGATGGTGTAGTTCAAATCTCCCGCAACCGGTGCATCATTCACAGGTCGAACAGTGATGACCGCAGTGGCATAGTTGAGCGAATCCAGCACCCCGTCGTTCACTTTGTACACAAACGTATCGGTTCCGAAGAAGTCCGCCACAGGAGCGTAGTCGAAGGTCCCATCAGGGCGGAACGTGAACGACTGAGCGTGCTTGGGCGGGGTGATCAACGAAGCAGTTAGCGGCTTGTTGTCCGGGTTGATATCGTTGGCCAAAACCCCATCATCCACTCCAAAGCCTGGTGTGACTTGACCCAAGGCATCGGTTGTCGACAGTCCACCCAGTTGATCTTCGTTCATCGAGTAGGCATCATTGACTCCGGTTGGAGGAGTGCCCGGAGCGATGATAACGCGGTAGTCTTCGACTTCCCCGTCCAGTGCCAAACCGGTCGGTAGCTTCGTTCCGAGCGTGGATGCTCGGAATCGTGCAAAGGCTGGCGTAGCCGTGGTTGGGGTTGGCGATGTTGCAGGGATGCGAACATTGAAGGTTTGTTGCAAAGTGACAGCGTTGAACACTGCATCGGTGAGAATGTTTTCACCTGGATCCTCCCAGTCACCGTCCGCATTGAAGTCAACCCATGCATTGAGTACGCCTGGGGCCGTCATCGAGACGGTGATGGAGGTGTCGACATTCTTGTTGAACAGCGGCGAGGAATTGAGCGTGTAGACATTCGTTTGGAATTGGAATGAAACACCGTCATCTCCGATATCACCGTCGCCGAGCGGTTGTGGTTGACCATCCCGTTCAGCAGTGATGACGGCGCCCAATCGTGGACCGTTGTCGGTCATCACATGGCGAGCTCCATCGTTTGCCTTGAGAGTTGGATAACGACCCAGCGTCGTACTGAATGGATCTGGTGCATCACCGAAATCCAGTTCAACACCTGGCATAATGATCGTGAACTGCGTTTCATTGGTGATGCGATTGCTCTTCAAGAAATTGCCAGCGTTGTCTTGGACGCCACGCAGGTAGAAACTGCTAACGTCTGGACTGATGCTAATCGCATTTTCAACGAACAGGGTCGAACCACCACGCACCTTTGCGACCAGCGGAGTCTTGCCAGCAGTCGATGCAGCGTTGATCGCTCGGATGATCGAGTCGCGAACTTGTTCCGAGGTGAACGAGGCGTCTTGAACGAATGGCACTGCAATCGCTCCACCAGGTACCCCGAGCTTGCGGAGCGATGGAGCATTGTCGGCGTTGATCAAGAAACTAGCATTGTCGCGGAGACGCAATCCATCCGCAGTGATATCGGTGTCGAGTTTCAACGCCGATGACTTAATCGTGGCTTGCATTGCCTCGTAGACACGTTGGCGAGAATCACCGTTGGTGAACCGAATCGGAGTTCGGCTCGGGCTATAGCCATTGCCGAGACTCAGGTTCTCGAACTCGAACGTAACGGCCGTGGTGCCGTTGCTGATGGTGAAATAATCGCCATCTTGGACATTGCCGCGGTCGGTGGTCAGTTTGCTATCGCGAACATTGACCGCCGAATTTTCGAGGAGACCAAGATCGATTCGACCCAGTCCGGCATCGCGTGCCGTGATGCCCAGAGCGGTGGTTGCATTGATCGCTTGCACAATCAACGTCACGATGTCGCTTTGGGTCGACGCAGGCGTGAAGCGAATGGTGCTGCTACCTGGTACGGTCGATCCACTGAAATTGCCATCGAATTCGAAGGTTGCAGTGATCGAACCACTGGTGATCGTGAACGTGGTGTCGTCCTTCAAATCGGCTCCACCGCGAGATGGAACCAGCAATTGGAGAGTGCCGAAGATTTGGAGGGTAGTGTTCCCTTGGACACCAGGTTGACCGAACACGCCAACCGTCGGAGCATTGGCTACCGAGACGGAGTATTCAGGCGATCCACCGATGATCACATTTCCGTTGCCGACATGGGCAGGAGCCAATCCCAAACCTGCGTTCTTGATTGCAGCAGCGAGGGTGTCACCGATCTCCGACTGAGTGCTGGAGAGTGTGAATGGGATAGGGATGTTACCGGCTGCCACGGTTGCATCCGTGGTGAACTCGAAGGTCTTCGTGATGACCGACGAGCCGACAGTTCGGGTGATGGTGATCGATTGGCCATCGAGGATCGTTCGGGCGACACCGACAACATCGAGTTTCGAGCTAACGACATCGACTCGGCCCGTTTCAGGCAACCCGAGGTAAACGATGTTGTTATTGACGACCAAAGAATCGAGGGCCAGTAAAGAACCGTCGATCGCGTTCTTGATCGCGATGGCGACTTCAGCGTCGGTGTTTGCGTTCGAAATGTCGATACGGATGTTTCCGGATTGGACCTGAGGTTGGACATCCGCATCGAATTCGAAGACAACAGCGATGCGACCATCGGAGAGGCTAAAGGTTTGGCCATCCGAGATTCCACCTGGACGGGTGCCGAGAGCTGGAACGAGCAAGCCTGTGGTTTGCTTGGGTTGGGTGACCGATGGAGCAGCCGCGGTATTCACATAAGCGCCGAGCGGAGCGCCGATAAACACGTTACCGACCGAGTCTTTCCGAGCGGTGACCCCGGCAAGCATTGCTCCGTTGATAGCTGAGATGATCGCGTCCGAGACTTCCGACTTGGTCGAAAGCGAAGTGAACTTGATCACGGTTGCGGTCGTGTCGATGATGTTGGCATTGTTGTCGAACTCGAAGAATACGGTCTTCGATCCCGAGGTCAACGCGAAGCGGTCACCATCGATAATTCCACCGGCTCCACCACCTGCGAGCGGAACATTCAATTGCAAGCCTTGCGGCAGTTGCAACCGATATCCGCTGTCGTATTCAAACGTAACGTCTCCACCGTTGGCATCTCGGATCGTGAACATGCCACCGTCTTCGATCTGATCGCCGGCAGGGGCGTTGACGACGAAACGATCTTTATTGTTGATCGCAATATCGTACACCCGGTCATTCTTCCAGACGCCTGCGAGCGGTTTGAGAACAATCTCGTTCGTCGTGGTGTTGTAGGAGAACGCATAATCCATCCCTTCGACGAGCAATCGTCCGTTTTCGGTGATGGTTACCACCGAACCTGGAAGACGATTGCCACCGGTGCGTCCTGTTACCGAATCGTCATTGATTCCCGTGCCGCCACCCAAGTTCGCCGACTCGAATCCGTCCTTGAGTTGGATTCGGAACTCTGGGTAAACGCCAGCCGTCAGTTGCATGACCGATTCGGTCTTGTCGATATCCACGTTTTGAGCGTCGTTATCGATCGGTTTGAGCGAGACAGCGTATGGGCCAACAAAGTCGGCGCGATCGATTGCGCCACGGTCCTTGAAGACGTTGCCACCTAAGCCGCTCGGGGGTGCGACGCTCGGATCATCCGCTCGCAGCAGTCCGTAGTAGTCTCGGTCTGGTGCTAGGACTGGAGATGGAGCGATACCGACAGCAGCCTTGGTCGCACGGAACTTCTCACGCTCTGGCATCGAATCGATCGAGCTATCGATGATTTGCGATCCTGAGGCTGGGAGGAATTTGTTTCCAGGGAAGTCGGAAAGAAGCTTCTCGGCGTTGCCAGCGATAAAGTTGAAGTCGGTGTTGGTGTTCGGCACGTTCGTTGGAACGCCTTCGATTCCAGCCCAAGTCAAGTTCGAATCGGGCTTGGCCCCTTCGATGTACTGGTAGGTGTTACCACCGACGATCACCGCAGCAGGACGAACGCCTGCGACCTCTTGGATGATCGGGCTTTGTACGTTGATAAACGCATTGTTGAGAAGCGTCGGGGTTGCACCACCGGAGACCATGATGCCCGTTTCTGGGATCAACTGGTTCGCGTTGTTGCTGCCGACTTGTGCATTGATGCGTCGTGTCACGCTCGAGTTGATCGAGTATGCGTTTCGGATCACCACAAACTTCTCGGTGGTACCGTTTCCTTGGGCGGTCCCGAATCCTCCCGACATGGTGCGGTCGTGACCGAAACCTCGACCCATGTGATTACCGCCAGGACCGGATCCGGCATCGAATGGCGAGAATGGACCCGGCGGATTGAAATCATTGGTAGAGTTCTGTACACGATTGAGGCCGGCTTCGAGTTCTGCACCACGGATGTTACCGGAGTTCACACCAAGATCAGGAGCAGGCAGGTTTCCAGTCGATGGGTTGAATCCATTGATCCCGCCAAGAGCGATCGCGGAAACAGGCGCCAGAGGACTTGCGACGCCGAAGGGACCATTGCCTAGCGTTTGAGTGTTACTCATTCCGGCCAAATTGATCGCCATAGCAATCGATCGCGCTAGATCGGGTACACGGTATTCATTGCCGATATAAACCGGGATGTTGCCCGCCGAGACTGCTCCTGAACGGGTGAACTCAAAGGTTCTCGAGTTATTCGTGGTTCCGATAAAATCAGCGACTTGGCTGATGGTGAACGTTTCGCCATCTGCGTAGGTGTTGACTTCATCCACCGTGATCACAAATTCCTCCGGTCGAAGAACTTCGAGGATTAGTTTGTAATCACCGCTCGTGGTGCCGCGCTTGCGATCGGCGAGGGAAAGCGGATCGTAGCTACTGTTTCCAGAGGCGCTAATTGCTGCGTAGTAGACACCTGCCTTGGTAGCTGTAAAGTCGATGTAAGGATCCAAGCCTACGGATTCGCCCGGTGCTGAACTGTTTTCCGAGGTCGTTGGGTCCTGCGAAGTGCTGACGATTTGAGCAACGCCGTTCGCATCGAAGATCTTGAGGGCTGCATCCAGCCTGGATCCCGCTCCGGTATCGACGTTGACCCGTACTCGTTCCCCAATTTCCAACTGGAATTTGTAGATGTCGACATCGCTGGAACCGGTCGATAGTGGATCCGCGGACAAGGTACCGTTCACCGTGTACTGGCGTGGGTTGATGTTGACACCTTGGTAGGTTTCAGCCGCACCCGCCAATGTGTCGTTGTTATCGAGATCCACGCTTACCGGATTGAAGGCGGCGCGTCCATCGTTGCCGACGATCGTGTTGTTCACGGCGCGGACAAACGGTGCTGCGGTGTAGTCGCCTACTCGCGAAAAGGTGATTGGAACACCCGTACCGAGGGTATCAAAGTATTGAGGTCCTCGAACGATCAAAGTTGCGGATGGATAGATCCAGGTGGCTGGGTCTGCTGGGTCTGTTTGGACGATTGGATTCTGTGGTTCGAACCAAGTATAGATGTGCTGGGTCGTTCCATTGGTGGTCAAAACGCTTCCATAGAACGAATCCCGAATCGCCTTGACCATTTCATCGGCGGCATACCCAGGATTGGTTGGGTCGGGTCGCAAGTACACAGCACCTGCGTCTTCGCGATAGTAAATCGGAATAAAGTCTGGAGACCAACCATTGCCACCGGTGACGCCGCTACCGAAGTCTGGGCCCCCTGTCACTGCCCCAGCGATGTCTTCGAATTCGAATCGAACACGTTGCCGGCCGAATCCGACCTCGAAACGGTTCGGGATCGAATCATGGAATCGAGAACCGGCATGGTTTCCTGTAGCACCATCAAAGCTTGAATCCAAGATGCCTGGTCGAACGGTGAGCCGCCATGTTGGCTCTTCACCTTGGATATGCAATCCACCGAGTCCAGCTTCGTCAAATATGTTGTTGACAACGATCATTCCTGGGGCTACCCCAGCCCGTTCCGCAACCGATCCGACTGCGACGCCGAATGGAACTTCGTTGGCGACTGGCAAGTTGCGAGCAAAGGCTCCACCGAGCGTTGGCGGAGCAACAGGGTTCGTGGAGTCGAATGCATTGGTGCGAGCCTGTTGGGCTCGTCCATCTGCGTAGTACTTGTCCGCTGGTGCCGACCAAACAGCCCAATCGCGGGCCTTGGTGATCACGTTGTTCGAGACGATGAGTTGTCCTTGGTCGCGCACAACGTTTTGGTCGCCCGCACCATCAAAGTTTTGGATGCCCGAGGTGCCGCTGACAGTGAACGCGCCCGATGGATCGCTGACTTGGACTTTGCCGAACAAGTCGATGATGCCGTTGCCATTTCCGTTGACAACGCCATTGCTATCCGAAGCGCGTACATTGAGTTGCTTCTGGAGATAAAGTTGGTTGATCACGTCACGGAACTTGTCACCCAATCGTGCTGGGGAGTCACCCGCAGCGATCACCACCGGGATATTTCCAAAGGCAACGTTTCCAGTGAGTGTGAACTCCAAGGAGACTCGGCTGGATCCATCGGAGACGGTGACGGTTTTTCCTGCCATGTTGGCGGCGGTCAAGCCTGCTTGGAATGCGATCGTGGTGCTGTATGAACCGCGGTAGTTGTTTGGCAACGTGCCCGCGATCTTGTCCCCTTGGCGGATTTCCATCTGGTAGATACCGGACTTGGTCGATCCGATATCGTTGTCCGTTACGATGACTTCATAGGTGCCTCGACGGAGTTCAGCGGTCCCGATGAAGCTGATGAACGGATCCGCGGTGCCAACCGAACCCCGGGACAGGTCATCGAGATCGGAACCGGATAGTGGCCCTGGGACGTCATCGACGATCAAGGAACGACTTCGGGTGATTCCTGCCACAGGAATACCTGGGGTGTTTGCGTTGTTGTCATTGTCGTAGAGGACTTGGACATTCAACCGCTTGCGGTTGAGTCCATCCGCGTAGTCGACATCGATCACTACTGGGTAGGTCGACGACGCGCTCGGGGTGCCAACGTATGTGCTGGCCAAATCACCGACGGTGAATCGGTAGCGGTTGGTGCCCGCATTCAGTGTTCCAGCGACGCTGATCGCACTCTTTGAGGTCAAGTGCAAGGGGCCCAGGTCGGTGACGGTTGGCGTTATACCGCTTTCGACAACTCCATCGTACATGTTGGAGTTTGCTTCGCCGGTCAGCGGCGAATTGTTGGGCAACCCGTTGACCTGGATGCCATTCGTTGCGTACCGAATATCCGCAAATTGCACAGTGGAACCTGCGAACTCTTGTTCGTCTCGCATTCGAACTTGAACCGTGTAGGAACCGCTGGTGATACCCGCAGCTGGGTTCTCGATGTTCGTGCTCGCGCTTCGAACGCGGAAGAAGTAGGTGCTCGTCGCGCCGGCAACACCCGGAAGGATCATTCGCAGACCGGCATCACCCGTGTTGGAGGTGCCGTCTTCTTTGATCAATCCCGATTCATTGCGACGGGCTGTCGAACGATTCTTCTGGACGATCGGGTTGACTGAATCAACGTCGAGGGAAGGATCGCGATAGATCAAGGATGGATTGAGTTGCTCCGCGGTGCTGTTATCGCTGCGTGCGATGAGGTCACCGTTGGCATTGAGGATTTCGATGACGGTGTCGAGGGTGATTTCGGTCGAATCGACATCGACCCAAACTTCCGTTCCAGCGGTTGCAACAAAGCTGAAGAGGTCTTGGTCGGCGGGTTCGCTGAGAACACCTTGAACAATAAATCCGAGGCGAAGGTTTTCATCGCTCGATTGGGCGTTGGCCGCCAAGGTTCCCATGAACTGAGCAGATAGCACCGAATCGTTGAGTCCCGGTGCGATGACGTCCGCTTGTTCGAGTTCCAACACGGTTTGAACATTGCGATCGTTGCTGAATGAGTCAAACAGCATGCTTCGCCAATCCCCAGCGCGTGGGACGCTGGCAATGCCATCGTTGTTCGTATCGGTTTGTGGACGGCCGTCTGGCTGGGTGCCAGCACCGACCGCGTCATCGCGAAGACTGGTGAGGACGACTGGGAATCCAGGCATGCCCATCACCGTGACGGTACCACCGACGCGATCGCTGATACTACCAAAGCGTCCTGTGGCGGTGAAGCCGGTTCCACGTTCTTGGTCGAAATTGGAGCCTTGGCCTTCCATCTTGATGACCAAGGACTCATTCACGGAGCTTTGCAAACGCAGACCGCCGACACTTTGGAGGTTTCCAACGGTGATCGAGTCGAAGAGGACGTGGACCATGTCGGTATCGTCCCAGACGCTTTCGGTCGTCAGGAGATTGCGTTGGAGATCTCGAACTGCAAGTACATCTTCATTTCGGTTGTTCGTCGAAGCATCACCGCGGATTTCAAGACCATTGATGCTGTTGTTGTAGAGACGATTTCCTCGGAACAGAGGACCTCGGTTTGCGTCGAGATTCTTGATGCGATCCACTTCACCCGACTGACGGCCGATATCGCCACGCAGTTCGGCATCCATGGAGTTTGCATCGATGGTCAATGCCGTACCAACGTTGTTTTGGAACGTATTGTTGACGAAGATCGGTTGTGTACCGCGGATAAAGACTGTAGCACCTCGGCTGTTGTTGTTGCCGAAAGGATAATTTTCGTTCGCGGGTCGGCCCAATCGATCGATGGGTCCTTGGCCACCCATCCCGTTGCCATTGTTTTCAAAGACCGAGTTAGCAACCCGCGCGTCGGCTTGTTGAAGCTCGAGCGGGCTGAATGCTTTGAACGTACCTTCCAGGCGCGAGATACCACCAGCGTAAGCGACGACAGTATTGTCGAGGCTGATGTTGGCTCCTGGGGAAGCGTAAACTCCGCTCCAGTCACGAGCTTTCGCGTCCAAGGACCCTCGGAGTCCGTTGTTGTTCGTATCGAACGTACCACCCGCACCGAAGCGATCGTCTTGTTTGCTAGTGAACACGATCCGATTTCCATCGGTTCCTTCAGCGAGCAACTGCGTGCTTTGACCGAGCTCGATGCGCGCACCTTCGATCTTGATAATGCTGCCTGGATCGATCGCGAGGGATGCGTCCAGCCGTGGTCGGATGTTGCCCGAGGATTCAACGCTCAGAGTTCCAGTGAGCGTGCTGGTGCCATTGTCCAAGTACGAATTGATGGCAGGGTCACGGATCTCGGCGATCAGCGAGAAGGTACCTGCACCACCCGCAGCGCTTCGGTAAATCCGGCGACCGGCGTAGCCGGCTTGGACGGTTGGAAGATTGTTAAGCCGCAGCGAACGATTGGTTGTCGTTGATGTTGCAATGGCTGTTGTATTCGACGCCAGACCTTCGCGGCCCATGGAATCGATCATTACGATTCGGTAGGTGTAAGCTGCCGCGGCTAGACTGCCACCAGAGGTTGGGGTGATTGTGATCCCAGAAACGTTTGGACGATCGCGAAGGAGTGTCGCGTTGGGATCCAACGGATCAGCGAGGACCGTGCCACGGTCTTGGTAACTGGTCGTGCTCGAATCGAGTTCGGCCACCAATCGGTAAGATCCACCGACGGAATCCGCACGGTACAGGCGTCGACTGGTGTACTCGCCCGTGGTACCTGGCAAACCGATCAATCGGATGGCCGTTTGTCCGGGCAACAGATCGATGGTTTGTGTCGCATTCGATGGAGGTGTTTCATAACCGTTCCTGTCAACGAAAGTCAGCTTGTAGCTGTAGCTACCTGGTAAGAAACTTCCTCCGAGGGTTGGAGCCAAAGAGATCAAATTCGACGAAACGACGGTTGCATCGAGCTGGGCACCACCCGGGTTGCCTTGGACGATGATGTTTTCCGTAATGATGTGAACGATGTCGGTGTCATTGAATCGACCAGGAACGGTCAATTGCTTGAGTTCACCACCGGCAGGGGTCGAGACTTTGATGAATAACCCGTTGATCGAATTGTTCACCAAGGTGTTGTCGTGGATGTCAGGACCGATGCGATCGTAATCCGGAGTGAAGGATCCCTTGCGTTGGTAACGCAGATCGCTGAAGAGGGTTTCCTCAAAGCTATCTGGGGTCGCGCTGATTGCAGAGTCCGCACCATTGCTTATCCGGTTGAAGGTCAACGTCGGACGCATTTCAGTGATTTGAATCGAGTTCACGCTCTGTTGGACGGAATCGATCACAACAGCGCTGGAACCACCGTATCGGATATCGGCGTAATTGACGTATTGGCGGAAGATACCTTCATCTTCGAGATCGAATCGCCCTGCGGATTTGTCGAGGTCTCGCTTGAACAGCAATCCACCCCAATCCCCGGCGGCAGGTGCGGTGGTTGGTTGGTAGTTGTCGAAGCCGATCGCTTCATCGAGCCACGAGGTGAAGAAGACATTACCGCTCACGGACTGACCGCTGCTACCCCGAATGGCATTGCCGTTTCGATCAAGCAGTTTCGGAGTACCGAGGACTTGCAATGCACCACCGCTGCGGTCAACCCCCAAGGTTGAGCTACCGACGCCAACGCGCGATCGGCGCATCTTGAAGACGGCCCCTGCATCGACCATGACCGATACGCCCTTCGGTACGTCCATGGTTGCTCCATCGGCAAGGATCGATCCAGCCAGAACGCCGTAGCCGATTTCGTAAGCAAAGTTGTCTTTTGCCGTTTCGATCTTTCCGTCCGCTCCACCGTTACCAACGATGCGGACGATATCCCCAGGCAGGGCCGCAGAGAATGCATTAGCGACGCCACTACCTGCGATGTTGTTAAACGGTTTTGCGAGAGAACCATCCGCGTTTGGACCGGCGGACTTGTCGACGAAAATGGTCTTTCCAGAGATGTCGATCGCTGTCAATCCCGACGAGAGTTGGACGAGCCGTTCTCCCTTGAGGGTGATCCTCGCACCGTTTGCTGTGGCGGTAACGCCGAGCTCGGTTCGCGAGTTGATGGCAGCGGCCAGGGCCAATGCGAGATCACCAACGGTGCTCGCGGTGGTGTACCGAACAGCCGTATTGCCGATCCCTACCGTTGCATCGGTGCTGAACTCGAACCGGCGAACAACGCCATTGCCACCGGTTACCGTTACGATTCGACCATCGATTGGGGCGGTGCCGTCCGCATTGAACCGGAGGACTCGGTCGAGAGGACGGGTTTCGAACCAGAAGTTGTAAACACCACCAGGGACTCCATCACCATCACCATCGAGCGATACACCTGGATCGCCCGAACCGTTGGATACGTCTCTGATCGAATCGACTCCGTCGGTTTGAGCGCGGAACGTGAGACGAAGGTCGTAACGGCCTTGGGTCCGCCCACCGTTTCCGGTTCCTGGAACGGATGCATCGTACTTGTCATTGCCAGATGCCGAGACACCGATGTAATAGATCCCAGAATCGAGATTCATCCGGATCAAGGAGTCTTTGCTGAAGTAATCATCGTTCTGAGCGATGAGTTCGACGTTGCCACCGAAGAGAGTGATCGGTGAGTAAGTGATATCGCGGTCACCGATCACCGTTGCACGGTCGCCCTTGTTCAAGGTTACCTTGACAAGGCTCCGAGCGGCCGGATCGTTGTCCAGAGCGACGAGGAGTTCATTGAGCGTGGTTTCGCTTCCAATGGACGAGTTGAGATCGATGGTGATAGCGTTCGGGAAGGTGTTGATGATTGGCTGTGCACCAACGCCTCGATTGCTACGAGTCACGAAGACTTGGAGGTTGTTACCTTCTTTACCTGGCTTGACAGCGGTGAAAAGCACTTCGACGCCGCCACCGGCTCCGAGATTCGATACGGCAGTAGCTTGTGTTTGCTTGAACAAGGCCAATCGCGTATCGAGTGGGCTGCTGGAACTAGCTCGTTCTGCGAACGATTCGATGGTGAGTGCACCTTGACGGTTTTCCCCATTGGTACCGAAATCGACATCGAATCGGTAAAGATCGATATCGCTGCTCTCTGGACGATGGAGGTATTGCGCTCGCATCGTATCCAGGTTGCCTGGGAAGACCGGTTCAAAGTTGCGATCGGACCCTGCAGTGAAGTTGATGAAGTTGCTATCGAACTTCATCAAGGTGGACGGATCCGCATCGCCGGCGCGAGCCAGACCGAGCATCAAGCCGATGCTGGACATCGCAGCTCGGGTCATGTTTTCGCCATAATTGTCGTCCCACTGATTGTCAGCCGAGAAAACGGCAAGGCTGTTCTGATAGGTTGGGTCGATTCGAACACCCCAGAAACCGCTCGCTGCATTTTCGACGCGAAGACCAGCGGCCGATGGCAGTGCATTGAGGCTGCCCAGTGCCATGGTCAAACCGCTGTTTGGCGTTTCGACAAACTGCACACCGATGTTGTCTGCCCAAATCGAAAACGCTTCGCGAATACGTGCCTTTTGCTTTTCGGTAACCGCATT
>CAITIE010000152.1 GCA_903892355.1 uncultured Pirellula sp. | reverse complement strand
CATATGCACGAAACCGATCATACCCTGTACCCAGTGATGGAACTGGCCCTCGGTTCTACCTCGGTTTTGCGATTCCAGATCGGAGTATTGAGCTTGATGCAGTATCGCTCGAAGCTTTCGCACTGTTTTGCGAGGCACTCCGATTTTGTTCTTGACGATCAACCCGGTGACCCGCTGGTGATCGCTTTTTCTTCGAACCCTTGTTTTCAATTCATTGATGATAAAACTCTCGTCATGGACAATTACCCGCACGCGATGAAGAAGATACCCAATCTTCGTGCCAAGTTCGCCGGAAGCTGAGAATGTCAGATCATCGGCGTACCGGGAATAGGTCCAACCGAGCACCTTTGGTTGGTGCACGGAAAGTATTCGCCCAACAAATCGAAGATCACGAAGCCGCAGTAATTCGGCCAGTTCGTGGCTTAGGTCTGGCATAGGCATCTTCTGCTCCGTCGTACGAATCAACGCCTTCGCAATTTCTACGGGAGGATGAACCATGAGGACCAGCGCCACGGACGCATCAACACCGATTGACAATTCTAAGATACCTCAAACGGTGATGATTCGGTATCGTCGCGTCACTACGCTTCACTAGTTCCGTTGGAACTATGCTTTTGCTTTGCACGAATTTGCAAGTGCTACCCCATCCGAGCCACGCGTGCAAGCAAGTGGCGGCTGGGCGTTGGAATCCGCCATCCCCCGGCGCTACTTATGCTTGAATTGTATTTGCCTTCTTCGTCGCGTTCGTGGGCTTGTGCCTCGTTTGTAATCCAACGACAATTATTTTGGGCCGTGCCCGTCCCCCCTTCGCCCTCCCTCCTACCCCTTTCGCCCTCCCTCCTTCCCCGAATGCCGTGCTCTATGGTCCGTTCCGCGTGCAACCATATAAATCCTGGATTGGTGAGCGTTGCTCGCGGTATCCCGCGATTGCTACTCATGGTGATACTCGGCATCTTTGTTGAAACCGATCTCGTTGACGCGCAGTTGGATTCCAGCCGAGGCTCAGCAGACCACGCTGCACTTGCCAAACTCGTTGAAGAAACATTCTCTAAGGACGCTGGTCCTTTCTTGTCAAAGTACTGCACCGAATGCCACAACGAATCGGATCGCGAATCCGGGGTGCGCGTCGATGATCTCGATGGATTGCTCGCCGATAAAACACTGATCCTATGGGAGTCGATTCTGCGTCAAGTCGCCGAACGTGAAATGCCTCCGGAGGACTCGCCACAACCCTCTGCGGACGAAAGAAACCGTTTTGAAGCGTGGTTGGCTCGTGCGTTGGATTCCGCACGGTCCCGAAACGTTGCCCGCAATGGCTCGGTCCGCCGACTCACGGTGGACCAGTACCGCAATACGCTGCGCGAACTGTTGATGCTCGAAGAAAACCTAACGGAAATCCTACCCCCAGACGGTGTTTCGAAAGATGGTTTCACCAACAACACCAATACGCTAATGATGTCACCGCTTCAACTTGAAGCCTACTTCCAGATCGCGGAAAAAGCGCTTCGCCTATCGGTGGTAGACGAAGTTAAGCCACCAACGATCCAGCACTTCCGGATGGAACTCGGTCAAGGGATCAATTCCGATCCATGTCACGACAATTTGATTCTTGGTGCCAACAATCTATTGTTGGCCAACACAGACTTTGTGGTGACCGAGCCAACTCTTCAAAAGCTGTTTCCATTCGTGCCGTTTGCAATGCAAAGGCAGTTCAAGTTCATCGAGGGGTATCAAGGAAACGATACCGTGCGTGGATGGAAAGATTTCAATAGTATCTACCACGCCGTCTTTGCGTGCATGCGAGGGAGCGAAGGGTACCCGAAGGGATTGGCCTACGAAAGCGTGCCTCGTGGGTTGCTGCTGCGCCCCGCGATTCCAAGCCGCGAGATCTTCGGGGAATCGAATACCTACGGCCCGCATGCCAATTTCAAGATCTCGCTCCGCGAACTGCCCGAGCAGGGCAGGTTTCGGGTCAAAGTGCGCGCCGCCAAAGAGGTGGACGGTCTCTTGCTCGATCGTCGTATTCTCGCCGCTGCGCAGGGTAATGCTTCCGGTGCTCCTAACAACGACAGCGAAGGAAGCAATACGGCGATGCTCGAAACCGCACCCACCCATAGCATCCAATCGGACTTCCAGTCTCCCTCATCGATCGAGATTACCGAGGGAGGTATCTACCAACTGGATCTTTACTCTAAAGGCATTTCCAAGCTATCCGTTACTCCCGACGCGAGTCGACTGGAGGAAGATTGGATCGGCCTCTGGGACTTCGAGGATTCTCCCAACGGGCGTGGTCCAGGCAAAGAGTTTGTTGGAAAGCTGGTGGGGGGGGCAAAGCTAGTGGACTCTCCTTTCGGTAAATCTCTCTCTGTCGATGGGAACGATGGAGCGGTAGTGACCCCACGCGATGAGAGGATGAATGTTGGCGAGGGGGATTTTACGGTTGCCGCGTGGATTAATCCGCACGAATTGCGACAAGGAGGCATCGTCTGCTTGGGCGAATACAACTACACCCACGGTTGGTATTTCGATATGCCTGACAACCGCGGCATCCTGCGGATCGAAACCATGAACTCCGATCGTAAGCTCAATGGCGTGGTGCAGTCGGCCCCTGGAATCCTGCGGACCCATCGCTGGCAGCATGTTGCGGCCGTCGTCAAACGAGGTGAAAACCAAACCAAGCTCTACGTGAATGGTTATCACGTTGCGACGGGGACGATTCAATCTGCCAATTTGGACAACCCTACGAAAGACATGCACATTGGACGGATTCAAGGCGCTCAGAAATTTCTCGGTGAGATCGACGATGTGCGATTGTTCCGCCGTGCCCTCTCCGAATCGGAACTCGAAGCGATCATCGAGCCGGGCAGGCAATTTGCGACGGCACCATTTCCAGAGGGTAGCCAACACGCTCGATTATCGGTGTCGCAGCCGGGTAATGTCGAAAAGCGATTGAGCGGGCATTGGACCCCTGGGCCATTCGCAGTCATACGCTTGGATCGAGGATCCGCAGAAGTTTCGGCCAAGGTTTCCGGCAATAGCCCCATCGACCGCATCGAATTGCGACGCGTCGACGAATTGAGCCCGCTGGGACAGAGCTATCTGGCCTTCGAATCGCGATCCCCAAAGCTGGGTGTGCATGTTGGATTGCGACGCGATTGCGGTAGCACGCTGGCTCCCGTCGGTGAACCGCAAGTGGTCGCAAATACCGAGTTGCAAGACTTTATCTTCGAAGGGGCGATTCAAAACTTTCCGAGTCCTGACGTCGAGAAAGACAACGTTAATTATCTCGCGGGGATCCGCGAGATCGGCGTGCGCAGCGAATATACGGACGATCGCGACATGCCTCGATTGCTCATTCGGAGCGTTGAGTTCGAAGGTCCCTACTACGATGCTTGGCCTCCCGCTCCGCATCGGAATATTTTTATTCCAACCGAGCATCCTCGCGATTGGGAATGGTATGCCAGGGAGATCATCACGTCGTTCGCATCGCGAGCGTATCGGCGTCCGGCGAGCGATGATGAGATCGCGTACTTGATGAAATTGTGGCGAAGAGATTTTGAAGGGAGAGATGAAAAAAACACAGTCGGGTTCCGTGAAAGTGTGCTCGGCACCTTGGCCGTGGTCTTAACATCGCCCCAGTTTCTCTTTCTGATTGAACAAAGCGCCACCCCGGAATCGGAACCGATTGAGTCTTGGGAGTTGGCATCCAAGCTCTCCTATTTTCTCTGGAACTCACCTCCCGATGACGAGTTGCTGAAACTGGCTGCGTCGGGAACGCTCGTGGAGCAACTCGACCGGCAAATCGATAGGATGATCGACGATCCAAAATTCAGACGCTTTGCGGAGCCATTCGCATCGCAATGGTTTAGCTTGGACAAACTCGATTCGGTAGAGACCGATGCCAAGCGATTCCCGCGGTTGACGAAAGAAGTCAAGCACGAGTTGAGGAAGGAGCCTGCCCGGTTTCTGGAATACTTGGTGCGTAACAATTTGTCGGTTTCGAATCTTGTCGCATCCGATTTTGTGTTGGCCAACGAGGTCGTGGCCCAGTACTACGGATGGCCGGAACGGACCGAGAGCGGATTCGATTTCGTTCCAGTGGTGCATGGCGATCCGCAGCGAGGTGGTGTGCTGACGCAAGCCGGAATCTTGGCGGGACTATCGGATGGGCGAGAACCGAACCCGGTAAAGCGTGGGGCTTGGTTTGCTCGGAAAATCATCGCGGAACCACCCGAGGACCCACCTCCCAATGTTCCCAAATTGGAAGACTTGACTCAGTTGACGTTGCGTCAACGTTTGGAGAAACATCGAAGTATCGATGGGTGCATCAAATGCCATACCGGAATTGATCCATGGGGGTTGCCGTTTGAGCAGTTCGACGCCAGCGGGATCGCCAAGGGAAAATCGAACGATAGTTCCGCCGATTTGCCCGATGGCAAGCATGTCGCTGATTTCAACGAATTGCGAGCTTATTTGCTCGCCGATCGGATGGATCAAATCGCTTTTAGCGCGTTGAAGCACATTTCGGTATACGCTATCGGTCGCAGTTTGACCTACAATGAAACCCGTCAACTCAAGGACCGGGCGTTGGAGTTGAAGAACGACGGATACCGCATGCGGGATATGATTCGGTTTGTTGTGTTAAGCGATTGGTTCACAAAGAAGTAAAAGCAATAGTAAGGAACGAGGACGGATACGATGCCAGGCGCGATGAGACTGAATCGACGAGCGGTATTGCGTGGAGTCGCTGGCGCGACCCTCGCGTTGCCGGCGTTGGAGGCGATGGGAGAAATCGTCACCGCGAATCCTCCGAAGCGATTCTGTGCGCTGTACACAGCGAACGGTATGTCGCTCCCGAAACCTGAGCATGGAATCAACGATTGGAGTTGGTTCCCGACAGCCGAGGTGGATGGTCAATTCGAGTTTGGCAAATCGACAGAACCTCTCTCTCCATTCCGAGATCATGTCAGCTTTGTCGGAGGTTTGTACCATGAGAATGGCACGAAAGCAGATCCGCATGTTTGCTCGGACATGTGGCTGACCGGGGCACCGCTTCATAGTCCCAAGCCGGGTGCCTTCAACTCGGTGGGGCTCGATCAAGTCATCGCGCAACACACCAAACAATACTGCCGTCAGCCATCACTAGTACTGTCGATCGACGCAGGGGTTGGATTCCTCTCGCGGACTGGCACAATCTCGTACGACCTCCAAGGCCGACCGGTACCCGCGGAGAATCATCCGCGTCGCGTTTTCGATCGACTCTTTCGAGCTGATCGTTCATCGCTCGAGGAGCAACGCAATCATCTGAAATCACGCATGAAATTGGTCGATGCCGTCCTGGAGAGTGCGAATACGCTGAACCAAAAGCTCGGAAGTTCCGACCGTGACAAAATGGAGCAGTATTTGGCGTCACTCAGCGAATTGGAGTCAAGGCTGATAGCCTCGGAGAAGTGGATCGACATTCCACTCAAAGAACAAGATTACTCCCATTTGAATCTGGATGCGTCCCCAGAAGGGGAACCAGCCGAGTACTACCGCAATATGTTCGATCTGATCGCACTCGCGTTCGATGCGGATATCACCCGCTCGGTGACGTTCATGCTCAATCGCGAAGATGGCATGGGAATCAGCGATACGTTCCCGCTCAAGCTCGGATTGACCCGAACCCATCACAACCTTTCGCATGCGGGGGACAAGGACGGGCAGTTAGAATTTGCGAAATACGATCGATTCCTGAGCGAGCAGTTGGCACACTTCTTCCAACGCATGGAAGAGTATCGAGACACCGAAGGTTCTGTATTCGACAACACGATTGTGTTGTTCGGTAGCGGTGCGAGTACCACGCATTGGCCTAAGAATCTCCCGACCTTGGTCGCTGGTGGGAACGCCATGGGATTGCGACATGGTCAGTACTGGAAGCAAGGCGAAAATCGTATGGCGAATCTCTTTTTGAGTATCCTCAATAGCATGGGGATCGAGCAGAATGCCTTTGCGGATAGCACGGGGACACTTGCCAATAGCATCTTTACGAAGGTTTAATGCGGTAGGTTTCACGCGAAGGCGCGAAGGCGCGAAGTAGATTTATTAGGATGTGTTGGTGATGAGCCCGCTATTCAATTGGCTGATCGCGGGATTTGTAATCTACGTGATTTGGTCTGTTGCTAGGCCGAGATGGCAGTACCGGATCATCGTGACTCCAGATGCTGTACGGTTTGTGCATGGAGTTCCCGATTCAAAGCGCCGTTCGTACGAAGCGTTTTTTCTCAAGGACCTCAAGTTGCGACACAAGCTATCGATTTATGGTCGACGCGAAAAGAATGGGCGGTTGACCACTTCCATCAAGGGGACGGATGACGAAGGGCTCAAGCAGCGAATTCGGAATTTCTTGATTTCCGAGAGTTAGTTTTCGCGTCATTGGGGCCGTTGGGTGCTCGTCCACAAAACACAATATGGGCGTTGCATCCTCAATTCGTGGAGGAGATTCGGTCGTGTAGGTTAGCTTTCCTGCTTTACGCGACTCTCCCGATTGAGTCCAATAAAGACGGTCGAAGATCGATCGGACATACTATTGAAGTGTCCCTCAACCCTACTTTCGGAATGGTGCTACTGATGCTCCGGCCACCCACGTTCGTCCTTGTTTCAGTTCTCGCGGTTTCAGTTCTCGCGTTGAGCGGTTGCAACGTGCCGACGTTTACCAACCCCATCATCGATCCAAATAAGGCCGAGCGGTTCGTGGAGTTGTATGGAACTTACCAATCGGTGCATCCTGATTCTGGTGAAATTGCTTGGTTGCATTTGGGAGCATGCGATGAGAAGTTACCTCCGGGGTTTCATAAATTCGTTTCCATTGTCCATCGTGGTTCTGCGAATGAGTTGACGGCCGATGCATCGATTGGATTTTTCGTCAAGGTTGGTGATTCGTATCTGTGTCAGATTCCGATCCCTGAGGTTCTCGAAGGGAATCAAGCGACTGCGGTAACCGAAAATTGGGGCAAATCTAAAAACTTCAAGTATTTCGTTTGCCGGTTCTTCAAGCTGGAATCCGGATTTCGTTTGGATTATCTCAGCGAGGAGAAACTCGAGGCGGTTATCGAAGAAAACAAATTGGCAGGGCGAATCGAGCAGAAGATCGACCGATCGGTCGAGCCACCGACTGTTGGGAGTAAAACGATCGTTGTCACAGCCTCAACGGAGGAGTTGGGTCAATTCTTTTCAACCGCCAACCTCGAAGATCTTTTTGAGATTTCTGGTCCCACCTTCACAAAGCAATCCATACTGCAGCGCGCGAGTTCAAGTGATAACCCTTGAACGTGGGATCACGTCTCTTTTCAAGATTGAATGATCAGTGAGTAATCCCTATACACCAACGACGACACAATCGATCGGCCGCACACGGTCTCCTCGGTGGTGGCGTCGGCTTGCAATATTGAACGCCACGCTCATTATTGTTCCAGCCGCAGTGGTGCTCGTTATCTACCTATGGGTGAAGCTTTTCGGAGGATTGGTGCCGGCGGCGACCGAAGGTGACCCCGTGCTTTACGAGCACACGGTTTGGGTCGAGGTGGATCCATGGGGACTGGCCGCGTTGATCCTGATCCCCAACGGAATCCTTTTGGCGATGTTTGTCGCTTGGTGGCTTCGTTTGCCGAAGCATCAGGCTAGGCTCGAGGATTAAACACAGGGTTGCTAGTTTGGCTACCAACTAGTCTTTTGGCGGTTTAGCAGGATGTTGAAAAACGGAAGCGGCGCGGCGCGAGCCGTCCGGTAAGTCTGGTTTTGTGAGGAGAAACCGGGCAGCTTGCGCGGCACCGCTACCATTTCCATCGTTTTTCAACGGGCGGTCTAGGATCCGGTCGGGGGCGGGGGAAGCTGGATTGATGTGGATATTGGGGCGAGCGATGATTGGTAGTGTTTGAGTAGCCCGTACACAGATTGGAACTCAGGTCGTGAGGAGAGGGTAGTGAAACGTGGGTCCCGGGCGACCGAATCGTACCGCGCGACGATGGCTTTGATGGTTTCGGCATCTGGTGGCGGGCCACCGAGGAACATGGAGGCGGGTAATCCGAGGAACTGCTTCCACTGATCATCGAGGATATCGAAGAGTTTGGGTGCGAGTTGAACCAATTGACCACGAACCACTTCGGATTCGGTCGCGCCGACTTGTTGCGCGGATATGGGAGGAGCGGTTCCTGCGGCGATGGTAGCCGCGTAACGAGCCACCGTTTCGGTCAATTTTTGGGCGGCTGGTGGTACGGTAGGTGTTTGGTTGGTGGCGGTGATTTGATAGTACTGGCCCGTGGTCATGCGATCGACTTGCAATACCGAGCCATCGATCGAAACGCCCGCGAACAATCCGCGGCTGCGCGAATAGGTATAGATTTCTGCTTGCAGCTGACCATCGGTGGCAACAGCTCCTTCGCGTCCCACAGGACCAGCCGCTGCGGCGGCATCTGCGCCGAGTGTCAGTTTGCCATTGAGGATGCCTTGGATACTGCGCGGTGTTTTGAAGACCAGGATGATGTCCGACGATTGCACGCCCACTTGCCAGCCGATATTGCCGCCCGTCAAGGAGACAAAGACCGGGGCATGCCATGTTCCGTTGGGTTCTTTGACCATCAGGACCCCTTTGCCGTGACGGGCACCGACGATGAAGCTTCCTTTGACCACGTTGGGGATGATCGCAACACCGCTGGCGTTTTCCACCAACGATTGAGGGACCCTCGCGATCGCTTGGGCCATGGTCTCATCGAGCAACTGGGCCGATTGCGCGATGACTTCGTCCGGCCTCATCTGTGCCACAGCGGTGTTTGTCGCAGGGAATCCAAAGAACGAGCACAAGACAAACAGGGCAGCAGATTGGCGGATGGCTCGCGGGAATTTCCGTGAAGGGGAGAGAGTTAGCATGTGTTTCATACTCCGTTGTTCGTCGTTGGTGAGAATGCCGAATAGTGCTGTGATCGCGGAGGATACTAAACATGGAGGGTTTGGGTAAAGAGCGAGTTTTGGGAGCCACTCAGGAAAGCTGGTCGCTAGCTTTTGATCCAGATTGCGCGAGGTGCCTCGGATTGCTTGCCAACTTGCTCGGCGCATGGTGTAAACTATGAGCCTCGATGGGCTCGGCCGGTTGGGCTATACCGGATCTTTGTTGTCCGTTTTTGTATTGGTTTCATGGAAGAAAGCCACCCATGAAACGGGGAAAGCCACCCATGAAACATCGCATGCAAAAATGGGAACACTGCGGATTCTCGCGGCGCGAGGCACTGCAGATCGGTGCGGTGGGAATCTTGGGGTTGGGTGCGAACCATTTGGCGGGGCTTCGTGAAGCGCATGCGGCGGGGGGGCACAAGCCTATCGCCAAAGCGAAATCCTGCATCTTTATTTTTCTCTCGGGTGGGTTGGCTCAGCACGAGAGTTTCGACATGAAACCGGCTGCGCCCGAAGACATTCGAGGCGAGTTCAAACCGATCGCCACGCGGACGCCGGGGCTCCAAATTTGTGAGCACCTGCCGATGCTGGCCCAGCAAAGCCATCTATGGTCGTTGTGCCGATCGCTTACCCATCCCTCCAATGATCATTCGGCGGGCCATCACATCATGCTCACGGGTCGGAGCGCGTTACCGCCTGGATTCAATCCAAACGCGGCCAATCGGACCGACCATCCTTCGATCGCATCGACGGTTGCCAACGCAATTACCCGGGAACGGCCCATCGCAAAGAACAACTTGCCACCCGCCATCGTGCTCCCCGAGCGATTGGTGCACAACACGGGACGAGTGCTTCCGGGCCAGCATGCAGGAATGATGGGTCAGAATCAGGACCCGTGGTTCATCGAGGCGTCACCGTTCCACACGACGTCGTACGGTGCATTCCCTGAGTTTGCGTTCGACCATCAGCAACGTGGCAAGGGAGACGATCGCTTGTTCCAAGCTCCCCAGTTGTCGATGCCGCACGGATTGGGGAGCGGGCAGTTGGCCGATCGGATGAAGATGCTCAACAAGCTCAATGAGCAGCGTCGGTTGATCGATCAAATCGCGAACGCCAATCCGCTCGATCGGCATCGACAAGCTGCCGCGTCATTGATGGTGGATCCCAACGTCCATTCCGCCCTCGATATCCAACGGGCGGAGGATCGAACTCTGGATCGTTACGGTAGGAACTCGTTCGGTTGGTCGCTGTTGATGGCGAGGCGATTGGTCGATGCTGGCGTGCCGCTGATCCAGGTGAATCTCGGCAACAATGAATCCTGGGACACGCACGGAAATGCCTTCCCGCACTTGAAAGATCGCTTGTTACCACCGACCGATCGGGCCCTCTCAGCATTGTTGGAAGATTTGCATCAATCGGGAAAGCTCGACGAAACGTTGGTGGTGATGGCGGGCGAGTTCGGGCGTACCCCG
This sequence comes from uncultured Pirellula sp., assembly GCA_903892355.1. Taxonomy (GTDB): domain Bacteria; phylum Planctomycetota; class Planctomycetia; order Pirellulales; family Pirellulaceae; genus JBKCUI01. The sequence goes on along the minus strand of CAITIE010000152.1, from coordinate 28,578 downwards.
AAAATCACCTTGTTGCGTGAACATTACAAATTGCCTGGGAGAGACCACTGGGGCGCGTGCCAGTCTGTCTTGTTCGCCGGGGGTGGTATTCAGCCGGGCGTGGTCGTCGGACGCTCGGATGCCAAAGGGGAATACCCCGTGGATTCACCGGTCAAGCCTGAGAATTTTGCGGCCACCATCTACCATTTGATGGGGATTCCAACCGAGGCTGCGTGGCGAGATTCCACGGATCGACCTCATTTGATGTATCACGGAGAACCGATCGCCGGTTTAGTGTAAACTAAAGGTCCGGGGCGAATAGCACTTTGCGTAGCAATTTGCATGCCCCTCCCTACCGATGCCGTGGTTAACTTCGGCATCACGTTCCTGCCCTACCTCACGACTCTCCCCTACCTCACTAACCCATCGGACATTGTATGTGGATTCGACTCCATGTATCGCGGTCGTCCATTGCCGATAACCTGTTGCCACGTTCTGGTGGATTGATGCGACAGGGCGCCAGCAGTTGCATCGCTCTGGCGATAGCGTGGCTTATGGTCGCCACTTTAAGCACCCAAGCGATCGCGCAGCCGGCGCTCACCAGTTCGTCTTCGTGGGCTGTTGCACCTGGCAAGCCCACCCGGTTGGAATTGGTTGGTCAAAACTTCAAAGCGCCGTTGCGGATCGGTTTGACGCAACCAGCTGATGTTCAGATCGTCGCCGTGGAGCCGACGAAGGCTTCGATCGACGTGACGCTTCGGGAAGGGGCCCAGCTCGGCCCGGTGGGACTTTGGGTTGGGACCGATGACGGAGTTTCCGATGCGTTGCAAATGCTGGTCGATAACCTGCCGAGTGTCACCGACAACGGCGCTAACCATGTGCGAGCCCAACCGCAAAACCTTGTCCTTCCGTGTGCCGTAGACGGCAAATCGGACGCGTCGCAGAGCGATTATTATTCGGTCCATCTGGGGGCTGGAGTCGGGCTTTCTATCGACGTGGTGGCGGAGCGAATCGGGTCGACCATGGACTCGGTGGTACGCGTGACCGACGCTACAGGTCGGTTGGTGGCTCAATCCGATGACAACGAAGTCGGCCCGGATGCTCGGGTCCGATTCGTGGCCGCAAGCGAAGGAGACTTTGTCATCGAGTTGGTGGACAGCCGCTTCGCAGGGGAAGGTCGCTACCGATTGCGTCTAGGTGATTTTCCGCTTGGAAATATCCCGTACCCTTTGGCAGTTCGCCCAGGTGTGGTAACACCTTTAACTTTTCTTCAAAGCGATACGCCGGCAAGCGTTCCTGGGAACAACCTGCAGCAATTGCCCAACGCGTTCACGGTTATTGCTGGCACGCTGTCGGATCGCGTGAACTTTGGTCCGTCCGTGCCCAACACCGTCGGTGGTGTTTGGTCCGAGGTATTGGTGCGAGACTTTGCGCTGCACGCCGAGCCTTTGGAGGCTACTCCGGAGCCTGCGGCCTTAACTCCATTGCCTCTACCCGTTGGAATCAGTGGGCGTCTCCTCAACGTTGGAGAAAAAGATCAGTTTCCGATCGCTGGCACGCAAGGGCAAACAGTACGCATCGCGGCACGCACGCGGAGTTTGGGAACGCCCACCTTGCTTCGCATGCAATTGGTAAATGCTGCGGGCCAAACGATTGCCGAGACCGCGGTCAACGAGGCGGACGAATGGAGCATGGATGTCACGTTTCCGGAGACGCAAGCGTACCAGTTACGAGTTTCCGATTTGCTAGAACGTGGTGGGAGAGCGTATGCCTATTGGGTGGAATTGATTCCGGCTGGCCGTATCTCGGTGGCGGTAAAGCCCGATGCGAACACGCGCGAGAGTCGTGCATTGGAAACGGCGTTCGGTGCGACATTCGTCGATCTATTGGTTCAGCGGTTTGGGTATGATGGGGCCGTCCAATTGGAGTTGGTCGCGGCACCTCCTGGCCTACGTATTTTGAATCCGACGATTCCAGCCAAGGGGGCTGAGCATCGGGTCTATTTCGCCACGGATGCGCAGTGGAATCCGACGGTGATTCAATCGCTGCAATGGGTTGCCAAGCCAGTCGATCTTCCGACGCCAGCGGTTGCTGTCAACAATCTCGCACTGAGACGCGCGAAGCTGGCCGGCCAACCCTATCCACCTTCGTGGCTTGAGGGAAGCCTTACGCTTTCGGGCATGCCAACGAAGCCAACATTTTTCTCGTTGGAGTATCCTGCGTCGATCCCCTTGGCAACGCCACTGCAGCAGCATGTGGTCTCGGCGACCGTAAAGCGATTGGTGCCTGAGTTCAAAGAGCCTGTTTCCGTTTTATCGGCGACTGGCCCTGAGGGTTGGACGGTGCAGCCAGCTCTCGACAAAGACACGCTCAAATTCACTCTGTCGCGGACACCCAATTCGCCGGGTTCGTCCGGTCCATCTGCAATTGCGGTATCGCTCTATGGGCAGATGGCTTCCGGACGCATCGAGAATTTCACGATACCGATCGCCTGGTACGACCCACTGCAATTGACCGTGGATCAACCTGCGAATGTTTTGGCTGGATCCCTCGTTCCTCTCCATGTTCGACTTCAAAGGTCAGGTGAGAATCCGCAGCCTGTTGTGTTAAGTCTTTCGGACTTGCCAGCGGGAATGACGGTGGCTGGGCCGGTGACGGTTGCTGCTGACCAGTCGTCGGCGACCATCGGGCTGCAATTAGCACCTGAGTTCGTGGCAGCGGTCCCTGTCGCTCTTCAGGTCACTGGGACCAGCAAGATCGGCGACACCGAATACAAAGTGGCAAGCAATACGGTGCGTATTGTCGCTGAGAGCCAGCCGATTCGCATGGAGCCGTATCCCTTAAAAATCTCGCTCAATCGCTCTCGAGATCGAGCACGTGTCGTATTGACGGGATGGGATGCTGCGGATCATCCACAAGATTGGACCGAGAAGACGAAATGGACGTCCTCCAATCCCGCTGTGTTCCAATGGCAGAATGGGGTTGTGGTACCGACCGGAAACGGAACCGCCGAGTTGGTCGCTGAGCTGGGTGCTTCGAGATCGGTGATTCCAGTCACCGTTGAGAATTTCGAGCAGCCTGCCCGCGTCGAATTCGAGAATGAAGTATTGGTTGCGCTGTCAAAGCAAGGTTGCAATTCGGGTGCATGCCATGGTTCGCCCAGTGGCAAGGGGAATTTTCGGTTGTCGCTCCGCGCTTTCGATCGCCAACTGGATACCTTGACTCTCGTTCGTGAAGAAGCGGAGCGGCGATTGAATACGATCTCGCCCGATGAAAGCTTGCTGCTGCTCAAGCCGCTCATGAAGGTACCTCACGGGGGCGGTGTTCAGATCCACAAGTCAGACGCAGCGTATGCGTTGCTTCGCGATTGGATCGCCCAAGGAGCCCCGCTCGACCCACCGGATCAAAGCCGCTGCGTAAAGTTGGAGGTTTATCCCAATTCGCAGCGTGTTGTGATGCGTGATCGGGGTGAGCAGCAACTCGTGGTCGTCGCCCATTATGCGAACGGAAAGACTCGTGATGTGACGTCGCTCAGCGTCTTTGAAAGCTCCAACGCCAGCGTGGCTACGGTATCAACACTAGGACGCGTTACGCCAGTTGCGCGGGGTGAGTCGGTGATCATGGCGAGGTACTTGGAGCATATCGAGTCGGTGCCTTTCATGTTTGTTGATCAGATCCCAGGATTCGAATGGAAATCCCTTCCAGAGGTGAACTTTGTCGATACCTTGGTGGATGCCAAACTGCGTCAATTGCAATATGTTCCCGCCTCCGTTTGCACCGACGAAGTCTTCCTGCGCCGAGTTTACCTGGACCTTGTCGGTATTCTGCCAAGTGTTGAGGAAACCACTGCTTTCCTGTCAGATACAAACGGTGATAAACGCAATCGCCTGATCGACGGTTTGCTCGAACGCCCTGAGCATGCCAAATTCTGGGCGATGAAGTGGGGGGACCTGCTTCGATTGACAGGCAAGAGTGTCGGGAACGATGGTGTGTACAAATACCATCGATGGGTGGAACAATCGATTCGCGATAACATGCCGTACAACGAGTTTGCCAAGCAGCTCCTCTCGGCGAGCGGCAGTACGTATTCCAATCCACCAGCGAATTTTTACCGCACGGCTGGGGATATGAATGATTGCGTTGAGACGATATCCCAAGTGTTCCTCGGTGCGAGGTTGCAATGTGCGAAGTGCCACAACCATCCTTTCGAACGTTGGACGCAAGACAACTACTACGGATTGGGCGCGTTTTTTCAACGCGTTCAGCGGAAGAAAACGCAGCGGCCTAATGAAATGTTGGTTTGGTCCAGCGGTAGTGGCGAAGTTGTCCAGCCTCGAACAGGGCAGACTATGAAACCATGGGTTCCGGTCTCCGGCGAGTTGGCACTCGATCCAGCGGCCGATCGACGCCTTGCATTCGTCGATTGGCTGGTTCGACCGGACAACCCGTACCTGGCGAGGGTCGAAGCCAATCGGATTTGGAGTCAATTATTCGCTCGAGGCATCGTCGATCCGATCGATGATTTTCGGGATTCCAATCCACCCACCAATCGGCCTCTGCTCGACGCACTCACCAAATCCTTCGTCGACTCGGGCTTCGATCGCAAGGCATTGATCCGCACGATACTTCAAAGCAGGACCTATCAATCCACCTTCGAAACCAATTCACTTAATGAGAAAGATACCCTTTATTTTTCCCATCAGCAGCCCAGGTTGCTCGGGGCCGAGCAACTGCTCGATGCCATCAACCATCTGACACAAGTCGAACAAAACTATGGGACCTTGCCTCCGGGGACCAAAGCGACACAGATCCCTGCTCCCGATCTTGCGAAAGTGGACTTTCTCAAAGTTTTTGGCCAACCGGAACGCTCCACGGTTTGTGCATGTGAGCGCTCGGAGGACTCCAACTTGAGCATGGCTATCGAACTGTTTAACGGCTCGACCATTTACGAGAAACTCCGGAATCCCAATAACCGATTCCGGAAGGGTGTCGCAGCGGGCAAACCCCTGGAGGAGGTTGTTCGCGAGATGTATCTCGCCGGATTATGCCGTAACCCGACGCCCGAAGAGCTGGCGGAAGCGGTCAAGCATTGCCAATCCAAACCGGATCCGATCGCGGGGCTTGAAGATCTATGTTGGGTATTGATCAACACAGATGAGTTTTTGTTCCAGCACTAAGAATGCAATTTGATAGGCAATTCGCCTCTGCGAGAGTCAGCACCTTGAGTATTCGTAAAAAAGCTTATCGATTCTTGGATGTTTCGTCGAAATGGATTTATTACCGGAGTTTGGCTGCGTTCGGATGGCCGTTGCTGATCGCTGTATCGGGTGTATGCGGATTCGAGGCCAATTCACTTTTTGCACAAGCTCCGGTTTCTTTCAAAGAACAGATCGCTCCTATTTTGCAGGAACATTGTGTCGCATGTCATGGTGCCAAGCGGGCGGAGGGTGGCTATCGTCTCGATGCAGCCGAGCAGATGCTCAAGCCGGGTGATGGTGGGAACAATCCCGTTGTCCCGATGAAGAGCGCTGACAGCGAAATCGTGCAGCGGATCCGTTCTCACGATCCGGATATTCAAATGCCGGCCGAAAGCGAGCCACTCGCTTCTGAACACGTCGAATTGATCGCGAAATGGATGGACGAAGGAGCAAAGCTGGACGGAGTTGCGATGAGCGATCCGCTCTGGTTGGTGATCCCGCCCGCGGCTACGGCCAAATCACCCGAGCATTATCCGAATGCATTGCCAATCACCGCGCTGAGTTTCTCGCCCGACGGCAACCAGTTGATCTCCTCGGGGTATCACGAGGCTCTCGTTTGGAATCCTGTAGAAGGTCAACTGGTGGGTAGATTACCCAACCAAGTGCAACGAGCTTATACCCTGCTAGGCTTGAGCGGAGGGAATGTGTTGGCGGTGGGTGGCGGTACTCCTGGTGCCAAGGGGGAGTTGCGATTGATCGATCGAAACTCCGGAGTTACTCAGCATGTTTTGGCTCGCTCGAACGATGTGGTACTGGATTGCGCCATGCGACCGGGCAAAAACGAGTTGGCGGTGGCATTGGCAGACAACACGATTCGGATTATCGATTTGGACAAGATGGAGCAGCGCAAGTCGATCGCTAGCCATGCCGATTGGGTGACGCAATTGGCGTATAGCGATGATGGCAAGCGGTTAGGCTCGTCGAGCCGAGACAAATCCGCCAAGGTCATCGATGCGGAGACTGGAGATCTGCTGGTGAGCTATCCAGGCCATGCTGCAGCCGTGCGTGGAATCGCCTCGATTGGAGATGGCGCGCAATGGATGAGTGTTGGAGCTGATAACAAGTGGCATCGCTGGGAACTCGAAGGTGCCAAGAAGATTGCGGAGGTTGCCTTGGGTGGAGAGCCAGCGAAATTGCTCAAGATCGATCAATCGGTCATCGTCCCATGTGCGGATAAGCATTGGGTGAAGATCGACTTGAGCAGTAACGCGGTTTCGCTAAAAATCCCAGGACATGAGGACTGGGTCGTATCGGTGGCCTACAGCCCAACTACGAACAAGTTAGCGACCGGGGGGATCGATGGATCTGTCCGCGTTTGGAACGCTGCGGATGGATCATTGCTGAAGAATTGGGTGGCTAAGCCGTAAAGTTGGTGATGTTGTTCATGGATACGCTCGGTGGGTTTCGTGAGCGACTTTGGCGCTAGCCTTCGGTGTCTTTGGGGGACGTAAGACCCCGTGACACTGGCGAGGATGGTAGTCACTATCACCACGCCACTGGCTGACGCCTTTCTGCTTACTGAGGAGCACTGTATTGTTGCTCTCGGATAAATTGTTGTACCACCGGTCGCTCCAATAACTTTGCATTCACATGCGGCCGGCACTGGATCAAATGCAATTGCGCATTTTCTGGCGACATGCGTTTGTATTTGATCAGCCAGCAGATCACAACGGTGGCGCTTCGTGCTCGGCCCGCTTTGCAATGGACATACACGACCTGCCCACGCTGAACATGCTCCTGCAAAAACTCTACGCCCTTGCAAGTATCCTCAAAACTCGGCGGATTGAAATCGACCGTCGGCAACCAAAGCTGTTCGATCCCAAAACGCGCATAGTCCTTCAATGGCCCACGGTACTCGCGACACATATTGATCACCCCGCGAACGCCTTGGTCGGCCATCTTGGGGACATCCCGTCTCAATGGCAACGCTCCCAAGATCACATGTTCGTCAACGCGATCCCACCAATGTCTCCGATGAAACACACGTGCCATGCCGAAATTCCAAATGAATGTCGGCAGGAATAAGGCTTTTGAAAGAAGTGGGTGCATGGATTGGCTGTGACAGTGGTAAGAACGGACGCCTTTGGCAGATTCTAATCGTCGGGGAGACCTACAGCCATGACGTTAGTCTACCCCTTTTATGCGTTTTTCCTTTGGGCGGTTCCGAGCCGACCCAAGGATAGATCCGAACAATCGCCTCAGCTCAACATGGTCGCTCCATATCTCGGGTAGGCGTATCGGAATACTCCGAGGTTGCGAAGGTGACCCGCTCATCCCGGGATGTATCCACGTCTTCGGTTGGAAACGGTAACTCCTGGAATAGGGACTCCTCGGTATCGGAAGAGGTGTGGATCTGCATGGTATGAACCGTTCTCACATCGCGACATCGGGCAGCAACGACCGTGACGTTATCCGTCCCTCCGCCATCCTTTGCCATCGCCACTAAGGTTTCACATAGTTTGGTAGGATCCGAGGTAGCGGACAGTACAGAGCGAATCGTACGGTCATCGACATGCTTGTTCAAACCATCGCTGCACAGCAAGATGATGTCGTCAGCCAGCAACTCGACTTTGGTGATGTCGGCAAAGACCTCGCTCGCCCCTGCGCCCAAAGCGTTGACCAACACGTTCGACCACCGCGATCGCTCAGCGGCGTCGGCATCCAAGCGACCATTTTGAACCATTTGGTTTGCAAGCGTATGATCGTGAGTCAGCAAAGTTAGCTCCCCTCGACGATACAGATAGCATCGAGTATCTCCAGCATGGAGAACGATCATCCTGGGCCAGGCGATATACGCCAAGGTAAACGTCGTCCCCATTCCCTCCAAGCTGCGATCCACCTCCGATTGCCTTTGGATCTCTCGATGGGCTTGAGTGAGCATCAACTTCAGATCCTCTACGAGGTCGGCGTCATCACCGAGGCTCGATGGATGGTTCCATCGCAACCGATTCAAGATCGACGCAAGGAAAAAGCGGATCGCCAATCCGCTCGCCTCTTGCCCGCCGCGATGCCCGCCCATCCCATCGGCCACCATCATGACCAAGCCGAGCGAGGAGCCGGCCAGGGTCGAATTTGCCGCGATGGGAAGCGAACTCGCCCGCATCTGCAAACGACGACTCAATTCCGCAATAAAGAATTGATCTTGGTTTTCGTCCCGAACGATACCGCGGTCGGTGATCCCAAACGTTTCAATCGGAACTCGACTCATAGGGGGTGTATTGAGAAAACATGGGGAAAGGGAGAGGTAGCTTCGATTGCCGCCGACTTCGCATGGATCTTGAATTGATGGCTATCCGCACGGATTGCGATGGACGCCTCACGCGGGAATCGCTAACCTCCAAGCCGGTAGGCTCAGACGGATTTCCGGCAACCCGATTTTGCTTTATCCTTCTAATCTACCCTAGATTCCTACAACGATGTGTTTCCTTGCAACGCGTTCCACAGCAAATTGCCATGCCTGACACCCCCACGGTATACCCACTCCGCGTTTACAACACCCTTTCGAAAACCAAGGAACCTTTCGAAACATTGGTTCCAGGACATGTTGGAATGTACCTCTGCGGGCCGACGGTATACGCCGAAGCCCACATCGGGCATATGGTGGGACCGGTGATCTTCGACACGGTCAAGCGGTACTTGGTCTATTGCGGGTACGACGTGACATGGGTAGTCAACATTACCGATGTCGATGATAAACTGATCGTGAAATCTCGCGAAAAGGGAATCTCGATGTTCCAACTCGCGACGCAGATGACGGCAGACTACCTATCCAATCTGCAATCGCTGGGAGTCGACCAAATCGACCGCATGCCACGCGCCACCGATTCTATGGGGGAAATTATCCAGTTCGTGCAAGAGCTCATCTCGCGAGGATTTGCTTACGAGAGTAGCGGCGACGTCTTCTTCGACGTAACCAAAGACCCTGAATACGGACGACTCAGCAACCGGACCGCAGACGACCAACAAGGCGAGGGGGGCGAAGCGGCCTCGAGAAAACGATCCGCAGGCGATTTCGCACTTTGGAAATCCACCAAGCCAGGCGAACCGAGTTGGCCGAGTCCCTGGGGCAATGGACGTCCCGGTTGGCATATCGAATGCTCCGCCATGAGCCGCGGGATCCTTGGAAAAACCTTTGATATCCACGGCGGTGGACTCGATTTGGTTTTCCCGCATCACGAAAACGAAATGGCTCAAAGCCGATGCTGCCACGGGCAGCCAATGGTTAAATACTGGATGCACAATGGTCTCATGCGCGCTGCCAACGATTCGGGGAAAGTCGGTGGTCGATCGGATCGCGATGGCGGCGCCGACGATGTCTCCGGGAAAATATCGCGCAGCAAAGGAGCCGGGGGCCTCGCCTCGTTGATCGCCAAGCACACTGGCGAACGGATACGATTCTTCCTCCTCCGATCTCATTATCGGTCCACTACCGTCTTTGGCGACGAACCCCTTTCCGAAGCCGGCGCTTCCTTGGAAACGTTCTACCGACTCTTCGATCGCTACGAACGCATCTCAGGATCCTCGGTCTACACCATCGCTTATTGCAAGAAACGCTCGGAGTTCCACGCACCCAGTGCGCCAACTCCCCTTCAAGCCCAATGCATCGAGCTGCGCAACTCGTTCTTGGGCAAGATGGATGACGACTTCAATACCGGTGGCGCAACCGCGGATCTGTTCGAAATGGCCCGCGCCATCAATCGCTGGCTCGACCAAGAGAAGCTCGAAGAAACAAAATCGGCAACGGCAATTACCGAGCTGCAGTCCGCCCTCAGTATCCTGAGGGAACTCTCCGCCTTGCTCGGGATCTTCATGAAGCCTGTACCCAAAGCATCCGGATCCGATAGCAGCGCAGCCATCGTCAGCGGACTGATGGAGTTGGTCCTCAAGCTTCGAGCGGAAGCTCGGGCTCGCAAGGATTTTGCGACATCCGATGCCGTGCGAGATGGACTCGGAGCTATCGGTATAACAACCCAAGATGGCAAGCAAGGAACGACCTGGCAAATCAACCGAACCTGAGTTCACTCATCCCCAAAACGCGACCGCCGAGATGTTGACCTCCTAGGGCCGTTAACAACTCCTAGGGCCGTTAACACCATAGAGCAGCACGATGAAACAGGTTTACTTGCTTTTATCCACAATCGGACTTGTCGCACCGATGATCTGCTTCGGAATCCATTTCACACAGCGGCCCGAATCGGCGTGGTCTGAGTTCTTTGCAGCACCATTTGCGACTTGGGTGATCTCCGGCTTCTCATGGGATCTGATGATCACCGCGACCGCGGCGACGGTATGGATGGCGAATGAGGCCAAGCGATTAAAAATGCCTGGCTTTCTTTTCCATTTCGCCGCGATCTTTTTGGTGGGAATCTGCTTCGCTCTCCCCACCTTTCTCTACCGCCGCGAGTTCTATCGCCGCGATCTGACCAACGCATCACAATCCTAGTGGATTGTGCAATTGCAGCAGCACACGCAAACCTGAAGGTATTGGGTTACACTGGTTGTGGATCGCTTGTGGTAGCGTCTCTCGCGCATACCATGCATCGTGTCCATTGCCCCCCAATCATCGGTTGTTGCCATGCTGCAGTTCACCATCCGCGGACTTGATTTTGCCCAGGCCGCCCTATGCTTCGCTCTCCTCGTCTCGGTCAACTGTCAAACAGGGGTTTCCCAAGAAGCGGTTGCTGGAATCACGCCCCGCATCCACCTCGATGCGAGCCAACTGAATCCACTCCGTGAGAAATCGGGCTTAGCCCCACTCAAGGACGGGGATCCCATCGAGCGATGGTTCGATGCTTCAGGCAATCGAGCTGACTTTATCGCCGCATCGAGCGACGGTCAGCCACGATTCATCACCGGAGATGGATACAGCAGTGTACGCTTCGATGGTGTCGACGATGCCTTGCGGTTCGCCTCGTCGATTCCCTCGATGTCAAAAGGTTCGATCTGGATCGTCGTTGCGCCGCATGCCAACCCAGGTGACTTCAAAGGCATCTTCGCCACCAATGCCCCCAACGAACGCGATTACACTTCTGGAATCAATTTCGATTTAGGCCCCGGACCGTCCCTTCGATGGGATACGTTTAACGTTGAAGGAAAAGGGTTTTCAGGCGCTCGAAACCTATCCAATAAATCATTCCCGTTGGCAACGCTGCATACCGTCGAAATTCGGTTGGATGACAGCGCAAACCAAATCGTGGTTGCGATCGACGGTGAAGAGCGAGGTCATCGAGAATGGACCGCCGAAAGCATTGCCACCCCAGAGTGGACGCTCGGAGCTCGCTTTTATACCAACGGACCCGGAGCGCAGCAGGTGCGAGGCCACACCGCTTGCGATATCGCTGAGTTCATCGTGTTCGACAACCCGCTTTCCAATGGGCAATCGCAAGCCCTACACGCATCGCTTCAAAAGAAACATTCCAAGCTCGCCGAATCGATCGCAACGCAATTGGCCCCTTCGATCGCGAGCGAACCATTGATCAAGCATGAAAATCCACCCGTGGTCCAAATGCTACAACCGGGGTTCGTAGTGCGACGAATCCCGATCGAGATCACCAACGTGAACAATGTCCTCATCCGAGATGATGGTGCCCTCATCACGCTCGGCTACAACGGTGACATCCACGTCGTACGCGATACCGACGGCGACAATCTCGAGGACACTGCAACCCTGTTTTACAAAAACCAAGGTTCCTTGCGTGGGCCTATCGGTATGCAGTTAACGACGGAAAACGACCCTCGAGGCCGCGGCGTGTTCGTCGCCAGCAAAGGCAAAGTCTCCTTTTTTGTCGATAAGAACGGAGACGATGTTTCCGATGAAGAAATCATCGTTGCAAAAGGCTGGGAGGAAATCGTCCAAAACGTTGATGCGGTCGGATTGGCGATCGGCCCGGATGGCTGGCTCTATTTTGGATTAGGAACCACCAATTACGCCAACGCCTACCTCGTCGACGATTCGGGCAAAGGCCATTACGACCTGAATAGCGAACGAGGAACTATCCAACGGGTTTCCCCTGATTTTTCAGTGCGTGAAACCGTGTGCTCCGGTGTGCGGTTCCCGATCGGCATCGCATTCAACAGACAAGGTGATCTGTTCTGCACCGATCAAGAAGGTGCGACTTGGCTGCCGAACGGAAATCCTTTCGATGAGTTGCTGCATATTGAAAGGGGCAAGCATTACGGGTTCCCGCCGAGGCATCCCAGTTTCAATCCGACAGTGCTCGATGAACCATCCGTGTTTGATTACGGACCTCAGCACCAATCGACCTGCGGATTGTTCTTTAACAAGCCGACCAGCGATCCTGGACGATTCGGGCCTGAGCTATGGGGGGATAATGCGATTGTATGCGGAGAGTCGCGTGGCAAACTTTGGCGTACGCAACTGGTATCTACCGAGCACGGTTACGTTGCGCAATCGCAATTGATCGCGTGCCTGCAGATGCTGACCGTCGATTCCTGTGTCACTCCGAAGGGGGATCTCATCATCGCCTGCCACAGCGGACCTCCCGACTGGGGCACAGGACCAGCAGGCACAGGGAGTCTTTTCAAGATCCGAGCGGTCCCAGAAACTGTCCCTCACCCGGTATTGGCATGGGCAAACTCCCCTACTGAACTTCGGATCGCATTTGACAACCCGCTGGATCTCACCCGATGGAATGATGTCGCCAAAAACCTACACGTCGATTTTGGCACCTATGTGCGTGCTGGCGACCGCTATGAAAATCTCATCCCACCTTACGCCGTGGTCCAATCTCAATTATTGGCACCCCGTCGCTCAGTGACGATAGCGGGCGTGGGTGTGAGCAACGATTTACGAACGTTGATCCTGCAAATCCCCAAGCAATCATCGCTGGGCCATTATGCCATCTCCATGCCGAGCACTCGGGCCGACGAAAAATCATCGGATCCGAACCGAATCATGCAACGCGCAGAGATGGAAGTCGATTTCGGAACACATGGAGTTCTCGCTCGCTGGATCCCAGCCGATGCGAACGAGCCAAACTGGACCGGTTGGCTCCCTCACATGGACCTTGATATCGCCAAGGAGATGACTCGGGGCAGCGCTGAGCACGACCGGCTCTGGCAATCGATTCGGAATGCAGGCGAGTTAGAACTGGAGTCCGTCCTGGACCTGCGCGATGTACTCCGTCCCAAAGTGCAACCTGGGGCAAAGATCGATTACGAGTGGCCTCAGGAAGTGGTAACGCTGACGCTGGACGTCCTAGATCCAATGGGTACCACGAAAGAAATCTCGCTAAATAATCACCCAGGCCGACTTGTGATTGACATTGATTCCGCAGAGGAATCCGTCAACAGAAGGTCGTTTGAACTCCAATGTAGGGAATCCGATTCTTCGATTGTCGCAAAGATTCAGGTCCGGTTCGAAAAGGATGCGGGAACAATCGGAACAGCCATCAGCATGTTCACGGCAGAGTCGCCGACTCCTCGTCCCATTCCATTGAACCGCTTTCGTTTGCCATGGGTAGAGGAAAACGCCGATGCAAGTACAACGAATGAGAAAGAGCCAGAGATCGCGCAATTGGAAGGTGGCAATTGGGGCCAGGGCCGCAAACTTTTTCATAGTCAGGAACTGGGCTGTTCCAAGTGCCATACGGCTCCTGGTTCCGGGGAGACACCACTCATCGGCCCAGACTTGTCCAATCTCAGCTTCCGCGACTATGCATCCAACCTACGCGACATCGAACAACCGAGTTACGCGATCAATCCGGAGTTCATTGGGCACCAGTTGCGACTCGACGATGGAACGGTACTGACGGGCGTCGTGCGTGACCGAGGCGAGAATTACTTACTCGGCGACAACACCGGAAAGATGATCGAGATCTCGAAGAGTTCCGTCGCAGAAATGGTTCCTTCGAAACTCTCAATCATGCCGACTGCACTGCTTGACAAATTGAGCAAAGATCAAATCCGAGACTTGATGACCTATTTGATGAAGCCGGCGCCGCACATGCCGATAGAAGGCCCTATCGCTGCGCCCAAAATGCGAACCGTTTCGGAAGTCGCTGAAGTGCTCGCGGGATCCATCAAGGCCTCCGCACCCCCTGCACCGATCAAGATTGTTCTGGTAGCGGGTCCGAAAGACCATGGACCGAGCGAGCATGATTATCCCGCATGGCTCACCCAATGGGGCCAGCTACTGACCGCTGCTGAAGCAGCCGAAGTCGAAGTCGCTTGGGAGTTTCCAAGTCCGGAGCAAATGCAGAGCGCCGACGTGCTGGTTTTCTTCCAAAAAGGGAGCTGGGGTCCAAAGCGCGCTGAGGCGATGGATGCTTACTTTCAACGCGGTGGCGGTGCCGTCTACCTGCATTGGGCGGTGAATGGGGATGACCAAGTCTCCGAGTTCTCGAAACGGATTGGACTCGCGTCATGGGGAGGAAAGATCAAGTTCCGGCATGGGCCGCTCAAGCTCCAAGTGCGCGATACAGAACACCCGATCATGAGGAATATCCGCGAACTCGATCTACTCGATGAAAGCTACTGGCTACTTACCGGAGATCCCAAGGGGTTCAATCTCTTGGCAACCAGCGACGAGGACGGATCGCCGCAACCGCAGCTTTGGACCTATCAGCCGGGCAACGGCCGTGTCTTGGTCAGTATCCCAGGACATTACTCCTGGACCTTCGATGATCCCATCTTTCGAACGATCGTACTCCGAGGCATGGCATGGGTTGCCGATGAACCGATCGATCGGTTTAATGATTTGGTGACTTTGGGCGCTAGGATGAGCAATCGCACGCAAAACGACGAAAACGCGAAAAGGTAGTGGATCTTGCTAAAGATCCTGGCTGTTATTGATGACGAGGAGAGGCGCGGGATGATGGACTTGATCGATTTAGCTCCTGGCGAGAGCAGTTGAGGACAACTGCTCGACATTGCTACCCATCGTGGCACGACAGTCCCTGTCGTGAAAGGCTGCGCGATATCCGGCCCATAACTTTAGAACAATCTCATGCGAAGGCGCGAAGACGCGAAGAGTAACGGGAAGAGTATGTAGTATGTAGTGGATCTTGCTAAAGATCCCTGCTGTGAGCCTGTACGAGCGCAGCGAACAACTTCATGGTGGATGATGGACTAGATCGTTTTAGCTCCTGGCGAGAGCAGTTGAGGACAACTGCTCTACATTGCTACCCATCGTGGCACGACAGTCCCTGTCGTGAAAGGCTGCGCGATAGCCGGCCCATAACTTTAGAACAATCTCACGCGAAGGCGCAAAGAGTAACGCGAAGAGTATGTAGTGGATCTTGCGAAGGATCCCGGATGGGATCGGGTGCGACCGCTACCTACAAAAAAACCCCGGATTCGTTTGGTGAACCCGGGATTTCTAAGGAACAATCAAAAGTCAGCGCGGAGGTATAAGAACCCTCGCCCCAAGCATGAAAAGCCTAAGACTTATACGGATCGTCTTCAGCGATCTGAGGGTATGCAACGCCGGCCAGAAAAGCACCGAGGATCGGAGCTACCCAGAACAGCCAGAGTTGAGTCACAGCCCACATCTCACCTGAGAAGATCGCAACCATAACCGCAGGACCGGTGCTTCGAGCTGGATTGACCGAGAGATTGGTAACAGGGATCCCGATCAAATGGATGAGGGTTAACCCCAGTCCAATCGCAATCGGGGCGAAACCAGCGGGTGCTCGTTTGTCCGTCGCTCCCAAAATGATCATCAAGAAGAAGAAGGTCAAGACAACTTCGGCTACCAAAGCCGAGGCGAGCGAGAACTTGCCTGGCGAATGAGAGTCGAATCCGTTACTTGCAAAATCACCGATGCCCTCGAATCCATCTTTTCCTTGAAGGATAAAGTACAGCGTGACAGAACCCAAAAGGGCACCGACGACTTGAGCGATGATGTACGGCACCACATCCTTTGTCGGGAATCGCTTTGCAACGCAAAGCCCTATGGTAACCGCAGGATTCAAATGGCAACCCGAGATATGGCCGATCGCATACGCCATGGTCATGACCGTCAAACCAAAGGCAAACGAAACACCGAGTAACCCAATACCGAGATTGATCGGAACGGAGTTGGCTTGCGTGTAAAACGTCGCCGCCAACACA
Source organism: uncultured Pirellula sp. (assembly GCA_903892355.1). Lineage (GTDB taxonomy): Bacteria > Planctomycetota > Planctomycetia > Pirellulales > Pirellulaceae > JBKCUI01. Next base: position 12,268 of record CAITIE010000152.1, on the reverse strand, counting down.
GCGCTACCACATCCACCAAAAACAAGCCAAAACGTGCCAATCGCCTCGGCGGCACATCGTTTCGCAATATTCATAGAACACTCACTTCCATTGTGAAATTAAACAAAAAGTAAAGTCACCGCAGGGAACCGACTCTCGCCTGAGGGGTGCCAATCGCACCCTGCCCAAGAATCGGCAGTTTACACATTTCAGCGAATCTATGCAGGCCTCGAGCACAGCATCTAAAGCAACCTTGGAAAAGATTTCGGGCGAACTTTCCCTGCTCAGGCAACAGGCTCCCCGGTGCGACTCGCAAGAGGGGTCGAAACCGGGCCCACCCCTTCACCCGCTTGATCCTTTGCGTTTATGGATCTCCGGATGAATGCATCCCAGGGGGCGAACGCGGTTTCCGGTACCTACGGATCCAGGAATACAAAAAGCCGCCGGTAGGACCGACGGCTTTTTTGAGCTCTTAGGATCGGGATACTACATCACCGAAACGGGACGATCGATTTCGAGCTGGTCGCATACTCGCTCGAGGAGCCGATCGGTGGTGAACGGTTTTTGCATGAAATCGTTCGCACCGGCCATACGCAGATCCGCGATCTTGTCCGCGTCAACCATCCCCGAGATGCATAGGATCTTGACGGAGTCCATGGTCCGATCCGATCGAACACGTTGGCAAACTTCGCGACCGTTGATGTCGGGCAGCATCACATCGAGAACGACCAAATCTGGCCGAAACTCTTTGACTTGCATTCCAGCATCGAAGCCATTGTTGGCGGTACGGATATCGAAGCGGCCATCGCGTTCGAACGTATCTCGCATCAAGTCTACGAGGTCTTGATCGTCGTCAACGATCAACAGCTTCTTTTTGCCGCTTTCAAGCGCATCGGTCGGAATGCCGTTGTCTTTCATGAAGACGAACAGTTGGTCTCGCGGAATCCGTCGAAAACGGCTTCCAGGTACGCGGAATCCTTTCAGCGAACCATTGTCAAAGCAACGAATGATCGTTTGTTGGCTGACCTTGCAGATCTTGGCAGCCTCGCCGGTCGTAAAGACTGTTTTTGTATTGGACATGGAACTCAACCATCCTTGTTGAATGTTCATAACCGTGCGAGCCAGCCGCATCAGCATTGTGCCTGACGCATCGCCCAAACGGACTCGATCGGTGTATCCTGCGACTCCAACCAGGCCAGCCGAGTTTGCCGAACTTGCCTTGGTCGGGTCGGAGGATAGCTAGTTCACGAAAGACGGGTCAATACGGATTCAAGCCAAGTAGAAAAAACAGTCTTAACAAGATACGCAGAAGGCGGGCTATAAACGGGCGTGGTCGGCTTTAACGCCTACTTTCTCTTGGGATTTTGTGGGGTTTAGGCAACTTCAAAGCTTGTGAGAAGCAACCCATCGATGGAAAAATCCCTGCTGGATTCGGCGAAAAAGTTGCTGAATCAAAGGGACAGGACGTACTTCAACAGTTCGATCCTCTGCCGTTCATCGAGTGTCTCCAGCAATCCCACAGGCATGAACGAGTTCTCGGAAACCCGTATTTCCTCCATCGAGTCTTTGTCGATCAGCAAGGTATCGGTAGTCGTCCGGATTTCGATCGAGGCGTCGCTCTCTCGCACCACGAGCCCGGTGATGACTTGACCATCATTCGTTCGAATCACACGAGCTTGGTAGTCTCGTCCGATGACCGCGTTGGGATCGATAACGTTTTCAATTGCATAATCCGCCCCTTTGGCACCGGTTCCTTGAAGCTTGGGTGCGAACTCGACGGCACCCTTCTCCAGGGAGTGGCACGATGCGCACAGCTTTTGGAAATGCGCTTTACCGGCGTTTCCATCGTATGCCCAAAGCGGCGCCGCCTTGTACGCTTGCGCGGTTTTTCGGATCTCATCGCGCAATTGTTCCGAACTCGGACGGACTTGTCCCCACACCTTGGTCAACGTCTCCGAAAGCTTGGAGTCTGCCAATTGGGAGATCTGCCGAGCGTAAAAGGCCGTCAATCGATCTTTGTCCAATTGCTCATGTTCAATCGCATCGAGCAACTGGCTCGCCCAAACGGCACGACTTGATAGCAATTCCATAGCCGCCGCAGAAAGGTCTCCATTCCATTCGCTTAACCTTCCGAGAACGGATTGCCCGATCCGCTCCGAATCGTATTGCCGAAGAAGCGGTAGCGCCTTGATCGCCAACTCGGGGCGATCCAGTTGATCGAGGAGGAGCTGCACATTGTCCGGTTGGTTGTCGAAGGCCAACAGCGATAGCGCATGGAGTTTTTGCGGGATCGATTCGGAAGATCGCAATTGTTTTCGCATGCGATCGAAGAGCGCTCGATCCAAAAGCTGCGCCCCGATTTGCTCAGCGGCACGTCGAAGTTCCATATCGGAGGACTGGTACACGGAATCCGCGATCGCCTCCCAGTTTCGAGGTGCCTCGGCAACCCGCGTTCCCCGGAGGGCGTATTCGAAAAGCTCCAAGAGTTTCTTCTGTTCTGACGGTTCCGCGGATGCGATTGCTGCCGCGATTTTCTCGCGCCCATCTTGCGAGTTCTTTGCCGCGAACCAAAGGATCGAGTCGCGAACCACGGGAAGCTCGGTCTTTTGCGCTAACTCCAGGGCGCGAGCCTCGTTTCCATCCCAGTGTGAAGCGAGACCTTGCCAAATCATCACCGGCAAATCTCGGTCGACTTCGTTTTCGGGTTGCAGTGCCAGCTTCGAGCCTAACACCCACGCTTGGTCGGGGGCCAATCGGGTCATCGCACTGGCCAAATACCGACGCACGAATAACGATGGCTCGCTCTCGGCAAGTTCGATTACCATCGAGGCAGAGGCATCCGATGGTTGTTCGGTGAGTGCCTGAACAGCCCACGCCCGGACATACTCGTTCGGCTCTCGCAGCAACTGCTTTCCAAAATCGAGGGAAAAGCTCCTCGTCGCCATCAATGTCCAGATCGCCCGAAGTCGGTCATGGTCACTATCGCTAGCGGTGGCTGCGTTCTGCAACGCTGCGACGATCTCGCCAGGAAGAGTATTGGCTGCATATCGCGACGCCAGCTCGAGCCGAGCGGCCCGCGCATGCCAGTCGTTGGGATGTTGCTGAGCCGCGACCAGTTCCCGATCGCTGGCCCGACGATAATCCACATGCGCGGGTTTGTAGTTCGCGTCGTACTTCATCCGATAAATGCGACCATTCCCTCGATCCCACTGCTCGACGTTTGGATTATGGCATAATCTCGGATCGTACCAATCGGTCATGTAGACCGCGCCATCGGGTCCCAGCATGAGATCGACGCCGATGAATTGCGGGTCGGAACAGAAAAGGAGATCTTTCCCGGCGTGGATGCTGTTGTAGCCACCTACTTCGCGACGATTGATTTGGTGGTTGAGTTGATGACCATGAAGGTTATGGGTCAACAGATGATTGCGGTATTCGGAGGGCCAATTGTCCCCTAAGTAGATCATGGTACCCACATGCGAGTGACCACCATAAACGTCCCCTGTACCCGGTTTACCAGCCCCGCCCTCCCCGGAATCGTATCGAGCGGAGGCGAGCAAGAAGTTTTGCAGATGGGGATGATTTCGCAATCCATTTGAGGAGATGAACGGCGCGTAACCACCGTTGACTTGATTCCAGTAATGGCCACCGAGCATCACATGCGTTGTACCTCCTCGCCCCCAATAGCTTCGGCAATGCGTCATGAACAATTGCCCGTGCATGTCGTAATCGAGCCCCCACGGATTGCTCCCTCCGTGGGCAAACACTTCGAACACATTCCGCGTAGGATGGTAGCGCCAGACCCCAGCAGCCAAATACTTCCGATCGTTTGATTCGGCATATGGCTTTCCTATGCTCGATGTATTGAAGACACCTTGGGTGCCATATAGCCAGCCATCGGGTCCCCATACAAAACTATTCAACGTTTCGTGCGTGTCGCCGTATCCGAAACCGTCGAGTAAAACTACGGGTTCCGAGTCAGGACGATCATCGCCATTGCGGTCTGGAATAAACAAAAGTTCGGGGGCGGCACCGATCCAGACGCCACCATACCCTACCTCGATACCGCTCGCTAAATTGAGCCCTTCCATGAAGACTTGTCGAGACTCGAAGCTACCATTCGCATCGGTGTCTTCTAGGATCACGATGCGATCAAGTCCTTCGCCGGCTGGTCGTTTTTGTGGGTAGGAGTGCCCCTCGACAACCCACAATCTCCCGCGACTGTCCCACGCAAAGGCAATCGGCTGATGCACTCGAGGTTCACTGGCGATCGCATCGACAGAGAAACCGGGTGGTACGAACATACTCTCCAACGTCTTTCGGGCCGCGCGCTGATCCTGCTCTGCATCAAAGGTCGAATGGCTCTCGACCTCGTTGGGACGAAGCATATGCAGGATCGCATTAAACGTGGTCCGTTTCGAGATGTCCGGCTCGATCGTTACCGGCGGCGCATCGTAAAAACGAAAATCGTCGAAATTCAGATGTCCCCAGCCACCGGCGTTTTCGTCGACGAGTCGCACGGCAATCATCGCATTTTGGATCGCTCGCAGATCGATCGCCACACGCCGCATTTGCTCGCGGTTATTGCCGACCGCTTGAACATGAACCACCGGGGGTTCTGTTTCTGACTGATATCGGAGTATTTCAACACGCGTGCTGACTGCTTCACCACCCGACAATAAAAAACCAGCATAGGGGTGGGATACGCGGAACCATGGGGACTGCAATGTCCCCACACCCGCGTCTTTTTCGAGCTCATAGCCCCCGATGAAATAATCACCGACCTTGTTGCTGACCTGTCCTGGCCAACGCTGAGAAATGCCATCCAACTTGACCGGTTGCCCTCGAAATGCCGTCCCGGTTGATTGCCACCCGTCGAGACTCCCCGCTTCAAACCCCAAGTTCAACGTTTTGCCTTGGGCATCCGTTGGGATCCATCCCTCCTGCTCCTTTGCTGGAACGGCTTCGTCATTGCCGAAGTCCATCGCTATCAACCGATCGCTGTCCGATGCCTGAAGCGTTTCCAGCCATAGATCTTTAAATTCGATGCGCGTTTCTGGTCCGCTATGGAGTTGGAGCGCCAAGGATCCAGAAAGATCCCGCTCGCCTGCCTGTTGATCCCACAAGGATGAGAACAAACTTCCATTCACATACACGTCGATCTGCTCTCCGATCGCGACAATCCGATAATCGTTCCACTGGTTCTCTCTGACGAGAACTGGAAACTGATGGAGGGGAGCAAAGGTTTGCTGCCGGCGTTTCCCATCGGGAGCAATATGGACCCGGACTCCTCGTTCGACCAACAATGCTCGACCATGCTCGTCATAGATTCGTCCCAACCACGTTGATCCCATGTCGAGGTCGGCTTGGTAACCCGACACATGATCGACGTTTTCCACTTGGCAACGAATCTGGATTCCTGAGTTGGCCGCTGGCAAGCCTGTCAACCGGAACTTCAAATTCAGCTCAAAGTCGCCCAGTTCTCCCCCACGGTAGACCAGCCAAGTATTTTTATTTAAAGTCTCTCCGCGGGGGATCGAACCTACGATCGCACCGGACTCAACACTCCAATGCGTCGGATCTCCTTCCCAACCCTCGAGCGACACGCCATCAAAAAGCTGCTTTCCTTTCTCGGTTCCTTCTGCGTGCACACTCCGCGAAAACGAAACCAGCATCGCCGCAGTGCTGCACGTTGCGATCAGGAGGCTAGCTGCAGAGAGCCAAGGCTTGCAAGCAGCCTGTCGTGAACGATTGTTTTGCATGGAGGTAGATCTTTGTAAGACGGGACCGCAAGAGCACCTCCATAGGATAAACGCAATGCATTCCGTTTCCTATGGGCGGTCGAACGGCAACGAATCCCCAACCGTTGACAAGCACGTTCTGTCGACGAGCCCCGAGTTTTCAACGCGCATTGGCGCGTCTGTGCGTGATTCCGCACGATGATACAGCGGGTTGGTGATACAGCGGGTTGGTATCGTGGATTGCCCTCACCGATCCCGGTGGTCCTTTTTGGAGAATCGGACAACCTGCGGACTTTCCGTGTTGACTAAGCCGCGCGACGGCGATCAGCGACAGGTGCAGCCTCTGGCGTTCGCATCGGTAGAGTCTGGCTCTCAAAGTTCTGGCGAGCCTTTGCGACTCGCTCGCTCAATCGAGCGACCAAGGATCGGTCGCGAACTCCGAGAACCCAGCCAAGCCGTTCGGCCGCTAGCTTGGGGTTCATTAAGCCGGTTGCTAAATGCCCAAGCCGTCTCGCTAACGGCTCCAGTTCAACGCCCGAATCCGGGATCTCGCTGTAAGCGCACGCGATCATGCCGCACCCTTTGCCAATTTCGAAATTCGAACTGGTCGGAGACAGCGATCGCGACGAGGATGTAATCAACGACTCTTCGACGACATCAAACCGCAATTCTAGTGCACTCATCAGCAGTGCCAACTCGAGGTCGATTAGATCTTGATGAACCGCACCGGACCAACCACCCATCTTCAACACGGATTTTCGGCGCAGGATCGTCCCCGCCAATATTGGACCACCGCTCGATTTCGCCTTCTTTGCCAATCTTCGATGTGGCAACTCTCTTCCATCGAGACCGAAAACGCGATCCCCTGAGTTTGTGTCGAGGACAGGAAGGCATACCGCATGCAGCTGCGGATCGTGCAAGCACCTGATGGACGCGTCGTCCCACCCCGCATCTACCCGAGTTCCCGGGAGAAGGACTTGCAGGAACGGTGAACACGCAGCGGCTGCGGCCACGTTGAGCTGGTCCGCGATGGATAGACCGGCTCCGGTCTCAATCACGACAGCTTCATCGTCCCCCAATTGGTACGGGTCCGAGTATTCACCGGAGTGAACAATGATCAATTCGTGATCGTCCGTCTTCGCCTCGAGCACCGAGAGGAGCGTTGATTCCAAAGCAGCTTCGTCGCGTTGGAAAGGGACGATGATCGACAGTTGCGGCACTTGCTGAGCCTCCGGCGAATCGTTACAAACGGCAAAGAATGTGGCAGGTTACCGAGTGAAGATCGGCGGGATTGCTCTTTCAATTCAGCCAATTCGAGCTTTGCTGGATAGTGAAACTTGGCAAACTGTAAGGCCAACCTCATCGGCCAACAGGCTGTGCTAGCAATTCCCTCGGCGATGGCATGAGTTATGTTTTCTTCATCGCCCTCATGTCGAGCCGGTTTTACTGCTAGGAACTGCTGCTACGTGCGTTCACCGAGCTACGACCTTTGGCCCTTCGAAGGTTTTCCTGGTCTTTTCGAGTAGTTTTCGGCGACGAAGGGGTTTGTCCCTGGCGATCGATTGCGGTAGGAACGGGGGGGAGCCATAATTAAGGAGGTTTTAAGGTGCTAATGTCGATTTTCATGGACCATGGACATGGTCCATAAACATGATCGATTTGAGCACGTCGCGAACGTGCGACCCCGCCAACGTGTTTTGTTACCCCGCCTGATGACGTCTTCTTCCTTCCCCGGTGGTTAGACGTTTCCGATGAGAAGAGCTTACCCAACTTCATGGAACGTTTATTTTATAGGTTCAATCAGACGCTTGCGGCTGTTTTGGTTGTGGGATCCATGGCGTCATTCCTAGCCCCTCGAGTGAAGGGGAGCGAGCCGATCGACTTCAACCGCGATATTCGTCCCATACTGTCGGAGAATTGCTTTTATTGCCACGGGCAGGACAGCAACAAACGCCAAGCGGGACTACGGCTCGACCAGCGCGAGGAAGCGATCACCGCAGGGGCAATCCAACCCGGCGATCTGGGCGGGAGTGAATTGATCGCTCGTCTCGACTCCACCGATCCGGAGCTGGTGATGCCGCCCCCCACCTCCAATCGTCGGGTGAATGATGCTCAAAAGGCATTATTGAAGCGCTGGATCGAAAGCGGTGCGGATTATGCGAAACACTGGGCATTCGAGCCCCTCAAAAAACCAGGGTTACCTGCTGGCGCCGCCTCGGACTGGACCATCAACCCGATCGATGCGTTCGTCGCCGACGGCCACCAGCGCCAATCGCTGAAAGCATCACCTGCGGCCGACCGAGCCACAACGATCAAACGCCTGTATTCGGATTTGGTTGGTCTGCCGCCGGAACCTGAGGATGTCGATCGCTTTGTGAAGCACGAGGATCCGCTCGCATACGAGCAACTCGTCGACCGATTGCTCGCCGAACCGGGCTACGGACAAAGGATGGCGTTGCCGTGGTTGGATGCTGCGCGTTATGCCGACAGCAATGGTTTTCAGCAGGATGGAGATACGTGGCAGTGGCTTTGGAGGGACTGGGTCGTTCGGGCTCTCAATGCCAACTTGCCGTTTGACCAATTCACCATATGGCAATTAGCGGGCGATCTTATGCCTGATGCAACAACGGACCAGAAGATCGCCAGTGGGTTCAACCGAAACCACTTGCTCAATGGCGAAGGTGGAGCGATTGCCGAAGAGCAACGTTTCGTTATTCTATTCGATCGCATCGACACCACCGCCACGACCTGGCTCGGCTTGACGATGGCGTGCGCTCAATGCCACGATCACAAATACGACCCGATCACGATGGTCGATTACTACTCGCTGATGGATGCCTTCAACCATGTTCCAGAAAGTGGAGTGCCACAGTACTTTTCGAGTCGCATTCGGGTAGCAGCCCCATTTATCGAACTCCCATCCGAAGACAATCTTCGACGTATCCGTGAGTTTGAACAAAGAATCGATGCCTTGCAGAAAGAGTCTCAGCCATTGCTCGATGCGGCGTTCCACGGGTGGCGACTCAGCGTGACTGGAGCGACACCGGGTTTGCCTGAAACCATTACTGTGATTTTGAATAAACCCGATGCGGAACGCAGCGACGAGGAGAAGAAGAATCTCGAACCACTCCTCCGGAAGCACTTCGACGAGAAATTGGTGGGGGCACTCCAAGGCAAATTAGCCCCGCTCGGACAACTTCAAGGAGTCCGCAACGACCTATCGAACTATCGAAACGATCAAATGCCTCGGGCGATGATCATGAGCGACTCACAAGCTCGCGAAACGCACCTGCTCGATCGAGGAGAGTACTTGAAACCGAGAGACAAGGTAAGTTTCAATACGCCGGGATTTCTCCCTCCGCTTCCCGCCGATGCTCCTCGCAATCGCCTAGGATTAGCACAATGGCTCGTCTCGCCCGAACATCCCTTGACGGCTCGCGTTCAAGTCAACCGTATCTGGCAGCACTTCTTCGGGCTGGGCATCGTTAAGACGGCAGAGGATTTCGGCGTGCAGAGCGAGTATCCGAACCATGGCGCACTTCTCGATTATTTGGCGGTGGATTACCGAGATTCCGGTTGGGACACCAAACGCATGCATCGGCAAATCCTCGCGAGCGCGACCTATCGGCAATCAAGCCGCGTGCATCGGGAAATAGAGCAAATCGATCCGGAAAACCGCTGGTTCGCTCGCGCGAGCCGGTTTCGGATGCCGTCGATGGTGCTTCGCGATTGGGCGTTAGCAGCGGCCTCAATGTTGAATCAACGCATCGGCGGTGCACCTGTTTATCCGTACCAGCCGGAAGGCATCTGGGACTCGTTGGCAATCACCAAGGAACGAGATTTTACCTATCCTAAATCTCAAGGTTCCGATTTGTACCGACAAAGTCTCTATACCTTCTGGCGACGCACAGTCGGTCCCGCAAACATGTTCGATGCCTCCAACCGGCAATCGTGCAGAGTCCGATCGTCGCAGACGAGCACTCCTCTGCATGCCTTGACCACCCTCAACGATCCAACCTGGGTTGAAGCAGCAAGAGGCTTGGCACAGAACTGTTTACGCAGCTCACAAAACATCGACGAGCAGTTGCAGTTTGCTACCCGCCGAGTCCTAGCCAGGAGTCTCAAGGGCGAGGAGATGGAAATCATGCGCCGCGCGTATCAAAAACAACTTGCGTTTTATCAAATCGACGCCGATGCAGCGACCAAGCTTCTTTCCGTTGGGACGGCCCCGCGGGACATGAGCTTCGATAGCACTGCGCTCGCCGCAATGTGCAATGTATGCTTGACCTTGATGAATTTAGACGAAGCCCTTTGCAGAGAATAAACCCGGCGATGCTCAACGATTTTCTGTCGCAAAATGAAGCCCGTGTAACCCGGCGTTCCTTGTTCGGGTCCACCGCCAGCGGTGTCGGCCTGGCAGCGCTCGCGCATTTGATGGGAAAAGAATCGACTTCCCACGCGGCCGGGCGATCGGGGCGAGAAGCGGGGTTGCCGGGTCTGCCTCACCATCAACCAACCGCAAAACGGGTCGTCGTACTCTGGCAAGGAGGCGGGCCCTCGCACGTCGATCTATTCGATGAAAAACCAGTCATGGTCGAACAGGCCATGAAGGATATACCCGATTCGGTGCGGGGCTCGACCCGACTGTCGACGATGTCCAGTGGCTACGCCAAGTGGCCCTGCTTGCCAGCCATCAAGCCATTCCAGAGCTACGGCCAATGCGGCATGCGACTGAGCAGCATGCTTCCCAACGTCGGCAGCATCGCCGACGATATCACGTTGATCCGATCGATGTACACCGAAGCGGTGAACCATGCTCCTGGCGTTACCTTCTTCCTAACAGGTGCCCAAGTCCCCGGTCGTCCCAGCTTGGGAGCTTGGTTGTCGTATGGATTGGGAAGCGAGACGGATAACCTTCCTACGTTTGTGGTGATGACATCAAGCGACAAAGCCAAAACCTGCGGGCAATTGTTTTTTGACTATTACTGGGGCAGCGGCTTTTTGCCGAGTCGCTATCAAGGGGTTCGGTTTCGGAATACCGGAGATCCAGTCCCTTACCTCGCCAACCCCAACGGTGTATCTCGCGAGTCCCGCCGCGCGATGCTCGACGATTTGGCCACCCTCAACGCGATGCACCTCGCCGACTACGGTGATCCAGAAATCGACACCCGCATCGCGCAGTACGAAATGTCGTACCGCATGCAGACCAGCGTCCCTGAACTGCTCGACTTTTCGGACGAATCCGCATCGACCATAGAACGCTATGGCCCGGACGCCTTGAACAAAGGGACTTTCGCCAACAATTGCTTAATCGCTCGAAGATTGCTTGAACGAGATGTGCGTTTTATCCAACTGATGCATGCTGGCTGGGACCAGCACGGAAACCTGCACACGCAACTCGAAGAGCAGTGCAAAGACACCGAAGGCCCAGCCGCGGCGCTCGTCAAAGATCTCAAGGAGCGAGGCATGCTCGAGGATACACTCGTCATTTGGGCGTGCGAGTTCGGCCGAACACCTTTTGGACAAGGGGACCCGAACAAACCTACCGGCCGAGATCACTTCGGCCGCGCGTTTTCATGGTGGATGGCTGGTGGCGGTGTCAAGGGGGGGAACGTGGTTGGCTCCACCGACGACTTCGCCTGGAATATCACCAACGCACCCGTGCATGTGCACGACATCCAAGCAACGATCCTCCATTTATGCGGCATCGATCACGAACGCTTGACCTTCCGCTACCAAGGTCGACAGTATCGGTTAACCGACGTTCACGGAAACGTTGTGCGGGATGCTCTCAAGGCCTAACCGCCAAACTGGCAACATCGAGCGATTGGACGGCAGCCTGTACTTCCGGAATTTGCAGATAGTCGCAAATTTTTCTTTTTTGCGCACGACCAGGATTCCGACGCAGCACGTCTTCTTTTTTACTGCGGATTTCAAATATCATCCTGCAAAATCGACCTCTCGAGGCCACTCCTCGGAAAAACCGATACAACCGGTCTGTTTGCTAGATCGGTCTTAATCCTATAATTCCGAAGCTTGTGTTGAGCCGCTAAGGAAAGATCGCGCGAAATTCGCTACCCGTAATTCGAGCGCACCCTAGCCTGCCGACCGTATGCAAAGCTTGGACACGACATGTGGAAACTTTTCGAACGTAGCCTCCGACTGTTGCCTTGAAGAAATTTTGACAGTCCTGCTACCGGAACGCGTTTTGCTGTATATATGCTCCATGCTAGGCGGACGGCCGATGATCAAGGCAACCAGGAACGCCGTTTTCCTGGCCACATGATTGAATTGGCCCAACGAAGCGAATTGGACTGTGCCCGCTTTGGCGCTCAACGCACTTCGCGTTTGCAACGCTGAACTTGAAAGGAAGGATTGAGATGTACGAACGATTTACTGACCGCGCCCGCAAAGTCATGCAGCTGGCCAACCAAGAGGCTCAGCGGTTCAACCACGAATACATTGGTACCGAACATATCCTTCTCGGACTCGTCAAGGAAGGAAGCGGAGTTGCCGCCAACGTTCTCAAAAATCTCGATATCGATTTG
>CAITIE010000151.1 GCA_903892355.1 uncultured Pirellula sp. | reverse complement strand
CGAGTTGGAAGCGGTATGGGACATCGATTGCACGCGGTTGGTTTTTTTGCCTTGTGAATCCCGGTACCCGATCTTCGTTGTCGCCACAGGTACTGGGGACGTGTTCGTAGGCGGATTGCCCGAGGGAGGTGGTTGTTCCGTCCGTTCGATTTGGGTGGTCAGGCCAGACTGATTGTAACTATATTTTACGAACTTGGAGGCCGCATTGGGTCCCGATTGCTCGATTGTTTCGATCTGGCCATTGGGGGTGTAGGAGTACTCGATCTGTGAGTCGAAGGTTTTGGACTCGAACGTCGCACCGACAAGGGTTGAAACGCTGGCTAAATCAGCATCGAGGTAGTTGTAGAACCAGGTAGGTGGATGGCAACTAACTTCCTCTGCGGATGAAACCCCGAGACAAATTGCGACAGAGGCTCAGCAAGGGAGATAACTCCTTTGAGTGAAACAGATTACGGCAGTCGTACTGTGCCATTAGTGGGTGGCACTTACCCCCCACTGTAGAGTCAAAGCTTGCCAAAACTCCCTAGCTTTCCAAATACGTGGGTGGCACTTAACTTCCACTAACTTATCGCCTCGACGGTGCTGTTGTCTAGGTCGTAGATCATCGAGACGTAGCTCTGTCCTTTGGCGAAGGCCTTTTCGTCGATGCCGATTCGAGGGAGGGGCAACGGTTGCTTTCGGGCTTTGCCACGTGCTACTGCGCGTTCGATGATGTGCCAGGTCGCGTCCCACTTGAGTCGCAGAATGGTCATGGCTCCTTTCACCGTCTGAGTCATCTGCAGGACTTCAATGGCGAAGCGTTCGAAGAGCAACGTGAAGCGGCTGTGGGGTTCCGCCCAAGGAACGCTCACGGACCGAACGCCGTGCTTGGGACAGTCCACCCGAGGAACGCGGGCAAAAAGGATCGTCTTGAATTGGCAGGAATCCAAATGTCTCCACTGGCGCTCCTCCCCATGATCGTAACAGGGGAGATCCTGTTGGCATTCAGGGCAGCAGAATCGTGTCCCCCTAGGATGATCGACCTGGACTCGGATCTCCTGATTCTCCATGTCGAGTTTGACGTCACGGACCGTCCATGGAGAGGACAGGCCAAGAATGTGCTGGTAGAGTTCTTTGTCTTGCATTGGGGGTTCCTTTCCCCGAAGATTCTACCATTACCCACTCAAAACCCGGATGGACCTAAAATCACGCCTTAATGAGCAGGTAGGTGGATAGCAGGTAGTTGGATGGCACTAAATGTTCGACTCTCGCACCGGGGGCGTAAAAACGTTCTCGTTCCAAACGGTCGTTGATGTCGTATTCGAACAACACCCGACCGTTCTCGTAGACACACGATCGATCTTCGACTCGGGTAGCCGAATCGTTGTGGGCTACTGAGGCCTCCCAGCACAACAGGTGCCTACCACCGAGCGAAGCGTCTGGCGCGAAGCGTTACTGATCAACGCAATACCACATCTTCCATGATGGTATCACCGAGCTGTTCAGCGCGCGGAGTGCTTCCGACGAACGTCGTCTCAGCGAAGGAGCCTTTCCCAAGTCTACAGTCACTCCATATGCAGTGGTCGAAAACGCATTTGAGAAAGTGCGCATGGTACATGTTCGCGCCGCTGAAGTCACATTCCCTAAATAACGCGTTAACCGAAAACGCTTTGCGAAAATTCGAATGCTGAAAACAGCATTTTTCGAAACGACCAAATACTGACTTGAACTTTGCTCCGTCGAAATTGCAATCAGTTGCGTCGGCTGCAAACACCGCAGAAGTAAAATCAACTAGAGCTAAACGGCAACTCGAAAACTTTGTGTGCATATCACCGCCGATGCCTTCGTGTGTGCAGTATGACATGTCAGTATCGGCAATCGACGTATTTGCGAGGAATGTTTCAATCCGAACACCTCTAAGATCAGTGAATGTCCGACCCTCAACTATGCAAGTAGGTAGCGACCGCAAAAATGCGCCGGGTTCCTTTGACAAGAGACCCTCCGTGACGCACTTGGCTTGCTCCGGAGTCCATCTATTTTTTAACGTGTTAATCTGTACTTTGGTTTCAGTGTTGCTATTCATTTCTGATGTGCCCGGCATTCAGTAGCTGATGTCGATTAGGTAAGTGGCGTTGGAGTGAGCATATTTAGAAGAAATCTTCCCTGCAGCCTGTTGAGTGTTCGTAGAGATGTCTAGTATTGCCCATTGCCCACTCCCAATATCAAGCTGGTAGTCTGGTCGCAACAGTATCTTTCCCTTTACGCCAAGCTTACTTCCTTGATTAAGTAGTAGTTTGTTATTTTTTATCAATGCAGATGTAAACTCGTTTGACATTAACGACTGGTCTGCAATTTGCTGAATAGCATTGCCGTAGGCCAGCTTTTCGATCCAGTGACCAGTCCCTGCATACCTTTGGTAAATATGCCCCCATCTAGTTCCCCCAGTTTTGCCTGCTTTCAACATGACTTCAGCAGACGTTGCCGCATTCGTTATCTCCGTCGCCACCGCATCAACGACGGAGTTCAATCCTTTGCTGCCCAGCGCATAGTGAGTTGCTGCATTATGCACCCAAGCATCGAACTGCCAGAGTTTACCACCCACGAAGTAGGTGTGGAAGTCGGCCACGCGGAGGTTGTAGACGGTGATCAAGCGATCCGTCACGCGAATCGCGTCGATCGCGAGGGAGCCGCCTTGCGAGTCGACCAGTTGGTACTCCAGCGTCAACTCGCCTGCAGGGACAAAACGTTCTTCACCGGCGACGTAGAACGGATGCTCGGCGGTGGTGGTGATGACTTGGCCCCGGACCACCAACTCCATGACCGGCGCCACCCGGACGAATTTCTCTTCCACCCGCTTGAGTTCCAGCGGTCCGGCCGCGTCGAACTCGCTCCGCGCTAGAACATAGTCCCCAACCTCGATCTCCTCGATCGAGCGGCTATTCCCCTCGAAATCGACCACCAACGGCGTCCCCGCCGCGAAACAGGCGACCGTGAGATTGCCGATCGCCCCGCCAAGCATCTGGCCGAACGATGCCCCTGCAAGCGCGCCATCCATCGTCCCGGTGGCCGCGTAGCCCGCCACGCCGCCGCCAACCGTAAATCCTCCT
>CAITIE010000150.1 GCA_903892355.1 uncultured Pirellula sp. | reverse complement strand
TCCGTCGTGGCACAGCCAACTGCGTCTGGCAAGCAATTGCCAACCATGGATGAGTTGGATCGATGGCCAGCTCAGCGAGTGGCCTATGAATTAGAAAATGAAATCCCCTATGCAAAGGCGGACGCCCTGGCAAAGCAGTTGGCAGAAAGCGGGTTGCCTTGGGAGCAAATCGTCGATCACGCATTCATGATCGTTCAATCGCGATGGCCTCGAGCCGATGAACGCAAGCAGACGCAGGATTTGTTGGAGTGGTCGGATGGCGACCGATCCAAAGCCACGCTTCGCCTGGTTAACGCGATCAATCCATAGTAACTTGGCTCTGCAAATCGATCCGGCTAACGCGAACCGGGCGGATTAGCTCTATGTTCCGAACGGATTATCTGCGGTCCGAACGAACCGTGGCTGCTGCCGTGTAGCGCGTGGATTCCTCTTCGAGAAGATCGTCTTCGCTCCCTTGGCATTTAACGCTTGCGCGGAATCGGTGGGTACCAGGCTTGGCCGCTTCCGCAAGCACCTTCAGGACGATGGTCTCGTTCGGTTGGATCTTTGGGATCGCATCGAAGAGAACTTGCCCCGGGATCAGTTTGCCCGTGTGTCCATCGACTCGGGTAGGTTCAATTCCTTCAGAGAATTGGGCTACGACAAAGACATCTTCGGCTGTCTTGCGACCTCGGTTGGTGATGGTGATTTCATAAGTTACCGGTTGGCCGACAGGTGCCGGAGCAATTGGATCGGTAACCGAAAGATGCAGATCCGCCACAGCATCGACGACCGTCTTGATGGTTGCTTGGATCGGCTCACCAGTAATCGATTCACATGAGAAACTGATTTCATTCTGCCCCAATTGGTTCATCAGCAATCGCACGGGATACACAATCCGCTCTTGTGCACCCAAGGACTGGATTTCCCAACGGAGCAGATCCCCGGATCGTGTGATTCCAGGGGGTAGTCCGATGACATCGACGCCGGCGGGTAATTTGACGTTGCACGTAACTTCTCGTGCGACGATACCGCTTTGATTCTCGATGGTCAGTTCGTACTCAGCGGTGCTACCTTGGTAAAACTCCGTAGGGCCATTCCAAGTCGCAAGCAGGGTCGACTGTTGCACATTGACTTCGATGTTGCTGGATGCGTCGAGATTCGAGATCGTGCTAAAGGCTTTTGCCTTGATGGGCAACCGGCCGGCTTGTTGGAATGTCAATTCGACTTCGACAACACGTTCGCTACCGGCGGGGATATCGCCGATTTCCGACTGATTGCTCCCGTATAGTTCGGCCGTCAATTCCACGGAAACCTTTTGAACATCTGCGTTACCTGGATTGCGTATACGCATGCGATAAATCTGTGGTCGGCCATAGTCAACTTCGGCAGGCCCCTCGAGCGCCAGCTGCAATTGTGGTTGTTGAACGTGGACTTGCATCTGACTAGAAGGAGGGGTGACCGTCCATTCGAGTCCCAAAGCAAAATGTTCTGCTTGAACGGCGTTGATCATCAGGCGGAGTGTTTTCGAGGTGCCTGCGGGGAGTTGCTCGAGTTCCCAAACGACACCATTGTCGGCTTCGTCGCTATCGATTTCAAAATTTCCATCGGTAACAGCGACATCACCGATTTGCACTCCCTTGGGTACCGACGCCCGAACGAGCAGGCCTTGAAGTACCTCTTTGCCTTCGTTGGTTGCAACGATCTCATACGGCGAACCTTGTCCCACAAGGATCGAATTCGCTCCTTGGACTTGCAATCGCACTTGAGGGATCGTTTGCTGCAAACCAGAAGTAGGTTTGGATACGTTAGAAGTTTTACCCTGGGGAGCGTTGGTTGTACTGGTTATCGTCGTTGGCATAGAGATCTTGGGGGACGCGGTCGTTGGAGACCGCGCATCGGTATTCGCAGCAACGGTGCTGGCGGTAGCATTGGCTGAACTGTCGGCAAGAAAAGTCGAGTTGCCCAATTTTGAGGTATTACCACCATTGCTTGGAGCGTGATTGGCGTTTGCGCCGAACGCACCACCGTTCTTGGAAACGACAGGTGTGTCGGAGTTGCTGAGTCCTACAACCTGTGTTCTGCCGGACGCCGTCGTCATACCACTGCGAGGTTGTACAGACTGTGTTGCAGAGTTTCGAGTGGTTGCAGTGGGTTTCGCAGTGATAGGAGGCAAACCTCCATCCTTACTTTTTGGTGAGTTACCAGGAATCCCGCGAGGGGCAGGATTGTCTTGGGATTTTGTGCTAGCGGGTGTCGCTTCCGAGTTGGCAATCTCAGAGTTGGCAATCTCTGAGTCGACCAAGGGAAGAGGATTTCGAACAGGTGCTGATGAACCCGCCATCGCAGGTGGAGATGTTTTCGACAACGAGGGCAAGCTGGAATTGTCAGAACTTCCAGGAGCGCGACGACTGGTCCCTTTCGCATCGATGGATCTACTTGGGGGGGATGCTTCAAAGGTCCTCGCGGAGTTCAAGCTTTCGGCCTCACGATCTTGAGAGGCCACTCCTGGGGCGTCTGGCTCCTGGGAAGGTACTTTGGATGGGTCTACGGCGTACGCAGAACCTGAAAATGATTTCGAAACAGGCTGCGATTTTGGCGGTGCAGGAACGCTAGCCGAGGAGTCGTTCTTGGCTCCGTAGGCTTCTGGACTGGACGCTGAAGTGTTCGCTGTCTCGGTATTGTCTTCTCGGACCTCGACATCGACATCACTTTTTTCACGCCGGTCGCGGCGTGTTAAATTCTGGAACGGTTCCTTGGAAACGCGTGGGAGCATCGGTCTGATTTCCGAGGGGATTACCGGTTTTTCGACCGACTCTGGCCGACTCTTAAAAACGTTCGAAAATGATTTTAAGGGTACGAAAAGACCGCCATTGGATGGCGATTCCCGTACGGTCTTTGTGGGTTTCGGCCTAGATGCCGAGGGCGAAAAGACCCTGCTAAATAGCCCAGAGGCCGCGCCTGAGGATGGGGTTACCTCCTCGAAAGTATCTTCTTGGCAATAGCCGGTGTTGCAGGAGACTGATATCGCGAGAGCGAAGATCGCCGCGTACCAGGTCAAAAGGTAAAGCCGACCTCTCCTCTCGATGCCTCGAATGGGGGTTCCGTGAAGGCTGTGTAGGAGGAGGCTTATTCGTGGCATTCTTTGCAAATCCTTGTGCTCAGCACTTGAAGCAAGTCCCCGAACCGCCTTGGGTTTTTGGCGTGGTAGGGAGGATG
The DNA here is from genome assembly GCA_903892355.1 of uncultured Pirellula sp. Lineage (GTDB taxonomy): Bacteria > Planctomycetota > Planctomycetia > Pirellulales > Pirellulaceae > JBKCUI01. The sequence continues at coordinate 159,675 of CAITIE010000150.1, read as the reverse complement.
CCTCACGGGTTTCTTCGGGACGCACGCGAAGCGGTCGAATTGCCGATTCGTGGGCGTCTCTTGGGATGATCGGACTGCAAAGGCTGGGGGGTTAAGTAGAATTTGACGGTTTTTCGGTTTTTGACGCTGGTAGGCGCCTTCTGACACGCGTCGGGGGCATGACACTTTCTTTATCTAGGCCCCGAATGAGAGAGCGACCGATGTGTTAAATTGCAACGTTTCGGTGGCTCACGGTGTGCGAAATAGCCCATGCTGAGGCGATTTGGCATCGGTTCTGTCCAGAAACGACCATTTTCCTCCCGATGCTTCCTAGGTTCCACATAGACGGCCATCTCGATTTATTGCATTCCTAACCCCGCTTCGGCAACAAATTTGTTTTTTGGCCCGTGCTTTGCACCTAATCGGTGATGTCGGTCGCGGAACCCCGAGGTGAGTTGGAACCAACACCTTGCGTCGGGCGGTGGGTACGGTCCATGTTTCTTGATCATTTGTTCCTTTTTTGATGGCATCGAAAAGGGATCAGAAATAGATTAGGAGTGGATGGACGGGTCTAACTTTCCGTTTCCTCGGTTGAATTTTGATCAATTTAGACTCTTCGAGAACTTTCGGAGCGAATCGCTATGCTGATTCATCGCGCGTTACGAGCTACACGAGCAACCCTCCCACGCTTAGCGGTTGGGGCTGCGGTTGCGATCGGCTCGGTTTCTTGTTTTGTGCCAGCAACCTCCGTGGTTGCGGTGGCTAGCAGCTCTGCCGACCAAGTCGCAAAGGCAAGTCGGCTGGTGACTTACGACGATTCAGGACGAACCCTGTTCGCCTTGAGTCTTCTTCCTGGTGAGTTGGGTCAGGAAGACCGCGCCGCACGGGTGGCGGTGGTGGTAGACACTTCTGCTTCACAAAACGGCGAGTACCGAAGTGAATCGATCGAGATTGCTCGTTCGGTCATTGAATCCCTTTCGGACGGTTCCAACGTATCCCTTTTTGCATGCGACGTTGAGCCGGTGCAGTTGATGGCTGCTGGGGCTCCGAGCGGCGAGAAGATTGCCGATGGTTTTGCAAAACTGGAGCGTCGGCTCCCCTTGGGGACTACCGATATTGCGAGTGCACTCCGGGCCGCTGCCAAGGCGATGCCTGAGGGTGGCGACCGCAACATTATTTACATCGGTGATGGTGTTCACCTGTCGAACCTGATGAACACGAAAGAGTTCGACGGCTTGATCGAAGAATTGGTGTCAGGCCACTGTGTCGTGCATTCTTTGGCGATTGGTCCACGAACCGATTGCGAGTTTCTTGCGACACTTGCCAATCACACCGGCGGCCGAGTGTTTGTCCGTCAAAACATCAGTGGCATAACCTTGCAACAGATGGGAAGCGAATTGGCGAAGGTCATATCGCGTCCTGTTTTCTGGCCTTCGGAGACGAGTTGGCCGGTTGGTATCACTGCTCACTATCCGACTCGTGTTCCTCCGATGCGACTCGATCGCGATTCGATTTTGATCGGAACACTTCAAGGGGATTCTGTCCAAGGATCGTTGAAGATCGATGGTGAGGTTCAAGGCCGTTCTGCTTCGATTTCGTGGAACCTCAAGAGTGAGTCGAGCAATCCCGATCTCGCGTTTGTGGGGGCGATGGTTTCCAAAGCTGCGAAGGATGGTGGGCTCCTGATGCCGACACCGGGTTCTGATGCGTTGCGGGAACTGGGCGATACGCTCATGAGCAATGCGGATCAGTTGGTAAAAGAGGCCAAGTTCGCGCTGCACATGGGTGATAATCTGGCAGCGTCTGCGATTGCCAAAGAAGCATTGCAACGTTCTCCCAACAACTTAGAGGCACGATCGGTTTTGGATGCCGCGCTGTCGGTCAACCGAGATGAATCGTCCGCTTCGGAAAAGCAACCTGCGAAGCTTCAGCCGGCAAAGAACAATGGTGCAGCACCAAAGATTGCGAAGTTCATTTCGGCACGGCTCCAAGACGATCCGTTTGGGCAACCGCCGACCGAACCGAATCCTCCAGCATCGGACGATCCATTCGGAGAGCCTGCAGGCAATGCGCCAGTTCCTGAAGTGGATGGTGGCAATGCGTTCGGAGGTAACGACGTAGCTCCAGAGCCTGAGATGGAATCGCAGCCAGCCGCTCCTGCCGCTGGTGCTGAGAGCGTACCTGCCAATCCTTTCCCAGCAGCATCAGCACCTGTTCCGCAGAACAGCTTTGCTCCGGCACCCACGTCGAATGACCCGTTCGGTGAGTTGGCGACCGCTGGAGATCTCCTTTCGAAAGACGCAGAAATGCGGCGTGTTTCTGCTCAGGCCCTTGAGCGACAAGTGATTGCGGAGTTGAGTCGCGCCAGAACCTCGGGTGATCCAACCGGATCCAAGATCGCTCTGAAGTCGCTTCTCGATCAAGTTCGACGTACGCCGGAGCTTGACCCAGCAGGTCGAGTTCAATTGGAGTCCCGATTGACCGCAGGGATCCAAGCGGTCGCTCGTTCCGAAGCAGACATGCGCGAGCGGATTGCTCGTTCCGAAGCAGTTCAATCGACGGCCTCGGCATCGCGACGATTGCTCGCAGAACGCGAACGCCGAGGTGCGACAATCCAGCAATTGGTCGAGCGATTCAGCGCTCTTCTCGAGCAGCAACTCTACGCAGCAGCAAACAATGAGATTGCGCCTCAAGTTCACGAAATGGATCCTGATAGTGTCATCGATCGCGTTGTTGAAACAGAGTCGAACTCGTTAGCAAATTATCGATTGATCATGGATGTGATCAAGCAACGCAATCGCGGATTCGTAGATACCCTTTACTTGTGCGAAATCGGATTGATCCCATTCGTGGACGAACCACCGATCCGTTACCCACCAGCAGAAGTATGGCAGGCTTTAAGTGCTCGCCGGCTGGAGCGTTACGGAACCATCGATTTGTCCGGTGGTAATGAGACTGAGCGAGGGATCTTCCGGGCGCTTCGTGAGCGTGGAGAAGTCAGCTTCAACAACTCTCCACTGAGCTCGGTAATGACGGAATTTGCGAATCAGTACAACATTCCAATTGTGATCGATACGAAGGCATTGGAGGAAGAAAGCGTCACGCCGGAAGAGCCTATCTCGTTGCAGGTCCCTGAGATCTCGCTTCGCTCGGCACTCAAGCTGATCCTTGAGCCTTTGAACTTGACCTACGTCATCCAAGACGAAGTCATGAAGATCACCAACAAAAAGAACTCCGCAAACGTTGTTCGTGTTTACCCCGTCGGTGATTTGGTCGTTCCCGTGATGAGCATGGGCGGCGGCATGGGCGGTGGTATGGGCGGCGGCATGGGAGGTATGGGCGGCGGCATGGGAGGCATGGGCGGCGGCATGGGAGGCATGGGCGGCGGCGGCATGGGTGGCATGGGCGGCGGCGGCATGGGTGGTATGGGTGGCGGAGGCATGGGTGGCATGATGGATGTCAACGACACCCCTGCCAAGTCAGCCAAGGCTCAAGCACCTGCAGATGCCGTGGACGCTACCGAGTTGGTGAAAAACATCCTGAGTTCCGAAGGTGACGCTCGAGCCGAGGCGGAAGCTGCTTTCGCTCGCTGGGTTGGAACCACGATGGACGAAGCCAAGAAGGCTGCTGATGCTAAGAACGATGCCGTTACCAAGGATAAGTTCCAACAGATCGTCGACCGATTGAGCGATGTGATGCGAGATTCACTCCCTGCTCCTTGGATGTACGAAGCTCTCAGCATTGCAATGCAAGGCTGTGATTATCCTGGATCGGAAATTCGTCGCGTCATGTTGTCGAGCATCGACTTCGGAGGCGATGTAACGGTGGCGATGAAGATCGCTCGATACTTGGAATCCCAAGGCATGAAGAGGGAAGCTCTCGCGATTTATCGCGATGCACACCGCGCGAATCCTTCCGAACGGTTCCCTCTCGATGCCGGTTTGAAATTGAGCCTAGAACTCGATGACAAAGACGGTGTTGTGTGGGCTTCGACGGGGATTTTGAGCCAGTCGTGGACCGATGAGCATCTACCTTTGATCGAGAAAGCGATTCTCGCGGCCAAGGCTTCCTATGTGCGATTGACGAACGAAGGTCGCAAGATGGAGGCTTATGCCCTCGAACAAGCCATGAAAAAGGCACAGGTTCGAGACTTGGTAGTCCGTGTAGCTTGGACCGGGAACGCCGATATCGATTTGGTGGTTGAAGAGCCGACCGGCACGGTTTGCAACTCTGCAAACCCAAGAACTATTGCAGGTGGGTTGCTCCTCGGGGATGGTTCCTCGCTCGACAAGCCCAGCAAAGACGGTTTTTCAGAGACCTACGCTTGTGCTCAAGGCTACGCAGGTCAATATCGAATCGTCATCCGGAAAGTTTGGGGCGATGTTGCTGGCGGCAAGGTAACGGTTCACTTGGTTACCGATTACGGTACCCCTGAGCAAAAGATCGTCGAGCAACAGATCGCTATTGAACGGGATGCGATGCTCGTCACTGAGGTCAAGAACGGTCATCGAAATGAACCGATTGCTGAAGCTCATTTGGCTAAAGTTCAAGCAGAGAAATCGTTTGCGAGCAACGCGGTTCTCGCTCAAGTCGGACCTGGACAGGACAATGCGGGGCTCGGAGCAGGTATGGGTGATGAGTACAACCCGAATCTGGCGTACCAAGCGATGCTGTCCCGATTCGCAAGTGGAAATCGGAACGGATCAGGTTTCCCAGGTGGGCAGTTCCGCCCTCCGTTCTTCCGAGGTGGTGTGGTTGGTTACCAGCCAATCATCACGGTTATCCCGCAAGGAACCATGATGATGGGCACCGCGGTGATTTCGGGTGATCGCCGCTATGTTCGTATCACTTCGTTCCCATTCTTCAGCGATATTCTCGCCGTGGATACCTTCAACTTCGTCAGTGGTCAAACCAACGGCGGTGGTGGTGGTGGTGGTGGTTTAGGCGGTGGCGGTGGGTTCGGCGGCGGCGGTGGCGGTGGCGGCGGCGCTGGCGGGTTCCGCGGTGATGGTGGCTTCGGCGGTGGTGGAGCGTTCTAGTATCGCTTGATTGCGACCGGTTCTGCCAAGACTTGACTGCGGACGCATCGATTCAAACCATAAAACGCTGGGTGGCTTGTCCTTCCAGCGTTTTTTCGTTTTTGAAGTGGTTAGATTCCACGTTGAACCCAGCCCCGCGAATCTTCCGCCGAATTGAGCAAATTCATGGATGAGGTACCAAGTCTGTTCTAGAATAGCGATGGTGTTTTATCCTGACACTGGCTGAATGAGTACGGTTACAAGTACTGGGTTGCAATCCACGGGAGCGGATCGATGTCGATGCGATTGAATTCGAAGCTGATGATTGGCATGGCATTGCTGTGTCTCGTTTGGGGCCAATCGGCAGAGGCTTGGCATCGTTGCTACTTCGGTTATGGGTATGGTTGTTTTTCGCGCCCGTGGTGTCGAGCTCCGATCGTTTACTCGACTCCTTCGATTTACTATGCGCCTTCGATTTACTATGCGCCTGCGATCGTTTCGGGACCGATCTACACGGCTCCGGTCTATGCAGTCCCCTACTATGCAACGCCCAGTTGCTATGGCGGTTATCTGTCATGCCGTGCATTCGGGCTGGCGCGATGCTGTCCGAGTCGGGCGTTCTACTACGGAACGCGAGCCTACGTTCCCCCCGTCACTTGCGAGCCGGTATACTCAACCCCGATTTATTCCGACTATCTCGAACCCTATGATTGGCCGGCGACCCCAAGTTTCTACGGAGCCTCGACCCTTCAGCCATCGAGTAGGGGCCAATCATGGAGTAGGGTGACCACGGTTGGCTTCGAAAGCAACGGAACTAACGGAGCCAACAGAGCGAATCGTTGGCCCAGTCGCACACAGGAGTCTATGGTACGACGGGTGGCTTCCGCCCCGATCAGTGCCCCTATCAGTACACCTTCGGCACGGGCGAAAGCGTTGGTGGTCACGTCGGACAATCCCAGGTCTTTGCAAGCCTACTCTCCTGTGTGGACGGAATCCGCAGTTGGCTTGATCGATGATATGGTTGCTCGCGGAGATTGGGATTCGGCCTATCAAGGATGCCGGCGGATGGACAAGATCAACTCCCCCAAACACCATTCGGTCCTTATTCGACACGCGTTGCTTGAACTCGTCGCTATCCGGGAGATTGTTTTAGACACTGAGTCTGGGGCAGGATTGCAGGACATGGATCGAGCGCTCGACCTTTTTGAGCGCGCGTGCGAGCGAGGCGGAACGATCGGATCGGACAGTCTGGGAGAGAAAACGATTGGGGCGTACTTTGGAGCTTCCAATATTGATGTCGGTAGCTTGATGGAATCATTGTCTCGCAGGGTGCTCGCCCAGCCGACGACGAGCGGTCGTGAAATTCTTTTGCTCGCAACGCTCTTGCGTTTGGACGGACAAAATGAGCGGGCTGAGCTATTTGCTCGAGAAGCCGTTTCTCAATCTGCAATGTCGGAGACATTCCGATGGAACTATTTACTTCGAGAACTGACCGGGTCAGGCCAAATCGCAGTTACTCGTTGATTGCGATCATGCCTGGCGGCCTGGAACTGCTAGCCGCTGGCGAGAAGTTTTTTTAGGTGCCGATGGAGCGATTGAAACCGGGCGTCGGAGAGTTGATTGGGTAGTTGCTTTTGCATCCTACTGAGCTTTCGACGCTCGCGGTCAAAAATGGTCTGCCATGCCGCTGCAAGTGTCAGACTGCCTGCCGATTCGAGTTGGGCTTGAACCATCGATACGCCTTGAGCCAGGTCATGCAGGTCTCCCAATTCGGTCTGGATCTCAACGAATGCCTTGAGTGCTTTGATCGCAGTCTTTTTTTGAATGACAACAGAAACCAATTCCAGGTTGTAGCGAGCATGTTTGCCTTGAATGCGAAACCGATGGATCGCCTCAAGATCGTTCCAGGCTGATGGACGACGGGAGAGATAGTCCTCAAGTTGGCAGCGCAAGGAAGAGATTGCAAAATCACGGAACGGAGTCTCAAGTAATGGAGATGGCTCATCCGTGGAGGTACTGTTCGTCCTCAGGGAAAGAGAAAGTTGTTTCGAAAGCTTGCGAAGAGTCTTCGAATGGAAGCCTGGTTTTAGCGCATCGTACATTCTCTTTGCTGCATCTTCGCGTTGCTTCCGTAGGATTCGTAGAAGCCGTTCTCGGTTCGGAACAACCCGCCAGTCACGGATGTTCTCGATCAAGACGTCCAGTTCGCGAACTTCATTGGTTGCTCGACGTATTTTCCGAAGGCGTTTTGAAATCGGATCCAAGAGAGAAACAGGAGCGGCTGCTTCAAAGAAAAGCACCAGTGATTGAGCGCGCCGGCAAGCGACGCGAAGTCCATGAACATGCGTCGCGTCGTCGTAGCCCTTGTTTTGAATTGCTTTGAGCAGTTGCCTCACGGATGCGATTTGATCGCGGAGGACTAGAGCGCAAGCGCGAAAGGTCGCGATGGATTTGCCTTGGCGTTTGAGAATTTTTTCGGTTTTAGGGCTCAAGCAATCGCTCATGACCCGGGAGCCCCAACGACTCTAGAGAAACCAAGTGAACGGCCCCCTGACCGCTAAACAACGTCTGAATCTAGGATACTGTGGTCGAGCTTTGAGCGCGTATGAAAAAAGAGGGGAAAACCAAAAAGCAGAACCTCCGTTTCAACGGTGAGACTGCCTGGGGAATTGATCGCTCGCGATAGGTTCACTTGGTCAAGATCAGTTTTCCTTGCCGCGTTCGGCGAAGTCGATAAATAGCACCATCGTTTTCGATCCAAACCTCATCACCACATCGGCACAACTCTGCGAAGGAGATGATCTTTGGAATGGAACCCACTCCCTGCAGGCGTCGTAGGGGGGCATTCGGAAGCGAGGTATCCTCGGAGCGGTTCGGTTCAGGCTCTTTGCTCATGGCAATTTGGGTGCTTGCGGTCAGGCTGGACAGCGTCTTGAATGCGACATTTTCGCATGTTTTGTTGCGAAAAAAACGCCTGCAGGGATTGTAGTGAGATTGAGTCTCAATAACAATGGTGTGCGTGTTACGAAATGAGCAAGCGACTGGAGCGTTTCGAAGTGGAGCGTTCCTCAGCCAGCCAACAATTTGCTGGGTTTTTGATCGAGGAGTCGATTGGAATGCGCGGGCTGAAAAAACGGTCGGGGAACCAAGTTCTAGCGGGACGGTTCCGTCTGGAATTTCATTTTCTAAAGATCCCGATGTGGCAACAACGAAGGTTGCCAGGGGCGCGACCCTCGGACCGCCCTGGGTTTACCCTGGTCGAGTTGCTGGTCGTAATCGCCATCGTGGGGGTCTTGGTCGCGTTGCTTTTGCCCGCCGTCCAAGCCGCCCGTGAAGCGGCTCGCAGGATGAGTTGTGGCAACAATTTGAAGCAGCTAGGTCTGGCATTGCACAACTATGAGAGCGCCTTTAAGCGGTTTCCTTCCTCGGCGATCACCCGTGGAGGAAGTTCCACCCAGCCGTGGTCGGGCCAGAGTTTTTTACTCCCCTACGTCGAAGGGGATACGATTTTTCGAAGGATCGATTTTTCGATCGGCTACCATCATCCCGACAACCGATCGCAGTTTCCTCCCTATGGAGTTGCTGCGACGAGAGTTCCGGTCTTGCTTTGTCCAAGCGAAGTAAACGATCGACCGCGGTTGAATGCATCGACCAACATTCCCGAGCACTATCCATTGAACTACGCGATGTCCGTCGGAGAGTACATGGTCTGGAATCCGATGACGAGGCAAGATGGTGGAGGTGCTTTTGCTCCGAACAGTCGGTTTGCAACGGCACATTTTGTCGACGGTCTCAGCAACACGGTTGGATTCGCTGAGGTGAAAGCATTCACCCCCCGATTCCATGATGCCAACACACTTCCTTCAGCTCCACCAGCCTTACCGCAGTCAGCATCGGTAAGCCATGTTGGTGGTATTTGGTCTGCGACGGGCGGTCACACCGAATGGGTTTGTGGTAGAGCCATTCACACTGGCTTTACCACGACATTTACTCCACAGACCCCGTTTCTGTTCCAGCACAGCGACGGAAAAACGTATGACATCGACGTCAGCGGAATCCGTGAAGGTACCGACCAGACTTCAATTACATCTGCGATAATTACTTCTCGCAGCTACCATGCTGGTTTGGTCCATGGGTTATTGATGGATGGCTCTGTCCGTCCCGTCAACAGCAACATCCAACCGAATATTTGGCGGGCTATGGGGACGCGAGCTGGCGGTGAAGTCCTAAGCGGCGATGCCGAGTGAGCGTAACCTTCGCCATCGAAACGTCGCCAAATTACAATTGCTAGGCAGATCCGCGATGATCAGCAGGACCAGGCCGACATCGCCAGAACGACATCGTCGATCATTGGAATAGCGAGCGGAGAACCGACCGAATTCGGGCTTCGGCTCCTGGGGCAACCCACAACCAGCTCTCGTGAAACCCGTCGAGGAACGCGGATTCGGTGGGGACGTATCCTGTCCAGCATTCTCCGTAACCGATGGGCAGGACCGGTTTCCCTGGACTCAATTCTTGCGCGATCGATTGATAACCCACGAAACTCTCGCCAGGGAATACGACAACCCGAGCTACTCGGAAATCGACGCAGGGCATGTCCATGGTTTGGCCTCGCGCAACACGGTTCCGAGACGCCAACCCCATGGCTGCCAAGATCCGTTTTTCAGTTGCAAGCGTTTCATCGTGGAGTTGGGCGGTAAGAAAATCGATCCCGAGGTTCTCATCGCGGCTCGGTTCGAGGTCTAGGGGCTCATTTCTGAATGTGAGTTGCTCCATCGGTATTCGCTGAATATGGTCGCTGGAATGGCACATTGCCTCGTACAGTCGATCCGTCAATTTCCTCCGCGACTCCGGAGTCCCGTCGTTGAATTTTCCTGCGGTCACATCGCCGCTACACCCCGATGCATAAACTTGTGCGACGCTGCGATCATCTCGCCTGCGACGCTCGCGGGCCAGTCCGACAAAGTCCGAGGTGACTTCGCCGCGACCGTAGTAGCTCATGGGGTGAGTCGCGTAGGTGTGGTACTCCAGCAAGCATTGATCATTATTCCAAAAAGACAGGGTTCGAAGTTTCGGGTCGATGAGTCCCGTTTCGGCATCGCGAAATAGCGGTTCCCGTCCACTGCTGCTTCCGCGAGAAAACGATACATTCCCCTCGGAATTCACCATGCGTCGATTCGACGCTATGTCCTCAACAACGCTTTCCGAGTATCCCACGTGAGTGATCGGTGTCGTTGTGGCAATCGCATCTTTCAACGCTTCCTCAACGCGTTGCAAGACCGACTCATGGAACTCGGGATCGAAGAGTTCGCTGACCAAACCCACGCCGTCCAAAAGTGACTGGGCGTCGGCATCGATCACGGGGGCATCATGCTGGTGCAGGGAGCTTACCAACACTCTCTCACGCGTAGTCCCAGCAGCATTTGCCAGCCGATCTCGCCATGCATCGTACGAAGAATTTCGGATTTCGCACCAATCGATAGCGACTACGATGATCGGTTTCTCTGGACCCAAAATTGCAAATCCATGCACGAACAGTGGATCCGTTATGCTGACCGATTTCTGAGGTAGGACACCCATGCAGCGGTGATTTAGCGGGATGGTCGCATCGGCGGAAAAAATCGCGATGGCATAAGGAGCTTCCGCTTTTTCGCTACCAAGCCCAGACGACTCGTTCTCCTGGGCGATCGCTGGCGTTTGAGCCCAAATGCGTTCGCTTGGAATGGCCAAGCCCCCTGCTGCGAGCAGGGTTGCGAACACCAAGATTCGGTTATCGAGAAACATGAAGAGGCTCATACACATTCAAGGCTTGGCACAGATTCAGGGGGTCTGCATCCAACTTCAATTTACCAAATGGCCAGTCGGTTCTTGGTGAGCAGAGCAGCAACTATTTTTGTTTTTGCTTTTGCACCGACATGTAATACCGCCAGTAGAAGGTGGGGTTGAGCAGGATTTTTCCAGGGCCTGTGTAGACTTTCACAAATGGCTCGCCTGCCGTGAATCGCCCCATAAAGTTTTTGGTCGGCCGCCTCATCTTGAACAAGACACTTGCTGTGCGCCCGATCACGCAATCGCCATCGACGACTACTTCTTCGCCATCATCGAGCAAGATTTCTTCAACAGGCCCCTTCGTGGTTACAACAACCTTGCCTTCCCCTGCAACTTTCGTCTGGAGATAGACGATGCCTTCGCCGGCCCATAGTGAGGTGAGCAATCGCTCCCGAAAAAACTGAAGGTTCACCGAACCTTCTGAGGCCCAGTAGGCCCCTTTCTCGAGAATCCACGATTCCCCGTTGAGTTCCACGATGTGGAAGCCTCCCAGCGAGGATTCGAGCGTGATCGTTCCCGTTCCGGAATAGGTCGGACGGTAGACCGATTCACCGGCTAGCAGCGACGAGACGACACCCCCCACAGATGGAACCAGTTGCGAGTAAATCGCGATGTCTCCGATCATGTAGTTCAGTGCGCCCGATTCACATCGAACCATTTCATGGTCCAGCTGGATATCGACATATCGCATTCCTTCAAGTTGTTTTACTTCGAACGTGGCCATGGGGTCTTTGGGAGAATATCGAGTGAAGAGCTGGCGGAGTTCAGGCGATGCGTAGGCAGCGATCAATGCTTATCGTGCAGATTGACAACCTTGACTGGTTGTTCGCAACAAATACAAGAGTGGTAGTTGGAGACTCGCTGCATGGCTACCTTGCGCTCAATCCCGAAAATGTTCAATCCCATGGACTGCATGATGGCCCCTACCCCCCCATACAACCCCATAAATGCGATAAGGGCCGCTAGCCAATTGGTGTAAAGCCATAAGATGATCGAAGCGATGATGGTAGCCAGCAACCACAGCGGCCAATACCCATCGATCGGCTCCATATACTCGGTCGGCATTTCGTCTTTCTTATGCTGTGGGTCACAGCTATTGCATACGAGCTTGCCATAATACCCACATCCCTTGTTCACGCACTGCAACGGGGACTCTGCGCCGGTTAAGCGCGCACGGCAATGGAAGCAAAAGAAGTTCCTGCATTTGGTGCAGTGGTATGCTTCTTCGTGGACATCGGACCAGCAAACCGGGCATTTGGAGGTATCCCCAAGACGCTCGATGGTGGTTTTTGGGGCTTGCTCCACACTCGTCGTCTCACTCATTCGTCGTTCTCACAGGCGGGCTAACTCTAGATGTTGTCTGGAAAAGGATCACCGTTGGCGACGATCCCCTTGGGCTAAAACCCTACGTCAAAGAGGAGCAGCAACGCGAGATCTCCCCAAGTTACTCTAGCTATCGCCGGCCAGAGTCGCAATTGAACCCCTGGAAAGATTATATTCGATACCGTCGGATCTACGAGATCCACGGTGATCGGCTTTCGAATCAATAGCTCGGATTGCATTTAAGACAGGAATTTTTAAGTGAACACCGCTTGGGTAAAAATACGCAGCGCGAGCTTACTGCTGATGTGTTGTTGGTTGTGTGGCTCGTTGATTGCCAACGGAAAGGCTAATGAATCGGGGGCCGTATCGGCTGGAGTCGACGTTACAAAGCACGCCAAAGGGAACCCACCCAACATCATCGTCGTGCTTACCGACGATCAGGGGTACGGAGACGTATCGGCCCATGGCAATCCGATTCTTAAGACACCTAACTTGGATCGCTTGGAGCGAGAGAGTCGTTCGTTCACCAATTTTTTTGTTTCTCCCACCTGCTCCCCGACCCGCTCGGCGCTGATGACAGGGCGCCACGAGTTCTTCAATGGGATAACGCACACCATTCTTGAACGGGAGCGACTGTCTCTCGCTGCGGTGACGGTGGCAGAGATGTTGCGAGGATCCGGATATGCGACAGGGATCTTTGGCAAATGGCATCTGGGAGACGAGGAGCCGTACCAGCCGAATCGCCGCGGATTCGAAGAGGTCTTTATTCACGGCGCAGGAGGCATCGGCCAATCGTATCCGGGAAGTTGCGGTGATGCTCCAGGGAACAGCTATTTCAATCCAGCGATCCTTCATAATGGTACTTTCGAAAAAACGGAGGGTTACTGCACGGACGTCTTTTTTCGAAAAGCGATCGAGTGGATGGGGCAAAAGCGTACGGACAAGCCATTCTTTTGTTGGATCGCGACCAATGCGCCGCATGATCCCTACAACGCTCGGCCCGAGGATGCGGCGCTTTATGACGGGCTCGGGTTGGATGAAAAGCTGAAAAATTTCTATGGAATGATCCATAATATCGATCAGAACATCGGAGCCCTCTTAGAGCAGTTAGATCGATGGGAAATTACGAATGACACGCTGATTGTTTTTATGAATGACAATGGGTCTGCGATCGGTGGGACGAAGTTCAACGCGGGGATGCGAGGTTCCAAGGGTACTCCGTGGCTGGGAGGCACTCGAGCCAGTTCCTTTTGGAGATGGCCATCGACTATCCATCCTGGTCCGTGCGATGCCCTTGCCGCCCACATCGATTTCTTCCCTACGCTAGCAACGCTTGCCAATGCAACGCTGGACGATCGTGCTAAACCGCAAATCCAAGGCCGAGACCTCGGTCCTATCCTTCGTGATCCTCATGCCAACTGGGAGGATCGCACACTGGTGACACACTTGGGACGCTGGCCCAAAGGCACGTCGCCCGAGGGATTTCAGTACGCACAGTGTGCTATTCGGAACGCTCGGTATACGTTGGTTAGCGTTAAAGGCAAAGCGATGCCGCAATGGGAACTGTTTGACGTGCTCGCCGATCCCGGTCAAACGATGAATATCGCGGCATCTCATCCGGAAGTTGTGCGAGACTTGGGCCAAGCCTACGATCGATGGTGGGTTTCGGTGCAGGGATATCTCGTCAACGAGGATGCCGTCGGACCAGATGAGAACCCTTTCAAAACACTTTACCGAAATCAATTCGGTACCACTCAGCCATAGCAGACGTTGAACAGAGTCGGAGAAAGCCAAACCCATGTTGTATCGTTCACGAATCCTCGCTCCTCTCGTTGGTGCCGTCGTCGTTCTGGTGCTCGTCCTGGCAGGGTTTTCGAGAGGGATCGCTGTTGAGCCTGCGCTGCGCGAAACGAATCCCAAAAACTCGAGTCGCACGAGTACGAATCCCCCGAATATCGTGTGGATCATCATCGAGGATATGTCCGCGCATTTCTCCTGCTTCGGGGAAACAACGATCCAAACTCCGAACATCGATGGATTGTCCGCCTCTGGGGTTCGATTCACGAAAGCGTTTGTGACAGCCCCGATTTGCAGCATTTCGCGTTCGGCGCTGATCACTGGCCGGTATCAAACCAGCCTTGGAGTTCAAAATCATCGCTCGAGTGTTCCCGGCCATTCGATTCAGTTGCCCTCGGATGTTCCTTTGGTAACCGAGCTGTTTCATGAGCATGGCTATCACGTCAATAATCTGACGTGGGAAGCATTCCTAAAGAACGATGAGCAGCTTGCAAAAAACGATCGTGTGGAGATTGCAAAGACGGATTACAACTTCGAGTGGAGTCCTGAGAAATCGTACGACCAACCACACTGGGCGCGGCGCGATCGAGGGAAGCCTTTCTTTGTCCAGATCCAGCTGCATGGCGGAAAATTCCGCGGCCAAGCTCCCAAGTCGGATTGGCCGAATCGGGTTCTCAAGGAACTCGGTTCGATCACTGAGGTTTCGTCGGTGAAACTCCCTCCGTATCTTCCTGAAGACCCGATCATTCGCGAGGACTGGGCTCAGTACTTGGACTGCGTTCGATACACCGACCATCAGGTGGGAAAAATCTTGCAGCGATTGAAAGATACCGGAGACTTTGCAAATACGATCTTTTTTGTGATGACCGATCATGGCATAAGCCATGTTCGCAACAAGCAATTTCTGTATGACGGTGGCATCCATGTACCGCTGATTGTCGCAGGGCCAAGTATCCCTATGGGGCAAACTCGAGGCGATCTGGTGGAGCATATCGATTTGAGTGCAACTTCCCTCGCGTTAGCTGGGATTCCCGTCCCAAGCTCTATGAACTCCCGCGATTTTTTCAGCCCAAATTACAAGCCTCGCGACGCCGTGTTTGCCGCCCGTGATCGGGCGGATGAGACGGTGGATTGGATTCGATCGGTGCGTACGGAAAAGTACAAATACATTCGCAATGGCTTTCCGAGTCGGCCTTATCTCCAGCCAAACCTCTACAAAGATAGCAAAGCGATCGTCCAAGCGATGCGGCGATTGTATGCCGATGGAAAGCTCGATCCCCATCAATCGCTCATCATGGCGGAGAGTCGTCCAGTTGAAGAATTGTATGCACTCGGTGCGGACCCTGACGAGTTCCATAATCTCGCAATCGATCCAGCCTACGGTGAGGTTCTTTCGGAGTTACGGAGTAAGCTGATCCATTGGTGCCAACAAATGGGGGATCGAGATGGTCCGGAGTCCGAGCAAGTCTACGAACTGGAGGCCGCAGCGGAGCATCTCGAAGGAGGCAAGGGGAACCGAAATCCCCAATACCAAAAAAACCTGGAGCTCATGCGTCGATGGAGGCTCGAAAAACCATTCGTGCCACTTTCGTTCGGAGCCGAGTCGCCTTGATCCCGGCGGTGAAATCCGGAAAAGACTATTCCACCCAATCCGATAGAGCGACCCGAAACAATCCGTCGCTGTTGGCTTGTCCGCGAGCCATGATCGGTGTGTTGAATTGTGTTTCGATGTTCCCCGAGGCATCCACGGCGATGATTCCCCCCGAATCGACGGGCAAGGTTTTAGCGATGGCGTGCCCCACAGCTTTCTCGAGTGGTTCTCCGAGATGTTCCATCCTGGACGAAATCGCAGAGGCAACATGGTTTTTGATGAACAGTTCGCCGATTCCGGTGCAACTGACAGCGCAACTCTGATTGTTGGCATACGTGCCAGCACCGATGACTGGGGTGTCTCCAATCCTTCCATACTTTTTGCCGAGCAACCCTCCTGTGCTGGTGGCTGCGGCTAAATTGCCGTCGGCATCCATCACGACACAACCGACGGTACCCAAATAGAAGAGCCTGTCCTCACCTCGATCGTGATCATGCCGAGAAGTCGAGTTCTTCTTCGCCGCCTGACGCTCTTTCCACGCTTTCCAACTCTCGATCTGCTCTTCGGTTTTGAAATAGTCGCCCCCTTCGGTAGCCAATCCAACTTGGACTCCGAACTCGTCGGCTTCATGGCCACATAGAAAGACATGAGGAGTTTTGTCTCGCACCGCCCTCGCCAACGAAATAGGGTTGCGAGTCTTGCGTACATTGGCGACGGCACCGCAGCTGAGATCCGATCCATCCATCAAGCTCGCATCGAGGGAAAACTCTCCGATCTCATTGAGAACAGCACCTCGCCCAGCATTGAAATTCGGATCGTCTTCCAGAACTCGAACGACCGCTTCGGCAACATCGACGGCCGGTGTCGATTTCTCAAGAAGTTCAACACCTCGTCGCAATGCGGCTTGCAAACCTTGGATCCGGGCTTGTTGCTGCTGAGCCGTCCAGCGTTCGAGATCGCCACCTGCTCCACCGTGGATCGCAATAGTCCACTTTGGGCGGGTCGATGCAACAAATCGTTCGTTGGATGGTTGAGAATCTGGCACGATTTTCTGGGGGGTATCGAAGTGGATTTTTGGGGATGAAGTCGCCGCGGATGGTGATTTGAATCGCGACGGGGATTGGGCGTGGAGTACTGCCACGGACAAGTTTAGCGCGAAGGAAAGTGCGAGTCCGATTCTTGAGAAAGAATACAGGGAATGACCAATGTTGATAGAGTGTTTCACAATAATGGACCTCAATCGGACGACGTGTTGGAAAATCAGGTAATCATCGAAAATTGGCGTCAGGGTGACGGCTGTTTTACCATGCCTAATTGGTGTAGCCAACGCTGGCATGCGAGAGGCCAATCCGATGTCCCTGGGATGGATTTCCCAAGCCCGATACCGTGCGTTCCTTTTTGGTAGATGTGCAACTCACCCGGAATGTTCTTAGCGACCATGGCTTGATAAAAGACTAACGAGTTCTGAGGTGGAACAGCTTTGTCCTCCGAGGTGTGCATCAAGAAGGTCGGTGGTGTATCCGTACGCACATTTCGTTCGCTCGCGAATTTCTCCAAGGTTTCTTGGTTCGCATTTTTCCCCAGCAGATTGACTTCACTGCCACGATGTGTGAACGAACTGCCCATGGAGATCACGGGGTAGCAAAGGATCGCAAAATCCGGTCGCGAAGATTCTTTCGAAACAGGATCCGATGCGTCTTTATCTCCAGCGTCGAATTGGGTGATTACGGTGGAAACTAAATGCCCACCTGCTGAAAATCCGATGATGCCTATCTTAGTGGGGTCAATATTCCACAGCTTTGCATTTGCGCGAGCCATGCGAATCGCACGCTGAGCATCATGAAGGGGGGCGGGATGGCCGTAGCCTTTTCCACGATGCCGATAATCGCACAGGATCGCGGTCAGCCCCATGCGATTTGCCCATTCGCAAATCTGGCGGCCTTCGTGATCCATCGCAAGCCCACCATAACCACCGCCAGGGCAGATCACCAATGCCCCCGTGGGTTGCTCTGACTTCACGATATGTATCGTAATATTTGGGCTGTCTTTAGGTTCTGAGCCGATTGCGTTCGGAGCACCATCGCTCCACAGGGGGACGATCTTTTGTTCCGATTCTTCACCGAAGGCGGGAGAAAATCCGAGGAAGGTCAATGCGGATAGGGTCGCCGATACGACAAGAAAGGCTGCTTGTTTCGACATTGTGATTTTGCTTGGGATATTGTCTACTAAAAAACAAGATGGATGGGAGAGAAGCGAACCTAGAGGGTGTTTCTTACTCGTCGGATTATCCTCGGTTGCAGTGCGAAATGCGATATCCCACCACCGGAATTAACTCCGAACGGTGATAGCACGGAGTGGAATTGAATTGCATCCCAATTCGCCATGCGGTGCCATGCCGCTTGAACGCGGGGCCCAATATGCAAGGAAAACGGAAAACATGCGGAAGATGAAGACGATCTCAACAGCGCTCGGTTTTTGGGTTCCATGGATCTCCACTCTCTTCAGTGGAGCCGTGTTTGTGGATTCAACAATCCGATGGGCGAGCATTGGTCATTGCTCGCCAGCGGAATTGAAAAACGACGATACGAGCGGTAAAGGTTCCGATGCTCAGAGTCGTGGGTTGGACGCCAAACTGATACCTTTTGAACTGACCGACGCTCAGGGCCGAGAATGGAAATCCGAAGAGTTGTTAGGAACCAAGGGAACGGTGGTCGCATTCCTGGGAACGCAATGCCCGCTCGCCAAACAGTATACGTATCGACTCAATGAATTGGAGCGTGAGTTTCGTGACCAAGGGATTCGATTCCTAGCGATCGACGCCAATGTTCAAGATTCCCTGGCGGAGATGGCCGCCCATGCTCGTCGGTTTGGGATGGAGTATCCATTCTTAAAAGACCCATCCCAGGATGTTGCGGACCATTTGGGGGTAACTCGAACACCCGAGGTGTGCGTGATCGACTCGGAACTCGTTCTCCGGTACCGAGGACGGGTCGACGATCAGTATGGGATTGGGTTTGCAAAAGACCGACCGGTCCATGAAGAACTGAAGGACGCATTGAACGCCATCCTCGAATCGAAGGAAGTCGAGGTACCCACAACCCCTGCTTCAGGATGTTTGATCGGACGGGTTGCGAAGAAGCCATCTCAGGAATCTCCAAAGGTTACCTATGCAGAGCATGTTTCGAGGATTCTGCAAGCTCGCTGCGTGTCATGCCATCGCGAAGGAGATATCGGCCCGATGGATTTGAGCCGATACGAAGACGCGGCCGCTTGGGCGGACATGATCGTTGAAGTGACACAGGATCGGCGCATGCCCCCATGGCACGCGAGCCCCGAGTATGGGCACTATGCGAACGATCGAAGCCTGACCGAAGAAGAGCTCAGCACCATCGAAGCCTGGGCTCGTTCGGGTACGCCGCGAGGAAATCCTGAAGCGGAACCGGAGCCGTTAAAATTCACCGACGGTTGGCTTCTCCCAAAAACTCCGGACATCATTCTGCCGATGCGCGATAAGCCCGTCGATGTACCAGCCAAAGGGGAGGTACGGTATCAGTATTTTCTCGCCGATTTGAAGAACACGGAGGAGCTATGGGTTAATGGGATGGAGTTGGTACCAGGAAATCGTGAGATCGTGCACCATATCCTCGTCTTCGTCCGCGAGAAGGGTTCCAGGCGGGGGGACTTGGGCGGAGCTCGGAGTTTTTTGGTTGGCTATGTCCCTGGTACTCGGGCGGAAATGATGCCCGAGGGATACGCCAAGCGGATCCCTGCCAACAGCGAGTTGGTTTTCCAGGTTCACTACACACCGAATGGGATCGCCCAGCAAGACTTGAGCAAGGTTGGTTTTATCCTGGCGGATCCCGCGAAGATAACCCATGAGGTGGTCACCACCAGCGCCGTCAACCCTGGCTTCCGCATTCCACCCCGCGATGCCAATTATCGAACGACTGCAATGCTTCCCGAGCGTCTGCCAAAGTGCGAACTGCTCTCGCTCAGTCCCCATATGCACGTTCGGGGCAAGTCGTTCCGCTACACGTTGGTTTATCCCGACAAACGACGTGAAATCCTACTGGATGTTCCGCACTATGATTTCAACTGGCAGACCGAGTATCGATTGAAGGATAAAATGGCCTTGCCCAAAGGGACTAAAATCTTCTGCGAAGCCGTCTTCGATAACTCAGCTGACAATTTAAATAATCCCGATCCCAATTCGTGGGTTCGATGGGGTGACCAAACCTACGAAGAGATGATGATCGGATACTTCCATTACGCAGTGCCGCGGCAAAAGTGATTTTTTACGATGCAAATTTCTCGAATCCTTCGCAGTGTTCAACACCGGGGTTGGATAAGCGCTTGGGCCTTAGCGTTGCTAGGTAACCACGTGCACAGCAGCATGGCGCAAAGCGATGCAATTGGGCGTTACGATCGACCGTCGGGTCCCGTGGCACAGAGCCGATCGTTGGTCTATGCACGCGGCGGGATGGCTTGTACCAGCGACCCGCGTGCAACGGCTGCCGCGTTGCGAGTATTGGAAGCAGGTGGATCGGCCGTGGACGCAGCCATCGCAGCCAATGCTGTACTTGGTGTGGTCGAACCGATGAGTTGCGGTTTAGGTGGCGATCTCTATTCGATCGTCTGGGATGCAAAGACGCAAAAAATCTACGGACTCAATGCGAGCGGCCGTGCGCCGAAATCGCTAACGCGGAAAGTGTTTCAGGAAAAGGGGCTTCAAGAAATACCGTTGTACGGCCCTTTGTCTTGGAGCGTTCCCGGTTGTGTTTCCGGTTGGTTGGATCTGCACTCCAAATTTGGCCGGTTGAAGATGGACCAAGTCCTCGAGCCGGCGATTGGTTTGGCGGAACAAGGTTTTCCCGTTTCCCCAGTCATCGCTGGATTCTGGACCAAGGGGGAGCAGTCCTTCCGCGATTGGCCCGATTCAAAGCGAACATTTCTGCTCGAAGGAACGAAAGCCCCGGCGGCCGGCGATGTCTTTCGCAATCCAAAACTCGCCGCCTCCATGCGAGCCATTGCCAAGGAGGGTGCGGATGCCTTCTACCGCGGTGAGATCGCACAAAAGATCGTCGATTTCAGCGGCAACAACGGTGGTTACCTGGCCATTGAAGATTTCCATGAGCATGAGAATACGTGGGTCGACCCTATTTCAACCGAGTACCGCGGCTTTGATGTTTGGCAGATTCCGCCCAATGGCCAAGGCCTCGCGGTTCTCCAAATGCTCAATGTCTTAGAGCAGCATGATTTGCGCTCGATGGGTTGGGGGAGTGCGGATACGGTGCATCTGCTGCTCGAGGCGAAGAAGTTAGCGTATGCGGATCGCGCGCGTTACTACGCGGACATGGCGTTTGTCGATGTTCCTGTCGATGCGCTGAAGAGCAAGTCCTACGCAAAGCGTCAGAATGCGAGGATTGACATGGCCCGCGCGATGACAGAGAGCGAGCCCGGGGATGCAAAGTTGATCCACGGCGATACGGTCTACTTATGTATCGTCGACAAAGATCGCAATTGCTGTTCCTTGATCCAAAGCAACTACCACGGTTTTGGAAGCCAAATCGTTCCCGGCGATGTCGGTTTCGTATTGCAAAATCGCGGTAATCTATTCGCCTTGAGCGACGATCATCCGAACCGCTTGGAGCCCAGTAAACGCCCGTTCCATACGATCATCCCGTCGCTCGTGACCAAGGATGGGAAGCCGGTGTTTGTATTTGGGGTGATGGGGGGTGACATGCAACCTCAAGGCCAAGTCCAAGTCCTCGTCAACTGGATCGATTTCGGGATGAACATTCAAATGGCTGGTGATGCAGCACGAGTGCGTCATGAAGGAAGTCCAACCCCGACGCTGGTCCCTGGGGATCCAGATGGTGGTGTGGTCCATTACGAATCCGGTTTGCCGGACGAAACCGTCGAGGAGTTGAACCGTCGTGGTCATAAGACGCAACAGGCGAGAACCTCGATGGGAGGCTACCAAGGAATCCTCATCGATTGGGAGCGAGGAGTCCTCCAAGGTGCTACCGAGAGTCGCAATGACGGCTTAGCGCTCGGGATTGAGTGAAATGAGTGCATGGACCAGTGAAGGGTAGTCTGCTAGTTGCGATTCCACGATGGTTGTTGCACCTAGATCTTTGAGTGTCTCGGTGACGCTGGCGGAGATACTCAACCATCGCGAGTCCGCAGCTGAATCGCCGAGAAGCCGAAACGCATGTTTGGCGATGTTTGGACTGGTGGCGACAATCCACGGGGATCGAGCTTCATGGATGGTGCTCGCAAGCGACTCCGGCCAACGATCGATCGGAAGTTGGCGGTAGGCGTGGATGCAGTGAACGCTGGCGGCGACTTTGCTCAGTTGTTCCTCAAGTCGGTTGCTTCCGTCGGGAGTACCGACGAGAACGATCCGTTTCCCGGCTGCTTCGGGAAGTAAATCCGCCAGCAGCGCGTCGGCACCGGTACCTGAGTTGGGGATCAAATCGCAGCACAAGGAAAACTCTTGCAGTGACTGCGCGGTGGACTGGCCTACGGTAGCGATTCGGCAATTCCCCAGCCACCTCGCATCGCCGCCGAGTTCAAGAAGTCGGTGGAAGTAATTGCGAACACCATGGGTGCTGCTGAAGACTATCCAATCGGTTTCCCGCAAATGATCGATTGATCTATCCACCGAGTCCCAGTCGATTGGGGGAACAATCTCGATTGCTGGAGCATGAATGCAATGGGCGCCTTGGGCTGCGAACAGGCTTGCCAGCTTGGTCGCTTGGCCGCGCGGGCTGGTGATAACGACGCTTTGTCCGAAGAGGGGCTGTGAGGTGAACCAGCACGTTTCGGATGTGGCTTGAACAACCTCACCAATAATCGCAATTGCCGGAGCTCGAAACTCTGGATGAGCAGCCAGTGTATCCGAGACCGAGGCTAGCTCGCACCTCAATACGTGTTGATCGGGCCATGAGCAACGTCGGACCAGTGCAACGGGGGTGCTGGGCGATTTCCCCGCGTCCATCAATCGTTGGCTCCAATGGACGGCCGAGGAAACAGCCATGTACAAGACCAGGGTGCCTGGGAATTTTCCGATGGAGTTCCAGTCCATCGGCTCCTCGGAGTCGGTGTATCCATCGCTCGGCTGCGTTTGGCCGGTAATCAACGCGACCGAGGAACTCCAGTCGCGATGGGTGATAGGAATGCCGGTAAATGCAGAGGTTGCCAGCGCCACGGTTAGGCCGGGAATGATTTCATAGGAGATGCCTTCGGCATTCAATCGTTCTAATTCCTCGGAAGTGCGAGCAAACACCGATGTGTCACCACCTTTGAGACGGACGACATGGGGGTGTTCTATTGCGTACTCGACCATCAAGTCATCGATTTCGGACTGTTTCCAGGTCCCGCCGTGCCCGCGTTTTCCAACGCAACGCAGAATTGCATTCGGCGATGCGAACTCGAGGATCTGCGGGTTTACCAATCCATCGTAGAGAATAACATCGGCGCGTTCGATCGCATGTTTGGCTGCGAGTGTGATCAGTTCAGGATGTCCGGGACCCGCACCGACGAGATACACCTTTCCTTTCATACGACTACTGCCTCACCGTTGCGGAGGTGGATGAATCGCCGAGTGTAGGCTTCCAGAATCGGTCGACGGGTTGCTTGCGGGTCAGTGAATCGCGATGCATGGATTCAATTTGTGTCGCCCGATGGCGGTCTTCGATCCCAGGAGGGTATTGCTGCATGCTTGAAAACGGGAGAGGCAAACTGCTTTGCCCTTCCAGCGTATTGAGAGCCGCATCCTTGTCCCAGCCCACACTGTGAAGGATGAAGTTGCGTACCCAGCCTGGCTTTGTTGGGGCTTCCGGGATTTGGAAACGCAATACCATTTCGTCACCGCTTCCCATGACCACGAGACGATCATCATCGTTCTGCATCAGCTCTTTGACATCGCCGTATTTGGTGAATCGACCACCCAGTGGTGGCCATGCTGGTTCCGTGGAGACAGTTTGATAATCATACCAATGAGGCTGATGCCGATCGCGAGGTAATTCACGGCTAAATCCTCGATAGTGGAGGATACCCTCTTGGAGTGTCAGCCATTGCATCTCTAAAGACGCAGCGGATGGATCGTCGCGACGATTCGTTTTAGGATCGGGCAACAAGAATGGTTTGCCATACCCCAATCGAATTCGATCCCAATAGATCTCGCTGGAATGGGTGATTCGAATCCGGTGGTCGTCCGTCTTGAAGAGTCCATCGAGCGGTATCACGATCGACTTGGGTTTTCCACCGGGGAATCCCATGAACGGCAAGGCCAATTCAAAGTCGCCCGAAGGGCCAACGGTCCAGAGTTGAGGGGGGGATGGCGGGTCCAAATTTGGGTTTTGGTCGATCCCGATATTGAGGGATGTGTCCGTTGGATAGATCCATCCGTTCAAGATCAATTGGGACGATTGCTCGGTATCGATCGCACCGAAATCGATTTCGAGAGTGGAGGATTCCACGAGCCCTTGTTTGAATCGTTTTTGGAAAGGGATCGCGACATTACCGTCTTGATGGAGTGCCGATGCGAGCCAGTTTTGGCCGTACTGATCGACAACGGATTGGGGGGGAATTGTTTCCGTGTAGGCCCATAGACTGGGCTCGGCGATGGATGGTGGACCAACTTTTTCATTCGAAACAATCTCGACCTCTGCAGGGTGGTCGACTCGTAACAGGGCGACATGATCGAAGTAAGCCGATTCCCATAGTTCCTCCGTAATGCGGAGTTCGTAAGCATTGTTGTAGGGTTGCATGCGTTTTCCATCGACGAGCAAGTACTCCCAGCGTCGATCTGGGAGGACTTTGCCTTTGGCGACTTGCAAGCCCAAGGGGGCATTCCAAAGCAGGTCGGTGATCAGCTCCCATTTGGAGCCATCCCATCCGTATGCAAACGGGCACGAGCCGATGAGGACTTGTTTCTCCTCCAAGATAGCCCCGCTTTTCGGATCGATGATGCCTTGGGTCAGTCCATTCACAAAGATCGTTCGGAGCGAGTAAGCTGCATCGGGGCCCAGGCCGAAGTGAACCGAATCATCCTCGATGATCCGTGCTTGGTAACCGAATGGCCCATAGATTTCGACGGTGGAGCCGACCGCGTATTGATTGTTGCGTCCGCCTCCATTGGCATCGCTGATTCCTTTGACCCGATACTCTAGGTACTGATGGTTCGTCTGCGGCGTTGATGAAAGGATAAGTGGTTTTCCATCGATGACCACTGCAGCGTCGAGCCAGCCATCGGCGTTGAGATCGGCGACGGAGATCGCACCTGGGGCTTGCTCGTCCGGCAATTGATTCTTACCTGCTGGAGCGAGAATGTGATTCGTGAAGGAAAAGGTCCCGTCGTTGAGCCAGAGTTCGATTCCTTGTTTGGAATGAGATATCACATCGAGTTTCGCATCATTATTCCAATCTCCGAGAGCGACGACGGAGTTGTCGGACTTGAGAGTCGCGTGGAGCGGTGCCGATGTCGACTGGCCTGGTTGGGTGAAGGTGGAGACGACATGAACACCGTTGGGACCGCCAGCAGCGAAATCCCATGAATAGTTGTTGTTGAAATCCCCGACCGAAAGCGAGTCTGCTTTGCCGAGGGGTTCCCAGGATGCGTCGAGAGCTTTGAATCTGAATTGGCCATGCTGGATGTTCTCGAGAACTCCGAATCCTTGTGCGTGAGAAACCATGATGTCGAGATCGACATCGCGGTCATAATCAACGATAGCCACCGAGTGGATCGCGAGCGAGCGATCGGGGAGCTGGCTGATCGAGTTGACCTCGCGGAACATTCGATTGCCCATATTCTCATGCAGAGAAAGGGTTCCGTCGGTGACGGCTACCAAGTCCAAGTCACCATCCGATTCCCAGTCGATGGGGACGACTTGCTTGACTTTTTTCAACGACGAAAGGCCAATATCGTCGGTGAGTAGGCTCCATTGTGGCAGATCGTTGACGGGGGCTTGGAACGCGACGATTTGGATTCCGTTTTCGCCGTAGAGGGTAAGGTCTCGAATCGTTTCATGACGAACCGACAAGGTTGCTTGCATGGCTGGGTCGTCGCTTTGAGCCTCGGTCCTTGCTTTTGCACCTCGGTGGGCATCACTGGCGAACCAATCGACGGCAGCAACTCCGAGGATAGGCGAGTTAAGATCGAGCGAGGCGATTGGTTTCCAGGGATCGGTCCCTTCTAGGGAGCCGAGTTGTAATTGCGTGTCGGACCATAGGAGGATTTCAGGACGGGTATCGACATTCCAGTCGAAAAACCGTACTCCCGAGCAACGTTCCACATCGATCGATATGCTGGTGGCGGGTTCGAAATGAATGCGTTTGGGTTTTTTCTTTCCGGTTTCAAACCGCTGTTGAAGCATTGCCTCAATATCTTTGAGATCGATAAACGCTAATTCGCTCACATCGATGCTCTTTGCATCCACCAAGCTGCCTTCTGTGTTTTTAGCCTCCCCGACCCATCCGATCAGGATACCAAAAGCCGCATCGAGATCCGTTTTGCCCACTTCCACAGCGCGTCGAAGATCATTGAGGTCTTTAGGTCGTCGTTCCATTTTCCACTTCCACTCGAAAGGCTGGAGTAGGTCGGCCAGTGGATCCACGAGTTCGAGTGCGGATGGGTCCTTGAGTTGTACAAGGCGTTGGATGAGTAGGCAGAGCAGGTAGATATTTCTCGGATTGGCTCGTTGGACGTTTCGAAGAGGCTCCACGGTTTGGGCCAACACCTTGGGATCGACAGCGCTCATAACTTCCGCAGCGTTGTTGAACTGGGTCACCAAAAAAGCATTGCCGGGGAACTGCTTTACATATTCCTGGAGCTTGTCGAACAGTTTGGACTGTTCCTCGTCCGCGATGATGGTGTTGGCAGCGCTAAGGATCGAGATCCATCGAATGTCTCGTAGGACGTCGAGTTGTGTGGCGATGGGATCCTCGGGGTTAGAATCTCGGTAACGGCGAATGGCATCAGCAGCGTGCTCGAATAGTTCCGGAAGATTGGCTCGGATTTCCTCGACGTTGTTCTTGGGATCCTGTGACAAGTCCATTTGGTACTTGACGTTGGCTAGAGCAGCTATGGCTGTGTTTCGGACGTAAGCAATCTCCTTCGGCGCGAGTGTTTGGAGTTCTTGGTAGATCGATTCGGCCTTGGAGTATTGGAGGTTTTCCAAGAAAGACGCAGCCCGCGCCGACTTTTCGAATCGCGAGTCTGTAGGTTCTGTTGGCTTGCGTTCCCACGATATCGCAATCCAAAAGCCGATCCCAAGGCCTGCCAGAATCAGGAGCAGCAGAAGTGAGGTGCGTGTTTGGTTCACGAGTAAGCTCCATAAATTCGAAGACAATACGGCTCCATCCAAAAACGTATTTCTGGCAGAACGTAAGCGAGTTGCCTGTAATCGTTCTTGGAGATTGCACCAAAGGCGAGTATGCGGAGTGCCTGATCGATGTTTAACAGTCTGTGATGAGGCGGCTCGTGGGTGGAAGCCTCCGTTGCCATGTCGTCGTCTCTTACGATGAAAGTTTCAACGCACAGCGGGTCGGATTGATGCCGATCGCCTTTGGAGTCATTGACATGAAGGATTTGGTCGAGCACGCAGTTCAGGTCGAGGAAGGTGATGTTCCTCTCGGACGGTTTCGTCGAAGCGGATAATACCAGGGGACTAACCGCGTCGTTTTTCGAAGAGAGAATCGTTGAAATGAAATAGAGGTAGGCCAAAAGCATGACAAATGCTACATCGCAAGGGTTACCGGGCGCATTGGAATACACAGGATGGGAAGCAGGAGCGTGCACCAACCGAGAGCTTGCCGGAAGAAACCCACCGGGACATTATCGTTACGACTTGGGGGATGCTTCACCCCCATGAGGGAGACCAGGATCAGCATGACAACGAATAGGCCTTGGCGGTAGATCACAGCACCAAAGATCACATAGGCAACGCAAACGAAGTAGGTGGTCCAGCTCACAAAGCGAGATTTTTCCCCGAGGAGCCCAAAGATCACATGGCCACCATCGAGTTGGCTGATTGGAATCATGTTCAGGCCAGTAACGAGTAGGCCTACCCAAGCAGCCATCAAAAGCGGATTCATGTCGACATTGGTGATGCCGTAGACCCACTTCGATTCAAAGAGCCATCCTGAACCAGCTTGGATGTCAGGAGTCATCGGGATCGCCCCGGGTGTGTTGTCTTGTGGGAGCACTTTCGGAAGGCCTGCCGAGTCGAAGGAGTCGGTCGGTGTCTGTTGCATCGGGAACGACGCGGAAGGGACCAGCTTTGCCAACATTTGAATGAGGATCGGTTGGCCGAAGGTGTAGGATGCAACTCCGCCGGAACGGAGGGGGACATCCACCATGAGACCAGCGATCGCGATGGGGATCGCGATCACCATCCCTGCGAGTGGTCCAGCGATGCCGATATCAAAGATCTGACGACGATCGGCTTGGCGGCCTTCCATGAGGATGACCGCTCCGCATGTACCTATCGGACTGATCGGAAACGGAATGAAAAGGGGAGGTGTCGATCGAATCCCGTAGCATCGGGTAACGATGTAGTGTCCCAATTCGTGAGATCCCAAGATCGCGGTAAGCGAAAGCGAGAAGAGGAGTCCCGGGATCCAGTTGGCCAAGACGGACCGTCGGACCTCAAAGAAGGAGCCTTGATTGTAGGCTGTTTCTAGAATTTCGACGGGGGACCATACGGTAAGGCCCGCCCACGTCATCGAAAGGATCGATGCGACTAAAAGAAGAATCGGCAACCGCCAACGTTGAAACCAACGGTTTGGTTTGCTGGGGACGGAAACGTCCACCTCGGAGTAATCCGGTTTCGGATCGAGCCGAAAATGCAAGGCTTCGAGGGCTTTATCAGCTCCATCGGGGAGTTGAGTTGTGTGATTGAGCGGGTCGTTCAGCCGAGTCGAATCGGTAGGCATAAGGGCTCGAGGGGACTTCGTTGCGGTGAGCTCTGCGTGGGGTGACCGGCCGGCATCATGTTGAGCGGCCTGCATCGAGGACGTCGGCAGAGTGTCCTAGGATTCGAATTGCCAAGCAGATTGCCGAGCAGTACGGGAACAGTAGCGTAAGGAGGCTGGTTGCGGTTTCCCTATCGTCAAGCATTTCCGCATAATTCTCAAGATGTCTTTCGTTGAAATCAAGTCCGCAGCGTTCGCTCCCTTTTCGCGCCCCTGAGAACGCCTATCGGAGACAAACCCTTTTTGGGATCGCGACCTTGGGCATGTCACCACGAGAACCGCGCATCTAATGAGCTTCGGGGTGAGCTTTGGGATTTGGTACGAGTGACTCTGCGGTCGAGGGGGCAGGTACGGCCTGAGCAATTGACGATCGGCTGTCGATGCGACGCTCCAAGCCAGCGTCGGAGAGCGCATCTGGCGATAGCTCGGAACTGCTTTTGGTACCAAGAGCCTTCATTCCTTGGAGCCTTTTTACCACGATGCGCCGGGCGATGATCGTCAAATAGGTAGCCAGCGAGCTTTCGCCGCGAAACCGTCGAAGGAGGGTGAAATCCCGATCGAAGATGGAGCTGAAAACCTCGGTTACGAGCTCATTTCGAGTGGATTCATCGATCTCCATCTCGAACGAGAGGGCCGACTGCGCAACAACGTGAGTGATCAATGCAGCAAATCGCTCGCAAAACGATCTCCACGCAGCGTCGTCTCCTTGGAGGCAATCCCGCACCAAATCTCGGTCTAAGGTTGAAAGGGACACAGCAATTGACCTTGAGATTTTTGAGGAGAAGGAGGGATGGAAGCGCCGGGCTGATCAAAACGCAATCGATTTACTTAATATTAGGTGCCGTGGATGCCGACAGCAAGCAGATTCAGGTTGCTTGACACCCCTGTTTGATCCGCCTACTATGCCAACGTTGGGACACCAAACGGCGGTTTTTTCAGAGGATTTCGATCCTATGTAACGACTGCGACCGGTATGCCCGTGACCGGTATGCCCGTGACCGGTATGCCCGTGACCGGTATGCCCGTGACTGGCATGCCCGTGACTGGCATGCCCGTGACTGGTATACCCGCGACCCGGTATGCCCGCGACCCGGTCCAGCCCAACAGGCATGCATGCAGAGACACACAGGTAGCGATACACAGGTAGAGATACACAGCGTACGATATCCATAAAGAGTTCGTCGGCTTACCGAATTGGTTTGGTAGCTCGGATCGATTTGGTAGCTCGTTGGAAAGGTTTTCATCATGGCTCACATTGTTGCCCAGCCTTGCGTAGGCTGCCGCTATACCGATTGCGTTGTTGTTTGCCCCGTAGAGTGCTTCTACGAAGGGGAAAAGATGCTCTACATCCATCCCGATGAGTGCATCGATTGCGAGGCTTGCGTCGCCGAGTGCCCTGTAGAGGCCATTTTCCATGAGGACAATGTTCCTGCTGAGTGGAAAAGCTTCATTGAATTGAATGCGGAGATGGCGCCTCAAAGCAAAGTCATCACCGAAAAGAAGAAGCCTTTGGCTGACTCGTAATTCCGGACGCGTCTTCGTTTTGCCGTTTGCACCTGCTTCCGCTACCGTTTTCCTGCTGCTTTCCAAGGTAGCGGGCTGGCAGACTGTGGTAGCGGGCTGGCTGATTTGTTGAGCAAATGGGTGAATCGCGGTCGCGAGGTCGCTGTTCTAACTGCTTGTGGTTTCTTTTTGAGCGACCGCGATTTTTGCGGGCTGGTAGTTGCGAATATCCCACTCGATCCCTTCGGGGAGCCATGAGATTGGTGTTTCCGTCTCGAGCTCCACGGCGAACAGCGAGTCGTCCGGTGCAGCGTGCCACCACTGCTGCACCAGTGACTTCAAGGCTTCCCCTTGGGATTCCCACATGGCGTAGGGAGGGCAGCAGAAGACGACCCAAGGGCGTTCTTTAGGCCAGGGCTCAGCGGCCTCTGGTAGGCAAGTGGGTTCTGGTTGGTTGGTGGGTTCTGGTTGGTTGGTGGCTTGAATTTGGTTGGTAGCTTGAAAGAGAGGGCCTAATTGCCCCCAGTTTTCTCGAAGGTTTTGGCCCCAACGGAACGAGTCTTCGTGCAGAACCCGGGTCTGGTCGGCGATTCCTAGCTGGTTCGCGATCGATTGGATCGTTGCGGCGCCGTGCCTTAAGACCTCCCAAATGGCGGCGGCATGGGCACCTCGCGAGATGGCCTCGAAGGCCAAAACGCCAGAACCGCCAAAAAGATCGAACGCCAAGGTCCCTTCGAGCGTACCACCGAGGAGGTTCAAGACCGCTTCGCGGGTTCGGTCCTTCATTGGCCGGGTTCGGCGGTCGCACGCGAATTGGATTTTTCGCGAGCGAAGGCTGCCGGAAATGATTCGCAGGGTGATTGTCTCAGAGTCCGTTTTTTTCACAGCAGTTATACTAATTCTCGAACACCATCTTGTTTTTTGCTGGTCGATCGCCACATCGGCGAGGATCAGTCGCTACAGCATCCCCCATTTCCCATGACAAACAAGTATCACATAGCGGTCCTGGCCTCGGTTTTGAGCTGTTTCCTGGGACCAATGGGCCGGTTGCTGGCCCAGGCTACCCCCAACAAGCCACCCAGCGCCGATAGTGGCGCTGCGATGCCTTCCGGCAGTAAGTTGAGTCCCGAGGAGAGGCAACAGCGCAAGCAGGCCAAGATGCAGAAGGAAATGGATGAGGAAATGCGCCGTATCGAGGTATTCGGCATGGTGCCTGAGTCGGATACCAATCCTTTGGCGGTTGCCTACCGACAATCGGCCGACGATTTTCGACGTGCGACAGCCGATTTTTCGGATAGCCACGCAAGACTCGAGTTTCGGCTCGAAGAAAACTTGACCGATGCCGCGCGGGAGAAGTGGTTGAGCAACCTTAAGAACTCCTATGAAAAGATGGTTCTTTGGAGGAACCGCGGAGCGGCGCTTTACGCGAGCGCCCCCGAAAAATACGAGTCGGTCGGTTTGATGCTTCGGGAAATGTTGATTGCCGATGGCAAGCTCGATCGCTTGGATCGCTGGGTTTTCGCTGCGAGGGCGTTGCTTGGTTCTCCGCGATTGATCGACGACGAGGTGTTGCTCTACGCGGGCTACGCCGGGTTCCTCGAGTGCGACTTCGAACTTGCATCGATGGGTTGGGGGCAATTGGCGGAGGCGGGCAAACTGCCTGAACGGGAGCAATACATGCTCGCAGAGATACCTGCTATTTCAAAAACTTGGGAGAAAGAGTTGGTCCGATTGCAAGAGGATGCAGCGAAGGACAATCCACGGGTTGAAATCGTGACGACGAAGGGTGTTATGGAGGTTGAGTTGTTCGAAGATGACGCACCCGAGTCTGTCGCGAACTTCATTTACTTGGTCGAAAACGGATACTACAACCGCAAGCCGATTTTTTTGGTGCGTCAGCACTTCCTCGCGCAGACGGGCTGTGAAAAAGGGGATGGTAAGGGGAACTCGGGGTACACCATCAAGGGTGAGTTCAATCTGCCAAATCATCGGAGTCACTTCCGCGGATCCTTGGCAATTCCACTGGCTCTCGACACCACGACCAACGAGATCAACCCGAACTCTGGAGGAGCTCAATTCTACTTTTCGTTCCTGCCGACACCGATTTTCGATGGCAAGCATACCGTGTTTGGGCGAGTGGCTAGCGGTATCGAGACCCTCGGGCTTTTCAAAGTTGTCAACCTGACCGATGAAGAAGAGCGAAAGAACCCGGAATCCAATCCGGATGTGATTCTGCGAGCGAAGGTATTAAAGAAGCGGGATCACCCGTACCGGCCAACGCCGGTAATCGGGCGTCTTCCTAAATGAAAATCGACCCGTGAAAATTGGCCAATGAGCACGGGTGGGCCGAACTTCTCAGTGACTTGACCGAAATTGGGATTTGGGCTATTCTCGCTGACTCGTTTCGGGGCAGAACGGTTGCTATGACAAGTGCCGTTGTTC
This sequence comes from uncultured Pirellula sp., assembly GCA_903892355.1. GTDB lineage: Bacteria > Planctomycetota > Planctomycetia > Pirellulales > Pirellulaceae > JBKCUI01. The sequence goes on along the minus strand of CAITIE010000150.1, from coordinate 127,212 downwards.
CCCCTAAAACGTTGCGGATGTGGCGGAATTGGCAGACGCGCTAGACTCAGGATCTAGTGGCCTAATACATACGGCCGTGGAGGTTCGACCCCTCTCATCCGCACTGCATGGGATCGCGTTCAGCGTTGCTTCGTGGGGCGTTAAGCGTTCCACATCGCAGACGAAGCGCCATGCGATGAGCCTTTGATTCTTTCCTCACGACCGATCTTTGATATGCCGAAAGACTTTCTTGCAGGGACTCTCCCCGAGTACGACGTCGTAGTGATCGGAAGTGGGTTGGCAGGGATGACTTCCGCCAACATTCTCGGGAGAGCAGGCCATCGCGTTTTGCTGCTCGAGCAGCATTACAAGCTCGGTGGGTTGGCGACTTGGTTTAAGCGTCCAGGAAGCCATACATTCGACATTTCGCTCCACGGTTTCCCTTATGGGATGCTCAAGAGTTGCAAGCGGTATTGGAACGATGCGATTACCTCGAGCATCGTTCAGCTCAAGAACATTCGGTTCGATAATCCGATGTTCTCGCTGATGACAACTTACAACCGCGAAGATTTTACCAAGCTCTTAACGAGCCAGTTCGGTGTGTCAGAAGAGACGGTGGTGCGGTTCTTTGATACCGCTCGCGGCATGAACTTCTACGATGATCAGTCGATGACGACTCGCGAGCTGTTCGAGAAATTCTTCCCTGGCCGACAAGACATCGTCCGGCTGTTGATGGAGCCGATCACGTATGCAAACGGCTCTACCCTTGAAGACCCAGCGATCACCTATGGAATCGTATTTTCGAATTTCATGGCCAAAGGGGTTTTCATCTACGAGGGTGGCACCGACGATCTCGTTTCTAAGATGCACGCTGAATTGACCAAGAACGGGGTCGACGCACGAATCCGTTGCGACGTCTCCAAAATCCTCGTTGGGCCGAAGGGGGTTCGCGGGGTCGTGGTCAACGGCAGAGAGATTCGGTGCAAAGCTGTCATCAGCAATTCGAACTTAAGGTCCACGATTTTCCAGATGGTTGGCCCCGAGCATTTTGATGCAAAATTCGTTGCGGACGCGCAGGAAGTCCGGCTTAACAACAGCAGCACGCAAGTCTACATGGCGATGAAGCCTGGGGTGGAGATTCCCGAGTCGACAGGCGACCTGCTTTTCTGTTCGACAGCTCCTGTGTTTCGTACGGACTTGCTCTTAGACCGGAACATCACTTCGCGAACATTTAGCTTCTACTATCCCAGAACTCGTCCACACGCGAAGCAGCGATACGCGATCGTCAGTAGCACCAACGCTAACTGGAGCGATTGGGCGGATCTCAATGAGGATGAGTACGAAGCGAGCAAGCAGGATTTGATCGAAACGACGCTGGACGCACTGGAAAAATACGTTCCGAATTGTCGGGAGAAGATCGAGTTGGCCGAGGCTGCAACGCCACGGACGTTCCATCACTACACGAAGCATTTGGCCGGTGCGAGTTTTGGAACCAAGTTTGAGGGACTCGGTGTCTCACGAGCCTTGCCGCAACAGATCCATGGTTTGTACCACGCGGGTAGCGTCGGGATCATCATGTCCGGGTGGTTGGGCGCGATTAACTACGGTGTCATCGTCTCCAACGAAGTGGATCAGATGCTCTGCCGCAGCATGTCTTCCGCCGCGCCGGCATCCCATCCCCAATGATGCAAATCCATCCTGACACTCCCGCAAAGCATTTGAGAATCGCACCCCTGCTACGCAACCCTGTTACGCAATCCTGAGGAACTATGACGACCAGAAGGCGCGCACGCGAAGTCGTGCTCCAAGTACTTTACGAAGAGGATTTGCACCCTTTGCGCGAGTTGGATGTCGCCAAAGAGTTCCTCGCAAAACGATTGCTCGACAACCGTCCTCTCATCGATTTTGCAGAAAATCTTTGGAGTGGTGTGCGAACCCACTGCGGTGAGTTGGACAAAATGCTCGGCAAGCATTCGGCGAATTGGTCGCTGAAACGCATGGCGACAATCGATCGCAATGTACTCCGCATGGCCGCCTATGAAATGATCCACGGCTCGGTGCCGGGACGAGTGGCGATCAACGAAGCGATCGAGTTAGCGAAACGCTATGGAAACCACAACTCTGGTCAGTTTGTCAATGGAATCCTGGATCGAGTGCTGAAGGAGCATGAAGCGAGCTTGGCAACTCGAGATACCGCTGTAATCGCCGAAGCTGCGAGTGAGATTTCGGGCTGAGCATCAATGTCCGGTTGAGACAGCGTCGGGCGGATTTGGTATCGTGTAAAGAGTGGCTCGTGCGTGAGATCGAAGGCGGATCGTGTCGGTCTAGTGCAAGCCTGGATGGAAAGACCGCTTCGACAGGAAAGAACCGAACCAATGCCTACTCCTCCGTCTCCCGACGATCGTCCCGATCCTAATGAGAACATGCCTGCGGTGAGAGCGCGCGTGACGGATCAAGTAGCCCGCGGTGAGATCAGCACCGGGGTCATTGTCGTCACCGGGGGGACTGAGTTCGTCCTGGATTTTGTTCGCAATATACCCCGACCTAACGCGATCGTAGCGAGAGTCGTATTGCCGCACATGGTGATGCCACAGTTCATCGAGGCTCTCTCGACCAACATTGAATTGTATCGGCAACGCTATGGTGAGTTGCCGGGTGTGCCGCTTCCGATGAATCCGTCCGCCGTGGAAAGCCATGTGGTCCAAGTCGGCACAAATTTGCCGGTCCCCAGTGGGCCGTCTCCTGGCATGTCAGCTTCGGTGAACCTGGCTTCGGGTAGCCCAGGACCCGGAAATCCAGCTTCTAATCCCTTGCCGAGTTCTTCTCTAGGTGCTGGTGAGCCAGGGGATGGCTCGTCTCATGAAACTGGGGAGCACCCGGCTCATGGAGCATCTCAAGGTGTTTCGCATGGGACACCCCATGGCGGGACAGGTATGGGGCAGGCGCCAAAACGGCAAAACCCGCAAGACATCTACGATGAGCTAAAGATCCGCGATGAGATCTTGTGTGGCACGTATGCCAACGCGGTCATGATAGGGCATGGACCCTACGAGTTTAGTTTCGATTTCATCACCAACTTCTATCCGCAATCCGCCGTGAGTTGCCGAGTTTTTTTGGCTGCCGGGCATATATGGCGGCTCTTGGATTCGTTGAAACAATCTTGGGAGCAACTGCGGCCTCGCTTGGGCTACCCGCCACCTCCGATGGGACCCAACGGACCCACTCGGCAGTGAGAGGAACAAAATCCGTCCTGACCTCGATGCTATCGTAAGCCCTAAATAAGCCAACCAGAGAGCCATCCGCGATGAGCGAGTCAGCCCCATTGAAGGATTTGTTCGAGCCGCCAGACGGATTTACCCCAGATCCGAGGCCATTGATCTTGGCGAGCTCCTCGCCGCGCCGTCGGGAGTTGATGCACCGATACGGTTATCGCTACAGCGTCATCGAACCAGATCCAAACGCCGAGTGTGGGATTTGCACTCGCGAAACTCCTCCGGAAATGGTGGCCAGGCTCGCGTACCAAAAAGGTGCCGACGTGATCCAGAAGATCGACTCAGGGACTGTGGTCGCATGCGATACGGTGGCCGAGTGTTTGGGAATGGTGTTGGGCAAGCCCGCGCATCGCGAGCATGCTCAGGAGATGCTGATGAGGCTCAGCGGCCGCGAGCATCGTGTCTATAGCGGATTGTGCGTCTGGGATAAAGCAACGTCGGCTCGATGCGTGCGTGTCGATGTGTCGGTGCTGAGGCTTAAGGAACTGACCTCGGAGGAACTTGAGGAGTATCTAGACGGCGAGCAGTGGGTAGGCAAGGCGGGAGCCTTGGGGTTTCAAGACGGCCCGCGTTGGCTGGAATTGCTCGGCGGCTCGGCAACCAACGTGGTCGGATTGCCGATGGAACTCCTCGCCGAGGTGCTGCAAGGTTTCTGAGGCCCTGAAACGTTCGAAGCTCCGAAAATTCCCCCCCGTAAAAAGCCATGGAATTAGACGTTCCGAATTGTATACAATCGCAATTGATATGTATAATCTAGCCGTTGCGACGTTCGTACTGAAACGATCCTTGGAATCATTTAGAAAAGGGAGGAGCTGGAGCAATGACAAAATTCAGCGCGGTGCTTAACGAGGCCGATTTGGCGGCGCTCGAACGGGATCTCAAGTTTTATCCGGTGGAAAATACCAATCCGAAGACGCTATCTCGCGAGCAAGTCGAACAGTACAACCGGTTGGGGTACATCGCACCGCTCGATGTTTACAGCTCCTCCGACATCGAGGGGATCCGATCCTACTTTGATGATTTGCTAGTCCGAGTGATCGCAGAGGGTGGCAACAGTTACTCGATTTCGTCCGCCCATCTCAAGTACGGTCCCGTCTATGATATTCTGACAGAGCCCCGTATCGTCGATTTCATGGGGGATTTGTTCGGTGACGATGTGATCGCCTGGGGATCGCATTTCTTTTGCAAGATGCCCGGCGATGGAAAGAGTGTAGCATGGCATCAAGATGCCAGTTACTGGCCATTGTCTCCATCGAAAGCAGCAACCGTTTGGTTAGCGATCGATGACGCGGACATGGAGAACGCGTGCATGAAGTTTGTTGCGGGCTCCCATCATTTTGGGCACATGACCTACCGCAAAAGCGAGAGCGACGATCACAATGTGCTCAACCAGTCGATCGACAATGCTGAGCAATACGGCGAGGTCGTATATGACGAACTTAAGGCCGGTCAGGTTTCTATCCATAGTGACCTGTTGCTTCATGGTTCGGAAGCGAACAATTCCAAGCGACGCCGTTGCGGGCTGACGTTGCGCTACTGCGCAGCGAGCGTGCGTGCTGGATTGCAATGGAATGAAAAGGGCGTACAGGTACGAGGGAAAGATGCCACGGGGCATTGGTACAACAACCCAAGACCATCGGGTTTTTAAATTTGATCGCGATTGCATATGAAAAAACGCTGGCAGTAAATCTGCCAGCGTTTCTCATTTCTATTGATTCGAATCGGTCGAGCTTACCAAGGTCCACGGACTGGATAGACCCCGAACTGGTCGGTGTGGGTTGGCCAGTAAGGGGTGGCTCGGAACGTTCCGCCACCCGCTCCGTTAGGAGCGTTGCCGGAGAACTGGTGATAGACCGGTGTCATCGTGTTTTGCGAGACGCCCCACGAGTAGTTCGACTGCATAGTGACGGTAGGAGGAACGATCAAAGCGGTTGGCTGACCGGTTCGCATCCAGTAATAGCCACCGTGCCAAGGACGCTGGGAGGCTTGATTGCGAGCCCAGTAATCTCCCCACGATCCATGCCATGCCCAACCAGCGTTGTTGCCGAATCCGGCGCCGTTGCCAGCGCCGGCAGCAGCGGCACCAAGTCCCAGCCCGTGCCCATGAAGCCCGTGCCCATGAAGCCCGTGCCCATGAAGCCCGTGTCCCCCGTGGGAATGGCCGCTGCAATTGCCACTGTTGCACTCCGTGCTACTGACCACCTGCTGAGCATTCGCGTTTATCGCGAACACGAGCGCGGCGACGATGCCGACGCTCCCTAAGATTATTCTTCGAATCATACGGTACTTACTCACTGTTTCATTGTTATTGAAGATCAGCTGCGCATCGTCCGTGAAGCTCGTCTGAACAATCGTTGGGACTCAAGGATCCAACCCTGAGTCATATCTAGCAATCGCTGGTTGGCTTATTGGTGCGGCAATCGAATCGATTTGTAAGCCCAGTGAACTGCGCTGCGAGCGGGCGGAGCGTAGTAGGAGGCATGGGTTCTGTTCAGCCCGCGTCCATCATCGTAGTACGAATGGTATCGGTCTTTGTGCTGATACAGATAATGATGTGGATAGAATGGCTGGTAGGTGTAGTAGGTGTGACCAACCCACCCTGGAACCCCGATCGGAGACATGTACATGCCCGCAGTCGCTTGGTTCGCATTCCCTTGGGTAAAGTAATTATCGAACAGCGGCTGGGTGCCTTGACCGAGCACGTTTCCGTAGCTGGTCGTATTTCCCGAGCCTGCAGCCGCAGCGTGAGGCATGCCAGGCATGAACGAGGTGCCTGGGGCGTAAGCCGCCCCTGGTACGTAGCTACCTGCTACGCCGCTTCCGGCCGTTCCGCAGTTTGCGCATTGGGCGAAACTGTTTGTTGAAAGACTCGAGAACGAGGCAACGGCGACGCCACCTGCCAACGCTGCTTTGACCAATCCTTGAAGTCGCATTCCTTCCACTCCTGTGACAGTGACGAAACATGTTTGCCAGTGGTCGCAATGATCCCGATGGCTTCACACACATCGGTTGCTCGGCGTACAACGCTAGCCTTCCAAAGACAATTCCAGGCGAAGAAGGTGAACTGCGGGGAAATGATGGCGTTCAAAGCGCGGAATCGGATCGTGTCGAAAATCGAGCGTCCGGCCTCAGGAACGTTCGATTTTCCCTAGCCCGCATAGACCGGTTTGCCGTTATCATTTAACCTGTCATTTTCTGGGCCCACCCATGACCATTGGCCCGTGTTAGGTGCCCGTGGCCATTGAATGGACTGTGGCTGGTAACGTACTCGATCCTGAATTGCAACATTGACGTCGATGGCAAATCCTCCGACCAAATCCCGCCGTGCGACCGCTGAGTCGATGGCCACCAAACAACGCGACGTGTCGGTGAGCGAGTTTTTCGCGAAGAACCGGCACTTGTTGGGGTTCGACAACCCCCGCAAAGCGCTCCTGACCACCGTCAAAGAAGCGGTGGATAACTCGCTCGATGCCTGTGAGGAAGCCGGGATCCTGCCTGAGGTCTGGGTGCGGATTGATCAGCCTGCACCTGGTCGGTTCCGGGTAGCGGTCCAAGACAATGGACCAGGTATCGTCAAAAAGCAAATCCCCTTAATCTTTGGAAAACTCCTTTACGGAAGCAAATTTCACCGACTTCGAATGAGTCGTGGGCAGCAAGGAATTGGGATCAGCGCGGCTGGGATGAATGGCATGCTGACGACCGGTCGGCCGATGCAGATCCTTTCCAAAACGAGCAAGAAATCGCCGGTCCATTATTTTCTCCTCCAAGTCGATACCAAAAAGAACCATCCTGAGATCATCAATGGCAAGGGGGAGGGAATCGACATCCCGACCGGCGAAAAGGGGCTCGCCTACATGCGAGACCAAGATATCGTTTGGGAAACGCATTACCCTGGCGACGATGGCAAGCTCGGGCCAGAGTTGGAGTCGGGAACCCGCGTCACGATCGAACTGACTGCCGTTTTCAAACGGAGTCGGGGTAGCGTGGATGAATACCTTGAGCAAACCGCGATCGCAAACCCGCACGTCACCATCCACTGGCAAAGCCCCGATGGCGAGCAACGCACGATCCATCGCACCACGACGGAACTTCCTCGCGAGGCGAAGGAAATCAAGCCCCATCCGTACGGTGTCGAATTGGGCCGTCTGATCACCATGCTCGGTGAGGACAAGTCCGTCACGTTGAGTTCGTTCCTCACCAGTTCCTTTTCCTGCGTGACCCCTTCGGTCGCGAAGAAGGTCTGCGAAGTTGCGAAGCTAAGCACACGAGCCTCTGCGATCAAAGTCGGTCAAACCGAAGCAGAGCGCCTGTACACAGCCTTGCAAGAAACCAAAATTCGGCCACCTTCGACCGACTGCATCGTACCCATCGGGCGAGAACTTCTTTACGCGGGGCTCAAGGCAATCGTTCCTGGTGAGTTCCATGACGCGACGACGCGTCCGCCATCGGTCCATCGTGGCTCTCCCTTCCAAGTCGAAGTGGCCCTCGCGTACGGTGGAGGTACGATCACCCAGAAATTGACCCGTGAGGAACTGGTGGAATTGATCCAGCAATCCGATGCGCGTACGCTTCGCAAATTCCTCATCGATACCTTCGCCGGCATCGGATCCGACTCGGCCGAGAAGATCATCGAAGAAACCAAACTGCCAACCCGATGTAGCCCACAAAAACTGAAAAAGGAGCAGATCGATACGCTCCATTCGGTACTTCGAGAAATCAATATCTCCGAAGGGCAGTCGATGCAGATTTACCGATTTGCGAATCGTGTTCCCTTGCAGTACCAACAAGGAGCATGTGCGATCACTCAAGCGGTCATGGGTACGAATTGGCGATCCTATGGATTGTCCCAATCCAAAAACTCACTGCCGAGCGGTCCCATCACCTTGATCGTGCACGTGGCTAGCGTCTGGGTTCCATTTACCAGCGAGTCCAAAGAAGCAATCGCGAACGCGCCGGAAATCGAGAAAGAGTTGAGGCTGGGTATCCAGGCCATCGGCCGATCACTGGCTTCGTTTTTGCGAAAGCGGCAAGCGATCGCCGCGCAAGGAAATCGGCGTAATGTGTTCCTGCGATACTTGCGAGAAGTCGCCGGGGCGGTTGCCACCATTCAAAAATCGGATGCAACTCCGATCTACGAAGATCTACTGCACGTCGCAAAGCGTAAAACGGCAACCGCGGATGTGAAGCTGGACGAGTTCGGTCAAGAGATCGCTGAAGAGGATGCTCAATAGCTTGCCTCGAATCTCAGTCGTCGTCGCTTTGGATCTTGATCACGGACGAAATCAGATAATGATCGGATAGCTTGCGACGAAAGAGCTTGATTTCGTCGTCGGTCCCACTCGAGGTCCGATGGACTTGGAAACGGCTTTCGGCGAATTCGATCTGCGTTTGAGGAATAAATATTCGGTCGAATGGCGCTGTCCGATAGCCGTTGCTGCCGTCTCCCCAAACAGCCGTGGTCCCTTGTTCGTCCCGATTGAGATCCACAAATGCAGCTTCGGTAAGCACATTTGCGGTATCTTCGTCACCGAGGATGTTCGTATCCCCCAACAAGACGATATCGTCGTCCTTAAAGTGCTCCTTTAGTTTTGGAAGCTGGGCGACGAAGGCTTTCAGTTCGGCGGCTCGTTGCCGCTGTGTGAACGTTTTGTCCGCCGGATTGTCTTGGTTGCGATTCGATTTTAAATGGACCGGGATAAACACCACGTCGGTTTTCCCTTCACCGAACGAGAGCTTTACCGCATTGGCTCTCCGTTCGAAAAATTTGATTCCATAGGTTTCATCACCTCCAACTGGAATATCGAAAACGCCACCGATTTGAGTGGCTTTGTCCGATTTCCACGCGATCGCCAAATGTTGACCTCGCTTCACAAAATCCTCGGTATCCTCCGGATACGAGGTTTTGGGGAAGATGACATAGCTCCAGCGTTCTTGGTATTTGTCCTGGAAGGCTCTTTGAAGCAGTTCCAATTCTCGGCTCGTCCAAGGCGATTTGTCGGCGTCGACACCGATTTCCTCTAGTGCCAACACGTCGACTCCTGTGGAGTGGATGTACTCCGCAAGATCCTCGGGACGCTGCGGATTGTCTTTGCCAGGCCGGGCGCGTTTGTCAGGAAAGCCCAGCCATTCGATGTTCCATGCACCGATTCGCACCTCGTCGGCTTGTGCCTGAGCGGCAATTGTCGGGAAGCATTCGGGGATCAAGATCAAGCCGATGGTGAGTGTGAAAAGGACGATGGTTTTCATAGAGATAGTGCTATTGTTAACTTGCGGGTTTCGATGGGTTGGGCTCGATGCCGCCGAATCGGCGCTGTCTGCGCCCGAACTCTTCGACGGCCTCTTTCAAATCCGGTTTTCCAAACTCAGGCCACGCTTTTTGGGTGACCCAGAGTTCGCTGTAGCTGATCTGCCAAAGCAGAAAATTGCTCAGTCGCATTTCACCGCTGGTGCGAATGACAAGGTCTGGATCTGGGATTCCGGCGGTGGATAGCGATCGCTCAATGGAAACTTCGTCAATTTCGTCAGGACGCAATCGCCCTGCGGCAACTTCCGACGCGAGCGTTCGGACTGCGTCGACGATCTCCTGTCGGGATCCGTAATTGATGGCTAGGCAAAGCGTTTGCTTGGTACCGTTCTTCGAAATCTCGATGGCTTGATCCATGACTTGCAGAACGTCGGTGGGAAGTCCGGTGCGGCGACCGATCACCAGCAAACGGATTGAGTTCTTCACCAGGCTTTCCGACTGCTGCGTCAAATAGGACTTCAGCAATCCCATTAGGAAATCGAGTTCCTCTTTCGGCCGTTTCCAATTTTCGTTGGAAAAGCAATAGAGGGTAAGGTACGGGATGCGATATTCGGTGCAAAACTCGATAGCCGTTTGGACCGATTTAGCTCCTTGGCGATGGCCTTCGATCCGTGGCAAGCCTCGTGACTGCGCCCATCGGCCGTTTCCATCCATGATAATGGCGATGTGCTGTGGAACCCGCGCCGAGTCTTGTTTGGACGCGGAGCTTGTGGTACCAGCCGTTTTTTTCTTGCCGAAGAAGGCCATGTCGCACTAGATCAAGAAGATAGTTTGCTCTCGGTCTGGACCTACGGAGAGAACCCCGACGGGAACAGAGATCAGTTCCGAGATCCGATCGATGTAGCGGCGAGCGTTGGCAGGAAACTGGTCGAGGCTTCGGACATAAGAAACATCTTTGGACCAGCCAGGCAAGGTTTCGTAGATGGGTTTGCAGCGGCGCAACGCGTCGGCTTGACTCGGAAGTCGATCGGTTCGTTCGCCATCGAGCTCGTACGCGACGCAGACCTTGAGCTCGTCAAAGTAGCTGAGGACATCGAGCATCATCAGGGACAGGTAGTTCGCACCGCTGAGCCGAGCGGTGTAACGGACGGCAACGGCATCGAACCATCCGCAGCGGCGAGGCCGCCCCGTGGTCGTGCCGTATTCGCGTCCGATCTCGCGAATCTTTTGCCCCGTCTCATCGAGAAGTTCTGTTGGGAAAGGACCTCCCCCAACCCGCGTCGAGTAGGCCTTTGCGACTCCAATCATCCGATCGATCCATCGCGGAGGAACTCCCGATCCGCTGCACACACCAACGCCTGATGCATTGCTGCTGGTAACAAACGGGTAGGTTCCGTGATCGATGTCGAGCAAGGAGCCTTGGGCGCCCTCCATGAGGAGTTTCTTCCCTGCATCGAGTTGGTCATGCAGAAAGTACGTCGTGTCCTTGATCATAGGCCCGAGCGACGTCGCCCAACGCTGGCACAACTCCGTGATGCGTCCCGCATCGAGTTCAGCCATGTCCTCGGGGGATGCAATGGAGGAAAGAAGAACGCGTTTGGAGTCGACGATTTCACGGATCCGATCGGGCAAATTTGGGCTGATTAAATCGGCCATGCGCATGGCGTGTGTTCGGCCGACCTTGTCTCGGTAACACGGACCGATGCCGCGGTTGGTGGTACCGATACTTTCACCGCTGACGACGGTCTTGTTGATGGCTCGGTCTTCGAGCATGTGCCAAGGCATCACGACGTGGGCGCGATCGCTGATCATCAAATTGCGGCGAGGATTGATGCCGCGGCCTTCGAGACCCTCGAGTTCTTTGATCAGCATGTTCGGCTCGATCACAACCCCGGGAGCGATAACGTTCGTAATGTTGGATGACAAAATACCGGATGGCACGTGGTGCAGTTTGTACACTTCCTTGCCACTGACCACGGTGTGGCCCGCGTTGGCGCCGCCTTGGTAACGCACCACTACGTCATGTCGGGGGGCGAGAAGATCGACCAGCTTTCCTTTGGCTTCATCCCCCCATTGCAAACCGATTACGCACGTCGCTGCCACTGGATATCTCACCCGCGAAAAAGAGTCACCCGACTTTGCCCCATACGCGAGGGCGGAAATCCCGGCGAACTAAAAGCTAGAGTCTAGGCCCCAAGTGCTGAAACCGTCAAGGCTTAACCGCGGCCACCTTCGCAGCAGGTCTCGCAAATCCTGTGGCAGCGAGAACAGTGGAATTTCGCACGTATTTCGATCAGTTTTCCTCCGCAAACAGGGCAACCTGCAACTCCCGTGTCGCCACCTGTACCCGCGTCATCCTGGCGATCGATCAAAGTCGAGGATTGCTGGGGGCGAAGGCTGCAGTTGGGTTCCTTGGGTTCGGGCTGCATGCCGTTGGCTCCTTCGCGAAACAAGTAAACGAAACGGGTAAAACCGAGTTACCGCTTTTGAAACTTAACAATCGGATTACCATATCCGATGAGCCAATGACGGTCGACACTCCAGCCCGCTCGCGGGCACCCCAATTCGGCTTGCCAAGCAACCGCTATGCCGATCGCGAACCGTAAGCTCGCAATCGCGGTTAGCCCCGCAAACTGTCCAGTAATCCGCCCAGTAATCCGCCCAGTAAACTGCCCCGTGAAAGCCGTTAACCCAACGAAAACATCGCAATGGGGGAACGTTCCACATCCAAGCTCCAACCAATGTATTCCGGAAACGGCCTCTCCATGAATCGTCAAAATAGCGACCTTCGAAACGCAGGTCCGGGGACGGGTCGCTGGTCGCTCCCAATGCGTCTGATCGTATCTATCGCAGTTCTTTTTCACTTTGGGGCGTTATCACTTACCTATTTTTCCAATAACAGCCTTCGTCGTCCTGTTTTTGCAGACCGGGTTTTGATCCAACTGCAACCTTACTTAATCACGTTTGGTTGGTATTCCGAGCTGGCCCCGGTGGCCTTGGTGACAGACGATCCCTACGATCGGTCGATGAAGATCGAATACAAATCGGCGCCGGCTGATTCCCAATGGACGGAGTGGTTGGATTCGGCGCGGGCCGATGCCCGATGGAGACGAATGGTAGTCCTGGCCGGAGCACTCGTGGCCAACGAGGATACGGACGGAATGGGGTTATTAGCCCATGCGATTGTGGCTCGCGCTGCAAAGGATGGTATCGCCATGGATCGAATTCGTTTTGCGTCTACCGATGACTCCGGAGTGGAGCAATCGGTTTACGAGGCCAAAATTATCCGCTTGGACGGACGAGAAGTCACCTTAGTCCCAAGCATTGAGCCGACCCGTACGGTTCCGGTCGTGTCTGCCGCGTCTCCCTCGGTCGGAGGGGAGTAATGTCGATGGAAAAGATGCGAGTCGAGTTACTGAGCGATTGGTTTGCGAGCGCAAAGAGTGTTCCTGCGCATTGGGATCGGTTTTGGTTTGCACCTGCATCGACCGCTTGGATAGCCAGGGTGCGGGTTGCCGTGGCGCTCGTGGCGGCAATCCAGTTTTGGGTCGATGGTTTTTGGGTGCCGAGTTGGCTCGCTGGGGACGGCTGGTTCGATCTGGAAACGGGTCGCTACTTCATCGGTGATGGTATCTCTGAGACAGGAAGCGCCTACCGTTGGTCGTTGCTGTTCCCCTTTCCTTCCCCGTGGTTTGCACTCATGGTGGTTGTTCTTGGAGGGATCGCCAGTATTGCGACCATGTTGGGGATCGGTTCGAGGATATCCCCTCTCCTCGCATGGGCATGCCTGATTACTATCCACCATCGTGCGCCGTGGCTCACGACCCCTGCCGAAATGCTCCTTGCAGCTGGTTTAATTTATTTGGTCATCGATCCAGGTAGGCTGGCATGGGACTGGCGACCGAAACGCCATGATGGCCAAGAGCGCGTATTGGCAAACCTGGCCGTTCGATGTTTCCAAGTCCATAGCTTAATGTGGTTGTGCTTTAGCATCGCAAGCATGTTGCAGCAGCAAGTCTGGTGGAATGGCAGTGCGGTTGCCATGATGAGCCGTCAGCGAGATGGCTTCTGGGGAGGTGGCTATTGGGGCGTTATTGAAGGGACCAGTTGGTTTGGCCAAGGAGCCACGGTTGCGATCCTTGCCTTGCAGTTCGTTGGGTTGCTCATGTTGCCCAGAGCCTCCACCGCGGCCCTCGGGTACTTGGCGATGGTGATCTTGTCGGGACTCCTTGTGGTTTTCGATGGCGATTGGATGTATGCTCTAGCAATCTTGGCGATGACCAGCGCTTGGCTGCCACTGGCTGGCAAGGCTGACGCACTGGCTGGCAAGGCTGACGCACTGGGAAACCAGCAGTAGTCCTTTCCAAAGCCTTGTGGCTCTGAGGGCCACCTCGTTATCGCACGATCCCAGCGCCTCAAAGTACATGGTTTCATGTACATCGGCTATGTGTTCCGTTACCATCTCGAAGTACGACAACGACTCATGAAACAACAACGCGACCATTCGTTCAATTCTTCTTCGGAGCATCCGCTGGATCGCCGTGGTTTCTTGGCCCAAGGAGCCGGGGCGGTAACGGCGGTTGCAATGTTTGAGTATGCGATGGCGTCCACACCATCGGCATACGCCGCAGCGGCGTGTGCCACCACCCTGCCAATCCCAGCAACCCAACCTGCCTTAGGAGGTAATTCCTTGAAATACTGTCTCAACACCAGCACCATTCACGGCGAAGTAGTGCCTTTGGTCGATCAGATCACGGTAGCTCAAAAGGCGGGATACGACTCGATGGAGCTTTGGCTTCGCGATATCGATAAGTATCTCGCTGCCGGTGGGACGCTCGGTGATTTGCGAAAGCGGATTGCGGACGCTGGTTTGACGATCGAAAGTTCGATTGCTTTTGCACCTTGGATTTTGATGGATGAAGCCAAGCACAAAGCGGCATTGGAGCAAGCGAAAAAAGAGATGGACATGATCGTTGCCATCGGCGGTAAACGCATTGCAGCGCCGCCGGCGGGAGCGACCGATGGTGATCGTCTGGATCTGAATGTTGCCGGTGATCGGTATCGAGCCTTGCTGGAGGTTGGACGCCAATCTGGGTGCATTCCACAGCTGGAAGTCTGGGGGTTTTCCAAAAACCTATCGAAGCTCTCGGAGGTCCTTCATGTTGCAGCCGCGGCACAGCATCCGGATGCGTGTGTCTTGCCAGACGTGTACCACCTCTACAAAGGAGGTTCTGAGTTCCATGATCTAGGACTTCTCGCCGGAAACAAGATTCACGTGTTCCACATGAACGATTACCCAGACATGCCGCGAGACAAAATCAACGATTCCGATCGGGTGTATCCGGGCGATGGGATCGCGCCGATCAGCAAGGTCCTGCAAACCGTCTTCGCGAGCGGGTTCAATGGTGTATTGAGCTTGGAACTTTTCAACCGCGAGTATTGGAAGATGGATCCATTGGAGAATGCGACCATCGGGTTGAAGAAGACCAAGGCGGTCGTCGAAGCGGCAAAGGTCGTACGTTAAGCTGTGAGTTTTCAGTTGGGCTGATGGGGGGTCGGAAATCGATCCGGCTCACCCTCCCCGGGCTTAACAGCTCGAGTGTGGATACGGCACGTAAGTCTGCAATTCCCGATCATCACGCTGCTTGGCTCGATCTCCGTACGCTAGGCTGTAAACGGGTGCAATTTTCCCCGGCGCAGTTCGAGGCATCTGCTCATGCGTTGTGCCAATTCTCGAGAGTGGGTGACCACGATGAGGATCGCGTCTTGCTCTTTGGGAACCTCGAGAAGAAGCTCCCCAACGATCCTGGCGTTGTCGCTGTCCAGGTTGCCCGTCGGTTCATCAGCCAGCACCAGCGTCGGTTTGAGCAGTAGCGCTCGGGCAACGGCGACCCGTTCTCTCTCACCACCGGAGAGTTGGCTGGGGAGGTGATTCATGCGATGCTTCAGGCCCACGCGATCGAGCAATTCCGCCGCACGTTCGTGATGCGCCGTAGTCGGCTGGCCGAACGCTAGTGCAGGTAAGAGCGTATTTTCAAGCACGTTCCATTGGGGTAGCAAGTGATGGTCTTGGAACACAAATCCGATTTGCTCGTTCCGAAACCGAGCTTGTTCCTTTTCATTCAAAGCAAATGGGTTCTTGCCAGCCAGTTCAATCGAGCCCGATGTAGGTGAGTCGAGTGCGCCTAGGATTTGGAGCAAGGTGGATTTTCCTGCTCCACTGGGTCCCATGATGGCGAGGTTCTCACCGCGATTGAGTTCGAGATTCAAGTGGTCGAGCACGACGACATCTTGCGATGGATTCGGATAGATCTTGCAAACGTCTCGAACAATCAGATCGCTCATCGGATGCAGCAATGCTCCAAGATAGTTTCGGGGGTTGCTAAGTAGCCGACGTAAAACTCGCCGAACTGACCAAACCGTGCGCTAGCGGTATCATAACGCATCGTATAAACAATTTCTTTGAGGAATTGTGGATTGCGAGCCCACAGGGTAACCCCCCACTCCCAGTCGTCGAGTCCGACGGAGGCGGTCACCAACTGGCTGACGCGTCCGGCGAAAGCCATCCCGCTTTGGGCATGTTCCGCCATCATTTCAGTCCGCGAAGAAAAAGGTTCCCGGAACCAGTTAGCTCCGACGTTTCGCGACTTATTCATCGGATAAAAGCACATAGCCGGCCATGTGGGAAACTCGGGTGCGAGCCGCTGGGCGAGCATGATTGGAAGCCGCTTTTCATAGGATGCAACTTTGGCTTGGAACGTAGGAGAGCTTGGATCCTCACCGCTTCGTTGCAGTTTATCGGCGTACTGCTGCTTGTCGGGAAGGTATTCGCTCACCTCCGACATCGATACGAACGAGTAGGTCGGCACGAGGGCGTGTCCCAGTTCGGTAGCCATCAACTCCTGATGGATGCGATCGATGCGCAGCGGATTGGGGTCCATCATGATCAAGCCTAGATCGGCTTTGTGACCGCTGATGATGAAGGACTGCAACCTTTGAGGACGGTCGACGAGATTGTTTAATACATCGCAAAACTGTTGTCTGACACGATGCATTTTTAGGGGATCGATTTGGGCGATCGCTTGACGGTCCCAGCGATAAAAGTAATGCCCGCAGTGCCAGCCCTGGACGGGAATCATGGATGGTTCAGGAAGTTGTGCGGGGCTTGCGTGAGGATGGCTCATGGGTGAATTAGAACAATCGGTTGTAACCATTGAGAGCCGCGACGCGGTACGCTTCGGCCATGGTTGGATAATTGAAGGTAGTGTTAACGAAATACTCGAGTGTGTTGTTCGGTGCAGGCTGCTTCATGATCGCTTGACCGATGTGAATGATTTCAGCGGCATTCGGGCCAAAGCAGTGAACGCCCAGAATCTCGAGCGTTTCGCGGTGGAATAGAATCTTGAGCATTCCAACCGCGCGACCTGTGATTTGTGCGCGGGCCAAGCTCTTGAATTGGGAGTGGCCCACTTCGTAAGGGATTTTTGCCGCAGTCAATTCCCGCTCGGTTTTTCCAATCGAGCTGATCTCGGGGCTGGTGTAGATACCTGTTGGGATATCGGTCAATTGCAGATCGTCGGGTGCTCCTAAAATGTGTCGGGTCGCCGATCGACCTTGCATGTATGCCGCGCTAGCGAGGGATGGAAACCCGATCACATCGCCGACTGCGTAGACGTTGGGAACGATTGTCTGGAAGCATTGATTGACCTCGATGAAGCCTCGGGTGTTCGGCGTGATACCAATGTTTCCGAGATCCAAAGATTCGGTGTTTCCAGTTCGACCGTTTGCCCAGAGGAGGATATCGGTTTTCACCTGTTTTCCACTTTCGAGATACAGGACGACGCCATCGTCGTGTGGTTCGATGCGAGAGAATGATTCGTTATGGCGCAAGATGACTCCTGACTCACGCATCTGGTAGCTAAGCGCGTCGATGATCTCGTCATCGAGAAACTCGAGGAGTTTCGAACGCGTGTTGACCAGATTTACCTTGATCGAGAGATTCCGGAACATCGACGCATACTCGCATCCGATAACCCCCGCGCCGTAGATCGTAATCGACTGCGGCTTGAAGGAAAGGTCGAGGATCGTGTCGCTGTCGAAGATTCTCGGATGCGCGAAATCGACACCTTCCGGGCGAAAGGGGCGCGAGCCGGTAGCGATGATGATATGATCCCCACGGATTCTGGTTTCACTGTCGATCTCGATGGTGTTTGCATCGATAAAACGAGCTTGGCCGGAAAAGACCGGCACGTTGTTTCGCTCGTAGAACGTCTGCCGCATGGTGACTTGTTTGGCGATGATCGATCTGCTGCTGGCTCGCAGTTGGGCAATCGAGGGATTCGCATGAATTCCCATCTCTCGAACGATCGGGTTATTCATCGCTTCCATGACGCTATAGATCGAATAGCGTAGGGCCTTGCTTGGGATCGTCCCCCAGTGGGTGCATCCACCCCCGATCTGCTTGTACGCTTCGATGACAGCGGTCCGCTTCCCCCCCTTGGCCGCTTGCATGGCAGCCCCTTCTCCACCGGGTCCGGTCCCGATCACAACGATATCGAATTTCTGATCTGCCATCGTAGGCTCCCTGGTTCCTGGGGTTGTGAGTTCGAGCATTCCGGAGATTCTAGTTCTCTGGAGGGTACGGTTTCTCTAGAGGGTACGGTGAATTGGACTGTTTGTGTGGAGTGGTTTTCCAAGGCCGCGAAGTGATGAGTCCTTCCTCGGGGCTACTAGCGGTTGCATAGAGCCGCTTGGGGATTCTTCCTGCGTGAAACGCTTGACGCCCCGCGACCGCAGCATGCTTGATCGCGCTGGCCATCAAGACTGGGTTTCTCGCGTGGGCAATGGCAGTGTTGAGCAGCACACCATCCGCGCCCAGTTCGAAGACTTGGGATACATCGCTGGCGGTTCCAACACCCGCGTCGATGATGACGGGATAGTTCGGATCATCCCCTTTCAAGTACTCGAGAATGATGCGCAGATTGTTAGGATTGAGGAGCCCTTGGCCGCTACCGATGGGGGAACCGGCAGGCATCACGCTCGCAGCGCCTGCATCCTTCAGGCGAACCGCGGTGATGGGACAATCGCTGGTGTAACAGAGTACGTGAAACCCATCGTCGACCAGGCGCTTGCATGCCTCCAGGGTTTCAACAGGGTCGGGTAACAGCGTCTTAGTATCACCGAGGACTTCGAGTTTAACCCAATCGGCGCCAGGATTCTCGAGACCTCTAAGAATCTCTCGCCCCATACGAGCGATCCGCACGGCATCGATGGCGTTGTAGCAACCTGCAGTGTTGGGTAGAAGAACGAATCGAGACAGATCGATAAAGTCGAGCAGATTCTTCCCGTCTCGGTCGTAGAGTTTCTCGCGACGTACAGCAACGGTAACGCAGCTCGATCCACTCGCGTCGAGCGAATCTCTCATCAGCTCCAGGGTGTCATAGCGGCCGGTTCCGACGATGACTCGGCTGGCGAGGGTTTTTCCAGCGATCTTAAGGCAACCGTCATCGTCCGTCACAGTGTCGGTAGGTATTGGGGTGGGCATCGTCATCACCCGCCACCCACGAGCGTCACTACCTCAATCCGATCGCCGTCGCGCAGTCGGTAGGAAGAATACTCGGACTTGGGGAGGATTTCCAAATTGACTTCCACGGCGCAGAACTTGGCCTCAACGCCGGCACGTTTCAAAAGGTCGATGATCGTTTCCGACTCGCCGATGGTTTCCTCGTTACCGTTGAATTCGATCTTAAGCATTGGAACTTGGGGACGGCCTGTGAGGGATTGTTGAAGCCAAGGGGTATTCTACCGCGATGTTCTTCGCCTGCGGGACGCTCGACGTTGATAAATCGTAAAGGATTTAATGCGAAGGGAAAGCCTAAGTCGCGTGCTCCCCGTGGAGCGGATGGCTATCGCGTAAGAACGGCTGGAGGAAGCGGTGATAAGCTACCTGAGTGCGGGAGCGTCAGGGATTGGGGCGTCAGGGATGAAGGAACCAGAGGAAGTTGGATTCCAGGGGGCAATGGATTTCCCGTATTAGGTGATGAGGCGGCCGGATTGGACCATGCCGGATTGGACCATGGATGATTGCTGAGTGAGGATCTGGCATCGTTGGATTTCGCCATTTGGGTTGAAATGATTGGCGCAGGATGGATAGGTTGCCCGTACGAGGAGTCTTTCCATGTGTCGGGGACTTCCAGCAGCGAGGCGATTTCCGGTTTATCGCAGACGTCGCGGAGATGTTCGACCAAAATACGTCGAACCTCCAAAATGGCTCTGGGGGTCGAATGGATCATCGAGTGGGATGCAGAAACGACAACTTCGCTATCGACATCATCGATATGGGCGCTGTCCACGGTGACCACACCATCGGAATCCGGTGCATTGCTGTAGAACCATTTTGACTTTTCCAAGATCCCGATAATGTTGTGGTAGTGGACCCATGGAGCGCGTCGGGCTCGCAACATTGTGGGAAAGATTGGCGAATCAGGGCTTAACGAGTCGATGCTGGTTTTCGTCAAGAGCAGCTCCGTGTCTCTGAAAACGCTCGGATTCTGCCGGATCAGCGAATTCCCCATCTCGGTTAAACTGGTCGGAAGTCGAATGAATTTTCGGCCTAACCATTGCGTGTAGTCATTCGAGTAGTCGCTGCCGCGATGCGGTGTCCCGATTGTTACTACGCGTTGCACCGATTGGTTGGGATGGAAGAACAATGCTGCTGCCAATCGTTGTCGTTCTTCATCATCGGCTTTTACTTTTTCGAACGGCTGGTCGCTCAAGATGCGCCAGAACTCTTCGCCACTCTCGAGGGTTTGCATGCGAGAAACCAGTCCCCCCATACTGTGACCCACCAAGACCATTTGATCCAGGACTGCATGTTGATGCCGCGGATCCAGAGAGTGCCTTAGCTCGAACAAATCGCTCCGCATCTGGGTAGCGCTGATCCAAAAGGGTTGCCCCGTTGGGTATTGATAGAACCAAAACTGGTAGTTTTTCCTGAGTTCGCGAAAGGATCGCAAGTCGTTGAACATCGGCATCCAAGTCAATGGACTTGACCAAAGGCCGTGCACCATGACCACAGGAATCCGTTTCGGATCATACGGTTCCAGCATGTAGATCCCGCGCATTTTTTCAGTTTTGTGGGGGTCGATCAGTCCTAACGTGCTGTTGGTTTGCTCTCGGAATTTCGGGTTATCCAGAAAGTATGCAAGAGGTGTGCTCAGATCCGCTTGCAATGGAACGAGCCTTGAATTGAGTTCGATGTCGGTGGATGCCAGAGGATCGTGGAGTTCAAGAACACAAGGATGGCGATGATGATTTTCGCGTCGCGAGTGGATATTTGGTGTTGTAACTCGCAGCAGTGCAGTCACGGGGAACGACAATCCTTCCGGATAGTACTTTCCACCGGGGTCTTGTTCCGAGGAATTGCTCCGCACGGCGATCATCGGGACGCCGACCCCATACGTCACATTCCCAGCATCGATTCCTTTCACTTTGAACTCACTACAGAACTTCAACTCCCCAAAATCCTCATTTTTCCATGGACCTTGAGCGACCACTCGCACCTCATGCGATTGCTCGTCCGTGCTGATTCGGTAGCTGTTTCCAGGCATCAATTTGCCTTCCTTGCTGACCAGCATCAGCGTCGACTCAAGGGCCGCGTTGTAGAGATCGCACGCACCTCGAAACTGTGGGTCGTACGGATTGCGAGAGCCATCTAATTCTGGGCTGAACAAATAGAGGTAAGCATTGCTAACCGCCATGGTATACATGTCCAGCGCCTTGCCGAGATCTTTATCGCTTTCGTAACGTTTCCCGAGGATATAGGCCACCTCGGATATGGCGTACACCTTCTCGGCGCCTTTTTCATCGGTGCTCAACTCGTGCAGTTTTTCGATAGCGATTTCAGGATCGCGATGGAACACGTCCAGTAGATCGTAGTGGCGGAGCAAGGAGACCGTTCGACCCGTAGGTTGTGGGCCTGAGCGGTTCATCAGGCTCAAGCTATCGCTTAGGGGATTGATTGGTGTACGCCGTTGCGTCACGTACTTTTGGCTGGCGCATCCGAATGTGCCAAAAACGATAAAGATGATCAAAAACAGAGGATTCACATTGGAAACGATTGTCGTTAACGCACCGCGCAACGGTACACGGAGGGAGCACACAGGAGGTGCGTTCCCAATCGCATATTGATTGCGAGTGTCCGTGATTTTCGACATTCCAGCTTCCACGTGTACCACTACAAAACCATTCGTTACAGCGAATGGTTCATTCATCCGTCGCGTTGAACTTCGACCGCGACCAAAGAATCGTTTGCGGTCATAGCAAGAATGAGCCGGTGGCCTCAATGGCAATCGGTACGCCCGGAGAGACTGGGGGATCTAGGAAGAGATGTTTGGGAAAGTCGTTGGCTCGTCGATAGAACGGCTAGTGGGTTTTGCTAGCGTCATTTTTTGGTGGATTTGCCGAGCAATGCCATCACGACGAAAAAAGCAACGATCAAGGGGAGCAGGCAGGTGCAAACGGTCGCAAGCATGTTCCCTAGTATTGAACCAGAACCGGATGAACCGGTCGGGGACGAGTAACCTGGGGCATGAAAGGGGCTGTTGGGTTGCGGGGGTTGGATATTTGCAGGCGGAACTGAAATCGTTCCATCCCCACCAGCATTCATTCGACGAGCTCCCAAGATTTCTTTGTTGTTGGGGCTGGAAAGTGCTCCGATGATTTCTTTGACATCGACATCGTTAAACGCATTCAGCAGTTCGAAATCAGCGTCGCTCGTCGATTGGTCTTGGTTGGTGCCGCCTTCAGCCATGATCGATATCAACGCATTTTCCAAGGCATCAGAATCGTCGGCTCGGCGATAGCTATGCACATGGGTTGCCAGGGAGTGGTTGGCCTGCATATCGACTCCGATGGCGTCGACGATGATTCCTCGAGACAGGATATCTGGTAGGTAATCCTCGAGGAGCAGTCGGTCGGAGGCTTCACCGTCGGTGACGACTACTAATCGATAGGTGCCATAGATGTGTTTGGATCGCGCGGCGAGGAGTTGCTCGGTTCCGGTGCGCATCGCGAAACCGAGAGGAGTACCACCACCCGGTCCGAGTTGGTTGACTTTCTCGGCGGCATCAATTTTGGAGACTGGCCCGAGTGGAACGAGCCAATGGTTCGTGGCTGGCGACCCATTCAGTAATAGGATCCCGAGTTGTGTTTCCCCGTCGACCTGCTGGATGACTTGTTCGAGAGCCCGTTTGGCGGCATCGATCTTTGTGATTCGAACCGAACGCATGATTTCGCGCATCGACCCGGAGTCATCGAGCACGACGACGATGTAATCGCCGAATCCTAGCGAAGTGTTTGCCAGCCCAACCGCAATCATCGTGCATGCAAACACAATCGATCGCAGGGCGAGGCTTCCAAAACCGTGTAGCAACGATTGGTAGGAGTTAGGGCGCATGGCTATGTTTTCTGGTTAGAAGTTAAAGTCGGTTGGAGCCAACGCTTCGGGATTGACTTTCACGATTCGAAACTCAACACGCATGTTCTCTTTGGCTTCGTCCATATTGCGAGGCTTGGGAATTACGGGCTCCATAATTCCCACCCCGACGGGAACGATCTGTGACAAGTCGACGGTGATCCCAGTATCAGAAGCGTATTTTTCGAGAGACTTTTTCACCGCTTCCGCCCGGGCTTGCGACAATGTCAATGCGGCTTGCATGGTCACAATGGGGTCATTGCTTCCACCCCCAAGATTTCCTGTACGGACCAATTCGATGACTTCTTTGGTACGGCTCAGATCTAACGGTTTGCCGTTCATAAAGTACCGGTAGTTTCCGGGTGTTCCATTTTGTTGGATGATCCCTTTTGCGGTCCCTGCCTTGACCAGATCCATGAGCGTTTTGGTGGGGTCTGCGTGGCCCCGAATAACGACGCGCGCGTTCCCGAACTGGCTCGCTTGTTTGAGGGCTCGCAGGAACTCTGGTCCATATCGGTCGGCAGAGAATGTTTGTTCGTTGGGTTCGAAGTTGATCGAAAAGCTGACGATCGTGTTGGCGTCGAGATTTTCTCCGAAGAACATGTCGGTGGTTTCGCCAGCGTTGTTGAACCGTTCGACGGCTTGGGGTTCGACATATTGGATTCCGCCGAGCTCCGCTAGCTTCTTATAGTCGAAGTCGTTGGGTTCAAAACCTGCGCGAGCGGTGGCGTATTTCCATTGGGTCGCCAAATTGATGGCTCGTGACATGGTTTCGTCGAAGCCGCTCGCGTTGGACTTTTGACGGAAGAACGCGATTTGACCGGGGAGTCCGGCAAAGGAGCAATCGAGGAGCAGTCCATGTACGTCCCCTTCGATGGTCGGTAGAACTTCTTTTCCGTAAACTCGCTGAGCGAGCGAAAGAATCTGCTCGTACTCCTTGCTCATCTTGCTCGATTCCGAGTAGGTCTTTCGCATAGCGACGAGTTGCTCCGTGGCCTTCAAGTGACCGGCGACGAATTTCTTGACCCAATCCTTGTTCGCATCGTACCAATCGCGGCGTACGGCGTAGACATCGGCGATGGAGCGGCTCATTTGGACGGTGCTGTTGATTACGCGAGCGCCGGCAACGGTGCCTTCGGCGCCGGACCCTTCAGCTTCCAATCCGCTGGTCAATCCGATCATGTCGGGGGTGACAACGCAGCAAGCGTCGATGGATGGATCCTTGCGAAAGGCTTCGGCAGGTCCGTCGGCACCGGTGATATCTTTCGTCCAAACAATCTCGACGTCTTGGCGATTCAATCCTGCTGCGGAGAGGGAATCGTATAGCAATCCAACGTGCGGGCCACCTTGTTGGCAGGCGATCTTTTTCCCTTTGAGATCATTCAGGGTGCGGACGGTTTTCCGAGCGACAACGTGGTCCCCTGCGCTCCATGAGAGTTGCAAAATAATCACTGGTTTGGTGCGCGGATCTGCGCCGAGGACTTCACCGGCCAACCCGATCATGTGCATAGTCCCTCGCAGCATCGGCGACTTGCCGCTCAGGTAGTTGCGAACTTGGCCGACGAAATCGTCTCCTGCTTGGAGTTGCATGTCCAAGCCCATTTGCTGGTAGATCGAACCTTGTTTGGTTTTTAAATCCCCGTTTGCTAGGAACGTAGCGATGTCACCACCCCAGAGGATGTAGGGGACTTGGACTGTTTTGTTGGTGGAAACGGGTTCGACGCGGACGTTCCCTACCAAGTCTGAGAATCGTTCTTGGGCGCGGATGGGCGATGCCCAAGGGATCGCGATGAGCATCGCAAAGAGCAACGTGCGGCCAATCGACGTGCCACCGGTGACAATTCCGGAAAGCAGTGAAAAAAGGGGGTGAGCAAGGCGCATTCTTGGGAATCCTTAGGCAGGTAAAATCGGATTTGAATTTGGTTAACGAATGCCCATGGATTCAAGAAGGCGTATTTCTTGTTCCATCTGGGCGCGATCTTCGTCAGAAATATCTGGGTTTGGAAGGAGTGAACGCCGCGTGCAATTGACGAGGGCCTGGAGCGTCTGGTACCGACGCGTTTGCTTGATTGCCGGTTGCAAGAAATCTCGGACGATTTCCTTGAGTTCGTCTGCATCCTTAGGGGGAATCGCTTTGAATTGGCTTCGCAGCGCGGCGTAGCCTGCGGAAGAAAAATCTTCCTCGAGTCCGTCCTTATCAAGCCACTCTACCAACGCTTCGTCACCCAACTTGGTAGGTTTTAACATCCATCGGATAAACTCTTTGCGATCTTCACCAATGGGGTCGAGGATCGGGATGATCAGATCGCCGACCCGGCCGGGTCGCCGAATATCTGGCGAGAGCAAATGGATACGAGCGGTCATCAGCAACCAAATGACTTTACCCCGCAGTTTGGGATCGCTCATCATCGCTTGGATCTTTCCAGTCAAGCGGCGTTCGGTTTCGTGGGCTCCTTCGCCCACGCTTCCAAACTGCGTGTCTGCTTCATCGACAAAGATGACGACTTTCTCCAACGCTTCGAGAACCCGCCGCAAGCGTTCAAAGATCACGTCTGTTTGTCCGAACCATTGGCTGCGGATGTTTTTCAGTACCAAGACCGGCATATCCAGTTCCGCAGCAACCGCTTCAAAGATAAATGTCTTGCCACCACCGATGGGCCCTGCGATCGCTGCACCGGGGAGCGCTCGATCGTCGGGTAGCTTCATGCGCGGGATCAAGTACACCTCGAGGAACTCTTTGAGCTTGGAAAACCCGATCACATCCTTGAGCGTTTGGATCGGTTTTTTGAACTCGATGACATCTTCACCGAGTTGCGATTGGATGAAGTGCTCGACTTGCAAGGTTGTGTCTTGGCGCTGAATGGGTTGTTTTGAGTAATCCGATGCGAGGAGCAATTGCCGCATGGCATGGATTGAAAGACCCGCAGTTGCTTCTGCCACCAAATCGAGCGACTCGGTGATCGCGCGATTCCCCGAGTTGGCGATGTGCCACTGCGCGTAGTGCTTGCGCCCGGTCAGATCGGGTGAAGGAATCTCGACGGAGAGGACTTGAGGGAGTCTCGAGATGCGAGGATGGATCAGACTCCTCGATTCCGCGATCAGCAGAACGTTGTCTTTGCCATTGAAAAAGCTAGGGTCTCCAAACCAATCGGTCACAATGGAGATACGGCGAAGTTGGGCGTCGTTCATTCGAGCCACATCGCCATCCCCAGATGGAAGGAGGATGTCGGCTCCTTCGATCATGACCAATAGGTTCTCCTTGAGATAATTTCTGGAACAGATCGTCAGTTGGCGGAGGAACTCGAGAGCTTGGGTGGCGTTACCGATCGCATCCCGCAGGTATTGATCGAACTCACGCCGGCGAAGCTCAAATTTGCTTCCATCTTGAAGCACTTCACGAGTCGGGATTGCTTCGACGGCGACCCCGTTCTTCCATCCAGCCCAAGCTTCACGCAATTTCGCGCGATCTTCATCATTGACCCTTACAGGGCCGTTCAGTTCATAGACGACTTGAATCAACCCCGGGATCTTCGTCTTGGTTTGCAGAAACTGAATCAATGGGACGTATTCGCGACCATCGTAATAGAGGTCATAGATGTTCCCGGACACGACAATGGCACGCGATTGGCCCGAGTTGATGATGCGGGCCATCTGGACGAAGAACGGATACGATGCGGCGGGTACATCGGAAGTAGGTAATTCGACGTTGGATTGTTTTTCAGTCATATACGATTCGAGGTTGTATTGGCCGATGGTGCGTTCGCTTTTGCAGAATTGCATTGGGAGCAAACGGCCTAGCCAAAGGCGAGTGAACGAATTGAGAAGAATTTGGATTGAAGCAAGCGGTTGAGTTCGATCGTTTTGACCGAGGATATCACAACCCCGGAAGCATTATTGCCGATTCTACACGTTTCGGGGATCCGACCGGTACGTAAACTAGAGATCCCGATCAAGTCCACGCTGCAATCGTTGTCGCCGTGGACGGCCCCGCTGATCGATCCGCGATCCACCCGCCCCGATCAAGTCGATCCCCCGTCAGTCCGCTGGCTGGCTTGAAAGGGGCATTCAGCCGGGCCGCATTTATTGGTTTTTGGAGATTTATCGGGTTATGGAATCCGAAGCGTGGGGTTCCGTAACGATGAGTCGATGGTTTGCGGTCAAGTCGGTTAAGGTTTGGGTCTGCCCACTGGGCCAATGAATCGTCGCGCGAAGGATTTTCCGGGAGTTTCCTAGTCCAAAGTGGATGGTAGAGGCGTGGGTGGATGCGTAGGACCCCCCTCCGATACGATGTTTCACCTGCTTCTCCCTAGCCGACCCATTCGTTTCAAGCTCCAATTCGACCCAGGCGCCCACCGCATCCCGATTGCTTCGGGTTCCGACAAGATCCACTTCAAGGTAGTTTCCTAAATTGGGAGTGTCGTTGGTGAGTAGTTCCACGGGTTGCTCCAGCATGCTCACGACAAAATCAATGTCACCATCGTTGTCGTAGTCACCGATGGCCATCCCTCGACCAGCGTGGACTTGGCGAAAGAACTCGCCTGTTGCATCGCCTATGGAAACCAACCTTTTTCCTTGGACGTTTTCTAGCAGATACGGCTTTTGAAGGTTGCTGCTTCGGATTGGGCGGCGACTTGTATGCCCAGCGATGACTACAAGGTCGTCATCGCTGTCGTGGTCAGCATCGAAGAATGCGGTTCCCCACCCGACGACGGATTGGCCGAGAGCCATCAATCCGGCCGATCGCGTACCGAGAGAAAAATACTGCTTGCCTTGATTCAGGTAGAGTTCGCAGTATTCGTTCTGGTAGTTGGTGACCAAAATATCGGGTTTCAGGTTTCCATCGAAATCCGCGACTGCGAGTCCCATGCTACCGTCGACGATGGATCGGGAACCGAGACTGGTGCCCGAAGACGCTCCGATTTCTTTGAGTTCACCATTCCCTTGGTTGTCCAAAAGGACGTTGGGGTCTTCGTCATTAGCTACATAGAGGTCGGTGTCTCCGTCGACGTCGAAATCGCACGCCACGACACCGACTCCGCGATAAGGAAATGCCTTCAAGAACTCCGAGGCATCGCGAAACGTACCGTTCCCATCGTTGACCCAAAGCTCGTCGGGTTCGCCTGCAAAGTCGGCAGGGGCGCACCGGTCGATTTCACCTTGTGCGTTGAAACATCGCTTGTCCAATGCAGGGGACCAGACGCCGTAGTGAGCGATGTAAAGGTCGAGGTCCCCATCGTTTTCCAAATCGAACCATGCTGCGGATGAACTCCATCCTCGATGATGGAAACCCGCCTGTCGAGTAACATCCTCAAAGGTGCCGTCCCCTTGGTTTCGAAGCAATTGCTGTCCGCCGAAACCAGTGATGAAGATATCGGAGAGACCATCGTCATCGTAATCGCCGACCGCAGCACCAAACGAGTAGCAGGCCCCAGCATCGCAGGCCGCTTTTCCACCGACCTCGCGAAAACCAAGCGGAGCATTTTTCATTGGAGCCTGTTGTTGGAAGAGTCCGTTGGAAACCATGATGATTTCCTTTTGAGGGGAGAGCATCCCACCTCCGGGGATGAACAAATCCCAGCGTCCATCTCGATCGTAATCGATGGAACCGACGCCACCTCCGTTGGATTCAATCATCGCGACAAGCCATGCGCCTTCGCCGTTGCGGTACGTGAAATCGACGCCGATATCGGAGCTATGCGCTGTGAACTTTAAGGCGGATTTAGAGGTGGCTACGTCCGAGGATGAAGCTGTGTTTCCCGACGGCTGTTTTTGTGTTCCTTGGTTAGGCGTGGCCGCGGTTGAGGCCGAGTTGACTTGGGCGTTTTCCGTTTTCTTGCTCGGATCGGTTGCGCTGTTCGACGAACCGGTGCAGCCGACAAAGTTCGGCAGGTAGACGCATACCGTCACGACGAAAGCGATGTAGGCAAACCGCGAGCTCAAGGGTTCCCACGAACGCCGCGATCGACCGATTGGATAGGTACCGATTGGATAGGTAACGTCGATGGGAGGGGGCATTGCCACATTGCTGACGGTTGATGCTGGTGATTAATTACGCTGCCGAATGATCGCGTCGGCGAAATTCCGAGACACGCTAATCCTTTTCCGAGGGCTTTGCTGCGTTGTTTTCAGTAGGGCTATTTTTAGTAGGGTTGTTTTCGGGCGGGGGTGCTTGCGGGGTGCCGTTGGGTGTTATCCGAAACGGGCCTGGAATTGGAGGCTGGCCTTGGAAGGGTGGTTGGTTTGGATCTTGTGCCGAAAACTGTTGCGATTCCAGGATCGCCAATTCGATTTGCCGAATGGCCCGACGATGGTTTTCGGCGGCGTTCAAACGGCCTTCGCGTTCAAAGTAGTTCGCGAGCAGAGCGTGCGACTTAAGGTCGATCGGGTTAGCCCGCGATGCGACTTGGACATATCCAGCTCCGCCGGAGGGATCGAGGTAATTCATCATCATTTCCCCCATATCCCTGCGAAGATCCTGATTGCTATTGTCGGTGACGAGTCGTTCGAGCATGCGGTCGACGTCTGGCCGTTTCAACTGGCTCTCGGAAGCTTTTTGGAACAGAGCTTCACTTTCGGAGCTGTTTCCAAGTTTCGCCATGCAGCGAGCTTGGAGTTGCAAATAAGGGAGTGCATCCGGCCACCGTTTCAGAAGCATGGCAGCTTGTTCGGTCGCATCGCGCACATTCCCCGATTCGAGATTCGTTTCACAGACCAACGCTAACTCGGGGCTCGGCAATTTGGAGATGTCTTTCAGCTTTTTCAGTTGCTCAGACGCAAGGTCTGGGTAGCCCAGATTGAGCAGAGAGCGCGCGTATCCCGAAATCAATTCAGGCGATTGCTCGATACCATTCTTCTTGGCATACTTTTCAATCCATTCAAATTCGGTCCGAGCCTCTTCGAATTGAGCCTTTTCAAGATACACCTGGGCAAGTTCTTCGTGGGATCGCGGGAAATCCGAGCGTATGGCGATCGATTTTTGAAACGACTCTATGGCTCCATCAAGATCATAATTTGCGGTGCTGGTGACTCCTCGCC
The DNA here is from genome assembly GCA_903892355.1 of uncultured Pirellula sp. Taxonomy (GTDB): domain Bacteria; phylum Planctomycetota; class Planctomycetia; order Pirellulales; family Pirellulaceae; genus JBKCUI01. The sequence goes on along the minus strand of CAITIE010000150.1, from coordinate 97,208 downwards.
AGAACTCGAGTTGAAAATCACCCTCGAAGAGTTCCCCCCAAAGACGCAATGTTTGGTTGGCGCTGTTGGAGTCTCCTTGGGTCATGAATCCTTGAACGAGTGAGCCTAGAACCTCAGCTCCATTCTCTTTGTAGATCAAGAGAAGTGGACCCAGGTTTTCTTTCACTTTGTTCGGAACCCCGGAGGCCGAGTCCATCAGCAATAGCGGGGCTGCGGCCTGAGTTTGGGCCAGTCCCCCAGTTGCGAGTTCGTCGGTGATGCGTTTCACTCGACCACGGTCACCCAATTTGCGATAGGCATCAGCAAGGAGCCATCGCCAACGGTTCGGTGAAAACATCCAGGGAGCCCAACTTTCGAGCCTCGCCGCAGCGCTCGCCGGTTTTCCTTGGCGATAGAGGAGGTCTCGACTGGACGCGTCGACCCAAAAGTAAGCTGCCATCCAGCCGACGGCCAATAGTGCGATCCCCCCGAGTAGTCCAAAGGACCGGGAGACACCTCTTCGGTTCCCTGCAGCTCTCCTCCCCCTTGAAACTCTCTTCCTCGCAGCCCCCGACTGTCGGGCCGGGGGTGGAATTTCGAAACACCTCGACCCATCCAAGCGGCCTGCGGCCCTATGACGGGCGAACCTGTGGCGGGCGAATGAATTGCTCATAGTAATAAAGAAATCCAGGAATTTCATAGCTCCGGAAAGCCCGATAATCGAGCCACACCTAAAATATAGCCAAATCCTGACTTGAAAGGAATTGATTGGGGAGATAAGCTTTCGAGCCCAATGATGGGAAAAAAGGGATGAGGATCTTCGTCGAAGGCCCTCCTGCGTGGGAACGTCTCCTGGAATGTGAGGGGTTTCCTGCCGACCTGAAACCATACCGTCCCCAGAATGATGTCGCCCCTACAAGCGATGTCGTTCCCAAACCATTCCGATCCCAACCGAATCGAAATGACTCTAGACAAAAGTTTGAAAGTACGAGCCGGGGCCATTAAGTCCCGCAACGTGATGACCCGCGCTGAGCGGATCAAGCGTCTTCAAGATCTCGACAAGTGGACCGACGAGTCCATTGTGCTCGGGATGGCAAAAGTTCGTGTTCCCAAGATTTCTTTGAAGAAAAAGAAGAAAGTAAAGAAGGAAGACGAAGCAGACGACAAGAAGAAAAAGAAGAAGTAGTTCGCCTGCGACCCCGCTCGGCATTCCGGGCTGGGTTGTTGCGTGGATGGTTTCTATCGCGGCGAGATCCCTGCACTCTCTGCGCGCAGGATTCTTGGCGAGCAAGCACCCCCACTGTACGACTTTTCGGTTTCCTTCTGGAGACCGTTCTCCGAGGCAATGGGTCCCCGATGAATGTGGCCGGCAGTACAAACCGCCGGCAGTACAAACCGCCGGCAGTACAAACCGCCGGCAGTATGAACCGTAGGCAGTACAAACGGCTCGGTGCAATGCGATCGGCAGTGCTTTAGGGTTCCTAACGCAGACCAAGGCGGCTCAATCGAGCCGCTTTTTTGTTGGTTTTTCATCTAGATCTGCCGAATGGTAAGGCGTGCGATGATCCGATGGACTTGCTTTCTAACTGGCCGAGTTCAGGGTGTTGGAATGCGTTTCGCTGTCCGCAATCTTGCGCAAGAGCTTCGCCTTTTTGGGTACGTTGAGAATCTTGAGGATGGGCGGGTTTGCCTGGTCATCGAGGGAGAGGCCGAGCCGATGCAACGATTTCTTGATCAACTCCGCATCCGGGCCCCCGGGCATCTTCACTCTATCGAAACGTATCAAAGCGAAGCGTCGGGAGAGTTCGCGAATTTCTCGATTCGGCGATGAGATGTATACTGTGGAGAGGGATCGCCTGAGGTCATCCATCATAGGCAAGCGGTGCGCACCGTTTGGACCCTTCACTTAGGGGCCTTGTCCGCTCGCTCCCACCCACCTAATCCCCACGACCTAATCCCTACGACCTATTTCCCTGCTCCCCCCCTGCGATCCTACGGAATTTCACCATGAAACGATTGAAAGCTGGCGGAGGCTGGCAAGCTGTGCGGTACACGTTCCGAAAGGGGCTTGAATCCGGCAATCTTTGGAAAATGTACACCGCCCTGCGTTCTCGCAACGCGTGCAAAACATGCGCTTTGGGAATGGGTGGGCAGCATGGTGGTATGGTGAACGAGCATGGTTCGTTTCCCGAGGTGTGCAAGAAATCGATCCAAGCGATGGCTGCGGACATGCAACCGGCCATCACGGCGGATTTCTGGGCGAAACATCCAGTCGCTCAAATGAGTCGATGGACACCTCGACAGTTGGAAACCAGCGGCCGATTGATCCAGCCGGTGTTGTACGAGCAAGGGGCGACGCATTACCGAACGATTACGTGGGCGGATGCGTTTGAAAGGATCGCGAAGGAACTCAACCGCCTGCATGCGGACCAGACATTCTGGTACTTCAGCGGTCGATCGAGCAATGAAGCTGGGTTTCTGTTGCAGCTTTTTGCGCGCGTTTATGGCACCAACAATGTCAACAACTGCAGCTATTACTGCCATCAAGCCAGCGGTGTTGGATTGCAAACCACGTTGGGAACCGGGACGGCAACCGTGGTCCTCGAAGATCTCGATAAGTGCGATACGGTATTCATCATCGGGGGGAACCCCCCGAGCAATCACCCCCGATTAATGACCAGCTTAATGCATTTGCGACGTCGTGGAGGGCGTATCGTCGTGATCAATCCAGTGAAGGAATTGGGGTTGGTCCGATTCAAGGTCCCCAGTGACCCGCTCAGCATGGTCTTTGGGACCAAGATTGCGACGCACTACATCCAGCCGCATATCGGTGGAGATTTAGCACTTTTGACGGGCATCGCGAAAGCCGTCCAAGAGCTAGGGACTCATGACATGCTTTTCTTGGCCGAACACTGCAACGGGCATGTTGATTTCTTAGACGATTTGAAGTGTCATTCTTGGGATAACATTACTCGAAAGTCGGGGATCGACGAGAAAACCATACGCGAGCTCGCGCAGGTTTACTCGGAAAGCAATGGTTCCATTTTTTCATGGACGATGGGAATCACCCACCACACTCATGGGGTTCAAAACGTTCAGGCGATTGTGAACTTGGCACTCATGCGAGGAATGATCGGCAAGGAGGGAGCCGGGGTGATGCCGATTCGTGGTCACTCGAATGTTCAAGGCATCGGGTCGGTCGGTGTTACGCCGAAACTCAAGGATGAACTGTTTCATAATCTGAAGAACAAGTTCGGCGTGAACCTGCCTACGACCCCCGGAAGAGACACGTTGGACTGTATGGAAGCCGCACATCGTGGTGAATTGAAGTATGCGTTGTGCCTGGGCGGTAATCTGTACGGTTCGAATCCCGACGCGCAATTCGCAGACGAAGCCTTAAAGGCACTGGATATGTTGGTGATGCTCAACACCACCCTGAACACAGGTCATGCGAATGGACTAGCAAAAACCACGATTATCCTACCCGTGTTGGCACGCGACGAGGAGCCGGAACCGACGACCCAAGAATCGATGTTCAATTACGTTCGTCTGAGCGATGGCGGGATCAAGCGACTGCCTGGTCCGCGCAGTGAAGTGCATGTCATCGCGGAGATCGCCAAACGGACATTGGGCAAGTCCGAAGCGATCGACTGGGACCAGATGCAAAAAACCAACACCATTCGTCACTGGATCTCGAAAGTGGTTCCAGGGTACGAGCAGATCGACACCATCGCGGAAACCAAACACGAGTTCCAGGTTGCGGGTAGAACACTGCATCGGGCCAAATTCAATACCAACGATGGCCGCGCTCAGTTGGTTGCTCATGAACTACCTGAGCTGAGTTCACTCGAGAAAAACCAAGTTCGATTGATGACCGTCCGGAGCGAAGGCCAATTCAACACTGTTGTCTACGAAGATTACGATCTCTATCGCCATCAAGACCGCCGCGACGTGATTTTGTTGAACCCCCAAGATATGCAACGAATGGGGCTGGTCGAAGATTCCTTGGTGACGGTCTCAAGTTCGGTAGGGCAGATGCACAACATCCTCGCTCGACCTTTTGAAGAGATCCGAGATGGCAATGCCATGATGTACTACCCCGAGTCGAACGTCTTGGTCCCGCGGGTGGTCGATCCACAATCCCGAACCCCCAATTTTAAAAATATCGTCGTGACCATCACCCGCCAAAACGAATCGTTGACCGTTTAGCCAGACTAGAAACAAACACTCCCGAAGTAATCTGCACACGAAATCCACCCGATACTCGAGTCTCAATCATCATGCCGATCGATCCCGCCTGGAAACGCGAAAACCGACCACCACGAATTTTGATCGTCGATGATGATTATGAGATCGCGACGCCGGTCAAGTTCGCATTGGAAGGCCTCGGTTATGAGGTGGTCCATATGCCGGATGGGCAGCAAGGGGTCGCGAAGCTCGAGTCCTACCATCCGGACCTGATGGTGCTCGACATGATGATGCCCCGTCAGAGCGGTTTCCTCGTTTTAGAACATCTCCGCCGGAGCAAACGGGATCAGATACGGGTGATCATGGTGACCGCCAATGAGGGGGAAAGGCATCAGACCTATGCCCGCATGCTGGGCGTAGACGAATACATGCACAAGCCCTTCGCCATGGATCAGTTGGTCACCACCGCCCAGCAACTTCTGGAACTCCCTTTTCCTGACCCTGACGGTGCCCGGGATGCATGAGATTGCTTGTGCTGCGAGGCGCCCGCTCCAATGCTAGGATCGTGAGGGTTTTGGCAGAGGCTGTTTGGTGGAGGAGGTCACCACCTGGCGAAAGACTTCCTTGAAAGAATTGGAGATACTTTCCGGCCGGTTCGCCTCGCAAAGACCCGCCAGCCGTGCGGCCTCTTCTTGATCGGTAATTTCCCCGAGCGCCTGAGTTTCTCCGGGCTGCTGGCTCACCAGGATAAGTTTCGAGCCGAACCGTAAAACGTACAACTGCTGGCGTGGGCCCATCGTCGATCGCCCTAGCACTTCGATGACTTCGTTGGGAAGTTTCTGGAACTGTTTCGGTTGTGATTTCCGAAGCATCAATGCAGCGATCAGGAATAAGCACACCACCAAAGCTAGGGAGAGCGTCATCGACAAGGTTGCGGCCCATGGAGATCGGGGCGCTTTCACGCGAGGGTCTTCCGTGGTGCCGGGTCCCTTCAACTCCAGCGGCTGCTCCCCCGATTTTCTGGCCGCCGCTCCAGTCGTGACGGACCCGATTGCCGGATCGGTTCCGGAATCGCGTCGGGGGGGGATCGAGTTCCATGCAGCGGCCGGTTGTACGTTTGACGACGATGGGAGCGATGCGTTGGGGTCGCTAACACGCAGCGGCGAACTGCGAACCAAGGACGGTTCACCTGGTGGGTCGGCACAAACCACGTTGAAGGGAGCTAGGCACAACAGGTGGGCAGCGGTTGCGAGATAAAATGCTACGCGGAGCAGAAGCCTCCATTGCTTGGCGAGGGACATTGCTAGAACAGGTGGCATCATTGGATTGAATCACTGCCGATCAGCTCGGCTACACGAACACAAAAGTTATCGTTCAGGACCAGGACTTCGCCTCGGGCCACCATACGGCCGTTCACAAAAATATCGACAGGATCTCCGGCCAGCTTGTCGAGGGTCACCACAGAGCCACGTCGAAGCTGTAGGATTTCGTCGAGATTCATTCGGGTGCGACCCAGCTCGATCTTCAAATCGAGGGTGACATCCCGCAACAGATCCATGGAAACTTTTTCAGGCGGTCCGCCTTCGCCCACGAGCTCTTCGAGATTGAATCGAGCTACTTTGGGAGTGCGAAGGGACTGTTCCACATCTTGGAGTGCCGACTCCGCTTGCTGAAGCACCGCTTCGGCATCGGCAGCGCTGCGACCCGTTGGAGCGGACGAGGCGTCTTGACCGCCATTTATGCTGGTGGAACCTGGAGTCGTAGCAGCTTGAGGATCGTTTGCCATACAGCATCCGTGCTGATGAGAGTTATGTTCGAAAGCATCCTTTTGGGGAGTGCCGCACTAGCCACAACTGTCGCCGCGCGGTCGCGACCCATGACCGATGAAAATCGCAGCCATGACGACAGTCGCCCTACCGACGAGAATCCCAGAATGACTAGTCTTCGATGACTTGGTAGTCGTTGAAGCCGATGCTCAAGAGGATCGGCTCGCCGAGCAACTCGGTACTTGTCGCCAAAATGCGGCGCTGAATCAAGCCCAGTTGGTTTTCCTGAAGTTCCGAGAGGCTCGTATTTCGGATTTCCAAGATCAGTCGATGGCGAAAGCGGAACTTGCGCTCGTCGTAGAGTGCTTGCAAACGGTCTTGGTCGGAAGCATTGAGGGTACCGAACAGCCGGAATTCAACTCGATAGCTGTGGTCGGCTCCTGGGGGGACGAAGGAAACGCTATAGGAATCGAGATCGAACTCGATGATCTTCTCGGTTTTCGAGGATTTGTCAGAATGGGCCGAGTCGATTTCCTGGGCGGCCGAAATGAGCCTCGCTTCGGCAAGGGCTGCGACTTCTTCACCTGAAGGGACCATAAAGAAGAACACCAGCGTCTCAACAACAACCACAATACTGACAAAGGCAACGATCATCGCTTTGCTGGCAATACCACTTTTAGGACTCTTTTCAGCTTGCTTGCCTCCCGCAGCTCCTTTGTCAGCAGCCGCATCGTGCCCTTTTTTCTTGTCAGACATAATCTCACTTCATTCGCCGTGAAAACAACTCCAGTGCCAAGAAAACCGTAGGACACGGACGGTCGCTTGAGGAAGCTTGGAAAAGATACAGCTTCCGTTTTTTGGTGCTCATTCCATAAAATGTAGCGGGTTGATCGATTGTGCCGCTTGTAGCGACAATTTTCTGGACTCAAGATCCACTCTTTCTGGTAATATGCTCCAGCAATATACATGGACTGACCCAGAGTTCGGGCGGTACCTAAAGACAAGTTTGCCGTGAGAAGGATGGTTACTGTGGACGAGGCGATTTTTAGCCAGACGGTATGTGTGCTTTTGGATTCCTGCCCAACACTCGATCAAGTCGCCGCGGTCCTTTCGGACTACGACATCACCGGCCGCAACGATGGCAGTGAGGCATGGGAGTTCAGCGGTCCCGCTTTGATTATCGCCTATCGGCCGGAAGTGAACGGCTATGCGGTGCTCGACCTTGTCGATCGTCCGTGGCCGGATGATATGGGGTTTGAGAATGACAATGCACTCCTGCATAGCGCTTGGAAAGCGGGCCAATTTGGTCAGTATGTGTTCCCCGGTTCCCTTGAACGCGCGGCGGAGCAATCATGGGGATGGGCGGAAGGGAAAGAAGTCGCGGCTAAGGCGAAAGCGTTCATCCGAGTGCGATTCAGCTACGTCTTAGGCAAGGAAGATGACGACGGCGAATGGCTGCCGGAAGACTATGATCCAATCGCTGAATTGGAATTTGCGACCACGATGGTCTCTAAACTACTGACTCTGCCTCAGGCCCTTTGCTACTTCAATCCAGGTGGAGAGGTTTTGCGTGACCAGAACACCCTTGAGGAGAGCATCGAACTGTGCGCGGAGCATGAGATTCCCACGGTCGATCTTTGGGCCAACGTGCGGTTGTTTCGATTTGACGATGACTGGGCGATGATGGACACGGTTGGCAACGGGCAATTGGGAGCTGTCGACGTCGAGGCGTGCTTCAATGCCGAGGTGTACGATTTCAATGGCGTCGATCAACTGCTCCGAACGGTATCGATGTATTTGGTCGGAGGAGAAGAGTTCGAAGAAGGAGAGATGATCGAAGACGACGAGGGACTATCGTGGAAGATCACTATCCACGGCGATAGCTTGTGCGATCCCCCTCGCGAAGTGCTGCGATTGCTCCCTGACGATGGTCGGACTCCACCGGCAGAACTGACGGAAGATCCATCGGACGAATAGCGTTGTTTCTCGGCCATCCATCGGCCAATCGATCGATTTGTTCGATGAATGGTGCGATCGATTATGCGCGCGGTGCGTGGCGTTGTCGGTAGTACTTGAGGCCGGGAATGAAGAAGCACAATCCGGCTACGGTTCCGAAGATGAGGTGGGCAACGCTCGGCCAGAGGATCATCGCGGCGGTGGTCGCAAACAAGCAGGCTGCTTGGACGTAAAAAGCTCCGCTGAGGATCCCGGCCTTGATGGTAAACATCATGCCGGTAATGACAGCCAGCAGAGGGGTCAGGGTGAGCGGTTGCAATTCCAGTCCCCACTCCACGGGAAATAGTGCCCCAATGCCGATCATGCTCGCACCCCAGACGTGTGCGATTTGGCGTTCCACGAACGTGACGGGGCCCATCCGTCGACGCATGGCCCAGAACACAGCCGCCCACGCACCTAGTCCCACGGTCCAGAGCAACGCGAATGCCCAGCGATTGGCTCCGTACCATGCGAGAACCTCCGTCAGCGCGCACGCGGTAAACAGAACGAGCGAGTGCCACATCCAGAGCATGCCCCAGTTTTCCAATACCGGAGCATGATGGGTTTCGCGGAACCAACGCGCGACGATCTGAGCAAACTGCCCGGAGCGAGCCGAAATCGGCTCGTCCCGTAGGTACGCTGAGAGATCCTCTGATAGGTTTTGGGCCGTTGCATAGCGTAGGTCGGGTGGCTTTTGCAGGCATCGCACGACGATCATTTCCAGATCGCGGTCGATTCTGGAATTGAGCAATCGAGGGCCCGGTGGATCTTGTTCCAGGATCTGCAACAGCACATCCATGGTTGTCTTGGCAGCAAACGGTGGGCGACCCGTCAAGGCATGATAGAGTACGGACCCTAGGCTATAGATGTCGGAAGCTGGGCCGATGGTACCCATTCGCCCACTAGCTTGTTCAGGACTCATGTACGTGGGAGTTCCGAGCACAACCCCGGTGCGTGTAAGCGATTCTGCGGAATCGGTTTGTTTCGCCAGACCGAAGTCGGTCAGTCGAGCATGGCCTGACTCATCGATTAAAATATTGGATGGCTTGATATCCCGGTGGAGAATACCGGAGGCATGTGCGAATTGCACTGCTTTAGCCACGCTTTCGATATGACGTACCGCTTGGCGTTCATCGAGCTCCCCTGAGTTGATCAACTCCAGTAGGGTTCGACCTTTAAGGTACTGCATGGCGAAGTAGGGTCGCCCATCGATCTCACCCACATCGTAGACCGGAACGATCCCTGGATGTTGCAATTGGGCCGTCGCGCGAGCTTCGGCAAAGAATCGTTGCCGTTCCAGGTCGGAAGCCAACCGATCCCTGAGGATCATTTTGATGGCGACTTCTCGGCCGAGGCTCAACTGGATCGCTCTGTAGACGACTCCCATGCCGCCACGACCGATCTCCTCGACGAGTTCGTAATCCCCCAAAGTGCACGGGAGAGGCATTTGCCAATTGCCTGAGTCCCCTTGAGATTTGCCACCACTCGCGATTTGGTGCGCTTCATGGCTTCCGACCGCATTGGTGACCAGAACGGTACCCCAGAGAGCCATCAGGTCCGACTCAAAATCCGGTTGGGCTTTGCATACTTCGTGAATGTCGACCCGTTCGCCTCGCTGCAATCGGTCGGCTAGTTCAGCGACCAGCGAAGCCAGTTTGAGTTCGGCGTCGGAAGCTGGCTGTTCCTCGTCGGCGTGACTCTCGGCATGCTGTTGAGACCGAGCGGTTTGGAGGAAGTCTGCCGTGGACTCCCAACCGAGTTGCGATGGCCGCGATTTCATTCTCGCAGTTCCTTGTGAAGGTCTGGCAGGCTTTCGATCACTTCTCGGAGGCGTTTTACAGCCCGCAGATACCGCATGCTTGCCGCGGGCTCCGAAAGTCCGAGCGCCTGAGCGATCTCTTGGTTGTTGAGTTGCTCATAATGCCGCATCAAGATCACTTCGCGATCACCATCGCGGAGATGTTGGATCGCCAGCTCGATATGCCTTGCCAATTCGCGTTGAGTTGCCGCAGCGGCAGGAGTAAGGGCTGCGTCCCGAAACTGGTTCGCCAACTCCATGGTGGATTGGTCAGGCTGGTTCTGACCACCCCCCATCGGTTGCTCCCGATCGATGCTCCGTTTGGCAGACAAGCGGTGGCGGCGATGAGCATCGATAATCCGATCCTTGGCGATTTGCCGTATCCAAAGGTGGAAAGGAATCGACGGGTTATTGACGTAATCCACGAGCCGACGATTGGCCTCGATCAAAACGTCTTGCACGACATCGCTTACGTCGAGCCGCTGCATGATTCGCTGATCGAGTCGGATTGCAATCATCCGACGCAGGGAGTCACGGTGCCGGCCGAGGAGTTCCTCGACCGCGTCCTGCTGTCCCTCGCGGACATTCACAAGAAGTTCGGCAGTGGCATCGCCGTCAGGCCAAATGGATTTTGTCATGCACCCTCAGTGTTCTCGTTCAACCAGCTTTTTCTCTATTCATAGTTTAGTCGAACGTCTAGAGGGAGCGGGGCTCTTAAAAACGGCCAAGTAGGGGTAGAATTGAGGGAATCGATGAAGAATAGTAACGTTTCCCCGGATATTTCGATGTGTCGTGGGGCCGCGCGGGATCGGATGTTTGGAGAAGATAATGGCGATCCCTGAGATTCAGCAAACCGGTTCGGTGATTCGGATCAGCCCCGAGATGGACGTTCCGACCACTCCTCGAGTGCGGCGTTTGATCGACACAGCGGCCTTCCGACGCCTGGCGAGAATCAGTCAGTTAGGATTGGTGGGGCTGGTTTACCCCGGGGCAACCCATACCCGGTTTGAGCATTCCCTGGGCGTTTATCGCAATTCACTTGAGTTCCTAAAGCAACTCGCCAGCGACACTGCGGCCCCTATGGTTTTTAGCGACCATGATGCCTCGTTGTTCGTCGTCTCCGGATTGTTGCACGATATTGGCCACTGGCCATTCTGCCACGCGATCGAGGATATCCGCTTGGTCGATTTCCCCAAGCACGAGGTTTTGGCGACCCGACTGCTCGAGCATCGAGAGTTGGCGGAGCTCCTCCGAAAGGACTGGGATTTGGATCCTGCGGAGGTGGCTGCGTTTCTGGATCCGCGTTCGGCTCGCGAGGCTGCAACGCATACTCTTGAGCCAATTTTACACCGCGTTTCGGACAGCCATGCAATCTTGCGCTCGATGCTCAGTGGCCCCGTTGACATTGACAAGCTCGACTACTTAGAGCGGGACTCGCTCCACGCGGGGGTACCTTATGGTAGAAACTTTGACCGCAATCGGTTGGTCCATTCGTTATGTGTTGATCAACCCCGAAAACGAATCGCTATTTCTGAGAAAGGTCGCACTGCAGCCGAAATGATGGTTTTCGCGCGCTATGTGATGTTCAGCGAAGTTTATTGGCATCATGCCGTCCGCAGCGCGACCGCGATGATTCAGCGGGCCGTTTTTGAATTGCGAGATTCGATCGATTTGGTAGGTTCGTGGCTGGAGATGGACGAAGCGACGATGACGGAATCGCTCGTAGAAAACTCGCGAGGCAAGCCATGGGAAAATTGCATTCTCGGTTTGTTTGGTATGAGGCGATCGCTATACAAACGAATTGCTCAGTTCGATCGTCTCGTCGAACCTGACTTGCATAGCGCTCTGGCTCGTCGCCCATACCAGGACATTGTCTCGCTCTCTCGAGCCTTGGGGGAGTCGTTCAGCAAGCAAACGGGTGTTGCTATTGGACGCGATGATGTGCTCATCGATGCACCCCCAGTCAAACTGGAGGTGCAGTTCGATTTGCGAGTTCGGATGCGCGATGGCAGTTTCCGAAATTTAGTGGAGCTGTCACCCGTGGTGCAGTCACTGGCAACGGAACAATTCGATGCCTTGGTGAAACGAGTCCGCGTCTTTGTGGCTCCTCACCTGAAGGATGCCTTGCGGAATGTTTGCGTTGCGGACCGACTACGCGAACTGATTCGCTAAGGGATTGGTAGTTTGTTAAGGGATTGATAAGACGATTGCAAAGCCGCCGGGCATGGTTTTTCCCTCATTCTTCAGGAGTCGGGCGGATGGGCTTGGTTGACAAAGGCAGGTATGTGAGAAACACTAGTTGAAGGTTGAGTCGGCCGCTGCCAAGCGTTCGTGCGACGTGTCGCTCGAGTCATGGATTGGCCGACTGAATCGACGGGTTTTTAGCGTTTTTTTAGTCCTGCACTCCCTGCAACTATGCCGAATATCCCTTCCGTTTACCGATCCAAAGAGATTATTATTCCCCGACGCCGTTAGGCTTTGGGGAACAGTTTGGCACCACGTACTACTTTTGTTGGTACCGTGTCTGTGTTTACTGTGTTTCTTACCAACCCCTGTAGCCTGACGCTCCAGGGGTTTTTTTGTTGACAGCCCATTCGCGAACCACAATCACAATGACCACACGATCCATCCATATCTACGATACTACGCTGCGCGATGGTACCCAAGGCGAAGGGGTGAGCCTGTCGCTCCAAGACAAGCTCAACATAGCTTCGCGACTCGCTGAGATCGGAGTCGACATGATCGAAGGCGGATATCCGCTTTCGAACGAAAAGGATGCGATGTTCTTTCAACGTGCCCGCGACCTAAAGTTAGGTAATAGTCAGCTATCAGCGTTCGGGATGACGCGACGACGGGGGATGAAAGCGGCCGACGACCCGGGGATCAAAGCCTTGGTCGCGGCGCAAACGCCGGTGATCACCCTCGTTGGCAAGTCGTGGGACTTTCACGCCACGGAAGTCCTCGGCGTTTCCCTCCAAGAGAACTTGGACATGATCAGTGAAAGCGTCGAGTACCTTTCCGCGTACGCGACGATTGTTTACGACGCGGAGCACTTTTTCGATGGATACAAGGCCAATCGCCAGTACGCTCTTTCAGCCGTCGAAGCTGCTGCACGGGCGGGAGCGAAGTGGATCGTATTTTGCGACACCAATGGAGGTTCACTCCCCGAGGAAGTAGCCGCCATAGTTTCGGATGCCAAACGGCATTTGAGCCCCTGCAATGTTAAGCTGGGTATTCACTGCCACAACGATGGCGATCTGGCGACCGCGAACTCCCTCGCCGCCATCGATGCCGGATGCGATCAAGTCCAAGGGACTATGAATGGGATCGGCGAACGTTGCGGGAACGCTGATTTGGTTTGTGTGATCTCCAACCTGCAATTTAAAAAGAAAGGGTATCAAACGCTCGGCGGTCAACCGCTAGATCATTTGACCGAGTTGTCGCGTTACGTCTACGAGATCGCGAACCTTGCTCCACGCAGCAGCCAGCCGTTTGTAGGACGCAGCGCCTTTGCGCACAAAGGAGGCATGCACGTCCACGCAGTCAATAAATTCGCCCATACGTATGAGCATATGGATCCAGCGCTCGTGGGGAATGAACGCAGGATTCTGGTAAGCGAGCTCTCCGGGCGATCGAACATCGCTGCCTTGACCCAAGACCATCAGATACCTAACGACCGAGAACTGCTAGACAGGATTCTTGCACAGGTCGTCGCGAAGGAGAATCAAGGATACCAGTTCGAAGCCGCCGAGGCTTCCTTCGATCTGTTGGTCAAGCAGTGTTCCGGGACATACACGCCGCATTTTGAAACGATCAAATACCAGATCCTTGCAGGGGATCTGGATACCGAGAGGAATCAGACCTATGCGGAAGCGATCTTGAAGTTGCGAGTCGGGGACGAAGTGTGCGTGGAGGCTGCCGAAGGACACGGGCCTGTCAACGCAATGGATGCGGCGCTTCGCAAAACATTGGCCCCATTCTTCCCGTGCGTCGAATCGATGCGACTGATGGATTACAAAGTCCGTGTGGTTAACAGCGAAGCGGGAACTGCGGCGCGAATTCGAGTCAACATCGAGAGCGCCGACGATCACGCATCCTGGCGGACTATCGGCGTTAGCGAGAATATCATCGAAGCGAGTTGGTCGGCTTTGGTCGATGCGGTCGAATACAAGCTGCATCGTGAGAGCAAGTAGTTCGACGCTGTGGCGAGCCGACAACGCTGCATCGGGGCGTCAATACGTCTCGCTATAACGACTCGAGATACCTCGATGCTGCTTCGAAAGGCTCTACGCCAACAAATCGAGCCGCTGTCGCACGGCAATGATCACGTACGCGTTCCGATTCGAGGAGTTCGTTCAGCAATCGTGCAACCGAGGATGCAACGAAACGAGATGGACTCATCCCACCACCAACTCCTAGTTGTTCGACTCGATTCAAGTTATCCGGCTGATCGTACGAGAGTGGCATTATGATTTGTGGGAGACCAGCTCTCAAGCATTGAGACACGGTGCCGACGCCTCCGTGATGGATCGCTGCCTCGCATCGAGGGAGGATCAGCCCAAACGGTGCATAGTCGAAATGACGGGCCGAAGCGGGAAGGGATTCGGGCAGTTGCTCGGGGAATCGGGTCAAAAGGATCGCGCGTCGTTGGAGTTGGGCACAGGCGTTCACCGATTCCGTAAAGAACCGCTTGGCATGCCTGTTGCCTGTGCCGGGAGTGATGACAACCGGCGGGGCGCCGTCCTCGAGAAACCGATTCAATTCCGGTTCGATTCCTGATACCGCGCTTTCGTCCCAAAGCGGGAACTCGCTCAGTGTCAATTGCGACGGCCAATCGGCGGCAGGCCGTGCGAACCAGTTCGGAAACAAGCCAAGCATGCTGTCTGTTGAGTTCCACCAGCGAGACAGGCGTCGGATTGGAGGCAGCCCAACCTCACGTCGAAGAAGGTTGGTGGCTGGTCCAGCAACTCGATCGACCAGTAGCTTTTCCCCGAGTCTCATCTGGAAGCGACGCAGCCACGTCGGCTGCCACCTGCTAGAGCTGATTCCCGGCAAGACAGGCGGGCAAATGTCGCTGAAAATGAAAGCCGGCTGCAAATGGATGGTGACCATCGGCGCTCTGTGATCTGTTTCCAATCGCTGCGAGGCGATTTTCTCGGTCGCGATTCTGGCACCGAAACCAAGTCCGTTTGCGATGACGACGGTCGGTCGACTGCGGCAACGATCGAGCACCAATTCCATTTGTCGCTTCATGACCCGCTGGATGCCAAATCGGAACAAGGTAGCGAAACCGTGCAGCGGACTCCAAAGCCCATGCTGCTGCGACACCTCGAGAAACTCGTCAGCGGTTCCCAACTCGGTGAACGGAAGTCCACAACGGCGGATCAGTGATTCAAAGTAGCCATTCGTTGCTATTTCGACATCATGTCCGCGGTTCTGCAAAGCGAGCCCTAGACCGACGAATGGATGCACATCACCAGCGCTTCCAAACGGCAAGAGCAGGAAATTCTTGTGTAGAGTCTCGTTCATGACAGATGGATCCAAAGGGTTTTCAGTTTGTCCCCCCATTTCATGGGTTCATGGAGGCGAGCCCCCAAGGATACATTGACCGCTTGTAGCAAAATGAGACAGCTTGGCCTATACTGGGGTTCGTTCCATCAGCCTCGTGGACCTATCGATTGCCATTATGTCGACCTATCTTGTCGTCACCCGCGGAAGCGACCCAAACTCCCGATTTCCCCTCAATTTTCAAATAGAAAATCGGATTGGTCGCGGATTGGAGTGCCAGGTACAACTCAACGATCCGCAGTGTTCGCGCGTCCATGCGAAAATCGTGTCCGAAGAAGGGCGTTGGGTGATCGTCGATGCGGGGTCGCGCAACGGCACCTTGGTGAATGGGTCCAAAGTGGATACGGCGGTGCTGGCCAGTGGGAATCGGATTCGCATCGGCAACACGGATTTGCAATTTGTCGATGATTCGATCACCGACGATGTCACGGTGGAACGCATCAATCTTTCGCATGACCTATTATCGCCAGATGGCGTCAGTATCGCGGATGGCATAGCGACCGGGATGACAGCGTTTCTTCAGCTGCGCAACGCGGGCAGGGTCGACGATCTTGCGGACCTTCACCAGCTGTCGGTCAAGTGCATCTCGATTTCTCAAGGGGACGAACTGGCCAAGATCGCGATCGAGGTTCTGCGGACTCGAACCCAGGCGACCGTCGCTGCGTTCTTGATCGCTAATGAGTACGGGCGTTTGGATGTGCAGCATCAGTACCCTTCGTCCGCAGAAACCAAAATCGTTCTAAGCGATCGATTGACAGAGATGGTGTGCAAGCAGTCGAAGGCCGTTTGGATGAAGAATGAAACCAAGCCTTCGACGGACGGTCCGATGCGGCACTACGCAGATGCGATTTGCGTACCGCTGATCGATCCGAGCAAAACATCTGGGGACAGCAAGACTATTGGTGCTATCCATCTGTACCGCGAGAAAGAGGTTTTCCAATCGTATGCCTTCGATTTCGCGATTGCTGCCGCGAGTATCTTGTCGGTGGCACTCGTGCGTGCCAGATCGGCGGAGTCGCTGCGAATTAGTCATGATCGATTGCAAGATAAGAACGCAGCATTCGACGAGTTGTTGGGCGAAAGCCCAGTGATGAATGAGTTGAAGGAACGTGTCTCCAGGGTGGCCAGGGCCTCGGGTAGTATTTTGATCCGGGGCGAGAGTGGTTCTGGAAAAGAATTGGTAGCTCGTGCCATCCATCGCGCGAGCCCCCGTTCGGACCGTCCGATGTTGAGCGTGAACTGCGCTGCGATTCCTTCGGAGTTGATGGAAAGCCAGTTGTTTGGCCACGTCAAAGGAGCGTTTACCGGTGCGGACAAGGATCACATCGGGTGGTTTCAACAAGCCAACAACGGCACGTTGTTCCTCGACGAGATCGGCGAAATGACGTTGGACGGCCAAGCGAAACTGCTTCGTATTCTCGAAGGCCATCCATTTCTACCGGTCGGAGGTCGCAAAGAGGTTCGGGTGGATGTCCGAGTCATCGCAGCTACCAATCGGGATCTCAGCGATTTTGTCGCTGAAAAACGGTTTCGTGAAGATTTGTACTATCGGTTGAGTGTGTTTGAGATCAGCGTTCCACCTCTACGTCAACGAGGCTCGGACATTGGGCTTCTCGTCGACCACTTCTTTGAGCATTTTTCAAGGCTGCACGGCCGTTCTGGCTTGGCGCTTAGCAAAGCAGCCCGAGACAAGATGCTGCAATACTCATGGCCCGGAAATGTGCGCCAGCTAAGAAACGTGGTGGACAGCGCTGTGGTGCTCGCGGTCGGAAATGAGATTCGGGTAACCGATCTGACGTTGCAAGAAGCCAAGTCGGACGATTTCGACACATTGAATATCGAGCAATGGGAACATCGACTGATCCAAGAAGCCCTTCGACGGACACGAGGCAACATTCCTGAGTCTGCGGAGTTGCTTGGGATTTCTCGAGCAACTCTCTATCGAAAGCTAGAAACGTATTCGATCAAACGAGACGACTACCAATAGTTACCAATCGTTACTCACCGTCGACCAAGTCCTAGCAGGGTGATGTTCTAGGGATTGATCGACGAGGCAAGGTTACTGGTTATCGCGAAGCGAATCAAAGTATTCCTTCAATTGATCCCGTTGTGCTTTGGGGAGCTGGATGCTTTCGATCGCATCGGGACTATCTGGTTCGGAAGATAGCACCGCTTGTCGAGCCTCTTCGCGGGTCATTCCCTTGCGGTTTTTTCCATCGGCCTTGCCACCATTGACGGTTTCTCCTTTCCGCATCTCCTCGCGGACCTGGGCATCATAGTCTTTAAAATCGGATTCGCTTTCGGCCCGGTCTCCCTGACCTTTTCCTTCACCTTCGCCATCCCCTGGTTCGTCGCTATCCGATTTTCCTTTGCCCTTTCCTTTGCCTCCCTGTTTTCCTTTACCACTTTTCTGACCTTTTCCAGTTTGGTTGCATTCTTTGCAGCCTGTTCCGTTGCACTCTTTGCATTTGGAGGCGCTTTTGGCGTTTTCGAATTGCTCGATCATGTCTTCGAGTTCTTCCGAATCAGCTTGGTTCTCCGCCAGTTCGCTCAGTTCATCCTGCATTTCCTCGAGAGCATCGGCTGCGGCTTGTTTGTCGCCATTTTGCATCGCTTGTTGAGCTTTCGCCAACTGCGACTGGATCTTGTCCATCGACTTGCCCTGACCGGCTTGGGCATTTTCCAGGTTCTCCAGTTTCTTGCGAAGGTCGGCGATCTTTTGCGTGTCTCCTTCTTTTTCCGCTTTCTCCAATTCCTTTTCTAGCTGTTGCTTCTGCTCTTCCTGTTTCGCTTTGGCTTGTTCCATCGCTTTTTGCATTTGCTCCAATTGTTTTTGGAGTTGTTGCGTTTGCTCAGGGGTGAGTTTGTCCGATTTCAGGGCTTCGATCATCTTTTCGAGTTCCTGTTCCGCCTTGTCGAACTCTCCTTCTTGAAGGGCTTTCGCCATTTTTTCCGCGGGACCGGCATTCAGGTCTTTCATTCCCTCGAGTGACTTCTTCAATTGCTCTGAGCTGCCGAGACTTTCCTTTTTCTGTTGCAGTTCTTTCTTGAGCTCATTGATGTCTGCAATGATCTTTTTACGATCCGCTTCGTTGGAGTTTTGAAGCGAGTTTATTTTTTCTTCGATCCGTTTGAATTGCTCGGCGGACTCTGCGTCCCCTTTCGATTCCGCTTCTTCGCGTTTCTTTTGAATTGCCTTGAGGATCGGGGCTGTGTGGTTCTTGATGTTGACCACAGGTGCGTTGGCGGAGTTTCCGAGCGCGTTGGCGACATTCAATTCCGCGTCAGGTACCCAGAACAGGGCCAAGCACGCGGCTAACGGGAGAGCGACCCAAACGATGTGGGGGCCAGGTTTGACGGGGAACTGATCGCGGATGTCGACCCGTTCTAGTTTCGCGACCGTATCCTTCAAAAGAGCTTGACCGATCGCCGTGTCACGGTCGACCGCATTCATCGACAGGCTGCTCGAGCAACGTTCTCTCAACCCGAATCGGCGATCGATTTCAACAGCAGCAGCGATCGAAGATGGGCGTCGCCACCAAGCTGCCGCAGTTGCGATTACCGCCGAAAGAATGGCCGCAACTGCGATAGAGGCTCCGCCCCAAAACTCAAATCGGTATGGGATGAAATAGAACTTAGGGAACAAGCATGCGACGAAAGCGATGGAAAGTGCAACCAAGAGCGACCAGCCGAACAGGTGGACCCAACTCTGCAACCACAATCGTCTCCATGCCTTGCTGAGTTGCTTGTGGATCGTTTCCATGTCGGATCAACCTTATTAGATCTTTTTAATCGAGCGCTTCGGAGGAGGCGGCTTCAGCATACGAGCTTGATCGTCGGCTGGCATAGGGGGAGTGTTGGGCGGCGGGGGATTGGGCCTGTTAGCCATACGTTGAGGAGGGTTCAGGTCGGTGGTGGATTCGACCCATTCCCAGCCAAGGGGGTTATCGAGCTCGCGACCGGCGAGTAAACCCCAAGGCGTTCCCGTATGTTTTTCGACGACACTTTGGAGCAATTCGCGAGCTTGCTTGGCTTCTTTATCGATTTTGCTATCGACGCTAACTTTGTCGCTAGGTCGCAGGTTCCAGGTATTGCTTTCCGGTTTCTCAAAGCTCATCCCTCGCTTGGCTTTCGCAAGCATGGCATTGTAGGACTCCGCTCGAATCTTCGCAGCGAGGGCCGTTCCGTAAGAGAGTTCAAAGCTCGCGAGCCATCGCGGTGACGTTTCTTTGACGCGGTACTTGTCACCTTCGGCTAGAAGGGAGCACATCTCCGATAGCTCTGGGTAGAGTCGTGCTGATTCTAGCTGGGAGTCGGTGAGTTCCTTGGTAAAGGAGGGTTCGTCCCGTTTGATGAAAACCATTTTAGGTTTGGAGAGGGTACCGACGCGCGAGAGTTGTGCGGCATTGAGCAGCGCATAGCGTAATGGGCTTTTCTTCACTCGGGTCATGTACTCGGTATCTGAGAGATAGTCTGGTCGGTACCGTTCCATAACTTCAGGGGAAAAGAAGTAGCTCATTTGCGAGGCGAAGGCTTCCACTTCGCGGCGTTCGACCTTGCTATTAATACGACGATTTGGATGGATCGAAAAATAGATACCACCAGTCTCGTAACATAGTTTCGACAATGCGTAGGGGCCAAAGCCCGAATCGATTACCGGTTCTTCCATAGAGTCATCTTGGTAGCCGATTTTGACCCGTTCGGGGTATAGAGTTTCAGGGCCTTGATCGACCTCCGCCCAATCTTCGCCTTGAGCGTACTGCGGGTCGAACTCGACGAATTTGATGAAGGCCTTATCCCGACCAAAAGGTGAAGGAACCCCGAGGACGTAACAAGGCATCGAGTGGAATCGGCACGCTTTGATGGTTTCTTCGGCCACCGGTAGGTCGTCTCCACGCTCATCGGTGACGACGATCAACATCACATTTCGCTGAGGATTGTTGCCGCGTGCTGTCCGGAAACTCTTGAACTTATCGACGGCGGTTTTCACGGCATGGAAAACCATTTCGTCGCCACCATCGTTGCCGATGGCGTCGATACTCTCGCGGATTTCTTCCAAGTTGTCCGTTGGTTGTTTGGTGAGGAGATTCACGTCGCTGCCGAAGGACATGACGGCGGTGAGCAACGGAGGGACCTCGAACTCACCTTCTCGTTTTCGTTTCTCTTCCTGCACGATCCCGAGTTGTTGGTAGATTCGGTCGAAGCGATCGCGGATTTCCTGACGACGTTTTACCATTGAGATAGAACTATCGAAAACCCAAACGACCAGTGTCGGGCGTTCTTCGAGCGACTGCAGAATTTCGTAAGTCACACGGTCCACAGCGCCATCGGTGCCCGTCGTGCCAACACCGGTCGCACCGCGAACAGTGCTGGGTGACAGGGTCAGTCCCATCGCTTTCTCAACCGTACGAGACACGTCGATATTGCCATTCGGGATCTCGATGTCGAGTTCCACGGACTCGACGATCGACATGTCTGCGAGGAGTGGAGCGCTCGATAGAGCCATGTCTACCGTACCGATCGAGTCAGCGCCAAACTCATCCGTAGGAGTATCCGAGTAAGCGATTTCGGTAACGACATCGAGGGGAGCTAACTCCTCAACGATCGGCTCGGAGTTGATAAGCACACCGATCAGTTCGGGCTGGCTTACAATCGTGATCGATGCGAGCGACACCACAGCGAAAACGTGTACAGCCATGCTGACAAAAAACGCGGCCGAATCCCGATCGAACCATGAGGAGGTAACGGTATCGTCCTCCTCATCGCCTTCTCCATCTTCGGAATCCTCATCCTCTTCGTAATCGTCGTCGAAGTCTTCGTCCTCATCGTCGTCGAGGGTTGACTCTATCGCATCCGCGGCATTCGATAGACTCGATCTGGTGCGATCCAACGTCGACTGCGATTCCGTACCACGGGCGGTGCTGGGAGAATCCGAGCCATGATCGACAGAGTCGTTGAATCGCTGGCGAAGTCGTTTGAGCATGGCTGCGGTACGCCTCGACGGGTAAAGGATGGTGCCTGAAACCAGGCCTCTGAGTTTGTGGGTCTAGGGCGAGCGAAGATCCTCGTTCGGCCTACCACCAACCCTACTATTGTCGGGTCTAGGCCGTCGTCATTCAACAGGAATAGCGTCGATTTCCGGTCCTAGATACTCAGATTTCCGACGACTTTTTCGGGATAGACCAGCTTGTCGGGCGATTAATCCCGAAGCTCGCGACCGGTCAAATGCAAGAAAACATGGTGAAGATTGGGGGTGTGGACTTCCAAGTCGTGGACTTGCCCACCCATTTCTTCAAACTTTGAAATCCAATCCGGAAGCTCTTCGAGCAAATTGTGGACGGAGCAACTAAACCGCTTGCGGGACTCATCCCACGTCAAGCCATCCGGAGGGGACGACAATTGGCCCGAGATCTCGAAGACGACCCGGCGTTGGGAGCCGACAGTCTGCTCGAGCAATTCTTGGATCGTGCCGTCCGCGATCACGGTTCCGTGATCGACAATGACGATGCGGTCGCTTCGCTCCTCCGCTTCGTCCAGATGATGGGTCGTGAGGACGATGCTGGTCCCCATCACACTGAGTTCATCGAGCATATCGAAAATCCGTTGGCGGCTTTGAGGGTCCACCCCAACGGTGGGCTCATCAAGGAGCAAAACTCCAGGTTTGTGCATCACGCCGCACGCGATATTGACCCGTCGCTTCATGCCCCCTGAAAACCGGGCGGTCAGCTCATCGGCGCGGTCCTCGAGGGCGATCCATCGCAACGCCCAGGAGACTTGTTCTCGCAATCCGCGGCCGCGCAAACCGTGGAGCCGACCGAAGCATTCGAGGTTTTCGCGAGCCGTAAGGTCTTGATAGATAGCGAGGTCTTGGGGGACAACCCCGAGGCTGTGGAAGGCGAAAGGGTTGGTGGTTGGCTTCCCAAAAAGCTGCACACGGCCTTCGTCGAGCCGAACGCGACCGCTGATGCATCGGATGAGTGTGGTTTTGCCAGCACCATTGGGTCCCAAAAGCGCAATGCGTTCCCCACGCATGACCTGGAATGACACCCCCCGCAACGCTTGATGGCTACCGTAGGCTTTTTTAACCCCATGAACCTCAAGGGCCACAACATCGGAAGCCAGACTGTTGTCGCTCGGTTCTCGCCCTTTCACGGTCGACGGCCCAAAGACAGGTGCTAAGGGTTCAGTCAGGATCGTTGGATTCATGGCAATTCAGGATTTTCAACGGGGAATCAAAGCTTAGACGCCGATTCGGCTGGCAGGCGATTTGGCTGGCCGGCGATTTGGCTGGCCGGCGATTCGGCTGGCCGCCGCCGAAACCTCCAAATTTGCGTAAGCCGCCAAAATTGCGGGAGCGTTGCCGACCGCAGTTCGACCAATCTAGCAGTTTCCATTGGGAAAAGTCATTAGCGAAATCGGTACCGGTCGCCTTTGTCGCTGTGGACCGAGGGACAGCCTCGGTGGGTTGTTGCTGAAGAAATCCCCTATTTTCGGAAAAGTCGGGTACAAAACGAAGCTCCGCCTGCTCTTCCGGGTAACCGCGCTAGGGACGTCAGGATCGCTCGGGATATAATCAAGCAGACGGTTTTCCCCCTTTTCGTTCGCGAAATGATTTTGATCCTATGGGACTCTTCGACAATCTGTTCAAAAAGAATGCGAGCAAATCGGTAGATATCGAAGCTCGATTTGAACGGTTGAGGTCCGCGATCAGCGGCACCATGAGCAACTTCTTTGTGGCAAAGGACCGGCAGAACGGGAACCGGATCGTTGGCGTAAAGCTCTGCGATAGCGACAAGGTAGATTTCTTCGAAAGCAGGTTTAAGGGGTTGAACAAGCCATCGGAGGGGGAGATCGCGATGCAGATGACCCACCCCAACATTGTGCATACCTACGAATACGGTACGTCCACCAAAGGGCAACAGTTTTTGGTGATGGAATACATCGACGGACCAGGGCTGCAGCTCCTGATCTCAGAACGCCAAGAGGCTCGGTTGAAGGGGCGGCGACTGGAGATGATTCGGCAAATGGCGGAATCGCTGGCCTACGTCCATCGCAAGGAGTTCATCCACCGCGATATTTGCCCCCGAAACTACATGGCGACCGAAGATCTTTCAACCGTGAAGTTGATCGATTTTGGGTTGACCCTACCAGCGACCAAAGTCTTTATGGCGCCAGGTAATCGCACAGGGACTCCGCTCTACATGTCCCCTGAAATCGTACGGCGACGCGCTACAGACCATCGGGTGGACATCTTTTCGTTTGCGCTGACTTGTTATCACTTGATCACGTTCGAACTTCCGTGGCAGATGTCCGATACCACCGGTCGCGCCGCCTTGCACCATGACACATCTCCGCCCAAAGATATTTCGGAGTTATGCCCGACGATCGATAAGGGGTTGGCCAATGCAATTATGTCGGCGATGCACGCAAACCCGGAGCAGCGAACCCAGGACATGGACACGTTCCTTCGCCAAATCCGGACTGTCAAAAACTCTCCCTAGTCCTTAGTTTTTCGAGCAAGTCGTCTCTAACGTGGGTGCCTGAATCGGCGGGCCCTGGAAAAAGTCGAAGTTGTTGGCACTTTTGCCCGCGTTGGTGCGCTTCGAAGAAGCGTCGCGGGCAATCAGCAATGCTGCTATGGATTCAATCGTCCCGAGCAGTGCAGCATCTGGCGTCTCGCATGAAACCTTAATCCAATCATTCTTACCCCCTACCCTTGTTGTGGCAGACGACTCCCTTAAAAAACTCTACGAGTGGTTTGATCGTCTCTACGATTTGCCGCCGGAATCGCAGCAGAAGGAACTCGATGCCTTGCGATCGTCCGGGGACGCGATGGTTTTGGAGCTTGAGGGGCTGTTGGCCCACAGTCGCGATGACCACTCGACGGAGATGCCTTTCTCGCTGAATGAGATCCTCGATGCCTGCGAGGATGAAGGCTCCGTGAGGCTGGCGACGGATTTGCGAGAGCTGGCGAGCAAAATGGTTTGGGATTCGAAGGTACGAGGGTTTCGAATCAGCAACTATATTTTGCGGAGATCCTTGTCGGTGTCGGCGCTCGGGGCCACCTATCTGGCCTACGATGAACCGTTAGACCGAGAGGTGGTGATCCTATTGGCGTTTCCGCGTTGGGGGAGCAAACCAGCAGTTAAGAAACGGATGCTTGAGTCCGCTCGGGCTGTGGCCAAGATCGCCAATCCTCACGTCGCGGCGATTCTGGGAACCACCGAACTGGACGGTCAAGTCGTCATATTGCGCCAATGGATTCCGGGTACTAGTTTAGCAACAGCCGTCGGAAAAAAAGAAACTCTGAACTTCCGCGACACGGTTGCGCTTGGTGCAGGGATTGCCAAGGGGCTCCAGGCAATCCACGAGGAGCGCGTGATCCATGGTGATCTGAAGCCATCCAATATTATTTTGCGCGGAGACCGTTGGCATCCGGTTATCACAGACTTTGGAACAGCAACATGGATCGCCGCGGATGGGGAATCGAGTTGGCAAGGAGGAACCGCGGGGTTCATTGCACCCGAGATTTTGAAGGGCAAAGCGCCGACGATCCAAAGCGATCTCTACAGTCTTGGAGTGATCTTGTTCTGGCTAGCGACCGGTCAGTACCGCGATCGTATTCCGGGAGCATTTGCCCCATCGGATTGGCCTGTACGGAGCATCCGTTGGCCTAGCACATTGGATCCGAAAATGACAAAGTCGTTTATGATGCTCGTAGATCGTATGCATGCATCAGAGCCATCGGCGAGGCCCTCTAGTGCCGCCGAAGTTGCTGAAAGCTTGGAGGCGATGGTAGGGGCGATGCAATCCGTTCAGGTCGTATCTGAGAATACCGATCGCCTTACCAACGATAACGCTCACTTTCCTTCGCTGGATACTAATAGCGGTGCCTCACAATTCCGAAGTTCGCTCAAGCGTCGGGCATTTGTTGCGCATTCATTTGGGTTATTGGCAACAGCGGGCGCATCGATGTGGGGCGGAAGTGCTCTTGGAAAGCGGTGGGCAGCCCCACAACGCAATCTAGATACCTTTGTTCCCGGATGGGATCCCAAGTACAAGTTGGCTTTGGAGGTTGATAACGAAAATCAAACCGCGGAAAATTGGGACTCCCCACTCATAACAAGGAGCATTCGAGTTTCAAACATCCCATTCGATTTGGCGGTACCTAAGCAACCCAATCATTGGATCGCCATTTATACAAAACCAATAACGTTGCCGGATGATGAAATGCTGATCACGTTGATCAATGGGAGCGTCGAATTCAATTGCAACCCTGGGCAAGCAGAGTTCGTACTTGAATCCAAGCTAGCGACAGAGCGAACCTGGACGCAATTGGCCTCGTTTCGCAACCACTTCGGCGGCTTGTTTGGCCGGTCCTTCGATGCGTCCTTGCCTCGCTATCAAGTGAGGCCGAACGAACTGGTTAGCTTGCGAGCAAGAGTTCGCTATCGAGGTGCCGCAGTGGTTGCCGACGCGTATCCGGTCGGGATTTGCTTAGGCTTGGTTCCATTTACTTCTTTCATGAGCCTCGGCGTTTGGTGCAGAAAGGAAGGCGGATGAGTAGAGTCTTTGGATCTACACCGAATTCCGCAATCGATCCGACGTTGAGCGGTGGGGCCAACCGCGATGGATCGCAAACTGCGCGCTCTTCTGGAAAGCGTGTCCTGCCATGGATCTATTTGTCGACTGCATTGATTGCCCTCTTCGCTGGTTACTTTTGGCGATCCAATCAATATTCGGTATCAATCATTTATTTCCTTAAGCCTCCCGAGGTCGCCGCCGACGTTGTTTTTGTCGAATCGTTGCTTGGAAAGGACATCGGTTTGGATGGAATCGATGGTTTTCATGGCGTGCTTAGAAATGCTGTTGTTATCACCGAACAAGGTCGCCAGGGTGGTGGGCAGACCAATTGTTACATTTGCCCTCAGTCAGCCAATCGATGGGGGGAGTTGGAGTTGAAATGGGAGTGGGATCGTTCCTTGCAACCTGCCCTCGGGATTCTGGATCTCAACATGCACGTCTTTCCCCAATTCGACCCCACTGCCGTCGCCGAAATGTACTTGGCAAGCGAAGAGACCAAGGGGCGTTGGGTGCAGATGGTGACGCTGAGTGAGAACACTCACGACAGGAATCTTTTTGAGCCGATCGATGCAACCCCTTGGGTCAAAAACTCCAGTTATCTCAAAGTCCTATACCGCCTGAAGGCGAACCGTCTCATTTATCATCCTACGCCCAATACCCCGATCGGTTTTGCAGGCGCACAATGCTTGCGCCACGCCGAACACGCTCCCGAAGCAACAAAACTCTCGTTGTGGAAAGAACTACCCGCGGGTTACGCGGCCAAAATGTCGAATCGGAAGGATTAGGCAAAACCGGAAGGATCAGACAACGTCGCGGTGTTTACCGAGACTCTTCGCGTTCGATGGCTTTGGCAAGAAACGTTTTTGCAAAGGCCCAGCGTCGTGCAGCTGTACGAGGGCTCATGCCCAACCTCTCCGTCGCTTGCTGGAAGGTGCAGCCTTCGAAAAATCGCATCCGGACTAGAGATGCGAGGTCTTGGTCGACCGACTCCAATTGCTCGATCACATCGAGGACGATCGGGACCCGAGAGCCGGGAGGCGGGGTGTCCTGATGGAGCCACTGATTCGAGTTTTCGTGACGCATGCGTTCCATGTAAAGATCTTTGTTCGTACGTCGCCGACCACGATCGATCAGCGTTTGCTTGGCGACCGTGGTTGCGAGGACGCGGAGGGACAATTCCGTATCGCCAGAGATTTCCCCTTTCCAACTCATCAGCTTTGCCAGGACTTCGTTCGCCAACGCCGTTGGTTGCAGCGTATGGGAGCGTCGTTCGGAGGCCATCAAACCGCTGGCCATCTTGCGAAGCCAAGGATAGAACCAGACGATTTCCCGATGGATGGTTTGGTGGAGCATGTTGTTTTGAGCTCAAGGTTCACAGCAGTTGGCGTTTGCCTGTAATCGAACGGCGATATCCTGAACCTGTAAGTCGTGAGCTTGGGTGCAGCTGTCCGCGTAAGGCCTCAATCCGGCTCTCGTCCGGACAAGTGACCCTATTGAAACTTTTGGCATCGCGGAAATCAAGTCTCAGGCTTAAGAGTTTCGTAGATTGTTAACTTCTATCGCAGTTTGCCGGTAACCTCGATTTTTTTGATGGACGCAGTGCCAATCAGGAGCAGTGCCAATCAAGAGCAGTGTCATCGAGCGGCAGTGTCGATCAGTTTCGCAGCACCTGAGATGCCGATCGCAGGAATGGTATGGGGCCCTTGAAATTCGTGGTAATCGTTCTCAATGCCCAGGCTTTGCAAGAACTCGTTCAGTGCTCGTCCGGTACCGATCGGGAGTATCGTATCTTCGCGCCCATGCGTTTGGAAACAAGGAATCGATCGTGGAGAAGCTTCGTCGGACCGCTCGGTAAAGGCTTGTTGCCACAGGGATTCACAGATCAATGCACCGGACCAAAGTATCAATCCTTCGCATTGATGTTTCTGAGAACGGAGCGCCAGGTCTACCGCCAGCATGGAGCCTTGGGAGAACCCGCCGAAGATCATCTTGGGCGATTCCCATCGCTGGCTCTCGACGCATTCGGCGATGCAATTCTCCAAAGCCTCTCGAGCTTCATCGATCCCGGGAGGAACTTCATTTCTCAGAGCGTTAAAATCATTGGTGGCAGCCAATTGAGCCAAACGGGCCATGTTGAGCTCCCACCACGCGTTAGCGCCGTCCATCCCGTAGATTTCTCCCAAATCGATCGGGCCTTCAGGGAACAAGAAGGCGGGGGCGGGCGTACCGTCGGACAGGTAGGGAACGATTTCTTCGGCGAGGGGTACCAAGTCCGTACCTGGAGCACCAAATCCGTGGCATAGTGTTACAACCGCAGTCGGTGGGTTTTTTCGAGGCGCGATCAAAATCCCTTGCAACGAGCCCCAGCATCCGCGGGTGAGGTACCAGCCATCCGTGTCGAACTTCATAGGTTTTTTTCCTGAGAACCGTCTGAAACCACATTGAGAAACCGAGTTGGTGCGCGCTAAATGAAGGGCGCACGTCCAACATCGCGGATAAGAGATTCTTCGAGCAACAATGGCTCCGCACAACGAATGCAGTACGGAGACTACTTGAGTTCTTTCAGCGAAACCCAGGCTAGGTACCCCAACATGCCTGAGCAGGCGATGAAGACGGCATCCATGAGGTAGCTCGGGTACCAAAAAATGCCACCCATGCCGAGGATCGTCATGACGAGATCCACGGTAAACAATAGAAAAATTAGACCAGCGACGACGAGTCCGCCTAAACACAACAATCTGGGCATCAATTACCTCGGTGCTCTTCAGGGATGCTCCCAGTTGACGGGTTGGACGGGCGGCACATGTTGTACTTCATTCGAGGGCATACGAAGGATGAGAGGTGACAGCTAGTGAACGCCTGATAGCATATCGAAACCTGCATACCTCCGAGGCGGTGTGCCAGCCATTCCCGCGGCGAATCCACCTCGAAAATGCGGCACCACTCTCGTTGATATCCGAGGGCTAGTATAGTTGAACTTTTTCCAGTGTCATCGGCCGCACTGGACCTTGTTCATTTTTATTAAAAAACGGTCTAACTCGGGGCAAAACGATGGGATTTGTCGGTACAGATGGCCTGGAGAATGAGGTCGTGCGCGCGTTTAGAGCCGAAATGCCGGTCGCAGCTGGCTGGGCGTACTTCGACCATGCGGCAGTAGGCCCCCTACCCAAAAGAACGGCGGACGCCGTCCGCCAATGGGCCTTGGACGCCTCGATCGATGGTGATGTCCGCTGGCCGGAGTGGT
Organism: uncultured Pirellula sp.; assembly: GCA_903892355.1. Classification (GTDB taxonomy): domain Bacteria; phylum Planctomycetota; class Planctomycetia; order Pirellulales; family Pirellulaceae; genus JBKCUI01. The sequence goes on along the minus strand of CAITIE010000150.1, from coordinate 68,086 downwards.
CGGCCGCAGCGAACCGACTTCGAGGGGCCGCAAGTGAGCTGTTTCACTGCTCCAAGCAGGAAATCGCCTTGATTCCGAACACGACTTTCGGCATCAATATTATCGCGAACGGGTATCCCTGGCGCGCAGGCGATAGCCTCGTGGTCCTCGCCAATGAGTTCCCGAGCAATCTTTTGCCTTGGCTGGAACTGGAGAAACGGGGGGTGGAGGTTCGACGTGTGGCGGTCGATGCCGATGGTCGCCCGAGTCTCGACCGCATTCGCGCTGCGATCGACGGTTCGACGCGACTGGTGACCGTCAGCTGGGTCGGATATGCGACCGGATACCGTTTGCCCTTGGCGGATTTGTGCGAGATGGTGCATCGGGCGGGAGCCCAGCTTTTTGTCGATGCCATCCAAGGGCTCGGGGTTTTCCCGCTCGACACTTCCGAAATTCCCATCGATTACGCTGCTGCCGATGGTCACAAATGGATGTTGGGGCCAGAAGGGGCTGGCTTCCTCTACATTCGTGAGTCCAACTTGGAACGGATCGCACCGGTGATGGTCGGCTGGGGATCCATCGAATCCAGCCATGAGTTCAACGCCGAAGGAGCCGTCTACAAGTACGCCGCCTCGCGATACGAAGGTGGCTCCGCCAATCATGTCGGCTTGATCGGCCTGGAGGCGAGCTTAAAACTCCTGCTGGAACTCGGGTGCCACCTCCCAGACAACCAGATCGCTCGGGCGGTCTTGCGAAATGCGGCGGGTATCCGAGGGGTATTACGGCGTATAGGGGCTGTGTTTCCGTGGGTCGTACCCGATGACCATCGAGAGCCAGCAGCAAACTCGGCAAACTCTTCGAGTGGAATCATCAGCTTCCAATTCTCTGGCAAGGACCCGTATGAAGTCCGTCGCCGATTGTTGGACGCCGGAGTGGTACTCAGTGTGCGGCATGGCGCCTTGCGCATTGCGACCCATGCATACAACAATCAAGAAGACATCGAACGCTTGGAAAAAGGATTGGTGAAGATCTGTGAACCATGAAGACGAGAAACCTTTCGAGGCTCTATCAGAAGGCACAGTGGCAGAAGGCACAGTGGCAGAAGGCACAGCTGCCCCGAGCCGCAAATGCTTGGTGGGTTTAGGGGAGATCCTTTGGGATGTGTATGACGACAAAGCTCTCTTCGGAGGCGCTCCAGCGAATTTCGCATGCCATGCCTCGAGTTTAGGAGCCGAATCGCTTATTGTTAGCGCGGTCGGGCGCGACCAACTGGGAGCTCAAGCAATGCAGTGGATGCGGGAGCATGATTTGTCGTTGGCGTTGGTCGGTGTCGACGACGCGCATCCGACCGGTACCGTTCGCGTCTCGCTCGATGCGACAGGAAAACCCGAATACGTATTCGCGGCCGACGTGGCATGGGATCATTTGGTCTGCGATCGCCGATGGCTCGATGCCGCGGCGAAATGCGACGCGGTCTGCTTTGGGTCGCTGGCGCAGAGAAATTCAGTCAGTCGCGACGCAATCACCCGATTTGTCTCGGCGACGCGCGAGGGTTGCTTGCGAGTATTCGATGTCAATCTTCGACAAAATTTTTTCGACGCCGAGATCCTCGAGACGTCGCTTGGGCTCAGCCAGATCGCCAAGTTGAACGACGAGGAGTTGCCCCGCATTTGCGATCTTTTGGAGGTGGAGGTCACCGACGAAGTTGGGACCATGATGCGACTGGCAGATCGGTATTCGCTCCGTTGCGTTGCATTGACACGGGGATCGAAGGGCTCTGTCGTTTGGCTCGATGGCGAATTGGATGTGCAGGAGCCGATCTCGGTCCAAGCGATCGACACGGTGGGGGCTGGTGATGCGTTTTCAGCCGCATTGATTATGGGGATCCTCAACCGCGTTCCGCTATCGGAATCCCATCGACGAGCGGCCCTGGTCGCTGCCTATGTCTGCACCCAGCGCGGTGCGGTGCCTTCCCTGCCCCAAGGGCTTTTTTAGGACTTATAAAAAAGGCTCGGCAGGATAAAATGCCTGAGAAACGCGAGTGCCTCAGGAATGATCAATCGATACGAATACGACATAGTGGTGGTTGGGGCTGGCCATGCCGGCACAGAAGCGGCTGCCGCTGCGGCACGTGTTGGCGCACGCGTCGCACTTCTGACCGGGAACCTCGATACGGTCGGGCAGATGAGCTGCAACCCGGCGATTGGTGGGGTTGCCAAAGGCCAGATCGTTCGCGAGATCGATGCGCTCGGTGGATTGATGGGTGAAACGATCGATCGCACGGGGATCCAGTTCCGCCTGCTCAATAGCCGCAAGGGACCTGCGATGCACTCCCCCCGGGCTCAAGCCGATAAGAAAGCGTATCAGTTCGATATCAAACGCCAGATCGAAGAAAACCCAAACATCGATCTGTGCCAGGAACTGGTCGAAGAGATTCTCACCGAGACCGTCGACGGCCAACAGCGCACGGTCGGTGTGCGTGTCCGTGGCGATGCATGCTTCCTCGCTCGCGCCGTGGTTCTCACGACGGGTACGTTTTTGCAAGCCATCATGCACACCGGGGAAGCGAAGACACCCGGTGGCCGGGCCGGAGAAGGCACAACCTCGGGCATCAGCCAATCGCTCCACCGCTTGGGTTTTCGAATCGAACGCTTCAAGACCGGGACACCTGCTCGCCTCAACAGTCGGACCATTGATTATTCGAAAACCGAGATCCAACCTGGGGACGAGGCACCTCAGCCATTCTCTTTCATGTCCGACGCGTTGCCCCATCCCCAAATGCCTTGTTGGATTACTTATACCAACGAACAAGTCCACGCGTTGATTCGGGCCAATCTCCATCGTGCGCCCATGTACACCGGCCAGATACGCTCGTCGGGGCCTCGCTACTGCCCGTCGATCGAGGATAAAGTGGTTCGGTTTTCCGACAAGGACAGGCACCAACTGTTCCTGGAACCCGAGGGACGGTCGACGCAAGAGGTCTATGTCAACGGGATTTCCACATCCCTTCCTCGGGATGTTCAAGACCAAATGTTCAAACTCATACCGGGGCTCGAGCGGGCGCAGATCATGCGCTATGGGTACGCGGTCGAGTACGATTTTTGCCCGCCCGACCAACTCTATCCTTGGTTGGAAACCAAAGCGGTCCAAGGGTTGTACTTTGCCGGGCAACTCAATGGGACCACTGGCTACGAAGAAGCTGGCGCGCAGGGACTGGTCGCAGGTGCGAACGCGGCGCTGCGACTCAAAGGGCAGGATGGCCTCATTCTGAAACGCGATGATGCCTACATCGGTGTGCTCGTGGATGATCTCGTCACATGCGGTGTGGATGAACCTTATCGCATGTTCACGAGCCGCGCCGAGTACCGCATGATGTTACGACAAGACAACGCGGATCGTCGCTTGACACCGATCGGGTACAAACTCGGGTTGGTGTCTGAGGATCGGTACCGCCGATTCATCGAAAAGACGGAATGCATTGAAGCGGCACGCCGAGCTGTGGCGGCCCTTCGGATCGGTGATGTTACCGGCGACCGATTTTTGAAACGAAATGAGGTCACATGGAAGCAACTTCACGAGATGTTTCCGGAATCCCTCGCCCAATTCCCGGAAGAGATCGGTTTGCAAGTCGAGTACGACACAAAGTATGCAGGGTACATTTCGCGACAGCAAGTTCAGGTAGAACGGCAGCAGCGAATGCTCGATAAGCAAATCCCAAAGAACTTTGATTACGGTGCCATCGTCAGTTTGCGGAATGAAGCCAGGCAAAAGTTTTCCCGTATCCGCCCTCTGAATTTAGATCAAGCTGGCCGAATCAGCGGGATCACTCCTTCGGATGTGGCATTGGTTTTGGCCTATCTGGAAAACCCGAGATTGCGAAATCTGGCGCAGGCGGAAAAAGAGGATGGTGCCGAGTGAATTTGGACGTGATCATCGTCGGTGCAGGGCTTTCTGGATTGATCGCAGCCAGGAATTTGATCCGCGCGGGCCGAAGGGTCCTCGTGCTCGAAGCATCGGATGAAGTGGGGGGCCGAATCCGGACCGACTCCAGGAATGGGTACCTATTGGACCATGGCTTCCAAGTTTACTTAACCGGCTATGAAACAGCCGCGCGCGAATTGGATATAAGTCGATTGCGTCTAAAGCAATTTTCAGCGGGTGCGAGAGTTCGCGTGGGCCGAAGTTGGTCGCTAGTTACCGACCCCAGTCGCTCCTCTCCGTCGAAATTTCTGTCGGATGCAGTCCAAACATCGATTTCGACGGTCGCTACGATTTCCGACAAGTGGAAACTGTTGGGGTTTCGGAATGGACTGATGAAGAAACATGTCGATGAGGTGATGGCGACTCGCGACATACCGAGCATCGATCGGTTGCGAGAGATCGGGTTTTCGAACGCGATCATCGAGCAATTCTTCCGCCCGTTTTTTGGAGGGATCTTTTTAGACCGTTCACTTGGCATTCCTTCATCGAGGATGGAGTTTATTTTCAGGACCTTCAGCAAAGGCTACGCGGCATTGCCTGCAGAGGGGATGCAGGCCATTCCCAAGCAGGTTGCCGAAGAGATTCCCAACGCATCCCTCCGTTTGCGATCGACCGTTGCCAAGGTCCAGCCGGGGAAGGTAGTTTTGGCGGACGGTACCCAATGGAATGCCCCATCGATTGTGATCGCGACCGAAGAGCCCACAGCGATGAGATTATTGGGGATGAAATCAAGTCGAATAAATGGACTGCCTGTTGCTTCGACGACCTGCTTCTACTTTTCCATCGATCGCATGGCAAAGCATGAGCCGGTGTTGATGCTCAACGGGAACCCTTACGGTCGCATCCATCATGTGGCTTTCCCGAGCGATGCGCAAACCAGTTACGCTCCGTCCGGAAAAGCGTTGCTGAGCGTGAATCTTGTGGGAGAGCAGGATTTGGTCTCTGACGAACTATTGGCGGCTGTTCAAAGGGAACTGGTCGAATGGTTCGGCTGGGAGGCTGAACTTTGGCGGCACGAGCAAACGTACTCGGTGCCGTTTGCGCTCCCACGCCCAAATGGTGAATCGATTTCTTCGTCAGTGTCCCCCCAGAAGTCTAATCCTGTGATCGGTGAGGGACTTTATCGTTGCGGTGATTATTGCGATGTCACGGGAGTCGGATACGCGGGGAGCATCGAAGGTGCGATTCGAAGCGGTTTAGCGGCCACAGATTCCGTGTTGCATCAGCCGAGATGAAGCCCGGCGGTATGCCCGGTGCTCCAGGCGGCTTGGAAATTGAAACCACCGATTGGGCCGTCGAGGTCGAGGATTTCGCCAGCAAAGTACAGTCCCGGATGCTTGCGGCTTTGCATGTCTTGAAAGTTCACTTCTCCAAGTGCCACGCCACCCGCGGTCACTTCGGCTTTTGGATACCCGCGTGTTCCCTGGATCGGCACTGAGCAGCCTTTGATCGTCTCGAGGATTTGAGTCCTGAGTTTGCGAGGTAGCTCCGCCATATGTGGATCGTGCACCGCGCCGAGTTGACCGAGGATGGATACGGCTAATCGTTTTGGGATCTTTTGACTCAAAACGGTCGAGATCGCTCGGTTGCTCTTCTGCGCTTCTTCGAGAAGCCACTGCTCGCATTGGGCGAGAGACTGATCAGGAAGGAGATCGATCCGGAGGGATAATTGGTCTTGCGCAGCCCGATCGGAAAAGCATCTTGATACATTCATCGCGGTTGGGCCGCTGCAGCCGGTATGTGTCCAAAGGAATCCGCCTCGCGACGTATGGCGTTCGACTTTGACGACCGCTCCATTTTCGGAGGCGAGGTGCGCCGTGACCAAGGCATCGTCCAAGGTCAGGCCGCTCAGCTCATGGACCCATGTTGCGTTGGAAACCAAAGGGGTCAGCGCTGGACGGAGGGGGATGATCGAGTGTCCCATGGCTTCCGCCCATGCGTACCCATCTCCAGTGGTCCCGCATTCGCGATAGCTAAGCCCTCCTGTCGTAATCAATACCGTTTTGGTCCATAGCTCAAACGAGGAACTCATGGTGTGTGCCGTGACGTCAAATCCCTCACCCGAGCTAGAAGGGCGCACCGAATCCACCGCACAACCGGTGATCAACTCGGCACCGTGCCTAGCCAATCGGCGAACAACGGCATCGCGAACATCGATCGCGTGATCGCTAACGGGAAAGACCTTGCCCGTTTCTTCGACTTTGGTAGCGACTCCTTCGGCTTCAAACTCGCGCACGACATCTTGCGGGGATAATCGGCTGAGTACGGAAAGGAGGACGCGTCCTTGTTTCCCGAAGGCTTCGGCGATTTTTCGATTGTCGCAGTTATGGGTAATGTTGCATCGGGTCCCACCCGACATCAGAATCTTGACCCCTGCCTTATTGTTTTTTTCCAGCACCAAAACGTGTTTGTTGCGTTCTGCTGCGGTACCTGCTGCCCACAATCCCGCAGCGCCACCTCCGACGACGATCGCGTCCCATCGTGTTCTCATTTTGTATCGCTTCGTCGATTGGTTCGCCGAGTAAGTGGATTCGCCGCCTGCATCAGCCCCCAAGTTTAACTTGAGTTGGACAGAAGATCGAAGGCACTTTTGGGATTTTCGAAGCGTTAGGTTCGAATATGGAAGGTGCCAAAACGTGATCGGACTTTGCATGCACACAGAGAATGGCTTGGCTATAATGTCACGTTCGACATATCCTTGAAGTAGCGACCAAGGCTTCCATCACCTTTCACTTTGGCAAACGACGAACGAAACTCACCATGGAACGACGGCATTTTTTGGGGTCTAGCCTTGCGGCAAGCGGTGCTCTTCTCGCAACGTATCGAAATACCCTGGCTGCATTGCAAGACGCACCCACCAAGCGAGTTGGCTTGATCGGTACCGGTTGGTATGGCAAAGCGGATCTGTTTCGACTGCTGCAGGTCGCGCCGGTGGAAGTGGTGTCACTTTGTGATGTCGATAGCAAGATGGTCACCGAGGCTGCGGATATGGTGAAAGATCGCCAGAAGTCCGGCAAACGGCCTCGCACCTACGGGGACTATCGCAAGATGCTTGCCGAGAAAGATCTCGACATCGTATTGATCGCGACCCCGGATCATTGGCATGCGTTGCCGATGATCGAGGCGGTGAAAGCCGGCGCCGACATTTACGTGCAGAAACCGATCAGTGTGGATGTCGTCGAAGGTCAAGCCATGCTGGCTGCGGCACGCAAGTACAAGCGGGTTGTTCAAGTGGGAACCCAACGCCGCAGTACGCCGCATTTGATTGAGGCGAAGAAGAACATTATCGATGCTGGACTGCTGGGAAAGATTTCACACGCAGAGATCTATTGCTACTACCACATGCGGGCGAGGGAAAACCCACCCGATCAAGCACCACCGGAGAATCTCGATTACGAGATGTGGACCGGTCCTGCTCCGATGCGTCCCTACAACAAACTCGTACACCCCCGTTCGTGGCGGGCTTTCAATGAGTATGGGAACGGAATTCTCGGCGATATGTGTATCCATATGCTCGATACGGTCCGATGGATGCTCGATCTCGGCTGGCCCACAGAAGTCAATTCCAACGGCGGCATCTATGTCGACAAAAACTCCAAGGCGAACATATCCGATACTCAAACGGCCACGTTTCAGTTTCCCGAGCTAAACGTCGTCTGGACGCATCGCACCTGGGGAGATGCACCCGATCCCGCTTATCCGTGGGGCGCGACACTTTATGGTGAACGTGGAACGCTCAAAATGAGTGTGATGAGTTATGACTTTATTCCTCGAGGTGGCGATGCAAAGCCCATCCACAAGGATGTGGCTTATGAGTTGGATCAGTATCCTGAGGACAAAACCGAGAAGGACCTTGAAAAGCACGTCGCCCCGGCCATCCGAGTCCATATGCTCGATTTCTTAAAGGCGATCACCGAGCGAGGCAAACCGGTGGCGGATATCGAACAAGGTCATATTTCGACAGCTGCGTGCATCCTTGCCAATATGTCGATGCAATTAGGACGATCGTTGCGCTATGATCCTGCCAAGAGTATCGTCATGGGTGATGAACAAGCCACCTCGATGCTCCGACGTCCGTACCGAGCTCCTTGGACGCATCCTGAAGTAGACTCGGTTTGAGTAGTAGGCCCGATGTAAGTGGACCCAATGTACGTGGACCCGCACTCGCCGGGGGTAAGGCCAACGATTGGATCGCCCAACCGATTTTTCGTTATTATCGGCACCTTACAAACCTCCTGAGAGCCAAATACTGCTTCGAACGCGGCATCCGAGGGGGCGATTCAGGTCTCCTGGATGACCCGGTCGAATGGGCGCGTGTACACTACAGGGACATCCATCGTGCCTAAAACCTGGACACCCATGGCTATCGAATCACCATTATCCCAAAAGTACCAATGACACCATCTCGCACCAGCCAGCTCGAGCGAAAAACCGCTGAAACGCAAATTGAATTGCGTTTGAATCTCGACGGAACTGGCAAAAACTCCATCCGAACCGGAGTTGGATTTCTCGACCATATGCTGGTTCTATTCGCGAGGCATGCCCTTGTGGATTTAGAAGTGCATGCCAATGGTGACCTCGAAGTCGACGCGCACCATACGACCGAAGACGTCGGCATTTGCTTGGGACAAGCGGTCCGCGAATGCTTGGGTGACAAGGCTGGTATCCGCCGTTACGGGCATATGGTTCTACCCATGGAAGAGACCTTGGTAACCTCAGCCATCGACTTCAGTGGGAGATCCTACTTGGTATTCCAAGCCCCTATGCCCTCTCCGAAGATCGGAGACTTCGATAGCGAGTTGATCGAGGATTTTTGGCAGGCGTTCGCGTCGAACGCGCAGTGCAATTTGCACATTTTGCTTCATTACGGCCGAAACACCCACCACATCGCTGAGAGTATTTTCAAGGCTACGGCGCGCGCTTTACGCATCGCATCAGAGATCGACCCCCGTCAAACCGGCATCCCGAGTTCCAAAGGAGTTTTGTAAATGACTAGATCGTTTGGTTTTTCTTCGGTGGCGACTGCGGTCGGGGTAGTCGGGCGTCTTTTTATCGGACGTCTTTTTGTCGGGGGCCTGTTGATTGGGGGCTTGCCGGCAGGGGTATGGATGGGAGCAGGGGTGGTCATGGCGCAGGATACGGCGCGCCAGGACGCACGGGTCGCTGAGCGATTTCAAGAATGGCTTGATGATCAATGCGTTCGTCATCCCATGTTTGCGACTTATTTGGGGAACCACGATTACGATCATTTGCTCGATGACCTCTCCCCGAAGGCTCGTGAGGAGGATGTTGCGAACGACAAAGCCGTACTGAAACGGCTTGAGCAGGACTTCGATCTTGCGAGTCTCTCGAGGAACGCTCAAATCGATCTGGAGATCTGGAAGCACTTCCTCGAGTACCGCGTCTGGCAATCAGCGAATTCGAATGACTACTCCAATGATCCACGGGTGTATTTGACCTATGCGTCCGACAGTGTATTCACATTGCTCACCCAATCGACGTTGCCGCAACATCGCAACGTGGAAAATGCGGCATCGCGGATCGGAAAAATTCCTGCCATCATCGAGGCGGCAAAACTTTCGATCGGCGAGCCACCGCAAATCCTTACTGAGATCGCCATCAAACGAACCGATGGCGCGATCTCTTTTTATGAGAGCGATATTTTCACGCTGGCAGGCGAAGCTCCTCAGTTGAGTAAACTGCAGGGACCATGCCGCAGCGCGGTGGCGAGTTTGAAAGAATACAAACGATTCCTCGAGCAAGAGGTCCTGCCTCGGTCGAAGGGGAGTTGGAGAATCGGCAAGGAAAAGTTTGCTAAGAAACTGGAACTTGAACTCGACGCAGGGCTTACCGCGGACGAGGTTATCGCCGCGGCCAATTCCGAAGCGGATCGGGTTGAGCGTGAGATGTATTACGTGGCCAAGCAACTTTGGTATTCGGTTTTCCCTGGAGTCACGTTGCCCCCAGATGATGAAGCTGGACGGCGCGACGCGGTCCGCCAAGTATTGAGCGAGTTGGGTAAGGAGCACGGACAGTCGGATACGTTGGTTCGGGATGCGAAGCAAACCGTTGCTGCCATCAAAGAGATGATCTCGCAGAAAAAGATCTTGACGTTGCCCGAGCCCGATCAGTGCGACATCATCGAAATGCCCGAGTTCCAACGAGGATTTTCTGCGGCGTATTTAAACCCGGCGCCGGCACTCGATCCCAATGCGAAAAGCTTGTATGCCATCTCGCCCCCTCCGTCCGATTGGCCTACGGAGCGTCAAGAGGCCTTCTTCAAAGAGTACAATAAGTACATGCTTCAAGTCCTCACCATCCACGAAGCCTATCCTGGCCATTATGTCCAATTGGACTACTCCAACAGAAGTCCTTCGCCGATCCGAAAGATTCTTTCATCGGGAGTGTTTGCCGAAGGCTGGGCGGTTTATACCGAACAGATGATGCTCGATCAGGGATATGGCAATGGGGACTTGGCGTTGCGTTTGCACCAGCTCAAGTTCTACCTCAGGGCTGTTCTCAATGCGATTCTGGATCATTCGATGCATTGCACCGACATGACCGACGATCAAGCCATGCAGTTGTTGGTGGGACGCGGTTACCAAACCGAGGGGGAAGCGTTTGGCAAGGTGCAGCGGGCCAAGCAGAGTTCGTGTCAGCTATCGACCTATTTCGTGGGACGAACGGCGTTTTACCGATTGCGGCAGAATGTACAGCGAGCTCGCGGCGATGGGTTTGAACTCGGTCCGTTCCACGAACAAGTGCTCAACTGTGGAACGATTCCGGTAAAGTACCTGCCGGAGCTTGTGAAGTAACCGACGGTTTGTGGCGGCTCACAGGAACTTGCTAGCTGAGTTCCATTTGGGAAATCATCCGCTTGTGAGGATTTTCGCACAGATCCAAACCATGAAGCAGCCCCAAATCGCGAGGGCGATAGAGGCTGCGATGAACCGGGCGCGATCACTCGGAGCTGGCATCACTGGCGAGCTCAAATCGAGGCATGAATGCGGAATCGAAATCGTATTGGTCGTCGAAGTCCTCTCGACGATCTGATTTGCTTTTCCGCATCTCTTTGATCCGGATTAGGTTGTAAACAATCTCGCCGAAATCCCCAGTGTTGTGGATACCCCAACTGTTGAGTACGGTTTTCGCCATGTAGCCGTATTGTTCCAACGCATATTCGCGAATGGCTTGGCAAAGTTGCTGACCTGTTAAATGGTGGTCGGCTTTGCCTTCTTCACCTTCGGTTGCTTGAGGCGGCATTTTCATGATCCGCTGAGCGTAGGCGAGGCTTTCGCGGACGAACTGGTACGCTTCGAGCTGGTATCGTTGGTCTTGTTTCAGCAATTCGACCATCGCCATCACATGTTCATTCATCAGGGTTCGACTCCACGTTTGATCACCGAGAGACAGTCATCGGCGGAAATCAAGATTCGGCGATTGTCTTCGGTGGAGACCAGCAGTTGATGAGCTAGCAACTCTACGGCAATTACTTTAGCACGTCCTTCTTTCGTCACAATGTCGCTTCCCGCGGGGGGGAGCTTCTTGACGAGCTCCTCGTAGTGATCGTGCTCGTACCGGAGGCAGCACTTCAATCGCCCGCATCGACCGGAAATTTTATTCGGGTCCAAGGTTGCTTTTTGGAGTTTTGCCATGCGCATCGAGACCGGCGGCATTTCGGAGAGATGCGTGTTGCAGCAAAGAGGCTTGCCGCAATCCCCGTAATCCCCGAGGAGTTTGGCTTCATCTCGAGCGCCGACTTGCCGCATCTCAATCCGCGTGTGGTATTTCGCGGCGAGTTTCTTCACCAATTCGCGAAAGTCGATGCGATCGTCCGCGGTGTAGTAGAGCGTCAACTGCTCGCCACCGAATATCCGTTCGACATCGACCAAGTCCATCTTCATCCCCATGCCTTCGATGATTGCCTTGCAATCGTCAAAGTCCTTGGGGATCGCATTTTGGAGCCGCAAGCACTCCTTTTGATCTTCCTCGGAAGCGAGGCGTTGGATCGAGCCACTGGAGAGATTCGCCGAGGCGGCCGCATTCGCATCCGTAATTTCGATCAGGACTTCCCCCCGTTCCAAACCGCGGTTGGTTCGGGCGATAACGATGTCCCCGCGTTTGTGCTCCGCGCGTGCATTCATCGCGTACAGCGAGCGATTGATACCGCAGCGAACAACATAACGCGACATGGAGAGGATTTTGAAAAAAGGAGGGAGAGAGGGAGTCGACCCGAAAAACTTACCCGGGTAATCTTACCCGCAATCTTCGTCGACGGGTATCGAGAGAGCGGTTATGGGGTCAAGTCGATGACCGGGGTGTTGGCGATCAGGTCGTGGATGCAGCGACGGTCCTCTCGGAGGACGTAGAAGCTATCGACGATAAAATAGATCAAGCCGATGCAAGGCAGACCGGCGATCAGCCCGTTGACGAAAACTCGGAGGACTCCGCAACTGAGGAAGCCCGCTGGCGTTCCCGTTTCAAAATCGACGACCTGAGTGTTGACGAAGTACTTACCAAGCGTCTGGCTGCGAGTCACGAGGAGCACGACTTGGAGGATAAAAAGAGCCAAGCTGCCCAGGATTAAGATCGCCCATCCCGCCACCAAGAGGGAGGCGGATGCTGGATCCATCTCGACCTCGGCGCCTCCTGCTGCTGCGGACTGCTCAGCTACATTGACCACGGCAATAATCATCGGAATGATCGCTGGAACCACAAATAGCAATGGTACCAATGTGTCGATGAGCCAGCCGAGGAATCGCTTGCCAACGCTGGCGAGCCGTAGGACCTTACCTTCACCCTGTGTTTCTGCCACGTTGTAACCGGGTGTGCTCGCTCGGTAGGGATTGTTCGCCATGGAGAAGGCATCGTTAGGGTTGTTGGTATTCGACATACGCTCACCTGTTTTCGCGATAAGAGTTGTTGCGATTAGACATTTTTGTTGGGAAAGTGGTCACCCGGACTGGTAGGCACTCAAGGGCCGGATACGATCCCGTGCTTTTGGAGCATCTTTAATACTTGTTCCGCGAGTTCGATCGGAGTGGCTGTGCCCCCTTGCAATTCGAGTTCAGGAGCCAATGGGGCTTCGTAGGGATCAGAAATACCTGTGAAGTTGGGGATTTTTCCAGCCAATGCCTGCTGGTAGAGCCCCTTCGGGTCTCGTTGCATACACACCTCCAACGAGGTGTTTACAAAGACTTCGAAGAAGGGTGTCGATTCTTGGCTTTGATCCTGTTTTGTGACCCAATTTCGAACGCGATCCCGGTCCCTGCGGTAAGGGCTGACGAAAGCGGTCAAGCAAATCAATCCTGCGGAGGCCAGTAATTGTGTTACCGCTCCTACTCGACGAATGTTTTCTTCGCGATCCTCTGACGAGAATCCGAGCCCAAAGCGATGGGCGAATGCCTCGCCATGAATCGGGGATAACATTTGTGGTGTAGCGCACAGGCCGTGCCTGATGTTGTCACCGTCGAGTAGGTAAGAATGAGCACCGCGCGCGACGAGAAGTTGATCAACCGCGTTTGCGATGGTGCTTTTTCCGGATCCACTCAAGCCGGTGAACCAAATGACACACCCGCGTTGGCCCAGTTTTTCGGCGCGCTGTTGGCTGGATACCGAGGCTTGGTGCCAGACGACTTTGGGATCCGTTGTCATATCATCGCGCAGCCATAAGGAGTGTAGCCATTCGGGTTTGTTCAATGGAACCAGTTGTGCGAGGCTACGAGGGAATAGTTGGCAACCGACCGGAACAGGACCTGACCACTTCGTAGCGGGCGAGTCCGTTCCCTGACTCGATCATAGCCAATCTCGAGCTATTCGACGTGCAGTGCGGTTCGGATCCGCACCAAGGCTTCTTGTTCGGGTTTTGAGACCGCGCCCCACCCGAGCAGACCGCCGCTCGCCTCTGCGATTTCATGAATTTCCGCCATCAGCGTTTGCTTGAGGGATTGCCCTTCGCTGCTCTGCAACGCACCGAACATTGTATCGGCGTAGGTTTCCCACGCGGAGAACATTTCGTCGGTTGGTTTTTTGGTGAGCCAAGTCTCGAGGAGTTCATCTGCCGCAGAACCCCGTTGGATGTACTTCGACGCGATTGCTCGGACCGCCGTAATTTCTCCGGTGTCGGCTTTGCCGTCAGCCCATGCTACTGCGATCAATGGGAAAACACGCATCGCCGCCAAGGATGCTGGCGTAACCCCGAGCTTCAAAAGGGACTCCAACACTTTGGTGTCGTGGATGCCAGTTGCCTCTCGGATCTTCGAGATCGCACTTTCTTCACCTAGCTTTTGCTTGAGCCCATCGATGAGCTTGGAATCCAAATTGGAGAAGAATGCATTTTCCAGGGATCGACCTCGGTTCTGGAGTGCATCGGAGTCAGGCATAGCAGCATCAATTCCTTTAATTCGGCCGGGTGGTGTGCGTGGGGTAGTCCACGCGGAAATAGTAACGGCAGTAATATACACTCCAAACCGCGGCGGTAACTAGCGGACATACGACTCAGAAGGATTACGCAACCTGAGAATTCATGTTCTAATTCTGGTTCCGGTGCGAGGATCAAGGAAAAGCTTGGCGACCACCGATCCACCCATGGAGCTCGGCACACGGTACACCGGCTGAATCGGTTGGAAGGCTGAAACGGTTGGAAGAACGTCGAAAAAGAACCTGGAATCGAACTGGCTTTGTTCGTACTGGGCCTTTTTCGGAAACCAACACCTCCGACTGCAATGGCCTACCTGGCCAACCAGGAATTATCGATCGCCAGAATTTTTCGGGAGCCTCCCTGGAAAAGCCTCCCTGGAAAAGCCTCCCTGTAAAAGCCTCCCTGTAAAACCCTCCCTGCAAAACCCTCGCCGTTGAATCCCTAACACTGTTGAATCCCTAACACTGCTGAATCCCTAACACTGCGACTGAAAAAATGACAACTGCACCGGCCAAGCCCCGGACAATGTTCCAGAAAATCTGGGACAACCATGTGGTTCACCACGAATCTGGCAAACAAGCGATTCTGTACATCGATTTGCATTTGGTACACGAGGTAACCAGTGCTCAAGCGTTCGAGGGACTGCGTTTGGCGGGACGCCGGGTGCGAAGACCTGAGAAGACGATCGCGACACCTGACCACAATGTGCCAACCACGGATCGGTCCCTCCCGATTGCCGACCCCATCGCTCGGCAGCAAGTCGATACTCTTCGGCAGAACTGCAAGGAGTTTGGCGTTCGACTTTACGATTTGAATGATACCCATCAAGGAATTGTTCACATCATCGGACCGGAACTTGGGTACACCCAACCCGGGATGACGATCGTTTGTGGTGACTCCCACACCGCGACACATGGTGCTTTTGGTGCATTAGCGTTTGGAATTGGAACGAGCGAAGTCGAGCATGTGTTGGCGACACAGACGCTCTTGCAGTACACGCCGAAAACCTATGAATTGCGCATCGATGGAGAACTAGGGCCTGGTGTCACGGCCAAGGATTTGATTTTGTACTTGATCGGCAAACTGACTACTTCCGGAGGAACGGGGTATGTTCTGGAGTACACCGGCGAGGTGATCCGCAAACTGAGCATGGAGGAGCGGATGACCGTTTGCAACATGTCGATCGAAGCGGGGGCTCGAGCTGGCATGATCGCGCCCGACCAAACCACCTTCGACTATCTTCGTGGCCGTCCGTTTGCTCCGAAAGATTTTGATCGAGCTGTCGAAATTTGGCGGAATCTCCCCTCCGATCCTGGAGCTACGTACGATCGTGTCGATCTCTATCAAGGCCGAGATATCGAGCCGCAGATCTCTTGGGGAACGAATCCTGGACAAGTCATCTCGGTCAACCAATCGGTTCCTCGTCCGGAGGATTTCGCGGATGAGACGGAGCGGAAATCGACCGCGAGCGCCTTGGAATACATGGGGCTCAAGGCCGGTGTGCCTTTGACGGAAGTTGCTATCCAGCGCGTATTCATCGGCTCGTGCACCAACGCCCGAATCGAAGACCTACGAGCTGCGGCAAAGGTGGTAAAGGGGCACCGGGTAAGTGGTGCCGTCAATGCCATGGTGGTCCCGGGGAGTGGGCAAGTCAAACGGCAAGCAGAGTCAGAGGGCTTGGACCGAATTTTCCGCGAAGCGGGATTCGATTGGCGCGAGGCTGGTTGCAGTATGTGTTTGGCCATGAACCCAGATCGCCTGGAGCCAGGCGAACGTTGCGCGTCGACATCCAATAGAAACTTCGAAGGCCGCCAAGGCAAAGGTGGACGCACCCACTTGGTATCCCCCGCGATGGCCGCCGCCGCCGCCATCTCCGGTCGATTCACCGATATCCGGCAGTGGGACTACCGCGCTTAAACGGGACGAACCAGCTTCAGCATCGAGCTTAAACATAGAGCGTCCGAGCGAGTCTTCTTGAACCAAGCCAAAACCAACATCCTGCATAACGAGAAATTGCGAAAACCAATTCTAAAAGTCCATGAAACCATTCACTAAACTCACCGGTACTGTCGCCGCAATGGATCGGGCTAACGTAGACACCGATCAAATCATCCCCAAGCAATTCCTAAAGCGGATCGAGCGCTCTGGGTTCGGCCAATACCTGTTCTTCGATTGGCGGTTCCATGAGAATGGCGCGGCGAACCAAGGATTCGAACTCAATCTGACCCGGAACGCCGGCGCTACGATATTGATCGCACGCAGGAACTTTGGTAGCGGATCGTCCCGCGAGCACGCCGTTTGGGCGATCGAAGATTATGGCATCCGTTCGATCATCGCACCTTCGTTCGCCGATATTTTTTACAACAACTGCTTTAAAAACGGTGTGTTGCCAATCACGCTTAGCGAACAGCAAGTCGAGGAATTGTTTCAACGCCACGCAAACGATAATCGTTACGAACTAACTGTCGATCTTGAGAACTGCACGATCTCGGATGGCAAAGGATTCGTGGCTTCGTTTGAAGTAGAACCGTTTCGCAGGCACTGCTTGCTCCATGGACTCGATGATATCGGCATGACGCTCGAGCACGAAGCTAAGATCACGGCCTTCGAAGAGAGTCACCCGATTTTGAAATAGGTATGCAGAACTCGAAAGAAACCGATACCTATTGTTCGCCGCGGATGCAGTAGCGGGAGGAGTGCTATGGGATCAACTCGCATTTTCCAGGCCGTTCCTGTCTTGCAGGTGGCCGATGTGGCTGCAAGTGCGAAGTGGTACCGGAATACGCTCTCTTTCGATGCGGATCCATTTCCTGCCAAGCCGCCTTATCAGTTCGCTATTCTTCGCCATGGGGATACGGAATTGATGCTCCAGCGAGCCGAAAAACCTGCCTCGAGAATCCCTGCCCCCTACCGTTGGGATATCTATCTTAGGCTTGAAGGAGGAAGGATCCGAAAGCTCTATGAAGAGCTCTCGGAATTGGTGATCGTCGAAGGAGGACGCATCCAACGAAGGCTTGAACGCATGTTTTACGGCTTATGCGAGTTCGAGATTGTGGATTTGGACGGCTATGCCATTTGCTTGGCGGAGCCACTTCGAAACGATTCGGATTTACCAACACCCCAAGTCTAGGTTGCTTGTGGTCTAAGTTGCTTGTGAGGATTCGATCGCGATCCTAATCGACATTTAAAAAGATTCCTGACGGAAGCGATTCCGTTTGCCTAAGAAGGCTATCCAAATCATTCCGTTCAGGAACGACAATGCCTCGCATTTGCTGAGCCTCGATCCTCGTGGAGGCATCCCTAGCGCCTCGCGAATCCTCTGAGATGGAGACGTTATCGCCGAGCACCACAAAGCCATCCGCGGGTAGGAAGCGTTGGGTATCGGCGTCTCGATAGCCGCGATAGACGATCCCGCGGTACACCATGCAACGATCGATGGCAGGATCGCCCTGCAGGATTTCTAAGGAAAAAAGAGGAACGACCTCCGGGGAGTTGGGATCCACCGAGATTGTTGCCGCCTCGGAATATTCATCCCCATTTTCAGCCGCGGTTTCCAGTTTGGTACTTCCGAATACACGCCCGATGGTAGCCCAAGGCATCGCATAATGATCACCGACGTGTAGGGTGCCGCCGATGGAGAGGATTGTCAGCCATTGCGAACTCCAACCACGATGGTGTGGGTTCGGTGCCAATGAGGTTCCGTTCACCCAAAGCTCGGTAGATTCGCCGGATGCGATTTCTAAGTCGCAAAAACATCGACGACTCTCGGGTGCTAAGGCGACTCCGGATTGGATCCATCGAAGCCTCAATTTCCACTTGCCATCGATTGCTCCGAGTCGAAATGAGACTCCGTAGTTATGCGCCACGACATATGCATGGCTATCATGAGCATTGATAGGAAGATTGTTTTGAAGCGGAGCGTGTACCGATTTTAGGAATTGATCGAGCGAGGCGGATTGGTTGCCGAACGACCAGTGTCCCATGAGAACTGCTTGTCGCAAGAACTGATCCGGTGTCGGTGGGGTGAGTTTGTCGTTGACCCATAGTTGTCCATCACGGATTGCAACGTCTTCGTGTGGAAGCCCTACCACCCTTTTCACCTCGCGAGGTTGATCGTTTGCAGTGTTGATGATCACGGTATCAAATCGTTGGATGGGCGAACGGTTCAACCGAAGTGTGCGGTAGGCAATACGTTGACCGGATGCGATGATAGGTGGGTCTGGTGGTTCTAGTTTTCGGTTGCAGCACATGCACCGGACTTCGAAACGAGGGTTCCAGCTATCGACCGCCCAACGATTGGAGAACTTACATTCGGGGCAATCGATAACGATTCGCGGCCCCAATAGGGTCGGTTCCATCGAACTGCCCGCTATCTCTGCCAGCAACGGTCCAGATGCTTTGCGTAAGAGCATTAGCCCGGCGAGGGTGACGGCCAAGCATAGAAAGACCAGCAGTCCGGTGGACGTATAAATGAACCATCGACTTGATCGGACTGGCGGTGGGGGCATCATCGAGAACCGATTCGATAGAGACCACCTTCCGTCCGAATAACCCAGTCGTTGTCGATAGTCGCATAGGAGGCGAACACCCGGCCTGGAAGTTGATTTCGGCTCAGTTCTTCCGGTTGCTCATCGATCTTCAACACGATCGCTTCGCCATTTTCGCTTTGAAGAAAAACCAAGTTCCCATTGATCGTCGGCGATGCGGAGTAATTACCCCCGATGCGTTTCTGCCAGAGCTTTTTCCCGTCCGTCGCGCGAACGCCCGTCGCGATCCCCCCATCGCTCACCATCACCAGTTGATCTCCGACCGGTGCAAAAGACGGAGTGTTTGGGATTCCTCCCGAAAGGGTCCATCGCACATGCGAATCGGTAACGTCACCTGTCCCTGTCGGATCGATGGCTAGGAGTTTTGGGGCCATGTAGCCCGTACTCAAGTAGACCAGGCCTTGGTGGAAGAGTGGACGAGGAATGAGCGAGAACCCCTCATAGCGAACTGACCACAGGACGTTCCCCGTATCTGGATCGAGCGACTGCACGATGTCGGAGCCTGGAGAGATGATTTGCGATTTCCCGTTCGCTTCGATGAGTTGTGGAGTTGCGAATGAAAAAGGCCGCTCGCATTGGATGCCCCGCGGCGTTCTCCAGACTTCGCGACCCGTTTTTTGGTCGAGGGCGACCGTGTACGATGCATCGGCCCCATCGCAAGTGAAGACTACCAGTTCCTCAGCGAGAATGGGGGAACCTCCATTTCCATGCACTGGCGAGTAAACATGATCTCGGTTTTTCCAGATCACCGCTCCGTCGAGGTCGGTGCATGCGGTGCCTTGGTGCCCAAAGTGCAGGAACAACCTATTGCCCTGCACGACCGGTGTTGGGCTGGCATGTGAGTTTTTATTGTGAATGCTCGGCGCTTTCGCGTCCTGCTCAAAAATCGTCTTCTCGAACTGAGTTTTTCCGGACTTGCCATCGATGCATATCAACGCCAACGACTTCGAGTTATCGGAGTTATTCCCTGCCGAGTCATCGTCGCATGCTGAGGTCAAGAAGATGCGATCACCCACGATCACCGGGGATGACCATCCCAGCCCTCGGACGGGGGCGAACCAAACGATGTTCTTTTCTTGGCCAGGTTCGGCGGACCATGCAATAGGGAGTCCAGGATTTGCCACCATGCCGTTTTGTGAAGGCCCTCGAAATTCGGGCCAATCCCCATGGCAACGAGAACTCGAAGCCCCGGTACCTAGTGAGAAGCCTCCTATCGAGACGATTGCAAGAACAATGGTCTTCCAGTTGTGATTCCTCGCTCGGAGCGGGAGACAATTTCGCGACGTTTCTCGCGATGCTCGCTGAGCAGCCCGAGAAACAGCAAAGGATGCATTGAAGGTGGGCTTTTCACATCGAGTCGTCGAAGGTTGTGTCCCAAGTCTCAGAGCTGGCATGTATATTGGTCTCATCGGGTGAGTTCTGCGTTTCTATGGATTGTTTCGATGATTGATTTGCAAATGGCTATCACTAGAGTTTGGCTTCAGCGCACCGTGCTGGCGATTGTAACAACTGTTTTGTTGGCAAACCTCGGGAGCGAGCATCGCTCGTATGCCCAGGAAAAAAAAGCTGCATGGGTGACGTTGAACGAAGCTGCCAAGGTAACCTTGGTCGCCGATGGATTCAAGTTTACAGAGGGGCCTACGGTCAATTCGGATGGAGAGGTTTTCTTCACCGATCAGCCCAACGATCGGATCGTGAAGTGGGGAACGGATGGGAAGGTTGCTGATTTTCTGAAGCCTGCGGGGAGAAGCAATGGAATGTACTTTGCCCCCAATGGTTTGTTGATCGCTTGTGCGGATGAAGCCAATCAAATGTGGGAGATCTCAAGCGATGGAAAGCACCGGGTATTGTTTGAAGGTTTTGAAGGAAGGAATCTAAATGGCCCCAATGACGTTTGGATCGATGCCAACGGTTCGATGTACTTCACGGATCCCTACTACCAACGACCGTGGTGGAGCCACCAGAAGCCGCCGCAAGCCAAACAATCGGTTTATAAAGTGGATCGCGATGGATCGAATATTGTTTGCGTCGACGACGCGTTGGTCCAGCCCAACGGCATTATCGGAGACTCGAAAAAACGTATTCTCTATGTTGCGGATATCCGCGATCAACGCACGTACCGTTACAACATCGCAGCCGATGGTAGCTTGCTCGACCGAACCGTATTCTGTAAGCAAGGTTCCGATGGAATGACGATCGATGCGGAAGGCAATGTCTATTTGACGGGATCGGCAGGTGTCTACGTTTACAACGATACCGGGGTGTTGATCCAAACCATCCATGTACCTAAGCCTTGGACGGCCAATGTTTGTCTTGGCGGTAAGGATCGCAAGTCCCTTTTCATCACCGCCTCAGACTCGGTATACACAATCGAAGTCAAGCATCCCGGGATCGGCTCCAAATAAGGGGCTTCTCGGGGAAACGCTGGTTATTCAGGAGTATCGATTGGTGCGGTGCTGGTGCTGATCGGCAGATCGCGGTTTTGGGTGGGCATGATTCGTTCGATGGTCAAATCGGTGATGGCAGCTTGAACGGAGCCTCGCGTCTCGAAATAGAGTTCCAGTCCATCGTCGCGGGTGACCATTCGGAACAAACTGATTCGGCGCCATGTGCTCTCCGATCGATCGTAGCTTGAGATCAATTGTCCCAAGGATTCACCACCGCAGTTGTCGCAAATGAGCAGACCGCTTTGGGATTGATCGGCGGGCGAGGATATTTGCACGAGACCTTCGATATGGACCAATGAGCCCGCTGGAAACCGCATGCGAGGACTCGTTACGCGCATGGACGCGCCGGCATAGCCACTCGGAATCGGTTGACCGGTTCGGCTCGATGCCGAAAGAAGCATTGTCGGAAAGCCTCCCGGGCCAACTTCGGGAGTTATCTTGACTTGGCTGTCGACAAGTTCTGCAAGGCGGTGGTCGCTGCGCCAGCCTGCAGTATTCCAGTTATCCAAGTTGGAAAAAGGAACTCCAGGTAGATCCGTGCGCTGCCACGTTCTCCCCTGAAGCACGCGGTCGAGTTCCCAATGCAGGGGGAGCGAAAGGGGGGAGGCGATGAGCGGGCTTGAGGAGCTGCTTTCGAACTGTCCAGATGCGGTTTGCCACGAAGAACGAATCACCCCTTGGGCCGACAAACTCGCAAGTTCCGCAGCTTCACAGGCGCGAGCCAATTCGGAGCGGGATAGGAAATTGCCTGCCGCGCGCTGGGCGGATTGTGCTTGTCGGATTTGCTCCCACGCGGGATCCGTGGCGGGAAGTTGCCTCGCGACTAGAGTCATTTGGGCGATTTGCAAGATCTGAGATGCGGTGTCGATTCGACCTTCGACAATGGCTGGCCCCAGTCTGGAAAAAGTATTTCGCAAATACGTGATCGGTCCGTTGTCGACCACGGAGACAATTTGCTCCACCAACCCAGGACGATCGATCGTCACCACCATGCCACCAGGAGTCGCTTGGGTGGCACAGCGTTGCAAGTCGCAATGGGTGATTCGATAGACTTGACGCGGTTGACCGGAGACAGGAAGTGTGATCGAAATCCGTTCTGGCGTGGGAGCCGGACTGCAGATTTGATCGGAGGGACCGGCTGCCACGATCAAGACCAATTGGCTGTTGGGAGTGTCAAGAATGGAGGCGGCATGATCGGGCGAGTTGACTTGGATGGAACGCCATTGCGATTCCCCCGCTTGGATCCACGGCATCAATAGCTCGACCTCACGGTTGAGGTGCGTGTAGGAGTCAGCTCGCGCGACCGCGGTTTCATCACCAGCGTCTAGGGGGGCTGGGGAGCGATAGATCCACCCCCGAGCTCCATGCATAATACTACGGATGAGTTGAAGGCGAGCTTGGAGGCGATCATGGTCGGGCAACTGCCATTGATCATACCCAAGGAGTCGCGAAGTCATCGCGCGCTGTGCAACCCATTCGCTTGATAGTTGAGTCCAGATCGAAGTCAGTGGTGCACCCCGTCCTGCGATAGGCCTTAGGTCGGACGCGAGGATCTGCGAGGACTCCTGGCTCGATCGAACGGTGGTTGCGAGTGGGATCGGAACCGAAATCCAGTCGCTCAAGCGGCTATAGGCACCATACATTTCCCACGCTTCTCCGATCAGAGGCCTCGCCATGGTGCGAGGGTAGCGAGACATCAACGCTACCCGATCCCGCGCGCTGTCCAATTGCGATTCATTCAGCGCTAATCCTAAGAGCCATGCATTGACGTTTTTGTACTGGCCGGCTTGAGCTTCTGTGGGTACCAAGTTTGGCGGAGGCATGATCAGTCCCATCCCCGTCTCAGAGGCTTGCTCGATGACAAGGGGATCAATGTTCTGGGATGTTAGGACACCATTGAAGCCGAGCGATTGCAGGTACGCTAAACTTTCGCCTTGGTGTTGGATCCAACGGGGAACGCCGGTTTGAATCGTGCGAAGTTGTTCCGCGGTGGGGGTCTCGGTGGCCCGCAGTCTCCCCCCCTCGTCGATAGCTTCAGCCATGACACCCGGCGCGATCATGCCATCGACCACCAAATCGTCAACTTGGAGTTTGGTGGTCCCTGGCAAGCCAAACACGTTGAGGATGACGCCATCGACATACGGTTCGCGAAGATCGACTTCGGGACCGAATCGACGCCTCAAAAACCGTTGCCGATCCTCAACCATCGGAATGATGTTGGAGATGGACGAGGTGGACCAGCGCCCGGCCCCATCATGCGCGGTCCCGAGAATGACTTCAGTTAGCGGAGCGTGCGTGGCGGGGTGCCGAGCGTGTGGAAAAATGATCCTGAAGCCAATCCGCATGCCGCTTTGCGCGCTGCGGATCCGAATGGTTGCGTTGAGTTCCGGAATAATCGCGCATGGTTCGATCGGGTAAACGAGGTAAACAAACGAACCGTTTCCATGAGCCAATTCAACGGTTTCCACGCCAGGCTCGCCTCGCTGCGGTTTCCCAAAAACCGCTTGGGCGTCATCCTTCCACAATCGAAAACGGGGTTCTCCGCCGTCGAACGCGTCGATGTGCTGGGATTGGCAAGTAGCCGAAAGGAGGGCGACCTGAAGGAAGATCGCACATAGAACGGTTTTCCAGAGGTCGCGCAAACCTGCTACCGCGGGGCGTTTCCGCTCCCCGTTGGAGTCTTCCCTAGGGACGTGCACGAGCGGAAACTCTTCTGCAGTCGTACCAAGTGGACAACGTGTCGAGTTTGTGCAACAAAAATGAAAAAGTATGTGGAGATGAAGCAACATCCCTCGCATCCTTGCAAAAGGTGACGCAAGTCTTTCTTGTATCAAGACTTGCGACTCGTTTCCAGGTCGGTTCGCGTTGCGTTCTGGCAACAAGCTGTGACGGCTAGAAAAAAGCTGTCAATCGTGCCGATTTTCCTAAGTCCTTGACTGGCATAGATTTACCAAGCATGTTAGGACATCACGGGTGTGCTTCGGCACCGAAACTGCAATTCTTTAATTTCAGTTCGAGGCAAGTCCTAACCCGCACAGTCCTTCGCAATTGAGCCCAGGAGACAACATGAGCCAAGCCGCACAATCGACCGACAACCTTGTCAATGACCTTCCAAGCGAGTTGGTAGATCTCCAAAAGGTGATCGATACACTTCCCGTCGATCAACGCCTCTTGGTTCAGCCAGTGTTCCAACGTGTGGTGGAGAGCACCAATCGTCGCCGCAAGATCCTTCAATTGGTTCAAGAATCGATCGGCCAACTCCGTTTGGACATGAAGTACTTGGTCTTCGACTTGGAAGCTACCCGACGCGAACGAGATTCTTTTCAGAAGCAAATCATCGATTTGATGGGTGAAGGAGCTGAAGGCGACGAAGGAAACCCGTCGAACGACAACGACCAATAATTCCTGCAGACAAATCTCAGTAGACTGGGAAAACGAGCCCTTTCCACTTGGGCTCGCACCGTGCCAAGACGTTCCGAATTGCATTAAGGTTTCACGAGTTCGCCAGCTCTGAAGCCCGAGTTCCCCCCTCGAACTTGTCCTTGACGCGATCAAAAATCGTGGCGAGAGCATCCAAAGAACGTCGCACTTTCCAGTTGAATTGCACCAAAGAGCCGGCTCGGAACCTCCGCCTGAGCCGGCTCTTTTGGTTTGATTCAAGCCTGTTTTTGGCAGACTCTTTTCAAGGTTTCCCTTACGATACCTTGAGGTTGCGAGCATTCTCGATCACCATAGAGAAGGTTTACGAGGGTAGGCTTACTGGCCTGGATTTACACTCGCTGATTCCCGCAAATCGCACCTCTTGCCCATACAACTGAGCGGGAGGCCACCGAACCCACACACCCACCACGCTGATAGCCACCATGGAGTTCACGCCACAATCGTTAATGCAGCGCTGCATCGATTTGGAGCTGGCGACGCCCGCTCAAATCGATCGCTTGTGGGCGGATCTGCGCACCAATCAGATATCCCTGGAGGATGCGAAGGGGCTTTTGCTACGGAAGGGCATCCTTACCAATTTCCAGTTGGATCGGATGTTGACTGGTGAGAGACTTGGTTATTACTACGGACCTTACAAAGTCCTGTACATGATCGGTGCCGGTACCTTCGCTCGCGTTTTTCGCGCGGTTCACCGCGATTCGGGAAAAGTCGTGGCCATTAAAGTGTTGCGGCGGCGGCACCGGGACCAAGTGGCCCAGATCGAGCAGTTCCTGCGCGAAGGCCGCATGGGGCTCGAGTTACGCCATCCCAACATCGTGACGATCTATGAAATCGTCAACGATCCTCGAGCTCCCTATTTGGTGATGGAGTTTGTCGAAGGAGAAACGCTCCGCGAGATCCTCAAGATTCGCGGCAAATTCGATCCGCAGGAAGGATTGAAGATATTGCATGACATTGTCTCGGGGTTGGATTTCGCGTTCCAGAAAGGGATCACGCACCGGGACTTGAAACTGTCCAACGTATTGGTTCATTCGAGCGGCCGCTGCAAGCTGGTGGACTTTGGTTTGGCAGCGCTTGCGGATACTTCGTCTCCGGAAGCGATCGCGGATTGCCCGAGCGCGCGAGCGATCGATTATGCGGCTCTCGAACGGGGAACAGCCGTGCGAAAAGGGGATCCTCGCAGCGATATCTATTTCGTCGGTTGCATGTTCTACAACATCCTCTCTGGCAAGACCCCGTTGACGGAAACCCGAGACCGCTTGATGCGATTGAATGTCACTCGTTTTATCGACATCCCACCCCTTGGTGAAGTCGCACCGGGAATGCCGGAAAGTCTCTTGCTGATCTGTTCCAAGGCGATGGAGTTCGCCCCGGACAAACGGTATCAATCCCCAAGCCAGATGTTGATCGATATCGAAAAAGCCATGAAGCAACTTCAAAATCCGGACGAAAACCGTGTTGAGGGAGCTGGACGAGGGGCCTCGATGGAAACCTACGATGCGGAAGAAATCAAGGAGGGGATGGGCAAGACGGTAATGGTCGTCGAGAGCAAAGCCGAATTGCAGGATTTGTTGCGTGAAAAGTTAAAGAAGCGGGGATACCGAGTTTTGGTTTTTGGTGATCCCGAGCGGGCAACCGCAAAGTTTTCTCCCGATGAAGCGACCGCGATCGATTGCGTTATCCTATGCGCTGTCGATTTAGGGCATGAGGCTCTCGACGCCTTTAATTTCCTTGCGGAAAAGGAGCATACCAAGCATATACCTGTTATCATGCTGGTGGATCCAAAGCAGCAGCACGTCATCCGGGGTGCGAGCACCTCGAGCAAGCATGTGCTGTTGCCGATGCCGCTTAAGGTTCGTGAATTGAGACAGACGCTGGTTCGGTTGATCAACAAGCCTGCTGACTCCGTCGCGAACTAGTCCTCGCTTCGATCGTTCTTTTGACGGGAGTCGTCCGTATGGTGCTGTACCAACGGGGCCTAGTGTTTTTTTGCCGCGTGTTGAGTCTTGGCGTTAGCTGCCTACTTCCTACAACTCGAGCTTGGCCGCAGGAAACCCCATCGCCGTCGGTGGAAGTTGCTAACCATGTTGAATCGGAAAATCCGCGAGATTGGTTGCCGAACTCGACAGTTCTCTACGCCCAAATAGCTCCCGTTTCCGAGTGGATGGAACACCCACTGCGAGAATGGTTGGTCGAAACCGAAGCTTTCAAAAAGATCTGGCGTTCCCCCGAAGTCATGAAAGTACGAGGGGGGATCACCGTCGCCGAGTTCGCGATCGGGTACAAGCTGGACCGGCTTTTGAAAGACCTCACCGAAGGTGGCGTCTACGTCGCGATCGATCGTGAGACGAAAGGCCTCGTGGTATTGACGAAAACGAAGGGAGAGGAGTGGCTCTCTAAGTATCTTGAGAAAGCACTCGACTATGTCCGTAAGGATGCGAAATCGAAAAACCAGCCTGAACCGATCGAGTCGGCTCAGTATCGAGGGATCGAAGGGTACAAACTACAAAACGGCATCTTTGCTGCCATCGGGCCGTGGCTCATGTTCACCAATCAAGGTGAATTAGCAAAGGCGGTTATTGATCGTACCGTTGACCCCGGATTGCCTACACTGAGGCAGGCTCGTTGGACTGCAATTACGGATACGACTTGGGTGCGTGGCGCCTCGGGCACAAATCAAGATCGAGGTACCGCGACTGCGAGCCGTTTGGTGAACTTTGAAGTCGATTTGGCGACGGTGCGTTCGGTCATCGGTCAAAATGATTTGTTCAGCGAGCAGGCTAAGGATTTCGGGGCCGAATTGATTCTCGGTGGAGTGCTTTCCGTTCTACGGAACGCACCGGTGGTTGCGGGCAGCCTCGACATGGACGCATCGGGTATTTCGATCGAAGTGAATGCGCCGTCGGAGGAGCCTTGGTTCGCCGAATCTCGCGAGTACTATGTCGGTCCATCGGTATCCGGGCGAGCACCCGCAGCCCCGAAGATCGTCGACAGCATCGCAACGCTCGGGACGTACCGAAATCTCTCGGAGATGTGGCTGCGTGCTGGCGATCTGTTCAACCAAAATGTGAATGATCAACTTGCTCAAGCCGACAATACACTGACCACGTTGTTCTCCGGCAAGGATTTCGGCACCGATATTCTTGGGGCCATTGAGCCGGAGCTTCAATTGATCGCGAAGCAGCAATCTTTTCCCGAAGGTGGGCTTCATCCAACAGTTCAACTCCCCGCGTTCGCCTTTGTGGCAAAATTAAAAAAACCAGAAGTCATGCGTCGCGAATTGAAGAGGATTTTCCAAAGCTTTGTGGGGTTCTTGAACATTACCGGTGCGCAAGAAGCCCAGCCTCAGCTTGAATTAAGCATGGATCGCGTGGGTGATAACCCAGTCTATTTCGCCGAATACGTCCGCGATGCGGATCGGCCTTATGAGAATGGACTCCCGATTCAGTTCAACTTTAGTCCAACCCTCGCATTCCTCGGTGATCAAGTGATCCTTGCGAGCTCCGTCACGCTGGCCCGCGAGCTGCTCGATGAATCTCTCTCACCCTCGCAGGCAAAGGGAAGCCCCCCTGATGTACATACGTTGTTACGCCTGGATGCTACGGCATTGAGAGCTGTTCTCGAATCCAACGAGAATGCGATGATCGCTCAGAACATGCTTGAAAAAGGCCATAGTCGCGCGGAGGCCAAGCGTGAGATCGAAACGCTGCTGGGGATCCTGAGTTTGTTCAGAAGTGGTACCGTGGAAATGTCCTTTCAAAACAAAGCATCCCTATCATTGCGAGTCGACGCAATGATCGAGTCCAAGTGACATCAATGACCTGCGATTGAATTGGTCAAAGTACGATGAGCGAAAAACGAATCGATGACACGCATGCCCGTGTTTCACATAAGCTTTCCGAAATCGATCCTGAGATCGCTTGGCAGGCATGGCAACCGTCTCCAGAGAGTCCGTGGAATGGTGAACGGGCACGGCTCTTGTTCCGCCGGGGAGGCTTTGGAGCGAGTCCCGAAGATTTAGAGTACGCACTCAAGCATTCGCCGAGCCAAGTCGTCGATCGGATGCTCGGGGATTTCGTGGGCAAGAGGAACGATGAGTTCGAACGGGAGTCAAGCCAAATCGCGTCGTCGGTTCGCGCCGGTGGGGATGCGGAACGGTTGGGCGCGTGGTGGTTGCATCGGATGCTGCATTCACCGAGCCCTTTGGTTGAGAAAATGACGCTGTTTTGGCATGGTCATTTCGCGACTGGCGCCGATAAAGTCACCGATTCGGAGTTGATGTACGCGCAGAATCAATTGTTTCGAACCCATGCGTTGGGGGACTTTCGAGAATTGGTCCACGCTATCTCTAAAGATGCCGCGATGCTGATTTACCTCGATAGCGAGAGCAATCGGAAAGCGCACCCCAATGAAAATTATGCTCGCGAACTCATGGAGCTATTTTGCTTGGGGGAAGGGAATTACTCCGAACATGACGTCCAGGAGTTGGCCCGTTGCTTTACAGGCTGGGAGGTCCGTCGAAAGATGTTCCGATTCAATCCTTACCAGCATGACTCCGGTATGAAGTCGTTGCTCGGCACCAAGGACATCGAGTCGGGCGAAGCAGCGATCGACGTCGTACTTAGGCATGCGGAGATGCCGTTTTTTGTCGTAGAAAAGCTGTTCCGCTTTTTAGTCTGCGATGAGCCCCGGCCTTCCAGGTCACTGCTACAGCCTTTGGTGAATCGATTCATCGAGTCGGGATATAAAACGGAGTCGGTGGTGCGCCAGATTTTGGAGAGTGAGTTGATGCTATCGTTATGGCCCGTCGGAAAGAAGATTCGGTCGCCGGTGGAACTGGCGGTGAACCTGATTCGGGGCCTTGATGCTACCACCAATCTCGATCGCTTGGCCAAGGCATTGAAGCCCTTGGGCCAAGCGTTGTTTTTTCCCCCAAATGTCAAAGGCTGGGATGGCGGGCGGGCGTGGATCAATTCCTCTACCTTGATTGGGCGATCCAATTTTGTTGTTGATCTCTTAGGGGATGGCAACACACGATTCCATGGAGGTGCGTTGGATGAATGGTTGAAATCACAGCGTATTTCCTCGTTGGATGGCTGGATGGAGTGGTTATCCGATTCCCTTTTGGCGGTACCTTTAAAACCTGATGAACAGCTTCGATGGAAAGAGCAGATTTCGTCGAGCACCAATACCAATCACTGGCGAGCAGCCTTGATCACCCTTTCCAGGAACGCAAAACTTCAGCTTTCGTGAAGCTGCGATTTGATTGCTAGAAGAGTTTGATTCGGTGGAGCTTTAATCGGCGGAGCAATGAGGAGTTCAATGAAGCGTAGAACATTCGCAACGGGAGCTATTTCTGCAGCTGCAGGCTTGGCAATCGATTCGACCTGCCAAGGCCGGTGGATGCGGACCTTGGCGTCTGAATTGCATGCGCAATCGTCCTCGCCCTATCGATCCGATCGGGTAGTGGTCGTGATTCAATTGTCAGGAGGGAACGACGGGCTCAATACCGTGATTCCGCATCGACACGAGTTGTACCGTAAAGCCCGTCCGAAATTGGGGGTTTCCTCAACCGATGTGATTGAAATCGCAGACGGTTTGGGGCTTCACCCGTCCATGAAATCCTTAGATCGGGTTCTATCGGATGGTCGCTTGAGTATCGTTCAAGGGGTTGGGTACGATTCACCCAATCGTTCCCATTTCGAGTCGATGGATATCTGGCAGTCCTGCCGGCATAAAAAAGATCGCGCTCCATCGGGATGGATAGGTCGCTGGATCTCGGAGTATCAAGCGTCCGAGCGTCCGGATTCGCTCGGTGTTCACGTCGGGGCCGAGTCGTTACCGATGGCATTTTTAGAGCGAGGTGTCCAAGTCCCATCGGTTGCATCGCTGGAGCAAATGAGACTGAAAGCCAAGGTGGAGCAAGTTGGTTCCACGGACGTTGGTGGGGACGTCGCATCCTCACTGATGAAGGGAGACGAGCGAGGTGCATCCGAAGGAGATGATGCCGAGTTGGGACTGTTGGGTTTTGTGGAAACGAGCACCAGCGCAGCGATTGCGGCGAGTGAAAGGCTTGAGATGACGTTGGCCCAAACTGCGGCGCCTACCGGTTTTCCATCCAGCCGTCTCAGTGAAAAGCTGCAAGTGATATCCCGATTGATATTGGCGGGTGTAAGCACGCAGATTTACTACGTAACTCTGGATGGTTTTGACACCCACGCGAATCAACCTGCTGCACACGAAGCGCTGTTGCGACAATGGTCCGAAGCGGTCGCTGCATTTACCGACAGGATGAAAGAAGCAGGGCACGAGGATCGTGTGCTGGTAATGACATTCAGTGAATTCGGTCGACGAGTGGCTGAAAATGCGAGTCTCGGAACAGACCACGGCGCAGCGGCGCCGATGTTTCTCGCAGGCCCAAAGCTTCCGAATTTGCTAGTCGGAGATCATCCCAGCTTGAGCGATTTGGACGATGGTGACCTCAAGTTTGGTATCGATTTTCGCGCAGTGTATGCCGCAGTGATTGAAGATTGGTTGGGGACATCGAGTTTAAAGTCGCTCGATGGCGATTACCGCCGATCTGCCACTGGATTGCAGTTATTTAAGAATCGATCCTGATTGACGTGTTGCAACGATTTCACAAGTTGAGCGAGGCTGAACGGTGCTCCTATACTCCAGTGATCTGTTTGAGAAGCATGATACGGGTACTCACCCTGAATGCGTGGCTCGCATTCAGAACGTGAATGCGATGCTCAAAGAAAAAGGTTGGGACGATCGATGTGTTCGACCCAGTTGGATGGCAGCGAGTCTTGAGCAATGCCGTCGAAATCACGACAGCGGGTATTTGGAGCAACTGCATCGGTGGAGCCGCGAGAATGCGGGGCGTGTTGAATCCGATACGGTGGTGTCTACGGGATCGTGGGATGCCGCAATGGTCGGGGCTGGCGCCGTTTGCGACGCCGTCGATCGATTGTGGGCCAAGCAAGACAAAACAGCATTTTGTGCGATTAGGCCTCCCGGGCATCATGCGCTCAAAGACGCGCCCATGGGCTTCTGCGTCTTGAACAATGTATCGATCGGGGCTCTACATGCCCGATCGCTTGGGTTTGAACGCGTACTCATTGTGGATTGGGATGTGCATCACGGGAATGGTACGCAGAACTCCTTTTGGGATGACCCTAACGTCGGGTTTGTCTCGATCCATCGCTTTCCGTTTTATCCAGGGACAGGGACGAGGGAAGAGCGAGGCGCAGGGGCTGGGCTGGGAGCGACAGTCAATATTCCTGTACCCGCAGAGACTCCTGCTAAAGATTTTTTGGCCATGTTAGCGGACGAGACAGAGCGACTCGCAAAGGCATTGAAGCCTGATATTCTCTTTCTCAGTGCGGGATTCGACGCCCATCGCGCGGATCCTGTGGGTGGGCTGACGTTGGAGTCGGAGCACTACGAAGAAGCGGGCCAGTGGATCGCGCAATTGGCCAATGACTATTGCGGCGGACGCTTGGTGTCCTTGCTCGAGGGGGGATACCACTTGCAAAAGATGCCGGAGTGCGTCGATGCGCACTTGGCTGGCATCACTAAGGCAGCGTCGTCATCGTCACCGGAGTAAAAACGCCATCATTCTCGTCGGCGATTAGCTTGAGAGTCATAAATCCAACATTGCTATGAAGAAGTACCGTATGGATAGGAATCAGGGTCCGATTCTCTCCTTGGTCGTCAATTTCGTGATTGTAAATCTGAAGCTCACTCAGAGTGTTGTCACGGATCTCACCGTCTGACAGCAAGAAGATTGCGTCTGGTTTCAGTTGCATCGCAATTCCGATCGATGAGGCGGGCAGCGTATTGCTACCGTGATTGATGGAACCGACCCACTGATTCAGTCGGTAGATGTTGTCCTTGGTTGGCTGAAGGAATTTGCCGGTTGGCGGAAGTTTCCCGAACATAGGATGGGCTTGCGAATCGAAGCTGATGACGAAGAACTCTTGGTCGGGAGACAGGCTCTGAATCGCGCGAATCAGTTCCCGTCTCAGCGTGGGCCAGCGTGTTCCTTGAAGCATGGATTTCGAACTGTCGATGACGAAGACAAACCTATGCCCGGCTGCATAGGTGCCAAAGAAGGACGCACCAGGTTTTGCGTAATCCACTTTGCCGCGTCCTTGGGACGCACCGTCGTCGATTCCGTCACCACTCGCCGCTCCATCCGCGAAGATCGCTTCAGCCGCTTCAGCAAACGCACTACTTTGCAAATTGGAAGGAAGGTTGTTTGAGGCATTCACGGATGCGACAGTTACGAGCGACTTTGGATTAGCAATCTCCAATGCTTCCGTCGATGGAGTGGAAGGCGGGGGAGATCCAGCGTCGGATGCGGCCGCTTTCGATGCGATTTCAAATTGGGCCAGTTCCTCGGAAACCGAATCTCCGCTGTCGGACAAGCTCAAGGAGAAGTTCGACAGCTTGCCTCCCGACCCAACCAGCATCATCAGGGACATTGAGACGAGAATTGCCAAGTGAACGCAGAGGCTCGCCGTGAAGGCAGATATCGATTGAACACTTTTCCTAGATAGACCATGGCGTAGGGATGACTCGGCCGTGGAACTCGATTGGGAACCGTTTGATGATTCTTTCGCCGCGGATTCTTTCATCGCGGATTCTTTCAACCCAGTGTTCGCAGTAACCTGCTTCTTCGCCGTAACTTGCATGAGGTGGTTCATTGGAGGTTACGGAGTAGGTTTCTGGAAGGGTGACTTCTGGGGACGCGGGATGAAGCGGTAGGTCCCCTCGTTTTCTGAAGCGAGCGTTCGCATGCTTTTTTCAAACTCGTCTCGAAAAAAATGGAGGACATGAATAGGCACCTTGGGGCCGCCGTCGGAAAGAAAGTCTTTCGATCGATTCATCTCGCGGACCTTTGCCGTCCAGTCGTCAACTTTGGTGTCACCGTCGAAAAGTAGGAAAATGCCATCGGGTTGCATTGCGATTGCGGCCTGGAGTGCATCGATAGGAGGGCGTCCGTCCTTTTGAATCCTAATTTGCCCAAGCCATTCCATCGTTTTGCTAAGATTTTCTGGATTTGCCGGAATCGGGCGAGTTTCGGCCGCCTGGCCCCGAAAAGTTATCGATTCGAGTTCACCACCAAAAAAACAAATGTGGAACCGTTGCTTGGGCTTCATGGAACTGAGGGAACGAATGATTTGAGCCTTGGCCGCTTCGAAAGCCCCGTCGCGTCGCATGCTGGGGGAGCTATCGACGACATAGACGAATGTGTTTCCAACTGCTTTGGAGCCGAAGAACTCCGCTCCTTCCAAAAGTTTTGTTCCTGTCGCCATGGCGGATTGAGATTGCCCAAACATGGAACTGGCCAAGGTCTCAGAGGTCATCGGGGGTGGGCCGACCGCCAAGTTTTCGAGTGACGATGCGACTTGAGGGTTTTGAACAATTTCGGAGGGGGCGGTCCATTCCGGCGTTGGGATCGAAAAGGACTCCATCGCATCGAGGCTCGTCGGGGATTCCAGGGGCGTTTCAAGGATAACTTCGTCGGTTTCAACGCTGGACGCAGAGATGGACAACACGGCGCTGGGGCGTGCCACCGCGATGACCCAAAAGCTGAACAGAACCAGTAAGAAACCATGAACCGAGATGCTGACCCAGATATCTGGTGATGCGATTCGGCGACGCTTTGTTTTCGGATCAGGCTTTGCAAGGCTCTCTCGATGGAGCGTCTTGCTAGGCCGATGTCCAGAATCCGATGCGCGATCTGATTTGGAGTCAGGGCTACTGGCACCGGGAGGCGTCCCGTGGAGAAGCCTTTCTTTTGCTGCGAGTTCCATCACCGCCCATGGGCTCGATGTGATTGAGGTTTTCCAACAGCACCCAGCAGCGGCCTCGACCGTGCCGAACAAGCCTGCTCGAAGGGACGGTGTTTCGGCGTATCCCGACTGCCTGGAGGCCAACTCGACGGGTGTTGAAACCATCAAATTGCTGACGTTTCCTTGCGAATCTAGCGTTGAGGGCTCGAGCAGGGAAGAGTTGATTGGTGTCGTGCTTGGTGTCGTACTAGGAGCGATACGTTGGTCCAACCACTGCCGTAGCCTCGAATCGTTTCCTTGTTCGGCTTCTGAGATTGCTTCGAGCAACGTTGCGTAGGCGGCGCGGTACCTGGCCGCTTGTTCTTGGTATTGCAAGGTTGCCAATGCGAGTCGGCCCCGTTCGAGGAGGCCTCGATCGAGTTCTCGCATTGGATCCTTAATGGGTGAGTTAGCCATTCGCACTCAGAGTTCGCAACGAACGATTGGGGGCAGACATCCCAGGTAATCACGTAATTCTTGGGGATCCGTGCCCAAAGAGCAAGCAGCAAAGTAAGGAGAAATCGGAGCCGCATGCTGTGATTGGGTAGAGGCTTATGGGGGCGTTAGCGTCGATCTCAGACGGGACCGGAGCGATCCAATTCGCTCGATGGTCGTTTGTTGTTGGGACACCACCGGAAGCTGGTCGAGCCACGTTAAGAGTGCGTTGATCGCGGTTTCGTCACCGGTTTTCTTCCAATCCAGGCATCGGGAGGTAGAAGCTTGGACGGTGATTTCAAAGAGCTTTTCCTCGAAATCGTTTGGATTTTTACTCTCTGCAGCAGCCTCTAGGATGTCCGGAATA
This sequence comes from uncultured Pirellula sp., assembly GCA_903892355.1. Lineage (GTDB taxonomy): Bacteria > Planctomycetota > Planctomycetia > Pirellulales > Pirellulaceae > JBKCUI01. The sequence goes on along the minus strand of CAITIE010000150.1, from coordinate 32,627 downwards.
GGAAAGTAGAACTCCTGGAGAGCGAGTTGCTGTACAAACGGCCAGAGAACCGCGGCAAGACTCGGGTTGGCGTTGGACCACGCTCCCCAAAAGTCGGCTCTGTCGGCATTGGTTTGCTGGAGTGCCTCAACAAGGGTGTTCGATGGATGGGTTTCGGAACGACTGTAAATGCTGCTGACGTGCCAAACCGGTGCTCCGGATATCGTCTTGAGGTGCTTGAGGACATCGGTATTCGTGATGGAAACCGCGGGTCCCAAGGCCGTTTTGGTAAGGACGATTTTCGTCCCAGGAACTCGACTGTAAGAAAATGTCCGAGTTTGAAAATTGTTCGGGCTGAACTCGGTTCCTTGAATCAAGGCCGTCGAGAATAAAAACATGAGTCCACCGAAAAATACCAGCAGCAGAAACAATAGTATCGGGATTAGATACGGGTTTCCGGATTTCTTTTTATGCTGATTCATGATGCCATTGAACGGCGGAGGCAACGGGTGGCAAACGGTCCACAGCTCCAATTTTTCTGCGGCACTAGCCCAGAGTTTAACATTTCCTTGCGATTGGAGGCGGCCTTCTCTGAACGCTCGGCGACAAACAGGGACTTGCACGCGGACCCGCGATGGGCATGATGAAGCAATCCCGCCTTCCGCTCGACTTGTCGCGGTGGAAGCCGTTTGCCGGACCCTGTGGAGTTTTCCAATGGCCCCATCGAAGAAAAACGCGACCTACTCCGAGTCGCAGACTCGGGAGGTAGAAGCCGTCCTTTTTCTATCTCGCGAACCAATCTCTGCAAGGAAAATTGCTGCGTTAGCGGGGCTTCCCGACCCCACCGCCGCGCGTTCGATGATCGAGTTGCTCAATGCAAAGTATGACGCGTGCGGTCGAGCATACCGGGTCGAAGAAGTCGCCGGCGGATTGCAACTCCTTACTCGGCCTCAGTTTGCGTCTTGGCTGCGGCGATTGGATCTGGTTCCGCAAGAGCAAGTTTTGAGTCATGGAATGCTAGAAACGCTGGCGATAATCGCTTACCGGCAACCGATTGTCCGGGCAGAAATCGAGGCGATTCGTGGCGTAAACTCGGATGAGGTGCTGCGGCAACTGATGCAACGAGAGCTGGTAAGAATTGCGGGTCGTCACGAAGAATTGGGCCGGCCCTATCTTTATGAGACAACCCGTCAATTCTTGCAACAATTTGGGCTTCAATCGCTCGACAATCTCCCACGAGTCCAAAAGATTCGGGCCGCGGAAGCCGAAATTGCCAATCGACGAAGCGACCCAGCGTCCGGTGCCCAAAGCCCGTTTGGAAGTTCGGAAAAAACTTAGGTTTTCGTGAACCTTGAGTTGACCGCTAGCACATCGCGCCGAAATCGTTAGAACAGTAGTGTCGGTAACAGGTTACAAATCGGTTTTTCGTCTCCAGGAATTGTCTCGAAAGAAGCAAGGTGTCCACCGTGAAGATGACGTTCGCTGCCTATGCGTTGAGTGAGATCGCGGGTAATGCGTCGGGTAATTGGTCGAGTTCCTCCTCGTCGATGGAGCCCGCCGTTGCTCCTATGTTCATGTCGGATGAAGACGATGTGGACGAAGAAGAGTACGACGACGAAGAAGATGAAGAGTTCGATGAGGAGGAAGAGGAGTTCGACGACGAAGAGGAAGAGGAGTTTGACGACGAAGAGGAAGAAGAGTTTGACGACGAAGAACTAGACGACGAATGGGAAGAAGTCGACGAGGACGACGACGAAGAGGAGGAAGAGGAGGAAGAGGAGGAGGAAGAAGAGGAAGAGTGGGACGACGAGGAAGATGATTGGGATGATGACGACGAAGAAGATGAAGACGAAGACGAAGATTGGGATTGATCGTCCTGCCTAACCCCATTTCGATCCGTGGATTATTGTCAACCGGAGAACTCCACAGGTTGGTTTTGCGTGAAGGAGCGGTTGTCTCGCTGACCAACACTTTGGCTTATCGATTGTGAACCCCCGTGTGGTCTCTCGCACGGGGTTTTTTGTTGAAGAACGTTAGAAACACAAGACCGAGGTGACGCTTGCATGCCAAACGCAACGTGTTTCTTAATTGGGTACTTATTGGTATTGATTTCAGAGTGGGTTCGCTTCGCGTCGCGAGGTGAACATTCCACTCGCTGGGCGACTCGCGTTACGCTTGGGCTTTTCGCTGTTTCGCTGATCACCCACACGCTCTACTTGTTGGATCGAGTCCAAACCTCAACCGCATCGGGTGATGGGTTCAAGCCGTTCGCGACGTGGCACGACTGGGTTATTTTGCTCGCTTGGGGTATATCGCTATCGTTTGCGTTCATGATGTGGCGACGAAGCGACAAGCAGATAGGGTTGTTTGTTCTCCCCTTGATTCTGCTTCTGCTGGGATTAGCGATTGCAGTTCCCGTTGCTTCGCCAATCACTGGCGTTGCCAGCACCGTATCGTTTTGGAGATTGGTGCATTCGGCGGCGATGCTTATCGGTACTGTGCTTGTGGCCATCGGATTTGCTGTGGCAGCGATGTATTTGGTGCAAGCTCGACGGTTGAAGCAACGCGTTGCCGGCGGGAACTCCATTCGCCTTCCGTCGCTTGAGTATCTCCAATCGACGGGGCGGAATTGCATACTCGGTAGCGCTGCGGCGATTGGCTTTGGAGTGGTCAGCGGTGCGATCATGAATTTGACTCGGGACGGTCAAGTCGCATGGACGGACCGAGGGATTATTTTCACCGGCGGTCTATTTGTTTGGCTGTGCATTGCAGCAATTGCCCAGTGGGTTTCGGCAAATCGCGGGCGAGGTGAATGGACTGCGATGATGAGTATCCTGTCGTTCATCATCGTGGTGATCGCACTTGCGATGGTGGTCACAGCACCTCACGGAGCGGGTGAGCAAACGCCTGCAACCCCAGCCGTTGAAGGCAAACAGGTGGAGATTCGCTACCCGATGCAATACGTCGCTTCGTCGGTTTGTGCCCAAGCTGGGACCGTACCAAGGGGGCTTGCATGAAACTGCGGATGATTGGCTGCAGCCACCACGGCACGCCGTTGGAGATACGGGAGCAGGTTGCTTTCGGAGCGGAGCAACTCGAACCCGCCTTAGTGGGATTGCGGGATAAGTTCCCCGATTGCGAATCGGTCCTTCTTAATACGTGCAATAGGGTGGAGTTGTACGTTGGGCATGAGGAAGGCACGAGTCTACCTCCATGCGACGAATTGGTTGAATACCTGGCTGACTTTCATCAAATCGATTCCCGCGTCTTTCGGCCCCATTTTCAATCGCGTGAAGACAAGCATGCCGCGGAGCATCTATTCAGCGTGGTTAGTAGTATCGATTCGTTAGTTGTTGGCGAGTCGCAAATCGCCGCGCAGGTCAGTGATGCGTACGAGCGTTCCCGGAAAGGGGGATTCGCCGGTCCGACTATGCATGCCCTTTTTCAGCATGCAAATATGGTTGCCAAACGCGTGACAAACGAGACCGAGATTCATCGACGACGAATCAGTGTTCCGAGCGTGGCTGTAAGCGAGATCGCCTCTGAATTTTTCGAGCGATTCGAGGATAAGCGAATTGTCGTAATAGGGAGTGGCGAGATGGGAGTCGAGACCCTCCAGTATTTGATCGACGCAGGTGCTTCCAATATCGATGTGATCAATCGTTCCATGGAGCGGGCTTCGACTGTGGCCAACCGCTTTTCGGTGCGTGCGCAACCGTGGGATCGACTCGAATCGTTGCTGATAGGCGCTGATCTCGTCGTGAGTACCACGGGAGCGACAGAACCTGTGGTCACCGAGTTGCAGATGAAGAACGTGCTCAGCCATCGGCGCAAGGGGAATCTGCTAATCTTAGATTTAGCGGTCCCTCGCGACTTCGAAGCGAGTGTTGCTCGATTGCCGAGCGTCTACCTCTATACGGTGGATGATTTGCAATCAGTTTGCCAGCGGAATGAGATGTTCCGTCGGCAACAGCTTCCGAAAGCGAAGCGAATTATCGACGAAGAAGTTCAGCGTTTGCTTGCGGATTGGAGCTTGCGATCCTCTGGGGATACCATTCGCGCTCTGAGAGACCAGGCGAGTATGATTCGGGATGCTGAAATGCAACGATTGCTCAGCAAACAAGCGATGCAGCAAGCCACTCCGGAGATGCAGCAAGAGATCGCGCAGACAATGGAAAGGGTGATCAACAAATTGCTTCACTCGCCATTGCAGTCGATTCGCGAAGCGCCGCACGAAGAGCAACGCGAGTCGTTGGTCAGCGCCATTCGCCGTTTGTTCCAGTTGAGATAGAACGATTGAGGTAAACTGAAGAAACGTCGGAGACGTATCGTTATGGCTCAGCGAGTGTTCGCATTGGTGGTTGGGTCCGGATTCGCAGGTTCAATTTTGGCATGGGTGCTCAGCCGAGCCGGCCGCGATGTGGTTGTGATCGATCGAGGGCGTCACCCGCGGTTCGCAATCGGAGAGTCATCCACACCGACCGCCGATTTTCTTCTGGACTACCTCGCGCATCGGTGGAATCTACCGGAACTCGCCCCTCTCGCGGCGTTTGGGACCTGGCAAGCCGTTTATCCAGAGATTCGATGCGGACTCAAGCGAGGCTTCAGTTATTTCGGACATTCTCCCAACCAACCCTATGAGGATACCCCTGATCACTCGCACTCAATGCTGGTTGCTGCAAGCGCATCGGATGCTTGGAGCGATACCCAATGGTACAGGTCGGATGTCGATGATTTTCTCGCTCGAAGTGCGTCCAATTCTGGAGCGAGATTGATCGAACAGTCGTCGATCGAACAAGCGAACTGGGATCCCGGGACTAAGCGATGGCTCGTTACCGTGAGGACCAATCACGCCGCCAACTCTCACGCTGCTTCTTCTACGGGTGCCGTCGATCGCGTTGAGACAACGACGAGTTCGACAGAGCTTTTGGAAACCAATTGGATCATCGATGCTTCGGGGAATGGGAATGCCACCGCCCTTTGGTGTGGGCACACCAACGATTCCGATTGGATGCGGACCCGCTCGTCAGCGATTTTTGGCCATTTTGATGGAGTAGAAAGTTTTTCCAAATGGTACGAGCAAACAATTCGAGATGAACCGGAGATATTCGATGCGGACGATGCAGCTCAGCATCACATTTCCGATCGAGGCTGGTTTTGGATGCTTCGTTTTCTCGGGAATCGATGCAGCGTTGGATTCGTAGATGCCAATGTCGCGACAACGTCGATTCCCGAACATGCATCCAGTGCAGAACGGTGGGACTGGTTGATTAAGCGAACTCCGACAGTCGGGAAAATGCTAGAACGCGCCCAGTTGGTCGCTCCCTGCGATTCTTCAAGCGGTGTGCGTCTTGAATGGGTTTCGCGGATGAGCCGATGCCGATCGAATGCTGTTGGGGACGGCTGGATTTTGCTGCCGGTTGCGTATGGATTTGTCGATCCATTGCATAGCTTTGGAATTGCGCACTCACTCAGCGGCATCGCCCGCATTGCGGAGGCTTTGCTAGGGCCCGATTCCGATCGAGCAGGATTGCTGGAGAGTTATGCCAACGATATTCGAGCGGAAATCGATTGGTTTGACACCCTCATTTCTGGCAGTTATCTGGGGTTGCCGAGCGACCGCGATTTTCTAGCCTACGCGTCCCTCTACTTCATCGCTGCGATCGATTTCGAAAAGCAGATGGTGGCCGATCCAAGCCATTGGCCCCATGGTTTTTTAAATGCCGGGCATCAAGCGATGCGGCATGTTGCGTCCGATCTATGGAGAATTGCAAAGACGCGACATCAGTATCGTCAGGTAGGCGTTGATCAGGTAGGGGAAGCTCCGCGGACGAAACAGAATGACTTCGTCAATGCGATGCGATTGGCAATTCAGCCATGGAACCATGTTGGTCTACTCGATCCGAGCCTGAGGCAACGCCTGAACCACACCGCCCCGCCGAAACGTTTTCGTGGCCTCATCTCATCTGCGACGCAGACCTAGCCTGGATTGAGTAAATCCGAATTGGCTACTATGACTTGGCCACTACGGTAACGCTACCGATGGTCGGTGTCGCGACCAATCGATGGATACGGATGGACTAATTGCCCTGGGAGGGCGACGGAGCCGTAGCGATCCATGGAAACCGGATCGTGAATGCGGTCCCTTTGCCAACGGTGCTGTCGACACGAATTCGTCCCTGGTGCTCTTCGACGATCTCTTTGCAGGCAGAGAGCCCAAGGCCTGTGCCACCTTTGCCGCTCGAATCCGGACCATCCTTAGTGCTGAAGAAAGGCTCAAAGATTCGGGGTAGGATATCCGGCGAGATGCCTTTGCCATTATCCCGAATGGTTAACATCACCGATTGTGTGGATTCCTCTGGAGCGATTCGAATACGAATGGTTCCGTTCTCCCCGATCGCTTGCCTAGCATTAGTGATCAAATTGAGAAGCAGGCGCTGGATTTGACCGGGAGATGCCAAGATATTCGGGCTCGGCGTAAACTCTTTTTCGATATCGATCCGATACTTCATCATTTCGCGTTCGAGAAGCATCAGTGAGTCGTCAACGAGCGTCACCAAGTTGATGGGTTCCATCTGCCCAGCGCGGTTTCGCGATAATCCAAGGATCGTACTCGTGATCTTTGCTCCACGATTTGCTGCATCGAGGATTCGCGTCAACGCCTTGTCTCGTGTCGCCTCATCTTTATGCCGCAGTCCCATCTTCGCGTAGTTCAAGATGGTCATCAGCAAATTGTTGAACTCGTGAGTCGTCGTGCTCGTTAGTTCGCCGATACTGGCCAATCGCTCCAACTGGACCATTCGTTGCTCTAACTGTTCAATCCACGCTTCCCGTTCGGCATTTTGGATGGATGGCATGCGAGACTTTGGGGAGGACGAAGGCATCGGAGTCTATTTCTCGGTGTCGGTTTAAAGGGGGGACTGACTTACGGGGGTTCACCCCGTTTTTGATGGTATCGGAGGAACTCGCCCCATTTTTGGCTTGATCCTTGCACCCGAAAACCGTTAAAGAGGTATCGGAAAAGCTCGCCTAAAGATCAAGGCGAATCACGGGACTACTTCACCAACTGCTGCTGTTTCCCTATGAACAAATCGTCACTGGAATGCATGGAACGATTGCTAGCAATCGCTGAGTCCGAGGGGATTGCAGTGCGCAGTGAGTGGTTGGGTGGGATACGTGGTGGTTTGGTTCGAATTGGCAAAGAGGCGATTCTTTTCGTGGATGAATCGTTAGCCGTCGCGGAACGGTTTGAGCAGGCGCGGGATTCTTTGTCCCGATTGGATTGGTCGGAGACGCCTTGGTCGGACGAGATGCGAGAGTTGCTCGGATCAGGTCGATGAAGAATCGCTTGCTGGGATTGGTTCGACCGGTTTCATTGCGTTCCAAGACTCGAGATAGCGTGCGTATCCGAGATGTTTATCGGCTTGCTGCTCGAGCAGTAACCGAGTTGCTTGGATCAATTCCTCTTCGCGTTCTCGGGTGATGCGTCCCATCAAGACCTGGACTCGCAGGAAAACGAAATAGGTATCAAGCACGTCACAGCGACAGTATTCGCTGATTTCATTAAGTCGACCCGCGCGGTATAGATCGAGAACCATATCTCCTTGGACGTCGATTTTTCCTGGCTTATTGACCAGAGCGGCTGCCAGATTTAATCCACCACGGAACCAAGTGCTACCGTAGTTGGTGAGAACTTCGTGCAAATCGATATGAGATTCCAAGTTGTATCGATTTCTGTTCTGCGAATAAGTGCGGTCGTGGAGGTTGAACCACGCTGGGACACTGATTCCGTATCGGAACGCGGAAAGTTCCATAAGAGGCAGATCGAACGTTCTCCCGTTGAACGTGACCCATGTTGGGAACCCGTATCGTTCCCAGCCCAACCAGAAATTTCGAGCGATCATTTCCGGGCGATGCTGCGGCTCATCGAGCGAAACGATTTCCATCAAGCTGAAGTCTTCACGCAGTTTCGCAATGACAACAACGATAGGCAAATGGTACGTAAACGGGATAAAATCGCGTCCCGACTCATCGAGCAACTCTTGTCGAAACATGGCGATGGCCTGCGCATCGCTATACCCGCTCCCCGGATAACGCGTTTTCGAAATCATAGCGCCATCGGCGATGCTTTCCACGTCGAAAAGCAAGTACTTCAATTTATTCTGGGGGGAAGACATTTGCTTATGGGAACCCGCCGTGATGTGAGTCGTTCCTGAATCCGGTTCTAATGAAGAAGAACTGTTCTACCAACTTGAGCAAGGCTTCGCACCCGGGCTCAAGGATGGAAACCGGGTGGGATATCTGAAAAAGGGTTTTACCCATGAAAATTTCGTGGCGGGATCGCAATTGCTTTGTGCCGCTACGGAAAAACGACTCAGAAAAACGACTCAGAAAAACGACTCGGGGGAACTACTCGGGGGAACTACTCGGGGAACCAGCTTGCACCCCGAAAAGTTTTGCGAAGAGTTGTTCTCGTTGTGATTCGGTTTTCGAGCCCGACGAAGAGAGCGGCCAGAGTTCTGGATCGATGAATAAAAAATTCGGATCGAAAGCCCCATCCGCGGCGATTTGTTGAAGCATGAGTCGCTCCGAGTTGGTCAAACGATGCCGAGAGCAAAGCTCTTGAAACAATCGATTGGGGGATTTGATGGGCTGGTTCCACCAACGATAAATCATCAAGCTAAGCCGCCAAACCGTGAAGATACCGATGATGGTCATGATCGCCATCGGACCAGTCCACCATGGCCAGTAAAACCTATCGTATCCTTGCAATCGCAAGATCGCGAGGCAACTCAATGCCGTCCAAGAATCACTCCACATTAAGAGCCTCGCAAGTTCTGCAGGGTTTCGTGGATGACTTGAGCCACCGCGGGACTCTGTTCCGAAATCAAGGGTTGCAGCAGATCGATTGCGTTCTGGTGGTTGCGACTATCCGACATGGCTCGGATTGCCTCGATACGAACATCTTCCACGGGATCATCGACGCGGCACGCGACCAACTCCCATAGTGCTTGGTCAAGACCAAAGGCCCGGGCTGCCAATAAGCCTCTCTGGCGTCGTTGAGGATTTTGCGAGTTTAGTTCGGTGATAATAAGATCGATGAAACTCGGTTGAGCTATTCGAGTCAGCTTTGCGAACGCTGCGAGATGTCCTGGAGGCCAATCAGCCGTTTTTTCGAGAAGCTTGTCGCACCTAAACTCTTTCAGCATATTTACAATGGCGGAACAAATACGCTTTCCGAGGGCATTGTGATTTTCGATCAGCGAGTTCAGCGCGTCTCGCATCGATTCCTTCCATGGTGGAGGAGTAGAAGATTCAATATCGGAGCCACTCAAACTGTCGCTGAGGGCCATCACTGCGATGTCGGAATTGATGGGCTTTTGCTGCTCGAGAATGTCGGCTAGGATTCCGACGATGGCGGGGTCTCGCTCTTTGAGCAAGTCACCTATTGGTGGCAATACTTCCTCAGGCGGAGCAACTCGCAAGGTAAGCATCTCTACCAAACAACAACGTGTGAACAGCGACAGTTGTGGGTCACGAATCACCTCGGTTGATAGAAATACGAAGGATATAGGTCGCATTAAATTGCGTTTTAGCTGTGCTGTTGTGCCTAGTTCCTTGAAGAGCTCTGAAATAGCGAGTAGGAAATTGTTATCCGTACGGCGGGATATGGCAATTAATACTTGGTCCGTTGCGCTACGACTCCAAAGGATGCCAGCAATCAACTGCATCGCCTCTTTGTGCGGAGAACGTAGTAGGTGCGATTTCAGACGAGCGGTCGATTCATCGGTTTCCGCATTGGATAAAATCTCGATCACAAATGGATCTTCCCAATGAGCCGCCGCAGCCCACCAGTCGAAGACGAGGCCAACCCGGTGGGATGGATAGGACTCAATGGCTCGCATCAAATCCATCAGCAACTGAGTCCTTTTCGTGCGGTTGACCGAATCACCGCAGCGGGCATCGTCCCCGAAACTTCTCGCCAACCGGGAGAGCAACTCCATAGCGACAATTTGCTGTGGATCCTTGGTGTCGCAGACGGCATCGACGAGATAGGAAAACCGCGATTCGATTTCGAATTTTCCGATCGCAATCAATGAACTCTGGCGTTGCTCCGGCTGTGGACTGATCAAGCCTTGATCGATCGCATCCAGCAATTCAGGAATGTGGTCTCGCACCACCACGAGATCTGCAACATCGCAATCGCTGACATGCTGTAGCACCACTTCTTGCTCAAGCGGCCCACCCCGTTCTAAAAGTCCTTGGAGGCAAGCTGCTCGGATCGCGGGGACTTTGCTCTTTAGTCCATGCGCGAGAACGTCGATACTCGCTTGATACCGAAGTTGGCGCAGGATCGACAGGGTCGTCTCCATGGACACCGGTAGCTTGTAGGGTTTGGTAGGGGATTGAGCCATCACGGACTCCAGATAGAAATCGATCGCAGCCCAATCCTTTTCGGTTATGGCACCCCCGTTTCTGCGACCTAGTAGCCGAACACGCTTCTCCGAACTCAATACCTTGAGGGTTTTGGCATATGGTAGGGTTGTAACAACGCTTCCTCGCCGGTTAACTTAAGCAGCGGTGCCTTAGCAGGATGCGGAGGGGGGGTGGTTGTAGTACCGGTTTTCGATTGCCGTGCGGCGAACCCCCCCCTTCCAGTGGAGTAGCCCATTTTCGACGGTCCATGGATCGGTGGTGAGGATCAGCGAGCGAGGTTGGGTGTATTGAGGAAACTGCTTGGCTGCGGACCTTGCATCATGGAGCAAGGCTTCGGGTTGGGATTCGCGAGTGTCACGATCCCATTGCACGATGAGTGTTGGGTAACGCTTTCCGTTACCGACGAGGATGCAGCGGTCGCACACTCCTGCCTCGCGCAGCGTTCGTTCGATAGGTTCCGGCGAGAACTTGTATCCGTTGCTGAGGATCTGGACATCATCCAATCGGCCATGAATCTGAAGGGATGCCGCGTGCGTGCTGACGGCGGATTCCGTATGAGGATCTCTGACAGGGACTGCCTCGAGCAGGGATGCAGAGTCACCGGTATCGAGCCATCCCTCGAGGAGCCGTTGTTGAGTTGCTGGCTCATCGCGCCAATAGCCTTGCATCACACCTGGCCCACGAACCCAAAGTCGGCTTTCGGAGTCGATTCGGATTTCAACATGTTGGACCGGCGGGCCCACGCCATCGAGTGTTGGCGAGTCGCCTGCCTTTCCTTCCCGATTGGAGCAGACAACCGGAGACGCTTCGGTCATGCCGTAACCTTGGAAAATCGGTAGACCTGCCGCTGCAAAGGCTTCGCGCGTTGCGGCCTGGAGCGGAGCGCCACCGCTCGCTAATCGCCTAATCCTGTTTCCAATCATCGCTTGCAAGGCAATGCGTGTGCGACTTGGATCTTGCCATCGTTGAAGCAAGCTCTCGTAGAATGCCGGAACTCCGTTGATCAAGGTCGGGTGAAGGGTTGGGGCAAGTTTCAAGACTTCTGCCATGGACTGGACCGATGCCATTGAGCCACCCGCGATCGCCCATACGCTTAGCTCGCAGGTTCTCGCATACGCATGTGCGAACGGAAGAAAGTTTAGTCGAAGGTCCTCGTGCGACTGTGGCATGGCGTCTAGTTTGGCCATCGCATTGCTCATGAGATTGGCATGGGAGAGCATCACCCCTTTGGGAAGTCCGCTCGTTCCGGACGTGAATAGGATGCAAGCGGTTTGCTCGTCCCGAGGTGTTTGCCTCCACGAGATGACCATCGACTCGCTCGGCGACTCCGAAAGGGCTCGAACCTGCGAAATCGGACTGATCCCGCAAACACTTGGTGGAAGAAACGGGTTGGCGGTTCGCCCCCTTTCTTCCTGGTTCTGGTCGAGGGTTGAAAACACCCATTTGGGTTCCAAGCGACGGATCGTCTCCGAGAGTGTGGCACTGGGAAGCCGTCGATCCAAGGGGGCATGGATAGCACCGATTGCCGCGCATGCGAGATCGACGATCGCCCAATCGACTCCGTTGGGTTCCAGATTAGCGATCCGATCCCCTGGTCCAATGCCGGTTTGAAGTAACCAGTAGGCGGTTCGATGAACATGCTGCTCCAAGACCTGCCACGTCGAAGGTCTCCAGCAGCTTTGGGGGCGAGAAGAAGGGCCGTCGCCCAGCGAGCAGGAGGGTACCTTGTGGGCTGCGTGCGCAATTAAGTCCGAGGCAGAATCCGCGAGTGAATCTGCCGACGCGTATTCCCACCACGCCGATGCGTTCGGAAAACGAGCTGCGTTTTCCGAAAACGCGTGATAGATCGATCGACCTCGCCAACGATTAGACGTGGGTGTTGATGGCATGAGGAAAAGGGCGGACTAAGTCGCAACGAAGCTCAAGAAACCACGCTAGGTTCGCGAGTTTGGCGATTTACCATCAGAGGAGCTGGGGGCTCCTTCACTCGGACGCAATCGACGTAGTACTTGATCTTACCATCGACAATTTCTTCAACCAAGCCATGAATGTCGGTATCGAAGCCGGGGAACTTCTCGTTGAACATCCGGGCGAATCGAAGGTATTCAACGATGGATTTGTTGAATCGTTCCCCTGGGATGAGGAGAGGAATCCCGGGTGGGTATGGGGTTAGGAGGACTGCCGTCGCGCGACCTTCAAGCTGGTCGATTTCGACGCGATCGACTTCGTCGTGAGCCATCATCGCAAACGCGTCCGAAGGTTTCATTTCCGGTTGCATGGGGGACAAGTACATCTCAGTAGTGACGCGAGCGACATCGTGTGCCTTGTAGGTATCATGGATTCGCTGGCAAAGGTCCTTGAGTCCGACGCGTTCGTACTGAGGATACTGCTGGACAAACTCGGGCAAGATCTTCCACATCGGCTGGTTCTTGTCAAAGTCGTCCTTGAACTGTTGCAAAGCACTGACCAGCGTGTTCCAACGGCCCTTGGTAATACCGATCGTGAACATAATGAAGAACGAATAGAGGCCGGTTTTTTCAACGATAACTCCGTGCTCGGCCAAGTAACGAGTCACGATGGAGGCTGGGATGCCCGTCTCGGCGAATCGGCCTGAAACATCGAGTCCCGGTGTGACCACGGTGGCTTTGATGGGATCGAGCATGTTGAAACCGTCGGCCAGACCACCGAATCCGTGCCAATCCTCGTTGGGGCGAAGAACCCAATCGTCTCGCTCACCGATGCCTTCTTCCGCAAGTCGATCCGGGCCCCAGACTTTGAACCACCAATCGGTGCCCCACTCATCATCCACCTTGCGCATCGCTCGGCGGAAATCGATGGCTTCCATGATGGATTCTTCGACCAACGCTGTACCCCCCGGTGGTTCCATCATCGCAGCGGCAACGTCGCAGGAAGCGATGATGGCATACTGAGGGGATGTCGATGAGTGCATCAAGTAGGCTTCGTTGAAGATGTGGCGATCCAACTTTTTGTTGGCAGGTTCTCGGACCAGAATCTGGGAAGCTTGGGAGATCCCTGCTAAGAGCTTATGGGTCGAATGGGTGGCGAAGATCATCGACTCGGAAGGTTGCGGCCGATCCCGACCGATCGCATGCATGTCCTTGTAGAAGTGGTGAAACGCAGCGTGAGGCAACCACGCTTCATCGAAGTGGAGCGTTCCAATCCGACCGTCGAGCATTTGTCGCAATTCCTCGACGTTGTAGAGGATCCCATCGTAGGTGCTTTGGGTAATGGTCAAGATCCGCGGCTTGCGATCCGGGTGCTTGGCTTGGGCAGCTTTCGCAAACGGGTTGGCATCGATCTTGCGCTGGATACTCTCGGGAGAGAATTCACTGCGGGGGATGGGACCGATGATCCCAAGGTTGTTGCGAGTCGGTGTCAGGAATACCGGCACAGCACCCGTCATGATGATCGAATGCAAGATCGACTTATGGCAATTACGGTCGACGACCACAATGTCTTCATTGGCCACCGTGGAGTGCCAAACGATCTTGTTCGAGGTCGAAGTGCCATTGGTCACGAAGAAGCAATGGTCCGCGCCGAAGATACGTGCCGAGTTTCGCTCGGATGCGGCAACCGGTCCGGTATGGTCCAGCAATTGCCCGAGCTCTTCCACGGCATTGCAAACATCCGCCCGCAGCATGTTCTCTCCAAAAAACTGATGGAACATCTGTCCAACAGGACTTTTAAGGAACGCAACACCTCCAGAGTGACCAGGGCAGTGCCACGAGTACGAGCCATCTTGGGCATAATGAATCATCGCCCTAAAAAACGGCGGGGCCAGTCCCTCGACGTAGGATTTAGCCTCGCGCAGGATATGCCGAGCCACGAACTCGGGAGTGTCCTCGAACATGTGGATGAATCCGTGCAGTTCTCGGAGAATATCGTTTGGGATATGCCGAGAGGTTCGAGTCTCGCCGTAAAGGAATATGGGAATGTCGGCGTTCTTAAAACGAATCTCCGCAATGAACTGGCGCAAGTTCTCGAGGGCAGATTTCATCGATGCGTCCGACGCGAACTCATCATCGTCGATCGAGAGAATAAACGCCGAAGCTCGGCTTTGCTGCTGTGCGAATTGGGACAAGTCCCCATAGTTCGTGACGCCAGCCACTTCGATCCCCTCGCGCTCGATGGCTTCTGCCAAAGCGCGAATTCCTAGGCCCGAGGCGTTACCGGAACGAAAGTCCTCGTCGATGATGACTACCGGGAATTTAAATTTCATAAATTCTTTATGCAGCAGAGTTAAAGCCAAAGAGAAGTCGTATAGAAACGGTCGTTGAAGGATTGTTGTCGAATTTCGCGGCAAATGGATCGGTAGGTCCCAGGGACACTGTTCGGACAGGCATTTGATCGTTTGTCTGATCGTTGGAGCGTGTAGTCGGGTGCATCGGAGGCATTCACATTCGACAGCAATGCATGACCGCCGCCCTAACCGTCAAGTTACCGTTTGCGAATGGAATCGCAAAGCGGCAACCAGTCTCAAAATCCCCTAAACCTCAACAACTCGACCCCCAACGGTCGCTCTCCGGAAGCCGCAGCCGTGCCCATGGGTTGCCCAGTCATGTTTCATCCAAGTTGCAATGCGAGGGCAATGGACGGGATTTTGCCCTAGCCGAAACCATGGAAATCGCGACAATTTTCGGGAGTTTCGAAGGGATCGTATCGTTGTTATCCCTTTTGGTACCCACCTATCCTCCCTTTATTGGTGACTTGCAACATGGAAACGACACTTGTATTGCTGAAACCCGACTGCGTCCAACGCCGGCTAATCGGCGAAATCCTCAGCCGATTTGAGCGCAAGGGCCTCAACATTGTCGCGATGAAGATGCTGCGTGTGACGCCGGAACTATCCCGCGAGCATTACGCCGAGCACGTTAGCAAGCCGTTTTACAAGAACCTTGAAGAGTTCATCACTTCTTCGCCGATTGTGGCCCTGGCCGTCGAAGGCTTGGAAGCGATCCGCGTCGTCCGCGAGATGTTGGGGGCTACCAACGGACTCAAGGCGGCTCCCGGAACGATCCGAGGGGATTTCAGCAGTTCTCGCCAAATGAATTTGGTCCACGCATCCGATAGCCCAGAGTCGGCGGCGCGAGAACTGGCTTTGTATTTCCCAGGCGACCAGATTTGTCGATACACCCCGACCTTGGTCGGTAGCTTCCGTGCGAGCGACGAAGGCTGATCGCTTTCGTCACGCTCGCACCTTAACTTATTGCATAGGTAATCCCCGTTTTTATGCGTCGAAACGACATCCGGAACATAGTCATCATCGCTCACGTTGACCACGGCAAGACCACCATGGTCGATTGCTTGCTCAAGCAGAGTGGCCAATTTCGAGACTCCCAATTGCAGGGAGAACGAATCCTCGATAGCAATGACTTGGAACGAGAACGGGGGATCACGATTCTCTCGAAGAACATCGCGTTGGAGTACAAGGGGATCAAGATCAACTTGATCGATACCCCGGGTCACGCGGACTTTGGTGGTGAGGTAGAGCGGGTCGTCCGTATGGCCGATGGTGCTTTGGTGCTGATCGATGCCGCAGAAGGAACCATGCCTCAGACGCGATTTGTGCTCTCCAAAGCGCTCGAGTCGGGCGTCAAGCCCATCGTTGTAGTCAATAAGATCGATCGTCCCGATGCTCGCTGCGATGAAGTCGTCGAAGAAGCGCTGATGCTATTGGTCGATCTCGGTGGCGAGCGTTACATGGATCACTTTGACGTGATCTACACCTCGGGTCGATCGGGATATGCAACGCACGATTGGAAAGTTCCGGGCGAGAACATGGTTCCGTTGCTGGACTTGATGCTCGAGAAAATCCCCGGCCCAGACGTCGAGCCAGAAGCCCCGCTTCAGCTGTTGGTAACCAACCTCGATTGGTCGGATTATGTGGGAAGAATCGCGATCGGCCGGATTCAGTCTGGAACGATGCGCAAAGGGCAACAACTCGACATCGCTAAAGATGGCAAGGTAATTCCAGCCCAAGTCGCCAACTTGCAGTTCTTTGACAAACTCGGGCGCGTCGATACCGAGAACGCATCGGCCGGCGATATCGTGGCAGTCATCGGACTCGAAGACATCGATATCGGCGATACGATCTGCAACCGCGGCCAAGTCAACCCGCTTCCGCGATTGAAGGTGGACGAGCCGACGCTCGAAATGATTTTCAGCATCAACTCGTCACCCCTTGCAGGTCGCGATGGCAAGTACGTAACCACTCGGCAATTGCGATCCCGTCTGGAAAAAGAACTCGAACGCAACGTCGCGTTGCGTGTGACTCCGATCGAGGGTTCCGAGGCGTTTGCGGTTCGAGGCCGGGGGGTGTTGCACCTGTCCGTGCTGATCGAGACCATGCGACGCGAAGGTTACGAAATGAGCATCAGCAAACCACGCGTCGTTCTTAAGAAGATCGATGGGGAATTGCACGAGCCATTCGAAGTTCTCAATATCGAAGTGCCGACCGATCGGGTTGGCCCCGTCATGGAAATGGTCGGCAATCGACGCGGATTGCTCGAGTCGATGACGCCGCGTGGAGAATATACGTTGCTCTGCTTTTCCATCCCCGCTCGAGGGCTCATCGGACTCCGTACCCGGATGCTCAACGCCACTCAGGGAACAGCGATCATTCACCATCGCTTCTCCGGCTACCAGCCTGCCGGGCAGGAAATGCCTCGTCGAAGCAACGGCGTGCTGATCTCGATGGTTCCCGGCAAAGCAGTCGCGTATTCCTTGTTCGCACTCCAAGAACGATCGGAACTCTTCGTCTCGCATGGCGATGACGTCTACGAAGGGATGCTCGTCGGGGAGAATGCCCGCGATAATGATCTCGTCGTCAATCCGACAAAGGAAAAGAAACTGACCAACATCCGAGCCGCAGGGAACGATGAGAACATTGTTCTGAAACCACCCCGGGATTTGTTCCTGGAGGCAGCCCTCGAATACGTCGAAGACGATGAGCTGGTGGAAGTCACCCCGAACTCCATACGGTTGCGCAAAGTCTACCTCAAGGAAAGCGATCGCCGACGAAGCTCTAGCAAGTCCTCGAGCGAGCTTGTGGAAAAATAGTCCATAAGGCGCTCACGGAAGTTGCAAAGTCGAACGTAGTATCGCAGTGCAAAATCCAAAACGCGGAGATTCGCGACCCCTCGGGAGGGATACGGCCCAAAATGCAAACCGACCCTCCATCCCCTAGCGAAAATCCAGCGTCTCGACAGGAAACTGCCGAGGCACTGGCAAAAGCTAGTCCTCTGCTGAGTCGGTCCATTTGCCTCCAATGCGAGGATTCCCGGATTATCCTGAGCGGCAAGGGCTCGGTTTTCTTGCTCTGCCAATCGGAGGCTGTGCCGGAAGAGTGGCCCAAATACCCTCGCCAGCCATTAGCCCGTTGCCCGTTTCTCCGGGCACGTTGATCCGGGCTCGCCCCTCCGTGAGCCCGTTTCTCCCGCCGATTCCGCGGAAAAACGAAGTAAATTGGGCAAAGCTGGTAAAAATTAGGGCTGCGTGATTGAAAACTATCCCGAGTGTGGGGTATTCTTTCAGAATGTGAGTGTTTTTGTGCACCCACTGCCATTAAAGAATTTTATCCTGGATGTTTTCATTCAGGACGTGAAGCAAATCTCTCAGGTTTCGGATGATTCCTCCCAGTCATCTCAATGGGTCATTAGCCCGGCGGGCCAAGTTGCGCGAATTGATTCGCCAGCACGGGTTCGTTTCGATTCCAGATTTGCGGGATGCGATGGAAGTGAGCGAGTCGACGATTCGCCGCGATCTGGAGTCGCTCGAGGAGAGCGGCGAGGCGAAACGGACCCACGGCGGCGTCTTTTTCACAGGGCCTAGCACTACGGTTCGCCAGTTCGAGTCCAAGCGGGATGGCGGCGATGGGACTTGGGAAAAGAAGCGTCGCATTGCGGTCGCCGCGGCTCGACTGGTGGAAGACCACGATACGGTCCTGCTCGATGGCGGAAGTACGACGTACGAGTTGGCTCGACAACTGGTCGGACGTCCTCTGCAGATCGTAACCAATTCCTTGCCCGTGGCGAACTTGTTTTCCGCGAGCGATTCGGTCGATTTGGTGCTGCTAGGGGGTGCGATTCACAATCGCACAGGAGTCACCCACGGACCGTATACCGATCACATGCTGGAAACGATCAATGTGCAAAAAGCGTTTTTGAGCGTTGCTGGAATCAACTCCAAGGGTTTCTTCAACAGCAACATGCTGCTGGTGGAAACGGAGCGATGCATGATGCGGGCGGCCGACAAAACGGTGATCGTCGCGGACAGTACCAAGTTTGGACGCTCTAGCTTGGCGAGAATGTGCGAATGGAGTGACGTCGATACCCTTGTGGTGGACGACGAACTGGATCCGCGTTGGAGGGAATACGTCGGAGAACTGAAGACACAACTCCTACTGGCTACTGCGAATACCCAACAAGCCGATACCCAACAAGCGGATACCCAGCAAGCCGACAGCAATTCAACCGAAGTATCAACAACCGAGACGAATGGCCCGAGCGCGGGTGTTCGTGTCGACAATTCATCCCATCATGGGTTGCAAACATCATGAGTGCATCAATACAGACGATGGATCCTAGTCGCATTGAATCCTTGGTACGCAACGCGATTGCCAAGGCGCTTTCCGGGGTGCCGGGAGCGAGTGAGGGGGGCGTCTATGTTCCCAAGCTCGTCGTAAGTATCTCCGCGAGGCACGTGCACTTAACCGACGAGCATGTCGAGAAGCTGTTCGGCAAAGGTAAAACGCTGACGCCGGAAAAAGAACTGTATCAAGACGGATTTTATGCGGCAGCTGAGACCGTGATGATCGTTGGGCCCCGGCGACGGATGCTTCCCAACGTGCGGGTGCTCGGGCCGACACGAAAAGCGAGCCAAGTGGAATTGGCATTTACCGATACGATTTCCCTCGGAATCGATGCACCGGTCCGTCATAGCGGGGATATTCGGGGCACGCCCGGTTGTGTGTTGGTGGGGCCCGCGGGAGCCGTCGAACTCAGCGAAGGAGTGATTCGTGCTGCTCGTCACGTTCACATCAATCCTCGGGACTGTGCGTATTACGGAGTCAAAAATGGTGACTTTATGTCGTTGTCGGTAAAGAGTCATCAATGCGGCGTCACCTTTGAAGATGTCTTGGTTCGCGAGGATGCGAACGCCAAGCTGGAGGTCCATATCGACACCGACGAAGGCAATGCTTGTGATTTGGATCATGCCACCACCATCGAACTAAAGCGTCAGGCTCCGTGCAAATGCCATGACCATTGATCGGGTGGCAATTGATCGGGTGACAATGTCTCTTTGGAGAGTCCTTTTGAAGAATCGTTTTAAAGTTTCCCTAACTAGTTTTCGTACAGGTTTACGTTTTTCCCTTTCTTGGAGTAGCAACTGATGGCAAAGAACAACGAAGCTCTCGGCATGATCGAAACCAAGGGCTTTATCGCCTTGGTGGAAGCAGTCGACGCAATGATGAAAGCAGCGAACGTGAAGTTCCTCGGGTGGGACAAAGTCGGTAGCGGCTTGGTCTCGGCATTCGTGAGTGGAGATGTGGCAGCGGTGAAGGCTGCGACCGATGCAGGTGCAGCGGCTGCTGGCCGAATCGGACAAGTATTGAGCGTTCAAGTGATCGCTCGCCCGCATGATGACTTGAACAAAGTCCTCAAGGTGTCCGCTCCGTCGTCCTCCGCTGAGTAACTGTCACAGCAACATTTCCCCAAATGACTCTCGTCGAACCTGTTTCGCCGAATGCTGTCACACTAGCTTTATTTACTAATAAAAACGTCAAGAAAGAAGTTTACAAACATGCAAAGCGCAATTGGATTGATCGAAACAAAAGGCTTGCTGGCTCTGATCGAAGCCACCGATGCGATGGCAAAGGCTGCAAGTGTTGAAATCGTGAAGCGAGTCGATATCGGTGGTGCGTACGTAACGACCGTCGTCAGCGGTGACGTCGGGAGCGTTCGCGCTGCGGTCGAAGCCGGAGCAGCTGCGGCAGCACAGGTTGGTGAATTGGTTAGCAGCCACATCATTCCTCGTCCTTCCGAAGGGTTGGCTTCCGCGTTCTTCAAATAGTTTTTCAGTCAAGGATCGACACGTGAAAGTACTCGTTGCCAATTTGGGATCGACCAGTTTCAAGTACCGTCTTTTCGACATGGCTGATGAGCGTCAACTCGCTCGCGGTGGTGTTGAGCGGATCGGTTCGCCTGTGAGTCGTTGCTTTGTTGAGATCGGTGAGCACCGCGCGGAAACCAATGAATCGGTTCCCAACCATGGTGTGGCGGTCGATGCATGCATTCGGCAGCTGACAAATCCCGATGGAGGTTGCCTCAAAGATGCCTCGGAGATTTCCGCCATTGGATTCAAAGCAGTCCATGGGGGGCGAATTTCGGGTGTTCAAATCATCGATGACACGGTTCTGGAAGCGATGGAGGAAATGAACTCGGTCGCCCCAGCCCACAATCCGCCTTACATGGCCGCGATGCGGCAGTTGGCGAATATGGCATCGAAGATACCTTTGGTCGCCGCCTTTGAAACGGGCTTTCATCAAACGATCCCCGATGCCTGGAAGCGGTATGCCATTCCGGATTCGATCGCTGAGAAACTGCCGATTCGCAAGTGGGGATTTCATGGAGCGTCTCACCGATTCATCGGATGGCGTACTGCCCAATTGCTCGGTCGGAACGATGCGCGTGTGATTTCGCTCCACCTCGGTGGCAGCAATTCCATGTGCGCAATCCGCGGAGGTGAAAGCGTGGCGACGACGATGGGGATGAGCCCTCAAACAGGCTTGCCTCACAACAATCGGGTTGGAGATATCGATCCTTACGCGCTTCCATTGATGATGGAGCATACGGGATTGGCTTTGCCTGAGTTGTTGAAAATGCTGTCGACCCAAGCTGGATTGCTGGGGTTGTCGGGTGGGTTGTCCGAGGACGTGCGGGATTTGGAAGAAGCTGCCTCGAATGGGCACGCCAAAGCCAAGCTCGCGCTCGATGTTTTCGTCGCAGAAATTCGACGGCAACTCGGTTCGTTGATGGTCGCACTCGAAGGGGTCGACGCAATCGCGTTCACCGGTGGAATCGGTGAGAACTCCCAATGGGTTCGCCGCGAGGTATGCAAAGGGTTAAGCCAATTCGGGATCTCTCTTTGCGAACAGAAAAATCAGGGCGGGGCCAAGGAGCGTCGCATCGATTCAGGTGCCGACCAAACTGGAACCTCGAACGGAAGCACAACGCAGAGCATCGCTGACACGCGCGGCAATGTCGAGATTTGGATTGTCCCAACCAACGAAGAACTGATCGTGGCGCGGCAAACCGTCGAAGCGCTTCGTTTAAAAAACTAAAGTACCAGTGGTCCTTCCGATCCAAATGAGATCCAACCATGTTCGTCGCTAAAGTCACCGGTTCCGTTGTATCGACTCAGAAGGTCGATTCCATGATAGGGCAAAAATTGCTCGTCGTGGAACCATACCGTTTGGACACTAAGGACCGCCAGTCTTTGATCACTACCGGACGAACCTTTATCGCCGTCGATGCGCTCGGCGCCGGGGTCGGAGATATGGTGCTGATCACCCAGGGGAGCAGTGCCCGTTTCACTCCAGAAACAGGTAAGCTCCCCATCGATTGTGTCATTATCGGCATCGTCGACACCGTCAGTATCGAAAAAAATAACGTTTACAAACGACAGTAAAGTTCCATGCAAATCAATGAAACACTGATCCGAAGCGTGGTTGAGCAAGTCATCAACCAAGTCCGAAACCAACCTGGGACGACTGGGGCGCCTGCTTCTTCTGCAAGCACCTCGACCGTATCCAATGCGACGCGGGGCAAGCACGGATTGTTCGACAATGTCGACGCTGCCGTTGCCGCTGCACGAACCGCGTTCGAAGAGTTGCAAAAGCGACCTATCGATGATCGACGGAAGATCATCGACATTATCCGGCGGATCTCCATAAGCCAGTGTGTCGAACTCGGCACCATGGAAATGGAAGAAACGAAGATTGGTCGATTGGTCCACAAGATCGAGAAATTGAAAACGCTCGGTGAGAAAACGCCAGGGGTCGAGTTTTTGAAGACAGAGTGCTTCAGCGGCGACCACGGCCTAGCTGTGATCGAACACGCTCCCTTTGGTGTGATCGGAGCGATCACACCGGTGACGCACTCGCTCCCGACCATTACTGGAAACGCGATCAGCATGATCGCCGGTGGAAACACGATTGTCGTCAACCCTCACCCGAGCGGAAAGAAAGTCGCCGCTGTCGGTGTGGAGCGATTCAATCGAGCGATCGCGGCGGAAATCGGTATCGATAATCTGATCTGCTTGATCTGCGAACCGACCTTGGAAACCGCTCAGCAATTGTTCAAGCACCGAAAGATTGCGTTGATCTGCGTGACGGGTGGACCTGCGGTTGCGAGAGCGGCACTCAACAGTGGCAAGCGTGCTGTGGTTGCCGGTCCGGGCAATCCGCCGGTTGTCGTCGACGAAACAGCCGATCTCGATTTGGCAGCGCGATGCATCATTCAAGGTGCTGCATACGATAACAATTTGCTCTGCATCGCTGAAAAAGAAGTGTTCGTCGTCAATAGTGTTTTCGACGCGATGATGGCGGCGATGGAACGGGCCGGAGCTGTGCGTTTGAGTGGCCCAGAAGTGGATCGACTGACATCCGCTGCGTTGCAGGAGGTCGGCGAAGGATCGGACAAACACTTCGCAGCTCGCAAGGAACTCTTGGGCCAGGATGCTTACAAGCTGGCAGAGGCCGCAGGCCGCAAAGTCGATCCTCGGACCGAACTGGTTTTTGGGGAAACGACCGCAGATCACCCCTTCGTTCAAACGGAGCAGATGATGCCGTTTGTGCCATTCGTCCGCTGCCCGAGCTTTGAAGCTGCCGTGGAATGCGCCCAACAAGCAGAGCATGGCTACCGACATACCAGCATGATCCATTCCCGAAACGTTCGAAACATGACCGTGATGGCCCGTGCGATGGACACGACCTTGTTCGTCAAAAACGGACCATGCATGGCGTCGCTAGGATTAGGCGGTGAAGGCTACATATCCTTCTCGATAGCTGGTCCTACCGGCGAAGGTGTCACGACCCCGATGACATTCACACGCGAACGGCGTTGCTCATTGATCGACGACTTGTTCATCCTCGGTCGCTGAGCCCAACAGGGTTCTTCTGCCCGCCATAGTTATTCTCGCATCTAACCCGCATCCTTTGTTCCATTCTCCGTTTTAACCTGTTCACCGATTGATCCTCATGCAATCAGCCTTGGTACTCGGTAACGCGATCTCGACGGTCAAGCACCCCAGCTTGGATAATCTCAAGCTGCTCGTGTGCCAACCGCTCGCTGCGGATCGACGCTCTCGCGATGGCGCCCCGTTGCTTGCGGTGGATCATCTCGGTGCGGGTGCGGGGGATATGGTGATGATCACCAGCGACGGTGGTGCGGTGCGGGAATTGTATGGCTTGGAGAATAGCCCCATTCGATGGGCGGTGCTCGGCTTGATCGACGACGAACCCGAAAAGCCCGGTCGAGGAGGACGCACATGAGCCTCAACGCATCCAATGTGAATCCTGCTGAGATTGAGCGGATCGTCCGCGAGGTGCTTCGAAACCTTTCGGGACTCTCTTCGAGCGGAACCGCCGTGCCCGCAGCAAATGTTGCGATCACGCTGGACGCATCGGTGGTTAGCGTCGACGCATTGCATCGACTCAAGCTACCCTCAAGTGAAAAGAGAATACAAATCCGTTCGTCATCGGTCGTAACCCCATCGGCGCGCGATTGGTGTCGCGAACGGGGAATTGAAATCGTTCGCACTTCATCGAGAGATGTCGATAAGCCTCAAGCGGCAACGTCGGAGTCTCTCAGCGCTGTTTTGGCCAGTCACGGTGGAGAGGGAGCCTCCAAACCGCGCCGCCTGTTCATCGCAGGATCCTCGCCATGGATTGCGAGCCTCGAGAAACAACTATGCCCTCGTCAGACTCAGATCGATGCTGTGCACGCGGATGATGCCGCGGCGATGCGATCCGTAGCCCGTGCGATTCGAAGTGGCAATCCAACCGCGATGGCGATCGTCTCGGCGCCCCATTCGGCGTTATGGCAAGCTGCACGTGATGATGCGCTGCGACCCGCCATCGTGAGTCAATGGAGCGATTTGCCGGATGTACTCCGCGAGGTGCCGACGAATGTGCTGATCGTTCCATCGAAACGCTGGAATATCGCGGGAGTTGCAAATATTGCCAGGCACTTTCTGGACCATTCGCGATCCAGGTCGTAGGAAAAAACATGCAGCTATATCGAGTCATCGGAACAGTTACCTTGAATCGTGCTCATCCGAGCATGACGGGTAGCACTTTGAAATTGACGGAACCCATCGGCGAAAGCTTGGTGGGAGGGTCGATCGCGGAACCCGATTCTGTGGTCGTCTGGGACGATCTCGGAGCGTCTGTCGGATCTCTTATCGCGGTGAGCGATGGAGCCGAGGCCGCTCAGCCGTTCCGGCCCACGGCAAAACCGGTCGATGCCTACAACTCGGCCATCATCGATGAAATTCACATCCACCCTGAACTTTTGAAAGACAGATAATCAGGATTCCATGAACGCGCATAAAATCAAGCAAGACATCTGTGAAATCGGCCGAAGGCTCTACAACAAAGGCTTCGCGGCTGCCAACGATGGCAATATTACTGTCCGAATCGGTGAGAACGAAGTGCTTTGCACTCCGACCATGCATAGCAAAGGCTTCCTAAAGCCGGAGGATATTTGCACGATCGATATGACGGGCAAGCAGACTGCGGGGATCAAGAAGCGATCGAGCGAGGCGTTGCTCCATTTGGAAATCTATAAGCAGCGCTCTGATATCAAGAGCGTGGTTCACTGCCATCCGCCGTATGCAACCGCCTTTGCAGTTGCTCGCGAACCGATCCCCCAATGCGTTCTTCCTGAAGTCGAAGTCTTCCTCGGGGATGTGCCCATCACTCGGTATGAAACCCCGGGCGGTCAAGCGTTCGCGGATACGGTGTTGCCATTCGTCGATAAGTCGAATGTGATCATTTTGGCGAACCATGGTACGGTCAGCTATGGTGTCGATGTCGAGCAGGCGTATTGGTGGACGGAGATTCTCGATGCCTATTGCCGAATCTTGATGCTGGCTCGGCAATTGGGGAACGTCAGCTACTTCGACGAAAATCAAGAGCGGGAACTGTTGACGCTCAAGCAAAAATGGGGATGGGCTGACCCCCGCAATACCGAGCAGTACAAGGATTGCGATATCTGCGCGAACGACATTTTCAGAGACTCCTGGAAGCAATCGGGAGTGGCTCGGCGCGCGTTCCCTGCCCCACCTGCGATGCCAGCGGCGGCAACGACATCGGCAACCACGGTCGGCGGTGGTTCCGAGAACCCTGGCTCCAATGGAGCACCACCGGTCCTGAAGCAGGCAGTTGCTGCATCCTCGGGAAGTGCACCGAGCGCCGACGGAGTCGACATGGAGCAATTGGTCAAGCTGATCACCGCACAGGTTATGCGGGAGCTGCAATCGAAATAGTGTTCTCGTGCTCCTGATCAACTTGGCATCGGAAATGCCAGGATTGTTGCAGGTTAAGAACCAACAGAGTTCATCTCTTAAGAATCCATTGAAACAGCGAGTTTAGTTTATGAAAGTTAGTATTATCGGCGGTGGTGGTCTGGTTGGATCCTGTGCAGCGTACGCGCTCCAGTGCGGAGGTTTGGTACGTGAGATCGCCCTGATCGACCTGAATGCGAACTTAGCAGCCGGTCACGCTTTGGACTTGATGCACGGAGCCCCCAGCATCGCAGACCAATTGTTGACCTCGGGTGGGTACGAGCATGTACCTGACTCGGACATCGTTTGCATCACCGCTGGTCTTCGACGTAAACCGGACGAATCTCGTCTCGATCTGATCAACCGAAACACGGACCTGTTTGTTTCGATTTTGTCGGAAGTGCAGAAAGTGGGTTTGAAAAAATCCGCCATTGTTTTGGTGGTTTCCAACCCCGTCGATATTTTGACTTCGGTTGCTGCGATGAAATTGGGCTTGCCCATTTCCCAAGTCATCGGACTGGGGACACAGCTTGATACTATCCGTTTCTGTTCGTTGATTTCTGATGCTTTGAAAACTTCGCCGACGCAAACCAAAGCGATCATCCTCGGTGAGCATGGTGACAGTATGGTTCCTGTGTGGTCGAGTGCCACGGTCGGATCGCTGCCCCTCGAAAAGTACCCTGGATGGAACAGCCAGCTCGCTGAGAAGATTTTTACGCGAACCAAGGGGTCAGGTGCGGAATGCATTTCGAAGAAGGGCGGAGCTGGTTTTGCCGTCGGTATCGCCATTCGAGATGTGATCCACGCGATTGCCTTGGACCAAAACAGGATCCTGCCTGTAAGCACCGTGCAGGATGGAGCCTGTTATGGAATCCGCGATGTTGCGATTAGTGTTCCGACGGTTGTCGGGCGATCTGGGGCTGTCGGGAGGGTCGAAATCGACCTCTGGCCTCGCGAGATCCAAGGCCTTAAAGCGAGCGCTGCTGCCATCAAGCCGACCCTCGAAACGGTTGTCAAACGAATCGGCTAGTTCGTTTCTCTCTAGGCAATAGATCTTTTGCGCACGGGGCGATGGACTTGTATTCACGCAAGCCATCGCCACAATGAATCCCATGCAATGCCGCGGTGGATGTAGCCCGCGGTCTGATAGTTGGATTGTTAATCGCAAAGGGCTTTCTGTGAGTTACACGTACACCGACGTCGCAAAGATGATCGATCATTCGCTGTTGATCCCGACGATGACCGCAAAAGAACTCGAAGATGGGATACGGCTAGCGATCGCTTATGATGTCGCGAGTGTTTGCATCATGCCTTACTACTTGAAGCGATGTGCAGAGCTTCTATCGGGCACCGCGGTGAAGCCCTCCACAACGATTGGTTTTCCGCATGGCGGGCATACCACCACCATCAAACGTGCGGAATCCGTCCAGGCGATCGAGGATGGCTGTGAAGAGTTGGATATGGTGGTGAACATCAGCCAAGTACTCAGCGGTGAGTGGGCTTATGTGAGCGATGATATCTCCGCCGTGATCGAAGTCGCGCATGCTGCCAAACGCAAGGTAAAAGTCATCTTTGAGAACTGCTATTTGCAGGACGAGCACAAGATCCGGCTTTGTCAGATTTGTAATGAGCTCAATGCGGATTGGGTAAAAACCTCCACCGGATATGGCAAGGGGGGTGCGACGATCGAGGATCTGAAGCTGATGAGGCAACACGCTGCGCCTCACGTTCAAGTTAAAGCGGCAGGAGGGGTGCGCGATTTAAAGATGCTTTTGGAAGTTCGATCGCTGGGGGTGACGCGGTGCGGTTCGAGCCGTACCAGTGAGATGATGGACGCGGCAAGGGACGAACTGGGTCTGCCCCGAATTGAGTTGGCCAATCGGATCGCTGGGACATCTTCAGGATACTAGCGAAATAATTTGCAACGAAATTGCGAAGGCTGGGGATTCTGCCGAGCGATCAAGCTCCATCTTGTGGTGCTTCGTCGGGGACGCGTCGAATTATTATCATTCTTTAAATCATTCGTGATGAGGTGGTCAACGATGGCACATAGATGGGTGGAGAACGCAGTCGTAATGCGGCGAAACTTGGCGGGTCTCGCCGTTTGGGGATTCATGGTTTTGATGCTGTGTTGCTCGGCGAGGGTCGAAGTGGTTTTGGGGCAGGACGCGTCGACGGTTGCAACGCTCGTGCAAGATACCGTCGTGCAAAACACTACGGAAAAAGATTCCCCACCGAGCATCGAAACGCTGGAGGCATGGATCGAGGATGCGAGAAAAAGCTGGGAGGTTCCCGGTTTGGCGGTCGCGATTATCAAGGATGATCAAGTGCTGATGAGCCGTGGTTTTGGGGTCCGGGAGCTAGGTCGAGACGACAAAGTAGATGAAGACACCCTGTTTGCGATCGCCTCGAATTCCAAAGCGTTTACGGCAGCGGCGCTGGCGATGCTGGTGGACGAAGGGAAGCTCACGTGGGATGACCGAGTGCAGAAAATACTGCCGTGGCTCCGACTTTCGGATCCTCTGGCCTCCAACGATTTGCGAGTTCGGGATTTGCTCTGCCACAGGAGTGGATTGGGCACGTTTAGCGGTGACCTGCTTTGGTGGGGGACGCCCTATTCGCCGCGAGAGATTTTGGAACGTTCGGTTCATCTGAAGCCAGAGAGTCCATTTCGGTCGCAATTCGGTTATTCCAACTTGATGTATCTCGCTGCAGGGGAGGTGATCGCGACGGTTTCGGGAAAATCTTGGGTTGAGTTTGTGCAGCAACGTATTTTAGACCCATTAAAGATGGAGAGGACTCGGCTTTCAACAACGTCGCTGGTGGGAATGCAAAATGTCGCGACCCCTCACAAGACGTACATCGATCATTCGGAGGGAATCGAATGGATGAACTGGGATTCGATGGCGGCCGCCGGAGGAGTAATCTCCAGCGTCTCCGATATGTCTCAATGGTTGCGGATGCAACTGCGAAACGGGAAGCTTGAGGAAGGCAAGCCATTGTTTAGTGAAGGGGTGAGCTACGAAATGTGGCAGCCTCACACCATCATCCCGATTTCCAAAGGACGTTCTGCTCGGATGCCCAGTACCCATTTCCGTGCGTATGGACTTGGTTGGTCCCTTTCGGATTACCGTGGGGTGAAGTTGGTTGGGCATAGCGGTGGGTACGATGGAATGTACTCGGAAGTGCTCATGGTGCCCGAGAAGAACTTAGGCGTCGTCGTATTGACCAACAGCATGACTAGCATAGGCAATTCGATAACCTACCATGCTGTCGATCAGTTTCTCGGGGGAACCTCACGCGACTGGAGCGAGGAAGGATTTCGGGTATTTGCGAAAGGCCGAGCCGATTTCGCAGCCCGGATTCAGAAATCGGTGACACCGGTTGCTGAGAATACTCGTCCCAGCCATCCGCTCGAAAGCTACGCGGGGAACTATCGATGCCCTTTGTACGGTGATGCGCGAGTCGAGGTGGTTGATGGCAAGCTGAGATTGCGATTACTCCCTTATCCCGAGCTCGTCGCCGATTTGGAGCATCTTCACTACGACACCTTTGCCATACGCTGGCAAAAGCAGTTCGCTTGGTTCGAAACAGGTTCGGCACACTTTGTGCCGGACGCCCAAGGCAGGTTTAACCAAATCCAACTCGACGTCCCGAACGATGATTTGTGGTTTTACGAACTGGATTTGAAACGCGTCTCCCCTTGATCGCTTGAAAATGGCATCGGCCAGCCAGCCACGGCACTGGGCAACTTTCGGCCCTCATGCTCGCTCGGCCCATCTTCGCTTGGCAGCAGCGGCCAGCAGCAAGTAGCAATAGGGGTCCCCTGTGTGGGGAAAATAGTGGTAAACCGGCGAAGCCAGAGGGAGAAAATCTTCGGCGCACCAGCCGTTGCGACCGACATTTGGGGAAGGCGAACCTGCGGGGTGAAATACCGCCTGGAATATTCCGGTCTATGTGTTTAACGGTACGATTTCCTGCCTCAAAAGGGCGTTTTGGGTGCCATTGGACCACGCCCTTTGGAAAATTTCCGAAAAATTTAACGGTTATAACGCCACACTATTGCTCGGTATTCATCCGGCGGATAGTGTTAAAGGCAATCATCGCCACGTAGTGGTTCGTGTGTTCTTTTCAAATTTTTTTTCGAAGGGTTTCTTATGAAGCTTAGGAATGCTCGCGGCTTCACCCTTGTAGAACTCTTGGTGGTCATTGCGATCATCGGGATTCTGGTGGGGCTCTTGCTACCCGCGGTCCAGGCCGCGCGGGAAGCTGCACGACGGATGTCATGCAGCAACAACATTCGCCAAGTAGGTTTGGCGTATTTGAATTACGAGTCTGCTTACAAGAAGTTTCCTCCAGGTTGGGGCGGTCCGGCACCTGGCGGAACCGGTACTGACGCCGATCCGAACGTGGGTCGTGTTGGTATCAACCGTTGGTCTGGTCTGTTGATGGTGTTGCCACAAATGGAGCAACAAGCACTCTACACCCAGATTTTCACCCAGCCATACCGCAACCAGATCAACAACCAAACGTTGAATGGATGGTTGTGGCCTTGGGATATGTGGAACGGAAATTATCTGCCATGGCGAACGCAGGTAGCGAACATTCGCTGCCCATCGGACCCAGGCAAGATGAACCCGGATGCGACGTGGTTCGATGACGGTTCGGCACGTACGAACTACGTCATGTGCTATGGGGACACCACGCAGGATAACCATCATGCATGGCACCCAGCGGCCAATCGCGGGATGTTCCAGGGCCGATACCAACGACGTATGTCGGATGCACAGGATGGTACCGCGTACACCCTAATTTTGGGTGAGGTCGGAACCACCCCAAGCCAGAACTTGGGATGGAACGCTGGCAAGGTTCGTATCCAAGGCAGCATGGCTGTGAGCGTCAGTGGCATGGAAACCGGTGCCGGTGTTCGTCGTTGTAAGATGACCGCGATCGCTGATCGCTATGTGCCCGGCACGAACATGGGTGGTCACTGGCGCGGTATTCGGTGGGGTGATGGTCATCCCAGCTTTGCCGGATTCTCGACGGTCCTTCCACCGAACTCGGCGTCTTGCAACGCTGGGGCAGGAGACTGGGACTGGGGTATTTTCTCAGCGAGTAGCTACCACGGCAGCGGCGTGCATGTTTGCTTTGGTGACAACAATGTCCGATACATCGGGAACTCGGTGGATGCTGGCGATGCCAGCCGTGATCCACCGCTCGGTATCGACGGTGCCCGATCGAACTTGCCAAGCCCTTACGGTGCTTGGGGTGCGATGGGCTCCAAAGATGCTGGCGATAACTGGGATGCCGCCAGCATCGAGTAAAGCTGTTTGATTTTCGCAAAACTAACCTGATCTGATAACTGACTAACACTAACCACATGGGCGAGCCTGCAGATTTCTGCAGGCTCGTTTTATTTGGTGAGGTTGTGACCGACCGATCTGGGTTAATCGCCTACTTTCGGATTCAAATTCAAAGGTTTCAATTTCAACCGACGATGGAGTTTGTCGATCAATCGTTCTGCGGCTTGTTTGGCTCCTCGTACGCATTGAGGAATCCCCACACCATCAAACGCATTGCTTGTCAACTCAAGCGTTTCTAACTGCGAGACCTGAGTGCGTATTTCTCGGACTAGATTCAGATGCCCGACCAAATACTGAGGCATCGCGCGTTCCCAACGGACCACGCGTTCCCATTTGGGTTTCGAATGCGGACCAAAAAGCTCAGCCACCTCTTGTTTGGCGATCTTCAGCAAAGATTCGTCATCCTGCTCCAACAGGTCTGGTCGCAAGGCGCCCCCCATGAACACCCTCGCCAAGATGGTATCGTCTGGGCAGCGATCTGAATACTTTTCGCTGGATAAACTTATCGCCAAGCAATCTCGATGCTCGATGGAGGGGGATATCGAGCCAAAACAAAACGCGTCTTGCTTGACCTCTGCCCTCGTTAGAGCCAAAACTGCAATTGCGGAGGAGGCGTATGGAATACGATTGAGTTGCATCGCAACATTTGGGTAGGGGTGCGACAGTAGTTCTGCGGAACGGTAGCTGGGCATCGCTAAACAAACGGCATCGTAGATTTCGATATGTTCGCATCCACGATCCGAATGGAGGCATGTCAGTTCCCATTGTCCGGAGGCCAACTCACGCAACGATGTTGCTGTGAACTGCAACTGGAGACGATCTCCCAGCGGTCGGGCTAGTTCCTCCAACCACCATGACATTCCGCGTTTCGGAGCGACGAATTGGTCGTAGCGTGCGCCGGAAGCTTCCCGTGCGGATCGACCTTCGGCGGATGCGTTTCGCCGCTTTGCCAAGGCGGCCCGGATCAAGCTGCCGTATTCTTGCTCCATACGTACAAACTGAGGCATCGCAGCTTGCATACTCAACGTCTCGGCCTTTGCTGTGAAAATCCCACCGACGATGGGTTCGACGAGCCGTTCGAAGCACTCTTTTCCGAGCCTACGAATGGCAAACGATGCAACGCTTTCGTCCTCGTTATCGGTCTTTGGCTTGACGAAAGCCTCGGAGAGCACTCGTAGTCGCGCGGGCAGGCTTAGGATGGGCGTTGCCAGGATTGCTCCCATGCGGGTTGGCTGCATCAGCGAAAAACCGTTAGGAATG
>CAITIE010000149.1 GCA_903892355.1 uncultured Pirellula sp. | reverse complement strand
CGAGTTGGACGTCTCCGGTTTGGCCATGGTCACCTCCATCGACGATTGCCCACCGATCGCCGACGGCGAAGGTTCGGTCGTCACCGCACGGTTTGTTACGCGCGAAGTCCACGTCGTTGCCAGCGTGGATGTGCTTGGTGCCGACGGCACTGTCGAAACCATCACCGGGACTACCATCCACCCTGTGTGGTCAGTCGATCGGAAGGAATGGGTCCCGCTCAATGAACTGATCGAGGGCGAGACTCTTCAGGGACTCGAAGGACTTGCGGTCGTTTTGTCCGTTACGCTTTCGCGCGTCTCCCAGCCGGTCTACAATATCGAAGTCCACGGCGAGCACGTCTACCAAGTCGGCGAGCTGGGATTGGTGGTGCATAATGCGTGTTCGGATGAATTAATAAACCTTGCACGCTCTGAAGTTGCCGCTGGGTTTATGACGCGAGGCGGCAAGCTCATTACGTTCAGTAAGACACTCTCACACGAAGCTCTAGCGTTGACGGTGTCGAATCTGACTTATATGGCGGATAAAGGGCATGCCATCGCATTTACGGTTGGTAAGAAGCTTGACGATACAATTGTGGTAATGGGTAGTGGCAGATTTCAAGTTCCCGGCGGATTTACGGAAGCAATGAAGGGCATGGTCAGGAAGCTCGTCCAATGAATTCTGATGAATGCGAATTCGTACTGCGCGATACCGTGAATCGTCTTGCGAAAGAGTTCAATATTTCGAACAGCGGCGACGAACTACATTTGTTTGCGTGTTCGGTATGCATCGAAGCTTCGTTGAGCACTTGGATTGTGATGTGGGAAGACGGTACTTTGTCAAAATCGGAATTACGTAACTTCTTCGACCGAAATTTCAGGGGATGTCTAAATTATTGGGTCAAAACTTCACGAGCGTTGAGTGACCGAATTAACAAATCGTATTCCAAACTAGTTTCGCAGTTGCACTTGCTGGTCTTGAGAATTGCTGATGATGATTCACAAGAAAAAGATTTCGATCGGTCTGTTATTCACGCACTATTGGCATCGATGGTTGCCAGACAGATTTTTGATCAAGGCGTGCTGCTAGATACCTGCGTAGGCAAACAGTTTGCAAATTTCTCACCTAGCATTCACTCTTCTTTCTTTCGTCGGTGCTTGGCTCGATCTCATTTTGACTTACGGTCCAATATTTGCATGCTAGAGGTATCGAGCTTGCTTCTCGACAATCGAGGCGACTAGAGCAGCATAACCAATACGAAGATAGCCGGGTCCGCCTCGCACGCATCTTCTTGCTTCCATCGAATCGCTGCCGATCGGAGCGCGGGTTCCCACCAAGAACCCCAATCGCTGGGAAGTCGACCCGCAACCAGAACCCGACCAAGCCACCTGGGCCAAGCTGTCGATCACGGTCGAACGTAGCGATGGCGGCATTGTCGACGCTGAAATCATTCGTCCCCGCTCGTGGATCCTGGCAAGCGGTCTTTGCGCTTGCCGGATGTTACCGCTGAATCTCCCTGAACTTGAAGTCTCCGGGCTAGCGTTAGTCACCTCCATCGACGATTGCCCTCCGATCGCCGACGGCGAGGGCTCGGTAGTCACCGCAAGGTTTGTTACGCGCGAAGTCCACGTCGTTGCCAGCGTGGATGTGCTTGGTGCCGACGGCACTGTCGAAACCATCACCGGGACTACCATCCACCCTGTGTGGTCAGTCGATCGGAAGGAATGGGTGCCACTGGCTGAGCTAACCGACGGTGAGACCTTGCAAGGCCTCGATGGACTTGCGATCGTTCTGTCGGTGACGCTTTCGCGAGTCTCCCAGCCGGTCTACAATATTGAAGTCCACGGCGAGCACGTCTACCAGGTCGGCGAGCTGGGTGTGGTGGTGCATAATGCGTGCCATTTCCATCATCCATGGCCTAAGTATCTTGGCGGACCATCAAAACAAATCCTTGTGAAGCTCGATGATAAACTGCACATCGAGTACCATCGAGGATTGGACAAGATTCTTCCAAGACAATGGGGAAAGAAGTTTTATGATAGTCTTAGCGTCGAAGCAAAGCTAAACGCAGACGCAAAGCTTGGTGCGTATACGCGAGCCTTTGACAAGATTTATGGGACGAATCTCTGGCAATTGATGGTACATAACGGCTTTTTGGGTGTCTAGAAAATGAAGGCGATCGACAGACTAAGTCAGACAGATCTTGAGAAACACCGGCTCTGGAGGTTCGTAAGCAATCGAGGAGATTTTGAAATCACACCCGTCAAGAAGCTACCCTGCACCGACCTGAGAAACAAGGTTGCCTCGACGCCACTGAAGTTTGCGGATGGTACGATTTGCTGGGGGGTAGTTGGGAATTTCGATGCGGAGGATCCGCAAGCCAACGAGCATTTCATTACCTTATCACTTCTGCACGATGGAAAGTGGTTTCACCTCGCCCGATACTTCGACTTCGACTACGCAGAGCGAGGGCCTGAAGCCATGGCAGCGGCTTTCGCAAAACCTATCGCTAGCATCTTTCCGATCTCAGGATCACTTGAAGGGCTGGTCCTAGCTAGCCCGAGAGATCTACAGTTTTCTGTTTCTGCGAAGCCATCCGTGATTCTAACTCTCGACAAGCTCATGGAGATGGCGGTTCCAAAACCAAAAAGTACGTGAAGGGCACTTTTTGAACGTACTCAAGATTATCAAGCGCATCAAATCAAGTACGTCTGTGGCTTACTCCAGATCGCTATTCGTCCGTTGCGACGCGCACCGAGCAGCTAGTTCCCATCGAATCGCTGCCGATCGGAGCGAGGGTTCCCACCAAGAACCTCAACCGATGGGAAGTCGATCCGCAACCAGAACCCGACCAACACACCTGGGCCAAGCTTTCGATCACCGTCGAGCGGAGCGACGGAGTCATCGTCGATGCCGAGATAACTCGTCCTGCTCCGCGTCACAACATTGTGCACTTTTGAGTCCGAAAACTCGGCACTAGCAGTCGAGCTTATCTTGCCAGCGCGATCACAGGGGGGCATTGGTCTCACACGTTCTAGGGATGACTGATTTGTGCCGACTTCGATGCTCGATTTCTGCTCACACTCGCTGTGAAAATGGCCATTTTGCGACCCGTGCGCAGACGTTGAGACAGTTGTCCTTACGAATCGAATTGGGTTATGGCTTGGTCTTCAATCTTTTATCCAGTCTCG
>CAITIE010000148.1 GCA_903892355.1 uncultured Pirellula sp. | reverse complement strand
TAGCTGTCAGTTGTTGCTTCCACCGGGGTGAACCCGGCGGAAAGCCAGTACCACCAATCGTGATCCTAGCGTTGAGCATCATCGAGGAATCGAAAGAGCAGCGAGTACGAGTACCGTCCACCGAAGCGGACTGAGTACGAAATAAAACCCAAGCATCGCGGCTGATCTTTTAACATCGTACTCCTGCTCGTGCTCAGCGGAGCGGTGCTCGTACTCGACGGCTGCTCTCGGCTGTTCCCGCGTCCTCGCCCTTCTCGCTTCTTCCCTCAATCGCAATGTCCGGCCGCCATCCGGCCTCGTGCCGGTGGAGCCCCGACTGGACGCTACCTAATCTCCCGCCTTCTTCTCACGCTCCGCGATGGGTAAATAACGAAGAAACAACCCCATCAAAATCAAAAGTCCCCCGACCCAAGTCCACCAATGCGGCGGATCATAATCAGGCTCTCCACTTCGAGCCAAATGGACCCAGACTGGTAGCAAAACCGGTTCGAGCAATGTGATCAGCGATGCAATATGACTGGGGGTCGATTTCAGCCCCTTGGCAAAGAGCAAGTAAGGGCTTCCCATTTGAATCACTCCGATCCCGATCAGCAGGAACCACATTTGGCCGGTTGGGATACTTGCTCCGGTTCCAAGCACGATCGGCAACATCACCACCGCAGTCACGATATGGTTCAGCGCGATCAGCCACGCGGGATCCAAAGCGCGAAGCGATCGCAGTGACAAGATCACCCCGGCATAGAGAAGCCCGGACGCGATCGCCAACCAAGGAGACCACCATCGGTTCTTTTCCGAATACGGAATATGGAGTATCTCCATCGTGAGAATAAAAAGGACTCCGCTGATGCATAATGCCAACATCATCCAATCCTTGGAAATGGTCGGTTCGCGCAGCCAAAATACCGTTACGAGCATGACCCATGCCGGCGCCAGATTCTGCATCCAAATCGCGTTCGCAGGTGGCCCCCCCACGAGCGCCGTCAGGTATGTCCAGTTCATGAGCGAAAAGCAGATCGTCATCGGAATCAACCGCCAATCCCACGTCGGCTTGCGAATCAATGGGACCAAAATCAGCAAGGCAAAAACCGCTCTCCAAAATGCCAATGCCGCCCCTCGAATCTCCGTGGGCCAAACATCGAACAACGGTGATCTCGCAAAGAGCGCGCTGGTGCTCCAGAGTATCGCTGCTAGGACACAATAGATCGGTCCAGCCCACGGCCAACGCGTTGCTGACGATTCTGCTAATGGATCATTCCCAGTTTCCATACGGTTTGGTTCGCACTTCCTAACGGGTTTGTGCTTAGAGAAATCGAAGACTCACTTAGTAATGGTTACGGTGATAGGCATGCTCGCCGATTCGACTTGGCCATCACTCCCCAATACGACCGCTTGGAGTCGGACCGGGCCTAATCCCAGCCGGTTCGGATCCAGCGTCAGCGTATCGGTCGGTGCTGAATCTTGCGCGACGATCTCCCAATCGTGCCGAACACCGACCGCTCGATCCGTCGGCCGGTTTTTGATCCGAACGGCCAAGGGAGTTTTGGATTGCAGCGACCATTCCTTCGGCCCTTCCAATACTAAAAGCAGTTCTTTATCACCGGCGGTCACCCAGACCGATTGCTCGTAACGATGCTCGAGAGGCTTGGGTCCCTTCGCGATCACTCTCCATTCTTTAGCTCCTTTCTCCTCGGAGTCGACTTGGATCCGCGACGACGTGGTGAATTGGGTTTCCGCACGAGCGATCCCGTCGACCAACCAAATCATCCGAACCGGATCCACGGTATGCTCGTCGTCGCTACCTTTGAGCGAGAGCATGACATCTCCGGAAACATGATCGCCATCCTTGACTCCGGACATCGTAAATCGGGGTGGTTCTGCAAAGGGTTGGCACAGCGGGTCGCCCAAGATCAGCAATTGGTAAGGCGCTAGCACCGAGCTATAAAAGGATTCGGCCGCTGTTAGTCCTTGTGCGTAATGAGCATACATCATCGGGTGCGGGAACTTGTTTTGGATCGCATAAGGCTCATACACGGCGCCACTGCTAGCAGCGGCACCATTGCGCAGCAATTCGGTGGCTTTAGTTTGATTCTTGTCCCCCATCGCTCCGCCGAGGCTAGTTAGGTTATCCGCGATGGAACCTGGGAGCAGTTTCGCACCTGACTTTAACCAGTTGAAATCCGAGATGCCGAATTGGAATCCAACGCATTTCTCGCCGAGCGCGGGGAGTGCGCTTTCGATCATGCGGGCGTCCATTTTCAAGTCGCGGATTTTTTCGAGTGCGATCGCTACGTTGGGTTCCCGAGTTCGCGTTCGGACATCGCTGGTTTTCGCGAACAGGAACGAGCCGGCGGGGCGCGTAAAGTCCGCGAGGGAGGCTCGTTCGAGATGCTCAATCGCTTCGGGCATCGTGATATGGTTATCGCGAGTGACATGCAGCATCATCGAGAGCATGTACGAAACACCATGCTCCTGCTTGGGAGATTCCAACGTGTTCGGTGCGTAGAACAATCTGGCATCGAAGCCCCTGGTTGCGGTGTACGTGAAATCATCGTTGGGGCAGCGCGCGAGGATCTTGTCAAACTCCTTTTCATCGGCGATCGAGTCGAAGGCCGGATCCGAATTGATCTCGCGACGATAACGCCATCCATGTCGAACGGCATCCGAAAGCCGCGCGAGCGCTTTATCGGTCTCACCCGCTTGAGCCCATTGCCTCGCCGCAAGGTACTCCAAAGGAGCCGGATTGCTGACACTTTTGCGGTATTCGTCGAGCCTCTCCGCCGCCTTCGCATGCTCGCCCGATTCAATCCATTGCTTCAGTTCTTCCCGCGACTCAGGTGTCCCTGAAAACACTTGAAGGAGAACTTTGGCATCGCGAGCCGCAAACCAATTGGAATCGAATCCGATGTAGGAAGGATCTTTGGCCATCGCCCAGCGAAACAGATAAGTCATCCCGTTGATGGACCCCCAAGGAGTCAAGTACTGCGATCGTTCCTTGAGCCCCCCAAGGTCCGATTCCAATTGGATCGCCGTAGGAAAGTCACAGGAGTAGACGATCCCTTGGACATGCGGAGAGAGTCGCCGCTCATCGAGCGTTCGCACGATGGGTCCGAGAATCAATTCACGGAACTGATCGATCGTTATCGTGTAACCGTCCGGGATATTTTCCAGCACGATCACATTGCGTGCGGGGATGTTTCGCAGCTGACAAAAGTGGTTGGCCAGCGTCCGGGAGTCTTGCGAATCTCCATTGACGACGACCACCCAGGAACCGCTTGACGCACCCGCGAACGCGACGTTGGTCCCGATCGACCACACGCCCCCCATAAGCAAAATCGATAGAAAAACCGACAGGATTAGGGCTCTGGGCAGGCGATTGCGAGGGGTGGAATGGCGTAGGGATAGGGTAAAATTTGAGTTGGGGAAAGGAAAAAGGGTCATAGCCAGTGGTTCGGGGTGAGGAAGATCGAGGGAAAAAGGGGAAGGAAAAGAGCGAACCCCTTCAAAAATCCAGTGACTTTGATAGGATCCAACCCGAACTGTTCCTTCATGGTACCCGGTTCTCATCGTTCGCGGAGAGGCATTGGGGAATGTAGAAGCTCGTGGTGATTACGGTTGTTAATCGCGGCGAGTTTTTGCGGACTGAGGAGGAGCGATAGTAGGGAAGCGTCGAGGTCCACCGTGAACTGGACGCATCCACTGTTAAATCCGTTCTGGGAGCTTGTTAGCCGAGTCTATCAAGTCGCCTGGAATCGGCCCCTGCAAAATCGAGAGCGTAGCTCAGTCGGTAGAGCAAAGGACTTTTAATCCTTGGGTCGAGGGTTCGAGTCCCTCCGCTCTCACTCTTGATTTTTCCACGAAAACCCCGGGTTCTTCCAAAGGATCTGGGGTTTTTTCGTTGGCAGTGCTAGCACCCCCGCGAGCTGTTTTCACAGCACGCTTTGGCACCTTTTTACCCCCAAAAGCACCCTGCGCGCTGTAGTTTGCGCTGTAGGTAAGAGGGGGTATTGGGAGCAACGGGCCGATGCGATCTTGGTAGCCAGCCCAAACCACATCTCGAAAAATCCAAGCAACGGTACTTCGACGGACTCGCTGGAGATGTTTCGCATCCAAG
>CAITIE010000147.1 GCA_903892355.1 uncultured Pirellula sp. | reverse complement strand
TCGGGTCTTTCGTCTGCCAGCGGCCAATCGTCGAATCGAACACAGCAGATTTCCTGGGGACGGATTGGAAGATGGAGTTGCCGCAGATAGGAATGTAGCATGCATGCCGGTCCGCCGTCAAACATTTTGCGTTGCACCTTGGGCGCGTACTGACTGCAACTGTCTCCACGTCCGCGCACTGGCCGTAAAATGGCCATTTAGGCGGTCTGATCGTATACGACTCCAGCATCAATAGAGGAGCAAATCAGTGATCGACGCGTCAACACCTGCTCGCTGAACCGTCTGAGTGCGATGACAGGATAAGCGTCGCTGCTAGCGCCGAGTTCTCGCACACAAAAGTGCACAATGTTGTGGCTCGGAGCAGGCCGAGTTCACAGACGCCTT
This sequence comes from uncultured Pirellula sp., assembly GCA_903892355.1. Taxonomy (GTDB): domain Bacteria; phylum Planctomycetota; class Planctomycetia; order Pirellulales; family Pirellulaceae; genus JBKCUI01. Next base: position 1,233 of record CAITIE010000147.1, on the reverse strand, counting down.
TTTCCAGAATGTTCTGCAGCGCCGGAGCGGAGCAGCGCACCCCGTCCGAATGCACCATTCTCAACAGCTTCCGGTACTGCTGAAATCGATGTGCGGTTGTGGAACGGGGTAAGTAGATTGTGCAGTCCAAGTTTGGCCCTGAAAGTCAACGAATTCACTTCCTTGAGATACGCGGCTTTTACCGCGTCGTCAGCATGCCTATAGGAGCTTTGTAGAGACCCTTAGCACCGAATCCACTTCTTGGGGCAAGCTAGCTTCAAAGTGTAGTTGATTCGATGATTCGTACTCCTGGAAATTGGGTTTTCAGTGTTTGTAGATTTCGAGATTCGGCCGGTAAAAGTACGATTCTGGTTCGATCCGAAATCATTTCGGCACTAGCTTCTTTTGAATCCGCCGGAGGATTGTACCATATGATTGGCGATCCGATGCCAATTGATGCTCCGTGTACGTAGTCAATGATCAGCGTTCCGGATTGTTCGATTTCCTCTAGAGTCACTCCACGTTCGTGAGCAAAGCGACGGAAGCGAGCAGAGCTTTCAAGCCAGTGACTTGTTGCCCATGCTACGGCGATTCCGAGTACGATCATACCGATGATAACCCCGTTGATCATTGCTGGCCACCTTCGTTCGAAGTGAACCAGTAGACGAATCCGCCAAGTCCTCCAAGGCCAGCAAGTTCAGCTAGATCGCGATAAACGAGATGTGCTCGGCCCGCATGACGCACCGATGCCATGGCTAGCGATGGATTAAACAGAGCTTGCAAACCGTGGGACTGCAGATAGCCACGTGTCTCGAAAACGAAATGCGCAAGTCCGGCACCAGGGGCGTTGGAAGCTCGCGCAAAGTAATACAACTGAGGATGCTGGGTCGCGTCGAGAAAATGCTGAAGTTCGTGCAATCCCGTTTTGGAGCCAAGTGCACTCGTGGGTACTTTCAGCCCGGTAGCGGGATCAACTATTCGAGGATTTGCAAACTTTGGTGAGTATGGCGTAGTCCAATATTTCCAGCTTTGCGGAGGTGGATTCGTAAGGTCAATCTTGAATGAGCCTAGAACTTTGCCCTGAGCCTTCGCAGCATCGTCCAGTACATAAACTGGGGCTGATAGTGAGCCGTTACTTCCATTCTTAACTCCGGCCATTGCATACAACACCGATGAAATCGCCGCTCCTTTGAGACGGGACGTGTCGCCCTCGGCATATGCTTCGTACGCACCATATCCCCATTGGCCAGCAAG
>CAITIE010000146.1 GCA_903892355.1 uncultured Pirellula sp. | reverse complement strand
TTTCGCAAGAGCCACCACACTCCTTTGCGTCTTCGCGTGATGTTTAATCGAGGATTAACGACCAGCTATCGCAGGACCCCTCACGACAAGGGACTGTCGTGCTACTTTGGGCCGCAATGTAGAGCAATTGTCCCCAACTGCTCATCGCCAGCAGCTAAAAACGATTAAGACAATCGTCCACCACTTGGATCCAAGGCTTTCCCTTCGCGGTTTCGCGTGAAATGGATCGAAGGTTATTAGCCTAGGGAACCGCACACCCTTTCACGACAGAGACTGTCGTACCACGATGGGCCCGCAATGTAGAGCAGTTGTCCCCAACTGCTGTCGCCAGGAGCCAAAAACGATTACGACAATCGTCCACCATCAAGCTTGCTCCCTTCGCCCAAGCCCGATCACAGCCAGGATCTTTCGCAAGATCCACCACACTCCTTTGCGTCTATGCGCCTTCGCGTGAGGTTCGGGCGGTGACGACAGTCTGCTAGAGCACCACCTCTAAAGATCCAACGCGTTCACTGCAGGGGTATGAAGGGGCTCGTCAGTTGCTTGTCTCAGCCAGTCACCGCAGCGAAAGTCGACGGATGGATCTCAGTGCAAGCATCGCATAAACGCTTTCGCGACACAGTGAGTTTGCATTAATGTGAAAAGGTTGCGAGTATCCTCCGTTACTATTGCCGAGTTCTTGTACCCAAAAGTACACGATGTGCCGGCTTCGAACAGGGGATGCATGCGATTACAGGCGGTCTAATCCCAAGTAATCGCAGTTGCTAACAATTGAGTAATTGCAGGCATTATGGAATTTCGGATTCGCATGTCGTTGTACAGAATAGATGCTGCTGGGCATTCGATGGTATTTGCTCAACTCGACGTCACCCACATGCCAAGCCATGCCAAGCCGAACTGCAATTCAATTGATATTTAGTTCAAGATAGCCGACCGCAACTGTCACGTCCGGGCTGCCTGAATTTCCAATCGCTTGAATGATCAATAGATTCTTGATTCCTGGATCGAAGCCATCTAAGTGCCCTTTATTATGCGATCCGCCGTCTTTGCGAAAATAAATCCAGCCAAATGGGAAGTCATCTGATTTTCCGACAAAAACCGAACAAACTTCGGGCTTGCTGGGTGAAGGCTGGTGATCCGCAGAAATTGGAATACACATTCCGTATCGTTGTTCGAGAGTATCAGCACGCCGAACCGTTTCAACGCAAGTGAGATTGATCACTCGGCCCGGGGTACTTGGGTATGTCGGTGGACCGGGGCATGAGCAATCTGCTGACGTGCAGTTATCGAAAGCATCCCACCCGCCCCCGACAACACCTACGAACAAACATCCACCGGTTAAACAACCAAGTTGCGTAGTTATCCTCTCATCCGCCATATTCATAAGGAATCCCTCTATTTGAAACGAGACACGACTCGAAACCCAACAACCACCGAATCGAAATTCAGATCCTTTACGAGCTTCGATTCGGTTCGACACTCAAGTGGCAAGGAGTAAAGGCTCCCGCCGAAAATAGCAATTGAATCCAGCTTTGTAGGATCGTGACAGAACTCGCTTACATTTCCGAGGGTGTCGAAGACACCAAACCCATTCGGCGGAAATCGCATTTGACGAGTGCTGTCTTCGATCGAGGATATCTGTGCGTGTAACGAGACCTGGTTGTCGTCATCACCAAAGAAATAGCCAAACCGACTCATCGCTAAATTTGCATGAATCCACTCCTCTTCATCGGGCAGCCTAAAGCCATTTGCATCGCGATTAATTTTAAAGTTATTCTCTGGAACGCCTTCTAAGCCTGTGTAACATTTCTGCAGAGCGTATCGCTCACTCAGCCAATTGCAGAACTTCATTGCGCTTAATGCGCTGACAAACCGGACTGAATCACCACTTGGAACGCCAAATTCATTGCCATAACGAGCCTTGATGCGGCTTTGATGAGCTGGGTCAAACTCAGCATAAATGGCATTGGAAACTTCGGTTGTCGATATGTAGAGGTTGGATTCCTCGCTGCCCACTCCGGTATCCGCGTGAGGTTGCATCTTGGGAAGACGCACAAGGCAAAAATCGTCTCCTCGACTTTGAGGCAAAGAAATCCATTCATTGCTGGGATGACGCTCACCACGCTGTGGAGGTAAACCCAGACCATTAGTCTTCAAAGCCCAAGCGGCACAGGAATGTACTTTGCTCGAAGGATGTGAAGTATAGAGATCAATTAATGTCTCGCGAATGCGCGACCGGTCGTGAGTCGACGCATCGGAGAACATACTTCCAAGTACATAGGTCGCCAGCATCGTGAAATCGTCAACTTCACTGCTAGCAATGCTTGACTGAAGGCACTGCACGCTACCGTGGAACCGTTGCCAGATTGCACGCAATTGATAGTGAGACGTGGGGTTACTTCCAAACTTCGACATTTGCCACAAGTATTGTGGGGCACCAAGCTCCATCGCAGTGATGCGGAGCTTTGCGTCTACTGGTTTCACTCCCTCGAAAAGCTGAATCTGTTCCCGAAGGACCTGAAGCGATTTCGTATTGTCGATCGCAAGCGCACTCACGAGAATCGGAAATTCCTCTTGAGGTAACCGGGATACGAAATCCAGCAATTCAGAGGGACGAACATCGCCGAGACTCGCAAGTCCACACAGCACGCGGAATCTTTCCATTTGCGAGATCGTCTCTTCGTAGGTATCACGGAGGATTTTTTTAGAATAATCGCCACTTGCCTGTAACCGTTGAATAACGTGGGGCACACTCGCCGGCTGACATGTTCTCAGGGCTTCAATGACGTTTTTGGATTCATGCAGCTTGTTGGTAGTGCGGACGGCTAGAGCCGTGACAAGGGAGACGATAGCAATTGAAATAGCCGCGAACGCCAACGCATTCCTCCATCGCCGGCTTCTTCTCTCCAGAGGAGAGGGAAAATGCTTTTGCTGCCACGCCGAAAGGTCATTCTCAAGCTCCGCTGCGGATTGCGGGCGGTTGCATGGATCTTTTTCCAAACACCGTCGAATGATGTGGGTAAGCGAGGATCCACCAGAGTTACTTGGTATCCGCGGCGCATCATAGAGTATCGAAGCATAGAGTTGTTCGCGATTTTCACCCGTAAAGGGGCGATCGCCATAGACCAACTCAGATAGCATGACTCCAAGCGACCAAACGTCGGTGCGTCGATCAATGGCCCAAATCTCGCGACGGACTTGCTCGGGCGCCATGTAAGGGGGAGATCCACCGTGGATAACTTGATCTCCCTGTAAATCGGAAAGGCATATCCCTAAGCCAAAATCAGAAATATGAACTTGGTTGCTGTTGTCAACAAGAATGTTGGATGGCTTTAAATCGCGATGAACAAAGCCATGTTCATGGGCGAAATGAAGGGCATTAGCAATTTCACGCACTAGTTCAACAACGCGCTCAATTTCAAGCGACTTTGTATCGACAAGCGATTCCAACGTTGAACCCTTAATGTACTGCATCACAATCAAAGCACGATCTGGCTCGATTGGAAGAATATCGTAAACAGAAACAATATTCGGATGATCAAGTGCCGCTGCCATACGGGCTTCTTCCAGAAATCCGGCGATCGAAGTCAGCACTGCGAATTCTGATAACCTAGGCGTCTTGATGGCAACTTGCCTTTCAAGCAACGGATCCTCCGCAAGATAAACCTCACCAAAACTTCCGTGCCCAAGTGATTTTATGACCTTGTATCGCCCCAACTCGTTTGGCAGAGTGCGTTCGTTTGAGTGGGCTTGCGAATTTGCAACTTGCGAACTCGCGACTAACTCCTCGTGGAACACTGCCAACTGAGAGATTTGGTGGGCAAAACGAGTGAAATTAGCTTCGGCAAGATACGGGGAACGGGCTACAGCCTTTTTGTTGCTAGATATTTCATTGAAGCGTACGAGCACCGCAAGACACTTGCCACATGATTCCACATGAGAAGAAATACTTGAGAATTCGTCATCCGATACCCTCCCTTCATCAAAGGCTGCCAATTCAGACGCCGAGGGGCAGGAGCATTTGACCGAACCAAAGAATTTAGACATAAGCATCCATCGACTGAAATCAGCAAAACTAGTCGTCAAGCAATCCGTCAAACTCGATTCGCAATCGCCTCAAGATTCTCGACTTAGCAATGTAAACCGAGTTCACGGACATTTCAAGATTCTGGCTAACATCTTTAGCAGGTATCCCATCGATAACAACCCCCCAAAATGCCTCGCAATCTTGATCGGAAAACTCCGTCTGCATCAACCTCACTGCTTGCTCAAAGAGAATGATTTTGTCCTCGTGAATGCCACCCAAAGTGTCATCGTCGACGAGTTGAGCTAACTCATACGGACGCTTCGAGACATAGTCAGTTGGTTCACCTTGATTTCCACGGAAATGATCTGCGATGCGTGACCGTGTAATAACACGAATCCAGCCTCGAAAACTATCTCGCGGCTTATTCCTCCGGAAGTTTTTCAAGCATCGAAGAACAGAAACAAAAACCTGCTGCCCCACATCTTGTGTGTCTTCCGGACTAAGACCCGACTGTCGACACCAGTGATAAACCAATCCGCCGTATAAATCTACAATTCGCGAAAAAGCAAGACCGTCACCTTGTCGTGCTCGTTCGAGGATTGTTGTGGAAATGGATTCGTGTTTCAAGGAACAGCACCTCGATGATGTGGCTTGGACAGTACGCACACAGCGGCACAGCACGAGCAATGTGACACGTCCGTCTCGCCAACTCCGGCGGAGCGAGGAGTATTTTTAGTGCTTAGCATCGTCGAAAATCCAGAATTAGTCAGAATAGGCGAAGAAAGCTTTGTCGCGACACCTCACGGTAGTCTCCAAGCGATGGTCCATGGGTTGTCAGGAAGCGAACTTGCGTCTCGTCACAATTCTAGTGAACCCATCGCCTGTCAGCAAACGAATTTGGGAGAATCCGGGTTCAGAGTCATTTCAAGTTCAGCCGTAAGAAACCGCTACTGGAGGTTGTTGTTGGCCCATCTTGTATTCTGTACGGGTAATGGTTGAGCCGTAGGGAAACAGAAACCACTTGAAAGACGAATCGACCAGCATATTCTTGGCCTCCAGTCCCCCTAGAGCGTGTCCGACGTGAAGCTTTACGTGGAATCGCAAGAGATTCGGACCCAGGTGGAACGTCCGTCTGGAACGCAGTTTACTTGCTCAGACCGCAGCAGCAACTCTCGTTTTGCGATCGAAGCGAAGGACGACAATTCAGGCATTTGGCTCCGCATAATTTCTAAATAGCTCCACACCGAGACAGGTGCGCTCAGGAGAACTGATGTCCCAATGAAAATGGCTTGGCCGTTAGGATTTGTTTACCACAACATTCCCCTAAGGAGCCAAGCCATGGACGGCATTATTCGATTGACCGATGCGCAACGCAAGTCCGCTCTGGAACATTTCCGATTTGGTGCGAACGCTCGCATTTCGCGGCGAGCCCACATTCTTTTGCTGCTGGACCAAGGTTTGTCGTACCGAGCAATCATGGAAGTAATGTTTTGCGGCTCCGATACTGTCGCAGATTTGAATCGCAAATTTCAAGAAGAGGGGCTCGAATCTGCGCTGGGCACCGCCAAAGAAGTGGGCCCAGCTCCCGAATGGTCGGATGCGGTTTGCGATTGGGTTTCGAACTCGACTCCTCAGGACTTCGGGTACTTTCGAACGCGCTGCTCGTGTGAAATCCTGTCTGAGGTCTTGATGGACGAAGAGATCGCCAATTGCAGTGGTGAGACGGTTCGTCGATGGATGCACTACCTCGGATTTGTTTGGCGAAGGCCTCGCCCGATCGTTGGTCTGTCGGATCCGCACTACGACTGGAAAATGAGGGGAATACGAAGGCTTTTGCATCGCATGCCCTCGCACGAAATTGCGGTCTTTCAGGATGAAGTGGACATCAACCTTAATCCGAAGATCGGTAGCCAATGGATGGCTCGTGGCCTTCAAGCCGAGGTCGAAACCCCGGGCAACAATCGCAAGTTGTACCTTTCTGGCTCCCTGGTGTGGACCACGGGAACGCTCTTGGTCAGTGAACCGCAACGAAGCCGAAACTCTGACCTGTTTCTCACTCACCTGGATGATTTGAGGCGTCGATTGCGAGGATACTCACGAATCCACGTGATCTGCGACAACGCATCCTTTCATAAATCGAGGAAGGTCAAAGAATACATGGGACAATGGAGCCACCGAATCCAGATCCATTTCCTACCAGCCTACTCACCGGAAACCAATCCGATCGAACGAGTATGGTGGCATCTGCATGAAACGATCACTCGCAACCATCGCTGCAAAACGATGGAGGAGTTGGCTACACTTGCCTGCGAATGGCTCGCATGCAAGAACAACCATTATGCGGACATGCGGAATTCATTTGCCCTGGCCGCATAGCGCACCTGTAAACCTGTGGAGTTATTTAGAGGATCCCCACCACATCGAGAACGTCATGAGAGTGCTCTTTTCTTCTGCGGTGCATTGGAGCTTGACCCACGGTATGCCGGATGGACCAAAACAACTGGAAACCGCTATCGCAGGATTGTGGGTCGATCAAAGAAATCCCTGTGGTTTTAACTCTTTTTGGCGAGGAAGCCGTTTCTATAAAATTTTTTGACAGATCAAACCGTTCTACGTAGTGACGGTTGCCCGAGTTGGGGCACGGACTGCAATCGAGAACTTTGGGAAAAAGGCTGATGCTACCGATGAGGAATGGTTTCGTTCGGACAGTCTCTTGCGACAATACCCGAAATCATAGCGTTTTTAGCTCTTTTCGGCGAGGAAGCCATGTCTGACAAATTTTTGACAGATCAAAACGTTCTACGTAGTGACAGTTGCCGGAGTTGGGTCACGAACTGCAACCGAGAACTTTGGAGGAAGAGTGGGTCCTACCGATGAAGAAATTTTTTGTTTTGGAAAGCTGCTGCGACAACGCAGGGGATCGAGGCCGTTTACCGCGATCAGAGAGGGTTGTAGTCGGCGTCCGTACGGATCCGAGACGACAGATAATCAAGGCTCGTTGGGTTTCTAACGCGGATTAGTTTCTCTATTGTTGTTTTTGACGAATAGCTCAATGTAATTGTTTATTTTCGTGGAGCTGAGGTATGGTCTCAAAAAGTCAATGTAGCCAAGTTCTGATGCTTTTGGTTTTCAGTAACTTTTGGGCGGCGTTTTTTCTAGACGCTTCAAGAGTAGTCGCAACGATACAACAATCGCAACTAGATAGTGCCTTGGGTGACGATTATGAGCAGGCAAATGTAATCGACCTTGGTGAAGTGAAATTGTCAGAGCTGGACGAGTCGATTCGTGATCTAGCGAAAATAGACAGTAGCATATCGAATGAATTTAGAGTGATAGTGCGTTGCGACCTTGGCGAGAATGCGGAACTCAAAAGCGTTACATCGACTTGTGGATGCGCGGCAACAGTTTACACACCCGGCGTCTACCACAAAGGCGATGCCATTCCTTTGGTTTTTCACTTGAAGCCATCCCGAAAAACTGAGGCGTTTGAGTATACATTCCACATGGAATTCAGTAAAAAATCAACTGGTTTTCGCGTAAAAGGTAAATTCGTTGAACCAGTTAGGTGTGTCCCGAAGCAGCCGATCACGGAGAAGGTTGATGGTGGATATGGGGTTGAGTTTTCTATTGTCGCTGAGGATGCGTTTCCGATTACGGTTGATCCAGCTACTGTGTGGATTGACGGTGGCAGGGAGTATACGATCAACGCAAAAGGTAAGAAAGAGTTAAAAGTAGCAGTGCTGCTCTCGAAGGAAGATTTTGAAAGTAATTTGAATGCGTTGCTTGTTATCCGGGGTAAAGCTATAGCAAATGGAAGAACGCAAGTTGATTTCGAAGCGAAAGTGTTGGCTCTTCGCAAGGATGGAGTCAGGTTAACGCCTAGGGAGCTCCCCTTGAGACGAGCGGGCGGCAGCTTTGTCAGTCGAGGAATCATCAGCACAGTTTTGGAAAGCAACATCTCAATTATCGGGCTTGAAGTTGAGGGAGTGTTGAGGGAGATTCCGTCAGGTGCAATTGAATTGAGGGGGGCAAAACTCGCAAGAATTATTCTGCTGGATCTCCCTGGAGACTTGATTGATCCGAAAAATGCAGTCTTCATCATTTTTGAATTTAACGGCGAGAAAATTCGTTGGCCTGTAGTTATGAAGGAGTAGTTTATGCGAACGTTTGTTTTCAGCGTGTTTTATTTACTGGTTTTCGCTCGCACCGTTTCGTTGGGGCAAGATGTCCAGGATGCTCTGGTAGACTACCTAGCCGACGCTGAGTTGATTGAGGAAAAATTCGATGTGAAGTGTGACATATTTGCGACACACAAATCTGATCCCGGGATCGAAAAAGTAACCGTTCTGCAGATGTATCGCCGGTTCACTGTTAATCGCTCGGTTCGTCGATTCGAGGAGATGAGGCTGAAGCTGGATGAGAACATGATGTCCTTTTCCCCGAAAGAGTTGCGGATCGAGCATTTCGACAAAGAGGGTAAGTTGAGCTTAGCTGGCATGGAGGGGAATTTCCCGCGAAATGAATCCGATAGCGAGTCTGAGTTATGCCCAATTTCAATGCTTTTCTTGACGCTTGATTCCCAAAGCGTTCGAAACGCTGCAACTTCGCTCGCAGCTTTGGAGATGTTTCGAAAACTCACTTTCGTCGAGTCATTCGATACGAAGTCAGGTGTCGAAGGAGTGTGGATAACGGATCAGCGGCAGTTCATTATGGAGATTGAGTTTCAGAGAATTGATTCGAAGTTTCTCCCAAGTCTCATCACTTTTTACGTATCATCACAGCCGCTTGAGAAAGGAATCGAGTTTGGGCGAATGTACCGTAGTCGACTGAAGCCGTACGGGTTCAACAAGATTGGTTGGGAAAAGCACGGTGAATTCTATCTTCCCAAGACTGCAGAGTTGCGCCGAGGGGTGAATTTCGGCTTTCAGGAGACGCAGCTTTGGGATTTTCGAGACTGGAAAGTTGGTGACGAAGTTGATACCACCCGTTTAGACGTAGGGAATTTCAAATTGCCAGCAGCTCGTGAAGCAGCAATTGCAGAGATCAAGAAGGATCTGTCGCGCAGAAAGTAGTTTTAGTGTTTTAAAAAATTGGAGTTGTTTTATGGCTCGAAGATTGGCGAATATTGCTATTGCAATGATCGTGACTGTTTTGTTCGGCGTCTGCAATTTTGTTCTAGCTAGGTTCGATGATGAACTCAATCCGGTACCGGACTGTTTTACGACATGCTATGAATGGGATGTCGATGAACTTGGTCAAGTTAAGCAGAAATCTTGTAATTCGGAACTGGGAAATGTCCAACAGGTCGAATGTGCGAACGAAGGTTGCGATGCTGCCGGGGCGAAATGCGCAACCGCAACAGCGGCAATAATCAAGAATTCAGCGTTTTGGGATTATGCGAACGCAGTTCTGAGGTGCAAAATAGGCTCCAACCAAACTGCCACGGTGTTTGGCGAGCATTGGTGCATTCGGGAGTTTGAATGCAAGTGCGTTGTTGTTAATGGTACGCCTCGATGTGGTCGCTCAAGCATCGAGACGACATCGGTAAAAAAGATCACGCAATGGCAGCTCAAGGATTCGCCGTGTGGAGAGATTCCCCCCGGGGATCAATAAAAATCTGGTCCATCCGGTTTTTGTGTGCGTAATGGTAGAATCGTCGAGGAAAGGAACCCTTCAAATGCAAGACAAGAATCTCTACCAGCATATTCTAGGCCTCCAGTCTCCTTGGAGCGTGTCGGAGGTGAAGCTTGACATGGAATCGCAAGAGATCCGGGTCCGGGTGGAACATCCTCGTGGTACGAAGTTTGGTTGCCCGGATTGCCAGCAGCAAGTCTCCTGTTACGACCACGGTGAGGAACGCCAATGGAGGCATTTAGATTCCTGTCAGTTCAAGACCATCCTTACAGCACGAGTTCCTCGCGTCGAATGCCCAACCCACGGTGTCAAGTCGGTGATAGTTCCCAGGGCATCCCCAAATAGCCGATTCACGATGCTCTTCGAGCGCTTTGCAATCGACGTCCTCAAGATGACACAAACAGTCAAGGAGCGATTATCGAATATCGTGACGTTCTGCACGCATGGGATTACGAATGGCGTGGCCGAAGGTATCAACAGCAAGATCATGTCGATTAAGCGCCGAGCAGGAGGCTATCGCAACATCGAGAACTTCAAGAAAGAGATCTTTTTCTAATGCGGTGGACTAGATCTTTACCCACGGTAATGCCGGATGGACCGTAAATTGATGCGTTTGAAATGCTTCCGAGAGCATTCTGCGTCCAAGCTTACGATTGCTACGGAACATTTTCTAACAATTGGTTGATCGCGCGATTAGTGATGGCGTCCGAGTGGACAAGTGATCGAGTGATCTTCCCAGCCACATGGTGCATAAAACCGATTTATCACTTGATTGTATTGTTGTGTTTCAATTTATCGAGGAGAACTAAAATCGTGCGAACGAATCTTTCGAAACTTATTGTCGGATTATTTCTTTTAGTCTTCACTGGGTTGTACGTGTTTTCGCAGCCACCCGATGGTTTCGTCGAAAATGCACGATGCACGACAAATACTGGTGAAGTTTGTAACGGCATTCCCGTCATCTGCACTGAAGAGGGCCAAGCGTGCGTCCGCTGCGATGCGGATGGAATAATGACCAAATGGTGTCATACTCAGAACAACAATTGGTGCGGATATTATAATGGAACAAACGGACAGCCGAATTATCTCGCATGTGCGGATCGGTTGACAGGCACCTGTGTCGCCTCTGGTGGAAGCCTGCTGTGTGCCATTTCCAACCCGAATGCTGGGAAATGCAGTTTACTCGTTTGCATGGGGACTACTACGACTCCCCCAGAGTATTGACAACCCCGCAGGCCTCATTTCGGTGCGCGATCTGGACGGTTACTTGCTTATTGGGTCGTTGGTTGTGACATCGCAGCAAAGAATTTTTCAGTTAGAGGATTCATCTCATGCAACAGAGTTGTGCCAATCGGCCTAGCTTGCAACGTAGCATTGCACATGTTGTTTGCCTGGTTCTGTCATTTTTCATTGCCGTCATTGCCTTAGCTTCACTTGAAGCAAAGGCGCTCGCATTTCAGACAGTACCCGACAGCTTGATCCGATATCTCGCTTACGTTGATTCCGTCAAAACGTTGGAAATGGACTTGGTAACAACCAACGTGGTGGGTGGCAATCCGCCAATGGTCGTGTTTGCTGGTCACGTCGTTTACTTTGCGGAATCGGGGAATCGATTTTTTCGGTCTGATCCGTTAAGCGACCCCCGAGGAGATTATTTGGAGGTTTTGCAGAATGGATTCAGGTACCGATTCAAAGTTGAAGCAAAAATGGGAAGTGTTCAGCGCGATACCTTTTTTTGGCCTCTCACCCCACTTCAGATGATGGGAATCCATATAAGCCATTGCCTCGCCGATTTAACACCGACTGACTTAAACGATCTGGTCGACACAAAAATGTTCCCGGGAGAGGCCAGAGATTTCGGCAAGAACGGTTTTGTCATTGTGGCCCCATACCGTGACAAAAGCCCGAGCGAGGAAGATTGTGGCGATGTGTTTGTCGAATTAGCCAAGGACCATCAGTTTGCGCCTCAACGGATTTGGATCGCCCACCGTCGTCCGGACCAACCCGTTTCTGAAGGAACACCTACCCGTGTGCCAGGGAAGAATTTTTGGTTCTTCGAAGCTACCGCATTCGAGTCGGTGAATGGCGTTGAGATCCCCACTCAAATTCATTCCGAGGGCCCGGGTCACAACAGTACGGTTATTGCTACTAACATTAAAGTAAATGTTGCGCCGTCAGTGACTGAGGTTTACACTTTTCCGGAGGATTCTGTCTGGGTGGATGAACTAGGCATGATCCATGGAAACGAGGCACTCATTGATGAATGGGCTATGAAGCATGCAACTGCGACGCCAGATTTTCAAGTAGAGCCTGTCCAATCAAGTTCGGCCGCGAAATCATCGGAACCAAACAAGCCTGTGTTCGCGGAAGAGTGGCGTACTATACCGTGGGTTAATAGGACCTATTACACGGCAGGTTTTTTCGCAATTATTCTCATTTTTGGGCTAGTACTTTGGTATTTTCGGAATGCCTCCTCCACACTTTGTTTCCTGATTTTGAGCTGTCCGTTCTTGGGCATTGGCTCTGGCTGTCGATCGTCGTCCTCGGTCGCATTGGAGTTCGACGGCGAGTTTGGCGGACCGCCTGTTTTGCGTGACATTGACTATTGCACGTCTAAGGAGGCACCGTCGAAGGAGGTGTTGATTAAGTTTTTCAATCGATCTCGTGATGTAGTCAAATTACCGGACAGAATACGAGTAAGCTGCGGCTGCACGCAGGCGTATTGGAATCAGAAGGAAGCGCATCCGAATAGTGCAGCGGAATTGACAGTGCAAGTTTCTAAGCCAGGGCTGAATGCACCAAAACACATTTCCGTGACTTCTGAGTATTTTGATACCAGTGGAAAGATACTTGGGGAGGTTGTCGCATATATTGAGATTCTTACGGACGTAGATTGGAAAATTGTCGATGCTAAATTGAACTTGGAACACGCTGTAGGAATGCCCGGGAGAGGTAAGGTGCTTGTGTACTGTAAATCCGGCAGGCTCCCCGAGTTTTCAACCGACTCGTCCTTTGTGCGGCTGACAAGTATCCAAGAGAATGGTCAAGGAAGCGGCTCCTACTCCTTGATGTTCGAATGCGATCAATGCAGTTTGTTCAATACCGACGAAGTTCTCGACCATATAGTGATTAACAACATTGGCTTTTCACCTCCACAACTCTCGCTGCCCGTGGTATCAAGGTTGCGCGTTCCCTATCGCCTTTCGCGAAAAGCAGTTGTTTTGCCGGGGAGCGGCGATTTGACCGTGAAACTGGATCCTGGTTGGTCTATTTATCACGTAGAGACTACGAGCCCGGCAGTGGAAGTTCAAATGGACGCCGTAGATAACACTGTTTCGCTGTCCATTTCTTCGACGCAGAATGAGGCAATATCGTGTGCAGTCGTTGGGAAGCTGGGGAAGGAAGGGACCATTTTAGAATTCCGTATTCCGGTTCTAGTGAGCCATCGCGATTGACCTACGGCGTTTCGCTCCTCGAGGTAATGATCGTTATTGCAATCATTGGGCTTATGGTAAGCATCATGTTGCCTGCGATACAATCAGCTCGGGAATCCGCGCGAGCTACTATTTGCAGTTCGAACCTTCGGCAAGTCTCATTTAGCTCTCTTGCACAGAGTGAATTGTCGAATCACTTGCCCGAGAGCCGCATCCTTTTCAGCGATGACGGAACACCCGTTGAAGAACGGTTATGGGGCAAGTTTCACGCACGCGAATGGCACGGCGCAATGGATCCGCAGAACCCATTTGCATTGCCCCCATACCTGACTCGCAATACTTCGCCTGCTGTTTCAACTTGTCCGTCTGCTCCTGAAAGCGAGGAATTAAGGGGTTTGCCAACACGTTTGGCCGACTTGAATTCGACCGAGGGCAGTGTTGGTAGTTGCGATTACCGTGGAAATTGGGGAGTCCGCGATCCCGCGTTCAGTGAAATCCATCGGGGCGCGTATTCGATCATGCGTAACCAGTCGCCCAGCCGCAGGCTCTCTACGATCGAAGATGGATTCTCCCAGACGCTCTTTGCGTGGGAAACAATCGGCGCCAAGAGCGCGTCGGTAGATCCATTCCGCAACCGAATAGTACTACGAGCTTGGGATCAATCCTTCGTCAATTTCAACACGATCCAGTTTGACGATGCTGCACGATCGCATTTTGGAATGAGAACGGGCAGGAGCCTGCTTGGTTACTATACGGGGTGGAGTGGCTTTGTCATTGGAGAGATTAACGTGCTTACACTGCCCTCGGCTCAGCCCGGAGGGAAATGGGATCGGCGGTACTTGGTCAACAACCATCATGGAGATCCGTTTTCATTGCATCCGGCGGGGATCAACGTGTCTTTCTGCGATGGCCGCGTACAAGGCCTTAGTCATGCGATTGATCTGCAGCCGCTCACTCTTCTGGCAGGTTGCGACAATGGCATAGTGGAGGATCCATAATCCGACTCAAGGACTGACTTTGTCAAGGTAGAGCAATTCGCGTCTGCTCAACAGTGAGCGTACACTGGCCGATCTTAGAATTTTCCGACCTGGCTAGTATTCGGCGTGTAGGTTTTTGCGTTGCTCCGAGCCCTGCTCCGCGTCACAACATTCAGCACTTTTGTGTCCGAGAACTCGGCACTAGCAGTCGAGCTTATCTTGCCAGCGCGGATCAAGGCAACCTGTGGGCGTGCATTTGGAGTAAGTTACTGCCCGGTACGATGCTGACTACATGCGACGACGGCCTCAAAGTAGTCCTTCAGGAAATCCCCCCCAAGCAGCTACATGCAGCTACATG
>CAITIE010000145.1 GCA_903892355.1 uncultured Pirellula sp. | reverse complement strand
ATGGCCCTGTAGACATCTTCCGAATGATCAAAACACTCAGGGTCCTCCCGAAAATGATGGTGATTCCGTTCTGTGAATTCGAGCAATTGACAGGACCATTCGGACACCAAGTCTAGGCATTCAAGATAGAGATGATCGATACTTTCGTTGAGACCAAGGGAGCAGCGCAAGTTCACTGCTGCAATGTCTTGTGCATTACAGACATCGATCGAAGACGTAGTAAAGCAGCTGAACCATTGGCCCCATGCAGATAAATTGCGTCCTGTGGTCACCATCGAGAAAGCTCCCCATTGCTCCAGAGTAATATCTGAGTTCCATCATCGACATGCAACCAACCTCAAGTCCCCCAGTAGCCGAATTTCTCAGCGCGACATTCTCGTTCGACGCGCGTTGGTTTTTCCAGAAAGGAGGACAGGAGCACTCGACGAATATGGAATTGCCCCGCGAAATGCAATCGCCGTTGATACCGTTACCCTCTACCTTCTGGTTTCCCGACTCCACTTTCTCTGCTCCATCTACTGGCGGCCCAACGGCTGGCTGAGTTCCCGAACGCAGAGAGGCCATAAGCCCGTAACGCAAGGCTTGGTAAATTATTAGTGAACCGGGATTCGCTCGAATTCAATATTTGAGAAGCGGCGTTGCGTTGCTTCCATGAAAAAGTACTCACTACATACTGTCGCACCAGCGATCTGGAATAGATCATCATTCGGAATAAGCGATTTGCTTGCGAACGGCATGTTCTCTTGGTTCAAACGGTCGTCTAACGATCTTGATTGATACGCTTTGAAAGATGTATCGTCAAATACTTGAAACCATCTGGAGAAGTGGATTGCCATCGATTGTCCTATAATTGAACCCGTGGCATCGTCCAACAGTTGCACTGAAGTAAATGTAGTGCCGTCCGGCAAACGAACGTGGCGGCAGAACTCAGCAAGGAGACTAGAGACCAGAATTGGGCTGCCAATACCTCCGATGAAATCACCAGTTTTGGCTCCAGAAACGTATGCTAGGCAGAACTTGTCTGTAATGATGGAGTTTCTTGTAATGCCAGTAGTGCCTGAATCCGTCCTGATGAGAACTTCGGATGTCGAACAGGCAAACTCGCTACCCTTTTTCGTACGCAAGATGTATAGGTTCACTTTATCCTGCACTTCTTTACCTCGCAATGCATCGTCGCTCTACCATTCTCCTCTCATAACATCAAATGGCTTCCAAAACGATTCCATCCACTCGAACATCCCACTCCCACGAATAGCGGATTCCTGCTCCTTAATACTCCCAGGCGCGGAGTAAGCTTCTTGGACAACAATCGCTCCACCTTCGATGAGTCGTGCAATGCCCGCTGGCGCCTCCTGCATCAGGTCCGTTACGACTACCACATCCTCGACTGGATTGAAAGAATCTGCGGCCCAGGCGCTCCATCGCGCTGCTGAAGAATTTGAGTCGCGAGCGTAGTATTTTGCGGTTCCGAACTTTACAATTGCATTTTTTTGACGATAGTACGACTCGTTTTCGATTTCCCTTTCGAGCCACTCCATCGTTGAGTTTTCGGCCGCTTCAACTGATTGCCCTGACGCGACGTGTAGTAGCATCATGGTTGCCAAATACTGTTGCCGCAACTCTGGGGTGTCGAAATGATGCAACTTGATATCGCCACATTGCAACTTGATTCGAAGCTCAGACTGAATCAATTCAATCGCTTCCCGAGCCGACTTCCTAGCTTCTCCTCTTGCAGCGTCAGTGGTTGCTCTTGAAACGGCACCTTCGTATACATCCTTCTGTTCTAGTAACTTTTCTCTCACAAAATCAAAGTAGCTCGCGAGGTGCCCCCCATCATGAAGCGAAGCATTGCCGATGTCTATCCCGCTTTCGAGGGCCTTCCTCGTCGGGAGTACGGTCGTGTTCCTTGAGGCATCTCGAAGAATCCCCACCTCTTCAAGAAAGTTGCTAATCCCCGGATACTTGGTCGACTCGAAGAATTGCTGAGCAATTAAATGGTGTATTTGTGTTAGATCGTTGAGACCATCTGCTTTCAGATACTTTTTTATATAACTATAAAACGAGTTGCGTAATTGCTCTTTCGCATAGTTCTTAACAGCGTCCTTCCGAGCGGTCCTCAGGGTCTGCCGAATTGCCTGTCCAAGAATGGATTCACCGCTCGGATCCGTCGCGTAACTCGGATGGTTACCTACGAAGCGATACAGATTCGTATCCCCAGCATCGAAGCTCTTCGGGTCTTTGGACTGCCAGCGGCCAATCGTCGAGTCGAACACAGCAGATTTCCTAGGGACGGATTGGAAGATGGAGTTGCCGCGGATAGGAATGTAGCATGCATGCCGGCTCGCCGTCAAACATTTTGCGCTGCTCCTCGGGCGCGTACTGACTGCAACTGTCTCCACGTCCGCGCGCTGGCAGCAAAATGGCCACTTCTGCGTTCAGATCAGACCAGAATGGAGCATGAAGTAACGAGTAAATTAGCCATCGAAGTATCTATCCCATTTCCTTGCTGACTCGAATCGAGAGTGCAGGATTAGCCTTGCTCATAGCGCCGAGTTCTCGCACACAAAAGTGCCGAATGTTGTGGCTCGGAGCAGGGCACGTATTGTCCTGATTTGTGGGTGGCACGTATTGTCCTGTACCCAAAAGTAACCTATTTTGAGAGGGTCGCTGTACGCTCTCTTTCTAAACGCTCCCTGACATACGTGAAGCCAAGGGCCGATTTTCTCGTCGCCAATACAACCATTTAAATCAGAAATCTGCTCACATCGATTGGGCCGATTTCTGCAAAGGCGCCATCGACGTTCGTTCGCCTGTATTCAATAAGGTGATCCACAAGTGGGTCTGTATATCTATCCAGGCCAACTTCATCTAAAAGTGATTTCACGGAATGCCCCTGAATCGTCTTGAAGTGTTTCCAAAATCGAAAGACTTCGACCCGATCTAAGAAAAACCGATTGCCAAGCCAACCAAAATATCGGTTCGTCCAATTGCCCGTGTATGAACCATCCCATGCAAACGTCTGTTCGCACCACAGATAGCCATCCTCCTTGAAGCAGCTTCGTGTTCCGACAATATGTCTCCCATCCCATTGGCTTATCGTCCTCACCAATCCCGAATCCCAGAAAGTGACTGTGGGACCAATACGACCGCCGCTTCCGCGAAAAGCGCCGGCGTATCTCGGTTCGAACACTGAAAAGCGGTCATTTGAACCGTGCTTATTTGACCACGTCTCTTCCGCCTGCACGTCGATAATTTCTGGATAATGCTTCGATGTTGTCTGGATATCAAATCTGTGATTGGTATCAAAGATCGTGAATTCATCCAACGCTAGCCCCAACGATTTCACCGCTCCATCCCGATCAATGTAGTAACCTTTGAAGAAAGGCGATGCGTATCCCGCTCCAAGCAAATAGCCCGTATCCATCCATTGAACTTGCGTACCGCATTCCTTACCCGAGTATTTAATTGATGCTTTCTTTAAATTATCCTCAGAGCGAAAAGTCAGTTTGGGGCCAAATTGCTCTCCATCTCTTGTGGCGCAATATGACTTCACTGCGTTATCGTCAAAGAACTCTATCGCAAAATCGATCATCCTAACGTCCCTTTGCTGCGTCCCGTGCGGCCTTTGCATGATCATATGCTCCTTGTCGTGAATGGGCTGAGCCCATATACCATCGCTCGGAATATCGAGTCTCGAATGCAGTTTCCTCAATTTCATCCTGCGCGTACTCGTAAAACGACCCGATTGCTCTTCCGCCTTCGAGTGACCAACACAAAGGGGTGCTTTCCGCGAGGGCTTGGTTGACATCCCCGGTGGTGTAATAGACGTACCCACCTACAAGGATTGGAGTGTGTCGAGCAACATATCCTAAACCTCGTTTCGCATAGCCAATGACCCCGTCAAGTTTACTCAATCGATTCGCAATCTTTGACAACTCTGCAGCCGCGGTACCGCGACGTTTTTTCACTTCGAGTTCGGCAGCCGCACGTGCAGCTTCGAACGCAGTATCGCGTGCTTCAGAGTATGCTTGGGTCTTAGGGGTAAACTTGGACATCCTCTTTCTGTATTCAGCTTCTCCGATCTGAGCGGCTAAGGCAACTTCTTGGCGTACTCCATCATTAAAAGCTTTAATGATTTTGTTTTCCGAACCCTTAATCTCATCGAGAAATTTTTGTGCTAGTTCAGGATTCATACTTTTCCCCTTAGCGAACTTCTCTAATTCGCTCGCAACCGCTGCGTTGTACTGCGCATGAGGAACGCCGTTGATGGTGACTCCATCGTGGAAGTTATAGTAGTCGTCTCTAATCCTGGCGGTAACGGTATCCCAGACGTCTGTGATAGTTATATCAAACGATTTCCAAAGCTCTTGTGGTATGATGTGATGCCCATCTCCGACCTTAAATAGTCCACTCGGATCCGTCGCATAGCTAGGATGGTTGCCCACGAAGCGATACAGATTCGTATCCCCAGCATCAAAGCTCTTCGGGTCTTTCGTCTGCCAGCGGCCAATCGTCGAATCGAACACAGCAGATTTCCTAGGGACGGATTGGAAGATGGAGTTGCCGCAGATAGGAATGTAGCATGCATGCCGGTCCGCCGTCAAATGTTTTGCGATGCTCCTCAGACGCACGCTGTCTAGCGTCCAAACGACAACTGTCACTACGTCCGCGCACTGGCCGCAAAATGGCCATTTAGGCGGTCTGATCGTATACGACTCGAGCATCAATAGAGGAGCAAATCAGTGATCGACGCGTCAACACCTGCTCGCTGAACCGTCT
>CAITIE010000144.1 GCA_903892355.1 uncultured Pirellula sp. | reverse complement strand
TCGATCACCCCCGAAGACTTATGGAACATTCTTAGCGATGTAAGCATCGATGAAGTGGATTTGCTCAAACTCGACTGTGAGGGTGCGGAGTATCTCATCGTCTCCGAGCTTTCGGCCTTGGGACTGATGGACCGGGTCGGCTGGATCCGAGGCGAATGGCATAGCCGCAAGGACAATCTGCTACTGGCAAACTGCCTTGGACAGACACACGCCTTCCATATTGATCCGAATCAGCCTCACGAGGTCGGACTTTTCATTGCCCATCGGCTGTGACATTACCAAAAGTGTCCGAAGCCAAATGAAACTCGTATTCCCCAAGAGGGAATACCATCCCGTGTATTCGAATGCGTTTCTCTACCAACTCGAAATGCATTTTGGTATCCTATGAACCATGAGATACCCGATTGCCTTCTTACTTGTATTCTCAACAATTCTTCAGCCAACTCCCATTTATGCGTGGAGCGAGGCAGGGCATTTCCTGATTGCACTTATGGCATATGACCACCTTGAGCAAAAAGGAAAGCAAAAAGTAGTCGAGATCCTCAAGCATCACCCAAGGTTCAATGAGGATTTCGCTCCACCAAGCAAAGAATCTGATCCACAACGTTGGCAAATTGGTCATATGGGGTATTGGGCTGACCAAGCAAGAAAGCAACCCAAATACAATCGACCGAATTGGCACTACGAAGTCGGTTCAAGCGTCATCATCGGCGACAAATCTAAAATGCGGATTCCGACGATGAACGCTGAACTCCCCCAAGATGCGAGTCTCAACACACCATCATTGCATTTGACGCAGGCCGTAGAGCTTTGCAAACGTGTCCTCAAGAGTCCGAAAAGCAGCCTAGAGGACAAAGCGATTGCACTTTGCTGGATCTCGCACCTTGTGGCAGATGCTCACCAGCCTTGTCATGCGGGAAGCCTGTATATGGAACGAGTTTTTGAGCGTGAATCCGGTGATCGAGGGGGCAACTCAATCCAAACGAAACAGAAAAAGGATCTACATGCCGTTTGGGATCAGTTACTAGGAGAGAAACATTCCAGCGCCACGAAAAGGCGAATGCAAGAGATACTCCATGACTCTGAATGTCAGCATGCAGCAAATCTGGCCGTTCAAAAGCCCCATGGATTGGAGACGCAGACTTGGCTTGCGGAATCACGAGAACTGGCAAAAGAACACGTATACTCCCCTCCCGTGATAGCATCATTATCAGTTGTGGCACGTGGTCTATCCGACAAAAATGAACCTGTGGATTTACCCGTTGAGTACCTTAAAAATGCTGGACGAATTGCACGATTCAGAGCAGCAGAGGGTTCCATTCGTTTAGCCAAAATCCTCGAATACTGCCTGGAGGACCGATGAGAAGCGAGCTCGAACAACGAATTAAACTGGTAAACGAAAACATCACAAATGCTCCCGTATCGATTGGTGACACACATCCCGAGTTAATCAAGATTGCCGCCAAGCTATGTGATCACTTCCAAGTCGGATACGGAAGCCTCATTCGAAGGGCATGGTCTATTGCCATTTTAGATGGAAGGCAAGAACTAGATCTGGAGCATATCCAGGAAGCGGTCCAACACATAATTCTGATGGACGAATTGAAATAATCTCGTTTGAAGGATAGAAACCAGCACCACTCGGAAAACGATTGAATCGGTTCGGAATCGATTGTGATTGCTTGCTCCGGTCATTAAGTGATGCGTTCATGCAACGGTATATTTTCTGGTTAGTCGTATCTGTTTCTGAATTCATTCTATCTAGTAGAGTAGACACAAAAGTCACATGAATGTCTCCCACTGACGGATAATCAAAATGCCTCAGTACGAATACCACACCATCGAAGTCTGCGAAGGTCATACGATCATCGCATCAAAAGACAATCCAGATCTCCCACGTTTTGGCATGGGATTCCTGCTTGATGCGATCCAATTCTGGAGAGACCAGCACAAAACTCGGATCATTCACGATGTTCAGTTCATCAAAAGCGATGGGGTGGCTCGTTCGGTCAGCATTTTTTGGAAAGAACTAGAACTACCCGATATCGAGTTCACAATCGACAACGAAGTTCTTGATCGTTACGGAATTGAATATGCGGAAGCACTCGCCAAAGATGTCTCCGACTTTTTGGACCATGACACGCATCAAGACAATGTGGTTGCAGTCGTCTCCAAGCGTGAAGTTGCTTTCGTTTTGAATCGAGCACAACGCAAAAGTTCAGTGATGCTGTGGAGCCAGCTTCTACGGCTACTACCACAAGGCCAGATCGATGACATCCAACGTCGATATGCCCAGTTTCAACGGGATTCCGAGCATGGCTACTACTGCATGCCGCTTCCAGATAACTTTTTGGAGGCCTGAGATAAGCTAAGCGTTTTGGGTAAATCGCTTCTCTCAATCCATTCCATGTCTTGAAGCAAGTTCAGACACCCTTTCAAAGCAACCTTCTATTTTCGTCTTCGCTCACGCCAATCATCTGTGACAAAGTCTCAGAAATCTTGGAAGCAGGTGTGACTTAGCCGCTTGTAACCTGTTAGGTGCTTCTCGTAACTGTGTGCACATCACACGAACCACGGTGTTCGTCGTTTTGGAATACATGTTAATTACGAGGATTTTCAAATGGTTCAATGGTGGGAGATTGATTTACCGGACGCGCATGCGCCGGCATTGGTGCGAGCGGTAGCGTACTACCGGCACTCAGCCCAAGATCGACAAGAGAACTCGATCCCGATCCAGCGGGATCAGGTACGGGCTTGGGCCAAACAACACGGTGTCGAAATCATCCGAGAGTTCTGTGACGCGGGTCGATCGGGGCTTAACTCCGAAGGACGCCCCGCGTTCACAGAGATGATGGATGAATGGATCACCAAACGTGACGACTTCGAGTACGTACTCTGTTTGGATGTCTCACGCTGGGGGCGTTTTCAGGACATCGATTTGTCGGCCCAATTCTCAGCGATCTGCAAGAAGCACAAGAAGCAGGTTATCTACACGACCATCGGCAAGCCGCGGGAAGACGACCCGCTCTACCCGGTCTACGTCCAATTCGAACGATTTCGCGCCGCCCAGTACAGTCGCGAACTTAGCGACAAGGTCTGGCGAGGGTGTGTGAAGATCGCCGAACAAGGCTACTGGGCAGGCGGTCCACCTCCGTATGGGTTACAACGCTTGTTACTCGATGAGAAGCGTGAGCCGCTCAATGTTCTTCAACCTGGTCAACGCAAGGGTATCCAGAACCAACGCGTGACACTGGTGGAAGGGCCGCCTGAGGAGGTTTCAACGATCCGCCGAATCTTCGAGGCGTTTGTTGTTCGAGGCGATTCAGAATACAAGATCGCCGAAGACCTCAATAGAGATGGAATTCTGTCTCCCAGTGGCCGGCGATGGGGGGCAGGCAGCATTTTAGCGCGACTCAAGAACGAGAAATACGCCGGTACCATGGTCTATAACCAGACCAGCGGCAAGCTGAAAACACCCAAACATCCCAACCCTCCCGAAAAATGGGTGCGGACTCCAGATGCATTCACGGGTGTCATCGATTTCGAGCTTTACCTGCGGGCCCAGGAAATCCTCGAGAAACGCAAACAGCGGTATGATCCCGATTACATGCTGCGGATGCTGGACATGCTTTACCAGACTCACGGCATGATTCGGCCGGGCTTGCTGCGAACTAGCGAGGACTTGCCATCTGCAGGGGGCTACTCCCGCGAGTTTGGATCCCTCGATGCGGCTTTCCAAAATCTATTCGATGGCGAACGCACCAAAGCCCGCGATGCGGTGCACGAACAGATTCGAAGCCACGTTCCCGAGACGCTGGCGTATTCGGATTTCCTGGTTCTCGATCAAAAACTGACGGTATCGATTCAACCAGCCGTCCCAATTCCCCACGGTTATGAAACGTATTGGCCGCTGCGGCGCGATACGCGACCGGTGATCGACATGACACTTGGTGTCCTTCTTTCGGAACCCGCCGATTTCAACATTCTCGGCTTCATAGCCTTGCCACGGTTTGGCCTCGACTCGCGACCGCTCCGTTTTACCAGTACATCGACCCGTACCGAATTGTTCGGTCGGGTTGATTTGACGTTTCTTCAACAACTACTTTAGCAAAGGGATTCACCCATGGAAACCATTAACAACATATGCCCGATGGATAGGCGGCGGTACGAAGAAGTACCCATCGACAAGGTCAAAGTCATCAATTCACGGAACCGTGACAAAGAGCAGTTCGACATGAATGTGGAAAGCATCGGCAACGTGGGCTTGATGAAACCAATTCGGGTCAACGACAAGTTCCTGGAAACGACAGGGTTCTACGAGTTGATTTGCGGTGAGGGTCGATTGCTTGCGCATAAACAGATTGGCAAGACGCATGTTTTAGCCGAGGTTGTGACCTGCACTCGGAAAGAGGCTCTGCTGCAATCGTTGATCGAGAATATAGCACGTACAAAGCCGGGTAGCATGGATTTTGCTCGCGAATTGAAGCGACTACGCGACGAAGGCTGTGACTACAAGCAAGTCGCAAAGATCGCATGCAAGTCCGAAGAATACGTTCGAAGCATAATCAGGCTCGTGGAACAAGGCGAAGAGCGGCTGATTCACGGGGTTGAAACTGGGATCTTTCCCCTCAAGTTCGCAATGCAGGTTGCGTCCACCGACGATTCGCAGATTCAAGGAGTACTGATGGATGCCTTTGCCGAGGGATTGGTCACCACCATGAATTTTGGGCAAGCGCGACGGATCATCGCGACTCGGGCGAGGACAACGAAAAAATCCTCGGGGATTCGAGACTACACCGTTGGGCAACTTCAGCACGATATCGCAGAAACCACCCGTGTGAAAACATCTTTTGTCCGAGAGGCGAAATCCAAAGAAAACCGTTTTATGGCTTTGTTTTCGGGGATCAACGCCATCTTTCTAGATGCGACGCTAGTAGAGCTTCTAGCGAAATGCAATTTGAACAATCGCCCCACACTGTCGGGGAATTTCCAATTTGACCAGCCAGTCGCTACGGAGGAACAATCATGAGCAGAAACCATCAAAATTCCAAAGAGCTCCGGGGAATGGACATCTCGATTGTCAAACTGATTCCACGCAACGAGCGTTCGGTTGCAAAGAAATATCGACAGAGGATCGAAGCGAGTTTGCGGGCGGTTGGTTTAATCGAACCCCTGATTGTTTTCCCCATCAAAGATGGGTACGAGATCTTAGATGGCGCGCTGCGTTACCGGATCCTACTCGATCTTGGTGTAGAAACGGTCCCGTGCTTGATACACAGCAGCCGCGACGGTTTCACTGGGAATCGTATGGTGAACCAACTGAGCGCTTCGCAGGAGATGCGTATGCTTCGCAAATCCCTCGAAGAACTCGACGAAAAGACGATTGCCAGCGCACTTGGCATGCAAAGCATAGGGCATCGTCTCAACAATAACTTGCTCGAAAAGCTTCACCCCGAAGCAGAGAAGGCGTTTAATGCTAACAAGATCAACTTGCAAACAGCACGCGAACTTGTGAATGTCAAACCCGAACGTCAGCATGAAATCCTCCGACTTATGGAATCGTGCAATGACTATAGCACGACGTTTGCCAAGGGATTAGTGCTCAAGACATCTGCTGCGAAACGGGTCAAGCTTTCCAATACGAAAAACCCTTGGTCCCAAGCCGATGACAGGAAAACCCAGCTCCTTAAGAAGCTCCAAGAGGCGGAACAGCAGCAGGATTTTTACACGGGGCTGTACCGGCAGTACACCACGAATTTGCTAAAGCTTGTGATCTACGTTCGATCGCTCTTGAATAACCCAGATGTGAAGTCGCATCTACAAACCCATCATGCGGAGCAAGCGAGGCTCTTCGAAGAGATACTCGCGAGTACGGAGGGTTGATGATGCCAAAGAGAATCTGGACAGCCGAGCTTGTCATCGAGGAACTCAGGCGAATTCGGTGCCAAGGTCCTCGCGCCAACAGAAAGGTGGATGATGCAGCGCGTCGTTGCTTCGGAAGTGTAAGAGCAGCACTTAGGGTTGCCGGCTTGCCATGTGGCCAACCTGAACGAAGGAACAAGGGTTGGACAAAGAAAGTGGTGGTTGAGGCGATTCGCCAACGTCACTTCAATGGAAAAAGTCTTCTTCGAACTAATCGTGAGGATCGCGCTCTTTACGAAGCTGCCAAAAACTGGTTCGGAAGCTGGAGTGCAGCGCTCATAGCAGCGGGATTTCCAAAGCAGCCACGGGAGTATTACACTGCCGATGAGGTTCGCTTGATAATAATTGAGATGTACGAGCGCGAGCTGCCTCTCTCTTGCCGAGCGACCAGGGATCTAAAGCTTCGGAATTCATGCAAGAAGCATTTTGGTGGTTGGCGAAATGCGGTCGAGTCGCTCGGGTTGGGGGACGAACTGCGACGCATGTGGACTCCCCAGAAGGTGATCGAAGCGATTGTTCGTCGACGCGCCGAGGGCTACGACCTGAGTAAAACCCTCCATGAAGACATCGGTTTATTCACAGCTGCAAAAACTCGTTTTGGTAGCTGGAACAAGGCACTGGTCGCTGCTGGGATCGACGCGGTGCTGCGGGAACAATGGAGCGAGGAAAAGGTTCTCATGCGGATCGGGCAGTTGATCCAAGAGATTCCGAGGGATCGAATCCGCAGCGTCGATCCCAAGCTGGCATGTGCCGCCGAGCGACGATTCGGCTCCATTCGCAGAGCGGTTTCAATCGCGATTAATCGAAATTCGGGGAGGAAGGCGAGGTTAGCACAGTGATTCGAGAAACAATCATTCGCAAGATCGTGGAGATGGATTTGGCTGGCCGGTGTATGGTCGAAGCGCGTCTTCGAACAGAGGACGAATTGCTACACGCGGCCGCCGTGAACGAGTTCGGTTCTTGGCAAACGGCGCTGGACTACGCAGGCGTCAGTGCCCGCGACGTTGCGCGGAGTCGCGAGTTAACGGTGGAACGGGTCAAACAACGGCTCCGGCGTCTGTGCACGACTGGCTACGATCTAGGGGCACACTTGAACCGTGAAAGGGATCGGGAGCTCTACTACGCGGCGCTTCACCACTTTGGTACGTGGCGTCTTGCACTTACCGCCTCAGGTATCAACCTCTCAAACGTCACCAACAAAACGACGAAGCATCTGAATCGGGCGACAATGCTGTTTTGGCTACGCGGTCGCAAGGCCGAGGGAAAAACGGTGATGTACCGAGACGTTTGCCTTGAGAATCGAAACTATGCGCTCGCGATTCGCCGCGAATTTGGAAGCTGGATCAAGGCTATGGAGGAGGCATTTCCGGGTGGAGCCTCCCCCCAAGGTAGCGATTGATACGTTTAGAAAATCGGACAAGTAAATTAGCTCGACGGACTGCCGCTCCCCGGTAGCCACGTGTCATGATAAAGAAAATGCATTCGAGGAAACGAAATACAATTGGCCTTCATCGAAGGTAATAATTGTGGCCAACCTGAAATTAGGTCGCACAGCCTATCACTCCAACTAGTGATTGATCAGCTACCAAGTGCCTGATATGATCCGATTCAGGAGTCAAGCTTGCTCGAGTGCTAGGCTGCATTGGTGCGGTCTTCAGGGCTTAGGCTGATCCGCATAAGAACAAGTGAGGCGGCAGGAAGGGACCTGCGCTAGTCCTCGCATGGTCCATAGATTGCCCTCCATTTTTGGTCGTGCTTAGGGGTGACGCATGCCTTCAAAAAACGAAGAATTGATCAAAGAGATCCGGGCCAGTCTTACTGCCGAATTAGAAGAATGGCTGGGCTTTGATATCCCAGATGAAGGCGAGGATGACTATGACGTCTGGCAGGAACGGCTAGCGGCAATCGAAGCCATCGAGAATGTCGAAGATGTCATCGCATACGCTGAGGGCTTTGTCAGTGACAGCGATGAATTTCTCCGCAAGTGGGGCCTGGCAGATTGACTCCGTGGGGCAGAGGTCAATTTGGCGCTCGCATTTTGGGTATGCCATAGCCCCGGGATTAACTGAGAGCGGGCTGAACAATCTGATGCACCGCAGCGGTGAAACCGTGCGGATTTGAGATGGCAGATCAATTGTCGCCGCTCGGTGATCCTAACCGCTGGACGCCGAGGAGTACTATGTCGAATACCGCTGACCTTATTGAGAAGTTCGACGATCTCCTGTTTGCGCTCGAGACATGCCGTGATGCGGTCTGGTCCAAAGATAAGGAGAAAGGGTTCGAAGCAGCAACAATATTTTTTGATGCAGTTCACAGGGCTTTTCGGGCATTCCACCGAATTCATGGCCAAGATGTTTCCTATCTTGGAACAATTGAAGAACCACATCACTTCGAAACACTTTGAAGAAGCGGAGCCTCTCGTGTTGGCGTTGCTCGTAAGAATTCGCCAAGCCCGCGAGCAGGTGAGCCAGACACCCTAATGCACCAACCAATGGCGCCCAACCAGGTGTTCCACGCGAGACGGTCCTCGCGCTGCGTGCTCGGCCCGCTGCGTGAACACCGACGTTAGACCACTGCGCTGCTCCGCGTCACAATATTCAGCGCTTTTGCGCACGACAACTCGGCGTTAGCAGTGATCCTCATCCTGTCAACGCGATCCAACGTTTCAGCAAGCTGGATTCGATGCGAGGCTCAGCACGACTTGCCGATGAGCGACCGGCGAGCACACCTCTCCGGCTACGTGAAGCGAGCGGGCAGGTGCCAAGCTGCTTGCAGGATAAGGTAACGAACATCTATTACGTGCTTTAGCACCGAGTACTTTTTGCTTCTTTTCTACCAGAGAGCTGTTGTCCTCAAAGAACGAAGATCATATACTCTCGAAGGATCTGCGGAATTGTCAATGACAGGTCCAGCGGACTACGAAAACTTAATTATGTATCACGAGCGGCGTGTAGGGTTTGGCCCGATGACACGCCCGGCAACCTGGTTTAGCCGCCAAGGTGCCAATGCCAAATGATGCGGCCCTAAATAAGGGCAATGAACGGCTGGAATGCCCCTCCACCGCGAGGGGTTTCTGCTGCGCTTCGTCAGGCTCCTCTCGCCGCTCGGCAACTCAAAGGAGGCCTGTTCGTTATGCGAAGTTCGATCTATCCGTGTGGCACGCTCGCCGACACACGCAACCCCGTCGATTACTCAAGCCTAAAGTGGACAGACGTTTTCCTACGAATGTACGCGTTGAATTACAACGTCAGCGACATGCGTTATTGGCTCGACGGCTCGACATGGTGGGCTTAGTAGAGACGACCCGCAATCTGGTCGCAACGAGGTTCTAATGAGCAAGTTCAGAGCGGCGTTTATGAGCTGTGTTGACTGGTCAACTGGAGATAGTCAGCCTGCGAAATGTCGCATTCATTTCAGCGATCGCGAAGGGTTTTCGTGGGGCAGCCACGATTTCAGCCGAGACTTAGGGTTCATGTCGAAGAGGGATTGCGAAATCGCGATCGCCAACCTTGAGAAGCACGGCATCGTAGATGATGAAGGAATTAAGCCATTGACGGACGATGAATTGATGAAGATTTGCTGCGAGTATTTAAGGTGGTGACAAGAATGCTCACGCGAAACCTGATTGCCATAATGATGGTATTGAGTGAAAATTTACGACAGCCTCTTGGCCACATGGATTCCAACTATGAATGCTCCATTTAGCGTTATCCACATTCCACACGCATCAACCGTCGTACCGGCAACGGCGCGGTCGTCGATTACTCTTTCGGATGAGGAATTGCAGCAGGAACTGTTGACGATGACTGATCACTTCACCGACGAGCTATTCCGAGTGTCGGAGAATCTGGCTAAAGCGGTGAAGTTTCCCGTCAGTCGTCTTGTGGTGGATCCTGAACGATTCGTTAACGACCGAGACGAGCCGATGGCGGCGAAGGGAATGGGGGTCATCTACACGCTAACATCAAGCGGGCAGCCATTGCGAAAAGCGCCTTCAATGCAGGATCGCGATGAGTTACTCTCCACGTACTACTTCCCGCATCACCTGCGATTAACCCAACAGGTTGACGCAGCCCTCGCGATGCACGACCGGTGTCTCATCGTCGACGCGCACAGTTTCCCGGCAAGGCCGCTGCCCTATGAGGCATATCAGGATCCTGACCGCTGCGACATCTGTGTCGGTACGGACCCGTTTCACACGCCGATATGGTTAGCAGACCTCGCGATTCATGAATTTCGAAACCGCGGCTACCGTGTCGAAGTCAATCGGCCGTTCGGCGGATCACTCGTTCCGGAAAAGCACTACAGACAAGACAAACGCGTTCTATCGATCATGATTGAAGTCAATCGTGGGCTATACATGGATGAAGTTTCCGGCGAGCGACTAGCTGCATTTGATGCGGTGGCGGCAAACCTCCAGCAGGTCTTGTTGACACTGATTACTGCAATGTACTCATGAAAACTTCGCTGATATGCCATCACGCTTTAGAGTGATTGAATATGGGACAAAAGATGTGTTTTTCATTCCAGAAACCAATACCGTGCTTGTTTTTAGTTTATGGGAATTTTGATTGTGAAAGGGAAACTTGTAATGGACTTTAAAAACTTACGACAAAGCCAAGGTGGGCGGGTATCCAAAGACTGGGGGACCTGGCGATGAATGTGCTAGTTAATATCTACGACGAAAACAAGCCGCTTGAAAAGTATCGCCCGCGAGCGAAAGGGGGCGATCGTCCAAGTGGGGCGGCGATCTCTGCATCCGAAGCTCTCGAAAACACCATCTAGGATATCATTCCCGTTCCTGGAAGGTAAACTGTCAGGGCATCGTTGAGACTCCGTTTGAATGACCTTGTGAGAAGGCTATTCGAACCTTTCAACGTTTTTTACACCTATACCAATTTCCTAAAAACTGCTCGGGGAGGATGTCGAGTTGTTGCGTTTGAGTTGAACATCCGTCTTCAGTTAACCCAACTAAGAAAATT
>CAITIE010000143.1 GCA_903892355.1 uncultured Pirellula sp. | reverse complement strand
TTGTCTTGGTTCACCGGTAAGTGGAATCGTCTTCGGTTTGGTTAACGCAGTGTGAAAGCATCCAGCTTGGGAATTTCGCCGCATCGTGCGGCGAAGGTTTAACGCTTATTGCCAAAGTCGGAATGGAATGGAGCGGTCCTCGGTAAAGGTCCGCTCGGCATTCCGACTTCGGGCTTCACGACGCTCAGGTTGCACCTCTGCAGAGCCCTATCCTTCGTGAAGCTGCATTCGTTGTAATCGCTTAGCATTTGCTATGCAACTTGTTTTGCTGCAATTCGCTTTTCTTGTCGCAACTGTCGTGCTGCTTCAAGCTTTCGATCGCGTTCATTGCAAATATCTTCGCTTAGGCCTGCGAGGCAGTCGGCGGGTGTGATGTAACCGATCGCGCTGTGCAAACGTACCGTGTTGTAATAGTGTACGTAGTTTGCAATTCGTTTCTCTGCTTCTTCCTTTGTTGCTGGGCAACCGGGACGAATGCACTCGCTCTTGAGGGATCCGTGCCAGCGTTCAAGCTTGCCATTGCTTTGCGGATAGTACGGACTCGTTCGCACATGCGTCAGGCCATACTCGCGAACGAATTCTTTGAAGTCCTTTGCGATGAATTGCGGGCCATTGTCGCTGATGATTCTAGGCTTCACGCCAGGGTGCTTTTCAGTTCCCCTTGCAATCACCAACTCGACGTCTTGTTCTTTCATCGTCTCGCGAAGCTCTTGATGAACTATGTATCGACTAAATCCATCGAGCACTGAGATCAAGAAGTAGAACGTGCCGCCAACGTTGATGTAGCTGACGTCCACATGCCATTCTTGGTGGGTTTTCGTTGGTTGAATGAAGCCTGTGCCTTTCTTGCTGGGAGTAACGATCTTACGATCCAAACGACCGGCGCTCTTAAGAACTCGATAGGTTGTACTTGGGCTGACTGCGACGATGTCGTCGTCAAGCATCATGAATGTCAATCGTCGATAGCCTTCCAACGGGTGCTTGTCATGGAAGTCTAGTATGGCCTTCTTCTCCCAATCTTCGAGCCACCAATCGCGCGGGATCTTGCCGTTGTGTTCGTTGGCCTTACCATAGCGTTTGAGCCATGTGTGGTACTTGCTGTTTGGGAGCTTGGCCCACTTGAGTAACACTTTGCATGGAATGTCCGATCGCTCGGTCCAGTACTTCATGTAGTCGATAATCTTGTCTCGGATGTCGTGGGGGACCCAAACGCCTTCTAGAGGTCCCCATTGGCTTTTTTTGCCTTGACGTTCTCCTCCATCAGTTCAGCGATCACTTCGTTCTTGTAAATCAACTTCTCTTCAAGCTTCTTGATTCGTTGCTCTTTGAGCTGGTTGATCTTGGCCTCGGCCAACTTGGATGCCTTCTCGGACTTGGCAGTTTTTTCGAAAGCACGTTCGACTTGATCGAGTGCCGTAGCAACCCATTGATGGATCTGCGTTGGCTGGATTGTGAGTTCCTCTGCAATGGAGGAAATGGACTCTTTGCCTTTGAGGTGCCTTCGAACGATCGCGGCCTTCTGCTCGGCAGTGAATTTTCTACGTGATTTGGTCATCGAAATCTCCAGGAATCAGGTTATGTTAACCTATCCAACGGCAGATCCAATTCCTAGAGAGGCAAGACAATGGTACCCTTGACGAGTTCCATCACTTTTTCGATCGAGTGACCGCGACCGAGCCATGCGGACGAGCACCTGGCGTTGGGGGTATCCGTTTGGATCCGAGTCAAGATTTCCAGGGCCTTGCGGGCCTCCTCGGGATCGTTCCTAAGATGAGCCAATTTGCAGCAGGTTTCGACGTGGTTCCATCTCGGGTCAGCACAGCCAGTGATTGACAGTGAGGCTAGCAGTAATACGGCAGCGATCATCGATTCTCGAACGCGACCGGTGGAAATTTCGGATGCTCGACGAACGGCATCCGCGTGACCAATCCTTGCTGGCATTCTATTCCTCAGGGGGCATGTGAATCACAAGCCGGCGGAACGTTCGGGGCTACCGCCTCGGACTTGTTACCAGTTCAAGCGTGGCACCGGTTTCCCAAGTGCCAATCGAATGGAATTTTTCTGGAAAGAATTTGCGGTACAGGGTCGAATGTTTCACGCGGAGACGCGGAGACGCGGAGGAGGGTCCAAGGGGGAAACCTAGGGGATGAAATGAATCTCTAAGGTAACTGGCACACTCCGAGTGCAGGCCGCGGATCGAGTGAGTGACGTGCATCGCGTGGCATGACGGGGTCCGACGGACGCAAACCGCGGCTAAGGCCGATCGGCTGATGAGGTTAGCCTTTCGCCCATCGATTAGCCGGCTGGGCCTTAGCCCCGGTTGATGCGGTGTTCTGGGATCGAATTGTTTCACGCGAAGACGCAAAGACGCGAAGGGAGATCCAAGGGGGAAAACCGATAAAAGCGTAGTGGATCCTTGCGAAAGATCCCCGTCGCCTTGGACTTAAGCCTTAAGCCTTACACCTTATGCCTAACAATTCTTTCAGCTGGTTCGCCAATGTTCCCAGATGATCACTTGGGCTAGTGTGTCCAAGCGGCAGTAGCGGAGAAGCGATTCACGAACTCTCTCGCGATGACCCTCTGCGTTCATATTAAGCCCGTAAATCATATCCTGATACGCTCGCATCGCCTCAACACCATCGGTCACACCGCGCGCTTCCCCCGTGTCAGAAGCTTCGCTCTCGAGTCCGGGTAAGTCGAGGCTTGGCAGCAACTTGTATGGATTCTCTGGACGATTGCCTGTCTCGGGATCGAGTAGGTTCACGGCCTGGAGCCATCGATCGATTCGTTGTGAGGATGCCGCTTTCAAAGCGGCTGGCAGTGCGACTTTAATCGATGTTCGTCCAAACATTACTGGATGAAACCAGTGCTTCACGGTCAGCTCATGTTGGTCAACGAGCCTCGCTGTTTCTGAATCATCGTCACCGAGAAGTTGCACAAGCCATGTTATTAGGTCTTGGTATTCCCCTGCGTGGTTCGCGTGTAACCAATCTCGCAGACTTCTTAGCTGCGTTCGCTCATACTTGCTCCAGATAATTACGGAACCACTGTCGCCGATGGCATCACGCAACGTCTCCAAGAATTCGATCGCTGGATAGTAGCTTTCTGTATTGAGGAACTCTCGATGGAGTGGTTCGGCACCGTTTTCCTTGATCGTGTGACAACTCCACTGGAAGACAACTGTTTGATAGGGTCTCATCCCACGGTGGTAGGGAACCGGGCTGATGCTCGCTTCGAAATCGATGAAGTGCAACGGGTACTCCCAACGATCCAGCTCCGCACGCAGTGCGTCGGTATCCATCCACTCGGTCGATGTATTGGTGTGTTGGATTTGGGTGAGGATCCGTTGGCCGGTACTCCCTAATTGCCCGTCGGAGTTGAGCAGATCCGATTCCTCGATGTCATCATGGGACACGCGTCCGTCGTCGATCCATTGATTGACCTTAGGTGCTCTAAAACCACCGAGTGTTCCAACCTTGTACAAATGACGAATGTGCCTTTCTGGGGATGCCTTGGCACCCCAGCACTCACGAAACCCGTTACGCCCATCCATTGAGTTATACTCACAGGAAAAGCAATTTTTACTGATGGGAGTTCGAGGATGAAGTAACTCTGGACTAGCGAGCAATTCTTCCAAATCATTCGCAGATTGATCTATTTCTTCCAGTCGTTGCTCGACGAGTTCCTCGATGTTCCATTTGCGCAGCAAGCCGCTCGATCGGATTGCATCTGCTACGGATGAGTCACCGACGAAATCGACGGTGGTATCTTTGAAGCGGCCGACTTTGCCGATTTCCTTATGTTTGAAAAATGAAGTTAAATGGTCAATGGTTGCGGTATGGGATCTGTCTGGGGTCATTAACCATGGAGTGACACGGCAATGAGGAAGGGCCCGTCGGACGACGAGCCATTGAAATGCCACATCATCAAGATATGGTCCCCATTCACTGCCCCATTCTGTATTGTTGCTGTCCTGGAGTTTCGATTTGACTTCGATCAAATCGACGTTTCGTCCGCTCTTAACGAGGATATCGCACCGTATCAACCGTCGGCCGATTTGAAACGCGGGTTCGTATAGTACGACGTTCTCTTGCGCGAGGCACTCTTGCGTCATTGCTAAAGCACGAGCGGTGGTCTCCTCGTAGTTTGCCTTCGGTTCGCGTACCGCGTGTTGGATATCGATACCCCCTGGTACGACGAGCTTTGCGACCGCGCCGATGAGATATCCACCCTCCGCCAGAAACGTCAAGTATTCATTTTCGGTTTGCGTGTTCGGATAATTGAGCTTCTTGTAGTAAAGCTTGGTTGGGCAATCTCTCCCAAGTTGGAAGTCCGATTTGGAGAGAGTACGTTGGATGGTCATCGGCAAGGGCTTTCAAAAAGTGCGTTCTGTTGAATTTGCAGCATAGGTCGGTAAGAAACTATGGTTACAAGCCAAAGGAGAAGGGCGAAGTGTATTCTCAAAGGGTTTATTCAGCGATTTCGTTACAAAAACTCGCAACAGTGATTAATTAGAGGAGTTGCTGATACTCATGGCCACGCGAAAGCCGAGGTTTTGGCGCTGGTTCGATGGGTCGGTAAAGCCTCGGGCCCCCGATTTACAGGCCGCGGCTTCCCACCGCCAACCTCCGCCACGGTTGACGCGGGACGAGCCTTCCTGTGGTCCCAAAGGATTGGTAAAATTTCCAGAGGCGTAATTCCCGTACCAGTCGCTGCACCACTCCCACACGTTGCCGTGCATGTCATACAACCCCCAAGCGTTAGGCTTTTTCTGGCCTACTGGATGTGTCGTCTCACCACTGTTTTCCTTGAACCACGCGTACTCTCCAAGCTGCGATTCGTTGTCCCCGAAACTGTAGTCCGTGGTTGTTTCGGCACGGCACGCATATTCCCACTCCGCCTCCGTTAGTAAGCGATAAACCCGTCCTGCTGCCTTCTCCTTTGGCAAAGCCGATAAACGCTGGCAAAACTCCACCGCATCCGCCCAGGAAACTAACTCCACAGGGTTACGGGCTCCCTTGAAATTACTCGGATTCGTTCCCATCACCCGCTCGTACTCCTCCTGCGTCACTTCGTAAACACCGATGTAAAACGACGTCGAAAGTGTCACGTAGGGAGAGAACACCCACTCGCCCATCGTGAAAGAACCCTTTGGAAGCAATTTTAACTTCATACCAATACTATTAGTGATCGGTGCTAACGCCAAAGTTTGCTCTCGTCCTGCTGGGAGCTTCTCTGATCCATCCTTCGATTCAGGTAATAAATCTGCTTGGATTCTCTTATTTGCGTTTCCAAATTCTTTAGCTGTTTCAGTGATCTGCGACGCGATTTGGCCGTCCA
>CAITIE010000142.1 GCA_903892355.1 uncultured Pirellula sp. | reverse complement strand
TTGTAAGCGAAGACATGGATCTTGTCAGAAAGGGATCCCAACTGGGTCGTTTGCTTGCTGACTTGTCCCTGGGCGTTGTACTCGATGTTGGTGGCGGCTTGGAGTTGATCGCCGACGTAGTTGCTGGCGGACTTGGACGTGCCATTGGAATACGTTGTTAGTTCGACGGTCGTGGATGCTGTGGTTTCGTTGGGCTTAATTGCGGCCTGTGTGACGGTTCCCTCAGACGGGTTTACGATGGTCTCCGTTTTCCAACCGTTATGGTTGGTGTAGGTCGTTTTGAGCCCCTCGTACTTCCACGCGCGATCAACGGGGGCGATCGGGATGGACTCGGTAATCTTTCGGCCCATGGCATCGTACACCGAGCGAACGGTATCGGAACCGTTGATGGTCTTGGTGATATTGCCTGCCGAGTCGTACGCAGCGAATAGGCTGTCCCGAAGACTTTGCTGGGTGTTTCGAGGTTTTCCGGTCCCGGTGACGGTATCGTCGTAGGTGGTTTTGTTTTCGACGCCAGAAATTGTCGTGGAGGTCGCTCGACCGACCGTGTCGTGGATCGTGCTCTCCATAACGGTGTAATCGGTACCCAGCACAGGCCCATGGCCGATTTCGGTTTTGAGGACGGCACCGGTAACCGACATGGTGTTTCGAGTTCGGTTGCCAAAGGCGTAGGTTGTGTCCAGGCTGGCGGGATTCGAGGCCGAAGCGGGCAATCCCACGGACTGCCGAGTCTCGACCACAACCGAGTCGGTGCCAGCAGACCACGCGTAGGAAAAGGAGGCCATTAGTGGGTGGCACTTAACCCCCCATTAGTGGGTGGCACTTAAAAACCCCAGCACTTAACCCCCCACTGTAGAGTCAAAGTTCACCAAAACCCCCTAGCTTTCCAAATACGTGGGTGGCACTTAACTTCGATTTGCTGGCTACGGCTACGCACGGTCCTACGGGCATCGTGCCCTCCAGACACGCGGGCGAGGAATCGTTGCCGCGAAGAATCCCTGACTTGCATTTATACCTCGCTGTTTACGGAAGTCTGACCCCTGAAGCCTGATACCTGGTTCCATCGCGGCTGCCTCATCCCCGCCGCTCGTGCTCCGCCTCCGCTGGGCGGGACTCGCTACGCTCGGTGTCATTGACTACGGACGCCGCTACTTTACTTGCATTGGAACATCGATCGGCGCATCGACTTGTTTAGCTTCGATTGGAGTCTCTTGGAATGTTCCGCTTCGTGTCCTCCGTCAATGCCACTGGCTTCCATGCCATCCCGCCCGTCTTCAGCTCGGCGTCCATGCACTCGCTCTTCCGCTTCTCATCATCTCTAGTCGATCGAAACGGCCCTACGATTCGAACGGGGGACGCATCCTGCTAAGACATTGCGATGGCATCGTGCCATCGCTCTTCAGTTCAAACCGTCTTGACAACGCAACGTATCAATGCGCTTCGAGCTTCCAACATTGGAACGTTCACTCATGTTCCTCCGGACTTGAAGCGTTTCTACTTCGGTCGCGTCTCTTGTCCGCCGGTTTCAGTTCCAATCAACCGCAGCAGAGCTATAGATTCCAAGGTCTTCAATACCTTTCAACGCTTCTCGCATACGTTCAGAAACAAGAAGATTCGATAAATACTCATCATCTCTCGCCATGCCCAAAGAACCGAGGCAGTCTTCCCGATAAACAGCCGATTCGAAACGCATGATTGCCTTCATCCCAGGCATGCATTTGTATTTTGATTTCTCGTGATCAAGTCCACGCACACGATTTTTTACGACAACGATCGAGTATCCATCGAGAACTCCGTCTTTGCAGACTACTTCGGCTGGAATCAATTGAACGTCGCTTGGGCCTGCTTCTGATAGAATTGCCGCTACGCGAGAACTAACCAACGGAACCATAGCGTTGTTAGCTAAATCGTCCAAAACGCGAATGGCGTTCTTGCTTGCATTGAATCGGAATGCCGGTGGAGACGCTGGAACAGCATCAAGCCCTTTGCCTTGCTTATACGAAAAACGATCTGGCCCTCGTTCACGGTCGTATTCTCCGATCAACGATTCCGGATAGTCGTCACGAATCTTCCAAATATAAATCACTTCGGCTCCTGTCATGGCTACTTCGCTCCTGGCCGCATGTTTTTATTCAATGCACGTTCACCAGAACGCAAAATCTGTCGTTCCTCAGAAATCATACTTCGCAATGCTTTGAGGTAATGCTCTTGAGTGAACCCGTTTTGTTTTCCAACTTCTACGATCTGGTCCATTTGCTCGGCCAAGTTTCGGCTAACAGAGGTTCGATGCCTTCCCAGATGAATAGACCTAGTAGGATGCAGTGAAGCCTCTGTAGGTAAGAATATCTTATTGGTGCGGGACTGGAGATCAAACCCTGCCAAATCGAGTAACTCGTGATTCTTCGTCAAGACATTCTTGTCGCTAACAATATGGTGGTCTTGGAAACCCTCAAGGATTTGCTGACGAGTTCTTGTCACTCCACTACTTGGGGCATTGCCCCGTTTGCGTTAAGCTGGCTCAGCCATCTCGGCAATCCACTCCTTTCTGGCGTCTAATGGATTTAAAATCTCGGCTCTGCGAGTGTTTGAAGAATCGGGCGGATTCAGTTCGACATTGATGAATATTCGATTTCGATTGTCACCAGTACCGAACACTCCTTCTCGATCTAACAACATTAGTGCTTCGACCATTGAATCAACGCGGATATTCAATTCTTGCTCTCTAGCTTCTCCACTAAGCGTTCGAATATCCGCTCGACGCGCAAACATTTCTCGTACTTGGCTGAAGAATTCTTCGCCAAAACATAAGAAAGGGGAATCCGCGTATGACCATTTCAGTCCCCATTCAGCGTCCTCCTTGTCCTTCGCATCGTGAACTGCCAACTCTAATGCCTCTCTCGACCAAGCAGAGACAGTTGGTGCAGTCCCATCCCATGTAGTCGTAAGTACAAAGTAGTAGTAATCACCTTGATGATCGCTTCGTAGCTTTTCGTACGCGGTGCGAGTTGCTCGTGCGATTGCCGTTATAAGTTCAGTCATAATCATATTCCGCCAAGAGCATCGCGACCGATTGCTCGCAGCTCTCTTCGCAACGCGGTTCTAATCGCCTTATGTCCGTACTGTCCGCTCATCGCGTCGATGACCGAGTTTAATCTACTCTCAACCAATTCGTTAAACTTGCGTGTGTGCATAGTGTTGTGGGGACGTGGCGTACCTATTGGGATTCCGTTCGCTGCATCGTTGATGCCGATTCTGTACTTTGCAAGAATCTCCCTCGATCTTGCCGCTGCGGCCCATTGCCGCTGGCTTCCAGTGCTTGCAACTATGTGTCCAGCAGCCTCGCCAACATTCGTTCCTCGCCCTTCACGAGCGAGGTTTCTGCCGAGTATCGCGGCATTGTCGCCAGTGCTGAGTGTCTTAACTGGGGCAGCTCGCTCTGCAGCGGTCCCAAACCCTTCTGCGATCTTGGCTAACGGATTGCCCGTCTGCTTCCATCGCAACAAGTTCAATGGTATCCCGTTGTTGAATTGCGTCAAGGCAGTTGGATTCAGCTCAATCTGCGACAACGCTCTTCCAGCCGCACGTGCCGTCGTCTGAGCCGTTCTGACTGCCACTTGCGTGGCCTGGCCAAGCGTCACTGAGCCGAGCCCCGCAGCTCGGAGCGTCCCAACGCCGCCAAGCAAACTCAGACCCATGCCGATCATGCGATCGCCATACTCGGAATCGTTGATGTCTCCATTTCGATACTGATACGTTG
>CAITIE010000141.1 GCA_903892355.1 uncultured Pirellula sp. | reverse complement strand
CGATTTTCAGCTTAGCGTGGAGCGTTCGCGTTTGCTCAAGCCTAATAATGTTTGTGGATGGAACCACGGATAACACAGATGGCACGGATAGAGGGGGCTTTGAACTGCTCCATTTACAATCAGTGCTATCCGTGTTATCCGTGGTAAATC
Source organism: uncultured Pirellula sp. (assembly GCA_903892355.1). Lineage (GTDB taxonomy): Bacteria > Planctomycetota > Planctomycetia > Pirellulales > Pirellulaceae > JBKCUI01. The sequence goes on along the minus strand of CAITIE010000141.1, from coordinate 6,045 downwards.
GGCTTTTGATTGGATCGATGTACCCCACGAACCACCGTCAGGATCAGTCCCAAAGTGGGTCTTCTGCGGCATCCGTGGTTGGTCTCTCTCGATTTTCAGCTTAGCGTGGAGCGTTCGCGTTTACTCAAGCCTAATAATGTTTGTGGATGGAACCACGGATGACACAGATGGCACGGATAGGGACGATTGATTGGTCGGAATTGATTATAGGAGCTGCGAGAAATGTTGGCTTTTCTCGTACAAGTAATCAAAAATGCGAACGGATCTAGTGAGCAGGTACATCACTCGCGTCTCCACCGAAATAGGGAACGAGTCTCACTCGTTGAAGAACAAAATGGGCCCCGAATCCAAAATTTGATATCGGTTTACATGCTTTCGGATAAACCTTGCTATCATGAAACAACTATGGACGCAGAAGCTTTCATGAACCGATTGTCAACAGAAAACGAGTTGCTCACGAGGTCGAGCATTATTGCAGGGCTGAAAGTCTTTTCGCCGGATCGTTGGACGAACTTTGTTTTGGTGTACTCACCCCTGCTTCGATTTTGGATTCAGCGAAAAGGAGTCCCTGCAGCGACTGTCGATGATGTACTGCAAGAAAGCCTGCAATCGATCTGTGTTGGAATCGGCAGCTTTCAGCGCGATGCCGCCAAGGGAAAATTCCGTGGCTGGCTCCGCACGATTGTCGAACGTCGTGTTGCGGATCACTTTCGTGACAAGCCTTTGGAACTGACGGCCTCACCCCAAGCGTTGTCTAATGTTCCGACTCCGGGCCAGAAAGATCCGACCACGATCGACGAGGAAATGCGGCTCCTGCAGGAGATCCGGGCTAGGGCCTTGGAACTGGTGCGGCAGTCCACGGCGGGGAAAACATGGCAGATGTTTTGGCTCAGCACTGTTGAGCAAGTACCCACAGCTGACATCGCACAGCAGTTCGGGGTCACGACCGCAGCCGTGCGAGTCGCCAAAAAACGAGTGTTGGAGCGTTTGCGGCAACTGATGGTCGAGGATTTTGAGTCGCCATCGGGCACCAGTCCAGGTGAGTCTGTGTAACGCGCTTGCGATAGCTATTGACTGGAGTAAGTCTACACATTTTTAGCTTGGATGATAATTCCATGCGTACTAGCGACGATTGCCCAAAAGAGGACATCCTCGTGGGATGGAACGCGGGGAGCTTGAAGCCCCGAGAGTTTGAAGCTGTTAGCGATCATCTTGAAACATGCTCAACTTGCCAAGCGATCATCGAGAAGCTGGAAGACCAATCCATCACGATTAGCCGGCAACTTGCTGAGATCACCACTGCGGATTTAGACCGAGCTCGCCAATCGATTGAGGCGGATATGCAAACCGCTAAGTCCATCTCGTCTCTTCTTGCCGAGCTAAGTCCACAAAACGCGGAGCCCTTCGTGCCGTCGCTGCAAGTTCCCTGTGAGCTTCGGCAGTACGAAGTGGAGAAGCTTTTGGGGCATGGCGGTATGGGTGAGGTTTACGCAGCACGCCATAAAAACCTGAAGCGGGCGGTTGCATTGAAGGTCATACGCTCGAACCGACAGGATGATCCCATCGCGCAATCGCATTTCCTGCGTGAGATCGAAACGGCGGGGCAACTCGATCATCCCAACCTAGTCCGCGCCTACGATGCATGGGAACAAGACGGGTTTTTATTCTTGGCTCAAGAGCTCCTCGACGGGGATTCCCTGGGCTCCTTGGCCACCGAGGGAAAAATTCATACTGCTGCAGAGATCCTCAATTACTTGAGCGAGATCTGCTCCGGGGTGGAGCAGCTGCATGCCTGTGGCTTTGTGCACCGTGACATCAAGCCGTCAAATATCATGCGGTTGCGCGATGGGACGGTGAAGCTAATCGACTACGGATTGGCGGTTCCCACCGATATCGACGATTCGGGAGTCGCATCGCGAGCTGGAACCGTCGGGTACATGGCTCCTGAGCAAGCGAGCGGCAACGGAGCATTCGACCAACGTAGCGACATTTACTCGTTGGGTTGCGTGCTGAAGTATTTGCTGCGTTTTTTGCCTATCGATCAGACTGACGAACAGGATTCAACACTACGAAGTGAGCTAGCGCAGCTCGCCGACGACATGACTCACACGAGACCGGAGGATCGTCCAAGCACGATCACTGCTGTTCGGGAGCGTCTCGAAGTGCTTTCCAAACGAGACGAGATCGCCACAACGAAATCGGGCAACACAAATTTTTATCTAGTCGGTGCATGGCTTCTAGGATTGATTCTCGTATCAGCACTCGCAACGTACTTTTATCGAGCCAATCCGGTTTCACTTGGGCCTAGTCATGGATCGGAAACGGATGGTGGTCGAGCCAGCGGAAGCAACTCTAGTATAAACCCAGAAATGGATATACAGCCCCGAACACCCTTCAAGCTCAAGATGGTTGATGTGCCAGCCGGAGAGTTTGTGATGGGTGGTGTCATAGGAGATGAAGCAGTTCGCGCTGAGGAACTACCATCCCGTACGGTAGTTTTTTCAAGGCCATTCCGCATCAGTGCTTGCGAGATAACGGTGGGACAGTTTCGTGAGTTTGTAGAAGCGACGGGATGCAAGACGGAGGCAGAGCGTTCTGGAGAAGGTGGTTGGATTGTGAGTCGTTCTTCGAGTTTTGGGAAACTGGATCCCTCCTTTATCTGGTCGAATCCTGGCTACCCGGTCTCCGATAACCTTCCAGTGACGATGGTTAGCTACGATGATGCGGTCGCTTTTTGCGAGTGGCTCAGCGCGAGGGATCAAAAAACGTATCGCTTACCCACTGAGGCGGAATGGGAGTACTGCTGCAGGGCAGGAACCACGGAGGTGCATTCCTTTCCGATTGCCAAAATCAACGAATACGTTTGGTCTTTGGACACGGCGGGAAAAAATGTTTTTCCGCGACCCGTTGGAACGCGGCAAGCGAACGCATGGGGGATCTACGACATGGTCGGGAATGTTCGTGAATGGTGTTTGGATTGGTATTCGGAGACCGCTTATCAAGTGGACGCTGGACGGTTTCCTGCCGGTCCAGAGACTGGCGAAAAACGCGTGGTTCGAGGTGGCTCCTACTCGGATCGTGACCGATTTTTTCGTTCATCCCATCGAGGGTACTGGCCGCCCGAAACCGTGGTCGGAAACCAGGGATTTCGGGTAGTTGAGGTTCCGTAAACAGGGGAATTCAGGGCCGGCTATGGGGGGGCGTACGGCGTGTTACGGTCCCACGATAGAACAGAGACTGCCAAGTGTTTCGCAGTCTGAAGTTTCTCAAACCAAACCGACATTCCATCGGATGGGGCTCCGAGAGTCTTTCGACGAAGGCTTCCAGGTTCATTCCCTTCTTGATGGCGCTAAAGGATTTCGTGGATGCCATCGCATTATCTCTCAGTAGCCATGCTGACTTTCTTTTCTGTTGCAACATGGTTTTCACCGACAGTAATAGGACAAGAACCCGTCGAGGTGGAGGTCCGCTCGGTTGATGTAGGCCGAAGGTCTTTGAATGTGCAGTACGGTGGAAAGACCCGCACTCTGGCGGTCGCACCGGATGCAGCGATTCTTATTTCTGGAAAGCCGGGGGGGCTTCGGGAGGTCCTTCCCGGCGATCAGGCGTCCGTGGTGTACGACCGCGAGAAATCGGTGATCACGCGTATTGCGGCGAGGCGAGGGGAGATCCGTCCAGCGGAGAAGCCAGATCGCGATGGTCGCTGGGATGAGATGGACGAGCGACTCATCTTCCTTATGGTTCGTTTGGCCAGCCTCGAAGCATCGCTGGATGCGATCGATCAAGCGTTGCAGACAGCCAATACGAAGAGTGGCCGGAAGTCTTCGGCAGCTAATCTAGCGGACCGGGCCAATGAGGACATGGACCGTAATGGCGGAGGACCTTTGAAATGGTCCTTGTTTTATGGCATGACTGCAGAAAAGTTCTTCTATCACCCCGTGGACCCTAATACCAGCTACCACACGTTGACGGTCCTGAGCCAGCAAGGCCCCAAAGCGGACAATAAGGTGGGGGGGGGCGTCCCTGCCAGCCAAGGGTTACCGGTACACCAACGTCCGCCACAGTTCGATTACATCTATCGTGCCAATGAATCGGCGAAAGCTCGGGCACAGGCAGAAGTTGCGGAGATCCGAGGCAACGTGAATACACTGGTGGAACGACGCGCCAGGCTTGAGGCCGAGCAAGCAAGTTTATGGGTGGGGATCGCTTTTCGCGCGATCTCTCACTACGACCTCGACAAGAAACCTCTCTATCGCTTTGGACCACTGGCCAATGCTACGGATCCATCAGAGGTTAAGAAGACCGAGGTCTTGAAGTCGTCGGTCGAATTCATGCGTCTTGCACTTTCGATCATGACCGAGAGTGAGCGAGATCAGCCAGCAGCCTTCAGCAAGATACGGCCAGCGGTCGTTGCAGCACGCCAGCGTCTGAGTGACGAGTACTTGAAATTTGCCGTTGATGTCTTAGACGGCGATTCCGCTCAGGGGCGTTTTGTGCAATTAGCGAAACGTCTTGAAGATGTTGCCAGCAACCTTTCGGATAGCTACATCGTGGCTCGCGAGGGAGACCAGGCGAAAGACCAGCAACGCAAGGAAACGTTTCGGGCTATGCTGCAAACCTCGTTGATCAGCTATGCCCAGATTGTACTAGCGCTCGATGAGATGGCCATCGAGATGCAACACGATTCAGCCTTCAGAGCCGACTCTACTAGACCGTACGCAGCGATTGATTTGTCGGTCCTTTCAAGCACATCCGTCCCACCCATCAATTTACCGATGGAAGCCGCAGAGAAACGTAATGATGAAGCTTCGCCTTTCTCGACGGAGGAAAACACTATCGACTTGCTGGTCGGCAAGCTACCAAGTTTATGGGAGTCTGATTCGCCGCTCCCCCCATCCAATTGGCGATTGGCAGATGGCGTTTTGACTTGCTTAGGTGCAGGCCCCTCCCTTATGACCAAAGCCAAATTCGACAATTTCGACCTGCATCTTGAGTTTTCCATGCCACCTGAGGCATCGTCGGGGGTCTTTCTGCGAGGCCGTTACGAAGTGCAGTTGCTCGACCAGCAGTATCGGTCTAAAGATGGCCGCCCTGTTGCGGGAATCGCCAATCACGGGGCTGTTTATGGCTCGATTGCGCCATCGGAAATCGTGTATCTAGGCCCAAACAAATGGAATTCGATGGACGTGCGGTTGGAGGATCGGAATGTCACGGTAGTACTTAACGGAAAACCCGTAATCAAAAATCAGATGATCGATAAACCCTCTCAGGCAGCTCTTGATCGTAACGAGTCAGCCCCCGGCGTGATTCTCCTACAGCCTAGCCCAATTCCGGGCCTCCGATTTCGAAACGCATCGATCACCCCGAGGAGATAGCAGGATTCGAATCCTCGTATCGAGAGATTCAAATGGGTGTAAGAAACTTTCGATCGATGATTCGGGAAAGCATCGACTTGGATCTTCTACCGATACACACGAAATCGGCTTGAGGAATACTTCGGGGATCGCTTGATCGGCCCCTTCGATGACTCTTGCGGTCCGAATCCGTCCTTTACTGTCTCGGGGGCTTCCGGTCAGGATACGAAAAAACCCAAGGAATCCCTTGGGTTTGTCGCGATTTGTCAAGCTTTGGCTTCGCTTGGCTATTCCCTAAGAATGGGCGAAGAGGGACTCGAATAGTTCTCAAAACCCCAGGGAAAACGACGAAATCCGAGCGAGCGGGGCCTATAGCGGGGCCCATGCCGATCCGATGGTGATCGAATTGCTTGAGTTGTTGTCTGCTCTCGATGCTGATGATCAGCGTGCATTGCTTCGGATGGCGCGAGCGTTGGCGGGTGATCGATCAGAACGTGGAGCGGATGACTGATGAGGGTACAATGGGTATCCCCCCCGGTTGCTTGGGTCCCTTCACGGCGGGGCGTGGATCGTGGGGGGGAAACCATCCCAGGTTCTTGAGAGAAAGTCTGTCCGTCTCTCGATCATGGGGGTTGGGGGCGGTCTGCACTGCCCCGGTGCGAACTACCCAGGGGTGCCCAAATTGTGGGGT
>CAITIE010000140.1 GCA_903892355.1 uncultured Pirellula sp. | reverse complement strand
GTTATGGCGGTGGTGCCGGTGGACCTCCTGCTGGTTATGGCGGTGGTGCCGGTGGACCTCCTGCTGGTTATGGCGGTGGTGCCGGTGGACCTCCTGCTGGTTATGGCGGTGGTGCCGGCGGTCCTCCTGCTGGTTACGGCGGTGGTGCCGGTGGTCCTCCTGCTGGTTATCGAGGTGGTGGCGGCGCCGGTGGCCCTCCAGCCGGTTATGGTGGTGGTGGACCTCCTGCTGGTGGCAAAACCGATGGCAAGAGCGGTAACGGCTCCGGTGGCTCCACCAATGATACGGTGAACTTTGTACGCCCCTACCAAGACGACGCATTGGGACTCGCATCGGGTTCCCCAACGCAGACCGGTGCCCCTCCAGGCCCACCCCCCGGAGCTGCTCCAGGAGGACCGGGCGGACGCCCTGGTTTCGGTGGACTGGGTGCTGGCTTCGGCGCCGCTCCCGGTGCCGCTCCTTCGGCTGCACCTCCAGGCGTTGCCAACTTCAACATGAATGATGTGCAACTCGCCGACGGAGCCATCGCGCTCGGACCAGGATTGATGTACATCGGTACCGGTGAAAATATTGGCGAATTGACCAAGAAAGCCAACGATCGGCACTTCGATGGCCTCGTGATCTTCGAGGTCGACGCATCGCTCGTTCTCGCCAACCAAACCATCAAGAACGACTGCCGTATCCGATTGGTCAATTTGAAGGCAGACAAGGACTCGAAAGAGAAGGCACTCGTATCGACGATGCTCAACAATCGCGATGTCGCTTACGACAAAGATCCCGACGGCAAGATCGATACAGCGGTCAGCGCTTTGATTACTAAAATGATCGAGGCCTACCCGCTCAACGATTTGCCGAATATCCCAGCCGATGCGATCAAGAACAAACGCCTTGCAACTCTGGCGAATGACAAATCTCGCACCAAACTGGATTTGCTCAGCGAAGTGCAACTCTACTTCTCGAAAGGCCTCATCGATGAGACGCTCAAGGTCGATGCGTTCCAACAAATCGCCGGCTCCGACGGACAAAAACTGGCAGCCGGATCCCCTGAGGAAAAACTTCCCATCCTCGAAAGGATTTTGAAGCGAGATTACGAGTAGAACTTCCGGTTAACGAAACGGGGCCATTCTTCCCTCGAAGAATGGCCCCTTCCGTTTCTATGCCTTTGCCCCCCAGAGCAGGACCCAATTCGGAACTGCTTTCCTCTTCCCTCCTAATCGTTCCCAATCATTTCATCGGTTATCTTGATTTGCAACGAACCCCGATGATCGGATCGCAACTCACTTTTTGATACACATTCAAGGCGAACCTCCCACCATGCTGAAACGACTCACCACCCATCGACCTACCCTCTTGCTGCTCTGCCTGATTTATCTCATCGGTGGCATGAACGAGCCACCTTTGCTCGCTGATGATTCCTTGTGGCTAACCCTTCCTGGTACAAAAGGAAAGTCACTTCCTGGTACCGGAAAGAAAGTGGTGCTCATCTCGGGTGACGAAGAATATCGCAGCGAAGAAGCGATGCCGATGCTCGCAAAAATCCTTTCCGAACAACACGGATTCGATTGCACGGTTCACTTCGCCATCAACCCGGAATCGAAAACTATCGATCCCAATTACTCGAGCAACATTCCGGGATTGGAGAATCTCGACAATGCGGACTTCATGGTCATTTTCCTCCGTTTTCGCGCACTCCCCGATGATCAGATGAAGCATATCGACCAGTTTGTCCGTCAAGGAAAGCCGTTCCTGGCGATTCGAACTTCTACCCACCCCTTCAATATCGCCGATTCCGCAACAAGCTCCTACAAGGAATGGTCTTGGAACAACGGAAAGTGGCCAGGAGGTTTCGGCCAACAGATCATCGGAGAGACATGGGTTTCGCACCACGGAGTTCACAATGGCCAAGCCACCCGGGGCGTCATCAATCCGAAGCTGGCAAACTCGCCTCTCCTTCGAAGCGTCACAGATGTCTTTGGCCCTACCGACGTGTACGGTGTCGTCCACCTTCCGCCAACTGCAGATGTGCTGCTGTACGGCCAAGTCCTCAGTGGGATGAAGCCTACCGACCCACCCCTCCCCGGTGAAAAAAACGAGCCGATGATGCCTTTGGTTTGGACTAAGTCCTACAAGATGCCCGCCAACGGATCAGCAACCGAAGCCAAAGAAGGCAAGGTCATCGGTTCAACCATCGGTGCTTCGGTCGATTTGCTCAGCGAAGACTTGCGACGCCTGTTTGTCAATTCGATCTACTGGGGCGTTGGCCTCGAAATTCCAAACAAGGCTAGCGTCGCGATCTCGGAAACCTTCAAGCCGACCTATTTCGGCTTCAAGGATAAGAACTTCTTCGTGGACCAGAAAATCAAGCCGCAGGATATCCTGGATCGGCTGAAGTAAGGTTCGCAGGCCCGACCCATCCATACTCGCAAAGATACGCAAGTCCGTGCGAGGTTAAGGCTTCGCCCGAGTTCTAAGTGACCCGAGTTCTAAGTGACCCGAGTTCTAAGTGACCCGAGTTCTAAGTGACCCGAGTTCTAAGCGACCCGAGTCGAAACCTATCCTAGTTGGAGCTTGCTGGCGCCGTTTCCTCAGGCTGAACAGCACTCGTTCGTCGACGACGTCGACGCGGTTTGTTCGACGCCCACTCCTTGGTCATCAACTCAAAAACATCGGGCGATTCGTAACGAGCGATGTTTTTCCCCTCGGGAATCGGGCCGATCAACCCTCGGAAAATCGGCATACCCCGCAAGTCCAAATCGGTACTGCTGTCGTCGGTTCCGACTTGAGAGTGTGTCCGGAAAATCAATTCCGCTGAGTGAAAGTCGCGAATTTTCAACGACCCATCGGTCGCTCGTGTCACCACGCGAAAAACTTCTTTCTTGGCCATAGAGCCCTTTCCTTCGGCGGAATAAACCTAGACACACCTCCTTCCTTGGAACAACGAATAAGCGGATTCAGAAGAACCCTCGGGGACAATCCAGCATCCTTGCAGACCTCCCCCACATGGTTTTCGGTTAGCAAGCATTCGAAAATTTGCTTTTGTTGAGGGGGGCGGTGCTACCGTCACTGCCGCTCCAAACAGATTCGAGACGGGATGCCGTCGGCACGCCTTAGCTGCATGCACTATTGGCCGCTGCATGCACTAGTCGCAGGATCTCTGCGTGCCTTGTTTGCCGAACTCGCCCGCAAGCACGCGGCGTTCGATATCCAAGATTTTCTCCAGCCTTCTGGCATGGCGAGGTGCTGGGCTGTAGCGAGCGCCTAGAAACGCTCGGATGATCTCGAAGGCGAGCTCCGGCCCGATGACCCGAGCCCCGATGCACAAAACATTCATATCGTCGTGCTCGACACCTTGCCGAGCCGAGTAAGTGTCATGGCACAAGCTGGCCCGAATGCCTGGGAATTTGTTGGCAGCGACGCTAACCCCCACCCCCGAACCACACACCAAAATCCCGCGATCGATCTCCCCAGCGAGGATCTTCCGAGCCACCGCCTCCGCGAAATCAGGGAAATCGCAAGCATCCGCGGTGTGCGTTCCACAATCCAATGCTTGCACTCCAAGCTCTTTCAGGAATTTGGCCACCTCATTCTTCATGAAAAAGCCAGCATGGTCGCCTGCGATTGCGTAACGAAGTGGTTGGGTCATGAGGATCTCAAGAATTGAAAAAATGCACGTTGCTGTAGGGTCGAAACGCTGTTAAACTCCCAGCCCCTGGTTTGCTGGGTTTTCATGGGCAGAAGACGTTTCTGTCCAACCGGCCGAACCGATTGCCTCTAACTTCTTGCTACGTCGAACGCCGGAACTGTTTTATCGCCTGTTAGGAGTTGCGTAAATCGATCTTTTGGTTGGTTGTCCTCTTTCCATGCATGAGTCGGTTCCCGAACCGCCCAACTCTCCGAGCTTTCTGACGAGCCCAAGTCGTAGGATTTTTTTGCATGGTCAACCGTACCCTCATTCGCTCTCTCGAAGACGATAACCTCGAAGTAGAACTCAACGCCATGTTTGGCGATGCAGCGGAAGAACTGCTGCTCGATTCTCTCGAGGATGCTAACAAGCAGTTCGATGTCAACCAAATCGTCGAAGGAAAAATCGTTGAAATCAACGAGGAATTCGTCGTCGTAGACGTCGGGTTCAAGAGCGAAGGCGCCATCCCCAAGAACGAGTGGGAAGAAGGCGAAGCCCCACCCGAAATCGGCCAAACGATCAAGGTTCTGATCGAAGAAGTCGAAGACCAAAACAATCTCGAAGAAGCCCGAAACATGATCAGCCTCAGCAAGCGCAAGGCTGAGAAGATCATCCAGTGGGAAACGATGATGGCGTCCGTACAGGAAGGCCAAGTCGTCACCGGAACGGTCACCCGCAAGATCAAGGGTGGTTTGCTCGTCGATATCGGCGTCAATGTGTTCCTCCCCGCCAGTCAAGTCGACATTCGCCGTCCGAACGATATCGGCGACTACATCGGCCGCGTGGTTCAGTGCGAAGTCCTCAAGATCGACGAAGCTCGTCGCAATATCGTCGTCAGTCGCCGCTCGCTGATCGAAAAGCAACGCGAAGAAGATCGCGAACACCTGATGGCCGAACTCGAAGTTGGCCAAATCCGAAAGGGTATCGTCAAGAATATCGCCGACTTCGGCGCGTTCGTCGACTTGGGTGGTATCGATGGTCTGCTCCACATCACCGACATGAGCTGGGAACGGATCGGTCACCCAACCGAAATGGTTGCCATCGATCAAGAGATCGAAGTCAAGATCCTTCAAATCGATCGCGAAAAGCAAAAGATCGCTTTGGGACTCAAGCAAAAGCAAAACAACCCTTGGACCAACATCGCCGAGAAGTACCCTGTCGGCTCGACAGTTCCTGGCGAAGTCGTCAATGTCATGAGCTACGGTGCGTTCGTGAAACTCGAACCAGGCATCGAAGGCTTGGTGCACATCAGCGAAATGTCATGGACTCGCCGTATCAACCACCCAAGCGAAATGGTGCAGATCGGCGACAAGATCGACGTCAAGATCCTCGGTGTCGATCCCCAAGGTCAACAGCTTTCACTCGGTATCAAGCAGACTCAGTCGAACCCATGGGACGACATCATGCAACGCTACCCAGAGAACGCAGAAGTCACCGGTAAGGTTCGCAACCTTACCAACTACGGTGCCTTCATCGAACTCGAAGAAGGTATCGATGGCTTGCTCCACGTCTCGGACATGTCCTGGACTCGCAAGATCAGCCACCCGAGCGAAGTCCTCCAAAAGGGACAACAAGTCAAATGCCGAGTCCTCAGCGTCGACCAAGCTCGCCGCCGTATCGCTCTCGGTATGAAACAACTCGACGATGATCCATGGAACACCACCATCCCCGAGAAGTACAAACCAGGTCAATTGATCCGAGGTAAAGTCACCAAGATCACCAACTTCGGTGTCTTTGTCGGCCTCGAGGATAACCTGGAAGGTCTTCTCCACATCTCTGAACTCGCCGACTCCAAAGTCGAGAACCCAGAAGATGTGGTCAAGGTCGGTGACGAGATCGAAGTCAAAGTCCTTCGAGTCGACAGCGACGAACGCAAGATCGGTCTCTCCCGACGACGAGTCGATTGGACCGAAGAACAACATCGCGTCGAAGCTGAAAAGGAACAGCAACATCAACAAGCCAAAGCCGACAAGCAAGCCGAACTCAAGGGCGGTCTTGGCAGCGAAGGCCCATTGATTCCTCAAGCCGAGTAATCCAGATCTCACGATCGCATCGTTGCAATCAACGGCAACCGTGCGTCGGTAAAAACCTCGAAGGGGTGGTGCGACGAGCACCACCCCTTTTTTTGGCCACCCCAGATTCTCCAACTATCCCTTGAAAACAGATCGCTCGCGTTCATCAGTTGGAATAATCGCAAGACAATCCTAGCGGTATGGCGCAAGCCATCCGGTGCCCCTCCATTCCCGCAGCTACCCCACCCGCTGCTCTCACGCCATTCCGCCATGCCGTTTTCAATCGCCCGCTCCTTCGCTCGATCCGAGCATGCGATGGCTGAGCCCTCTGTCTTGCAGCGCGCGTTCCATTCCTCGACAATCCTAAACATCCCAACACAGATCGCCTCTAGCCCCTCATCAAGTCCATGATGGTCAACTCCCTCTTCGTCTATGGAACACTCAAGCAACATCAACTTCGAGGACGCTCGTGGCCGCATCCACCCCTCGCGATCGAGACCGTCGTCACACGCGGCGAACTCTATGACTTAGGAAGCTATCCCGGTATCGCAGCAGGTTCCGATTGGGTGCTGGGTGAACTTTGGACCCTTCACCCGCTCCATATGCCCGCCACCCTGCAAACCCTCGATTCCATCGAAGGCTACGACCCACGAACGAACTCAGGTCCCTACCTCCGCCGAACGATCGAAGTACACCATACACCCGATAACCAATCGGCCAATTCCTGCACGGCGTATACGTACTTCGTCGCATCCCCATCGATCCTGCATGCCGCTCGCAGAATCGCGGCAACGCTCGATTGGAAAGGCACCCACGTTGCCGCGTGGCCTGATTCACTGGCTCGCGTACCCTCGCGAATCGAGGATGAATAGCCCGCCACTGCAACAACAACCACTCACCCACAAGCTAACAAAAAACGCCCCGAGAAAACTCGAGGCGTTTCGCATAGATATAGTCGCGATCCGCGGAATCGTGGATCAGCCATCGCGATCCGACATGGCCGCGTACTGCATCAAGTAGTACACCAACGTCATGACCGACGAAAGCGTTCCCGCCACGTAGGTGAGGGCGGCAGCGTTGAGCACCTTGCTCACGTACGGCAACTCGCTCCCCGAGATGATCCCGTGCGACACCAACTCGGTCTTTGCCCGCGAACTGGCATCGAACTCCACCGGCAAATTCACCAATTGGAAGAACACGGTCAGAGCGAAGCCAACGATGCCCAGAAGCAGGAAGATGCTTCCGAACTTTGCCATCCCAGCCATGATGAACCCGAACGCAATCATCATCAGGATCGACGCCATGTTCCCACCAAAGCTCGCGGCAGGCACGGCCAAATTTCGGATCACCAGCGGCGAATAGTGCCGAGCATCTTGGATCGCGTGACCAACTTCGTGCGCAGCAATACCGACCGAGGACATCGAATAGCCACTGTAAACCTCCGGGCTCAAACGAACCACCTTGGAGGACGGATCATAATGGTCCGACAAATGGCCACCAACCTGCTCAATCTCAACATCCTCAAGACCGGCTGCATCGAGAATCCGACGCGCCGCTTGCGCACCACTCATCCGCGCGGGAACCTGTGCCATCTGGCTATACGCCGAACTGACCTTCCACTGCGCATACATCGCCAACAGCAATCCCGGCAGTGCGAATAACAGGTACTTGAAATCAAAGTAGCCAAAACCGATATATGCGAAACCTATCACGTGGGATCGTCTCCTAAAGGGTTTCCAACCATCAAAACCAACCAGCGATTCCGCAGGGTCATTGCTACAGCGCCAACTTGGCACTGCCCGGAACCACGGCACTCAATGAAGCATATGGCGTGCCGAATGCATTGGCAAACCACTTCCCCATCAACCCCTGTACCGTAAGTTCGCTCTGAACCTCACATTCCTTGGAATCGATTTACCAATCCATTCCAACCAAATCTTTCAGGACAGACCGGATATCTCAGCCTGGATAACCCGGCACAACCCAGCCAATTGGTCGCTGCACACGACCCAACTCCCCCGCGTTTTCGAGAAAATCTCCCCTACCGCCGGACTTCTTTGGTTCCCGCCCGTACCATCAGTCGATTATCTTATACCATAGTGGGGGGTTACTCATCCTGGCTCCATCGCCGGTACAAATCACCCAACAGCCCCCTCCCCCCAACTGCTCCTCTCGCCGAACCAACCCTCCCCATCCTGCACCTCGGCTCCCACCCACGGAGCCCTATCCTGCCTATCCCGATTCCATGTTCCATCCACTCGTACCAACGCCAAAAGCGAAATGCTCGCCCCCTGCGAAGCCCCAGCGCCGCGCGTTCGGAATCGGGGTAGGGCTCTGCCTAGGTTGGGTTTTGTTCTTCTCACCGTCGAAGGTGTGGGGTACCGAACCTGTTCCGATCAAGTTTGAATTGGACGTTCAACCGATCTTGACCGCCCGTGGTTGCAACTCGGGACCATGCCACGGCAAATCGCGCGGTCAAAACGGATTCGCTCTCTCCCTGCTCGGATTCGATGCCGACATGGATTTTCGTTCCATCGTCACTGACGGCCGGGGACGTCGGGTCTCTCCCGCATCGCCCGCAGATAGCTTGTTCCTTCAAAAAGCGACCGGGCAACTACCCCATGGTGGAGGCAAACGCCTGGAACCCGATAGTGACGACTACGCGGTTCTCTCACGATGGATCAGCAACGGCTTCCTTCGCACCAGCGAAAATGACCCGGCCCTCACCAAAGTGACCATCTCGCCAGAACCCAAACCACTCGCGCCCCAAGAGTCCCGGCCTCTCTCAGTCATCGCTCACTACTCGGACGGTTCGACGCGCGATGTCACCACTACCAGCGCTTACCAGTCCAACGAACCAGCCATCATTCGGGTTTCCAGCGATGGTGTTGTGCACGCTGGCAACCTCCCTGGCGAAGCGACGATCATGGCCCGATTCATGGGGAATATTGCGACCTGGAGTTCCGCCATCCCGCGCCCGGTTCCAGTCTCTCCGGAAACCTACAGCGCTCTGCCTCGCAAAAACTTCATCGATGATGCGATCTACGAACGACTGAGCCAATTAAACATCCTACCCAGTGGGACCATCTCGGATTCGCAGTTCTTGCGCCGCGCGAGCATCGACGTCATCGGCCGACTTCCCACCCCCGAAGAGGCCCGCGCATTCCTTCTCGATACATCACCCGACAAACGAGATCGGCTTGTCGATCAATTATTGGAACGACCCGAGTACGCGGACAATTGGGCCAACAAATGGGCCGATCTACTTCGACCCAATCCATATCGCGTCGGCATCAAAGCAGTCCTCAGTCTCGATGGCTGGATCCGTGACGCCTTTCGAAAAAACCTTCCCTACGATCAATTCGTGCGCGGCTTGCTCACCGCTCGCGGAAGCACCTGGAAGAACGGGGCCGTCACGATCTTTCGCGATCGCCGTGAACCGGATGAAATCGTAACCCTCGCCAGCCAACTGTTCCTCGGGGTTCGTTTGGAATGCGCTAAATGCCACCAGCATCCCTTCGAGGTTTACGGACAAAAGGACTTCTACTCTTTCGCGGCTTTCTTTGCGAACGTCGGCTACAAAGGGACCGGACTGTCACCTCCTATCTCCGGCGGCGAAGAGGTTATCTTGGTCCGACAAGGGGGTATCGTGAAGCACCCGCTGACGGGCAAACCTCTCCCACCCACCACGCTTCGCGGTTCTGCGGTTGAAATCAAAGAAGGTGACGATCCCCGCGATGCGCTCGTCGATTGGATGGTCAGCGAGAACAACCCGACCTTTGCCAAAGTAGCCGTCAATCGTATTTGGGCCGAACTGTTCGGGGTCGGTATCGTCGACCCGGTCGATGACCTGCGAGCGACCAATCCGCCGAGCAACCCTGAACTCCTCGACCGACTCGCCGCCCACTTCCGAACGGTCCAATTCGATCAAAAGGAATTGCTCCGGACCATCATGCGTTCCCATGCTTACTCACTTTCCTCAGAACCGAACGAAACCAATCGGGGTGACAATCGAAACTACTCGCGCCATTACCGCCAACGACTTCGCGCGGAGGTCTTGGCTGACGCCATCACCGACATCACCCAAACCAATCACACCTACAGCGGAATGCCGGTCGGCACCCGCGCGATGCAACTCTGGACCCACCGCACGGAATCAGAACTACTCGACGCCTTCGGTCGACCCGATGCCAATCAAGATCCACCCTGCGAACGACTCCCTGACTCCACCGTTGTCCAATCCCTGCACTTGATGAACGCACCCGCGATCGCTGGCAAAATCACTGCAGAACAAGGTCTCTGCGAACGACTCGCAAAGAGCGACTCGACGCCCGACAAAATCATCGAAGAACTTTATCTCGCGGCGTTCGCGAGGTTTCCCAATCCAACGGAACTCGCCGATTTGGTGGCTGAATTTAGAAAACCCAATACGGACCGCAAGAAATTGGTCGAAGATATCCTCTGGTCTATGGTCAACTCTCCGGAATTCACTCACAAGGATTAAACCATGCTGAGACGAAACTGGCTTCAACTGGGCATCGCTGGACTCGCCGGTGGCAGCTTGTCTCAACTGCTCCACCTGCAGCGCGCCTGCGCCCTGGATCGTCCTGGAAAGAAACCGGCAAGCTGCATCCTGATCTGGATGGATGGTGGACCTACCCACTTCGAAACCTTTGACCCCAAGCCCGAAGCTCCTGTCGAAATCCGTGGTGAGTTCCAAGCGATCAACACCAACGTTCCCGGGATCCAAATCTGCGAACACCTGCCACAACTCGCTAGCATCGCGAACAAGTACGCGATCATCCGATCGGTATGCCATAACCAAGGCAACCATGGTGCCGGCAACCACTACATGATGACCGGCGCACCACCTCGCATCCCTGTCGGCTGCGGCGCCTTCGTCAGCTTCCATCCGAGCATGGGCTCGGTCGCTGCCAAAGAACGCCCCGCACCCCACGGCCTGCCACCCTATTTTTCGATACCCAGCATGTCGCGCTCGGGCGGCCCAAATTTCCTCGGTGCCAAGTACGCTCCATTCGTCGTAGGCGGCGATCCCAACAATAAACACTTCCGTGTGCGCGATGTGGAACTACCCAACGGAATCAACGAAGAACGTTTCCAATCGCGACGCGATCTCAGGCACATCATCGATCGACTCCCTCGCTACAGCGACCCTGCCACCGCAGACCCGGTCGTCGCCGTCGATGAGTTCTTCCACCAAGGCCTCGAATTGATCACGACCCCAGAAGCTCAAAAAGCGTTTGACATCGATACAGAATCGGATGCGACTCGAGATATGTACGGCCGTAACAGTTTCGGCCAACGCGCTCTCCTGGCACGACGACTCGTCGAAGCCGGCGTCCCATTTGTGACGATCTACGATGGCGGTTGGGATCACCACTCCGATCTGTTCGGGGCCCTCAAAACACGACTCCCCTCCTGGGACCAAACCGTTGCTGCCCTGATCAACGACTTGGACGCTCGGGGATTGCTCGAAAACACCATGGTCATCGCTCTCGGTGAGTTCGGTCGCACACCCACCATCAGCACCTTGCCCGGCCAATCCAAACCTGGACGTGACCATTGGGCCAACGCCATGTCGATCCTCTTCGCCGGTGGTGGTACCCCTGGCGGACAAGTCATCGGTGCAACCGACCGTCAAGGACACTCAGCGATGGAACGGATCCTCGCTCCTGAAAACTTCGTATCGTCGGTCTACCTGAAAATGGGTATCGATCCGGACAAAGTCTATTACACTCCCGCAGGACGCCCAACCCACTTGGTCAGCGACCCAACGCCGATCCGTGAATTGATGTAGGCGCGATGATCCTTGCAACAAATGGTCTCACCTCGCTGACGCATCGTCGCTCTGGCGCTCTGTATTGGCTCGCGTTCCTAATTCTAGCAACCCTAAGGATCCTCGATCCCACAGCTCCCGCACTCGCGCAGTCTCCCGACACAGCCCGCTTAATGCCCGCCGGTGGCATGCGAGGTACGACGGTCACGATCGAACTTCCCGGCAAATGGGAAAAATGGCCGGTCTCAATCTGGTCGTCCTCTTCACATGTGCAGTCGTCCCCCCCACAAGTGCAGTGGCTGGCCACCGAGACCGCAGGTAAAGTCTCCGCGACCATCGCACCCGATGCCAAGCCCGGTGCTCACTTCGTTCGGTTTTACAACGAGTCGGTCGCATCACCTCTCTTGCGATTCATCGTCGGTGGATTCCCCGAAGGTCTCGAAGTAGAACCCAACGACGATGTCCGCCAACCACAAACCATCGATATCGCCGCATCATCCACCCTCCCTGCAATCACCATTAACGGTGCCCTTCAAAAATCGGGGGATGTGGACCACTACGGAATCCGACTTGCTAAAGACCAACTCCTCACCGTATCCATCGACGGCAATCGCAATCTGAAATCACCGATGGACGCATCGCTTCAATTGCTCGATACCAAAGGTAACCTGTACGGGCAAAACCTAGATGCCTTGGGATTGGACCCTCGCTTGCAATTCAAGTGCCCGAGGGATGATGTTTATGTGGTTCGCGTCTTCGCCTTTCCCGAAACGCCCGACAGCACCATCGGGTACGCAGGTGGCGACAAATTCCTCTATCGATTGCACGCCACGATCGGCGACTATGACGAAGCCGCCGAAAGCTTTTCGGAAAACGCAACCTCGATTGCTGAACCCAGCGACCGGACCAACCCTACCGCGGTCGCTGGCCCATCGTCGTTTTTTGGCGTGATGGATAACGCTCGCGACGAAGATGTACTATCGATCGAAACCACAGCGGCCGGGCATTGGAAAATCAAGGCCCGAGCATTGGAACTCGGCTCAGCCATGGATGCCGTCCTCGAAGTACTCGACCCTGCCGGGAAATCGATCGCCAAACAAGGAGACTCAGGGGAGATTCGCGATCCTGTGCTGAGCAATCAGATGCAAGCCGCTGGAAAGTACATGATCGCCGTCCGAGATCTTCACGGTCGATTCGGCCCAACGTTCCGGTACCGAATCGATCTTGAAAACGAACTTCCTCACGTCAAAGGCTCCATCACAAACGATATCGTCACTGGCACCGCCGACAAACCGATCGAAGTCGAGGTCGCGCTCGAACGCACCTTCAGCTTCGCTGACGATGCCACCATCTCCGTTGTAGGCTTGCCCGCTGGATTCACGTGCGAACCGGTCGTCTCCAAAATGAAAGAAGATTCGGAGAAGAAGGTCAAACTATCGATCGTGCCAAACTCCCCTTGTTCCGTCCCCTTCTCGATCGAAATCCAACATGCCGGGCAAACTGAAAAACAATCGATCACCGCGACTAACAGCACGACGCCCATGCTGTGGCTTCAAGTAACCCCGCCCAAATAGCCGCGCTTTTCCGACCACATAACTTAAATCCTCTCAGCTCGAGCCCATCCAAAAACCATGGCTTGGATCACCCCACTGAGTTAGAATAAACGTCCCTCCCAACTGCGTTCCCGTCCAGACGACCCCCGCCCCCCGCTTCGCAGCAGAATTTGCATGCTCCATCCCTTGCGCTTTTTTCTACCCTTCGTCGCACTTGCCGTCGCGCTCGTTCCCGTCGCTGCGATGGCTCAACAAAGTGCTAGCCCCAATCCAAACGCGGAGCAATTGGATTTCTTCGAAAAGAAAATCCGCCCTGTCCTCGTTGAGCATTGCTACGAATGCCATGCAACCGATGCGAAATCCATCCAAGGCGGCTTGTCTCTCGATACCGCTCAAGGGCTTCTCCAAGGGGGTGATTCCGGTCCAGCCCTGGTTCCGCATCAAGGCGACTCGAGCTTGATCATCCAAGCCATCCGCTATGAATCGAACCAGATGCCTCCGCGTGGCAAACTCCCGGAGAGTGTGATCGCTGACTTTGTCGATTGGGTGAATGCAGGAGCAATCGATCCTCGCGTCGGAACACCGACCCCGACCAAGAAAGAGATCGACTTCGATGAAGCTCGCCGCTTCTGGTCCTTTGTTCCCCCCCGCATGCCTCCGATCCCAATCACCCATCGACCTGATTGGGCAGAGTCGAACATCGACCACTTCATCCTAGCGGCAATGGAATCCCACGAACTATCCCCGGTCCAGAAGGCTGGCAAGCGTGAACTCATTCGGCGCGCAACCTTCGATCTGACAGGGCTCCCTCCAAACCCCGACGAAATCGAATCCTTCCTTGCCGACTCCTCCTCGGACGCCTTTGCCAAAGTGGTCGATCGCCTTCTCCAATCCCAGGCCTACGGAGAACGCTGGGGTCGTTATTGGCTCGATGTGGCTCGCTACTCCGAGGATCAAGCGCACACGTTCAGCGTGCAACCCAATACCAATGGATACCGCTTCCGCGATTGGGTCATCGCCTCCTTTAATGCCGACATGCCCCTCGATCGATTCATTCGATACCAAATCGCTGCCGACGTGATGGAGATCGATGAAACTGATCGCCTGAACAACCTCGCCGCTTTGGGATACTTCGGACTCGGTGCTCAGTACTATAAAAATACTGACGCTGCGAAAGCTGCTGCTGATGAACTAGACGATCGCATCGATACGCTGACCCGTGGCTTCCTCGGCCTCACTGTCTCCTGCGCCCGCTGCCACGATCATAAATTCGATCCGATCCCTCAACAGGACTATTATTCGCTCGCGGGTGTCTTTCACAGTTCCCGATTGCACACCGCTCCGTTGGTCCCTTCCACTGAAGTCGACCGCTTCAATTCAGCCCAGCAAAGGATCAAAAAGCTCGAGGAATCGATCAACCAAACGATCGCCGCCCAAGGACCCAAATTGCGCGAAGCCAGGATCGAAGATGTTGCTCGACACATGCTCGCCGCCCATCGGTTCCAACAATCGAAATCGAAGGACAATTCATTGAAACTCCCTCAATTCGCGAAGGGCGAAGAACTGAATGAAGGGACGTTGAAGAAATGGCTCGATTTCCTCAAATCCAAATCTGCCTCACCCCCCAAGGCACTCAAACCTTGGTTCGATGCCATAAACAGCGGAAATGCCGATGATCCTGCTCGGGATGTATCGCTCACATCGGCCGCGAACGCGTTCCAGCAACACCTTGCCCTACTGCTCCGACAAAGGGATGGGGTGCTAACCCCCGAGGAGCAATCGCTCCTCTCCCAAAAAACAGAAACAGGCAACGCGCGTTTCACCAGCCCGAACGTAACGCGGACGCAACCAACTACCAACATCGATGTCGATCTCAACGGTGCTAAAGAATTGATCTTGGTCGTCAACGATGGTGGCAATGGACCCAGTTGCGATCACGCGGATTGGCTGGAGCCCACCCTGACCACCGCATCCGGAGAAATCCCGCTCACTAACTTGAAATGGCGGTCGGTGACGACCACGTTTGGCAATGTCAACATCAACACCAATGTCAGTGGCCAACCTCTTCGCGTGGCTGGAAAATCGTACTCTAACGGAATCGGCACGCACTCCACCTCGGTCATCACGTACGACCTACCCGAAGGAACCCAACGCTTCCGAGCGATCGGTGGTCTAGATAACAGCGGTAGCGATCAAGGTGGCGATTGCGGGGCGAATGCGACGATCCAATTCCTCGTTTACACCGAAACACCCACCGACATCCAAGTCGGTCAAACCGATCTTCTGGCCGAAGTCTTCGGTGAAAAAGGTCTCTTTGTAATGACGCTTCAGGATCTTGAAATGCGACTTCCCGAAGATATCCGAGGCGCATTAGTTAACCAACGCTCCGAACTGGAGCAGTTGCGCCGCGAGGCTCCTACGATGTACCCGGTTGCCCACGTCATCGCGGAATCCAACCCCTCCGACTTGAAGGTCATGGTTCGCGGAAATCCAGCCAATCAAGGAGAACTGGCACCGCGGCGATTCCTCAAAGTGCTCAGCAGCGACGAACCGCCATCATTCTCGAAAGGGAGCGGTCGACTGGAACTAGCGAACGCGATCGCATCGCGAGACAACCCGCTGACCGCTCGCGTGATCGTCAACCGCGTATGGCAACATCATTTCGGTCGCGGTCTGGTCGGAACCCCGGACAATTTTGGAAAGCTCGGGGAGCCACCGACCCATCCGGAACTCCTCGATTACTTGACGTTGCGATTTATGGAAAGTGGCTGGTCCATCAAATCGTTGCACCGCGAAATCATGCTTGCAGCTACCTACCAACTCAGCTCCGATCGCGACGAAGCCAACATGCAACGCGATGCGGACAATCGCTATCTTTGGAGAATGAATCGACGCCGTTTGGACGTCGAAGCATGGCGCGATGCACTACTAGCAACTTCGGGACGGCTCGATGGGAAACTCCAAGGTCCCTCGACCAATTTGGCGGATGCCAGCAACAATCGACGTACGGTCTATGCCTTTATTAGTCGGCACGAACTGGACAACATGCTTCGCCTCTTCGATTTCCCGGATGCGAATATCACCGCTTCGACCCGAGCCGAAACAACCGTACCACAACAGCAACTGTTTGTTCTCAACAGCCCATTCATGATCGAACAGTCCAAAGCGTTCGCAGCTCGCATCCAAAAAGATGCTGGGCCAAACCTTGAAGATCAGATCCGCATGGGTTACGCCCTCGCCTTTGGACGGCCCGTGAGCGATCGCGAATTGCAACTCGGTTTGCGTTACTTGCAATTTGATGAATCCGAGGAAGAGAAAAAACAAAACCAGTTGTCGCGGTGGGAGCGTTACGCGCAAGCGTTGCTCGGTAGCAATGAGTTTATGTATTTGGATTAAACGATCGAGAGCCTAGCCACTGGCAGCAACCATCCCCTCGACAGCGACACTCGTCGCAAAACGAAGATGGCTTTTTAGCAACTACGAACTGAAGATAACCTTGTGCCATGATAATCCTGCAATCGCAACTTGCTTCCCAATCGTTCGGTGGTGTTTCGCGCCGTGCGTTGCTCCAGCGATTTGGCACAGGGATCGGTGCCCTCGGTTTGGCAGGGATTTTGGGTCAGCAGGGATTGCTTGCCGAGGAGCATTCCTCGTCCAGCGGATCGCAGAATCCGCTGGCTCCTAAGCCCCCGATGTTTCGTCCACGAGCGAAACGGATCATCCACTTGTTCATGAACGGTGGGCCATCCCAAGTCGACACGTTTGACCCTAAGCCATCGTTGACCAAGTACGATGGCCAACGCCCCCCTGGAGCCGATCTTAAGACCGAGCGGAAGACAGGTGGCTTGATGAAATCCCCATTCCGATTCGATCGGCATGGGGAGTCAGGATTGGAGATCAGCGAAATCTTCCCGCACCTGAGCTCCTGCGCGGATGATTTGTGCGTGATTCGTTCGATGCACACCAACATCCCCAATCATGAACCCTCGTTGTTGATGATGACCAGTGGCGAAACACAACCGACGCGACCATCGATGGGTTCGTGGTTGCTGTATGGATTAGGCACCGAGAACGAAAATCTCCCTGGGTTTGTGGTCCTGTGTCCTGGCAAGCCGGTGGTGGGTCCAGCGCTGTGGGGCAATCGCTTCTTGCCGGGGATCTATCAAGGCGCCCAGATCAACAACTCCAAGATGGACCCGCAGAACGTGATTCGGGACATCAACAATGCAGCGATCACTAGGACAGCGCAGCGGGAGCAACTGGATCTGCTCAAGCAGCTCAATGAGCTGCATTTAGAGGACCGTGGTGGGAGTGACAATCCGTTGGAGGCCAGGATCCAATCGCTGGAGATGGCGTTTCGGATGCAAACCGAAGCGCAAGACGTGTTTGATTTGAATCAAGAGACGCAAGCCACCCGTGATGCGTATGGCAAGGGTGAGTTTGCGGATGGTTGTCTAGCGGCGCGGCGTTTGGTGGAGCGTGGGGTTCGGATGGTCCAAGTCTTCTATGGGAATGGCCAACCGTGGGACGATCACGACAACATCGCGGACCATGCAAAGAAAGCACAAGCGGTCGATCAACCGATCGCGGCGTTGATCAAGGACTTGAAGGCGCGCGGGTTGTTCGAGGACACGTTGATCTTGTGGGGCGGTGAGTTTGGACGGACGCCGGTATCGGAGGGAGCCAAGGGCCGGGACCACAACAACCATGGTTTTTCAGTTTGGTTGGCGGGTGGTGGAGTCCGTGGAGGGATGGCGTATGGAGCGACGGACGAGTTTGGTTTTGCGGCGATCGAGAACAAGGTCCATGTTCATGACCTTCATGCGACGTTATTGCATTTGATGGGGATCGACCACGAGAAATTAACGTACCGCTATTCCGGCCGTGACTTCCGACTGACCGACGTCCACGGCCGCATCGTCCATGATATCTTAGCCTGACACAGTCAACCATCCGAGCCACGCGTGTCAGCAAGTGGCAACTGGACGCCGCCTAATATTTCATCTCACGCGAAGGCGCGAAGAACGCGAAGGACATGCAGTGGATCTTGCTAAATATCCCGGCTGTCCACAAGTATTTCTCACCTAATTCCCCCGCGGTTGCCCCCATCCGAGCCACGCGTGTGAGCAAGTGGCAACTGGACGCCGAAACCCGCCATCCCCCGCCACTAGTCAAGATCAAACCACCAGATCCGTATTCTCCGTATCCTCTGTCTCTCTGTGTTTATTTCTATCCTGCTGCATCAAGTCAGACTTTGGAACAGTAGAGGCACGGAGACCACCGAGATAACACGAATCGGGGTGCGAACAATTTGACCCCCAGCGTTTGATCGTCTCAATTGATTAGCGTGGATTAGTGAAGATTAGTGGTTCGTAGTTTTGGGAACACTAATCGGCACTAATCTTCGCTAATCGGTGAAAGGAAGTCAAAGTGGCGAGCAGCTTAGCCTTTTTAAAAAAGGGCAAAACACCGGATCCGTATTCTCCGTGTCTCCGTGTTTCTTTGTTTCTTCCGGATCGGAAATCCAACAGCAATATTGAAACACTGAGACACCGTGATCAAGAATCGGGGTGCGAATCTTTCCCCCTCGAATAGCCAAAGTGATGCATTATTAGTGCGAGCGACTCCGCGCCCCATCCGAGCCACGCGTGTGAGCAAGTGGCAACTGGACGCCGAAACCCGCTATCCCCCACCACTAGTCAAGATCAAACCACCAGATCCGTATTCTCCATATCCTCTGTCTCTCTGTGTTTATTTCTATCCTGCTGCATCAAGTCAGAGTTTGGAACAGTAGACGCACGGAGACCACCGAGATAACGCGAATCGGGGTACGAAGGGTTCTGACTCCCAGCGTTTGATCGTTCCGATTTATTAGTGTGGATTAGTGAAGATTAGTGGTTCGTAGTTTTGGGAACACTAATCGGCACTAATCTTCGCTAATCGGTGAAAGGAAGGGCAGGTTATTTGCGGTTTGGCCTTTTCCAAAAATCGCACAAGGCACCAGATCCAAATTCTCGGTGCCCTCTGCGACTCTGTGTTTGTTTCTAAATCGAGGGACAAAGGATTTTGGCCCCCAGCGTTTGATCGTTCCAATTGATTAGTGTGGATTAGTGAAGATTAGTGTTTCGTAGGTTTAGGAACACTAATTGGCACTAATCCACACTAATCGGTGGCAGGAAATGCAGGTAGGCTGAAACTTGCTGAATCGATACCTCCTACAACGTCATGCCTTCGATGGTGTTGACGATGTCCTTTAAGAACGCGGCGGCGGGGGCGCCGTCGATGGCGGCGTGATCGAACGTCAAACTCAATACCATGCGATCGCGTGCCTCGACCCGATCCCCCTCTCGAAAGACCGGCTCGCGGCGGATCGCGCCCAATCCTAAGATCGCAATCTCGGGCAAATTGATGATCGGGGTGAAACCATCGATCCCATAAGCGCCCAAATTCGTGATCGTCATTACCCCGCCACTCATCTCCTCACGCGTCAATCGACCCTCCCTCGCCCGCGCGATCAAGCGACGCGACTCCTCAACTACCTTTTCGATCGATCGCGATCCCACCGAACGAACCACCGGAACCAATAAACCATCCGGGGTATCCACCGCGATCCCAATGTGGAACGCATCCTGAGGTACCTCGTCCAAATCGGTATGATCCCCATTCCAACGGACGGCCATCGCCGGATGACGATCCAATACCACCGCCAACAACTTCGCGATCAAATCGGTGTACGCCGGTACATAACTCGACTGCAAGACCTTCTGCTGCTCCCGATAAGCCACCAAACCTGTCACGTCGGCAACCGTATGCAACGTCACCGGTACCGTCGCACTCTGACTCGCTCGCAATCGATCCGCAATCGCCTTGCGCCGCGGCCCAAAACGCTTGCTCGATGACGACGAACTGGTCGGTTTCGGCGATTGGCCTCGCACAGCCCCCACCACGTCCGCTTCCCGCACGCGACCGCTGTGACCGCTCCCGGGTACATCCCGCCAATCAATCCCCAACGCCTTGGCGGCTCGTCGGGCACGCGGCGATGCAGTCTTGCCCTGTACCGAATCCATCGTATCCGTGGAAGCATCCCTCTGCGAAGCCATTTCCTCCGACTCGATCTCGAGGATCGCTGTATCCACCTCACTTCGAGAATGACGCGCCACATCCGCTGCCGTCACACGACCCGATCGACCGCTGCCGACCACCCGTGCAATATCCACCCCCAACTGCCTTGCCTGCCGACGAACCGATGGCGAAGCAGGCCCACCCGGCGACGAAGTTCCTTCGACTCCTTGTTCACTGGTGTCCGAGTCATCCTGAGGCAATTCTTCCTCGGGTAATCCCAAACCACCTGCAAGCAGTTGCTCTTGCGGCGATCGATCATGATTGCTGCCATCTGTTTTAGCCCCACCCACACTTGCGATAGGACCACCCGCTTCACCCGGAGGGACTTCGCCTGGCGCTAACAAATACCCCAACACCGCTCCTACTCCCAAGACGCTATCTGGCTCCGGGGCCGTAGGTGGAATGAACAGAATCCCCGAACCCACCGACTCAATCTCCTGAACAGCTTTCTCTCCCTCCATCTCGAACAGCGGCTCTCCTTCGCGAATCGTGTCGCCACTCTTCCGCAACCAGCCTACAAACCGGCCTTCTTCCATCGACCATCCCAAACGCGGGAACCGTATTTCTTCTGCCATCGCTTATTCCTCCACCAGTTCACGAACAGATCGCTCAATGCACGAAGCCGTCGGCACGACGACTTTCTCAAGCGATGGGCTATACGGGGTCGGGCAAAATGCACCCGTCACACGTCGGATCGGAGCATCGAGCTCGTCAAAGCCCACATCCGCCATCGTGGCCGCTATCTCCGCGCTAAAACCGCAATGCGCAGGAGCTTCATCCACCACCAACAACCGTCCCGTCTTCTTGAGCGATTCCAAGATCGTTTCAGTGTCCAGTGGAGTGATGGTTCGAGGATCGATCAATTCGACGGAGATACCATCCTTCTGCAACGCATCGCAAACCGAAAGGGTCAAATGGACCATCCTGGCCAACGCGACCACGGTCACCGAACCTCCAACTCGAACAATGCGAGCTCGTCCAAACTCAATTTCATACTCTCCATCGGGAACCGCCTCCTTGGTTTGAAGAATCTCACGATGCTCCAGGAACAGAACCGGATCATCACTTCGCAACGCATGCTTCAGCAGCCCCTTGGCATCCGAAGCCATCGATGGCACCACCACACGTAATCCGGGCACTTGGGCGAGCATCCCGTAGTAACTCCCCGAGTGATGCGTTGCGGCCGAGTGCCCTATCCCGATGCAACCTCTCAACAAAACCGGCATCTTCAAACGCCCGCTCGACATGTACTGCATCTTGGCAATCTGATTGATGATTTCGCCCAGCCCATCGAGCACGAAATCGGCAAACATAAAATCGATCACCGGTCGCGTCCCTGTCATCGCTGCGCCGCAGGACAATCCCACAAAACCCCGCTCGCAGATCGGTGTATCGCACAACCGTTCCGGTCCATGGATCGCATACAACCCCTTGGTCGTCACAAAGTTACCACCTCGCACGCCAATCCCTTCACCCATCACGAAGATGTTGGGGTTTGCGGCCATCTCTTCCGTAAGCGCTTCCAAGGTAGCTTGCGCATACGTGATCACCCGGCTTGCAGCACCCCGAGGCTTTCGATCATCCGGGATCGTACGAGGAACGGAATAGATGTGGGTTGTCGCCGTTTCGCTCTTCGGCTCCGGGCTTTGTTCTGCATCGCTTCGAGCTTGACGAACCAATTCCTTCACTTCCTGATCGATCGTATCGAATCGCTCCGGTCCAATCGATGGATAGCGATTTCGCAACCGCGCAATAGGACAACGCTGCTTCCACTCTTCGACCTCCTCTCGGGTGCGGTACGTGAAATCCCCCATCCCCTCGGCGTGCGGTCGAGTCCGATACGTTTTGCACTCGATCAACGTCGGTCCCTCGCCGCGCCGAGCCCGTTCGACCGCCTGATGGGCGACTTCGTAAATTCCGATCACATCGTTCCCATCGAGCTCGAACCCTGGGATCCCATATGCCGACCCACGCGATCCAACGCTCGGGTTACCGCTCGCGTACGCAAACGGAACCTCAGTCGCGTACTGATTGTTCTCGCACACAAAAAGGACCGGCAGTTTCCAGATGCTCGCCATATTGAGCCCTTCGTGAAACGCGCCGTTGTTGACCGCACCGTCTCCAAAGAACGCGACCGCCACCGTCTGATTCTTGAGAATCTTCGAGCTGTAGCCTCCACCGCACGCTTGAAGAATGCACGGAGCAACAATACCGCTGGTCCCCATCATTCCGATCTCTGGCGAGAACAAATGCATGCTCCCTCCACGACCTCGGGAACAGCCCGCTTCGCGTCCGAAAAGTTCTGCGATGAGCTGGATTGGCTCAAGTCCTTTCGCGAGGGCATGGCCATGACCTCGGTGGGTACTGAAGATTGCGTCACGATGGGTCAACTGCGCACAAACCGCGGTCGCGATCGCCTCTTGGCCAACGTACGTATGGCACGCTCCGTGGATCAATCCCTTTTGATGGCAACGCGCAAGCTCTTCCTCCGTTTGCCGGATGATTTGCATGGTGCGATACAAACTGAGCACTTGTTCGGTGGACAACGACACTTTCGGTGCGATCATCTCTTTTTGAGCGGTCATTCTTGGGTTAATTCTTTCCTGTTTCAGCGCGGAATGATTGAACAAGTTGCGACTCATGGCCTGGGGTGCCACCGGCGTTCATGGCGAGATTCCCTCCATCCATCGGAATGAGTGCTCCGGTGATCCACTCCGACGCGTCACTAGCCAAAAGCACCGCTAGTCCCATAATGTCTCTCGGTTGCCCCAATCTCCCAGCGGGAATTCCTTTGAGGAATCGCGACTCGAGAGTAGGATCCGCAGCGATGCGAGCCTCAAGGCTCGGGTTGAGGACTTGGGCGGGGAGAACTGCGTTGACCCGCACCCCGCGACACGCCCACTCGGTACTCAATTCCCGCGTCATCTGAACCACGGAACCCATCGCCATGCTGTACGCAATATGCCCTCTTCCTAATGCGGTCGTACTCGCCAACGACCCGATATTCATGATCGATCCACGGCCTTGAGCAATCATCCGACGACCCGCTTCCTGGCACATGCAAAAGCGTCCGATGACTAAATTCTGAAGTACCCGCTGAAGATCCTCGATCGCAAGCTTCTCCGGAGAAGAGAGAACCCCATCTCCTGCGATATTGCCTAGGAAGTCGACGCGGCCAAACTCTCGATCGACCAATGCGAAAAGTTCTCTAATAGAATCGGGATCCGAAACATCGGTGTTGGAACAAATCGTACGCACTCCGGTTGTACGAGCCTGCTCCGCGGTCGCTTCCGCCCCTTCTAAATTGCGATCGACCAAGACTAACGATGCCCCGGCATTAGCCAGCGCCAACGCGGACGCTTGCCCCATCCCTTGGGCAGCACCTGAGACAACGGCAACACGACCTTTTAATTGAAACATCTCATGGATCATAGGGTTATCGATATTCTTGAGAACAAAAGTTCGACGTCAATACAAACCAAAAGCCCAAACAGCCGGGAACAGCCATCGAGTACGAGTACCGCTCCGCTGAGTACGAGTACGAGTACGATAAGCAGCCAACAGCCAATGAGCTCCGCTCTTCCTCGTACTCAGTCCGCCTCGCGGACGGTACTCGTACTCGTACTCGCTGCTCCTCCGATCCTTCGACCATGTTCGAACCCTCGATCACCATCGATGGTTCGCCCGAGAGACTCGAAACTCCGAGAAAGCCAAAGCAGCCGGTAACAGCCGTCGAGTACGAGTACCGCTGCGCTGAGTACGAGTACGATAAGCAGCCAACAGCCGCGAAGCTCCGCTCTTCTTCGTACTCAGTCCGCCCCACGGACGGTACTCGTAATCGTACTCGCTGTTCCGAACCATCCTCGATGATGTTCGGAACCAATGTCATGCTCGCCGTTTCTTTGGCAAAGCTTGATTCCACGCGCAATTTCAACTCCCCCACAAATACGGAACAATCTTGAATTGGAATACCAGGACCGCTAGTCCGATGTAAAAGATCCCGCAGCAGGCCAATCCGAGCCGTTGATACCACCGAGGCTGAATCTCGCGCGGCAGCAAACGAGTGTTGATCCAAAGGATCTGAAAAGCGGTCACGCCGATCGCGAGGTTATTGAAGTTTGCGATGAAATCCGTCATCAATTTAGGAGCATTGCTGAACAAGAATGTGCACAGGAACGACCACAGCAAATAGGTTGCTAAGATCGCGTAGTAAATCATCTTGACCTGATCCGATTTCATCCCTTCGCGAACGCGTCGGTTAGCGCTCCAGATCGCATCGGTCCAACGGCGTGCGAAATCGTCCAGGATCGACATCTGGCTCGGAAGCATGACCATCAATCCCGTCAAAACAGCAACTATCCATAGAAGTTTTGACAACGTTGGACCAAAACCGTAGTGTCGAATTCCGTCCGCGGTTACCAACGATTGGGCGACACTCATTTGCTCGCTGGTCACTGTGGTCGATGCAGCAAACTGCATCGAAAGCAACGCCGGTAGCGCCATTCCCACAAAACATCCCGGCGCCCAGACAAGGATCTGATCGGTGGTAATGTAGCGCCACCACCCACGCCATCGATCCAGGTTTAACTCGTTGACTGGAAAGACTTTTCCAACATGACTGAGCGTCACGCTTCTTCCTCCAACCGCGCTGGGGATCGCACCAACCTGTGACCCCATCCCCCAACCTTTATCGCGTACGAAATTCGAGTATGTCGAATTGGCTAACCCACCACCACCGGCATAGCCTGCAAACGCACCGATCACGATCAAGCTAGCCGTTGAGATTACCGGCCATTCACCAGTCTGCCATCGGTGAGTGAAAATATTTTGCAACACCTCGCCACCATTGCCGTCGGCAACAGGCACATTTCCAAATTGCAAAAAGCCAATTCCGACATTCCACCAGTTCGCAGCACTAACGCATGTCACTCCCAATCCTAAACAGAAACCTAACACAACGATGATTTTTGCTGTCATCACAAATTGCAGCACGTTGTAGATCTTGCCACCTGCGATGACAGGAAATGCGACGCCGAAAAGGCATGCATAGGCGAGGGGAACCACCAACCATTTGTCATCAGGCGTTGGAGGGCGGTCTAAATAGAGCGATGCGATCATCGCAGCTCCGTGCGTAGATAACCCTGGGACCAATGCCGAAATATTCAAAAGCATCATCACCGAAACCCAAAATCCAGGTCCCGGTTTGCAACGCATAAAGCCGGTAAAGACCGGTTCCCCGCAATAGAGTGCGTACCGTCCACATTCCATGTTGTAGAAGACTTGCAAGATGATCGCGACCGTCGCGATCCACATTAAGCCGCCGCCATACTTTGCAGTAACCGCGGGGCCCAATAGCCATTCACCACCCCCGATCTGGATCCCCATCATCACGATCCCAGGCCCGATGAAACTGGCCCAGTTCCGCCAACGCAACGGTTTCGGTACCGGCAATTCTCCTGCCGTCCAAGGCGGAATCGAATTTCCTACCGACTCGGGATTCGACGACGATTCGCCGTGAGGATCATGATTCATCGCCGCTAAATTCCTCTCGAAAATAATTTCTCGATCCGGACCCAAAACACTCTTCCTCGTACTCAGTCCGCCTCGCGGACGGTACTCGTACTCGTAATCGTACTCGCTGCTCCTCCGACGGTTCGATCATGTTCACCTTTCGGATCACCATAAGCGATCCTCCAATGCCTCGATCATCTTGCTTGCCCAATTATCCATCGCTCTCAAACTCTCATTCTCGATCGACACTACGCATGATCAGTACAACACGATCGCTCGCCCCGGGCCACCGTGGCAGTCCTGGATCTTTAGCGGAGCAAACAAAAAGTAACCACCACTCTTTGGGATTCGATCCAAGTTGCTCAAGTATTCGACACCGACCATATCATGGCTCCCTAACGCCCAATACGTCATCAGCGCTCGCTTGGGATCCACTCCACCTAGATCCGGAGCATCGGTCGCGACGCAGCGGATTCCTTTCTGGCTGAGGTACTTCACCGTATGAGGGCCCAGCGCAGGCCACCCCTCCCCTTTGCGAGTGTAAGCATCGCTCCACAATCCAGCTCCAAAGTTGCCTTGCGTGTCCGGAGCCATCTTCAAATAGCGATCGATGTATCCCGATTGAAACAGTACCACTTCACCGGCATTCAATCCTCCTGAGCTCGCTTCATACTTTTTGATCCACTCCACGGTGATTTCAGGAGAAGCAGGCCATGAACCTCGATCGGTCGAACCCATCAACGGTCGCACATCAATCACGCGAACATCGCCGCATGTCCACTCGAGCGGTACGCTTTCCGTCGTCCGACTGCTCGTCCCTCGCTTGCCATACTTCTTCTCGTATTCATCCAACCACACGCGCACTTCTGGAGAATACGCTGGCGTTACTCCTTCGGGTGGCAACGCATACGATGGTGGTACCAAATGGGTTCCGGCCATCGAGTCCATCATGTGGCCATGATGCCACATATCGAGATAGTCGCTGTAGAGAAAATCGATCTTCAAATAGACCTGACGATGCTCGCCGGTACTTTGACCAGGGTTCGTCATCGGAAACCGCGGAGTCAGGGTGGGTGATAGATCGATGGCTCGCTTGTTGGTGCATGCGTCGATCAGTCGCCCGGGCAATGAACCACCTACGATCGAAAAAGCTCGGCCTTCGCCGTACGGTCCACCTTCATGCTTGGGTCCTAAAAAGCAATAAAACGCGCCGGTATCGGGTAACGCCCCCAATCCTGTCGCTCCCTCGGTCCAAATCATTCCATACTTGAGACCCGCAAAATGGGTTGGCTCGGCAAGGTCCGGCATCGGTCCCATGCTGGCGCTGTCGGTTCCCAGCGACAGCACACCCCGTTTCCCCAGCCATTCCATCGTGTCAGGATTCGGGTCCG
The DNA here is from genome assembly GCA_903892355.1 of uncultured Pirellula sp. Classification (GTDB taxonomy): domain Bacteria; phylum Planctomycetota; class Planctomycetia; order Pirellulales; family Pirellulaceae; genus JBKCUI01. The sequence goes on along the minus strand of CAITIE010000140.1, from coordinate 19,441 downwards.
GATAACCGGGCGCTTTTTTGTCCACCACATCATTGATGAAACGATTTCCTTCCGGCAATGGTCGATAGTAACGGTCGGAGTAATCGCTTCGGAACAATACGACATCCCCAAACTTTAGCTTGCGATGGGCCGCCTCAAACTTCTCCAAGTACGCCGGTGTCACCAAAGGACTTACCCCCTTGGGTGCTTGATCGAGCAAATCGCGCACATCCACAACGCATGCTTCTCCACCAAACTGCCACGGCTCGATCTTGTCGGTGTACGCCAACCCCAAAGGCCCCGACTTTTCCCGCTTGAGCTCTGGCCTGGCAACACTGTGCGGCGGAGTATCAAGCTGTGTACCGGTGTTGCCATCGACATAGAGTGAGTCGATATGATAAGGACTAACAGCCCCGATCCCGTTCTGATGAACGATCTGGAACTTTGGAAATGGATAAGTCGGCCAGTTGCATGGGTACTCGCTCGATATCAAAAGGGAATGATCAATAAATCGAGCCGACTCAACTGTTCTCGCTGACTCAGGAGCATTCAAAGCCTCCTCAGCGTGGCAATCTAAGTTGCCGCCACTTTGAAACCAGCAGATCCCTGACACGAGTCCGGCGGCCAGACGACACCTGTGTGATGCATTCATTGGATGATTCCTTGGTCGAGTTGGAGAGAAACAAGAAGGGTCTCATTCACAAGTTGGTAACCACGCCCTAAAGCGGAGAGGATTGGATCGAATGCTGCCGCGCGAGCTGCAGCATCCCCAGCAACGTCTCTTCACCGATCGACTCCCGAATCGGCTTTTTTAAACGAGATTGAATCAACGAGACCAAGCGAGGTAACGATTGGGCCAATCCACCAGACAACGCGATGGAACTCCACTCCTGACGTGAACTAAGTCGCTTTGCTGCTGCTTCGTAGTTGTTGGCCATCGAAACACACGCTGCAAGGAACAGATGGCCGACCGATATATTTTCAGTGGTCATATTCTCCAGCGTCCCCGACTTTCCAACCGGACTTGCGAAGTACGCTATGTTGGCTTTCAAATCGGTTTCAACGATAGAATCCATTTTTTCCTGAACCGTCTTCCACGGCCGATCTAGTTTTACGGATTCAGCATCCGACAACTCCGTCAGCAAGTGCATCAATGCATTGAGCGATCGTCCAGCAGGAAGATGTGTCACTGTATTCAGCCACTGATTCCCGAAATACTTTCGGGTTTGATACGGCCCACTGCAAAACGAATCGGCCAGCATACTGACTTGCGAACCTGTCGAAATATTGATCGACAATTCCTCGCGAGCTAAGCGAGCGCCGAGTAACGCGCTCTGCTGGTCACCGTACGAACCGTGGATCAAGATTGTTCGGTGCCCCCGTTTCCATGTCGCGATCTCCGACGTGTCGTGGATCAACTCCGGCCACCACAAATCCCCCAAGCCGACCCGTTCAAACGCTTCGTAGTGCCAGTCGTTTTTCTCAAGATCCAGCAAACCAATCGCATGGGTTTCGTGCATCCGGCCAGGTTGTCGGGCAATACTTGAGATCACAAAATCCGAAATCGAAAGAGGCATGACGCCGTCATTGAGTTTGCGATTCTCCGAGAGCCAGTGAAGCAACGTCGACATCGATCCCGGTTGCAACTCCCGACCGAGGCTCGCCATGGTCGGTTCCGGCCAATCGTCTTGCATTTGTTCAAATGTACTGCGACCAGTGCGCCCACGCGCGAGTGAACGTTGGTCGCGCCAAGATATGTAATTGGATTTAGCGCGACCGCGATCGTCGGCAAGGATCACCCCGCCCATCTGACCGCAGATCCATCCATGGCACAGCGAACCCATCTCGACCGTCAACTCTTCGACGATCGAATCGACAGCTTCAACGATCCCCGTAGGATCGATTTCCACCATGCCAGCTCGCAAATCACTTATCGGAGCAGGGAATGGCCGCGCGCAAACATGCGTGACCTCGCCCGATGCGACATCGAGCACCCCTCCTTTGATGGAGTTGCTCCCAATATCGATCGCGAAATGGTTCGAACCTAAATGAATCACTCGTCATCTCCATCGCGAAACGGACCGTGCCTCGCGCAACCAAACCACCTACTAAGTCGTTGCGATCACCTATCACGCGATGGGCTCACCGATCACTGGATTGGTGAGTGAACCAATTTTTTCGATCTCGATGGTGACCGTATCACCATGCTGCAAAAATACGGGAGGCTTTCTCGCTCCCCCAACTCCGTGCGGCGTTCCGGTCAAGATGACCGTTCCCGGTGCCAATCGCGTGCTACCACTGAGAAACTCGATCAAAGTAGGCACATCAAAGATCATGTCATTGGTGTTCCAATCCTGCATGACTTGCCCGTTGAGCACCGTTCGAATCGACAACTCATTGGGATTGGGGATCTCATCGGCGGTAACAAGCACCGGTCCGAGCGGGCAAAACGTTGCAAACGTTTTGCCGCGACACCATTGGCTACCACCGTACTTCATTTGCCAATCGCGAGCGCTGACATCGTTGGCACAGGTGTAACCCAATACGTATTCCAACGCTCGCTCTTTGGGAACGTTGTAACACGGCTTTCCGATCACCACCGCCAACTCGCATTCGTAATCGACCGAATTGCTCGCCAGCTTTTTCGGGAGCACGATCGGGTCCCCTGGATTCTGGAGAGTCCCGCTATTCTTCATGAACAGAACAGGAAACTCCGGAATGGCTTGGCCACCCTCCGCCGCATGCTTTCGATAATTCAGCCCGATGCACATGATGTCTCGAGGCTCGATCGGGGCCAACGTTTTTGCGACGTCCGCAACTTCGTTGGTGACTGTTGAATCCCCAAAAATGTTCCCATCGATACGAAGTGCTTTGCCGTCGGGTTGCAACGATCCAAAATGAACCGCCCCGCGAGAATCTTGATAACGAATGATTTTCATGAAATAAAACTTCCTGTGTTGATTTCGTTTTAAGTTGATAACAAGTGTTTTAATGATGGATCGCAACGAGCGATAACGCGCAGATCTATTTCCTCAACCAGTTTGGAACAATGCCGGTGATTTCGGATGCCAAATGCAACTTTTCAACCACGTCGCTCGGCAATTGGATCCCGTCCTTTTTCGAGGCGTGGTAGCGCTCCCATTCCCGCTCGCCGGGAACCAAAACGCGATCGACATCGTCGGCAGTGGGAGTCGCGTGGATTTCATCGATCAGCGCGCGAAGCTGTGCATCGAATCGAGCCCGATCGGTGATGACAGAAACATCGATCGCCATGAAATATGCTGAATGACGAGAGGGTAACGAGGGGTCGTCAAAGAGCCAACTGCCAACTTGCCAAGTCATATTCCCCCCTGGCAAAACCGCAGAAAGAATTTCGCACCAGAGCCCAATCCCATACCCCTTATGACCTGCCATTGGAGCGAGCGAAGCGCTCGCAGGATACAGCCCACCATCGCTGGTAGGCTTGCCATCCGGGCCGATCAACCACGTCGATGGGATCGGTTCCCCGCGCTGCACTGCAGCGTAGACTTTCCCGCCAGCTGTCGCAGCGGTCGCCATGTCGAGCATGATCGGGTCTCCCCCTGCCACGGGAATTCCATAGGCGATCGGGTTGCTTCCTAAGACAGCGTTCCTGGATCCAGGTGCCGCGACCGATGGGATGTCATTCCCCGAGACCATAGCGATCAAGCCTTGTCGTGCGGCGAGCGAGGCATAGTATCCAATCGCCCCAACGTGACCGGTGTTCTTAAGCCCCACATAAGCGATCCCGCACTGCTTAGCCTTGTCGATCGCGAGCTGCATCGAAGTGATGCAGCCGACCATCCCAAGAGCCGATTGGCCATCGACAATCCCCCAAGCAGGTCCTTGACGCTCGACGGTTGGAACGGCGGTCGGCCGGTATCCCCCAGCCTTCAACTTCTTCAAATAACCGATCAAAAGCTTTGTACCGTGGGTAAAGACCCCCATCGCATCGGTGGTCGCCAATGTGTCCGCGCTCCACTGCGCGTGCTCTGCCGACATCCCGGTCGAAACCAGAGCGTCGACGACGAATTGATGAAGCTCCTCAAATCGGATTCGCAATCCACTGACCATCGTCGATCCTCTTTCTCATTCCCTCACGCGGCTTTCTCATACCATCACACAGCGGAGTCGTTCACCTGATAACCGAGATCTCGCAACATCTTCGCCAGCACTGGGCGAATCGAATCAGGTAGCGGCCGGATCGGTGGTTCCGGATTCCCGACAGGAGGACCGATCATGTTGAGGGCCGCTTTCATGGTCGAAAACCAATGAGCCCCTTCCCCTCGCGAGTGATACGCTTGGAACTGCAGCCTCATCAGTGGCGCCAATTTCCTCCAAAGCAATCGAGCACGATCCAGATCCTTTTCAACCGCGATCGCAAGATAGAGATCTTTTGCCGCCCCAGGAACCGTGCTCGGGATCCCAGAGATCCAACCATGCGCCCCGTGACAGAGCCCTTCGAAAGCCACCGTATCGATTCCGGCATAGGTGAAGAACTTGCCATCAGTTGCTTGCAACAACTCACAGATCCGATCGGGCTCCGGGTTCGACATCTTCACCCCGCCGATCGCCTTCTCTTCATACAGCTTCAACAGATGCTCCGTCCTCAAATCCACGGAGGTAAGTGGAATGTTGTGATAGAGAACGATCGGGATTGAAACCGCTTCGGCGATACGACGAAAATGGTCCATGACCTGACCCGGGGTCGGAGCCATGTAATAGGGCGGAACGATCAGCAAGGAATCAGCGCCATGCGACTCGGCAAACTTCGAAAGATCGATCGTACGGCGCGTCGAGTAATCATGTGTCCCGGCAACAACATGCACGCGGCCAGCGATCTTTTCCAACGCAGCCGCGAGCACACGCTTCCGATCCTCACACTCCATGGCCACGAATTCCCCGGAACTACCCAGCGGAGATATCGCATCGACACGCTCGGAGATCAACCAATCCAAATGCGGTCCCAACCGCTCCAAAAAGAGCGAGCCGTCTTCGTGAAATGGCGTGATCGATGACGCACATACCCCATGAAACAATGGCTTTGGCACTTACAATTCTCCTGGGAATACAACCCCTTGTTCAGTGGCTGGAACCACTCTCAGAAATAGAACCAGAAACAGAATCAGAATCAGACCGGCGAAGGAACACCGTTGACAATGTGCTGCAGCGGTTGATTCGTCAGCGCAGCGGCAGCATGCATGGCAGCCGTCTCGCGAAGTTTACGCACCGCTCGAACACTGGCGGACGCGATATGCGATGCCGATATTACGTTGGGAAGGGATCGCAGCAAACTGTCGGCAGGGATAGGCTCCGGATCGCAGACATCAATCGCCGCCGCGCTCCATTTTCCGCTGCTCAACGCGTCGACCATGGATGCGGTGTCAATCAAATCCCCTCGAGCAAGATTGATGACAATCGCCCCCGGCTTCATCCCAGAGATCGTTTCCGCACGAAGCAATTTTTTCGTTTGGGCCGTCGATGGGCAATGCAACGTCACGATGTCGCTTTCAGCGAGCAATCGCGCGAGATTCACCCCTTCGCACCCGTACTCCTGGATCGTCGCTGCATCCACCACCGGATCGAAAACCAAGACACGCGTTTTGAAGGCCTTGAGGCGCGCAACAACCTCGCGACCGATCCTACCGAATCCAACAACCCCCACGGTCTGGTCCTTCATCGTGCGCATCTGGGTCAAATCGGAGGCCAGTCCCCATTTCCCTTCTCGGATGTGTAAGCAGTTGGGTACCACCTGACGGGTCGTCGCCAAAATAAACGCCAACGTATGATCAGCGACTTCATCGATGCAGTAGTCGGGTATATTGCACACCGGAATCCCTCGCGATTGGGCAGCTTGCAAATCGACATTATCCACCCCGATTCCATAGCGCACGATTACCTTAGATCGTTTCATCGCTTCGATGACAACAGCGTTCACCGGCGCAAACTGCGTGATCACCGCGTCGGCGTTCTCTACCAAGGGAATCAATAGTTCCGGTGTCTTGCATTGCCCGTGAACGATCTCGATTCCGAGCGGCTCCAAAATCGATCGCTCGATATCTAGATTAGGAAAGGTGTAGTCTGTGATAGCGACTGTCGGCATGCCGGCGTACTCCTGATGGATTTCGCGAACAAGAGAGAGGAGACCAAACCATTGACCCTGAGGTCCGATTGTCAGATAATCTAACGAATCGAGAGAAGGGGCCGCAAGTGACCAGTACAAAAAAGAGAGTTTCCAAAACGACCCGCGGCGAATCGCTCGCGACGGTCACACGCCCCCTCATCCGGGACCAGGTCGCAGAACAGATCCGGGAACTTATCGTATCCGAGCGGTTGCAACCCGGCGATCGCCTTCCCACCGAATCCGAACTGGCCAAAAAGTTCGGTGTCAGCCGACTCAGTTTGCGAGAAGCCACCAAAGCCCTGGAGTTCCTCGGCATCGTTCATTCGAAGACCGGGGTCGGGCTGATCGTTGGCGAACTCGACTGGCAGAGGATGACGCAAAACCTAGGATTCCACGCGTCGCTCCACCAAGTCGATCCGGAGGAATTGATCGACTCTCGCGTCATCGTCGAAACCGGGATCATCCCTCACGTGATCAAGCACTGCACGGACTATCCGGACTGGATCGATACGCTGCAAATGTTGGTCGATCGATTGAAAACAGCCAAAGACCTCCAAACCAAGATCGATCTGGATATCCAGTTCCATCGCGCACTCCTCGAAGCGAGCGGGTTGGCCCCCATGATCGCGTTTGGGGAAATGCTTCAAGTCTTCTTCCAGAAGTTCCGGGATAGCGTCAAAAAAGCGGAGTGGGAAACGGCTGTGGCTAGCCATCAGCGGATCGTGGACGCGCTCCGTAGCAGACGCACTACCAAAGCGGTCGCAGAACTCAAACAGCACATCGAAAGTCACCGCGGGCGTTGAAGGCGGCCATCTAAGCAAGCCCATGGAAGCCAGCCGCCTATAGATGAGAGCCACTGAAGCCAGAAGCTGAACAATCGTCTCGACATCATTGAGAATACTCATGACTTGCGAGTACAATCGAAGATCTGCAAGTACCATCACGAAATCCATTGACTTGATTCCGCAGCGGCAACAGCTGCAATAGACTCGCTTGACGGAACTCTCGGACCTCTCTTTTCTAGCAATGCGAAACGCTTTATGAATCCCTCGCTCAACCGTCGGCACTTCCTTCAGCAATCTCTTGTCACTGCAGCCAGCTGCAACGCCGTTTGCCGAAATGGCTTGGGTGCTCTTCAAAGAGCTCCCTCGGATTCGACCATCGCCTTCTTTGCGATCGGAGATACGCACTATTTCGCCAACGAGAAATCGCCCAACTCGCTCGATGAGACCTCCTTAGCCGTCTGCCGTGGGTTGATCGACACGATGAACGGGCTTCCTGGCACTGCGATTCCCGACGAAGCGGGAGGTGGAACCGTTGGAGCGATTCGCGGCGTGATGCACGCTGGGGATATCATCGACACCGGTGACAAACGAGGCGCCACGCAGTCGGCCATGCAACGGACGGAATGGGATGGCTACGTCGCTGACTACGGTTTGACTGGAACCGAAGGCCGATTGAAATTCCCAGTCTTCGAAGTCCACGGCAACCACGACAGCCCTAGCGGGGATGGACTCGCAATCGACGGGTTGATCGAACGCAACCGCCGCCGTAACGTCACCTCGATTTCCGCCAATGGGCTTCACTATTCCTGGGACTGGGGGCCACTTCACTGCATCCATCTCGGTATCGTTGTGGGTCAAGATCCCTCGGTATCGCAAAAACGCCGCTACAATCCGATGGAAAGCTTTGATTTCCTCATCGGAGATCTCCAGCAACACGTCGGCGACAGCCGTCGCCCTGTCTGGTTAACCCATCACGTCGATGTGGCTCGCTACAGCAAAGGCTGTGATGCTGCCGATGAGAAAAACCTTGGAATGGAATGGAATCCATGCGATGTAGGAGCTTATTACCAGGCTATCGAAAAAGTTAACATCGTTGCGATCCTCTACGGGCATACCCACGTCCGAAATATCCAGCGGTGGAATGGAACACCTGAAAAAACCGAGTCGGGCATACAACTCCTCAACGTCGACAATTCCAGTCACTTTAGCGGTGGCAACCAAGCCTTCTTTTATGTCGAGGTCGACGCGACAGAACTGCGCGTGCGCGAGTGCTCCACCAAAGATGCGTGGAAATCCCACTTCTGGACCCCAACGCTCTGGAAAATCCCTATCGCTTCATAGACCCAGAATCGCCTACGACTCACGCGGCATCATGCATCAACGGCATCATGCATTAACGGAGCGACGTCTGAGGCTCCATCAAGAACTTGATGCATGCCGGTTTGAGCGGTCGGATGGAATAGCCTGTCGGCTTGACCATGCCGGTCGCACTGTCGATCCGGAAGGAATACACCGTGTCGCTGTCTTGATTCTCGGCTAGCAGCAATTGCCCAAACGGATCGATACGAAAATTGCGAGGTGTCTTGCCGAGCGTGTCAAAGTTATCGATCCGTTTGATACCGCCTGTACTCTGGTTGATCGCAAAGATCGCGATGGTGTTGTGACCTCGGTTGCTTCCGTAAACGAAACGACCCGATGGATGAACGATCACTTCGGCTGTCGAGCCTCCCGGCGTCGGCTTCCCTTCCGGAACCGTGCTCTCATGGGAAATCGTCTCCAGCTTTCCGGTGGCTCCATCCCACGCAGCGGCGGTCAACGTCATCCCGAGTTCGTTGATGATGTAAACCGTTTTCCCCGATGGATGGAATGCAAGGTGCCGTGGTCCGCTTCCGGGAGGAAGCTCAAACGCAGGATTGGGTCCCGGTTTGAGCGTTTTCTTATCCTTGTCCAGCTCATACACGAAAACACGATCGGCTCCGAGATCCGCAACCAATACCCATCGCCCTGTCGCATCGAAGAGGCTGCAGTGCGCGTTAGGCCCTTTCTGTCGCTCAGCATTGGGTCCCGATCCGCGATGCTGGATCGTCCCCGATTCCCTCTGCAAGGATCCATCATCCCCAAGTGGAAATACTGAAACGGATCCACTCACGTAATTCGCAACCACGGCGAACTTGCCCGTCGGATCGATGGCAACGTGGCACGGCACATCCCCATTCACCTTCTCTGATTGCATCTTGACCAACTCAGGCGTTTTGCCATCGAGGTACGCTTCGCGGTCAAACCGATACGCGACGATCGCCGCAGGGGCATCGCGATCATCGCGCATCGTTTCCGTGACGACATACATCACGTCCAGCTTGGGATGGAGCGCCAAAAACGATGGGTTCTTTTGCTCTGCCACCAATTTGGGTTCGGCCATCGATCCATCGCGCTGCAACCGGCTGGCGTAAACTCCCGGCCCATATCCAGCGATCCAAAAGACTTGAGCCTGCAATGGTTCGGCTTGAGACCAAACGGTTGCGCAAAACAGAGCAGCGATCGCAAAGGTACGAAGCAAAGATTTCATGGTGATTCGCCGTATCAAGAAAATGTGTTCCATTGGGAATGGGGGATATCGCAAGGCGATCTCCAGAGTATAGTCGTTTCCCAGGACCCTTAGGCCCCCGAAAGCATCCACAGCCATGCGATATTTTGGGCTGACGCTAATTTCCGGCGGTCATTTTAAGGCGGTCATTTCCAAGCGACGGTTGCCGTGCCCCTGCGTCTTGAGACTCTGCAGTCTTGAATACTGCAGTCTTGAATACCGCAGTCTTGAATACATTGGGCATCAAATTGATATCTGCGCCCCATGAACTAGGTGCTATAGTTTCGGGAGCTATACTATTGCGTAGGCTGAATGCAGCGACACTGTTTTAAAACTGTTTGGAAATCGAGGGGCGGATGTGCGGGATCGCAGGTGGGGTATGGTCAGCCGACGCACCTGATATGCCTTCGGGAATACCTTCGGGGATCTCCTTAGAAATCCTGCGGACGATGACCGATGCGATCGCTCATCGCGGCCCGGATGATCAAGGGCATTGGCTCTCGCTCGCGCAGCGGAAACCCCACTGGGTGGAAACCCAATCCACCTTGAATGTCGCATTAGGGTTCCGTCGGCTATCGATCATCGATCTAGATACCGGACGCCAACCGATGGCCAACGAAGACGGCACGGTCCACGTCGTCTTCAATGGTGAGATCTACAACTATCGCGAACTGCGCCATCGACTTGAAGGTTCCCATCACCGTTTTGCCACGCACAGCGATACCGAGACCATCGTCCATTTGTATGAGGATCTCGGGACAGAGTGCTTCGAACATTTCAACGGGATGTTTTCGATCGCGATCTGGGACTCTGTCAATGAGCGGCTGGTATTGGCTCGTGACCGTCTCGGAAAGAAGCCGCTGTTTTATTGGCACCATGGGGACCAACTCTACTTCGCGAGCGAACTCAAGGCGCTCGTCCATGTTCCCGGCTTTCCCAGACAGATCGATCCAGGAGCTATCGACTCGTACCTCACCTACCAATACATCCCTCACCCAAAGACGATCTATCAAGGCGTATCGAAGCTGGAACCTGGTCACTTTTTGGTTTTTGAAAAAGGCCGAGTTCGGATCGAAAAGTATTGGAACATCGACTGGTCTCGCGAAGTCCCTACAACGCTCCCTGAAGCCAGGGAGCGGCTCCAGGAACTACTCAACGACGCGATTCGATTGCGACTGAGGAGCGATGTGCCGCTCGGTGCGTTCCTCTCCGGAGGCATCGACTCTTCGTTGCTGGTCGCGCTCGCACAGAAGCAATTGAGCGAACCGATACGTACCTTTTCCATCGGCTTTTCCGAAGCCGATCACGATGAGACCGGATTCGCTCAGATGGTGGCCGACCATGTCGGAACCCGTCATGAACGCTTCGAGGTCCAACCCGACGCGCTGGCGATTATCGATCAATTGGTTCAGTACTACGATGAGCCGTTCAGCGACTCAAGCGCGGTACCGACCTGGTACCTGTGCGAGATGACTCGCCGTTCGGTAACCGTCGCCCTCAGCGGCGACGGTGGGGATGAACTCTTCGGTGGTTATGAGCGATACAGGGCGCTCGAATTGAGCGAACGTGTTCAGTCATGGCTACCTGTCAGCTGGCTTAAAAATAATCCCTTGATCCAAAGACTTCCGGATTCCTCGGCACGACGTTCCTTCTTGCGGCGTGTGCGCAGGTTCTGCGAAGCTCTCGGGCAAAGCTCCGCCAATCGCTACATGAACTGGATCCAGATTTTCGGCGAAGCCAGCCGGTTGGAGCTGTACGACGAATCCTTCATCTCGCAACTTCCGGACAAAGATCCCGCTTCGTTCCTGCGCAATGCATGGTCTGCTGCCAGCCTACGGAATGAATCGTCAAACGCCGCCGCCAACACGAAACGGGCAGCGCGTGACCCGATGAGCTGTGCCATGGCATCCGACCTGCAGACTTATATTCCTTGCGATCTGATGACTAAAGTCGACATCGCCTCCATGGCCCACTCGCTCGAAGCCCGACAGCCGATGCTCGATTATCGCCTCGTCGAATGGGCTGCCAGTCTCCCTGTCCACCTCAAGATGCAGCGAGGACGGGGCAAAAAGCTACTCTATGACACGTATAGAAACATGTTGCCCGACGCGATTTGGAACCGACCCAAAATGGGCTTTGGCGTCCCCATCGCGAAGTGGTTTCGAACATCGCTTCGAGATCGCACCTACGACGCTCTGCTGAGTCGCGATACCAAATGCCATGCCTTCTTCCGAGAGTCCGCAATCCGAAACTTGGTCGATGAACACATGAGCGGCCGGGCCAATCAAGGCTATCGACTTTGGAATCTATTGATCCTCGAGCTGTGGCTTCGCCGGTGGCCAACCCGTTTTTAATTGCGAACGGCCAGCCATATCCGATGCTGACGTCTAATCGCGCGCAAACCAGATCCGTCTCACGATCGATTCCGACCGGAACTGAGGATATCCCAGACGTACCACTCCAAGTAAAGAAGCAAGATCGGAAGAATAAAGATCGAAAACTGAGATAGAGGGCCGATCAATGGGACGTTGGGCAAAGCCTCCTCGACCGCTTTGGCGAGCCCGAAGACCAAACCGGCATTGAGCACCAGCAATCCCATACTCACGAGGACCACCCAGAAGATATAGGCGGACAGCTTCCGAACAGCTCGCGCTTCGAGTTGCTTTTCGGTTTCCATCTCTTTGCTCATGTTTGCTCGAAAATCAATCTGCCGCTCGAAATACGGTTTACCGCTTCATTGATCGGACGAGAATCGACGATCGTTCTTGGGATTCATGGTTACCAACGATCATCAGTCGTCGGAGAAATCCCCTTCGTATCCCAATCCTGTCACGTCGCTAATTCTACCTGCCAATACACCGTACTGGTTCACGATCATAAAACACATGACAGGAAAACAGATCCCGAGGAATGCGGAGGTCCACGATGGAGTCATGCGCGCGATTCCAAAAAGAACCAGCAGCATCACAAAAACGAACCCTGTCTGAAAATACATGGCCCCCCACGATTCTTGCTTGGAGCCCATGGATTTGAAAACCTCTTTTGAGAACGGCTGAGTTACAAAGCCATTGCTCATCATGCCCAGCAGAATCAACGGCAAGAGCCCCCAGATCGAAAGAAAAATAACGGCCAAGCCAACAAACGCAGGGGCGCTTATGGCAGTTAAGAATCCCATTATCAAAAGCCCCGGTACCGACGCAATCACAACCGCTATCAATAACATCATGATCTCGCCAGCGTACTCGGACCAGCGCGAAAACGGCCACTCATCCACCTTGCTCGCGCGATTTGCCGCCATCGGAATGATCGCCAGCGAAGTCATCCCGATCAGCGTCAAGATGGGAAGCCCGAGAACAGCGAACAACAGCAACTGGAGCAACTGGATTTGGATCTTTCCCATCTCCTCCTGGTGCTCGACCAAATCCATCGCATAAAACCAAATTGCCGTCACCATACAGAGAATGCCGGTGAGGATCGCAATCCCGCGATCACGCAGAAAACCGAACACCAAACCAAACCACCGTTTGGTATCGAACGAAACACTTACCGGCTCGATTTCCTTGCGCTCGCGCTCCATGTCGAGCCGAGCTTTGTCCAATATTTGCTTGGTCTTTGCCTTTTCCGCCCCCTCGTCCACTTTGCCTTTAGCGTCCACCGGAGCGAATCGAACATCGGCGACACTTTCATCCAAACGGATCTCTTGCGGCTTCTTCTTTGGTTTGGGAGCGGGAACCGGTAACTCCGAATGGCAATCGGGACACCGCGTTTTCTTTCCGACTCGCGATACTTTGGCTTCAAGCAACGTGCCGCAGACTTTGCATGGGAACGAAAATATATCCTCCGAAGGGGGCTGGAAATACTCACTCAACGAAGCTTCTTCGCGAGACAACTGCTCCAGCGACCCCTGTAGCTTGCCCGCACCACCCGCCGAAGGCTTGCTCGTGGGTGTCGCCGGTGGAGGCAAACCATCGAGCGATAGGTTTGGCGATTGAGGAGCGGTCGGCACCTCAAGCGGCATCAGGTCGGGAAGATCGTCATCGAACACGCTTCGACGCGCCGCAACCGGGCTTTCGGCTGAACCCACCGCCGGGCTCAAACCTGCACCCACTACCGGCCCTGCTGCGGCAGCCTCGTTCTCGGAAGCATCGTTCTCGGCAGCATCGTTCTCGGCGGCATCATCGACTGCTCGCTGATCGTCTGCGCGCTGATCGTATGCGCGGTTGTCGTCTGCGCTGTCGCGATCCGTCCATAGGTCCTCGGGCAACGGTACAACACTCTCCGGAATAGCCGCCGAAGGGGCGTCGAGCGCGAACCAATCGTCATCATCATTGCTTGACGCTTTAATCCCCGGCACCAATACCTTGGCTTGGCATTTGGGGCATGCTACCCGCTTACCAATGTAGGACTCTTGCGCTTTCAATCGCGTTTGGCATTGGGGGCACTGGAACGTCAGGTTCTTCGATGGGTCCGCGGTCAAAGGCACGGCGCCTTTCTTGGAATAGGTATTGGGGGAAGAGCATGGTATTGGGAGACGAGCGTTGCAGGACAAATCGACCGTGATCGGGTGTCCCGCAAGTGGCATTGTAGCCCCTCTTTCGTTTTAGCCTCGCCGTTCATTTTATCCGCGCGGTTATTTCAATCCTGCGGTTATTTCAATCCTGCGGCTATTTCAATCCCATAGTCTCGGTTTCGAACTCCTTCATTCTCGCATCTCCTTGCTCGATCGACCAACGGTCGGGATGAAAGATCACCCGGTAAAAGAAATGAAGCGTTTCTCCGGGCTTCAATTCGTAGCCACCCGCATGTGGCGGCTCTGCGTTCCCTGATGCCGTCTTGGTCCGATTCCCCAAAAAATCCTTGATCCCGAAAGGATTGTGGGCAAACAGCCCATAGGTTCGAACGTGCCAAAGGCCATTGGCCCGAAAACTCGCTGGATGGATCAAAATCGCGATTCCATGCACATCGGAATTGTTGTGGGCGACCGGTCCGGAATAATCGACCCATCGAGCGGACTTGCCCCACGTATCGCCAGCTAGGTCCCCGACGCTATTCACAATCTGCCCACCCGGCTTATCCCCTCGCATCGATTCCGGAACCCGGACCGCAAACATTCCCTCCTTCGTGTCGCCGAAAACGACCGGCTTGGTCGTGTCGACACCTCGCAGGAGATACTCGCAATCAATCACGGTTTCCTGAGCGTTTCCGTGGATGACGTAACGGCATGTCTCTCGCAACACGCCGACCGAGGTTTGACCGTCCTTGGCCGGCGTCATCCAGTCGTGCTCGGCAATCATGCTGGCCGATTTTCCGGATTCGCTGACTTCCAACACCTTGGTGTGTGCGACCAACCCCTTGCCTTCCCCCTCGGCCCACCAATCCAAACCGTTGACGTCCCCAAAGGTCATCCACAAACCGCGGTGGTGCGGGTGATCGTGCGCTTCTCCTGGAATGGTCGCATCCAATGGATAGCTTCGTGTCATCCGGTGCCCATCCCCTGCATGGATCGGCCAAAGCACGGGCTTCGAACCGGATCGGAACTGATAGCTAGTAATCAGCTTGCCATCACGCAGAAAATCAACGCGGTCAGGCTGCTGCACGGCCTTGTAATTCGCCGACGTCGCACCGCTTCGCCCCGGCGAGGACTTGTCCTGACCCACGGCGAACTGGCCAACCAACACTGCACCGAAAATGAGGGCAATGAACGGACTCCATGGATACGTGCAACGGTATCTACACCCACATCGCGAGGAACCAGCCCCTGTTCTTCCAAGCTGGACCCATCGCCTTTCCAGCTGGAATCCAGGACTCAATAGGAAATCGGGCAAGGCTAGGATCGACATCGGAAATCTCATTTCTAGGAAAAACGGGAAGTCTTCGGTGGCTGGTTTCGTTTTGGTGATCGGTTTCGTTATGGTCGTCGCGTTCGAACCAAACGGCCCCGGTGCGTCTTTTCATCCTAACATGTTGATTTTCATGGTGAACTTTAACGACTGGGGTTTTTCGGAATGCAAATCGGATAATATAGTTAGTCGTCCGCTTCTTGGATCTCGCTGATCCAAACTAACAACCCATCGATGCCCTCCCTCGGAAGCTCTATCCGTGTTCACAACTCTGTGGAAAACCTGTTCGATCGCGTGCTATTCCTTGTCAGTTGTTGTCGGTTGTCTGTTCATAAGTGGAAAATGCATCGCTCAAGAACCTCCGTTTTTGGTTCCTGATGGTTTTTTGGTTCAACGGGTGGCGGACGACGCTCTGTCGCACGATTGTTTTTGCATGACGCTCGACAGCCTTGGCCGTCCGGTGATCTCTGGACCAGGGTACCTGAGAACATTGATCGACGACAACAACGATGGGATCTACGATCGTGCGGTTTCGTGGACCAAAGAAATCAAACAAGGTGCCCAAGGTTTGTGGTCCGAAGGCCGCACGCTCTACTGGGTCGCAGACGGTGGGCTTTGGAAGTCCGAAGACAGCAACGGTGACTTGGTAGCCGACCGCGGAGCAACACGCGTTTTGGAATTACCGACCGGTGGCGAGCACGATGCTCACGCTATCCGTCGCGGACCGGATGGGTATTGGTACCTCGTCGCTGGTAACTTTGCATCGACCGTTGGAAAACTAGCCAACGACGCATCTGCACCAATCACCCGCGCACGGGCCGGCACCCTCTGGCGCATCAGCCCCGACTTTTCCCGCCGCGGTGTTTGGGCTCACGGTCTTCGCAACTGCTACGACTTTGACTTCCTACCAGATGGTCAAATCGTCACCTACGATAGCGATGACGAACGCGAAGCGACCCTGCCATGGTATCGCCCCACCCGCACGATGGTGCTCGGCCCAGGCTCCGATGCTGGATGGTGTGGGCCCGCTTGGAAAGACGACGACTACCGCGTCACCATGCCATTGGTCCTCGCCCGACTGGGACGCGGCTCTCCCACCGGTGTCGCTGTCTACGATCATCATCGGTTCCCTGAGAAATACCACGAAGCGGTCTTCGTGCTCGACTGGACCTTTGGACGGGTCATCGCCATCCACCCTTCGGAGAACCTCGATGAATCGCAACGGATCGCCGGCAAAGTCCCCTCGGAGATCTTTATGCAACCGAGTGGTAACGCGGGTTTCGCACCGACTGACATCTGTGTCGCTCCCGATGGCAGCGTGCTCATCTCGGTGGGCGGTCGCGGGACAACCGGCGCGATCTATCGTGTGACCAGCACGCAGCAGGAAACCACTGAAGCTACAATTGGCTCTTGGTTTGATGCTGCTGTCGCTTCCAACGCATTGACGCAAAACGCGGCAGAGCAATTGCAGCGCGTGCTGAGCGCCGACTGCCCTTGGGATTCCTGGTCCGAATCCAAATGGCGCCCGATGATCACCCCGGCCTTACTCGAACAACTCAATCGGGTTCTCTCAGGCCAGCTTCCGATCTCTGCACCCGACCATCGAATCGCCAAAGCCAAATTGCGCGCAGCGCAAATCCTCACGCGGGTCAATGCCAAAGTAACCGCCGACGCGATCGCTCGCGCGACAACCTCCGATTCTCCCGCAACCCGCGCGGCAGCATGGTGGTTGGCTCAACGTTCGCCACTCCCCGCACCCGAGGAGCAAAAACTCCAACGGGCGATTCGGTTGTCTACGTCTCCAACCTCGCCTGCTGGAACGAGCTCTCCCGCTGCAACAACTTCCTCGGAGCGAACTCGCTGGGAGTCGCATCTCGGACCCTCCGATGAACGGCTCCAATGGGAAACCGTTGGCCTGAAACGCTTGCCATGCTCCGACACGAACAGTTTTCCAGTCGAGGATTCACTCGCCGGGAATGCGCTTCGCCGATCGTGGCTTTGGGCCCTCAGCCGGACACCCATTCCCCCCTCTCCCAAAAACAATAACGCCAACAAACTCGATGCCCAAATCGGAAAACTCCTCTTCGGTCCCGCAAAGAACAACGTCGATACCGGTATTTTTGAAACGCTCAGCTCAATCTTGACCAACTATCGAAACAGCACCTCGTCCCGCGACCCACTGGAACTGTTGACGGTCATGCAAGCTGCCCTCGGTGATCGCCGATGGACATTGCCGTTGCAGTCTGATGTTCCTGCCGATGTGCTCGATGGGTACCGCGGGATCCATACCGCAAAGATGCAAGACTCCACTCGAAACAGCTGGGCGCGATGGGCGCTCCACTTCGCGGAAACCGCCGAGAGCAACGGTCAAGTCATCCTGCATGCGGAGGCGATGCGCACCATGGCGATTCTGGAGCCATCGGAAAAGGAGTGTGTCGCTTACCTCCTCAAACAGATCCAGCCGGAATCCCATCCAAGCTCCGACCTCCATGCGCTTTGCTGCATTGCTCAATGCACCGCACCTCGAACACCCGAGGAGTCGGCGATGACCGCATCGGGACTCGCCAACATCATCGGCAAGGTCAAATCGCGCGGGCTCTACACCGACAACCAATGGCCGACCCGATTGAAGCAGCTGGTTCAGTCCCTCTCAAGCCGCGATGCGAAGTTCGGCGAGGCTTACGCCGCTCTCCCTCCTCCATCTTCCAGCGAAGACCTCGTGCTAGTTAGCTCCTTTTCGAACAACTTCCAAGCATCCATCAAGCAGAAGATCCGTGAGCAATTAAGGAACACACCGGTCCAGCAGTGGTCGGTCCCAATCGTGAAGTACGCATTGACCGGTTCCATCGATGACGGATTCCGCACCTTGCTGCAACAAGCAACATCCGAAGAATCGCTGCGAGGTACCTGCTTGGACATCCTCTCCTCCGAACCGAAGGAGTCGGATTACGACATCTACCTCAGCGCCGTGGAATCGTCCGATCGAACGCTCTGGCCCGCCGCCTGGAAAGGGATCGCCAGCATGGATTTGCTGGACCCTCAGAGAGAACTAGGGGCCATGGCCAAACTTGTCTCGGCGAGCCTCAACACCAATGTTGCGTTGCCGCGACCCGCAGTGTTAAAACGAGCTCGATCGCTCGCTGCCCAAGCCCAGAAACCAACTCCACCCTCTAGTGAAAAATGGGCCGATTGGGACCAGTACTATCGCTCGAATCTCACCGAGCAGCAGTGCAACGAACTTATTCCACCCGCCAACCGTGTCGATACCAACACCGCCCTTCAGTCGATCCAAAATTTGGTTGGAAATGCGGCCAACGGAAAATCCCTCTATCAAACCAAATGCGGATTATGCCACGGTGGACAAAGCTCGCTCGGCCCGAGTTTGGTCGGTGTCGCCAAGCGATTCTCTCGCGAGGATCTGGCCAAAGCGATCTATGAACCCAGCCGCGATGTTTCCGATCGGTACCGTGCGGTGCGAGTATTAACGGTCGATGATGAAATCCTGACCGGAATGGTGATCTACAACGCGGCCGATGGAGTAACCCTTCAAGCTGCCGATGGATCGATCTTGCGAATCAACCAAGACACCATCACCGAAAAAGCGTACTCGACCGAATCCCTAATGCCTATGGGATTGCTCGACGACAAATCCCCTCAGGAAGTCGCCGATCTTTTCGCGTATCTTAGCACCCTGCAATAGCGAATTGCCAAAAATCGCCCATCGTGACTACGGCGCTGATCGTCATCGAGGAATCGAAAGAGAAGCGAGTACGAGTACGAGTACGAGTACCGTCCGCCGAAGCGGACTGAGTACGAAATAAAACCCAAGCATCTCGGCTGATCTTTTAACATCGTACTCCTGCTCGTGCTCAGCGGAGCGGTGCTCGTGCTCGACGGCTGCTCTCGGCTGTTTTCGGCTCTCTCGCTCCTCTCCCTTCTTCCCTCCTCGCAATGTCCGGCCGCCAACCGGCCTCGTGCCGGTGGAGCCCCGACTGAAGGCTACCCAACCGTGTCCCACTCCCCACGCTTGTTCGTTGGGGCGAAGCCCCAACGGATCGAGGGAACCTAATAGGTGAGGGGCTAAAGTAGCTGTCAGTTGTTGCTTCCACCG
>CAITIE010000139.1 GCA_903892355.1 uncultured Pirellula sp. | reverse complement strand
GAGGTTTTAGTGGGAATAGAAAGGGGAGAGCCATTCCATGATTCGACAATCGATCACTCGACGAAATTTTGTTTCTAAAGGGGGCGCGTTTGGAATAGCGATGGCGATCGCGGCAGGTGAAACCTCGAATCGTTCCAAAATGGCGTTCGCCATCGACCCGTTCGATCGGCCAAAGCCTGGAAGATTGCGGTTAAGTCTTGCGGCATATTCGCTGCGCGATCTCTTGAAAGGAAATCGCGAGGGATGGGACATGTTTCGTTTCGTCGATTATTGCCATCAACTCGGTGTCCCCGGCGCGGAACTTACCAGTTACTACTTCCCGGCTGACGTGACGACGGAGTACTTGAATCAACTCAAATCGCATTGCCATCGCAGAGGCGTTGTTGTCACCGGAGGCGCCATTGCGAACGATTTTTGCCAATCGGACCCTGCCAAAGTTCGGAAGGATATCGAGGCTGCTAAACTTTGGATCGATCGTTATGCGATTCTCGGTGCGAACGTGATCAGGATCTTTGCAGGGAGTCAGCCTAAAGGGGATTCGTGGGAGAGTACCATCGCGAGGTGCGTTGCTGCGGTCGATGAGGTGGGCGATTATGCGGCAACACGAGGAATGTACTTGGGCCTCGAAAATCATGGTGGGGTGACCGCCCAAGCGGAGGGGCTTTTGGAGATCATCCATCGGGTAAAATCCAAGGGCATCGGGATTAATCTCGATTCGGGGAATTTCAGATCCAGCGCCGATCCCTACGCCGAATTGGCTCAAATAGCCCCCTACGCGGTAAATGCGCAATTGAAGGTTGAAATGTTCCCGAATGGCAAGCAAGAAATGGCGGATTTGCCGAGGGTCCTTCGACTATTGTCGGAATCAAGCTATAGTGGCTGGGTAGCTTTGGAATACGAAGCCGCCGAGCCTCCGCTGGAAGCGATTCCAAAGTGGGTTCAAATACTGAAACAGCACCTTCGTGACATGGATTCGTAGCTTCAACGGGAAAATCGTTTTATGGCCGCAAGCAGCTTGACGAACGCCAACGACTGGGGAGACGGCCACGCCGGTGGTCTGATCTCGATCGGAATCGTTGAGACCAACGGTTGGACGGCTGGAATGGTTGCGTGCGACGCGATGTGCAAAGCCGCGAATGTCACCATCCTGCAAGCGGAGTGGAACGACATGCTCGGGGCCGTGATCAAGATCACCGGTTCGCCCAGCGACGTTCAGTCCGCAGTGGAGGTTGGTTCCAAGGTCGCAAAAGGGATGGGGCAGGATCGAGCGGCGCATTGGATCCACAGTCCGGATCGAGATGCCCTGCGAGCGATCTTGAGCCCCTCGGAATACAATGTTCTTATCGAACAAAACGTCGTCAAAACACCTCGATCGGAAGAAGAACTCATGTCGAATGCCAGCAATGCCGGCCAAGCGTTAGGATTTATTGAAACCCAAGGATTCACGGCTGTTTTTGAAGCCATCGATACAGCCTGCAAAGCTGCGTCTGTGGAAGTCGTTGGCAAAGAGAAACTCGGTGGAGGGTACGTTACCGTCGTGGTGCGCGGGGATGTCGCTGCCGTGACCGCCGCCGTCGAAGCAGCCAAACCCAAAGTTGAAGGGCTTGGTAAATTGATTGCATGCCATGTGATCGCTCGCCCATCGGCCGCGGCACTCGGGCTGCTTCCTAAGTAAGTACTGCACCCCCAGTTTGTTCACCGATGCGATGAGCCTCGGTTTGACATTCAAGCGATTGGCGAGCGGGCGTCAAATGTCCGGCCGATGATTCGATAACGCTTTCAATTCTTAACCCCTGCGTCGTTGATGTCGAGGACGCAGTACGAGACCGATCCCGTTGCGGAGGACGATGTGACCGAGATCAAATTTACGAAGATGCATGGTGCCGGAAACGATTACGTCTATGTAGACGGCTTCACTCAAAAACTCCCCAGTGACCTAGAGCAGCTCGCCATCGCTATGTCCCACCGGCGGTTTGGTGTTGGGGGAGATGGAATCATCGCAATTCTACCATCCGACCACGCGGATGCTCGGATGAGGATGTTCAATGCCGATGGGAGTGAATCGGAAATGTGCGGGAATGGCATTCGCTGTGTTGCGAAATACGTGCACGATTCAGGGATCGCTCGAAAACCATCTTTGGCGATCGAGACGGGTGCCGGTGTTCTCAAACTCGAATTGCAGGTTCAAAACGGGAACGTTGACCAAGTTACCGTGGATATGGGTAAACCACGGTTGCTCGCGGCCGAGATCCCGACCACGTTAGAGAGTGCGGATCAGCAAGTAGTCAATCACAAACTGGAATACAAAGGGCACACGTTGTTCGGTACCTGCGTCTCTATGGGGAATCCGCACTGCGTCATCTTTGTTCCCGAAGCGACCGATGAGTTGGTGCTGGGTATAGGTCCGCTCATTGAAAAGGACGAGCGATTTCCGAAAAGGACCAATGTCGAGTTTGTCGAGGTGCTGGCAAGCGGCGAAGTTCGCCAGCGGACTTGGGAACGTGGTTCCGGTGAAACGTGGGCTTGTGGAACCGGCGCCAGCGCCGTCTGTGTGGCTGGAGTTTTGACCGGTCGGACCGATCGCAAGATCCTTAATCATCTAACCGGCGGAGATCTGATGCTTCATTGGGATGAAGCCAGCGGGCACGTGTTCATGACCGGACCCGCCGTGGAGGTTTTTACAGGTAATTACAACTATAAGTAATCATTGGCCAAAGAGAACGGAGTCGGATTGGTGTAGCCATGAGGTTGAACAAACGAAGGATTCAATCGTACTCGATTCGAATGCTCGCCACGTTTTTAGGCATGACCCTCAAGGCATGGATGCGGACGGTGGATACCCGTATCGCGGATTATGAACCCAAGAGCGACGTAGCTCTCCAAGGCTTCGATCGCCCTGCACTTTACATCCTTTGGCACGAGTACATTTTGCTCCCGGCGGCGACGCGTCGTGGAAGCGATATGACGCTTTTGGTCAGCCAGCATCGGGATGCGTTTTGGTTTAGCGAAATCGTTGAGAACTTCGGGTTCAAGACGGTTCGCGGGTCGACCTCGCACGGTGGAATCAAGGCCATTCTGCAATACCGAAAAGCCCACAAAGAAACGAGTTTGGTACTGACACCCGACGGTCCGCGAGGGCCTCGACGTCAGATGTCGCCCGGTTGCATCCAACTATCTTCATTGCTCCAGATGCCTTTGATCCCGGTAGGATGTGGCTACCATAGTCCGTATCGATTGAGAACGTGGGATCGATTTGGTGTGCCCCGAATGGGTACACGGGCTCGAATGATTCTCGGGCCCAAGATTCAGGTGCGACGAAAACTGGATGATCGGAGCGTCGAGGAGTATCGTACCTACGTGGAGCAGGTGATGCATTCCCTCACTAGTGAAGCCGAATGCTGGGCAATGGATGGACTACCTCGGGAAAACGAGCGCGCCTTGTTCGCAGCGCCGCATGCATCTGCCGAACCAAACCTCTCGTTGGGGATTCTGTCGTGACCGGATTCCTTTGGGGAGATGAAGCTGACGAGTTCTTTGCCGAGGCCAAGCGAAAGCGCATTGCTCTCGATGGCAACCCGTCAGAGACACGTTCAGCGAGCTCAAAGGGGACCTCCAAAGAGCGAGAAAACACAGCCCTCTCGGTGTCGGAACTCAACGCATGGATCAAGGCCGCCCTGGAGCAATCGATACCGAGTTTTGCTCTGATTGCGGAAGTTGGCAGCATCACGAAGTCGGGCGCTGGGCATTTGTATTTGACCCTCAAGGATGCCAGCAACCAAATCAGCGCCGTGATATGGCGATCCACTTGGGAACGATGCCGATTCGACATTCGCGAAGGGATGGCGGTTCTGTGCACGGGCAAGCTTGATGTCTATGGGCCACGAGGTTCCTACCAAATCGTGGTGCAAAAGATCGAGCCACAAGGACTCGGGCCGTTGCAGATCGCGTTTCGTAAGCTTTATGCCAAGCTGGAAGCAGAGGGTTTGTTCCGATCGGAGCGAAAACGACCACTCCCCAAGTTTCCGAGTCGGATTGGATTTGTGACCAGCCCACACGGTGCCGCGATTCACGACTTCTTGGAAGTCCTTCGCAGACGGTGGCCGCAAACCAACGTTCTTGTGATTCCTGCCAAGGTTCAAGGGGAGGGGGCGGCGGCGGAAATCGCCCAAGGAATCGAACTCGCAGGAAGGATCATGCCTCCCCTGGACATTTTGATCGTCGGTCGAGGTGGAGGATCCATCGAGGATCTATGGGCGTTCAACGAGGAGCCCGTGGTGAGGGCGGTCGTCGCCTCGCCGATCCCTGTTGTTTCGG
Organism: uncultured Pirellula sp.; assembly: GCA_903892355.1. Lineage (GTDB taxonomy): Bacteria > Planctomycetota > Planctomycetia > Pirellulales > Pirellulaceae > JBKCUI01. The sequence continues at coordinate 56,749 of CAITIE010000139.1, read as the reverse complement.
CGGTTGGTCACGAGATCGATGTGACACTGTGCGATTTAGCCTCGGATGTGCGAGCCTTAACACCCTCCGAAGCGGCCGAGCGAGTCGTGCCCAATCGCGATGAGATTGCCGAAACGATCCTTTCACTCCAGTCTCGCGTGGCTATGGTGATGAATCATAAAGTTCGTGAGCTGGACACTCGGTTGAAAGGGCTCGCGTCAAGACCAGTGCTCAGCAACCCGGAACGCATGTTCGATACACCGACACAGCGTCTCGATGAGTTCGAACGGATGGTGGAAGATGCTGTCGCGAGAAGCATGGATCTTAGGAAACACCAATTCGAGAAGCTAGCTAGTCGATTGGAGTCCATTAGTCCGCTCAAGACGTTGGCTCGAGGATACTCACTGACAACACTGGAGCCGAGTGGACAGATTGTGAGCGACGCGTCGCAAGTCTCCGTTGGATCGATGCTTCGAACCCGCGTAGGTAGCGGAGAAATACGGAGTCAAGTTGTCACGGTGAAACCGGAGTGATGAGAGACCGGAGTGATGAGAGACCGGATCTCGCAAAGTTACTGGGAACAACAAGGATCGAAGAGAGAGTCATCGAGACCAATCTAACCGTTTAACTCGAAACCGCGAACCTCAGCGAGCCGATCGTGCTCGCAACTCCCATCGAGAGAGGTTCGACACGCGTATGCGATTACTCGCTGAGGATGGAACCCCAGTTTCGTTGAAACGCTACTACTTGAGCATGTTGATTCGTGATAGTCACGAGCCAACAACTCTTTGCCGATAGTGCGTTTGATGGAGCTAGCGCGGTAAAGCGATAGTCTCTGGTGGGATCGAGATACAGCAAAGGACCCACCGCGTTATCCAACTTGACGATGCATAGGAAGCACGGTTGCGGCAAATTCGCGAAGTGTCGCACGCTTCACCGATGGCTCGAAGCTTCCGGACTCGTGGCTCCCCTCTGGAAGATTTCCCGAAGCCATGATTCCAGCCGCAACAGCCAGTTGCTGATGCATCGCAGAATGCTCGGAGGCGGTTTTCCGGCCGCTGTCCTCCAACTCGCCCCGAACCACTTTGACCTCGCGTGGAGCTTCGATCCCAATCGTGACCCGGTTCCCACTCACCTTGGAAACCACCAAGGTGATATTGTCTCCAATCACGATTCGTTCGCCTTCTTTTCGACTTAGTACTAGCATTTTTCTAGTCCTCCCTGATGTTTTGAAACCACTTTTTAACAAACGGCTTCGACGTTCGCCGCTGCCGAGTTTGCGTAACTGCTCTTACGCAATCTCGTGTCAGACAACTTTGTCGAACTCGGCCCGTTGGAATTACATCCCTATGCAATCCCAGTTCCAATTCGAACCAATTCCCGAAAAATCGAGGGTTTGAGCAGTTTTCACTCAAGTTCATTCGCGTTTTCCGGTCTCTGGTTGGGAAAGTTTTTCAAAAAGAGGCCTAAGGTCCACCACTTTTTTCAAAACCGACCCAGCTTGGATCCGCCCGCAGACACTGTCATTTCGATTTGATGATGGGTTTTCTCAGATCGAGACAACTATTCCGTCAGCCTCGGTTCCAAGGTGGCTGTTCAAACTGCCGCCATCGAAGCACGCTGACTGCGTCTGCTTAGGACACGGGTAATAGTGATCTAGTCGCTGACACCTTTGGTCAAACTGCGCAATTCGAGAAAAAATTTCCTGAAAACGAAAATGCTCGAACGCTAGCAATGAAGGGGCGAGTTGCCGCGCAGAGTCACCTGGGGGGCGCAATTTGCAAAGCAATCGCATGCCGAGGAAATTTCGGGTAACTTAGATGCATTCGCGTCGCACCCCTCGCAAAGGGTCCGGTCGAGCTTTCCGTCCTTCAATTTAAATGAGATACGAGAACCATGACTTGGGATTTCAGTCTGTTACCGGAGTTCATACGCCGCATATCCATCGGGTCTTTCCGTGGAGTTCTGGCTGTCATGGTATTACTTTTCCTGAGCCAATTTCAAACCAGTTCCGGCGCGGATCCGAAGAATTCCGACTCGAGCATTGCCGCCGACTCGAGCAATGCCGCCGACTCGAGCATTGCCGGCCCGAAGAAGATTGTGTTGGTGGCGGGTAAGCCTTCGCACCCGCCCCGGATGCATGAGTTCAACGCCGGAGTTCAGATCCTCGCCGATTGTTTGAAAAAATCGGGCTCGCCAGTTGAGGTCGAATTTGTGCTCAATGGTTGGCCTAAGGACGAATCCATTCTCCGCAACGCCGATGCGATCGTCTTCTACATGGATGGTGGTGGCGGTCATGAAGTTGTCCAGGAAACTGGCAGGCGAATGGCTATGGTCAACGAGTTGACGGAGAAAGGGGTGGGGATCGGATGCATGCACTACGCGGTTGAGATTGTTGCCGATCAAGCTGGTAAAGAGTTTAAACGATGGATTGGGGGACACTACGAGCACATGTTCTCATGCAATCCGATTTGGGAACCATCCTTTAGCGCATTGCCCGAGCACCCGATTACGCGCGGGGTCAAGCCCTTCGCGGTGAAGGATGAGTGGTACTTCAATATGCGATTCGTGGATGATCTTTCTGGCAATCAACTTGCTGAAACATCCAGTGGGAAATTCACTCCCATCTTGGTCGCATCTCCGTCCGATGATGTTCGCGATGGACCTTATGTGTACCCTGCCGGGCCTTACCCCCACATCGAAGCGAATAAAGGTCGAGCCGAGGCGATGCTGTGGGCGGTTGAGCGTCCAGACGGTGGTCGCGGGTTCGGTTTCACCGGCGGCCATTTCCATGACAATTGGGGGAACGATTCCTTCCGCAAAACGATTTTGAATGCGTGCCTTTGGTTGGCAAACGTCGACGTTCCGGCCGATGGGGTTCCATCAACGCTGCAGCCATCGCAGTTGGATTCGAATCTCGATCCAAAGAACAAGAAATAACCCAGTCAAGCAATCCGGCCGCAAGTGGACGTGTTGTCGCATTCGGTTTTCCACTCGCGAAAACTGGTATGATTGGGCAGTAGAGTTTGAATCGACGTGCAGCGGGTTCGTTTGGCGGTCTCGTTTGTTCCTCCCCACTTAGTTACTCTGGCAACGATAGGTATTTCACTACCATGATTCATGAAGTTTCTGGCGATATTCTTTTGTCCAAGGCACATGCGATCGCTCACGGCGTCGCTCCCAACGATCACTTTGATTCTGGACTCGCATTAGCGTTGCGAGAGCAATGGCCATCAATGGCAAAGGATTTCCGCCATTACGCTCATCAGACGCACCCAAAGCCGGGTGAAATCTGGATGTGGAGCGGGGTTGGGGACAAGCACATCATCAATTTGTTGACGCAAGAAGGGGACCACGGCCATGGGACTCGTCCAGGTCGGGCGACCACCGCGAATGTTCATCATTGCCTGAAGCGTCTTCGGCACCTCGTTGAAAAAGAGAACATTCGGAGTCTCGCTATCCCTGCGATCGCAACGGGAGTCGGCGGACTGTCGTGGAGTGAAGTCAAGCCATTGGTGACGGAGAGTCTCGGCGATTTGGACATCCCAGTCTATGTCTACACCACCTACCATGCAGGTGTCGCAGCGACGGAACCAGGGGTGTAACTGCAACGCGATCGACGCATGTTGATCGTTGTTTTCGAGCGTTGCAGTATTCACCAGTAGCCAAATTCGTTTGTAGCCATGTTGGATAGCAGAGGGACTCGTGCGAGACTTGCGGGATAACGACGAGTTCTGGATGCGGCGCGCCTTGGATTTGGCTCGACAGGGCAAAGGTTCCGTCGAGCCAAATCCGATGGTTGGGTGCGTGGTTGTTCGTGATGGTGAAGAAATCGGAGCCGGGTACCATCAGAGGTTCGGTGGCCCGCACGCCGAGGTACACGCCTTGGAGAAGCTCGAACCCGAGGCTGTGCATGCCGCTACGGTGTATGTCACGCTCGAGCCATGCAGTCATTTCGGAAAAACGCCCCCTTGTGCCGATTTGCTCTTGAAGCACAAACCGGCCCGGATTGTCGTCGCGATGGAAGATCCCTATCCCGAGGTGTCCGGACGAGGCATCACGCGATTGCGCGATGCCGGCATCCATGTCGAATTAGGAGTGTTGGATTCGGAAGCCCGACTCCTGAACGCGCCGTACATCAAACTGCTCGATACGAAGTTGCCTTGGGTGATCGCCAAGTGGGCGATGACTCTCGATGGCATGATGGCGACCCATTCGGGCGATTCCAAATGGATCACGAACGAAGCGTCGAGAGCCTTTGTTCATCGAATGCGATCCGAGGTAGACGCGATTCTGGTTGGGAGCGAAACAGTACTTCTAGACGATCCCATGCTGACAGCCCGCATTTCCTCGGAAGAGGTGCCCCGAAGAACTCCTCTGCGCGTGGTCCTAGACCGTCGATTTCGAATCCCTGTCGGTTGCAAACTAGCACATACCGCCTCTCAAGTAGGGGTTTTGGTGGTGGCCGGCCAGTCCTCCTTGGATGCCAATCCACAAAAAATGGACCAACTCCAGCGATTGGGATGCGATATTTTAGGTATCCCACCCGGACTTCACGATGAATCGATCGAGTTCACCCTTCGCTCTCTCGGAGCTAAAAGACTAACCAATTTATTGGTGGAAGGGGGGGCGCAAATCCTCGGGAGCCTGTTCGACCGGCAACTGGTCGATCAAGTCGACTGCTTCATTGCCCCCAAAATACTCGGCTCCCACGACGCGAGGCAACCAGTTTGCGGAAAATCCAAGGATTGGATGAACCAAGCCTCTCCGTTGGATCGTAGCACGTGGAGAGAGTTCGACGGTGATATTCATTACCGCGGCTTCGTCCGCCGATCGTGAAAAATACCGTTCGTTTTGCGTGCTATGTATGCTTGACAGGCAACTCCTCCAACGGTTGTAATGGAGACAGTTTGCTAAGTCTGCAAATGACCGTTGCATAGCTATTGTTGTCAAGGGTTAACCCCCTGTCCTTTTGGAATTGAGGAATACCATGCGTACTAAATTTTTGTTGACCTTGTGCTTGGCTGCTATGCCAATGTGCATGGTGGGCTGTGAGTCCGAAAGTGGATCCACAGTGGGAACCGGCAACGGCGAGCCACCACCAGACGTAAAAGAACGAATCAAGCAGCAAGAGGAAATGTACAAGAAAATGCAAGAAGAAGCGTCCAAGAATCCAACTCCGTCCGATGGACGAGGTGGCGGCGCTCCTCCTGCTGGAGGTTGATCCTGCCCGGATTCAATTCAGAAAACACGAAAGCCTTCTGCGAATCGCAGGAGGCTTTTTTGTTGGGGATCTGATCTTCGAAGATGCGCACGTTGCGCGCACTTGGTAGCCGCTGAGCAGCGGCTACCAACGGGATCCGATTGGGCTATCTCACCCCCGGGGATGAAACTCTTGGTGGATCTTCTTCAGCTTCGAGTTTTCAACTTGGGTGTAGATCTGCGTGGTTTGAATGCTGGCATGCCCGAGCATTTCTTGGATCAATCGCAAGTCTGCACCACCTGCTAATAGGTGGGTTGCAAAGCTATGTCGCAGAGTGTGCGGACTGGCTTCTTCGTCGATTCCGACCCTCGCCGCATACCTTTTGACGAGTTCCCAGACCGCTTCGCGACGCAGACGTTGTCCAGTCCGAGAGACGATGAGCCAAGGGGTCGCTTCGGGGGTTCGGTTCGTGCAAAGCTGAGGTCTGTACTCGTCGACATAACGTGAGATCACTTCGATGGCTCGCTCGCCAAGTGGAACCATCCTTTGCTTGCTCCCCTTTCCCTCGGCCAAGCAATAGCCTTCGTTCAAATGGACGTTGGCGATCAACATGTCGCAGACTTCGGAGACACGGCAACCGGTGGCGTACATCAACTCCAGGATCGCGCGGTCTCGAAGCCAGTGCAGATCGTAGGGGCGAGGCGATTCCAAAAAACGATCGATCTGGCTGATCGAGAGCACCTTGGGGACGCGGCGCCACATCTTCGGGGTTGTCAGCAACTCCGCCGGATTGTCCTTGATAGCCGACTCGAGCTGCAGAAACTTGAAAAACATCCGCAATGAAACGATATGCCGCGAGATAGACGATGCGGCTAGGGAGATATTCTTTAGCCAGCCGATGTAATCGGTCAAATCGCTGATCGATAGCGATGTTGGGCAGCGGCCGTGGAGCCATTCCTTGAAATGCTGTAGGTCTCGGCCGTAGGCGGCGATGGTATTTTCTGCCAAATGGCACTCGCTTCGGAGGTAGACCAGGAACCGGTCCATCCACCCGGCCATCGTTTCGACCGGTTTTGCCGTTTCCGTCAGCCCCTGTTTTAGTTTCTTAAGTTTGCTTGTTGCCATGTGCCGCGTGTCCAAGCCCCTAAAGGCATGCTAAAAATAAGGGGCGGTCGAAGTTCCGCCCGGCTGCATTGTAGGATCGAACTCAAAAGTTAGTTTCGGAGATCGCTCGGATGAGAGTACTGGTAGTTGGTGGCGCAGGATATGTCGGTTCCCACACCGTACGCTTGCTCAATTCGTTGAACCACGACGTTTGGGTGTATGATAATCTTTCCCGCGGGCACGTTGAAAGTGTGCCTCGAGAACGATTCATCCAAGGCAATCTTACCGATCGCTCGCTCCTTATGCAGGTTATGCTGGATAAAGAGATCGAAGCGGTCATGCACTTTGCTGCGTTCGCGTTGGTCGGTGAGTCAGTTCAGCATCCGGCGATGTACTACCAAAACAATGTTACCGCGACGTTTGAACTTCTCGAGGCGATGCGTTCGGTGGGAGTCTGGCGTTTTGTGTTTTCGAGCACGACCGCGACCTACGGTCAGCCCGACAAGATGCCTATCCGTGAGGATACACCTCAGAATCCGATCAATCCGTACGGGTTTACCAAACTCGTTGTCGAAAGGGCGCTGCGCGATTATGCGACCGCGTACGGCTTTGGCGTTGCTGCCCTGCGGTATTTCAATGCCTCTGGCGCCTCCGCAGATGGATCGATCGGCGAGGATCATGATCCGGAGAGCCATCTGATTCCGATTGTTCTTCAAGTCGCCCTCGGGCAACGCGATGCGATCCAAGTCTTCGGAAACGATTACCCAACGGAGGATGGAACATGCGTTCGGGATTACATCCACGTCGAAGATCTTGCGACGGCGCACTTAGCGGCACTTGAGAAACTCAAGCCTGGGAGTGTTCTCGAGATGAACTTGGGCACAGGCGTCGGGCATAGTGTGCTTCAAGTGATCGAAGCCTGCCGTAAAGTTACCGCGCATCCTATCCCTGCGATTTTTGCCGATCGTCGCCCCGGTGATCCCGCATGCCTCATCGCGGATAGCTCGCTCGCTCAGAAGACGCTCGGCTGGACTCCGAAGTATGTTGCGATCGACAGCATCGTCGAAACCGCGTGGAACTGGCACAAAACGCATCCTCGAGGGTACGCAACGAAATAAGGTCTTGATGTTCACGGGGGAGGTCGGTTGGCACGGGGAGGTTAGTTGGCACGGGGCATTTGGCACGGGGCATATCGTCGGATCTCCGTGCCGCAGAACGCCCACATGCAACATGTATCGGTGGCGAATATCCAGTAAGATACGTGGTGCGTGCTCGGTCGGATCACAGTGTTCAGGATGGATAGCACATGCAAGACATTATCATCGAGAAACCTTATGAGTTCATTCCGCCGCATCGCGGAACGTGGTTTCCTTCTTTTGTGCTCAATACCAACCTGGTTCCTTGGTATTTGAAGCGGCACGAAGGCGTTGTTTCCCATCGACTGGAAGGGCTGGATCACTTTCGTGAGTCGCTCCGACGCGGGCACGGTATTTTGCTGGCTCCCAACCATTGCCGTTACGCAGATCCTTTGGTGATGGGGTATGTTGCTAGCGAGTCGAAAACGTTGATGTATGCAATGGCGAGCTGGCATTTATTCCATCAAAGTCGATTTCAGCGATTCGCGATGCGAATGATGGGAGCCTTTAGCGTCTACCGCGAAGGACTCGACAGGCAGTCGCTGGATATGGCTATCGAAACGCTATCGAAGCCCGAACGGCCACTCGTGGTATTCCCCGAAGGGGCTGTTTTTCGCACGAATGACTTGCTCCAGCCGCTGCTCGACGGAGTCGCGTTCATGGCCCGGAGTGCGGCGAAGAAACGAGCCAAGGATGGAAATGGGGGCAAGGTGGTCATTCATCCGGTGGCAATCAAATACGTGTTCCATGGGGACTTGGAAAAGGCTGTGGGTAAGACGCTCGACGCACTCGAGAAGCGATTGACTTGGAACAACTTGAAGAAAGCGCCGATACTCCATCGCATTTCGCGCATTACCCATGCGATGCTGAGCCTGAAAGAACTCGAATACATCGGCTTCGCTCAAACCGGGACGATCGTCGAGAGGCAGCAACGCCTAGTCGATCATCTTCTCGACCCCCTCGAAGTGGAATGGCTCGGAAAAGACTCGGATGGGCCGATCATTCCTCGTGTCAAAGCCCTTCGGATGAAGATCGTGCCAGAATTAACGGCGGGTGAACTCACGGAACAGGAACGTGAGCGTCGCTGGACGCAATTGGAGAAAATCTACTTGGCCCAACAAGTCGCCTCGTATCCACCGGAGTACCTCTCTTCTCCCACCACAGATACTCGAATTTTGGAGACGGTCGAGCGTCTGGAAGAAGATCTGACCGACAAAGCCAATGTCCATGGACCGCTGGAAGTCGTGATCCGCATCGATGAAGCGATCGAAGTTCCCGTCGATCGCGCCCCTCGAGGTGAGGAAGATCCTGTCATGAAGACGCTCCGTGAGCGAATGCAAGCCATGCTCGATGATCTATCGCATGAAACGAATGTCATCGATTGATCCTGGAGGACGATTGATGAAGGCATTCTTGCGATGGTTCCGTCGCACTACTAACGAATTTGCTCGGGATCTGCATTGGGCTTAGTCGGCCCACGTCAGCATGCTCAAAAACATGATAAACCCTAAGATTTTTGTTAAAATGCAGTAATGTCGCGCCCTGTTGGAACTCCCGTTTCGGCCTTCAGTCGTGTACGGAGATCCGTACCATGTTGCGAACCAGCTTAGATTCCGGTGTTCCTCACGGAGACATGCCTATGAATTGGATCTTCAACAATCCCCTCGGAAATCTTCCAGGCCCAATGTTTTTGCTGCTCTATGGCCTAATGCTGGTCGGATGCCTTGTAGCGATCCGGTGGTTGATTCACAGGTCGGACACCAGCCGCTCGGATCCCCCGATGAAAATTCCCGAAGAGGTAGATCCCCTTCAGATTGCCTACCTGCGTGGGGGGAATCCTGAAGTAATTCGCACCGTAATGGTGGACTTAGTGGAACGTGACTTGATCGAAGAGCAGCCCAAACCAACGGGTATTCAAGTATTTTTTCAAGGGAAGGGCGCGAAGTGGAAGGCTGGAAGCCCGACGGAAACGCCGACGGAAACGCCGGCGGGGCTTACCGAGGTCCACCAAGCCATCTTGTCCCAATTCCAATCCCCAAACCCGGCGGTCTCTGCGTTCGAAAGTTCGGTCCAATCCTTGGTGAGCAAATTCACGTCACCGTGGCAGAAATGGATGGAATCTGAAAGCCTATGTATCCCGACCGACGCACTCGTCAACTCGGCAACTGCTTTTTGGGTATCTCTCCTGGGCCTCGAGGTACTCGGTGCCTACAAGTTCGCCGCTGCAATTCGGCATGGGCATCATAACTTGGGGTTCCTGATCGGACTAATGATCGTGACGCCTATCGTGTTGCTCCTCGCCAAAAAGTCGCGGCGATTGTCCTATCGCGGGCAGGTGTACCTTGGGCACTTGCAAGCCGCTTTCGCGAAGTACAGCAAATTGAAGAATTACAATCAAACGGAAGCGATCGTCTCACGGCTCAGCTCGGAACCGAACCCATCCAAATTGGATTTGTCGTACTCGGCTCCTCTCTTTGCGGTAGGCTTGTTCGGGGTTAGTGCTCTCGAGGGAAGCTCCCTCGATCCACTTTATCAGTCGTATCGCAAGGCGGCCATGAACTCGAGCGGTTGTTCCTCCGGTAGTTCTTGCGGTTCGAGTGGGTGCGGCAGCGTAAGTTGCGGTGGCAGCTGCGGCGGAGGTGGTGGTTGCGGTGGTGGGTGCGGTGGAGGGTGCGGTGGTTGTGGCAGCTAAGTGTGAATGGAGTAAACTGCCCGCCCTCGGCGTTGGCCTTGGATACCGGGCGCCGTTCCGGCATTCTCTCTTTCCCCACCAATCATCGGTCGATTTTCTTGAAGTCATCGCGGATCACTACTTCGAACCATCTCCGCATCGACGGACGGAGCTGGAGCTTTTGCATTCGAACTTTCCACTGATCCCTCACGGACTCGCACTCTCGCTCGGGTCTGCGGAGGGACTCGATTCCGAATATCTGAGGCTTTACAGTGAACTTGTTAATCAGTTGCAGCCGGCGTGGTGCAGCGATCACATTGCATTCACTCGCGCTGGTGGAATAGATATTGGGCATTTAACTCCTCTCCCGAAAACCTCCGCCAGCCTAATGGTTCTCCGTGAGAACATCCGACGACTCAAAGACATGACCGATGTTCCGGTTGTCCTCGAAAATATCACGGAGAATATCCGTTTCCCAGAGGACCAGTTCTCTGACGCAGATTTTCTCGGTCGGGTCTGCGACGAGAACGACGTTGGATTGCTTCTCGACGTTACTAATTTATTCATTAACTCGGTGAATCATCGATTTGATCCACTCGAGGTCCTCGAAAGACTTCCCTTGGATCGTGTGATCCAATTGCATTTCGTCGGTGGGCACATTGAAGGTGATACGTGGGTTGATAGTCATGGCGCATCAACCCAGGAAGAGATTTGGCAGCTCTTGGGCGAGGTTGTCTCACGGTTCGCAGTGCGTGGCATTATTCTCGAGCGGGACGAGCACATTCCCCCCATCGAGGACCTGATTCAAGAATTAGATCGTGCCCGCGAGATCATGCGGAACAGGTCGTGAACGCATGGATGAGTTGAAAAATTCCCTGGATGCAAATTCATCGCGCGAAGCGCTGCGGCAGCAACAAGAGGCACTCGCGTCACGATTGACTGCAGGCAATCGCAGTCACGCCGCATCGAACGATCTTGATAAATCGATTGCTTGCTTTTCCGAGAGTGAACTTGATTCAGCCGCGGAAACACTCGTTCGAAAACGACTTTCCCAAACATCGAGTCACTTGGCGATGACTCGCTATGTGCTGAGCAGTGAATTTGTTCGCGAGTTCAGGCAATTCTGTGAAACACACCACTTTAATGGCCATCGCGCCCATTGGTTCGACGCTTGGTACTTCGCCGAATCCCTCAAAAAAAGCCTAATCAATCCCGAAAGGAAACCGTGGTTGGCAGATTGCTTGAGACTCGAGCAATCGCTGGTTGGGCTAGAATTGTACAACCCGCGAGTTTCCGTTCGGCGTTTGAATTACCAAGTCCATCTGTGGCAGTACGATCGAGACCCATCACCCACAAAGAAAGCATGTTTGGTGTGGGCTTGGCGACTCGGTCGTTGGCGAGGAATAAGAATCCATTAAGGCTTGGTCGCCCGTGCGGTGAGTTCATCTAGCGTCTTGCGGAGCTTGATTTCCGATTCCTCGCTTGCTCCCACCAAGATGTTAGCGATTCCTCCGTCGCGGTCGACAATAACCGTTTGCGGGATACCGCTCACCGCGTATTGTTTGGAAACAGATCCATCGGTGTCCATGGCAACGGTGGGTGTCACTTCGATTCGTTCGAGGAATTTGCGTATCCGCTCTTCGCTTTCTTCGACATTGATCAAAATCAATTCGACGCCGAGGTCGTGATATTCACGCGATAACTCGAGCAGCAGGGGCATCGAGCGAACGCAGGGTCCACACCAAGAGGCCCAGAAATCGATGATAACGATTTTGCCTCGATAGTCTTTGAGTTGGCAAGGTGTACCGTCAATTTTGAGCAAATCGAAGTCGGGGGATTCCTTGCCGATCATCCGTGCATGAGCGGTGTCGCTGGGGCGATCATCCCCACCCTCGCCGTCGTCGGAGACGTATTTCGGGTCCTGTGCATTCTGCAGTTTCCATTTTCCATACCGACCTCGGGAAGCATCGATACGGATGGAGTCTCCTAAGACGATTCTGGAAACCTGTCCCCATTTGAGCGTACATGGTCCGAGGCTGGGGTGCGTCCCTTTGAGGGTGTCTCCCTCGATGGCTTCGGGCACAATCGAGATCCGCGAACCTTGCTCGAGGATAATCTGATACACATCGCTTGGATTAGCTGCGATGGACGCTGTCACAGATACTGTTTCAGCATTCGGGGACTCGCTATCAACAGCTGTGGATTCAGCTTCGCGGATCGACTCGGATTCCGATTTGCCATTCGCCTCGATTTTCGAGGGTGCGGTCGGCACGGGTTCTAACCAAACAAGTTCGGCGATGTTTTTGACAAGAATCGTCCTGCGTTCACCTCGCACATCGATCTCTAATTGGTCCCTGTCCAAGGAAGTCAATTTGCCCCGTAGAAGGTCACCATCGCGAGAGACGACCAGATGGGTTGGAGGATTTTTGCGCTGGAGTCTTGGTAGAGTCAGTAGATGATTCCGTGTGGACCGATCAATTTTTTCGGCACCGGTGTAATCAACCAAGCGGATGCCTCGCACCATATTCGCACCGATCGATTTGGTTTCGAACAGGGGGGAGTTGAAGTAAAGCTGTTCGACGGTACTCGATTCGATCGTTGCGGGGAAACAATCTCCCGATACCAGGAAAACATTGGGTTCCAAGGCCTTCAAGGGTCGGCTAATGTCAGCTTCGGGGGCTGGCAAACCATTTGCCGTCAGCACGCGACTTGCTTCGCTTCTGGCTTTCTTAGGAGATCCTGTACCGGGGTTGGTGATCAAAGGCTCGATCGCGCCGTCACTTCTCGGATTAATAGGTACCGGGTTCCTGGCTAATTTGGCTTGCCAAGCCAACGCCTTGAGTCCATTCTGCATGTTGATCACGGACACAATACGCCCGATGGCTACGACGTCGTCGGTAATCAATCGCTGCATATCCAATGGTTCCGCAGGACCGTTTTGTGACGCCGTGCGCGCGTCGGAGTTCGAGGTTTCGTTGGTCGAAACGGTCTTTTTCGCCCCGATGGGTTGTGCCGATTCCAGGGTCACTCGATCGACATGCATCAGGGGCATTGAAATTTCGCCGTTCAGCACACTCCAACGGATCGCGGGTTGATCCGATTGAGAAACGCTGTCTTTTGTTACGCTGGATTGCAGGTTGCTCGAGGCAAATCGTAGACCGTTGGCGAGTTCAACACGGAAAACCTTTGCTGTAGTCGGTTGACCGGTTACCGCGTCTGGACTGGTCTCGTCTTTGATAGTACGGGGAAACTCCATACGTTCGATCGAGTCCAAGGCAATGTCTTGTTGTGTCCCGTTGAACGTATCGAGTTTCACCGTGCGCTCGGCACTTGTCGACGCCAAACTGCCAAAGAACGTGCCGGCGTTCTTGGTAAGGATCTCGACCCCTTCTAGTTTCGCCGATGGGATCGCAAAAGCGCTATTCGAGATCCTCAAGTCGCGCAGTGTCATCAGGCCTAATGCAGTATTGGTAAAACTGACTTTTGTCCTGCCGACCAACTGCTCAGTTGGGTTCCCGTTTAATGTCCCGAGAATCTGATTCTCTTGCATCAAAACGTATTTCGCCTTGTTCGCGTCGCAGAGCAGTTTCAGCTTGAGAGATCGCTCATCGTCGTACGGAAGTTGCACGGTCGCAACATCGGCCGTTTTGGAGTTCTCCACCAGTAGCGTAACATTAAGAAGCTTTTTGTTTTGTAGCTTTCTCACCTGCAATTCCAAGCGACGGGGGTCACCGATGGTTAACCACCAATTGGGTGATCCTTGGTCCCACGCGACATCGATATCGATTGTTGCCAGCGCGGGCATGTTCGCCCATTGCGAAATCGTCGTACCACTGGTATCGGTGGAGATTTCCCCGGCTTTCAGATACCACTTGGTCGCCTTACCATTTTTCGGTGCCGGGAGGACTTGTTCCCAATCAGCGGACTGAAACACTTGAGTGGAATCCTCAGCGGATCGAGACAGGCGAATCAGGTGTCGCAGCAGTCGTGTCTCAACCTTTTTCTCTCCGAGCGTCGGTATATCCATCACCACGTTTTCCGGATCGATCGAAATCAATCGTCCACTAAATGCTTCACCGGTTTGCAGTTCCGCACAAAAGGTGTTTTCATCGAGCGGTTCTGGTGAGTGAGTATTCTCCAGATCCAATAGTTCGACCGCGGGCCAAGGGAACACGGAGGGACTCAGGAAAGTTGGCGACAGCCAAGAAATCGTATCAGGCGTGTCTGAGGCATAGGCATCCCCTCGCAGCATGTCGCCGCCGACCAATCGCAGCAGTCCTCGATTGGGTTGTGGTTCGGTCTTTGCGTCGGTTCGGGTCGCGCTCAACGGCGTTTCGACGGCTTGGGCATTGAGCGATTTTTGTGAGATCGCGAACGCAGCAAGCGCGCAAATGAATTTCAGCAGGTTGGTCGTTCGCGAGGGTAGCATTAGCGTTCGTAGATTGGTAGAAATCGGAAGTTGAGAGCGAGGGAGAGAAGGGACATGCTTGTGGCGACTGGCGCACCGTAATTCCCATCGAAATGGCCATCGTTCTTCTGCTTGGCCTTTAAATCCTGGATGAGGCTTTTGTTCCATTTTTCCCACGCTCCAATATCCGCTTGGAAAAGGGCTTGGGCTTTGTAGTATGCGGTGTATTCCCCATAATGATCGGACGTTTCGTTGGAGTCCGAGGATTTCAGAAACGTCGACGTAGCTTTGAACTCTTTGAGGTCCTTGCGACCTGAGATGCTATACACCAAGGTTGCAATGGAAACACGAGCTGGAGAGTTGTCGAACCCACCCAATCCGCCCGCATAGGCAACTTGGCCGCTCGTCGACGTCATCGAGGTGAAGTAAGCGATGGCTTTATCGATGTTCTTGTCGGGGACTTCAATGCCTGCGTTCCGGGCGGCGAGGAGTCCGACCATGATGGACCCCGACACCGACGTGTCAGCATCCGAAGCATCAGGTGAGTACCGCCAGCCCCCAACGTTGTTTTTGTTTTGGCTGGTAATTGCGGTCCGTACCGCCAACTCCAACGCTTCACCGATGGATCGACGCCGACTGTCGTCGGCCTTCGCACCTTCCCACAGCAACCTCTCGTCGACCGCACCATAGGCTTCCGCGAGAGCCAGCATCGCGAATCCATGGTGGTACATGCTGGTCCCGATATATCCTGTTTTTGCATTCTGATCTGCGATGATGGCCTGGACCGCTTTCCGAACCGTTGGGTTGTATGCTCCAAAATTCGGGTCTTCGCCGTAAGCGAGGAACGACATGAGACATAAACCGGTCACTCCAGGGCCTGCATCCCCACCGGAACCCGTCCACCGCCCCGTGTTGTCTTGATTTTTTTCCAGCCAAGTGAGCCCTTTTTCATACATCTCGCGCACATCGCGCGGTACCGTTTGGCCTTGCACTGCGTTCTCGCGCCACGGTGCTTGTGCCAATGCAATAGATCCAGAAAAGCCGTAGGCGCAGAGGGCAATCGCACTTCCCAAACCCACCACTGCTGTCCGGAACCTCATCGAAGATTTTCCGAGTCGAAGGTATTTGAAGGGTGCGGTGATCCAACCGATGAAAGTTTCTAACATGATGTTTCGTATCATTCCTCTACCACGATCACAACTTGTAGATCGTTGGTGGTTTCCAATGGCTTTTTGAGTTGTTCGAGTTGGAACGGAGTGAACCAGGATCGCTTTTCAGCGTCCGGCAAGGCTTGGAGGGTGTTCCAGGCCATGTCAAGGTTTTGCCAATTGTTGGGGTGTGTCTGGCTTTGTTTATCCAGATTGTTCCGTTGGTCTCGATTCAGCCCCAAGCGTCGGGTGATCTTCAAAACTGTTTCTAGCCGCTGAACTTCCTCTCGATACGCGGTCCTCTTAGCAGCATCCTCGGTAATCTGTTTTTGCTGCTTTTCATCAAGTTGTGTCGTGAGGACTTTGCGCCACAAAGCCTCGCTCTCTTGATTATTTCCTTGGTTCATGCGCGACTGATACGGTTGGATCAGTTTCCAAATCCGCTGGTAGAAATCGGAATATTGCTTTTGCGTGAGTCGCAGTGGAGCGTCATTGATCAAGGTGAGAATGTCGGCCTTGAGCCGTTGTGATTCAAGCTCCGCGGTCGCTTGGACTTTCTCTCGCAATGTTTCGGATATCCCGCAAATCAGCTCGATACGATTGAGGGCGAGACGGACACGTCGGCGATATGTCTGATCGAAGGTAGCTTCGTTGCCTCCGAGCTGTCCATAGACCATATCGATCCAACGTCCTCGATCCATTTCGATCAGTCGGTCTCCACCTTGTTTGTCGTCGATCTCTGCGGGGTCCTCAACGGCTTCGCGTTCGCGATCGATTGCCCTCGGAATCTTTGCCTTGTCTTGAGCAATGCTGGGCGTACACGAAATAGCCAGCAGTAGAAAAAACGCGATCGCCTGCAAGCCACAGTACTTGGCCTCAAAGAAATGTTGACATCTGCGTTTTCTAGTAAGCACCCGAATTGGTTCTGGCGTTCGCATTATTCGGGCTCTGCTGGATTAGGGTCGTCTTTGTCAGCTGGTGCTGGATCCGCATTCGCGGGGGCGTCTTCCGGTCGATTCTCTTGCTCCTTGATTTTGTCGAGGGGAATCGATTCGACGCTCGTAATTCCGTTGAGCTCGAATCGTTCTGAAAGTGGACGGCTAGGGAGTTCGTGACTGCCTCCGCTGGTGTAGTGTTCGTTGCGGTTGGCTGCTCGTTCGTTGCCGTTGGTTTGTTGAGCTTCGGAGAGGATCGCAGAAACCCATGAGTATTTCGTTTCCGGCAACGAACCGCTTCGGTACATCGCCCACCACGAGTCCCGCCATCGGTCGATCAGAATCGGTTCCAAGTCCTTCATCTGCTGCGAGGTAAGGCCATGCCGCTTTTCGGATTCCATGACCATTTTGCCGACAACGACACGACGTCGAAATTCGAGTCGCGATGATACTTCGTCATCCCACTTCGCACGTTGCTCGGTGGTCAAGATCGGGTCGAGCCAGGAATTGACTAGTTTTTCGACACGTTGCTCGAAATCGACATTGTTCCGGTTGTTGGATTCGACGTAGGAGCGGATCGCGGTGAGCAACTTAGTTCGCCATTGCACTTCGGCGATATCTACGAGTTTCTGGATTTGCTCTGGGGATAAGCCGCAAACGGCTTGAATGGTGTTGAGCTCGTTTTGAATCAACCCGCGAACCCAACGCTTTGCATTATGCTCGCGATCCAAGTTGGGATCGTTCGCGGCATTCACTGCGATCGCGCGAATGGGTACCGCCGCCACTTGTCCTAGGACAGCAGTATGAATTGTGGCAATCGTTATCAGAGTTAAAACGATTAAGCGGGATCTGTTCATTGAGACTTTCGGCGATCAACGCGTTCGAAGTACTGATCCAGACCGTGTCGGAACTCTTCGGGAATCGTGTTGTCCTCAGTTCCGGTCGCTTGGTCGATCTTGTGATCCTGTCGCACTTCTTTTTCATTCATGCCTGGTCCGACCATGGCGATGGCTGCATCGGTGGTGTCACCCGATCCACCACCACCGGGATTTGATCCGCCGCCACCCCCTCCACCTTTCGGGTTGATTCGTTTGCTCGAAAGGAGCAATTCAATCACTTCGGTTTCGGCAGCGATTGCTGGTCGTCCGGTGTCGGGCCGGGTCAGGATACGGACCGCGTCTTTCATGGCCACGTTGACTTGTGCCATGAGTTGCAGCTCCTTTCCAAACTCCTCTTCGCCGTTGGGTAGTTCAGCGATTTTTTCACTCACTTTGACAATCCGCTCCCGCAACTCCGATTGCGTGGTGACTAGTTCCTTCACCGCAGTTTTGTATTGCTCCGCATTGTCCGGCGATTTAGCTTGTTCGGCGACTCGAGTGCGATCGCGCAGGTTCATCTCAGCTTCGAGGATTTGCATCACTTCGAGCACGATGGACGGCGGGAGTGAGCTCTTTGATTTGCCGCCCGGACACTGCCCTTTGCTGGCAGGGTCGACGAGGTCCTCAGCCCATCGATCGAACGTGTCCGACCAATACTCTGCTTCGGCAATCGCGATTCCTTGCTGTTCGGTCATGTGCGACGAGAGTTTTCGCAGTCCCCCGAGTGGATCCTCGCGCTCGATATCGTCCAGAACATCGCGGAATTTCACCATAGGTCGTCGTTCATGGAAGGACTCGAGGTCGTCGATGATTTGGCCGACGGTATTGAGCGCTGTGGTTTCCCGAACCGACAGCTTTTCAAGAGCCGATCGCTCCTCGGGTTTCAAACGTTTGAGTTTGTTGCCAAACGCGGTTGGAATGGCTTCGCTGGTGGAATCGGCAACTTGGATTTGCTCACGAGCCGCTGCCTTGAATCGCTTGACCAACGTGCTACCTTCCAAGTTGGCCATGATCTTGTTCAGTTCCTCCGAGACCTTGTCGAACTCTTCGAGGAGTGCGAGTTGTTCCTCGACGGCTTGATCGACCGATGCCGGCGAGTCGGGTGGAGGTGGGGTTTTTCCAGATTTGCCGTTCCCCATCAAGGTTGTGGTTGGCAATCCCAATGCACCTTTGCTGGGTTTCTTTTTATTCGCCTCTTCCTCGGCGCTTTGGTCGAGCGGCTGCTGCGTGGATTCGCTATCGATCACTCGTGGTGCCGTAGGTTTTGCGGGAGCGTTGGGATCGGTTTCGCTGGCGTTTGAGTTCGGGGTCGCATCGTTTCGATTAGAACCTGCAACCTTGGGATTGCTTTTATTCTGCGAAGCCGCAGGTGATGGTTGCTTGGCAGCTTGCTTGAGCAAATTCGCTACTGAGGGCATGCGGTTCGCCGAAATGTCCTTGAGGATTTTTTGCATTTCCGCCCATTTTTCCAAATGGCCGACTCCTATTTCGGAGTTTCTGGCTGCCTGTCGCAGCAGCTCTTCACCACGTGATGTCAAGCCGGCCAAGCGTCTGGAATTGGCTTGCTCGGCCGCCGCCTGTTGCTCGATCTGCTTACGGGTTTCCTCGCGAGCCAAATCCTCAGGGGACATTTGTCGAAGACGTTTGTTCCCTTCTAGCAATTGGATCTCGCGATCCCTCACTTCCATCGCTTCGCGTTGCCAGCGATTGAATTGTTGAAGAACCCACATGGCGTGGTCGGCCGGAGAGAGAACGTAGATCAAATGGGGGGCAGAGTAGGTTCGAACTCGATCGGGCAAGTAGTCTTCGGCGTAGATCCGAAGTTCGATGGCTTGAGGGGAGATATTCAGTGCGGTCGCTTGGAAAACTGCGTCCGCATCTAATTTCTCGGATGTTGGGCTACCGGCAGCGACCAGCCATTCACCCGGCGTTCCGGTTGGCTTATCCCCCGTTTCCGCGGGTCGCCATTCCATACCAACTTGTTTCACTCCGAAATCGTCGGTGCTATGAATCGAGAATTTCAGCTGTTCGGAATCCAAGACAACTTTTGTTCGGGGAAGTCCTTCCAGAAAAACAGAGGGTTCTTCATCAGGCCGAACGCTCAGCTGTAATGCAAAGGGGCCTTTCGACTCCAATCCCAACTCATCGGTCCATCGAAAGAGGTAATTGTGCGATTCTGGAGGAGAAAGGTTCTCGCTAAGGATTTCGACTCCCTTTGCACGGGTGGGAGCCCCATCGATGGTTGCCGATGCGAGATTTCGAGTCGCTTTGGCTTCAACGGCGAAAGTTGCTCCTTCAACGATCGATAACGTTCCGCTCCGAACGTCTTTCGTGAGAGGCTCGGTTCGCTTCAAGTATTCGGGCAAGCTTACGGTTGCGGATGCACTGACCAGCTCTGGACGAAGGGTTGGTATGATTTCGATGCGGGGACGCGCGTCCCCGATCTTCAGTTTTGCCTTCGAGGGTTCAATCTGAGGTGGCAGTGGAAAGCTGTAGCTGTCGTTGCTCAATGCGGCATCGGAAGGGGCGAGAGAACCGAGCCACAAGGTCGCTTGAGTCGGTTTCCAGGGCGTTTGGTTGCTCAAGGGGATTTTCAGATCGAGCGACTCACCATGAGGTACTATCCACCGCGATGGAATATCGCCTAACTGGGCAAACGTATATCGCTCGGTGCTTCTCCACGGCATCACAAAACGGGCGAGAGCATTGGTCGCTGCGGCGGGGTAGAGCACGGCGAGAAAACCAGCGATCGCCCCAACGACAGTAACCAATGCCCACCAGCGGCGGTGGTACGAATCAGGTGCAGCGACCGCAAGATCGCGCGTCGACGTCTCCTCGGCAACTTGTTGCAATGCAGCTCGGCATAGAGCAGGCGATCGTTGTTGTTCGTACGGGTTCTGAGATAACTCAATGGCGCTGAGAAGTGAATCGCCAAGGTTTGGTTGTTTCAACGACATCAATCGAGCGAGGGAGCTCGGGGTCGTGTATCGAATCACCCAACGCTCAAACCAAACTGGAATCGTTCCGAGCCCAACTGCTGCAACGGCAAAGACGATCCAACGGAACGCTGGGGACGGATCCATCAGGCGATCTACTAGGAACACCGCGAGAAAGCCCGCTAGGAATGCAAAGCAAGCGATCCCGACCGCTTCAAGCATTTTGAGCTTGCGAATACGGCCGCGGAATTGAACCAATTGAGTACGCAACGACTCCGGCAACTCAATTTGTAGCGAGCTTCCGAGAACGGAACGCATGGAGTCATTGGCGTCACCGTGCGACTTGGGTTGCGTTGGCTCGGATTGGCTAGGTTTAAGGTGTTCGTTCATCCTGAAGGTGCCTTGGTTCCTGATTACGTCCAAAGGAATGGAATCCAAGCCTGCTCCGTTCAAGCTCAAATCAAGGGAGTTGAAATCGAGAGCGGGTTGGAATCACAACTGTTCAACTGGCAACGCTCGCCGGCATGCCCTTTGCAGTCACCTCCCTAGTATAACGGGAGGAAACATGGATTCTCAAGCAAAGCTAGGGGGATCTGGCCAGTTTTGCTCCTACAATCCGGTCCGCGATCGAGCATTTTGGGGGATTGAGGGTGCTACCCTTTCGCGAACAAAAGTTGATGGATCCGTAGAATGGTCAGATCGCGGGTCAGATCAGGGGCCGTTTTTGGCCCGTCCAGGCTTAACATGGATCGGTTCGAGCAGGAAGAAGGAGTGGGGATGAGTACGATTGCTGGCAAGTGGTGGCATGCGGAAGTGCGGCAGGGGGAGGCTAACGGCGATCGCGACGGGCGAATTGTTTGCGATTTATGCCCGCGTCAATGCCGGATGAAAGAAGGGGATCGCGGTTTTTGCTTCGTCCGCAAAGTGGAACACGGAGCCATGGTGCTCGATACCTACGGCAAAAGCACCGGCTTTTGCATCGATCCTGTTGAGAAGAAGCCTCTGAATCATTTCTATCCAGGGACGAGCGTTTTGTCGTTCGGCACGGCGGGGTGCAACTTGGGCTGCCAGTTCTGCCAAAACTGGGATATCAGCAAATCGCGCGAAGTTGCAAAGTTAAGCGAACAAGCGACCCCGGAAGCGATCGCCCTGGCCGCCAAAACACTCGGCTGCAGAAGTGTTGCGTTTACCTACAATGATCCAGTGATTTGGGCAGAGTACGCAATAGACACGGCCAAGGCATGCCGCGAATTTGGTATCGCTACGATCGCTGTGACCGCCGGATACATGATGCCTGAACCTCGTCGCGAGTTCTATCAGTGGATGGATGCGGCCAATGTCGATCTTAAAGCGTTCACGGAGGACTTTTATCGCCACATTACCTACTCCCATCTCGAACCTGTTCTCGAAACCCTTCGATATCTCAAGCATGAAACGGACGTATGGTTCGAGATTACTAACCTCGTCATTCCTGGCGCCAATGACTCGAGCGACGAGCTTAAGCAGATGTGCGACTGGATTGTGCGGGAGTTAGGCACGGATGTCCCGGTTCACTTTTCGGCTTTTCATCCCGATTTTCGGATGAGAGATCACGGGAACACCCCGCCCGAGAAACTGGTGGAAGCCTACAACATCGCCAAAGAGGCGGGTATTCGCTACCCATTCGTAGGGAATGTGCATGATCCAAAGCATAGTTCAACCTACTGCCATGCGTGCGACGCTCTGCTGATTGAACGCGACTGGTATGAACTGGGAGGGTACGCTCTGGATCACGGCCGATGCAAAGCTTGCGGTGCCGAAGTGGCGGGGAGGTTCGAAGACCAGCCTGGCCACTGGGGAAGAAAACGGGTACCCGTCGACATGCGCCGGTTCGCGGAAGCGAATCCTAGCGTTCTATCCGAGGGGTCAGTTCCATCCCAAGGGGCAGTTCTACCGTCGAAACCCTCATCGGCAGAATCAACCTCCTACCCGGTAAACTCCACGGAGAAGTTGGTCCGATTAGGAGGCACTTCCAGCACCTCCGCCAACCATGGGGTATCCTTGACGGTGCCAAACGCCACGCCATCGGCTCAAGAGCGATCGCCTTCTCTGCGAACTCTCATCCATCCAATCGGCACCCATCCGGCAACCGACACCCGTCCGGCAACCGACACCGACCAAGGAAAAAAGGATTCACCTGTGTCCCAACCGAGTCTCTCTGAACCCATTAAATTGGATCTGTTGCGATTTAATCTTCTTGGTACCGATCAGAAGTCTTCGATCCAAAAGTTCGCCCAAGCGATCGCGATTTCGGCTGTGCTCAAGAATAGACTGCCAAGTACGTTGATGAGCTCGCTTGGCGAAATCGGAGACCAGATCGTTCACGGTTGTTTTACCACCATCAAGCGAGGGAAGCTGCTCCGTGGATGTTGCGGGTTCCTGGGCCGACCCACTCCTCTGAATCAAGCGATCCTGGAGTCGGCTCAACGAACGGCAAAAGATGATCCTCGGATGCCTGCTATCTCCAGCATTGAACTTCCGTATTTGTCGTGCCATGTCACTCTATTGGCACCTGCTGTCGCTATCGATGGCCCCGCTGAAGACCGATCGCACAAAATCGAGATTGGGAAACATGGCCTGCGGATTTCCAGTGGACCACGTAGTCCCTTTGGTGAGCGAGCGGGACTGTTGCTGCCGAGCGTGCCGGTGGAGCAAGGCTGGAGCATCGGAGAGTACCTCGCCGGAATATGCCGAAAAGCCGGGCTCCCAGCGAACGCGTGGCAAGACCAGAACACACGGCTGGAAACCTTTGAGGGATTAGAAATCGAGGGACACTTCGACGAGGATCTCCTGCCCAACCCGATCCCTATCGAACGGGCCCCTGGGGATTTGGATAGCCTTTTCCAACTCAAGACGGCTGCTGTCCAAAACATGATAGCCCTCTCCCACGGCTCGACTCCGAACTATTACGTCCTCGGAGCGATGGATGGAAATGTAAACGGAATCGTCATGAGCGCGGTGAATCTGGATTCACAACGGCCGCTCGCCCATTGGATCCAAACCTCCCTTCGTCCCGGAATGCCACTCCAGGCGACCTTATTCGAACTGGTTAAGTCCGCTGAGCAATCGATCCGTCGCGCGAACTTCAAGAAATCTGTGGATATAGATCTGGCACTGACCATCCTTCATGACACGGCACATCACGGCGTGATCCATCCCGCTGACTGGAACGGCAACCAGTTGCGCGAAGAATTGAGCGACTGCGATTTGAGAGGAATCGCACCGAGCGAACGCGCAATCCTTGCACTGAGTGGCGATCGCGCTGCTGTCGCCTTTGACGCCAATAAATCGATCCATCAATTGGTCGAGGATGCCGCGGCCATTATCAAGACTCGCGGCAATCCTGTTGGGATTTTCTCATTGGGGTGTGTGTCGACCGCAAGCTCTTTGCTCGCCACGAATCGGGTAGGTATCGATCCCAGTGATCAACCTCGGCCGCCCGCTATTGCAGGACAGTTTTATCCCTCCGAGGCATCCGAACTCGACGCGATGCTACACGCGTTTGTGTCGAACTCGAAGACGAGCCCAGACCCGAAGACGCTGGCAATCATGACACCCCACGCTGGCTTGAAATATAGCGGTCAAATCGCTACGGACGCGTGGCGAAGCGCCGGCGTTTCCAAGTCAGTGATCATCATCGGTCCCAAGCACACCAATCTCGGCGCGGACTGGGCCGTGTCCCCATCAAAGAGTTGGCTTTTACCAAACGGTGATGAGTTCGCCGTGGACCTGGAACTCGCGTCGCAAATCGTGAAGCATGTTTCGGGGATGGAATTTGATGCAGCCGCCCATTCTCGGGAGCATGGAGTCGAGGTCCAATTACCGATCCTCAGTTACCTGCATCGAAACAGCCAAAAACCAAAGATCGTTCCCATTGCAATGGCCAATTCCTCGTGGCAGGATATATCGAACGCGGCCAAGCAATTGGCTGAGGTGATCCGGGGTTGCGAGGAATATCCATTGCTCGTGATCTCAAGTGATATGAATCACTTTGCAAACGACGAAGAAAACCGCCGTCTCGATGAACTTGCCCTTGCTGCGTTGGTCGCTGGCAACCCAGAGAGACTTCTTGAAACTTGCCAATCGAACTCAATCAGTATGTGCGGCATTGTCCCTGCTGCGCTGATAATGCAGACCCTGATCGAACTCAACGAAACGTTCGGCGTGGAACGGCTCGGCTACGACACGAGTGCCTCAACCACCGGCGATACCAAGCGCGTTGTCGGGTATGCCGCATGCCGATTCGTACGGTAGCACATGTGGTAATGCCGCATCCCGACGTAACCTGCCGGCTATGTATATGTCTGCGAATCATCATGGCCGCTGCGAATCATCATGGCCGCTGCGAATCATAGCCCAGGGGAGGGATACCGGTGCGATAGCTGAAGCGGTCTGCCGTTTCTCTGATTTAACCCTTTAGCTTAGGACGGGAAATTCTTAGGAGAGATGTGGCAATTCGGGGGCTCATGAAACCCTCACGGAATCTAAATCGAAATCCACACTTTCCCTGCGATGCGAGTTGTTACAATGCTCGCCCAAGAGTGTACTGTTGCTTGCGTTTTATTTCGATTGCCACGATAGGCTTTTTCATGATGCGAATTGTGCGTTTTCTTCCGCTGTTTGCGGTCCTAGTCGCAACGAGCGCGGTTGGTTTGAAGGAATCTGTTTCTCAGGAACCGGAATCGAAGTCGGCCATTGCCGCCAAAGAAAAGTCCCCTTTTGAGACGTTGCCTGGAATGCAAGCCTCGGGGAGTATGCTATTGCCCAACGGTTGGACGATCAACGCGCAAGGCAAACAAGCATCGCTTGGCGATTTTCCTGTGCACCTCTTGGTCCATCCCGATGGGAATAACCTCATCGTGCTGCATTGTGGATATGGTGAGCATGAAATCATCACCCTCGATGCGAAGACCCTCAATAAAATAGCACGCGTGCCGGTGCCGCAGTCGTTCTATGGACTCGCCCTCTCCAGCGACGCTCAATGGATCGTCGCTTCCGGCGGAGAGGATGAGCGAGTTTACGCCTTCCCATACAACAAAGGCTATCTCGGTGAACCGATCGCCCACATCTTGGCAGCAAAAACCGACAAGTTCGTGGTTTCGGGAGTTGGGGTTTCCAAAGATGATTCCGCGTTCTACGCCTGCGGGTTGCTCGCCCATCAACTCAAGCGAGGCAAGAACCCTTTCACTCCAAATGACAAGCCAACCATAGTTCCCACGGAAACGTTGCAGTTACCGGACGAGAGTTACCCCTACACGGTCTTGGAAGATACAGCGAATCAGCGATTGTTTGTGAGTCTCTGGGGACGTGCGGAAATTGGGGTCGTCGATTTGAAATCCTTCCAGTTGGTCGCAACTTGGAAAACGCAATCGCATCCAACCGAGATGATCTACCTGGACGATACCAACCGGTTGTTGGTCGCGTGTTCCGATGAGAATTGCGTCGTTTCCCTCGATGCGTCGACAGGCGAACTGCAAGAGATCCTGTCGACGGCACTTTACCCGGCCGCAAAGAATGGAAGTACCCCCTCGGCGATTTGCGTGTCGGCCGATCGCAGGGTGCTGGTCGCAGTCAATTCCTGCAACAACAACATCGCCCTTTTCGATATCTCGGAACCTAAGAAATCGCGATCGCTCGGGTACATCCCCGTGGGTTGGTACCCGACGAATGTCAAATTCACGGTATCGGGGGATCAGATTGTAGTTACCAACGGAAAAGGATTGTCGAGCAAAGACAACCGCTATGGACCCAATCCGCTAAAGCCCGCGCCAAAGAACGTCACTGAGTACATCGGAGGTCTCCTCCAAGGATCCTTGTCCGCGATCCCGACACCGACCCCGGATGAACTTGCAAAGATGACACGCTTGGCATTTCAAGGCGCTCCGTTGCGTAAGGATTCCGCAGTTGTCGACGCTGAGCGATCCACGAATAACCCTATTCCCGCGAAGGTTGGCGATTCGAGTCCGATCAAGCATTGCATCTACATCATCAAAGAAAACCGAACCTACGATCAACTGTTCGGGGACATCACCAAAGGAAACGGCGATCCGGGCCTGTGCATCTTTGGTGAAAATGTCACCCCGAACCATCATTCCCTCGTTAACCAATTCGTTCTGCTCGACAACTTTTATGTCGATGGTGAGGTGAGCGCAGATGGCCATGAATGGACCATGGCTGCTTACGCATCCGATTTTGTCGAAAAGACATGGCCGCTGACTTATGGAAAAAGCCGAGGGAAACTTACGTACCCCGCAGAAGGCGCGACGAAGATCGGGCAACCCAGCAGCGGATACCTTTGGGGTAAATGCAAAGAAGCCGGCAAATCCTATTTTTCATTTGGTGAGTTTATCGCCAATGGACGGAATCCAGGAGAGCCATCCCGGGCGAAGATCCCGGTACTCGAAGGGCACTTCGATCCGAATTATCGATCCTACGATCTCGATTATAGCGATCTCGATCGCGCTGCTTCGTTCATCAAACGACTGAAGCAATTCGAGGAAGAAGGGAATTTGCCCAATTTCATCACGATGCATTTGGGAAATGATCACACCGCTGGAACACGCGTTGGGAAACTGACCCCAACGGCGATGGTCGCGCAAAACGATGCTGCCCTGGGCTTGGTCATCGAAGCGATCACCAAGAGCAAGTTCTGGCCGGAAACCGCCGTCTTTGTCATCCAAGACGATGTGCAAAACGGAAGCGATCACGTGGATGCTCACCGTTCCGTGGCACTCGCTATCAGCCCTTATATCAAGCATGGTTCTGTCGACTCGACCATGTACTCTACCTCAAGCATGCTTCGAACCATGGAGTTGATCATGGGCGTTGAGCCGATGACCCAATTCGATGCCGCTGCACGGCCAATGTACTACGCGTTTCAGGATACTCCCGATTTGAAAGGCTACACCGCGCTAGAGCCTCGCGTCGACATCACCGCGACAAACAATGCCTTGGCCTTCGGTGCGAATATCTCTGAAGAGATGAACTTCTCAATCCCCGATGCAGCGGATGATTTGATCCTCAACGAAATCGTCTGGCGCAGCGTCCGAGGTTCCGATAGCCCAATGCCTCCCCCCGTTCGCGCTGCCTTTGTCTTTTCCAAAGGCGGAGAAGATGAAGATGACGACGACGACGAAGAAGACGAAGATGAGGATGAGGATGAGGATGAGGATGAGGATGAGGATGCAGGCGAGGATGATGAATGAGCAGGAGTGGGAGCGCGAACAGAATCGCGAGGATTGGGATGAATGCGAGTAGGGCCTGAGTTGGCTCAAAACTCAATCGATAGGTAGCGTTGCTAACCCTTGAATCCAGTTGCAGGTACAATGTACTGTTTGGCCAATGTACTGTTTGGCCAATGTACCGTTTGGCCAATGTACCGTTTGGCTTCCCGGTAAACGTAGGTTCGGATCGACCTCCTTCCAAGGTCGACCGTGAATCGAAACTGCTGCTTTTGATCGATGAGGGATGAGATGTGGATCGCTAAGGTTGCGAGAGGATTAACGCGGGTATTTCTAGTGGCGAGCGGTCTGGGATGGATACAGATGGCACTAGGGCAAGAGTGGGATTTGCTGCCGACGGGAAGCCAATCCAGTTTGCGAGCCATCCACGCCTTGGATGCGAGTAAGGCTTGGGTGTGCGGTAGTCAAGGAACCATTCTCCGGACGGTAGACGCTGGAAAGAATTGGACCCGTCTGATGATTCCCGAGCTGCAGGATGCTGCCAAGGGAAAATTGGAATTTCGGTCCCTTCATGCGTGGAGCGACCGGGAAGCAATTGTTGCAACAGCCGGGCAGCCGTCCGCTATCTACAAGACTACCGACGGCGGAAGTAGTTGGGGATGCGTTTACTCCAACGCCCATCCCGCCGCGTTCGTCGATGCGATGAGATTTTTCGATGCGCAGAATGGCTTTGCAGTGGGTGATCCCATAGACGGTGTTTGGATGCTTCTCCAGACCAAAGACGGAGGTGAGACGTGGCAGTCGGTTGTGAGCCCAGGGTTGATAGCGAAAGAGGGTGAAGCTGCATTTGCTGCTAGCAATAGCTGCTTGCTCGTCGACTCCAAAGATTCGTTTTGGTTCGGAACGGGCGGGAGCGGGCCCGTCGGGTTAGTCCATCGGATCGAAGCACACGCCGATCTGAATCGGCCCATGATCAGTACTCGTGAGGTTTTAGTGATGCCATCGAATGCGAGTTCCGGTCTTTTTTCGCTCGCCATCGACTCATCGAAAAAGACATTGATCGCTGTTGGAGGGGATTACCAAAAGACGGAGGTTGCCCAAGGACATATTGCGATGAGCGATAGCCCGTCGGCGAAGAGCCAGGCGTGGCATGCAACCAGCGGAGCGGCTCCGCGAGGTTTTCGCTCTGCCGTTGTTTATGCCTCAAAATACAAACAACCCTGGATTTGTGTGGGGCCAAATGGATCGGATTGGAGCTTCGATGGATCTGACTGGGAAGCCTTGTCCGACGTCGGATTCCACGCGCTGAGCGTTGCAGCTGATGGCACTGTTTGGGCGAGTGGCAGCGAAGGACGCGTGGCGAAATTGCAGTGAGGGGGCATGTGCAGTTGATCGCTATTCCGGCGCATGGCCCGATCCAAAGCCATCTACACTTCAGTTACCGATTCGGGATGTGAAGATAGCCGGTCGAGTATGTCACCGCTCGACCCGAGATACCCACGCGGTCTCCACGGTCTTCGCAGAGCAACTCCCCGCCACGTTGAGAAATCTGCAACGCTCGCATCTTCTTCTTACCCAGTTGTTGAGACCAATACGGGATCAACATCGAATGCGCGGAGCCTGTTACCGGGTCTTCGGGGACACCTACGCGTGGGGCAAAGAAAAGGGATACGAAATCAACATCGTCACCGAACCTACGATGGACGTCTCGAGCGGTGGCGATGATGCCACGGGCTTGGCACTGCATTAATGCGGATTGATCGAGAACCAGATCGACGATTTGATCCGCGGATTCAAAAACAGCGAGATAATCCACCGCGAGGGCTGTTGAGAGTGGCTTCGCGCCCAACCCCCGAATCAGCTCATCAGGCGGTTCGCATGGGACAGGTCTGAGCGATGGAAAATCTAAGGTAAGCAAATCATCGGAACGACGTACGGTGAGCACTCCTGATCGCGTATGGAAAGAAATATGGTCGCCGGCGTAGGCAAGGTGCTCGAAGAGCACATGTGCGGGTGCGATTGTGGCATGACCGCACAAATCAACTTCGACCACTGGGGTGAACCAACGTAGATCGATGTGAGCACCTCGCTGTACGATGAATGCAGTTTCGGCAAGATTGTGCTCGGCAGCGATATTCTGCATTAAGCGAACTGGGAGCCAATCCGCTAGCAGGCAAACACCTGCGGGGTTCCCTCGAAAAAGCTCGTTGGTGAAGGCGTCGACGTGGTAATAGGGGATAGTCAGCACTGTTGATACCTAAGGAGACGAATGCAAGCAGCAGTCGCATTATCTCAGAATTGGGAGACGATAGCGAGTAGGAGAGTTGGGGATCAGAAGCTAAGCGGTTTCTGATTTTGAAGACACTCGATCGTCACGGAGGTGATTGCAGCTAGGAACCGACCCATAGACGTGTTTGTGACCGACCGGAGTGAGATGTAAGACTTGGGGGTACCGAGTGGACGGTGACCTGTGCCGACGACGTCTAGGGAGATACGTGACCCATACCGCCGCCAGAATGGATGAGAGCGTTGCCTATCCCCGGGGCAATTATTTATCGAAATCTTCTACCAACTGTTCGATTCGGACAAGCTCTTCGTTGATGTCTCGTGAGAACTCCGAGAGATCTTCGCCTCGGAGCAAGGCCGCAGAGGATTTCAGATCCCGATCCTCTTCGGTTTGTCGGAGGCGATTCACCAGAATTTGCTCTAGT
Source organism: uncultured Pirellula sp. (assembly GCA_903892355.1). GTDB lineage: Bacteria > Planctomycetota > Planctomycetia > Pirellulales > Pirellulaceae > JBKCUI01. The sequence goes on along the minus strand of CAITIE010000139.1, from coordinate 26,420 downwards.
TGACCCAGATACGACTCTTCTTGCCTTCGTTGTTGCCAATTAAGGGGCATTTGACAAACTCCTGACACCGTGACCAGAAATACTGCGTCTATCCAGACGCCAAGAGAAAGGTAGGCTACAAATGCGCGCTTGCATTTCATTTGCTGATATTCACGGCTTTAACGGAATTTTTCCGCCGATTTGACCGTTGCAATCCATCCGATCGATAACGATCTTTGGGTATTACTTGCGGGAACTCCGAGATACAATCAAGTTCGATGGTGGCCGAGGCTTGGCACCTAGGTGGGCATCGGTTCCGGATCGCATTCCTAGGAACCTATGCCTCGAATCCGTTTGTTGGTTGGCAGCGCAAAAAAGTGGGGGATATGCCAAGTGGGTCGAACGTTGGTTTTAGGATCCCTCGTTTTTTGGGTTTTCGGAAGTTTCATTGGGTCTACCGCCGGCGATGCGTTGGCTAGTGGATGCAAGGCCCCAGCCACTCAAGAGTTAAATACCAGTGCTGCCAGCAGTGTTATTACCGATGAACAAGCTGAAAAGTTCTCAGGATTGGCATTGAGCGGGCTGCAGCGCGAATACCCTAACAAGCCATCGAATGTGCTTGCGGGGTCGGAGGATGTGAAGAGTCCAAAGGCATTGCATCCAGCCTTTTATGGTTGCTTCGATTGGCACAGCAGTGTCCACGGTCATTGGATGCTGGTGCGTTTGCTCAAATCCAATCCCGAGCATGGGCTGGCGCGGGAATCCCGTTCGGCGATGGATCAAAGTCTCACACCGGAGAATATTGCGGCTGAGGTCGCGTACTTCGAACAAAAGGAGAACAAATCCTTCGAGCGAATGTACGGTTGGGCGTGGCTGCTGCGATTAGCAGCGGAACTCCACGAATGGGATGATGGGGATGCCAAGCGATGGCGGGCAAACATACTTCCCCTCGAAGAAAAGATTGTTGCGTTGACGGTCGGATACCTTCCACGGTTGACAAAGCCCATCAGGACTGGGGTGCATCCAGATACGGCATTCGCATTGGGTCAGATTTTGGATTACGCGTTGGTTGTGAAAAATGAAGCATTATCGAAAGCGGTTCGAGAGAGGTCGCTCCAGTTTTACGGTGACGACATAGGGTACGCGTCCCAGTACGAGCCTTCGGGCGAGGATTTTTTCTCCGCGTGCCTGAACGAAGCCGACTTGATGCGCCGTATCTTGTCCCGCGAAGCCTTTGATGCCTGGTTGAAAAAGTTCCTGCCGTTCACCGACGCGAATTCCCATCGGGACCTTTTGACACCGGTGGTTGTCTCGGACGTAACTGATGGAAAACTAGTGCATTTGGCAGGATTGAACTTATCGAGAGCCTGGTGCCTCAATGGAATTGCCACGGCGCTTCCGGAGAACTCAAGCATCCGGCCCCTCTTTTTAGATTCAGCGAGTCGCCATGAACAGGCCGGCTTGGGATATGTCTTTAGCGGACATTACGAAGGAGAGCATTGGCTAGGGACGTTTGCGGTTTACACGATCACTCGTGTTGGTGTCACTCGTGCTGGCGCCAGTCGCTGATCGGATCGATTGTGAGCTCGCTCGTCATGGATACTCACGATGTTCTCGTTCTCATGGATACCGGCTTTCCGATTCCCGTCGCAGAGGGTTGCATTCGATCCGCCGTCGCAAGGGTTCGCGATCGGATCGGCTGTGAGATTGCGATTGGATCGGCGATCGCGTTTGATATCGCACCCGAGTCATCGTATCCTGATCTCTTTGCTTGTTTCGAAAGAATGCAGCGGTTCCAAGAGAATCGCATTGTTGTGATGCCGCTAGGAGTGCATCCCGTTGCTCCGTGGGAAGTGCGCAGCGCGGCGTGGTTTGCTGGTCTGCCAATCAATTCGCAATTATTTGTCGGTGATCCAATCACATCCTCGACCATCGGCGAGTGGTTGTCGGTAACGAAAAGCCCCAGCACTGTTCCACGCATCGTTCTGGACCCTATCGGTTCGCTGTGCGAGCGCGAGGTGGAATTGCTCGTAGCATCCGTGTTTTGGGCCAATCGCGCCCAAGGGCGACGGGTTCGGTTTCGCGTTGGAGGCGATCTTGTGACCCTCGAGTCCACGGTTAGAAATCCGGATGAAGGCGAAGCGACCGGTGGAGAGATACGGCTTCCATGGCGATCGAATACGACTGAAAATCGAGCGCGCTGGAGTGGGGGGGGAGCGAGTGATGCATCAAACCTCTCGGACTGGCTCGATCCTGGAATCCTGGCCAATTGGATCATTGAGGGGTTTTTGAACGCAACGCGTGGGCGGCCATTCCCGCGGACCCAGCCCAGCGATGATTGTCTCGATCTCGAATGGAAGAGGCTTGCGGAATTACAACGACGCCTCAATCTACAACTTCCATCGGAGTATTCAGGGGCTGAGGAGTCGGTCTCCCCGAACTCGATGGGGAGCGCTTCGCTGTATCGTGATTCCGAGGGCAACGTTCCTTGGGATCAGTTATGGACATCGTTCTGTGATCTAGCCATGGCAGGTGGACCACCCCATCGGGGCAAGCTCCTGGAATCGGTGGATGTCGAAAGGATCAGACAATCCCCAGAAGGATATCGCAACGTTGTCGCGGAATTGCGTCGTGGTATTCGGCTGGCCAGCGGTTTGGAAACCTTCGAAAGTGATTCGATTGGCTGGGTTGGTGTTCAATGCGAGTCGGATGCTATGGCAGCTTGGCTGTTGCGAGCCATCCTTGTGGAGAATGTGATCGTAAGGCGAGAAGGTGCCAAGTTGTTTTTGCCCGCCGGCCCTGATTTTCGAGTCGAAAAAGAAATCAAGAACGTGATCACCTCGGTGGCAAAGACGGTTCATTACTGGCAATCGCATTTGCGTAGTCGTCAGCCACCAAAACCACTGTAACGCTCTAAGCCACGTCGATACATGATCCGCGCTGCCACGTAAAAAACAGCAGTCCAAACCACCAGCATCACCATGTCAATGACCAATGCGGCCCCGGTTACTTTTCCGAGGAATACAGCAGCTGGGAAATAGGCAAGGTATTTGATCGGAAGGAATCCGACGATGGTGCTAAACGGTTCGGGTAGTAGATCCAATGGGAACATGTGTCCTGAGAGGAAAAACTGCATCAGCATGTACACGAAAAGGAGCGAGGATACCTCGAGCATCCAAAAGCCGATCAGCCCTAAGCAGGACTCGAGGTAAAAGCCAAGGCAGAAGCTAAGTAGCAAGGAAATCATAAAGCAGGTAAATGTTCCTACGTCGAGCCATGGTGTCGTGAAGTAATCTCGACACAGAAAAAACACGATTGCGAAGGGAACGATTGCCACCATGTAATAGGCGATTTTATGAGCAACACGCGACCAGAAAAGGAATGAGAGCAATTCGATCGGTTGGACCAGATACCGTTTGATTTCTCCGTCGCGTATGGTTTTGGCTATGCTCGATGAGAGTCCGGGCATGCTGGAAAAGGCACGGCCAAGCATGGTGAGGAGATAGTACGCGACCATGTCCTGGAAGGAGTAACCGGAAATCCGGGCGCTCTCTGGGTCGGATGGGGACAACGATTGAAACACGGCCCACCACAGAAATATCTGCGTGATGATTGGGAGGAACCTCATCAACGTTCCGAGCGCAAAGTCACCGCGGTAAGCGAGGCGTTCCGCTAAAGCTGTTTTCGTGATCATCCACCGGGTGCGGATTTCATGTGAGATTTTATCGGTCATGAAGAAGCTGAACCTGTGGATCCCGAGACGGAGTGAAACAGGTTGGCGATTACTTCCTCAAGCGGAGGATCCTCCACGGCTATGTCGTCAACTTGGTAGGTGTTTAAGATCTCCGCAAGCACCTGCGAAACCATTGGTTTAGGACATCGAAAGGTAACCCGAGGCATATCGATCTTCAATATTTCGCCAAAGCGATCTAAACCGGATTCGGACTGCCCGTCTGCCAATTGCAGGTTGATGAGTTTTTGGCCAGAAAAGCCATCGACGATGCCGCTAAGCGACCCATCGTATTGCACGAGTCCTTGTGCGACGACGACCACGCGTTGGCAGAGCGCTGACACATCCTTCATGTAGTGACTGGTCAGCAGGATGGTGATTTTTCGCTCCATCTGATAATGCTTGAGAAATTGCTGGATGTTTCGCTGCGCGATAACATCCAATCCAATAGTTGGCTCATCGAGAAACAGGACTTCCGGAGAGTGAAGCAGGGCTGCGATCAGTTCCATCTTCATCCGCTCGCCGAGCGAGAGTTCTCGAACAGGCCGTCCGAGAAGGCTGCGGACATCGAGGAGCGATGTCAGTTCGTCGAGAGTTCGCTGGTAATCCGATGGAGATATGCAATAGATCTGTTGGTGCAGGCGAAACGACTCCTGGGCAGGTAGGTCCCACCAAAGTTGATTCTTCTGTCCCATGACCAGCGAGAATCGTCGACGGTATTCCAAATCCCGCTTCCAAGGTACAAAGCCCATAACCGTGGCGGTGCCACTGGTGGGATAAATCACGCCGGAGAGCAATTTCAGCGTGGTCGTTTTACCAGCTCCGTTCGGACCCAAAAAGGCGATGAACTCACCCGGTTCGACTCGCAAGGATATCCCACGGACAGCCTCAACGGTCTTATATTCTCGGCTTACGAGGCCTCGGACAGCTTCTCGAAGCCCTTCTTTCTTCTGGTAGACGCGGTACGATTTGGTCAGTTGATCGATAGTGATGATTGCCATGGGCTCGCATTATAGACTCTTCCGCAATTTTGACGTCCCCCAATGAACCCTCTTCCGATCGGCGGCCCCAGAGGCCTCAGATTCCTATGAGTAATTCTTCAGTAAATTCATCGGGTGCAGAGCCGCTGGCCGAGAAACGTGCGGTCGTGTTATTAAGCGGCGGACTCGACTCGGCGACGTGTTTGGCGATTTGTAAATCCGAAGGCTTTGTACCTTATGCCCTGAGTTTCCGGTACGGGCAAAGGCATGCGATCGAACTTGAGCGAGCACAGTGGATTGCGGAGTCAAGCGATGTTCGCAAGCACGTGATCGTCGATTTGGATCTTGGCGGATTCGGCGGAAGCGCCCTTACCGACCACCAACTCGATGTGCCCAAGCACGATTGCGTCGACGACATTGGAGCCGAGATTCCGCTGACGTATGTTCCAGCTCGCAATACCGTGTTTCTATCGTACGCGCTTGCGTGGGCAGAGGTGTTAGGAGCACTCGACATTTACGTCGGCGTGAACGCGTTGGACTATAGCGGGTATCCGGACTGCCGACCTGAATTCATAAGGGCTTTTGAGGCGATGGCAAATCTAGCGACCAAAGCTGGAGTGCAAGGAAATCGACTCGTCATTCACGCACCCTTGATCACATGGACCAAGGCGGAGATTATTCGGAAGGGACTAGCCCTCGGTGTGGATTACTCCAAAACACTGTCGTGTTATGACCCAGACTCATTTGGACGTCCATGTCGGCATTGCGATTCCTGTTTGTTACGCCAACGAGGATTCGAGCAAAACGGATTGGTGGACCCGGCTTTGGGGGCGTGAGTAGTAATGAAAAACGGCTGCAATGAACGATTCATTGCAGCCGTTAGAGCATGGTTGTCCCACTGCCAAGGCAGCACGTCGCTGCTTATTTGGCACGCTTGAACGTCAAGCCTGCATTTTCATCTTTGGCTCCGGGTGGGATCAAAACCCACTCGTCAGTACCCAATGATTTCACCGTACCCCCGAGGGAGCCTTTGTCGGTAGTTTCCATCAGGATACCATCGCCATTGGTACCGAAATCTCCTGCGAGTTCGACAGTTGGTTTGCCTGATTCGGTCGCCTTCCAGCTAAACGTCGATTCCTCGGTGATTGAAAGTTCGATGGTCGTGGTTCCGGCAGATGCAGTCCATTTCCCCACCAAGTCTGTCTCTGGTTTTGGCGAGAGCAGGTCCTCTGGAGAAGGGGCTGCCTTCACCTCGGATTCTGGTTTCGCGGCCACCGTTTCTTGAGGCTTCGGATCCAGGGCTTCGAGCATTCGCTTAGCAGTGACGTCCTTGGGCTGGTTTTCAACCACAACCTTCAAGGCACGAACTGCCGATTCCTTTTGGCCGATCACCAAGTAGTGGTAAGCCAGCACAAACGCGGAAGCGGGGTTCTTCGGATTGGCTTTGCAGTACTCTTCGAGTTTTCGAAGCTGTGCAGTGTAATCGTTAACGTTCCCGTAGAGACTGCTAACCGTGGTCCAGTCCATGCCAGGAGCCGCGGCGAGAAGCGAATTGAGGGCTGGTGCCGCGTTCGCATAATCGCCGATCGCGAACAGATCCAACGCTCGAACCTCGTGCACGACGGGATCACCACCGTTCTTCTTCAACGCTTCATTGAACGAGTTCAACGCACTCGTATAGTCTCCGGTCTTAAACGATGACAGGCCAGCGTCAAAATCGGTGAAGCTCTCTTCGATCTTGGGACTTGCATACGCAGATGGGTTGGAAGACACATTTGCGGATGGACTGCCGCTGTTAGCATCGGCAGTAATGTAGTTGTTGACAACAACTGGTTGCGAGTAATCGTAGGGAACCACAGATGCCGTCGCGACAGGAGTCGCGACATAGTAAGGGTTCACATACGTCGCCGAACCATAGTAATTGTTGGCGAGGGATCCCAATCCCCAGCCTACCGCGCCCCAAGCGACAGGTGCATACCAGGAACTTCCCCAGTACCCGCTCCAAGATCCATTGTACCAACCATGGTAATGCGGATGGACACAGTGGTTGTACCAGCCGTTGTTCCAATTGTTGTAACCACCGTTAAAGCCCCAGTTGTTGCCCCAATTGTTGTTGTAGCCTGGGCGGTCCCAGAATGGACGGTTGAAATTGTTGTTCGTCCAGTTGTTGTTGTTGATGTTGATGTTGGTATTGCCGTTGTTCCAATTGGGGCGATTGTTGTTGTTTCCCCAATTGCCACCACCAAAATTTCCCCAGTTGCCGTTGTTCCAGCTGCCGTTGTTGTTCCAACCGCCGTTGTTGTTCCAGCCGCCGTTGTTGTTCCAGTCCGGACGGTTCCAACCTCCTGGTCGGTTGATGTTGTTATTGGTGTTGTTATTGATGATGTTGTTGCCGTTACCATTTCCCCCTCCAATCCACGGTGGACGGTTGGTGATACCTGGCAAATTGTTATTGTTTCCGATCCCATTGTTGATGCCGTTATTGATCCCGCCGCCATTGCCACCGGGACGGTTGCCGCCAATCGTAGGACGATTGGGTTTGGTGGATGGGCCACCACCAGCGCCTGGATAGTCTGGGCGGTTTAACCCTCCACCTTGACCAGGCCGATTTCCAATGATGTTCGATCCGTTCCCCAACCCAGGTCCCGGAGCAGGCTTGGTCGTGCCGATTCCACCGCCGATGTTATTCCCACCGAGATTCCCGCCACCGATATTACCAGGAAGTGTGTTGGGACGATTTAAACCGCCCAGCGACGGTCGGTTTCCGCCAGGCAGCGGCGCTGGCTTTGTGGTCGGTTGGTTTCCGCCCAACTGATTTCCACCCAACGATGGCCGATTGGTCGAGGGCAACGAACCTGGCATTTGAATGTTTGGCCGGTTGCTCGGAGAAAGGTTTCCCAAATTTCCTGGATTCGGTCTGGCTGAAATGTTTCCGGTCGATGGTCGTGAGCCGCCGAGCGAGCCCCCAACAGAGCCCGGCAAGGTGCTGGGTGCACCAAAACCCAAGGATGGGCGATTCGAGCCGATATTACCCGTGGCAGGTTTTTGGAGATTTCCAGGCATCGGGCGGCTGTTCATGCCACCCAGTCCGCCACTCATCCCGCCACCGTTTCCGAGCCCACCAAAGTTACCTTGGCCAGCCGGTCGCGACTGTGGCATGTTGCCAAAGGATGGGCGTGACTGCGGCATTTGCGGCATTGGTCGGGCAGATGGCATGCCGCCTCCCATGTTCATTGGGCGAGCACTTCCCATACCACCACCACCCATGGATGGCCTAGCTCCACTCATGCCGCCTCCCGCAGGACGCGCACCTCCCATGCCACCACCTCCACCTCCCCGTCCACCGCGACCTTGCGCGAGTGCCGAGTCGACGGGGGCGAGGAATCCTAGCATCCCAATTGCTAAAACGGCTTGTGCCACCGGCCTCAAATTTAATTGGAAAAACGTGATCTTCATAAAGACAGCTCGCTCTCAGGTTCGGTAGTGATTCCGGAATGAAACCTTGGACAAAAACGGAGGAACAAGTTACGGGATACCCCAAAACTGGACTTACTTGCTAGTACCAGATTCAGGTGGACGGCGAACGACGGTGTAGCTGTAGTCTGGTTCTTCGTTACCCTCGGATACGCGATGCGTTCCGATCACATTGAACCGATCCTTGCTATCAGATTGAATTCTTACGGTAGCAGTTCCACGAGATCCATCGGGAGCGACCGCTTTTGAGGTAAGTGACCAACCAATTGCGGTCGGATACCAAAGTCCTTCGCCGAAGCCCCCATCGGAATCAAACGTCCACGATCGGAATTTTCCTTCGTGTGCATCCCAAGCAATCCGTTGGAAGCTCTTCATCACCACCTTGTCCCCAGCGGTGATCAAAATGTCACCGACAATGAAATTGCCATCTTCCGCCCAACGATAGTTGAGATCGACCTTGGCATCGGTCCCTTCGTTCACCCATTGGCCTACAATCCAACTGATCGCTTCCAATGCCTCGTGTGGAGTCGGCGGAAGTGGAACACTCACGTCGCGAAGCGATGCCAACTTGTAACCAGCGTCGGTTTTCTTCCAAACGGTAGCAAAGCGAAGCACCGACAATCCTTTTCCTTCCTTATCGCTGATGATTCGCGAACCATCGACCATTGCCAGCCCGCCAACAACCCGAATCGATTCGATCTCGGCTTGGGTCTTAGCACCCGGGTAAGCAGCAAAAAACTGAGTCACCAAGGACTTGAGTTCTTCATGCCCCAAGTGAACCGTTCCGCTATCGTCGATCAATTCTCCATCTGGCAGAAATACCCCCAGAACGCCATCCACGCTGCCGTTGTTGAACGCATCCATCAATTGCTTGCTGGCCTTCAACACGTCAGCTTCCAATGCGCCTTGTTCCGCCGAAACCGGCTTCACCGCCGTTGCAGGCGAGGTGTTCGTCGCAGGCTGCTGTGCATAGGAAACGGTCGAGGCCAATCCTAAAGTCAACGCGAGTCCCATGGACTGAGCGCTTCGCAAAAATGTTCCGGTCGAAAGCGATCGGCGACAGAAAGATTGGTGCCAGAAAGGTCGTGTCATGTCTTCTACCCAACTCATGCAAAAACGGAGACTAGGAAATTTTATATTCACGCTATTCGGAAGATTGCTGATCCGTTGCGACTCGAAGGAAGGTCAGGTTGATACGTTGAGCAACGCCCGCCTCATCGTATCAAACCCAGGTTTCCTTACACCAGCATTAGGTTCTCAGCGCATTGAAATCATAACGCTGTGCACCTTAAAAAGGGATAAGTAAAACCACCTAGATGAACTGGCTGAGCTCGCTCGATTCATGTCGATTGCAACTCGTTTGGGATCGCCTCAAGGGGGATTCATGATGCAGCTTCTCAACGCATGTCGCGTTTCGTCAACAATGCGTGGGCCCTTGAGGTTGCGATCTGGAAACAGCGCCGCGGCTCTAAATCCGATCCACACGACCTTCGGTCTGCTTGCAACGATACGGTTGGAAAGGGGTTACGTCAACTAGCCAGGCGTCCGGCAAGCGTTGTTTCGAGGCAACATGACTTCTGGCATGAGGCGTGCAACTAGGGGGGATGTGCTCACCGCAACCTCTGTACTGCTTAACCCACGAGTGCCTCGCATGGCTGATCAGCTTATCCAACCCTCAAACTCACGTACCATTCTGTTGCTTGGTGGGATGATGCTGATTGCCGGTTTACTCCTAGCACGGAGCAGCCATTGCCAAAAAGGGTTCCAACGTGCAAGCGATTTCGCGCAAGCGGTACCGATTCATCCGTCGGTGATTGAGCAGCGGGAAGCCGAGGCAAACAAAAGGAAATCGGAGAGCGCATCTCAGTCCCTTGCTGCCGCGACGATCACCGATCGACATCCAACGCGAACCGCCGGACTGGGGCTTTCTCCAACGTCCCTGACCGAAGGTGTTTTCGCTCCGCTAACACGGATCCCGTTCCCCCTCGCCGCCGTTCACGCATTTCATCGATTTGCACTGCCTATCGCTACCAGTGTATTTCTGGTCACCTTCGGGATCTGGTGCTTGACCAGCGTCGAAAACCGTGCCTTGTCGATCGTCGAGCCAACGTCTTAGACCCTGGAATCCATCGCTTGTCCTACTGTCGGTCTATAACACTGTCGGGCTATAAAACTGTCGGGCTATAAAACTGTCGGGCTATAAAACTGTCGGGCTATAAAACTGTCGGGCTATCGCAGGCATCGCTAATCGGGGATTTTCTTTAACTCGAGGTCCTTGAACTCAGCCCACATCGGATTGCCGGCATGCAATTGCAACGCAATGATCCCTTGAGGCAGGGCCAGTTTTGGCTCGTTGTCCAAAAAATCCAAAACCAGTCTCCCGTTTAAGAAATGTTGGATGCGGTTTCCTTTCGCAACGATTACGGTTTCATTCCAGTCATCCAAGCGGAACAGTTTCTTGTACTCAGCGCCATCGATCAATTGGTCGGTAACCTTCTTTCCATCGGCTTCCCAAGTTGCCTTCTCGCCCACCAAGCAGAGCCTGCCTCGCTTTCCTCCCTCGTCATAGATAAATCCGGAGACGTTTGGAAATTCGAGTTCATTGCGGATCTCGTGCTGATACCCGCGCACAACCCATTTATTTTTCACACTACCATCGGTGATGTGCTTCGAGCGATACTGGATTCCCGAGTTGTTCGCTGCCGTGGAACGGAACTTTACAAAGAGCTCGAAATTTTTTAAATCGCCTCCTTTCCAAATCAAAAACGTGTTCCCCTTCGCAGGGTTGCTCGCGGTTGTTTCACCGCGAATCACTCCGTCGCGAACCGACCACATCGACGGATCCCCATCCCAGCCCGTAAGATCGTTTCCGTTGAACAATCGTTGCAGGTCGCCAGTCCTCGTCGGTGCTTTTGCGGGCTCGTCGGAATAGACGCTCGTAACAAGGCCAACAAATGGGAGCATGATTGCGATCAGAATTCGCATGGAAGTACTCGCGGGTGATTGTAAGTTGAGGAAAGGGGTTGGATAGGTTGCTATGAATTCTTCGACGAGTTTACTAAAAACGCAACCTGTCGGTTGTTCACAGGTTGCGGTTTTTGAATTCCTCCATGGATTTGTAAACAAAATCGCGTAAAAGAGCATTGGCAAAGGGAGTGTTTACCCAAGCGATGCTATTGCAACGGTGTGTCAGCTGACCTTTGGTAACCAGACCCTAAACTGGGCGCCGTCATGCTCTTTCGATTCCACCGAAATCGATCCTTGGTGCAATCGGACGACCGATTCGCAGATCGCTAGGCCGAGCCCGTTACCACCACTCGTCCTCGATCGAGCTTTGTCTACGCGATAGAATCTCTGAAAAATATACGGAAGATCGTGAGCAGGAATCCCGTCACCGTTGTCTGTGACGGTCATGGTGCATCCCTCGCCGTTTTGACTCAAGGCGAGTTTTACCCAGCCACCCTCCTTGTTGTAGGTGATCGCATTGATCAGCAAATTCGAGACTAATCGTTCGAGCAGTCCGCGGTCCCCAAGGACGGTGCATGGTTTGATATCGCTTTGCATGGCGATTTTTTGCTTTCCCGCAAGTTCGCGAAAATAATCGACTTGCTCGGCGCATAATTGAGACAGGTTCACCGTCTCCGTTCTCGCATTTTGCTTCTCGGGATCGAGTCGCGATAGTGTCAGTAAGGAGTCGACCAGTCCGTTCATTCGCTGTGCGGCACGGTGGCATTTCTCGAGCTCGGCACGATACGCTTCTGCTGGCCGCTCTTTGCTCAACGCGAGTTCTGTGCTCGATAGAAGAATTGCCAGTGGCGTTCTAAGCTCATGCGAGGCATCCGCCGTGAACTCTCGCTGGCGTTCAAAGCCTGCTTGCAATCGATCGAGCATCCCATTGATCGCCGTGGCGACTTCGGCGAGCTCCGTATCCATGGAGTCCACTTGTAGGCGTTCGTTCAATCGTTCTGCACCGATACTCGATGCTGTTTTCTCCATGACAGCCATCGGGACCAATGTCCGCTTCAAGCACCAAGCGCCACCCAGCCAAGCCAAAGCAAAAGTCCCCAACGCGGCAGCGGCCAGAAACGCAGAAAATCTCGCCATCCGGTTGAGCTCTCGAGTCACGTCGAGCCCAAAGCAAATAGTGGTGTTCGATGGGCCACGGATGAGCAAGTCACGCATCGAACCACGCATTTGTCGTAGCACCAATACGTTCTTTAGATTAGCCGTGTCGACTTGGCTCCAATCGAGACTTCGTGCGTTGGCACCTTTGCTAAATAGCGTTTCTCCATCGGGGGACCAGACGGTCAAGGTAACTTCGTTAGGCTCTCTCTTCAGCCGGCCAGGAAGGAGGCGTTCGATGGCCGTCCAGTCGATCGCGGCTTTGAAGTCGGAGACTGGGTCCAACGCCTCATGCGGAGACAAGCGATCCTGGAGCGCGCGGCGCGGAGGCAATTCGCGGGTTGGCGGCATCATTCCAGGATTGTTTCCATCCCGCCAGTTGGAGCGAGGTGGGGGACGGTCCATCGGAGGGGGGAAGGGTGGATCGCGGCGTTGCTGGTCGCGGCGAACGCCAGGTCCCGGCGCCAAACTATCTAAAATCGGCGGAGCCAACCGCCGCATAGTTCCCTCCACAATTCGGGCTCCAGCCAACATGTCGGTGTCAACTTCATCCCACAACGAACGCGCTGCTTCCCAATAAAGTAAAACGCTGAACACACTCAATGCGACCAACAAGATGCCGGCGTACCAAGCTTGGATACGCCAACGCAGGGAACGCATCCAACCAAACAGCGACGTCGGATTAACCATGGATGATATACCCCTGCCCTCGTCGCGTTTCGATAAAATCCTTTCCGAGCTTTTTTCGAATATGCGATACGTGCACATCCACAATGTTGGAAAGACTGTCGTCATCTTCATCAAAAATGTGATCGTATATCATGGTTCGACTGACGAGCTTTCCTCGATGCAGAGCCAGCAACTCTACCAAAGCGTATTCCCTGGCGGTCAGTTGGACTGGCTGGCCTTCTATGGAAACCGTTTTGCTACCGGTATCGATCACAATGCTACTGATCGTGATGAGGTTAGTCGCATTTCCAGTAGTTCGACGAATGAGTGCCCGCATTCGAGCCGATAGTTCTCGCAAACTGCACGGCTTAATCAAGTAATCATCCGCGCCGGCATCCAGTCCGAACACCTTGTCGCCGACAGTGTCCCTCGCGGTGAGCAACAATACCGGTGTGGTTTTTACTTTCCGTAGTCGCTTGAGAAAATCGATACCAGACAACCCCGGCAGCATCCAATCCAGGACGATTGCGTCGTAGTCCCAACTGAGCGCTTTGTGGATCCCTTCGTCACCTCGCAAACTCGTGTCGACAGCATAGCCATCTTCCCTAAGCGATTCCGCGAGGGACCCTAGTAGGTCCGGTTCATCCTCGACGATCAGAACACGCATGCTTGATTTACCTCCCTCTGAGGAGCACCGCCGCGCTCTTTCGGATGCATCAAATACCGATTACGGTTTTCGAATCGCGTAGAGTGCCTGGTACGAACGCAAATACAGCACACCATTGGAGATCACCGGGGACGCAGTGATCGCCTCACCCATCTCGTTGATCGAGACAATCTCGAAATCTCGTCCCGCCTTGACCACCGTGCAGTGCCCATCGTTGGATGTAAAGTAAATGTGACCATCAGCATACGTTGGACTCGACCGATGCTGTCCGGTATAGGTTCGCTGGAAGTAAATCTCCTCTCCGGTCTTCAAATCCAAACATTGGAGCTTGCCATCCTTGTGAAGCACGTAGACCAGACCGTCAACAACGAGTGGAATGGAAACGTCGGGCGTTCGAGGATGGTTCCATGCGACTATGGATCCCTTGTTCGACACGTCGCCTCGCAAGTCCTCGTTCACGCGTATGGTTACCATCGGACCTTCTTTTGCAGTTGGAATAACAATGGTACCAGGAACCACCAAAGGTGATGCGACGAAACGGAAGGTTGGATCATTCTGCTTGGGGTTGTTCTTTGTCGGTCCATTGAGTTCTCCGAACCTCCACAATTCCGCGCCGTCGCGGAGATCATGCCCTGTGACGCAATCCGCGCCGTGCACCACCAGAAACTCGCGCGAGCCATCTCGATAGATGAATGGAGAGGCATACGAATGCTTGCACTCAAACTCGGCTTGTGTCACCCGATCAATCGCCCAAACCGTCTTGCCAGTGTTTTTGTCAAGCCGGATCACTTTGCCGGTTCGGGTGTTGTCGTCGCGCCGCATCGGACCATGGAGCAATTGAAGGAACAAACCATCCCCATCGAGGACGGGCGTGCTCGTCATTCCAAACTGAATGTCCAGTTTTCCGAACCGTTCGTTGACATCGATGTTCCAGACCGGCTCACCATCGACGGTAAAACAAGCGAGTGCTCCGGTTCCGAAAAAACACCAGACATGCTTGCCGTCCGTGCTCGGGGAGGGTGACGCAGAGTTCCCTTCGCTGACTCGAGCGTTTTGATTTCCCGTTCCGACCTTCTTCTCCCAAAGAACTCGACCATCCTTGACGCTCACAGCCATTAAGAAAAGATCATCCCCATCCGCCGTAGTCAAGAATATCTTCTCCTCCCACACCGCTGGGGTCGCTCCTGCCGGTCCTGGCAATTCGCATTTCCAGAGAACGTTCTCGGTCGGAGACCAACTCGTTGCAATGTTCTTTTCGGACGATACGCCATCATTCCTGGGACCTCGCCATTGCGGCCAGGACTCGCCGCGCACAACTGGGGAAACAATCAACATCAACGTGCACGAAAGAAGGGTGATTCGCATAGGGATTCGCTAGGTTTCAAGTGGTAGGTTTCGATGGGCGGGGATTGAGATCGAGTGGTAGGGATTTGGTGCGATCTTCAAGGGCGTCGAACGTCTGGCTCGATGAGCATTCATTGCGCACTCAAGAATAGAACTTCATTGATCTTGGTCGACACGCGGTGTCACTGCAAGCGGGTTTGCTCATTTGTGTTTTGTAATCTGCGTGGCTTGGCTCGAGTCGATCGGGATAGTGGCAAAATTTCTACTGAAAATCGGCATGGCAGAGCAGGTTTGAAACAACGTGCCATGTATTTTGTGCGTCTTTGGGTCGAAGCCCGAAATGGCACCCAAAAAGAGTTAACACACCTAGGGCAATGTGTTACTCAGGGCAATGTGTGCGCCAACCACCCGCTTATTTCTTCCAAAGTTTCCACCAAACGAGGTCCCGGGCGGCTAAAGGAGGTGTTTCCATCGAGCACCAAAAATCGTCCGTTGGCCATTGCCGGCAATTGAGACCATGGAATCGTGCTCGATAATGCCTCGATTTCTTGGCGTGTCTCTTCGCGGGTGCGGCCGCAACAAGCGAACAACAGTACCTCTGGCTGCGTTCGGACAATCTCGTCCCATGAACATGGGTGAGAATGGCCCCCCGGATTACCAAGCCGATCCTCGAGGTTGATCGTTTGCAGCAATTCAGGTGTCCAGTGTCCAACGTTGAAAAACGGTTGCAGCCACTCCAACGTGATCGTTGCGATTCCAGGTTTGCTTTGGTGTTGTTCTCCCAATGCGGCCATTCTCATTCGCAATCGCTGGATCAACGAGAGAGCTTCATCCGTACGACCGATGGCATCTCCCAAATCGTGCATGGATTGAAAGACATCCTCGAGGGTCCTCGGATCAAGTTCGATCCAACGTATCGATGTACCCTGCGTTCGGTCTCGGTCGAGGTCCCTTGCGAGTTCCTGCAATTGATTGGGCGTTAACGCACACACTTCGCATAAGCCTTGCGAGATAACGACATCGGGACGCAACGATTGCACCAATTCACGATCGATCCGAGTGAGTGGCTCTTTCGTCGCGCTTGCTTCACGGACCAAGCGATCGATTTCCCCACTGCTTGCACCAAGTGGGATTCGCGAATGGGTCACGCGTGGAATAACATGACTCGATTCTCCGACGTCGCATTCGTGCGTGCAACCCACCATCAAATGGGGCAATCCCATCGCGGTGAGCATATCGGTGGCAGCAGGCAACAACGAAACGATGCGCATGATGGATCAAGAACGGAGACCTACGAGTTCAAGCAACTTCAATGCGTTGGTGGTCGGTGTAACACCAGGCCTCATTTTGTAATCGAATCGCATGACTTCGATTCCATCCTGCGTTTCAAAGTGCTCTCGGAAGTGAACGACCTGCGCCGTGGCATGGATCGATGGGCTATTGGCAAGCTCTAGATCATGGGTGCTGGTGATGACCAAGCATCGAAGTTGAACCAACTGCGTGAGAACATGTTCCACCGCGATCTGCCGTTCGCGAGAGTTGGTCCCTTGAAGGATTTCGTCGAGAAGGATGAGACTCGGAACTTGCATGTTGTCTTGAACGTCGCCAGCGAAATCGACGATCGAGCGGAGTCGCTTGAGTTCCGCCATAAAGAACGAAACGCCGTCCTGCAAGCTATCTTGAACGCGGATGCTCGACGCGATCTCAACGTTTGGTCCGCTCCACTGAGTGCAACATACAGGCGATCCCATCCTGGCCAGCACGGAATTGATCCCCAACGAACGAAGAAGTGTCGATTTGCCCGCCATATTGCTTCCCGTCACCAAGAGCATCGGCTTGGATTCGTCGATGGCGAGATCGTTGGGAACGCGTGCTGCGTCTGGGAGCAAGGGGTGCGCGATCGCTCGAACATGGATGGTTCGGTTTTGCGACTGCTCGCGGGGTTCGGAAGAGTTCAGCGCAGGATAAGCCCAATCTGGGTATTCGTCTGCTATCGCGGCGGCGCAGGAGAGTGCTTCGAGCCTACCCAATCCTCCAATCCATCCTGGTACCAAAGCGCCATATCGGATGCGCCATGATTGAAGCCGTTCGACGATTCGGATGTCCCAAAGAAAGAGAAGTTGGCAGATCCAGTAAGGGATAAAAAAGAGGGGGTTTTTTTGGATTCCTGCGAAGGACATGACGCGTCGCAATTGCTTCAGAGCGATGGTTGCAGGAACTGTCTTTGTCGCAACGTCCGCTTGGATCTGCTTCAACATCGGTGCTTGTGGAGCCAACTTCTCGGTCAAACCAATCAGCGTTGCCAATGACTGCAATTCTCGATTGGCATTTCCAATCTTGAAGAACACATCATGGACGCGGCCCATGATGCTGACCACAAGAAGCAAATTCAATGCGACGCCTGCGAGGAAGAGAATAAAGCCGGTGTTGAACAGAATCTGTTGGTTGGTGGCGGCGCCGACTAGCATCGCTAGGAGTCCAAAAAACACGGTGGCGGGGCCTGCCCATGTCAACCATCCAATCCAAGGTTTTTTATGAAACAAAGGTGGCTCGGTGGCCCACTCTGCAATTTTCTCCGGCGACGTATCGCAACCGCGAAAACCGATGGCTGCATCCCAAAAATCTTCGCGCCAGGAGCGTTGCTGCTGCAGTTCGCGAACAGCGTTTTGTCGATCGAAAATCGTTTCGGTGCTTGCCCGGTGTGTCATCCATTCCGCGAGCGTTTGGGCACCCGCGTCGGTAACGCAAAGGGAAACCCATCGGAATAAGGACCGCTCGCCGAACAGATCGATGTCCTTAGATAGATCGGAGGAATAGCTCGATGTGTTTTTCTCGCTCGTCAACGGAGGCAACTCGGCCCACCGCCTTTCGCAACGCGCGGTCATGCGTCGATAAAACAGCCTTTGTTGGATGAGCCAATCGAGTTTGTCTCGGACATACTCATGCCATGTGGCGAGTGCTAGGAACGCGATCATCAATAGCGTGCCTACTTGCCAAGTTCCCCAGGGCATCCGAGATTCGAAAATCGCGGCTCCGATCAGCAACAATCCCGGTATGGCCGCGATCGGCCTTGCGACGGAGAGCTTCTTGGATAGTTTCTGCTCCTTCTCGATGAAGGTGCCGAGGATTTCTTGTTTTTCGAGATACTTGGATTGTGCGTTCAATCGATGGCTCCTGAGAGAGACTCAGAGCAAGCGTACGGACAACGTTGCGAGGCTTGCATTGCGGAAATCGCGTTAGGAGAACAAAGCAGCTGCAAACTCGTCAGGCGAGAACTCCTCGAGATCATCCAGTTTTTCACCAACACCGATAAACTTCACAGGAAGACCAAATTGCTCAGCGATGGGGATAATCACCCCACCTTTCGCGCTACCATCGAGTTTCGCGAGAACAATCCCCGTACAACCAGCTGCTTCGGAAAACCCTTTCGCTTGGCTTATCGCATTTTGGCCAGCGGTCGCGTCCAGTACCAAGAGAACCTCGTGAGGTGCGTCCGGTACTTTCTTTTGTAAGACACGTTTGATCTTTTCCAACTGTTGCATCAGATGGCTTTGGGTTTGCAAGCGGCCTGCGGTGTCAATGATGCAAACATCAAACGACTCGTCGACGGCGCGCTGCATAGCGCGAAACGCAACCGAGCCTGGATCCGCCCCTGAGTCCGCGGTTACAATGTCGCATCCGATCCTTTCCGACCAAATGCGGAGTTGCTCGACCGCGGCAGCACGGAATGTATCTCCGGCAGCGAGTAAAACCCGACGCCCTGACTTGGTCAGTCGGTTCGCCAGCTTGGCGATGGAGGTCGTTTTTCCAGAGCCATTCACTCCCACCACCAAGATCACGGTAGGCTTCTCGGCTGCCAGCTTCAAACTCCCCCCGCGATCCTTGAGAGATTGCGCCACACGCTCGCGAATGACAGCGAGGATTTCCGATTGCTGAACCTTGCGGCCGCGGTATTGATCTCGAATCGAGTCCCGAATGCTTGTCGCCATACTCGGTCCCATGTCGGTGCGGACCAGGATTGCATAAAGATCCGACAAGAACTCGTCATCGACCAATCGCCCTTCGGATTTCCAAAGATCGCGAATGTCAGTGTTGAAGACGTCGTTGGTCTTCTTCAAAAATCCTCGAAACCAACCCACTTTTTTCGCGTGCGTTGAGTCCGTCGACTCGGCGGAGTTGCTGCCAGCCCGACCATCTTGCTGGGGGGATTCGCCTTTGGCCTCGCTCGGCCCATTTTTGGAGTCGTCTGCCACGCGATTTGTCGGTACCGTTTCCGTCGACGCGGATTGTGGGTGCGTCGGTTCGGACGTGTCGGCTCTCTTTTTTCGCCAAAAAACCATATCTGCTCTATCGCTATACAAGGAATCGAAGGTGAGACGGTTTTAGTCGCGGACACCATGGTCGGCAAGGAGCGGTCACGACCAAACTTACTAAAATAAGGCCAATCATTAGCAGCGTCGGACGTTGGCCTCTTTTCCCTGGATCGGCTGTTGCCAACCATCCGTAAAGCTGAAACGATACATCTACCTCCGAAAGAGACAACACGTAATTCGCCTCAATGAATCCTTGGTTTCACTAATTAGGTTGCGTCTTATTCGGCGGGCGATTTAGAAGCTTGGATTGAATTTCACGTTCCAGGGAGTTTATTCGATGATTCCAATGCGGCGCGTTTTCTTGGCTCAAGCCTCCATCGCGGCAGCGGCGTGGTTTCACCCCCGCTCCGGACTCAGCTTTGCCGAAACGATCGATAACAATTGGGAGGAACAGGAGAATACGGCTGATCGGAACACCTCGAGCCGCTTCCTCCAAGGGAATTTTGCGCCCGTGGACCGCGAACTCAATGTTCCAAACTTGCCCGTCGAGGGGGAAATTCCAAAGACCCTCCGTGGGATGCTCGTCCGAAACGGTCCCAACCCTCAATTCCACCCGAAAGGAAAGTACCACTGGTTTGATGGGGATGGAATGCTGCACGCAGTGTCGTTCACCGACGATGGGGTGCATTACCAAAATCGTTACGTTGCTACCGAGGGTTTCCTCAAAGAAAAGAGAGCAGGGCGCGCGCTCTACCGAGGATTGCTTGAGCCACCCGATGTCGCGTTGGCGCTCGCCGGATTGAATCCCTATAAAAACAGTGCAAACACCTCGGTCGTCTTCCATGGCAATCGCCTCCTGGCCCTTTGGGAAGCAGGATTACCGTACGAACTCCAATTGAAAAATCTCGAAACCGTGGGGCCGACGGACTTTTCTGGGAAAGTCACCCACCCCTTTACAGCCCACCCGAAAATCGATCCCAAAACGGGCGAAATGGTTACCTTCGGTTATGTTCCGAATGAACCCATCCTGATGATGAGCGAAATCGATAGGACCGGGGCATGGGTACGCACGACGAAG
Source organism: uncultured Pirellula sp. (assembly GCA_903892355.1). Taxonomy (GTDB): domain Bacteria; phylum Planctomycetota; class Planctomycetia; order Pirellulales; family Pirellulaceae; genus JBKCUI01. Next base: position 6,064 of record CAITIE010000139.1, on the reverse strand, counting down.
ATCCCTATCGATAAACCGACGATGGTTCATGATTTCGCCATCACCGAGAACTACGCGATCTTTCCAATCTGCCCCTTAAGGTTCGAAGTCAGCCGACTCCTAAGCGGTGTCGTGCCTTGGCATTTCGACCAGTCTGCTCCGACGCGATTTGCAGTAGTTTCTCGGAAAGATCCCACGCAAGTCCGATTCTTTGAGGCGACGACGTGTTTTGTATTTCACCTGCTCAACGCGTTCGAGTCCCACAATGCTCCGTCCGATACCGCGCAAAAACCGTTGGGCCAGATCGAACTCGTCGGATGCCGCTACGAGCAATTCCCTGGCAGTCTTAACTTTGGTGATTCGGACGATGCCACAGCGTCGGACCAAGCTGTCCCGTACCGTTGGGTGTTCGACCTCGACTCAGGAAGAGTTCGCGAGGAGTTACTCGATGAGGTACCCGCAGAGTTTCCGAGAATCAATGAAGCCTACACCGGGGCACCCAACCGATACGGATTCTTTGGACTCGGCGATGATGAGTTCTTCCACGGATTCAAGAAATTGGATCTGCGAGATGGACACGCCTCAATGATCCAAATGGAGAATGGTGTCCACTGTGGTGAAGGTATCTTTGTCCCGGTTCCCTCCAGCAAGGATGAGGATTCAGGATGGTTATTGTCGTTCGTCTACCTTACGATTACCGGAAGGAGCGAGCTGTGGATTTTCGACGCGAAGTCATTCAGTCCCCAACCCGTGGCTAAGGTTAAACTCCCTGGGCGTGTACCGTACGGATTCCATGGAACTTGGGTACCAACCATTTCCGATTCATGATTACCTACAACCACGAAGCTGATCTATCGGTTTCCGAGTTCGTCGATTGTTTAATCCGATCGACCCTCGCGGAGCGGCGCCCGGTCGCCGATCCGGAAACGATGGAAGGGATGCTTCGAAACGCAGATCTGGTCATCACCGCACGCGATCACAACGGTTTGCTGGTGGGCGTTTCTCGAGCTATCACCGACTTTCACTACTGCACGTATTTGTCGGACTTGGCCGTCGACCAAAGGTACCATGGACAGAAAATCGGCCGTGAATTGATTCGACAAACTCACCAAAGGGCTGGGTTGAAGACGACTTTGATACTGCTTTCTGCCCCAAAATCGCAGACCTACTATCCACACATTGGGTTGACGCAGCATCCGAGCGCGTGGTGCATCTCCCGACAGTCGAACGCAAATCCCCAATCCGCCAACGTGGATTGTTTCAGCGAAAGCGATTCCGCGGAGAAAAAACCATGACCGCAGCGAACGGGTTGCCGATGGACAAGTCCTTCCCGGAGGACAAATCCTTTCCGATGGAAATCGAAGGGAAGTATCGCGTTGCTGACGAGGAGCACCTGCGCGGCCGATTGAGGGAAGCACACGCAGTGGCACTGGGAGTCGAATCCCACTGTGATACCTACCTGCGGCACCCTGCTCGCGACTTTCGAGTCACCGACGAAGCGCTCCGGCTCCGCAACCTAAACGGGCAACTGTTTCTCACCTACAAAGGGCCCAGGCTCGAAGGAACCTTGAAAATGAGGCCGGAGCTCGAAGTCCCCCTCGCTGTGGAAACATTCGAACCTTGGCTTCGCATCTGGAAATCCCTAGGTTTTGAGGTCGTTGCAACCGTCAGGAAGACACGCGAAACGTTTCGAGTAACCGCGTTGCACGCTGCGGTTGCCGTGACGATCGATCGCGTGGATGGGATAGGTACGTTTGCCGAGGTTGAACGCGTAGTCGATAACGAACAGGAACTCGTCGCGGCTCGCCGAGATATCGAAGCGATCGCAACTCGGTTGGGACTGGATACCGTAGAAAAACAGAGCTACTTATCGATGTTTTTGGAGCGAAACCGCTGAGTTTTTGGAGCGAAACCGCTGAGTTTCTAGGGTCGAAGTCAACGGTGTTTCCCTAGCGATTTCTCGGATGCTCACGCGTAAAACAAAAAAGGCCCTGGTGATTCACCAAGGCCTTTTGAGTATTTTAACGATCAACAGATCGCGTTTAGCTTAGTTGCAACCGCAGTCAGCAGCTGGAGCAGCTTCGCAACCGCAGCTTGGAGCTGCTGCAGCGCCGCAAGAAGCCTTCTTGGCTCGGTGCTTTGCCATGAGGTTAGCAAGCAACTTTGGACGGGACTTCTTTGCACATGGGTCAGCTTCGCAACCGCAAGCTGGAGCTGCGTCGCATGCTGGTGCAGGAGCCGCACAAGGAGCTGGAGCAGCACATGGTGCTGGTGCAGGAGCTGCACATGGAGCTGGTGCTGGTTCGCAGCAGGATGCAGCAGCGCCGGCGCACTTAGCAGCCTTCTTTGCATGCAAACGAGCGATCAAGCCAACTCGCTTTGGAGCTGGTGCACAAGCCGAATCACAAGCAGGAGCTGGTGCTGCACATGGAGCTGGAGCAACGTCACAAGCTGAAGCTGCTGGTGCACAGCAGTCACTCTTGCGATGGAACAATCCAGCCGAAGCATTGGACGAAGAAACAACGGCACAGGCAACAACCGTCAAAGCAACCAAAATACGACGCATTCGAATCTCTCCAAAAACAGTAAGGGTACACCTACATTCGCGCCGTACATCCTTGGCCCAATGCCCCCCCGGGCTGGCCTGACTCCACTCTTCGGAGTGGAAGCGTTGACGCGACTTCTTGATGGTTAACCGTTCCCTACGGAATCCGCAAAGGGAACCCAAGCCGCAAAGTTTAGTTATAAGTTAAGGTCTAGCACCTCCTATTTTAACTTTTTTTAGGATTATCTTGCCTCGTTTAACAAGATTAACCCCTCTGGGGGTGGGTTTTTGGCGGTAGCTTGTCGGTTGCTTGCGAACCAAGGCAGGAATACCTAGAACTGAGCAACTCGCATTGCTGGCGTTCAGGGCGGTCGCTCCTGCCGCTCGTCCAGAATGCGACCCCTTCGAACGCTTGACGCATGAACCGAGGAACCATGTCTACGCCGATCCCTCCTATTCGATTCCAACGGAAAATTGAAGCTATTTCGGCGGCATACCTTCCATGGAAGCCAGTTGCGAAGATCGATTTCGAGTCTTTTGAACGGGTTCTGGAGGGGACGTGGGGATGCGGCCTCACCCCCGCGATCAACATGGATACGGGATTCGCGAACCTGCTTTCATTGTCCCTGCGGCACGAGGTCCTGGATTTTGTGTCCCTTCGGGCCAGTGGTCGGCCGTTCGTCGCCGGCGCATTCGTCGAGGACTTAGCGGGGGATTGTTTGAACAACTACCAAAAAGAGACGGATAGGATCACCGCGGCGGGGGGAACCCCGATCATCTTCCAATGCAGTGACCTCATCCGCCTTTCCGACACCGAGATTATCGATATCTACCGGTCGATCGGCTGTAACTGCGACCGATTCCTAGGATTCGAACTCGGCAAGATGTTCGCCCCGTTTGGGGCGATCTATTCGATTGCGGTGTTCCAGGAACTCCTTCAAATCCCTCAATTAATCGGGATAAAGCATTCCTCTCTGTCGCGCGAATTGGAATGGGCGAGACTTAGTCTCCGCGATGCTTGCCGCACCGATTTTCGAATCTACACCGGGAATGACCTCGCCATCGATATGGTTCAGTGGGGAAGCGATTACCTGCTGGGGCTTTCCGCGTTCTACCCAGAAGCTTTCGCGCGACGGGATCAGTACTGGCTCGATGGCGATCGGCGGTTCTACGAACTCAACGATGCCTTGCAACTTTTAGGTGGATACGCGTTTCGCCCGCCGGTCCCAGCCTACAAACACAACGCTGCGATGATGCTCGCCATGAGAGGCGTGATCGCCAGCGATGCCATTCACCCTAATGCTCCGAGCCGCCCCTCCGAAGATCGCGAGTTTCTGCGTTCAATCCTCGATCGTATCGAAACAGCCCTGCTGTCCTGAACCACCGTCACTAGGACCGCATTCGCCTTATTCGCTCGCCAGCCATCGCTTCGATTCAGCCCACCCAAGCAACCGATGGCCTCAAAGAATCCATTATCCTAAGTAATCCCATTATCCTAAGTAATCTCCGAAGTAATCACTGTGCGACGCTTCGAACATATCCGGCATAAACCGCCGACCTCGCTAGAACGCCCCCGCGAGATCGTTTTGGCCCTCGCTCCCATGCGGAGCAACGTGAACCTTAGCCGTATCGTTCGCCTATGCGGTTGCGCCGGCATCCAAAATTTGATCCAGTGCGGGGCAGGAAAAGTGGATCGTGAAATCGCCCGAGACGCAGCCGACTTTGTCTCGATCACCCTCCGCAGAAGCCTGCCTCCCGTCCTTAAGCAACTCCGAGAAGACGGGTTTACTTTGGTTGGATTGGAACAGACGACAAACTCGCACTCCCTCTTTGAATACCAGTTCCAACGAAAAACCGCTCTCATTGTCGGCGCCGAAAGGGAGGGGTTGAGCGAAGAAGAGCTTGGTTTTCTAGACGCCGTCGTCGAAATCCCCGTCTACGGCCAACCCTTTAGCTATAACGTTGCCACCGCGACAACCATGGCAGTCTATGAATATTGCAAGCAATACCCGTTCGGTTGAGACTTCGTCGGCTTGGTACACGCGAAGGTCGGTGACGATTCCCGAGTGCGTCATTTTGTCCACTGCGAAAAGTAGATCGCCTGTGGGAAACTAGCCGATCTTTCGGTTTCCTTACTAGAAACCTGACTACCTGCAATGACTTGGTTCGCTACTTCCAAAACCCCATGCCATGGCACGCGTGTGCCCCCGGTGATCTTGAACACGACTCCGCAGAGACTCCTTACTTTGTTGCCCCAGACGACGGTCATTCTTTTGACCTTCTTTGTGGCTGGCTGCGGATCCGCGAAAATCGAGTATCGACCGAACGAACTGCACGCGGTGAGCCTTCATCGCGAACAAGGCGACGAGGACCATGCCGCATCCAAGGAATCATCGATACGGGCGGCTGCCCTAGCCGAACGTTGGTTCGGTACGGCGGATTCGCCGATATGGCCCAGCGATTTGTTGGTTGGTGCGGCCGGCGCGAATGAGGTCGTTCGGATGGACGATGTGGAACGCTCGGCGGGACCCGTCGGTCGTGGTAACGACAGAATCGAGCGGGGACTATACCGCAAGCATTGCGTTCCATGCCATGGCATCACCGGTGATGGCAGAGGTTTGGCTGCATCGATGCTAGCTCCTTACCCGCGTGATTTCCGTCGGGGTACGTTCAAATTCAAATCAACTCCCACTGGAGTCAAGCCGACGCGAGCCGATTTGGTTCGCACGCTTCATGATGGTATTCCAGGTACGTCGATGCCCTCGTTTGCAGCATTGGAACTCTCGAAAGAATTCCAAAACGATATCGAGTCCCTGGTGGAGTACGTACGGTTCCTGTCGATTCGCGGAGAAGTCGAACGGCGGCTGATCGCCAAGCATGCTCGGGGCGAATCCCAACTCAATCCAGACGATGAGTCAGCGATCGAGGTGGTGCGACTCGTCGTCGCCAATTGGGCCTCAGCGGAAACCAAAGTACTGCCGATTCCAAACCCGCCCGAACTCACCCCTGCGCAGTTTGAAGAGTCCGCTAAACGAGGTGAGGAGTGGTTCCGTAGCGAACTGACTGCGTGTGCCAAATGCCATGGGCCAAGCGGTGCAGGCGACGGGAACTCGCAAGACTTCGACGATTGGACCAAGGATTGGACGCTGTTGGCTGGTATCGATCCTAAGAAGAAATCGGATTGGAAAGAGATGAAACCGTTCGGTGCACTCAAACCAGTGATCGACAAACCACGCAATTTGGCGTGGGGGGCGTTCCATGGCGGAGGAAATCGCCAAGACCTATTTCGGCGGCTGGTTCTAGGGATCGAAGGGACTCCTATGCCACCCATAGCGCGAGCTATCAACGGCAATCCGGGGCTTACCGATGACGAAATTTGGGATCTCGTGCATTACGTGCAATCCCTCAGCAGGGTCACATCCAGCAGGGTCACATCCAGCAGGGTCACATCCAGCAGGGTAGCATCGTCGAAATCTACGTTGGACGATACGATGAGGTCGAAGCCGGAAGGAGCTGCGGAATGAGTGCTACCCAGGAATT
>CAITIE010000138.1 GCA_903892355.1 uncultured Pirellula sp. | reverse complement strand
GGCCCAACATTGCGATAACTTGCGCTGTACATCCGCACGGCTCCGGCCTTCCACTGGGCTTGTCCCGGTGGGGGCAGCAATTGGCAGTTACCTCGCTACGCCCAACGCGTCCACATACATCGGTTGGGGCGACGCCCCAACCAATAAGAAGTTAAGGTAGGCGAGAAGCGTAGCTGCCAGTCATGGCTCCACCGGCACAAGGCCGATGGAGGCCCAACATTGCGATAACTTGCGCTCTACATCCGCACGGTTCCGGCCTTCCACCGAGGCTTGTCCCGGTGGGGGCAGCAATTGGCAGCTACCTCGCTACGCTCAACGCGTCCACATACATCGGTTGGGGCTTCGCCCCAACCAATAAGAGGATAGGGTCGGCGCGATGCGTAGCCGCCAGTCGTGGCCCCAACCGCACGAGGCCGATGGCGGACCAACATTGCGTCGAACACCAACACGAGAGCCTTGTCCGCCTAATCGCTAAAGATGCTACAGCCATCAAAAACCAGTATTGATTTCGTTCCCGTCCCTTTCCTCCAAGCTCCAGCGCCAGAACTCGCCTTTTTCTCGACCTAGGTTTGCAGCAAGACAAAAACGCAACTCAACTTTAAGACCTTGAATCCATGGCAAATGATCCAATTATCGATTTAATCGTGAAATGGTACGAGTCCTTACACGCAGTAGATCGATGGTCGCTACTTTTAGGTCTTGTCTGTATTGTTACGTACATATCGTGGAAGCTCGACGATGGAACCGGAACCGGATCCGGATCGGAAGGCGGTGATTCCTGGGGATCCGATTCCTGGGATAATGACTCCTAATCAAGCGTTGGGTCCCACATCGCTAGGTTCAATCCATCGGTCATGCAATACCCTTCTCCATCTGTCGATCGAGTTCCACCAGTACAGTGACCGCTCAAGGGATGGATAGCAGATCCAGATGCCTCACAGTGAGTCGCAGTTCTGCCTTGAGCAATTCCAATCGACGCCGATCCGCCCACACTTGAGCGTCGACTGGATCCTGAACCGATTGCACACGTCTCTCGATTCCATCGATCATCATCGACAAGAGCGTCCCATCTCGCGAGTCCAATATCCAGTTGGTCTCGCGCACGATTACCCGACAGCCGTAGTGTCGCAATTGGTCAACTAAGTAGCACGCAGCATCCGCGCCGAGAGAAGGCCCAAATCCATGATCGCTGTTTTGATGCGACTTAATTCTCAGGCGAATAGGCTCGTCCAACTCGTGGATCGGCGACCATTCCGGTTGCCCGGCCGTACTCATCGCGATCAATATCGGAGAGTCCTTGCAATGAGCCGCGAACTGGTCTATCCATTCTTTTGAAACCAAGTCTAAAAACGCCGAGGCAGTGAATGCGCACCCTGGGCCTTGCGGTAAGGTTCTTACACCCGTTGCAAGGTTCATCTCCCGAAGCTGAACTCGCGTTCGCGGCACCAAAGGTTCGGAGCGACGTAACATTCCTGGATCGTGGTCGACTCCGATCCAGTTTTGATTCATGCTTAGCAACGGATCAAGGTATCGAAAATTGGACATAGTTCCACATCCCAAATCGAATACCTGGTCTGTAGACTTCACGACCATCGCAAATGCCTTGGCCAATTCCAGATTGCGTGAACGTACGTCGGCGATCTCTCGCTCCTCTAGCCAACGAATCAGCGTTTCGTTCATGACGATCCTCTATAAAAGGTAATGCGACTATTATTACTTCCCGCCCTATCCCCAAAAAATCCTCTCCGACGATACACAGACCGATCCAATGCGGATACGTTAGGCGTCTAGTAATCGTCAGCGTTCTTTTCTATCCGATACCGATCACACTACAAATCCTTTTCCAGGCTGTCCGCCCCATCGGAAACCCGCCCCGTTGAATACCTTTGGAGGACAATTGGTCGCTATCGACCAACCGAAATTGGGTTAAAAAGCGATTTGGAGCAACCGATGAGTCAATTGAGCCGACTTTGGAAAAATCGTGTCGAACCCTTGCTGGATCGAATGCTTCGTGGAGGCAACCCTCTGCTAATACCGCGAGGTGTGGTCAGTTTGGACGCGACACGCCACTCACTCATCGAGAGTGAAGACGCCGTCGACTCTGCAGTGCAGCATTTACTGGCCGCTGCACCCCCACGGTGCCCCCAAACGATCACTGGCAACCTTCGTTACCTCGACCAACTAATTGCAGAGGGACTGACTACCGCTGGGGTAGACCGCTGGTGGCAAGAGGTTCTGTGCTCAGACGAGACTTCGTCATCGGCGTTGATTGCCAGCATCAACGGTGGAAGGGTACTTCACCGTGATGGTGCGATCATCGATCAAAACAATCGTCTCGTCGCGGGCTTTTCTGGTTTGGACTTTAACTCCGAGGTGCCAGGAAATCCACTGAAACGAAAACAGCTTTCATCTCCTCAATACGTTCCCGGGACGCTCGCGTTGCTAACAGGTTTCGCATCCCATAATTATTATCACTGGCTCATCGATATTGTCCCAAAGTTCGCCGAGCTTCAAGCAATGGGGTTGCCGATCGATCACTATTTCATTCCTCAAGACCACGCGTTCCAACGTGAAACCGTCCGTGCCTTGGGCATAGATCCTAAAAAGATCATCGCGGCACAGCGATCCAGCCACATCACTTCGGATCGCATCCTCGCGGTGGCGTGGCAAGGTCAATCGGTCACACCGTCGCGAGTGCAGTCAATCCAAAATGGTTTTTCATGCAACCACGCGACGAATGCGGAGTCGCCTTCAACCAAAATCTACGTTTCGAGGAAGCGATCTCGAGTCCGTCGCATCGAGAACGAGCCCGCTCTCATTGAGATGTTGAGATCCCATGATTTTAAGATTCTCACCATGGAAGACCTGACGATGCTGGACCAGATCTCAGCGTTCCGCTCCGCAGAAATCATTGTTGCACCACATGGGGCCGGATTGGCCAATCTCTGCTTTTGCCGACCTGGAACCAAGATTCTTGAGATAACCACACCCTACCGCGTGTTAAGCCTATTCACACGACTAGCCAATGCAGCCGAGCTGGAATTTCATCTTCATCTTGCAAAACCAGTAGGGAAACGATGGCTCCATGGCGACACAGCCGTCGGGGATTCCAATATATTGGTAGACATCGGGGACTTTGAACGGACTTTGGTCCGACTCCTTGATTAGTCGGCGTCCAAAGCAATGCTCGAGATTCAGCCGCTTTTACTCAGTGGCAACGTGACTTCGCCATCGGTGTTGGCCATCGGTTTTCGCCATCAGTTAAGGATAAAAAATGTTTTTCGACATGCGATGTGAGCAATCGATTTCGAAGGTTGCGTTAGTAGCATTGGCTCTATTATTGCAACTTTTCCGTGGCACCACGCTGAATGCCGACGAAACGATCCGCCCTAATATCCTTTTCATACTAACGGACGATCAGCGATGGGATGCACTAGGTGTTGCAGGTCACCCGCAGCTCAAAACGCCTCACATTGATCGACTCGGTCATGAAGGGGTTTACTTCAAAAACGCGTTTTGCACGACCTCGCTTTGCTCACCGAGTCGGGCCAGTATCCTCAGCGGTCTCTACGCGCATGCCCACGGAGTTGTCAACAACTTCACTGAGTATCCGACGCAACTGAAAAGCTTTCCAAAAGCCCTCCAGGAGTCGGGCTACGAGACAGCGTACATTGGCAAATGGCATATGGGTGAGGAAAACGATGAGCCTCGTCCGGGATTCGATTGGTTCGTCACCCATAAAGGGCAGGGCAAGTACTTCGATACCGAATTCCATATCAATGGTCAACGCCGGGAAATCGTCAAGACATATTACACCACCGCGGTTACCGACATGGCGGAAGAATGGATACAACGCCCCCATGAGGGAAAACCGTGGCTGCTAATGATCGGCCATAAAGCACCACACAGCTTTTACACGCCCGAACCCAAGTACGCACAGGCGTTTTCGGATGTAAAAGTAACCTACCCGCAATCTGCATTTTCCATCGACGACAAACCGAAATGGATTGCCGAACGACGTTCTACGTGGCATGGGATTTACGGCCCTCTCTTCGATTGGCGAAAGAAGTTCCCTGACGAATCACCGGAGGGAGTGAAGGACTTCGAAGCCATGACGCGGGCTTATTGGAGTACCATCCTTTCGGTCGACGACAGCGTCGGAAGGCTTTACGAGCTGTTGCGACAGCGCGGAGAACTGGACAACACCATCATCGTCTTTATGAGTGATAACGGACTGCTCAATGGCGAACACGGGATGGTTGATAAACGAACCTCCCATGAACCCAGCATTCGGATTGTACAGATAGTACGATTCCCTCGACTAACTTCTCCAACAACCCCCAAGGTAATCGATCAACAAGTTCTCACGGTCGACATAGCACCTAGCCTGCTCGACCTCGTCGGAGCCGCTCCGCTACAAAACATCCACGGTCGATCATGGAAGAAGTTGGTTCAGCATGGCGATACGAGTTGGCGAAATTCGTGGCTGTACTATTACAACTACGAGAAGCAGTTTCCATATACCCCGAACGTACGATGCGTTCGAACGACTTCTTGGAAATATACCCATTACCCAAATGGCGATGGGACACCGGACCGACACATGAGTGAACTCTACAACATCGAGCGGGATCCGGAGGAGAGCCACAATCTGGCCGCTGATCCTGAATATGCGTCAGTCGTTCAGCGGATGCAAACCGAACTGCTCGATGCCATGAAGAATGTTGGACTCACGCCAGAAAATGATCGCATGCCAATCGATGCTGGAATAAAACCGGAACTTCCCGACCAAAAGATTCGATAGTCAGACAAATCTTTAGACAAGCGATGCGGGTTTAACTTCAGTCGCTGTCGAACAATCGTTCCTTCGGTGGTTCCGCCCCGAAATCGAAAGAAACAACATGCTTCTCACGCGATACAAAATGTTTTTTGCGTTGGTTCTTTGGTGTTCCCTGTCACGATTTGTTGCCGCCGATGAAAGGTGGAATGTTCTGTTTATTGCGGTAGACGACCTGCGACCAGAGATGGGTTGCTATGGTAATTCGATCATAAAGACACCCAACCTGGACCGCCTCGCAGCGCGGAGTGTCGTGTTCGATCGAGCGTATTGCCAGCAGGCAGTCTGCAGTCCTTCTCGCACTGCCATGATGACAGGACTGCGTCCTGACACTACTAAAGTTTGGGACTTGAAGACTCATTTTCGGACCGCTCAACCCGATTGTGTCACCTTGCCACAGCTCTTCAAATCAAACGGCTACCACACCTCAGCATTGAGCAAAATCTACCATAGCGGCTATGAAGACGGCCGTTCGTGGAGCGAACCTCACTGGTACCCCAAAGGTCGATCGGTCGATACGGACCCGTTGGATTGGAGCAAGCGAATCGTTACACGACACGATGTCAACACCGAAGAGTTTGCCCATCCGATCGTGGAGCGATCGAACGCTTCGAAGAATCAAGAAGCCAAAAAAGGTCCTGCCTTTGAAGTCAGCCCGAAGAACGAAGAACAACTCCCGGATGGCGCCACAGCGGCAGAGGCGGAACGACGACTCAAGAAACTCAAGGAGCAAGGCACCCCGTTCTTCCTTGCTGTGGGATTTCTGAAACCCCATTTACCCTTCGTTGCCCCCAAAAAATATTGGGATCTCTACGATCCAGATTCGATACCCGCTCCTGCAATAGACCACTTGCCCGCTGGATGCCCGGATTTCGCCGGACACAACAACGGTGAGTTGCACAATTACCCAGGAGTACCTGAGGAAAATCCGATCCCGGAGGACTTTGCTAGACAGCTGCGCCATGGCTACTACGCATGCATTAGCTATGTCGACGCCCAGATAGGTCGTGTTTTGGATGCCCTAGAACGCGAGGGGCTCTCGGAAAACACCATCGTCGTCCTTTGGGGCGATCATGGATGGCAGCTTGGCGACCATGGTTTATGGCACAAACATACCAACTTTGAGTTAGCGACACGTGCCCCTCTTCTGATCCGTGTCCCTCACCAAAAATCGGCAGGCCAACATTGCAAGTCTCCAGTCGAGTTCATCGATGTCTACCCGACCTTGTCCGAACTGTGCGGTTTGCAATCGCCCCAAAACCTTGCGGGAAAGAGCCTTTGCAAGTTCATCAACGACCCAACCACTGAATCCAACGACGTCGCGATCAGTCAGTATCCTCGCAAGGATCCAGAGTCCGGGCTCGCCGTAATGGGCTATAGCATTCGTACCAAACGATGGCGGGCAACCTATTGGAAAGATCGAGCCAGTCCAAGGATCGTCGCGACCGAACTTTACGATGAAGAAAACGATCCATCGGAGACTGAAAATCTAGCCAACAAACCTGAGCATAGGGAGTTGATCAACTCGCTTGAAAAATATATCCCGGTGGCTGGTCCCGATGCGTCTACCTCGAATCGAAATACCAATGATGCAAAAGCCGAATCGGCAAACCCATCCACAGCGCCGTCATTAGGTGATCGCGTCTCTCGATTTGACAGGCTAGACAAAAATAAAACCGGCAGAATTTCTCGAGACCAGTACAAATCTCTACAAACCGATCCGAAAGCGGCAGACAACCGTTTCACCAAGTGGGATACCGACCAAGACGGCTTTTTAACACGTGAAGAGTTTCTCGCTCAGGGTAAGCCATAACATCACGTGGTTTTTATTTAAATTCACCTATACGCATTCTCATCCACATGAAACCAAGTACCTTACTCTCGATCCTAATCGCGTGTTTTGCGATATCACCGGCACTGGCGTTGGCGGAGGTTACCAAGCCGAACATCGTTTTCATCCTGGCGGATGATCTCGGGATCGGGAACGTTGGATGCTATGGCTCGGATCAGTTCAAAACTCCAAACATCGATGCTCTCGCGGCGTCTGGGGTCCGTTTCACAAAAAGCTTCACAGCGTCTCTGTGCGGTCCCTCTCGCGCGCTGATCATGTCCGGCCGTTATGCATTCCGTACTGGCGCTACCAACCAAGACGCTTGCCGAGTCCTGCCAATGCAGGAACTTCGTTTAGCTCGCATTTTCAAAGATGCAGGGTATGCCACGTCTGCGATCGGAAAATGGGGACAACTCCCTGGCGAACCATCCGAGGCAGGGTTCGATGACGTTCTTCGATTCAAGGGGAGCGGCGTTTACTGGAACAGCAAACCAGAAAAACCGATCCAATACACCATCCAGGGGAAAGAAAAAACGCTCGGCAAGACTCAATACATGCCGGATTTGATGCACGAACATGCGGTCAAGTTCATTCGCCAACATCAGTCTGAGCCCTTCTTTCTTTATTACTCGTTATCGCATGTCCACGGAGACATTCAGCCAACTCCAGATAGCGATCCGAACAGCAAGGATCTTTTCGGCGACAATGTCGCTTACATGGATAAACTCGTGGGCAAACTCGTCCGGGATATCGAAGCGATGAATCTGCGAGAGAGGACCCTCATTGTGTTCATGGGGGATAACGGATCAGCGAACACTTCCAACGCGCGCTCGACCATTGGAGGCCGAAACGTTTCCGGCATGAAAGGAACGATGCTCGAAGGTGGGGGGCTGGTTCCCTTGATCGTTAATTGGCGAGGTACAGCACCTAACGGCAAGTTATCCGATGAACTCATTGACTCCACCGATTTTCTGCCCACGTTTGCAGAATTGATCGGCACTTCACTTCCGAAAGATACCACCTTCGACGGCCATAGCTTTGCACCGCAACTGCAAGGATTGGAGGGCTCACCCAGGGAATGGGTATTCAATCAATTGGCCCGAATGTGGTACGTTCGCGATGCCGATTTCAAGCTCACTCAGGATGGGCAACTTTACGATATGTCCGATGCTCCCTTTTCAGAGAGAACGGTGGGATCGGGGGAGGAATCCGATCAAGCCCTCGCGTCACGATCGAAACTCGCTACGGTGCTCGCCAAACTCAACCCTGCCGGTGGAATCCTCGACCAAGGAGACGGCACAGGTCGCCACGCGAATCGGAACAAATCGAAATCGGAATAGCCCCCAACACTGAGACATTGATCCCAACACTGAGACATTGATATCGTCGAGCAAAAGCGAGATCCTCGAGCAAGCCATCGAGAACGACCACGGAGAACGGAAGGATCGTATAAGCACTACGCGCCTCGAGACTGAGTTCGCGTACAATTAGTCCGACAATTCGGATAAAGACCGCGGCAATACTCCAAACAAGCAAAGCCGCGGTAAACAATGAGACTCCAGCTGGCTTGGAGCAAATCGAAATACGGAGGAAAAAATTCCCGCACTCTGAATCCCGAGTGAGTTTGTCTACCTGAATGGAGCGATCCTTCAGGTGGAAACCGTTTTATAGGTCGTCCGATTATTTTTGTTTCTTCGGAGGCGAGGGCTCCTTGAGATTCGTCTGAAGCTGCTTAGGTAATTTGCTTTTTTGTTCGTCGGTGAGAAGCTTACCAACCTCCACGCGCGCTCTGGAAAGCATCTCTTCCGTTTCCACAACTACCTTCTTCTGTTCCTCGGTTCCTTCGAGAGCATTCAAGCCAATTTCGCGAACCTCCTTCGGCTTCTTGCCCTCGTCGCGAGCCTGTTTAGCCGCTTCGTTGCGTTTCTTCAGCATCTGTGGGGTCACTGCTGCTTGCTTCCGTTTGGCTACAACTTCCTTGGCAGCCTTACCAAAAACTTCCTTGATCTTTTCCGTCGTCTCCTTGCTCAGCTCCGCCGGCTCAAATTGCTTGATGAATTGGTTCACCATGGCTACATCTGGTTCAACGCGACTCCCACTTTTCGTAGAATCTTGGGCATTCACCAGTACCATTCCAGAGTTGCCGACAAGTATGCATACGACTATTCCCAAAAATACGATTGGTCGAGGCATGATTCGTGATCCTTTTTGCTTAAACTATATGAAATGATATTATCAAACGGGGATCCCATGATATCACAACGGACTAATCACCGTTTACCTAGTCCGCGAGGGAACTTGGTTATGGATTGGAACGAACCGATGCTGTGGCATGGTTTTCAGCGAGCGACACGGCGGATCTATGTTTCACGTATCCTGAAGTCGGTTGCTGTTATCCTACTTTCCGTATTTGAGTTAACAATATCCGTCGAGGATGCGGTCAGTCAGGAAGCTAGTGGCTGGCAACTCCCGCGGGGGGTTTTGTATACTCATAGTGTGCGGCAGGAACCTAGGCCCCTTCATATCCATGTGATCACCATAAACCTGCGCACCGAGGGCTTGTCGTTTCGCGTTTCGCCAGGCATGGATCCGGACGGTGATGGACCCGCCGAGGCGATGCTCACGCCGCCCAATCAGTTAGCAACGGATGCCAAGGCGGTTGCAGCTATCAACACGTCCGCATGGGAGATGTTGCCTGACCCGGTGACAGGAAAAAAGCCTGGATATATCGCTGGAGGATGGGCCAACATTCTGGGCTGGGTACAAAATGGCGAGCAGATCATCAGCAAACCCCAAGCTGGCTACTGGTCGCTATGGATGGATGAATCGGAAAAAGTATTCATCGGCCAAATCGCGTCGGAGGAAAGACTGAATCAGATGGCTCCCAATGCCAAATGGGCTGTGTCCGGCTTTCGCGGAATCCTTGCCGATGGCAAGATATTGGTCGAAGCGAGCGACGTCAGACACCCCCGAACCGCAGCTGGAATAACCTCGGATCATCGCACCCTGGTATGGATTGTGGTCGATGGCCGTCAGAACGGGTACAGCGAAGGGGTGAGCGAAGAGGAGTTGGCTCGACTGCTACTGGAATATCAATGCGAGGACGGAATAAATCTCGATGGTGGAGGGAGCTCATCCATGTGGCTAAGAAACGCCAAGTCGGAACTATCCACCGCAAATCGCCCCAGCGATGCCGTAGGCCCTCGACCGGTACCGGTAGTTTTAAACCTACTCAAGCAGGGGAACGAACAATAGCTGTTGCCCAGCGACCGCAACCCTCAGATCATTCCAACCCAATTGGCTAAAGCCCTAACTCGGTGATCGGTGTACCTTGATCGACAACGCTTCGCGGACGGCCTGATCCGTCGACATACTGCGTCTCACGGGGAACACCAAAGTAGCGGTAGATCGTTGCCGCCAAATCGCTAGGCTTGATCGCACGCTCGCGAACCGCGCCACCTTCTTTATCGCTGGAACCGATGACTTGCCCATGACGCAGTCCGCCTCCTGCCATCGCCATCGACATCACATTGGGCCAATGGTCTCGTCCATCGGTACTCCCTTGGGTCCCCATCATAGGCGTTCGACCAAACTCTCCCATCGCGATGACCAAGGTATCGTCGAGTTTCCCTCGTTCTTCCAAGTCGCTGACTAGCGTTGTCAACAAATGATCGAACAATGGCAATAAAGGCTTGAGCCCTTTCGAGATTCCACCGTAGGGTGGAATGTTGTCCCCATGGTTATCCCACGTGCCGCTCGCAGTATGGTAACTCAGATCGAGCGTGACAAAGGCAGCCCCTGCCTCGACCAACCGCCGCGCTAACAGTGCTTGCTGGCACCATAAATGATTCCCGTAACGTTCTCGGGTTTGAGCCGACTCCAGTCCTAGGTCGAATGCCTCGCGTGTCTGCTTCCCGAGCAGCAACTCGTAGGCCTGCTGATTGTGGGAATCGATAGCGGCCATAGTCTCTGTTTGATCGAGTTCCCGCCGCATCGTATCAAGATCCGCCAACAATTTACGGCGATCTTGGATCCGCTCAAAGCTCAACCCTTTCGACAGTTGGAACATGTCCCCATCCGAGGACTTTCCGGTATCGTTACCCACCAAATCATAGATCGGTAGTCGAGAACCAAGGTTCCCCGGGAATGGATCATACTGCTGACCTAGATAACCGCCGAATGCGATGTGGCTGCGTGATCGGAAGAAACCGACATACGGAGGGACTCCGTCTTGATTCGCTCCATGATGCTTGGCAATGACCGATGCGATCGCCGGATACCGAGGAGCTTCGGGATTGGTTCGAGGCTCCGCGTCCAGGTTACCCGTCTGGAAAACCATGTTCGGCTCATGATTACTGAACTTGGCATCCACCGACCGGATCAATGTAAACTTATCGAGCATCGCAGCCTGTTTCGGCAGATGCTCACAAATCACGACACCGGGTAGTTTGGTAGACGTAACCCCGAAAGGACCGCGGTTTTGGATCGGTTGATCAGGTTTCGGATCCCAAGTATCGATCTGGCTTGGACCACCCGTCATCCATAACAGGATGACACTCTTTCCCTTCGGAGCCCCCAGCCCACCCACCGAGACTGGCTCGCGGGCCTGAATCAAACGCGGCAAACTGAGTCCTGCGATGCCGCTGATACTCGCCTTGAGCATGTTCCGGCGACTGGCAACGACAATCCCTTCACGCTGTGTAGCATGAAACGAGCGAAAGGCATGGGAGTGAAGGTGCGAATAGCGATTCATGAACGGAATGTTTGCATGGCGACCGATTTAGCGTGGGAGAAGTGTTAGCGTGGGTGCCGTGTTGTTGACACCGATTGTATCCGAATGGTGCGCACCGATCACCACTCCGAGCGTCTTCATCGTCAACTCGCCAAGGGCTTGAATTTCGCGGTGAAGTGCCTTAGGAAGGGTGGGTCGTAAACCAGCTCTAAACCTTTCAACGCATTCTTGTTTGCCACTAGCTCAGCCATCCCTTCCAGGATGTAATCAAAATGGCTTTGGGTGTAGACCCGTCTAGGGAATGCCAACCGAACCAATTCCATAGCGGCGGGGATAAAGCCACCCTCCTTATGAAAGGTACCGAACATCACCGAGCCAATTTCACATCCGCGGATTCCTTCGGCGAGATAGAGTTCACACGCGAGGGCTTGGCCGGGGAATTGCCGGGGTGGTATGTGCGGCAGAAAACTCTTGGCATCGATATAGACGGCGTGCCCACCCGGGGGTTGCACCGTCGGAATCCCGAGCTTGTTAAACCCTTCAGCCATATACCGAGTCACGGCAAGTCGATATTCCAGATAACGTTCGTCTAGCACCTCATCCAATCCGACGGCCATCGCTTCGAGGTCTCGCGCGGCCAAGCCTCCGTAGGTAGGAAACCCTTCGGTGAGAATCAGCAAAGCTCGCAGACGTTCGATCCAATCTTCATTCTTGAGAGCGATGAATCCACCGATATTCACCAAGGCATCTTTTTTGGCACTCATGTAACAGCCATCCGCCAACGAGAAGATCTCCTCGGCGATCGCGCGCACACTGCGATCTCTCTGGCCGGGCTCCCGCAACTTGATGAAATACGCATTCTCCGCAAATCGGCAGCAATCGATGATGAAGGTAATCCCGAACTGCTTGTACAATTTCGCAACCTCTCGAATGTTCTGGAGCGAAACCGGTTGACCGCCCCCCGTATTGTTCGTGATGGTGATCATCCCAAAGGGAATCGATCCTTGGTTCTGTTGCAGAAAACCCTCGAGACGTTTCAGGTCGATATTGCCTTTGAAGGGATGCCGCGAGTTCGGATCGCGTCCTTCGGGAATCACAAGATCGACCGCTTCTGCGCCGACAAACTCTATGTTGGCTCGGGTGGTATCAAAGTGATTGTTCGATGGGATTTTCATCCCCGGTTTGACGAGCGCCTGGCATAGCAATCGTTCCGCAGCGCGACCTTGGTGGGTCGGTATAATATGCGGACATCCCGTCAAATCGCGCACGACTGTCTCGAGTCGCGTGAAACTTCGAGAACCGGCATACGACTCATCCGCGACGAGCATAGCCGCCCACTGAGCGGCGCTCATCGCCGTGGTCCCGGAATCGGTTAGAAAATCGAAGGTAACAACCCGGGATGGTAATGAAAACAGGTTGTAACCCGCTGTCTCAAGGTGCAGTTCACGCTCGGAACGGGCAAGCATCGCGAGAGGCTCAACCGTCTTTATTTTGAATGGCTCGATGATCGTCCGATGCTCACTCATCGCAAACTGTCTCCTCGGGTTCTTAAAGCGTTGCTACTAGCTGAAACCAAACAGTACCCGTGATGGGGGCCACTCATTACGAGTGTTAGCGACCAATGGTCAAGGCTTTGTAGTGCCTGCCGTGAGTGGCTTCTTTTCCTGGAACACACATTGGCTGAACCAATAAAGGCTGCTGCTCCAGTGTTCCGGATCGTGCCCATGGCCATCGACGTGCCATACATGGTCAATGCCACTCTTCTTGAGAAACTGGTGAACGTTTTGGCTGATCCGGATCAATCCATCTTTGTTGCCACAAGAGATCCAAAGCAGCTTGAGCTTTGCCTTTGCCTTATCAACATCAGGTATCAACTCCTGAGTTGGTTTGGTATTCGGAGCTGCTGAAAATGGGCCCACCCATGCGAATGTATCGAGATTTCCAAGTCCAAAATTGAACGATTGACCTCCACCCATCGACAGCCCCGCAATTGCTCGACTCTCGCGACGCGGATCCACCGAGTACTGTGCTTCGATGGCTGGTATCAAGTCATTCAATAGATCCTTTTCAAAGACTGCAAACGCAGGCGCACTCGCCATGACGTTTCCCTCGGCGCGATCATTCGGTTGCGCGCGGCCGTTTGGCATCACGACGATCATCGGTACCGCCTTACCATCAGCGATCAAGTTATCGAACAAGGCGGATGGATTGGCAAAGCGAACCCATTCGGTTTCATCCCCTCCAATCCCATGAAGCAGATAAAGAACGGGATATCGGGTTTCCTTCGAATAACCCGGTGGCGTGTAAACGTTCGCCTTGCGCGTGGTACCCACCGTTTTCGATTCGTACTCGATCAACTCCAAAGCACCATGGGGAATATTTTCACGCGCGGTTTTAAATCCTTCAGGGGGCGCGTCGTAACACGCTACGTCATCAGGCCCTAATTCAATCGGTCCACCAAACGCTCCTCGTCGAGGTCTCTCCGGGTTCGATGGTCCACCAGAACCGGGTTCACTCTTTCCATTCCGCTCTGGCGACTCCTGGGAATGGCTCGAGCATGGTAATGAGCCCCAGAAAACAACAGGAATCATCAGTAGGAGAATCGATCTCATGGAAGAACGCCGTTTCATGATAAGAGGGGAAGAGGAACGATGGAGCGACTGTGGGAATGACCTGTGAATCAAACTCAGTTTAGCGTATTCGGGGTTCTATCCAACACGCCCTCTATGAATTGCGATCGAGAACGCCCTGAACTGTGAGTTCATCACCCCCTCCGTTCAAAAGGGTATTCCGCAACCTATAAATCCAGCGACTTGATCGGTAGCCACTGGTACGCTCAAGCATTGAGGCGGTTCGAATACTAACAGCCTGTTCACATTGCAATTCCAAACGGCCACACCGTCCACATCCCTAAGATTTCAGATGTCGATCACGTAATGGATCGTCCTTCAAGCGTTCCTGCTTCATCGCAGCTGAAGCGGTTGAAACCTCGATTACCTCGATTCCTGGGTGAGTGCGTTCGAAGTGCTTGCGCAACCGACTACCATTCCATGCGCGAATTAAAACACCACCCCCGCGCACAGGGGTGGTAACGTTTTGATAAATCCATTGCTCAAACGGGTGAACGGCGAAAACGTCATTTCGATCATCGAATGCCGTGCGCTCTTCCTCGATCGTGGGAGGTTTATGGGGACAGTGATGGAAAAGTCTCGACGGAACCAACCATAATCGAGAGATTCGCCAACCTAGGGTCGGGTATTCCACAATGAGTTGATCCCCTGCCTGCAACTCTCGGAGCAGGTACCAGGGAACGAATCGCTTTCGCCAACCCATCTTCAGCGTTAGGAACAATTCCCCAATGAGATTGAGAAGGAAAAAAACGATACCCAGAGGCAATAAGAAACAAATTCCCACGACCAGTAACCCGGGGATCATCAATGGTATTGCGAGTACCATCAGCGTGAGCCCGGCGAGTCGCTTTAGGTATTGCATCGAGGCATTCACCTGGTACTGATTTTTTGACGGCTGTGGCCTAAGGCGTCTGGTCTTTAGACAACCCCGAGATCCACGCTTCGATCAATGCAACGGCTCGTTCATCAACAATATTCGAAGCGATAGGAGGCATTTGGGAATTGCCTCGGCGTGCCATACGCCGCAGCAGTACACTCCGGTCTGGGTTTCCTGAGGCTATGAGTTTTGCATCCACGATCCCAAAGTCCTGATGCCTAGGAGTGGCTTCGAGCATACCCGTCTTGGCCAACGGAGTTTGGTAGGAGAGTTCGATCGATGCGTTTCCACCACCTGCGGGAACATGGCAGGAAGCACAATTTGCATGCAGGTAGGACCTAGCACGTAATTCTGGGGACTGTGTTTCATCGTGAGGATCAACCAGCTTGGGAAGTCGATCAGGTGAGGATGGCAAGAGGCTCGACTCACCTGGGATACTTCGCTGGGCCAATTTCATCGCCTCGGTGGAGACGCGCGTCGCGGAATCATTCGAATCTGTGTCGTCTTTCACGGGTTCTAACGCTTGCGTGAACTGCTGCGGCTGGACCTTGAAAAGTCCTTTCCGTTCCAGGGCCTCCAATTGATTTTCAGGTCCGTCACCTCCATCGTGCAAGCGATTCATTTGCGCGGTTTGCAACCCCAATGTAAAGTTCGCAGCACGACTATGACAGACCATGCATTCGGCACGACTCGGAAAATGCCATACCCCTTGCCGTATCCCTCCTGCGGCAGCCGCATCGACGCTTTTGTACTCTTGGTCGTCGCCCTCGGCATCCACCAACTCAGCATCGGTGCCTTGATCGTTCCAACGGTATGAGTACCCAACCCACTCGTTTTGCTGTCGCACCATCAATCGCGTCTCGATCCAACGACGGGAACTCGGATCACCGACTTTGGTCTCCAGTGCGAAGCTCTTGATGAGAACCGTTTCGTTAGGGAACGTCCAGCCAAACTGGTTTTGAAACTCGATGCGGCGATCCCCTTCACCGTTCGCAGGGATATAGAAAGCCCGCTCCTTAGAGGCCCCGTCGCTCCAAAGGGGCGAGTTCACCGAGTAGGAGATGATCCCCCGTGCGAGGCGATGGCTTGCCACATCCTCAAAAAGTCCCGTCTCACTCAGTCGTCTTGGAAACGCTTTCGAGGAATCGATCGCTTGATTCGGTATCAGCCGATGAATGGATTTGCCCAAGTGGTCTGCGATCCAGATCTCACCGCTAGGAGTGACCTCGAATGACGTGATTGCATGCGGCGTATCCGCGATCTCGCTGGAACGAGTCAGCTTTTCTGCGTCATGCCAAATCGCCCAAACTTTTCCTGTCGAATAATCGCCATAAACGTATGCCCCAACGAGCGACACCAGATCTTGTCGATCCGCTCGATAAACGATTCCACCCGTCAGAGATCGAGCTTCGCTGTGGTGATGATCCTTGACGGGTGGCTCAAAGGGCTCCTCTCCCCGCTTGCGACTCGCGTAAAACACGGAGGCGCCTTCCATCACGCTCCAGCCATAATTGGCACCTCGTTTTCCCAAGTAAACCTGCTCCCAGAGATCTTGGCCGTTTTGACCAATCCAGATGCGACCCGATTCTGTGTCCGTGGTGATCCTCCATGGATTTCGCAGCCCGTAGGCCCACGTTTCAGGGCGAGCATTTTTCCGATTCAAAAATGGATTATCCGGGGGAATCGCATACAAACGACCTTCCATGGGATTGTCGATGTCGATCCGAAGGACCTTGGCCGTCAACTGAGTGAGGTCTTGGCCGCGAAGATTCGTGTCGGAATCGCTCGTTCCATCGCCGCTGGTGATGTACAGCATCCCATCATGCCCAAAGGTCAATGCAGCACCGTTGTGCCCATCACTGGGCCATTCTAAAACCACTTGCTCATCAACAATCTCGACGCCTGCAGGGTTGTTTTTGAGCTCCCACCGCAGGATCCGAGAATGCTTCGTCCCTGCAATGCTTTCATTGAGACCGACAAACACGTACGGTTTACGAGGGTACTCCGGATGGAAGCATAAATCGTAATGGACGCGATCGTTTTGCAACGGGCTGACCAACTGATTCTCGAAAGCAACACAACGCTTCGTTGGATCCAGTTCCTTCGTTGGATCGAGACTCGGCTCAGACGCATTGAACGAGAAACGATGAACCGTCGAAGGTCCATAGGGTACCGCTTGGGTAATCAACCACATGGAATTGGTACTCGGTTCGGCCCGCAACAAGATCGGATGCTCGATCTCAAAACCCATCGGTACACGTTGGGTCGTGAACGGAGCGGGTGGCTCTGGGGAACCTAGTACGATCGATCGCGTTGCTGGTGCATCGATGGCTGGCTTCTGTTGCGGAGGTCCGACGAACCGGAGACCGACAAACTCTTCATGCCGGTGGAACGAGGGTTGGGTCAACGGCGAGATACTCGTTAATTCGGGTTTATCGAGGGAATGGTCGTAATCATATCGGCATAGCGAGAAACTCCATACTTCGTCCGGAACTGGCGCGCCGCCTGTGCGGTAGAAATCCTTCCACGCGATCTTAAACTCAACTTGCCACAAGTGATCTTCGTCACTGCGATCGTCGATCGTGCCATCGGTATGAACAGCGCTGGTAAACTCGAAGTCATGAGCCGACTTGTACAACGCATAGGCTTTGGGGATCCGTTCTGGGATGTACAAATCCATCTGGGTATTCGCTGGCGTCACATGGAACTCGTAGTATCCGGGATGCTTTTTGGAAGGCTTCAAAAACATCTCAAAGCAATCATCCAACCACGTTTGCTCATCGCGTTCGGTAAGCTCGGCTTGAAGATCTCGATCTTCGAGTTTCGCCCAAACGTAGAGGTACTCGCGATCCCAGAGAAGCTTCGCGACCGTCTGGCTCGCAGGGTTCACCTCGAGTTGGCTCGAACCGTTCGAACCACTGCTCTCGGAGGAACCAAGCCAAGCTTTGCGGAAGTTCCGAATTGGCGAAGCCGCCTCCCAGCATGCATCCTTTCCGAGTCCATCAATCAACGGCGGGGAATGAACAAAGTTGCAGCGATAAACAACTGGCTCCGCGATAACAGCTTCTAGTTGGGCTGACGACACGGATGGAACGACGATGATCAATGCGACCAATGCATATAAGTTTCGCATGCAGCGAACATCCACAAAATCAAAAACAGGAGGGGTCATGGTTGATAGAATTGGATAATTTCTCAGTATTCAATGCACCATTCGCCGCGCCGAACGAGTCAGTTTCGTGACGCCGGTGTTTGAATTTTACCCTGTTTCTGACCATCACGCCTGCAGCGATCGCTGCAAAACCGAACCTGTTCCCAGACCTTGGCCCACTTTTTGCGCCAAGCAAACGGCCGCCCGCATTGCTCACATCTCTTTTCGGGTAGGTTTATTTTTTTGTGAACCATCGGGAGATAGGAAGCAGAGTGTATTGAAGAGGAGAGGAGAGGAGAGGAACACAAACTCCCAGGAAGCCATTGGATCATGGAAGCTCACCATGAAATTACCGACGCATTCCCTATTCTATCGCACTCGACTATAACGCACGGTGCTAACTGCAAGATCGATCAGGACCCCTCGCGTTCGCGGGGCATGAATTCCCCGAAAGAAGAGTGGAATTGCTTCTAAAATAGAACGAAACCGTGCAGAACCTGTTAATCCACAAACACAATTCCGGGCACCGGAGAGCATTTTCCACAATAAAAGCTCCCAACAATCAAGACACGCATGGACTCGGAACTGAAACCGCCATCAATGGAAATAGATCGTATCATTCAGATGGCATGGGAGGATCGCACGAGCTTCGACGCGATTCGCGAGCAATTCGGTTTGACGCCTGGCCAAGTGATCGCGTTGATGCGACGAGAACTCAAGCCTTCGTCCTTCCGATTGTGGCGGGCACGAACAACCGGTCGCAAGACCAAGCATGTCGCCCTGCGAGGGTTCCAGTATGGGCGATTCCGTTGCCCTGACCAAAAGGGAAGCTAGGGTTGCCAATCAAGCGTATCCGTACGAAAGCTTGCGATCGCTGCCAGAAGACGAACGACGTTCTTTACCGCGTTCGGATCGATGAATCGAGAGCGTGGATTTTTGTCTGCCCGATTTGCTTGTCCAAAGTCAAGCCTGACAATCCGACGTATCAGTACGGTGGTACATGGAAGAGCAAAAAGCGACACTAAAATTGTCGCAATGCGGACTGAGTACGAGGAGCAGCCGAGCTTGCTCGCTATTGGCTGTTCCTCGTACTCGTACTCGTACTCAGCCTAGCGGTACTCGTACTCGTTGGCTGTTCGATGGTTATCTCAGCCCATGCCATGCTTCCAATCATCGCAATGTCGGGCCACCACCGGCCTTGTGCCGGTGGAGCCATGACTGGCAGCTACCACAACGCTCCCCCAAAAAACTCGTCTGTTGGGGCAAAGCCCCAACGAGGAGGAAGGTAAATAGGGGTGGGGAGGCCTAGTAGCTGTCAGTTGTT
>CAITIE010000137.1 GCA_903892355.1 uncultured Pirellula sp. | reverse complement strand
TAGGTTTTCTAGTACCCATCGCGCTGGTGACCGTCTTCGGTTGGGTGATGACCAGTATATCGGGCGGACCGGGGGCGATGCCCAAGCCGATCCTTTACGTCGTGGATGAGGCATCGAGCAAATCGAGCCACGCCTTCGTGGACCGATTACGGAAATCGACAGCGCTGCGTGTCCTCCCGAAAGCCGATGCCCCCCCGTTAACCCGTCAAGATGCTGAAAAAAAAGTTGCTGACGGCGACGCAAGCCATGCGATGGTGATCCCATCCGGCTTCGATCTTCAAGACCGAACTGGCAGCAGCCCCAGTTTGATCTTATATCGCGATCCGGGTATGGCTATGGAGCAGCAATTGATTCAAATCGGTCTATTTCAGGCTGCGATTGCCCAATCCGACGGAACGTTGTGGTGGCAGGGACTCAAGAAAAACTTCTTAAACGCCGGCCTAAGCGAAGAGGATGTCGGGCAAGTCCAGATGTCGGTCGACGCCATGAACGTCCAGATCAAAGAAAGTTTCGCGAAACGTGACAACGAAGACGAATCGGATGCAAGCACCAAGAGCAAAACGAACGGCGAGCCGAACGATGCTTCGGATGCCATGGGAGGGATGATGGGTTTTATGACTAACATGGTTCCGCTAGAGGAAAAGACGATCAAACCCCCTTACCGGCCTCAACGGGTCACATATCAAGCCGCACAAAGTGTTGCGGGAATGACCATCATGTCCCTTCTGTTTGCGCTGACCGGCTGCGCGTCGATTTTGCTCGCCGAGCGTGAAAAGGGAACGCTCCGAAGATTGTTTGCCATGTCAATCCCGCGGCAGTCGGTGCTGTTGGGCAAATTGTTGTTCGCTGCAATCATCGGCATCATCCAAGTATCAATCCTCTTCGTCTATGGCGAGTTGATGTTTCGTGTCGGATTGTTTCGCGACCCGCTCACGCTTTGCGTGCTGGCGCTCTCATGGGTCGCCGCCGCAACCAGTTTCGGAATGTTGATCGCGTCGACAGCAAGATCCAGTGCGCAGGCAGACGGCCTAGCTCAGGTCGTCATCCTGGTGATGGCGGCCCTAGGTGGCTGCTGGTTCCCGTTGCAAATAATGCAACTGCCTGCAGTCCTCGATATCGCATCCAAGTCCATGATGACCTATTGGGCCATGTCGGGCTTCCAAGGCATGCTGTGGAACCAACTCGATCTCTCCAGTAGCAAGATCCAAATCGCGCTGGGTTGGCAGTGGGCTTGGGCGATCGTGCTAATGGCCCTGGCGATGATGATGTTTCGAAGAAACTACACACAGGACTAACCCCTCCACCATCACCTTCGCCACGCCATCTGCCTTGGCAAAATCATCCTCAGTAACCAGCAGGTAGCTCTGCTGAGCGATGCGAGGTGAGTTGCCCAGCCAAGAGCAGACCACGTGCAGTGGGAACTCGCGCTGCAGTTCCGTTTGTCTGCTGGCCCGCATCGAGTGGAACAATCGGGGCCAACCCGATACTCCGCCGCGTCGCAGGAGTCGCGTCATCTCGGTCCGTACGTTCGAGTTCTTCCAACCCATCGCCGTATTGGCGGCCGCTCGATATTGTGGAGCCGCGACCACATACTCGCTCTTATCGCCGAAGATCTCGAACGCTTCATCGAGGATCGGTCGAAGCTCGGGGAATATCGGGCAGCTGCGAATGCCACGGCCTTCGTGATGCTCGACCTTTGGCTCCGGGATGCTCATCCGATTTATTTCCCAATCGATGTCCTCCCAACGCAGCGATAACGTTTCCGAGGGAGTTCTAAACCCTCCGTAGCGGCTCAGCCACAGGATCACTTGCCAAACTAGTTTGGCTTTATTCGTCAGATTCTTCGCCTGCAACCCTTGGTCATAAAATCATTGGTTCTTGAGCCGCCGTTGACGCATCGTCTGCGCGTTGCGATCTGGATCGCGCCTGCCGTCCAGCACCGCGTAGACAACCACGATATCGTTTACGACCCCGTACCAGATTACAAACGGAAACCGGGACGCGAACGTATAATGCCATCCGTCCACCTTGGCGTGAACTCCTGCATACAGAAGCAACGAGTCGATATCTGCAGAAATACTGTCATGGAAGTACGTGGCTAGGTTTGGATCGATGTCGCCGTAAAAATCGCAACCATCCGCAATGTCGCGTTCGGCGCCACCGGAGATCTTGATTTTCATCGGAGACGATCCGCAAGTCGCTTTTTGACGTCAGCCCAATCAGAGAGCGCGTCTTCTCCGCTCTCAATCGCCGCCACGCGTTCGGCAACCACGCTTCGATGCCATTCCGGTGGCGCAGTAGCGGGATCTTCGGTCGTTAGGCGTTTCCAAAGTAGTTCCATTGCGACAATCTGCTCATCGCGAGAAAGCCCGCCGATTAGTGTTTCAAGTGACATAGTTACCTCCGGAAACATTTTAGCATCGCGTTGTTCTTAGAGCAATTGCTTGGCGTACCATCGGTGCTCTGCTGGGTGACAACTTTGGCTCTGTCGGTTTCCATCAAGCGACTTCATGTTGCCGGGCACCCTCCCCACACAACCGATTCACTCACACCATCACCTTCGCTACGCCGGCTGCCTTGGCAAAATCATCCTCGGTAACCAGCAGGTAACTCTGCTGTGCAATGCGTGGTGAGTTACCAAGCTAGGAGCAGACAACGTGCAGCGGGAACTCGCGCTGGAGTTCCGTTTGTCTGCTGGCCCGCATCGAGTGGAACAATCGGGGCCAACCCGATACTCCGGCGCGTCGCAGGAGTCGCGTCATCTCGGTGCGTAGGTTCGAGTTCTTCCAACCCATCGCCGTGTTGGCGGCAGCTCGATACTGCGGTGCGGCGACCACATACTCGCTCTTGTCACCGAAGATCTCGAACGCTTCGTCGAGGATAGGTCGAAGCTCGGGGAAGATCGGGCAGCTACGAATGCCACGGCCTTCGTGATGCTCGACCTTCGGCTCTGGGATGCTCATCCGATTCATTTCCCAATCGATGTCCTCCCAACGTAGCGACAATGTTTCGGAGGGTGTGCGAAGCCCGCCGTAATGAACCAGCTCTATGACATCGAGCGCCGGGCGATGAAGATGAGCGACAAGGACCGAGGAGAACTGCGCGCCAAGGAATCGCGCAAGACACTCGAGCGATTAGGCGAGTATCTCGAAGGCCCAGTGGCCAAGAGCATCCTCCCGGCAAGCAAGCTCGGTGGAGCCTTCAACCGATCACGCAGAACAAGCAACTAGCAACCTTGAAAGAGAGCTGTGAGTTCCAAGTCTACACAGCGACCAATGCGATCTACAAGACTCGCTACGCCGACATTGTGCCTGCCGAACAATTCCCTGTGGTCCTGTTCCAAGATGCGACCGGCGGACACATCCATGCAGCTGGTCGATCGATGATTCCGAGCACACCAGAGGAGCTCTACTCGGACCTCCGTCACGGTTACTTGCTTTACAAGCAAGCCAAGCAGGCACAGAAAACGGGAGCGGTCAAAACCAAAGGCTACTCCTGGGACGATGCGATCACCCCAACTCTCTAGCCGAGATGAACCGTGATCGCAACGCATGACGAAGACATTGCAGTCGAACCAGCAGAGTAAGTTGGATGCTGAGTCGGTACCAAGCTCGCTGCGAATCGTTTGTGACGATGCCAGTTCGATCAATTTACAAGCCGCTGAGGCTGCCGAAGAAGGCAAGCCGGCGTTGCGAAAGTTCTCAATGGTCGCTTACACCGGTGGCGCGATGCGTCTTGGTGGCTGGCCTTACCCTGTCGTTGTGGACTTGGCTGGCATGCGAGTGACTCGCAAGTCGCGCCCAATCCTCAAGGACCATGATCGTGCCAGTATCGTTGGTCATACCGATGACATCATGGTCGTTGATTCGCGGCTCGAAGTCGCCGGCGTGATCTCGGGCGTGGGCAACACCGCTCAAGAAGTCATCGCTACCAGCGAGAACGGTTGCCCTTGGCAAGCATCGCTTGGTAAGAATGCCGACAAGGTTGTCTTTGCACTTTCAGCAATTACAGCTAACCAAAAAGGAAAGCT
The DNA here is from genome assembly GCA_903892355.1 of uncultured Pirellula sp. Taxonomy (GTDB): domain Bacteria; phylum Planctomycetota; class Planctomycetia; order Pirellulales; family Pirellulaceae; genus JBKCUI01. The sequence continues at coordinate 600 of CAITIE010000137.1, read as the reverse complement.
TTTCGCGGAGCTCCAGCTTTGGTTTCGGTAAGTAGAGTCCTTTTGCTCGGACAAGTTGTTCCATGGTGTCCCAACGAATTATGGAACCGCACACGATAAGACCATCTTCAATTCGAGAATGAAACTCAAACTCTTTACTATCCCAGAACTCGTCATTTTTGAATTCAACGCCAGCGTTGGAGCTACGTACTGTATAGCAATCCCACTCAAAATCCTGACTTTCGTGAAAGTTTAAAGTGCAAATATGGCTTCCGCGTCGCCAAACATCCCAACCGAGCCAACGACCATAATTTGAAAAAATAATCTTCTTCTTGGTGAGGAATTTCATTAGCGTTCTAGATATTCTTGTATGAAGTCGTAGTAGTTACTTCCCGCCTGACTACCAATCCAGTAGCCACCGATTCCACCGGCAAATCCACCAACGATCCCGCCAATTCCAGCTCCAACGGGTACGGTATCGTGAGCATCGACAACTTCGTCTGACGACGAAATGAAGCCAGCGAACCATTGGCCCCATTCTGACAGCTTGGATTGATATTCCTGCACGACACCTGCTCCTTCGAAAAATACGATCGATTGATTATCCAGAATCCGAAAGCC
>CAITIE010000136.1 GCA_903892355.1 uncultured Pirellula sp. | reverse complement strand
CCTGGACTACGGAGCAAGACCGCTTCGCCGAGCCATCGAACAACGGATCGAAGACCCGTTGTCGGAGGAGCTGTTGCGAGGTGCGTTTGAAGGGAAGAACACGATCGTAGTCGATGTGTTCAAAGACGCCGACGGCAAAGTAACCCGGTTGGACTTCAAAGGGGAGTCCCGCGAAGGGGGCGCACCGTCTGAACCAGTCGCAGCCGGTGCCGAATCGTAATTCCTGACTAGCGTTTGGATCGAACAAACAGAACACAAGCCCCTCGTCACCGAGGGGCTTGTTTTTTTGGTCGCATCCCCGTCAAGCGTCAGCGTTTCAACTAGGGAGCTCCGGCAACTCAACGCGGGTGATCGGCCAATCATGGGCTTGCTCATCGAACTCGATCAATTCATACGATCGATGGATCTCTAAATCCCGAAACGTTTGTGTCGTTTGGCTAGTAGGCCAGTGTACCTCGACCGAGCGGATCTTCGTCGCCTTGCCCAAACCGACCGTGCTCTCGAGCGGGTTGGCTCCGAAACTGCTACCAGACGTGATGTGGCGATAGATCACTGGCAACTCTTCTGAATCGGTCTCAATCTTCAACCTCGCACCGATGGCCGCCTTGTTCGTGCGAACTCCGGTTAGCCTCAAGTTAACCCACGCATTCGCGTTTCCAGGATTTTGGAACATGATGTTGTGGTACTTGTCTCCGTTCACAGCACCACCCATCTCAATAAACAGATCGATCGCCCCATTCCGATCCCAATCGCCGCACGCCACACCGTGCCCTTTCTGCAGATTGCCTGTCCCCGATGATGACGTGATATCAACAAACCGCTTCGCTCCCATGTTGCGAAACATCCGATTCGGGATCAACGTCCCCAGGAGCGGGTCGCCGGTCCCCAAGTAAAAGTCCTGCCAGCCGTCGTTGTCGAAATCGGCAAAATTCGACCCCATAGCGATGTAGACATGGTCCAGTCCCATCTCCTTGGTGACATCTTGGAACCCGTTTCCTTGGAGGTTCATATACAACGAGCTGCTGGAGGTGGACGGTGCATTGCCGATCATCCCTGCCACGCATTCGGTCATCGAGCGTGAATAATTCGTCGCAAAGATGTCTTGCCATCCATCATTATTGAAATCCCAGGCCCAGCACGAGAACCCCATCTGCGGATTTCCAATCTTCATCCGTGTCGACACATTCTCAAACGTGCCGTCATGCTTGTTTCTAAAAAGCTGCGCACCGACATTGGATAGATGGTTCAAGAACAAATCAGGCCAGCCATCATTGTCGAAGTCGAGCCAGTTCGCTCCTTTGCACGCAAAGCCTTCACCGCCCGACACACCCGCCCCTCTCGAAACATCCTCAAACGTTCCATCGCCTCGGTTGCGGTACAACCGATTCGCTTGCTGCTCGCAGCAAACAAAAACATCGAGCCAGCCGTCGTTGTCATAGTCGGCCCACGTTGCCGAAATCGAATTGATCGGTGCCGATAATCCTGCATCGATCGTCACGTCGGTAAAGGTTCGATCGCCATTGTTTCGCAACAGTGTTGGTCGCATTGCGAGCGCCTGCGAGAGCCATGCGCCGCGGACAATCAATACGTCTTTGAACCCATCGTTGTTGTAATCGGTCTGTACGCAGTTCAACCCGCCCAATTGGTTCGCTACGCCGGCATCTGCGGTCTTGTCGACAAACTTGCCGGTTCCATCATTGAAGTACACGCCCATGATCTGGGTGGGATCGAATGATGTTACCACGATGTCCAATCGCCCATCGTTGTCGAAATCCTCCATGATCGCACCACCCGCTTGGTTCAGTCGATTCAGTCCGATCGCCTCACCGACATCGCGGAATCGGCCTATTCCATCGCTGGATTGCGTGTAAGCATCGATGTCGATGACCCACCTGGGATCGACGCCGTGCGGATGTTCACCCAGTGTCATCGCAGCTACATTCAACAGCCATCGAGCATCCCCATCGTCAGGAAACTGGTCCAGATACTCCGTGAAATGCCGCATCGCCAATCGAGAGCCCTCGGGATTCGTATGCACCGCTGACTTCGAGATAGGAAGGATGCACGATGTCTCTCCGCGGCACAGGATGCAGTTTTCATTCTCCCCACGCCGCATCGCTGTAATACCTTGGAAATAAATGATGGTGTAAAGAAAATCCCTGGCAACCTGCGGGTTCTTTTCAACCCATTCCCGTGCCTGGCATAGATCCTCATAGGCTGCGATGGGATCCCCTTCGTAGTTCAAGAAGGTGGACCGAGAGAATCGTGTCGATGCAATCTGATCTGGTGGGAGATTGGATTGCTTGAGGAACTCCGTCAACGATGCTAACGACCCGCGTATGGAACTTCGGAAGTGGGCACCGATTTGTTCCAAGCTTGAATCGGCCGGCCACGGCTTTACCGCAGATAGTACCCACCCATATCCCGAAGAGTCGATGACTTGCCGCGGCTGATAGTCGATGTCGCTATCTTGTTTGGGCTTGGTGACTCCCCCAGCACTCGATCCGTTCGCGGAGGGACGCAAGAGCGCGTCCAAGTCGCCGGAAGTTCCACTGTCGCTCAATCCGAATTGCCGCCAAGCAAAATAGCCTAACGCGACCATCGCTACCACGAGAGCTACTGCTTTTGCGTTGATCAGCTGCGTCTTCACTAGCTTCGACACTGACGATTCTCCCCGTCGCTTGCTTCCCCACGGCACTGCGATCATCCTCCTGATGAAACGCTACCATGATTGTAACTCACTTTGGCAAATTGGCAGCATTGGCTTCGCTAATTAAGCAATTGCGACAATCCGCATGGGTTACCTTTCGGTTAAACTACGTTGCCGGAAAAGAGCCAATCCCGCGAGGTGGTTTTGGTATTGGATGATGGTCCTAGGAAAGTTTGTGCGAATGCTGCGATTTGGTGCTTCACTTCGGTCTGTCTTGGTAATTGCTGGATTTGCCTGCTTGTTGCCGCAACGGATAATTGCCAGCGATTGGTTGATCGAGCCGACTGGATTCGTGGCGAAGGTTCAAACGATCGAAGCGGAACGCGAATTGGTGCTCACCAACGGGTTATTAACTCGGCGGTTCCGAATCCACCCAAATCTTGCAACCGTGGACTTAAAAAACCAGCAGTCTGGCGAGACGTTGCTCCGCGGTATCAAGCCAGAGGCTCGAATCACTATCAATGGAAAATCATGGGACATTGGCGGACTTGTCGGACAACGCAACTACGCCTTCCTCGACCCGTCTGTACTCTCCAGCCTTCAAGCAGACCCCCAGGCCTTTCAATTCGTGGGTCACGAAGTGCGGGATATCCAGGAGCGGATGCCTTGGAAACAAATCCGTCCGCACGCGCCAGATGTGGCGTGGCCTCCGCGAGGTGTGGAACTCCGTTTTGATTTCGTAATGCCGAAAACGGAGAACTCGGATCTCGCCGTCTCGGTGCATTACGAGCTATATGATGGACTGCCTTGTTACGGTAAGTGGATTTCGATCACCAATCGTTCGGCAAAAGAAGTTCGTTTGGATCGTTATCAGAGTGATCTGCTCGCCGCGATCGAACATACCTCCGAAGTCGACGCGCTCAGCATCGGCTTGACCCCTCCCAACCTGCATGTTGAGACCGAGATGGCCATGGGTGGGATGACCAGCCAAGGTGCCAATCGCCGCTCGTACCGCTGGGTCGCGGATCCTCAATACGACTCACAGGTGAACTACGAAAAAAAGACACCCTGCCTCCTTGAGGTTGGCCCAGACCTCGGTCCCGGGATATCGATACGTCCGGGGGATCGATGGGAGTCCTACCGTGGTTGGGTGTTAGCCCACGATTCCACTGATCGCGAACGGTGTGGACTGGCTGTCCGAAAAATGTTTCGTACGTTGGCACCTTGGGTTACTGAAAATCCGCTGATGATGCATTTGATCGCATCCGACGAAGCGTCCGTGAAACGCGCCATCGATCAATGCCATGAAGTTGGCTTTGAAATGCTGATCCTAAGTTTCGGAAGCGGATTCAATCTCGAAAGCCGTAATCCGGAAATTTTGAAAAAGGCACAATCCTTCTCGACGTATGCCGCAGAAAAAGGGATCGAAATCGGAAGCTATTCGCTGCTCGCCTCGCGTTCGGTCAACAAACAGTCCGATGTGGTTCCTCCTCCAGGTGAAAAACCAGTTTTCGGCAACTCGCCCTGCTTAGGCAGCGAGTGGGGCAAGCAGTACTTCGATCGACTCTACGAGTTTCACCGCGAGAGCGGCTTTCGATTGCTGGAACACGATGGCTCGTATCCAGGCGATCCGTGCGCCAGCCACAACCACCCAGGGCACCATGACCTGCAGGACTCCCGCTGGAACCAATGGCAACAGATCTCGACGTTTTATCGATGGTGCCGCGGCCAAGGCCTCTTCTTGAACGTCCCGGACCATTACTTCATGGCCGGTTCGAACAAAACGGGGATGGGCTATCGCGAAGTCAACTGGTCCCTCCCTCGCGAAGAGCAAACCATCCACACGCGGCAAAACATTTACGACGGTACGTGGCAGAAAACTCCCTCGATGGGCTGGATGTTCGTGCCGCTAACCGAATACCACGGTGGCGGTCCGAAAGCCACGATCGAACCGCTCGACCAAAACCTCGATCATTATCGAAACATGATCCAGTCGAACCTCGCGCTCGGGGTCCAAGCGTGCTACCGCGGGCCGCGTCTTTACGACACGGATCGGGTCAAGGACATGGTCAAAGCTCAAGTCGAGTGGTACAAAGCCCACCGAGAAATCCTGGAAAGCGACCTCATCCATGGCCGCCGGGCCGACGCAAAGAGCCTTGACTGGATGCTCCATGCCAACCCGAAACTCAAGGAAAAAGGTTTGGTCGCCATTTTTAACCCGACCGGGACCGAAATGACGGAAACACTTCAAATCCCACTCTATTACACAGGGATTCGAGAGAAAACCGCGGTGGTCGACGCGGCTGGTAACCGCACAATCCTCCCCTTAGACCGAAAGGACTCGGTCGAACTCCGTGCCACTGTCGCGCCACACTCGATGCAGTACTTTGTCTTCGAATAAACTATACTATGTGTGTGGTTCGCGGTGCGAATACGGGTATCCCGCTGCTCCCATCGCCCACTCCCACCTAACTTCCCTTCCAAAACTTACTCTCTCCGTCTGTTCAACTCACCATGATGGAATTTGCAAACCCCAGTCAGCCTTCGAACCGACGAAATAGGGCTTCTGTAAGGAATCGGCAGATGGTTCGAATGACGCTCACCCTGAGTACCTTGCTCGCGTCAGCAATCTCGCTCCCGCTCGCGTCGGCCGACGAACCCGTTAGCTTCAACCGCGACATCCGACCTATCCTTGCCGACAAATGCTTCGCTTGCCACGGTTTCGATGAAAAGAAACGGGAAGCCGGACTCCGGCTCGATACGTTCGAGGGGGCTACTGCCGATCATGATGGCAATCGAGCCATCATCCCTGGCGATGTGGCCAATAGCGAGCTGTGGAAACGAGTGAATACCGACGATCCTGATCTGCACATGCCTCCCGCTGAAAGTCACAAGGAACTCAGCCCTGAGGAAGTTGCCAAACTAAAGCAATGGATCGAACAAGGTGCCGAGTATCAAAAGCACTGGGCGTTTTTGCCCATCAGCGACGCTCCAGTACCTCCTCAAGTTACCGGCGGGCGCAATCCAATCGATGCCTTTGTCGGGAAACGATTGAACCAAAAAGGCTGGAAGCTTTCCGAGGAAGCCAACAAATCGACGCTGATCCGTCGCGTCGCTTTCGCGCTGACCGGATTGCCTCCAACCATCGCCGAGGTGGATGAATACCTCGCGGATGATTCGGCAGACGCTTACGAAAAAATGGTCGATCGTTACCTGAGGTCGACGCATTACGGCGAAGAGATGGCGAGGCACTGGCTCGATGTGGCTCGCTACGCCGATACTCACGGGCTGCACCTGGACAACGAACGTCAAATGTGGGCCTATCGCGATTGGGTCGTCAAAAGCTTCAACCGAAACCAACCCTTCAACGAGTTCACAATCGAACAACTCGCTGGTGACCTTTTGCCAAACCCAACCACCGATCAACTGGTCGCGACCGGATTCAATCGATGCAATGTCACCACCAGCGAAGGTGGCTCGATCGATGCGGAGTACCATTACCGTTATGCGGTCGACCGTGCCAGCACGACCGCATCGACTTGGATGGCGCTAACAGCCGGATGCGCGGTATGCCACGATCACAAGTTCGATCCGATTTCCCAAAAAGAGTTTTATTCCCTCTACGCGTTTTTCAACGCATCGGCCGATCCGGCTATGGATGGGAACGCATTGCTCACCAACCCGGTTTTAAAACTCGAAAACGATTCAGACAAACAGAAACTCGCCGAGTACGACCAACGCATCACTCAATCCCAACAACATCTGCAAGAGTTGGTGAGCAAGGTTGAATACCGCGATCCAGCGACCGTCGAGCCCAAACCCGAAGTCTCCACCTCGGAATCGGTTTGGATGGAAGATGATTACCCGACCGACGGTAACCGTTTTGCCGGGCCCGGTCAGCCGACGCTGTTTGTGACCAAGGACCAAAACGAAAAAGTCTTCAGCGGCGAACGAGCTCTCAAACGAACCGATGCTGGATTGTCTCAGGACGTTTGGGATCAAGCGAAAACGCCGTTGATGGTTCCAACGCAACCTATCTTGTTCGCTTATGTTTACCTGGATCCAGCGAACCCACCCAAGTCCATCATGCTGCAGTACCATCGCGCCGGATGGCAGCATCGCGCGGTTTGGGGGGATTACGAAGCGATCCAATGGGGGGCTGCAAACACCCCCGAACGTGTTGCAATGGGACCACTTCCCAAAACAGGTGAATGGGTTCGTCTCGAAGTTCCCGCCGATAAAGTCGGTCTCAATCCCGGAGATGCACTCACCGGATTTGCAACCACCCAGTTCGGTGGCACCGTTTATTGGGACAAAGTCGGCGTACAAGGGACCAGCGACCCAGCCAACGATCCATCGCGATCGTTCCTGGCTTGGTGGAAGAATGCGAAAGGAAAGGATACGCCGGGACTACCGGGCGATTTGAATGGCATCGCGAAAGCTGGTCCGGAACCGGCCCCGGCCGCGGACCAAATAGAACGTCTCAAGGCACACTACCTGACGCGCGTATGCAACGAAACCAAATCAACCCTCGCTGGTCCCGCCTCCGAGGTCGATCGACTTCGCGTGGAAAAGGATGCGTATTACAACGCGATTCCTAGCACCTTTATCTACAAGGATGCGCAGACGCCTCGCGACAGTTTCATCATGATCCGCGGGCAGTACAACCAACCGGGTGACAAGGTCGACGCGGATGTGCCGGCTATCCTTCCTCCGATCCGGCCTGCCGGTGCAACCGATCGAATGACCCGCCTGGACCTGGCCAAATGGTTGGTATCCCCGCAACATCCTTTGACCTCACGCGTGATCGTCAATCGATTCTGGCAGCAAATGTTCGGGGTCGGATTGGTGAAGAGCAGTGCCGACTTTGGTACCCAAGGCGAATTGCCTTCCGACGCCGAATTGCTCGATTGGTTGTCCCTAGAGTTCCAACGCTCCGGATGGGATGTGAAACAACTCATGCGATTGATGCTGACCTCTGCGAGCTTCCGGCAACGCTCGTTTTCAACTCCAGACATGATCGAAAAAGATCCGGAAAACCGATGGCTCGAACGAGGTCCGAGATTGCGACTCGATGCAGAACAAATCCGCGATAACGCACTGTTCGTGAGCGGTTTGATCAACCTGTCGCTCGGGGGCAAAGGGGTCAAACCCTACCAACCCGCCAATATCTGGGAACCGGTCGGATTCGTCGGCTCCAACACCCGTGCCTACCAACAAGACAGAGGCTCCGCGCTGTACCGCCGCAGTCTTTACACGTTCTACAAACGGACCGCACCACCTCCGTTCATGGTCAACTTCGATGCCCCCAATCGCGAGCAATCATGCACACGGCGCGAACGGAGCAACACTCCCCTCCAAGCATTACAACTCCTCAACGACGTGCAGCACGTGGAGGCATCCCGTGCGCTCGCCGAACGAGTGCTAGCCAATGGCGGGGGCGATCCGACAGCCCGAGTCCGGTACCTTTTCAAAACCGTACTGTCACGCGAGCCTCAGCCGCACGAACTCGCAGTGCTCCAGAAACAACTCGGAGAGCATTTGGCCCGTTACGCAGCGAGCCCCCAAGATGCCGCAAGCTTGATCCAACAAGGAGAGTCGAAACCATCGACGAACGCGCCAGCCACCGAGCTCGCAGCCTACACGCTGCTTGCTGGGACCGTACTCAACATGGACGAGACTCTAACTCGAAACTAAATCATGAACGAACTCACCAAACTGCAAATGCAAATCAACCGTCGGAACTTTTTTGGTTCGACCGGAGTCCGACTCGGAGGCCTCGCTGCGGGCATGCTCGCGGCCCCAGAGTTGCTGGATTCGCTCGCCCGCGGCGATACCGCGAACGACGGACGCGTACATCCGGCTATCCCGGGATTACCACACTTCCCACCCAAAGCCAAATCGATCATCTACCTCCATATGAATGGAGCCCCATCGCAGATCGATACCTGGGACTACAAACCCGGCCTTCAGGAATATTACGACAAAGACCTTCCACCTAGCGTCCAAGGAGGCCAGCGCCTCTCGACGATGACGAGTGGTCAGACTCGTTTTCCCGTCGCCCCCTCGAAGTTCAAGTACGAACAAAAAGGAAAGTGCGGGATGTGGACCAACACCGACCTCTTTCCCTTCACCAGCGAGGTTGTCGACGAGATCGCCCTGATCCGCTCGGTGTTCACCAACGCAATCAATCACGATCCGGCCTGCACCTTCGTGATGACCGGTTCGGAAGTTCCCGGAAAAGCAAGTATCGGGTCCTGGTTATCATACGGACTCGGTAGCGAAAACAATGACTTGCCCGCGTTCGTGGTGTTCACCCCGAAATTCCCCGAGGATAGCAACGGCCAAGCCCTCTTTAGCCGGATGTGGGCCAGCGGATACTTGCCCACGCGGTTCAATGGCGTCGCCCTGCGAGGAAGTGGTGATCCCGTTCTATATCTGCCCAATCCAGCCGGGGTCACCCGGACGGACCGCCGATTGATGCTCGATTCCCTTCAGGAATTGAACCGCGGAGCCCAAGCGGAATTCGGGGATCCTGAAACAGCGACACGAATCGCGCAGTACGAAATGGCGTTTCGAATGCAAGCGAGCGTTCCAGAGCTGACTGACATCGAAACGGAAACGGCGGAGACGCTGGAGATGTACGGACCCAATGTGCGCGACCCAGGCTCGTTTGCCCACAGCGCATTATTGGCTCGGCGATTGGTCGAGCGCGGGGTTCGTGTGGTCCAACTGCTGCATCGCGGTTGGGACCAACACGGGGATCTGCCTCGCCAAATCGGGAACCAGTGCAAGCAAACCGATCAGCCGATCGCGGCATTGATCAAGGATCTCAAGCAACGAGGCATGCTCGATAGCACGCTCGTCGTATGGGGCGGTGAGTTCGGCCGAACGGTTTACAGCCAAGGTGGCTTGTCGCGCGATAACTACGGTCGCGATCACCACCCGAGGAACTTCTGCATGTGGATGGCCGGCGGCGGGATCAAAGGTGGTATCACTTACGGAACAACTGACGATTTCAGCTACAACATTGTTGAAAACCCGGTCAACGTAAACGATGTGAACGCGACGATCATGCATTGCATGGGGATCGACCATGAGCGGTTCACCTACAAATTCCAAGGCCTCGATCAACGGCTTACCGGGGTCGAAAAGCAGCGGGTCGTCACGGAACTCCTCGCGTGACCCGGTTCCGTTGTTGGGTGATTCAATGTGCTTTCGCAGTAACGGCCTGGACCGTTGTTGCAATTTCGCAGGAGTCATGTGCGCAGAATCCTCCCTACCATGGAACGATCTTCCTCGAGTCGAAGATTTTGACCGAAGAGGATCCTTCGTCGTTTGTTGCGATTAGCGATTCTGGAACTGGACGCCGTCGCATGTTCGATCGCCGGACGAACGATTGGGTCGAAGTGGAGGCGTGGCTGTTCCCGGCCGAATTTGATGACGGTCAAACGATCGAGGTTCAAGTCAACCCGGAGTTCGAGAAAGAGGCGGCCAGGAACGAAGCGGAGTTTTATGCCCGTGTGATCGGGCGGTTACCGAGATGCTTGCGCGATCAAGTAAAGACGGTATGGATTCACGCAGGCAAAAAGCTCTTTGGAGGCGGAAACAGGAATCTGCTCATCCATACCGAGCAAGGGAAAGAATATCTCAAGGATGGGATTCTCGAGGAGACGTTATGCCATGAAGCATCACATACGTCGCTCGATGGAATCCATGCCAGAAGCGATCGTTGGCGAACAGCTCAATCGCTCGACGAGGCGTTTATTTCGAAGTACGCCAAAGAGAATCCGGAGCGTGAGGATGTCGCGGAAACGTTCCTGCTGTATTTGGCTCTGAGGCATCGTCGCGAACGGATTAGCGAAGAGTTGGCGACGACGGTATCCAAGACGGTCCCGAACCGGCTTAAGTATTTTGATAGTGTCGCCTGGGATCTATATCCAATGGTTCGGCAAGCGGCCCAAGACCAGTAAGAGAGCGTTCAGGAAAAGAGTCTTAAGAAAGCGTCGGAGTGGAGATTGCGGAGTCCGATTTGGGCAAGTTGTGATGGAACCAGCCGAGCAATCCACCGGCAATGGCGCCATACAGATGGCCGTCCCACGATAGGGTTTTGTCGCTGCTTGGGAGGACACCCCAGAAGAGAGTTCCACCGTAGAGGACGGCGACGACGAGCGAGATCACGATCGGGATCAACTTCTTTTCCCGGAATCCGTTGACGATGATGAAGGCGATCAAACCATAGATCAGCCCGCTAGCGCCAACATGAACTGCTGAGCGGCCGAGCAACCATAGAAGGGCGCCGCTGAATAGGATGATAGTTGCGACGGTTTCCCATGGGTGTTTGGTGGAACCGAAGAGGAGGACCAAGAGGATCGCGAGCGGTATGGAGTTGCTAACCAGGTGAGTGAGGTTTGCGTGGAGGAATGGGGAGCAAGGAATCCCGACGAGTCCACCGAGGTGACGGGGGATAACCCCGAATTGGGTCAAGTCGATGGAGAGGATCCAATCAGCGAGGTATACGCTCCAGAGGGCAGCGATGAAGAGGGCGATGCGTTGAAGGTTCGCACGAAGGCGGGACATGATGGAGGGGCTCGTAACGGTATCGTGGAAGGGGTAGGCGGGAAGCGAATGTATCGAATATACCGACGAAAGCCAGGGATGCTTTGGGGATGGTGGTTGTGGATCAAAAGTTTTGAACTGGGCTAGACACAGAATGGGACTCATGCGATACTTCTTTCGCGGGATGGAGCAGCTCGGTAGCTCGCGAGGCTCATAACCTCGAGGTCGTCGGTTCAAATCCGGCTCCCGCAACTGAATAAGGGAAAACGAACTCAGTTTGCCCCTCCGGTTATACCAACAGGCCGACGCCTCAAAACGTCGGCCTGTTTGCGTTTCTACGCAGTATTTTCCAGGGTTTGCACGCTCCTACCCAGTCTCAAACTCTCACCGGCGCGATGTCTCTACGAACCCAAGCGCGAATCGTCTTGGGTGCTTTTTCTGCCTTTGGCACCCCGGCTCTCGGGAGTCTCAAAGTCGCGCGACCCTGGGGTTATAGAAATGTCTCGAACTTCATAACCCGGACGAAAACTGGAAAACCAAAATGACCTCCCGGTTATACCCCGCGCGACAAAAGCGCGAGTTTTGGAGCCTCTTTTCCGTAACCGGCGAGTCATGCCCACTAATTCTTGGGTGTCTTTATTTCCCTAGACCGACGATTTCATTGGCGTTTCGCATCGCTACGGTACGCGATAGTCGCTTTTTCTCTACTTCATAACCCGCGAAACGCATCAAAGACAACTGACCTCCGGGTTATGGCCGGCGCGATGGAGGCGTGAGGGATCGGCGTTCGAAGACACTGAGTTTTCCGTTGCCAAGCAGCCTTGCACGGAAACAACAGACGACCTCGGCAACGTAAATGCATTTCGCAGGTGTCCGCCAGTCCTGGGCTATCGCAAAATCGGCTGCCGCGCTTTGTCGCGGTATTATGCGCACCTGAGTTGAGTTGAATATTCTGTTATGGTAACCTCAGCCGCTAGAAATAATCTTTACCCCTTCACTAGTTGGGGGAGAATCTATAGTTCGTCCATGCAATTGAATCGCGGAAGATGGAGACCTAATCGTTGGCAATCCGTGTGACCCGATTCCTGCTCTTGCTCGCTGCGTCTTGGGTCGTAATGACGTTCACTCATGAAATGGGACACATTATCGGCGGAGCGTGCTGTGGTGGGACATTGAAATCGGCTGACTTGCTGCCATGGCACCTTCCTTACAGCATCTTTGAACCAGATCCATTTCCATTGGTGACGCTATGGGCAGGTCTTGTTATTGGCGTGTTGGCTCCCATGGGCGTCGCATTGGTCACTCAACGCGATTGGATGTGGTTCATTGCGAACTTTTGCATACTTGCCAATGGCGCATACATTGCAACTGCTTGGTTATCTGGTGACCGCTACCTCGATACTCCAAAATTGCTCGAACATGGTGCAAGCCCCATCTCGATTGCGGTATACTGTCTTTTGACCATCGCATTTGGTTACGTTGGTTTTCGCCGATCATGTGTTTCTGCGCTGTCCGCACCAACGAAACT
>CAITIE010000135.1 GCA_903892355.1 uncultured Pirellula sp. | reverse complement strand
TGCCTTCGAACGATCGCGGCCTTCTGCTCGGCAGTGAATTTTCTACGTGATTTGGTCATCGAAATCTCCAGGAATCAGGTTATGTTAACCTATCCAACGGCAGATCCAATTCCTAGAGAGGCAAGACAGTTTAGCGAGTGCCTTTCTCAAGGATACCAAATGTCAAATCCAAACTCCGTTCCAAATCGCTCGTTTAATTGTTTCTATGTCGCGACTGTTGCCGCGGTGGGGTTACTGATCACCTGCTTTCAATGGCACACAGATTCGTTCGGATTTCTGTTGAAAAAAATGGAGGCAGGCCTGATTCTTGGATCAACGTAAGAATCTGGAAGGAGCCTGGGGAATCGAAAACGAAGTTTGTTTTTCCGGATGAGACCATGAAAATCGGGGCGGCGATTTATTACTCGGATCTCGTATCTCCAAGGGCGATTGACTGGAAAAAACAACCTCGTCAAAACGTCCAAGGTTGGGTTCGCTTCAGTCAGGTGAATAGTGATCAACCCATCCTTGGCGAATTCGAGTTTGTGACAGAGAACGCGATTCCTCTCAAGGGGCGATTTGAAGCTCAGTGGCAAAATAGGAGTTGGCTCGGTGGCTAGTCCGAGCAAAGCGAGCCAGTAGGTTCGAGAGGAAATCGCTCGGAGCATGTACTCCCTTGGGTCCATTCGGGGAAAAAATCAACACTTTAGATCGGCTCTGCCTTTGGACTTTTCTGGAAATCCAAATTAGGGTTTTTGGCGTGGGAGCAAAGTTCCAACACATGACCCTGGTGAGTTACGCTTCGGGTAACTACTTAGTGGGAATTCTGAAAAAGTAGAGTTTGGATTTGCCGAAATTATCGTTGTTCGGTTCGATGGCGTCTGTAAACAGCCCAAGGACTTCATCCTTCGCTGAGATCTCACGGCAGGTTCCAACTGCATACGGACTGACGACATCAGGGCTTACGGCCCAATCTCTCCAGCTGGCTCCTTGATCGTCGCTCCTGACGCAGGCAATTCGAGCGCGGGTTGCATCCCTTACAACACAGAAAATAGAGGCATCAGGATTGCCAGCCTGCGATGCTAAACCACCGTCGAGACCTTGTAGCCTCAGGCTACTACCACCAAAAGCAGGAGCTATTCGCAAGTCGATCTCACCTCGTACCGTATTCATTCGTACGTAGTTGTAACGCCGTGGCACTGATTGCGTCTCATAAATGGCATGCAACTTGCCAAATCGAGGTAGTGCGTTCGCGAGCCAAGTCGTCACATCGAATTCACTTTTTAAAGAGATCAGATCTGCAGATCCACCATCGTCAGATGCAAACGGCACGATCAAGGGTTGGCCCGAAAGAGTTTCCCAGTTGTCACCACCGTCGGTAGACCGAGCAACGTGTATATCACGGTAGAGATATTTTCCATGGGCGACCGTCGTCCAGCAGAGATAGAGATCGTTGCGTTCATCAAAATGGAAGGATGGATACTGAAGTACCGCTTGTTCGCCATCCGCCAACAGCTTGATTGGAGCCTTCGTTTGGCCGTCAACGGACACGCGATGCAGGACGCCATCCAACGTCATGAAGCATAGATTACGACGTGATCGATCCAGTCCCATAGCGAATTTGCCGCCAGATACCCCTGGGAGTTCAAGAGTGCGTGCTGACTTGAAATCATCGCTCGAATAAAAAACATCGATGAACGATTTGTTGTTTTTCCAATCGACACGACATAGGTAGAGGTTGTCGGATTCATCGGTTTCGAGCACGGGAGGATTCGTCGCAGCAACTCCCTCGGCGATGACAGTGAAGCTGCGTCCGTTGTCGGTACTTCGAACCAGCCGCCAATTCTGAGCTGTGTAGTCCTCGTTGCGCGATTTAACGAATGCTGCAAAGATGCCTTGGCGATTGGATACGAGATGCTGCGTATTGCTTTGGAAGGTAGCGGAGTGAATGACCGCATCGTCGATACAGGTCAGCTCAATCTCCCGAGTCGTTGTTTTGTCTTCGACTTTACTGATGGACATCGCGACACGAAAGCTGATACTCAAGAAATCGAATCCCTTGAAGGAAGGCGAGGTTGCCGTTCGATTCGCCGATCGGGAATAAGCTGGCGCATAGTTCCAGCTTCCGCCCCGATAAACTCGATCGGATCCGGTCTTGGGGCCTGAGTTATCTATGGTGGGTCTTGCGGGATAATTCCCATACCAGTCCTCGCACCACTCCCAAGCGTTGCCGTGCATGTCGTAGAGCCCCCAAGAGTTTGGCGTCTTCTTTCCTACGGGATGCGTTCGGTCATCACTATTTGCTTGATACCATGCGTAATCAGTTAGTTCTTTGGACCCGTTTCCAAAGCAATAATCGGCTGTACTGCAAGCCCGACAAGCGTACTCCCATTCCGCCTCGGTTGGTAATCTGTAAACCCGACCAGCGGCTTTTTCCTCGGGGAGATCGGACAAACGTTTGCAGAACTGATTTGCCTCCTCCCAAGACAATTGCTCAACGGGATAATCCGAACTGTCTTCACCCACACGTTTTGTCTGGAATTGACTGGGATTACTACCCATGACTCTCTCGTACTGCGCCTGGGTACATTCGTAAGCACCAATGTAGTAGTCCCGACCGATCGTTACCTGATGTTGCCGTTCGTCCAAATCGGAATCCCGCTGGTTCGCGGGGGATCCCATAGCAAAAGTTCCTCGGGGAATGAGTACTAGTTTCATGCCTATGCTATTGGTAATCTCGTCTGAGAGTAAACGCTCTGTGGAACGAGTATCCGCAGCGTTACCGTCGATTGCATGCGTGTCTAAGGCAAGGATCGCTAGACTCAAAAGCAGCATGTATCTCATTAACTTCAACCCCTGTGTTCTAACTCCAAATCAATCTCAAGCGTATGCCACGGTGGCCTCGCGGCAATAGTACAACGCGTCACCAACGAAAGTTTCGTAGCGGCTAAGATTTCGGATGCAAGGTTCGCGAAAAGTTCTGGCACGGCAAACAAAAGAAGTTGGATGTGGCGATTCAACTTTATGTAATGTCCATTGCTTCTTTCTTTCAAGCTTCACCGGAGCGATCAATGGCAATCGCTCTTGCGTTGATACCACAACTCCGCCTGGCTTCTCGATGGTGACCGCAAAAGCGGTTGGACGGTCGACAGTCAGCTTCGCTTGGATAGGGACAATCGCTTCCCCTGTGGTGGTGATATCGAACACTCCGCCATCGATGGGTTCGTCGTCTCTCGATGGATCGATAATCCAAAGTTGGTATTGTTCGATGGTCGGATCGTTGATAGGCATACCTACAAATCGCATGAACCCACGCTGCACGGAATTGCTCCAAATGACATCGCCGGACACTTCGTTTTCTAATGGAGTTTTTCCTTCCGTCCATTGTGTTTGGATTACGTCGGATGCACTCGCAAGCAGTGATTCCCGCGTTAGAGGTGTTTTCACCGATAGGTCGGGATCGCGGCTCGATTTCTGCCAGAAGGCAATTGCAAGGATGGTTGCGGCTAAGCACGCTAGCCATGCGATGGATTCACGAAGTCGCCCCGGTTGATTCCTAGTGTCTGACGCAACAATGGCACGATGCCCCGCATTCATCCCGGCAACATAAGATCTGGCTACTTGGGTAACTGAACGTCGGAGTGAATCGGGCATCGGCTCATTGGGAACGATGGATGCTAGCCCCATCGTAGATGCAATCCTTTCCAGTTCAATCAGCATCTGAGAGTCGTCTGTGGTGAGTGATTCGCTATGACCCGAAAACTCATCTACGGTAAGTTCTCCGAGGACAAATCCAGCCAAGCATTCATCCAGTTTTGGTTCGTTGGGTTGTTTCATGATTGCGCCTCAAGCATAACTTCCGATAGCGGACGGCTTACGCATTCGCGTAGAAAGAGCAAGCCACGTCTCGCGTACGATTTGACGCTTCCGAGTGGTAGGCTCATCGACGAGGAGACTTCTTGGTGGGACATTCCCTGCTGAAGGATGAGCTTCAGAACCTCTTGGGTGTTGGAGGATAACTGCCCTAGGCATCTATGAATTTTCGCCAGCTCGTCGTCGATTTCCAACGAATCTCGTTGGCTGTTAGTACTGACTTTCCATGTTTGTTCATCAAGAGTCATCACTTGGAGGATTGAGGACTTTTTTCGGAGTCGGTCGACCACGCGCCGCCTGGCGATCGTCGCGATGAAGGAAACTTCGGAGCCACGATCGGGTTGGAAGGAAGCTGCATTTCTCCAGAGTTCGATGAAAACTTCTTGGACTAGATCTTCCGCATCATGCGAGCTGCGAGTCATCTTTTTTGCGATGGACCATATCAGTCCTCCGTACCTGTCAACAAATCGGTCAACCGCAGTTGTGTCCCCATCAGCGATAAGAGGAAGCAATGGTTGCCCAGAAAAACGCAGGAATGTTCCAGCGGGGTTCCGAAGAGTTTCCTCCCCTCGATCACAACCATTTTTCATTTGTATTTCAATTAAATCAGATTTCATAGTATGCGAAACTCCCGACCTCAAAAGCGCGAGGTCGGGAGGGGCGAATGTCTAATCGGGTTTTCAATCAGTTTCGCGATGCCAGTTGTTCGTACATCTGGTCGATTCCACGGCGAAGAACCCAGGCCTTTTCCGTCACGCACTGAGTATTGTCGGCCTTCTTGATCACTTTAGACATGTGCTGTTTCATAGTATTCGGTAGCGACGTCGACATCAACTCATTCATGGCGTTGCGATAGATCTCGGCGCACTCAGCATGATGGCCCGCATTGAAGAGAGGTACTCCTTCTGCAATTGCCTCGGTCAATTTGCGTTGGGTATTCGTATTTGCGGGAGGAGGAATGATCACACTATCGATGACGTGAATGACTCCATTGGTTGCATCGATATCAGTTTTTAAAATCTTTGCCTGTTGGATTCTTGGTGAGCCATCCTTTAGCGAAACTGTTGCAAGTGAACCTTGTAGTGTTTTTAATGCTTTGCTCTCAAGAACTTTCTCAGAATAGACTCTGCCTGGAATCACATGATACTTCAGAATGTCTGCGAGTTTTGACTTGTTCTCAGGCTTCAGAAGCATCTCAACGGTTCCTTTCGGTAGCTTTTCAAATGCTTCGTCGGTGGGTGCGAATACCGTGAAAGGTCCAGTGCTGCCCAGTACATCGGCGAGCCCGGCAGCCTTAGCAGCTGTGAGCAAGGTTTCGAAAGTTCCTGAGTCTTTGGCGATTTCAGGAATGGTGGCTTTTCCAGGAAGGAGGACAGAGTCGATCACGTGAATCACTCCGTTGTCGCAAAGGATGTCCGTGGTCAATACTTTTGCACCGTCCACCTTCAATCCTTCTTCGTCAAAACGGATGTCGACCCGTTGGCCGTTCACGGCGATAGCTCCTCGTTGCTTGATAACCTCTTTCGCCTGCACTTTTCCAGGGATTACGTGGTAGGTAAGAATGCCGGCGAGTTTCTGTCGATTCTCTGGCTTGAGAAGGTCCGTGACGGTTTCGGCAGGCAGTTTCGAGAAAGCCTCATCGGTTGGAGCAAAGACGGTGAACGGGCCTGGCCCCTTCAGCGTGTCGACTAGGTTGGCTGCTTTCAAGGCTGCCGTCAGTGTGTTGAACTGACCGGCATCCACCGCTGTGTCCACGATAGTATCGGCAAAGCACGGTGCCGACCAAATACCCATGGTTGTCAAAGCAAAGATACGCAAAACATTAAATTTCATCATTTTCCCCTAAAGCTCTAGAGCTCGAATTAATACCGATTTCCTCTATCTGGCCACCGTAATGGCGTTTTCTGTTGGAATTGGATTCGCTGAATAAATCGCATTGGATGCAGGAAAGTCGAAATTTCTTTACCAATGCATCCAATGGATTGAGGAATTCCGCAACAGCTTAGTGAAGCTGTGGGTTCCAAACGACGGGTTGCATTCCATCGTGGTAAGATTCAGATCTGATGATCCAGCCGTTACGATTGAAAGGGAAAGGAGCATTTCCATGAGCGTGGTTCGTATTGCTCTGGCAAATATCAAGGTCCCATCCACGCGCGAAGAGTCCGTGCAATTGGCGACGGAAGCAGTGGCTGAGGCGGGGCGTCAGGGTGCGATGTTGGTGTGTTTTCCCGAATGTTTCGTTCCCGGTTACCGCTGGCCTGGTGTGTCGGGTCTGGCACCCGACACCAAATTTCTGGAACGCGCGTGGGCGGAAATCGCCAATGCAGCTAAGACCGCTGACATCACGGTTATCTTAGGTACCGAGAGGATCACCGAACGTGGTTTGCAAATTACTACTCTTGTGATCGCTCAAGATGGATCGGTTATGGGGTGGCAGGATAAAGGGCAAAATGATCCGTCCGAAGAAAGCATCTACCCTGCATTCGGAACCGAGCGTCGAGTATTCACTGCTGGTCCTTTAACATTTGGCATCGTGATTTGCCATGAAGGTTGGCGCTACCCCGAAACGGTGCGTTGGGCTGTTCGCCGTGGTGCACACGTTGTATTTCACCCGCATGCCCATATCGCTGAGCCTGGAAGTTTTCGTCCCCACGTTTTCGCAGACCCGGCCAACACGTTTCACGAGAAAGCCATTCTATGCCGTGCGGCGGAAAACACATGCTATTTTGCCTCAGTCAACTGCGCGAGCGAAGGGGCGGGTACCACGTCGGCCATTGCTCGTCCTGACGGTACCCTCCATTGCTATCAACCCTATGGTCGCGAGGGTTTGCTCGTCGCTGATTTAGATCTCCGCTTGGCAACGGGGTTGCTCGCCTCGCGATGTCGCACCTCGCCATTTTAGTCCCACCTTTTTTGTGTGCAGCAGCGAAGTTGCAGCGTTGGTGAGGCCTCTATTTGACGATCGTTACCAATTAAGGGTGCTGTTCATGAAGTGATTCTAGACCAGAATATCTTCGATGACCTTTCCATGGTCGATTTCGAGACGCTTGCGCCCGGGGATTTCCAGGGAGCGGGAGTCCAACCCCAACAAATGAAGCACCGTCGCGTGGATGTCGGTGACGTAGTGTCCTTCGCCGAGTGCATGGTAACCCAGTTCATCTGTCTCTCCATGAACGTGACCACGTTTTATCCCGGCACCAGCGAACCATATAGTGAATCCATTGGGATGGTGGTCCCGTCCATCGATTCCACCACCTCGCTTTTCCAAGCCTGGAGTGCGTCCGAACTCGGTGCAGAATACAACCAGCGTCGATTCCAGCAACCCGCGTTGTTTTAGATCGGCGATAAGGCCCGCAATTGGTAAGTCGATGCTAGCGCAAAGCTTGGTGTGATTCTCTTTCAGTTTCTGATGCGAGTCCCAGACACCGTATGCGGATGGGAAAACCTGTACGAACCGAACCCCTCGTTCGACAAGTCTACGCGCCGCGAGGAATCGTTCACCCGCAACCTTGGTCGCGTCTTGATCCAAACCGTAGAGTTTTCGAGTCGCCTCGGTTTCGCTCGCCAAATCGATGGCGTCGGGGACGGACGCTTGCATGCGGAACGCTAGTTCGTAAGCCCGGATCCGTGCGCGAAGCTCGTCGTCCTCAGGATAGATAGCTCCCGCCAATCCGTTCAGCTTGCCGATCAATTCAAATTCGCGAGCTTGCTCGTCGACGGATTGCTTCTCAAAGCGTTGCCCAAAGGGTAGTGGATTTTTGGGATCGAGAGTTAGGGGAACTCCCGCATGCTGTGGACCCAGATAAAAGGAGTCGATCGATTGCCTGGTATCGGACCGCGTAGGGCCTCCTAGAACCACGAACTTGGGGAGATTGTCGTTGAAGCTACCCAGGCCGTAGTTGGCCCATGCACCGATGCTCGGTTGTGTTTCATCAAGCCGATGGCGACCAGTATGGATTTGGTTTTCGGCAGCATGATCGTTGTCGGTGGTCCACATGTTTCGTACAAAGCACAAATCATCCACGCACTGACTCAAGTGCGGCCACCAATCCGTCACTTCAATTCCCGATTGCCCACACTTCTTCCATCCAACCTGCATCGGATAAACCGTTGGATATACATCCCGAACATTGATCTCTTCGGCGGGTACTGAGCGAAATCGTTTTTTATGTAGCTGCGAGTTGACGGGGTTCGGGAAGGGCGTTTCCTGATAGGTTTTTCCTGCATAGTCGTTGAGTGCGGGTTTTGGATCGAATGTTTCGAGATGGCTGTATCCACCCGAGAGAAACACCCAAATCACCGATTTCGCTTTGCCGGTTCGCTTCTGTGGGTCATTCGGTGGCTCCATAGTTCCTTCAGGGACAGGAGAACTCGATGGGCTTCCAGCGCGAATCACACCATCGTGCGCCAACATGGAGCCTAACGCGAGACCAGTAAAACCCATCCCGAAATCGGCAAGGAACATTCTGCGAGTGGATGTCATCTATTCATCTCGGGATGGTGTCGTGGGTACGCACTTATCGAATGGTGATAAAGTCGTTGTGATTGAGCAGTACTCGGACCAGGCTGACTCGTTGGGATTGTGTGTCGGGATTTCTGGAAACATACTCTTCGCACAATGCCTGTTCCTCGGCGGTGGGGGCCCGATTGAGGATCGTGCGAAAGGCTTCAATGACGAATGCATCGTTTGGAATCGGTTCAAATCTTTTCCATGAGGTTTCGATCCGTTTTGCAATCAGTGGACTGAGTTCATGCACGAGCGGGCTGTTGGTCAGAGCGAGCGATTGCTGGGGAATAACGGTTCTCGTTCTTCGATAACAGTCGCTGGCATCAGGACCGTCAAACAGCATTCCGAGCTGACTTTTTCCGTCTTCTTCAGGCTGGCAAGAGTAGTAAATCGTTCGACGCCATGTCGTAAAAATATCCTTGTTTTCGAGCTCTTGGCCTCCCATGGTGGGATCAATTTTTCCTGCCAATTCGATGAGGGAGTCCCGAACGACCTCGACTTCCATCCGTCCCGTGTTCATCCGCCAGTACCACTGGTTCTCGGTATCTATCTGCTGAGATGGATTGGTTGCGGCAAAGGATTGCCGTTGGTAGGTATTGCTGGTCACCATGAGGCGATGCAAGTGTTTCATGCTCCAGCCGGATTCCATCCATTCCACGGCGAGCCAATCCAAGAGTTCAGGATGGGTAGGGAGGCTGCCGTTTCGGCCAAAATCAAACACACTCTTTACCAAGGGCTGGTGAAAGTGTCGCATCCATAGGTGATTGACGCCGACGCGAGCAGTAAGAGGATTTTTGACCGAAGTTATCCACTCGGCCAAGGCTTTGCGTCGACCGGTACTGGTTTTCGGGTATTGAGTTGAAAGTGGTTTGTAGGAGATGGGGGAGGCAGAAGCCACTTGGGAATTTCGGAAAGCCAGTTCCGCAGCATCCTGCGCGGCTTGCGCTGCCGCAAATCGTTGCAGTGCGGCTTCTAATTCCTTGGCTCGATTGGGGGCATCCTCAGGTTTGGACTCGACGTCTGCTAATACTCGTGTCGCTTCGAGCGATTCCCAACCAGCTTTCTCGCTCTCTGCGAGCTTTTCCGCGACGAAGGCCTTTCGGCATAGTAACTCGATCTGATTGGAACCTGTTGCTTCATTGGGATCGTATTTTGCTTGTTCCGCAACGATCCGTGCATGGAGGCTATCGCGATGAGCTTGTGCCGATGCGACTTTAGCGGTTGCGACCTCGACGGAAATTCGTCCCCTCATCGCCATTCTCTGGGCCCGTGCAAGTTCGTTCTCCAGCGGACGCAGGTTCAAATTCGGTAAGGTGCGAACGACCTTGGAGTATGCGGGTGCCAGTGAGTAATTTTTGGCCGATACCCAATCGAGATTTCCTACAAGTTCTGTATTCTCCTGATGCTTCGCTGGTTCAAAGTCAAATTCGAGCAACGATGTGGATGATGCGTTCATGCGACGTACGTATTTCCAATCATCGACGAGGGCAACAGACCCGGGTCTCGCATCGAAAAGGATCCCTTTATTAGGATCGCCCGATGGGTTCCAGCCATTCAGTGCGATGGTTGCATGATCCACATAGAGATGCTTAGAGTCAGGAGACGATACGGTGAGCGTGCATTGATCTGCCTTTGGGTGCAACGTGAATTGGACGAGCATCATTGCACTCGTGGATGTGTCGAATTGCCCCACCTCAAATTCATCAAACGACGAGGGTTTGTACGACTTGATTTTACCCTTTTCAAATCCCACGTAGGTTGCGGTGGCCCCGGTAGCGCTGTTTCGTGTCAATTGGAAGTTAAAGTGGGAGTCTGCGAGAATGCGAACTAGAAAGCAGACTTCGTCATTTTCCTCGACGGAGATTATTTCAGGAACCGAGCGATAGATCATTCGACGCCCAGTGGAAGCATCGAACAAGAGCGATTGCTCACCACTGAGAGCAGTAGTGTTCGAGGGGCCCTCGGCCTGGCGAGCTTGGTTTATTTGGGATTCCAGTAACTTTACTTTTTCAAATGCCTCTTGTTCTTGCTTTGAAAGTTCGGGTGTGGCAGATGGATCGTAAAGTTTGGATTGGGCGGTGGAGAGTTCCTGTTTGGACGCTGCTAGAGCGGTGTTCGCTTCTTCCATTACTGCGGCGATTAAAGAATTATCCAATCCTGGGTACCATGCGTTAAGTGGCAATTGGATTGACGCGATGGGTTGTTGGAACGCCGATTTGAGAAAATTCGGGACGTCTGGAGAAATCGATCCTCGATCGGTCAATCGATTGCGTTCATCTCCTCCTGTGTAGAACCAGGTGGGAGCATCATGATTTTTGTCAAAGATGCTCACACGACCGAGTCGCTGGACTTTCCTAAGGGTGCTGTACTCGTACTCTTGAAACGGGCCTGGGTCCGACTGGCCAGGAACGCGGTCTTGGCGGACGGAGATCGGTTCAAAGAAGGCTCGGAATTGAAAGTAGTTTTCTTGGGAGATCGGATCGTATTTGTGATCATGGCAATGGGCGCAGTGGAATGTTAATCCGAGGAATGCTTTGCCAGCATGCTCGACATTGCTGCGCATCCAATCGTTAGGGTTCAGCGCATACCAATTGCGAATTAGATATCCGGTTGCGACGGCGGATTGCGTATCTCCCGGCTGGATCTCGTCGGCCGCGAGCATTTCGCGAATCATCTGATCGTACCCTACATCGTTATTGAGTGATTGAACGATCCAATCTCGCCATCGCCAGATTTGAGGAGCGCTGTTCCAGACGTCTGGAACGTAGCGTCTGCCAAACCAATCGGCGTATCGCCACACGTCCATCCAGTGTCGACCCCAGCGCTCACCGTACTTGGGTGACGCGAGAAGTTCGTCGACAATGCGTTCGTATTCAGTCTGGGATGGATTTGTTTCGAATTGTTTTAAAGCTTCGGGAGAAGGGGGCAATCCGATGAGATCGAGATAGACGCGACGCAATCGTGTTGCAGGATCGTCTATCGCTTGAGGGGTGACGCCATGTTGATGCCATCGATGCTCAATGAATGCATCGATGGGATTTCCAGGAATACTCGATTCCCGAGGTAGTGGCAGTGCGGGACGACTAGGGATCTGAAACGACCAATGTTGGTTCGGATCAGGTTCTGGCTGGTCGTTGGGTGGTGGAATCGCTCCTCGATCGATCCATTCCGCGATGGCGAGAATTTGGGATTCCTCAAGGGGATGGCCTTCGGGCGGCATTCGTTCCTCGGGGTCGGACGATTTCAATCGGTGGATCAATAGACTCGAAGCGGATTGATTGGCCTCGATGATTTTGCCTGAATCGCTACCTCGAAGAATCGCCGAGGCCGTATCGAGACGCAGTCCGGCCTGTTGTTTGAGTGCTCCGTGGCAAGCGAAACATCGCTGTTGCAAAACCGGTCGGATATCGCGGTTAAAGTCCACGGAATTGGAAAGAGGTGGTTCCGCGTTCGCGGTAGGTAAATAGGCAAGTAAAAGCAACAAGGCGGTGAACCACACGCGGCAACCAGCCAGATCAGGCGGTGATTTGAAGGATCGAGCTGTAGAAGAAAGAGAATCGTTTCCCATGGTAGGCGTGGGGTTAATCTGTGGCGGCTTTGCGACGGAGGAATTGGATTGCAAACACGTCGGCATCCAGCAACTCCAATCGCAGCCGGATCGGCTTTCCGATCAACGCACTTAGATCTGATGTCGGTTTCCAACGCACGATGGTATCCACCGAGTCGCCGACCAATGGTTCCGAATCCGAAAACGAAAAGCCAGGGATTGGAGTACCTTGTGCGTCTGTGATTTCTGCGCGGACAAAACCGCCAGCGCTCGTGGACGCGTTCAAATGAAGTTCATCTCCGGTCATGGTAAACGGTTTGGTCGTCATCCGGCCTTGGTCTGCATCGGCGTGGAGTGACGCGAAGCCATCGAGTCGTAGCGTGAATCTACGAAACGGAGTGACATAGATCGACATCTCGGTAGGACCGGTCTGGACAATGTGCCAGGCGGCGTAATTGGAGCGGTTTCCCCAGCGATTTGGATCGAGCCCTGGTCGCAGGAACGCTTGGCGAAACGTCCGATCGAAAGGTTGGTCGCCGCGAGCCGTCATGAAAAGAATGTCGGTCGATTCACCGCGCTCCGGATGGAAGCGTGTCGGTGTTGAGATAGTGATGTGGGGTGCATTGAAATAGGGGTGTGCCAGCGATGTATACAGATGCTCATTAGGCAGGTTGGGTCGCATTGGGGTGGGTTCTGTCCAATGCACGAAGTCCTTCGAAGTGGTTCGGCAAATAGAACGCAGTTTGCCGTCTAGAAAATGCCTGAAGTAGCAGACATAGGCCCCTTCGTCGGCTGACCAAAACGCAACGTTCTGCGAATCGAACGCGTATTCTTTTGTGTATTGAATAACCGGGGCGTTCCGTAGTTTTGACCAGTGGATGCCATCGTTCGAATGGAAAGCGAACAATCCGGATTTCACGGTCCCAGCAAGTGCTTTGAAACGGCTCTCCTTCGGTGCGGTAGGATTCTCATCGAGGAAGGGAGCAAAGTTGTGGCAGAAAGGGGCTTCTTTAAGAATCACGTTATTCTCTTTGGACCCATCCAGTTCCACCAAGTTCAGGGTTGGCTTTGTCCAGTGAATGCCATCGCGGCTTTCGCAGTACCGAGTTACCTCTTTATCGTCCCCGTCAAATTTCGCTCCGCGTCCATCGCGAGTGTACATGCGAAATAAGTCGCCATCGCGAATGATGGTCCCATATTCCATATCGTTGGCGGGCTCTGTCATCGGCGGCGTAGGCTTGGGCTCATGCAACTTCAGGGAGAGACCCTCGAGAGAATCAATCAAGTACTTATCGATAAAAAGTTCCCGACGAGATTCTAGTTGAATGAGTGAGGCGGAGGCCGTCGGAGATGAATCTTGACCATGAATTGCGTCAGGGGCAGCCATAACCATGATGGCAGCAACCCATAGCGAGCATCGATGCAAAGTCGAAGATGAGATCATTGGCCTGCCGTCGGAAGGTGGGACGGGAAAAAGCACCCGCATAGTACTTCGGATTTTAGCACATCGGTCTCTGTCCATGCATAATTAATTTTCTATCTGGGAAGGCCGATCGAGACTAATGGAGAGGGCGGAATTGCGTATCAGCGGTAACCAAGAGTGACAATCAATTCCTCCGAATTGATGTAGGGACCGTCACTGCCTACGCTCGAGAAAAAGCAGCCCGTTTCGGTGCGTTTGTAGGTCAGCGGTTCCTCTGCAAAAAGATCCATCGGTTCGATATCCAATAAATTCGGGTACAACGCGTTGAGCGATTCCGGGTAGTAGCCATGCTCGCGATACCATTCGATAAGTGCAAACGTTACTTTTAAGTGGATTGTGTATTGTTCTGTCTCGGTACTGGAGTCTGTTCCGTAAAGGACGACGAGTGAATAGGCCAACCAAGGAGCCAATAAATCATTGAGCTTAGTCCTGTCCAGTGTTTTGATACTCTGTGGTTGGAAGAGGGACTCCTCGAGATCGGCCTTGCTCAATCCCATTTGAACTGAGTACTTCGACCATCTCTGACGATAATCTGGTTGTTGAAATGCGTCGACGGATTGATCCATGACAGCATTGATTTCTCGTAAGACCCTTTTCCAATCGATGGAGTGCTCGCTCAATTCGATAAGCAGGTCCCGTACTTCGTTGGAGTCAGTAACGATCGATGTTATTTCCGTGGTGTCAGCCTTCCCCGTAGCGACTTTGGAAACAAGATCGAGCAGCATCATGCGTTCACCGTACTGGATCTTGTCTGCGAATGGCATTCTCTGAGGGAGTGTTTCCAGATCGCGACGATACGGTGTAAGATCCGATGAAGAAGGAATCATCGATAGTACTTGAAGCTCTCCGCGCATCGCTAGATTCTCGATGTCATACCCAACTTGTAAGTGCATAAGCGAGAAGCCTCTGCCGAAAAGGCGACCCAGTCGATGGGTTACCAGAAGGTCACTCCAGGCGTTTGCAATATCGTTTTCTCCAAGATGCAACATGTCGCGAATTGCGAATGCATGAGCTATCTCTCGCGTCGCGTCGAGGTGGGGATACCGGATGTTGAAGATGATCTGTGTGTCGTCGCAAATCAAGGGTGAATAGAAATGCTCTCGGAACGAGGCCTCGCGGACGATCTCCATAGCCTTGCTGTTTGTCTCGAGCCACTGATTCAATTCCGGATCGCTATTCGCTTTCCATGGTTTGATTTTGGCAGCCTGAAACACTTTGGACTTTGGCCGACTCCATGATTTGAAGACTTCGTCGATAGGTTTGAGTGCGGGTGCGCCGATCATCTCGAAGACTTGATCAGGTTGCCCCAGTCGCCCTGTAGCCTGGTAGATCAGTACCATCGCATTGTTCTCTGGGGACGCTCCATCGCCCATGTGTTGATTCAGCCATTTTGGATAATCGATCGTTCCATCTTCTCGCTGTGGATCGGTTACAAAGGTTGTGTCACGACCTATGGTTATTACCCTAGAATGGTTGCCGGCGATTGGCTCTTGTCCTGAGGCAGTCATTTCACCGAAGAGGGTGGATACCAGGAAAATAATGAGGGGCCACGCAAATCGTCGAGTTAAGGTTTTATCGACGACGCAAGCGTGCAAAGATTTGCGATCAAGATGTTCTGCTCCCTCAGGATTTCTCGATAGTGTAGGAGGCCTTGATGGCTTCGTGAGCTTCCATGGGAATGGTGCATGGATCATGCTGTGGCGTGAACTCGAAGATTGAAGGATCTAACCGTTTGCTGTTCGGTTTTGGTCAAGTTTTTTTGCGATCGAGATTGTGCCGTCACCGGTCTGAATGCAACCAATGCGGAATCGGAATGGTGGCATCGTCGGGTGCTGGTCGAGAGTGGTCGTGTGTGTTGTCCGAGAAGATCTTTTGCAGCACAGCACCTAGCCACTGCCGTCGGTCATTAGGGAGGATCGATCCGAATTGAATTGGCGTGTCCCCGAGCAGTTCAATGGCGGCTTGCGGCTGTTTCCCTGACTCGCCCCAATCGGGTCTCGTGAATCGAACGGTTTCGACGCTATTGGCATCGAAGTGTTTTTTCCAGGAAAGAAAACCGATTCCGGTGGAAACGTAGGAGTCGAGCTCATCGATCACTACCTTGACGCGGCCGAAGAGAGCCATCAAGGATGCGATGGCCATGCCAGTCCCGATGGCCACGAAGGGGATCAAGAAAAGGCAGAGGAATAAAGTCTCGCCAACACCCATCGGGGCATTGTTGACTAGCGGCTGTCCATTTTTGACGCCGGGTGCAGGAAACCAGTCCGGAAGTGGTCCGACGAAGTTTACCCAAAGGCCGGCCATCGCCACTGCTACGAAAACAGAAGTGATACCGTTCCAGAACAGGGTGAAAAACAGCAATCCTATAAAGCCGGGTATGGAACGCGTTGATGCAATCACCACCAGGCTTTGGCCCCATGGTGTCAGCGAACAGCCAGAGGGTTTTTTTTGAAGAACTTCCTCGCGCGAACGATGGTTCCAATTCAGTTCGGAGAGACGAAAGAGTTTACGGCATTGATTGCAGGCCGCCACTCCTTCGCTCATGTTGATGGAGTCAAACTCAATGACGGTGTCGCACCCAGGGCATCGCAGGATGGTGGATCGTTGGAGTGATTGTTGCAACCGACGAAGGATCATGGATATTGATCGAATTCTAAAGTGCCACAACAGCGGATGTTGACTCGACGGTTACGAACGTGCTATTGGCCGTTACTATTGTCTCGAAACTGCACGTGGCATTGAGTACAGTTTTGTGAAACTCGTTTCATCGTATCGTTGATGGCTTGTCGTAGGAGTGGATCGTTGGCAGCAGAGATCTCTAACTTGGTCAATTGGCGTTCCAGCAGCCCAGTCGCTTCGAGGCCTTGACGGAGCAATTCTTGGAATTCGGGTTGCCTCGCTCCGTGTACTCCGTGAGATTCCGTACGGCTTAGTTCCATAAAGTGTTCGTTGAGGAGCAATCCATTCGCTTGATCCTCTTTCTTCCAGCCATCCTTTTGGCTTTTTTTCAATCGGTCGAATACCTCATCGATGGCGACCATCGTTTCGATGATGGGCGGGACTTCGGCGATGGGTACAAACTCGACTTGGAGTTCATCGAGGGTTTCGGGATTCAGGGGTGTCGCATTGGTGGCGGTTGCAACTAAGCCTTTGAACGCTGGATTTGTCCCTGCTATTTTGAGAATGATCGGAGCCGTATTCGGAGGCAACCAACCTGCGGATACGCACGCTGCCGCTGCTGCGGTAGGACCTCGGTGCTTGCCATGGTGGCAATGAAGATAAATTGGCTTTTCCAGGTCACGAATCGCCTTCGTGATTTCCATCAATCGCTCTTTTGAGATGCCATCGTATCCGTGAGGTAAATGGACATAACGCATCCCGCGGCGTTCGGCTGACTCAACGTCTGGTTTGATACCGTCTACGCTGATGATGGTCTTAATACCGAGTCTGCGCAACTCCTCAAACGCATCGGGACCGTGTGGCATTCCACCGGAGAGCAAGTCTTTATGGACCCAATAGGCATTGGGGAGCAGTTCCGAGGTGTGCGCTCGTGGGCGGTAGGTTCCGTTGGAATCGAAATAGCTCGTCTGAGAGTTCTGTGCATTTGCGGAACCAATTCCCACAAGGAGCGTAATCGCGCATGCAACCCAACGGGCGTTGCCAATCATGTGTAGCGCACCCCTCGAAATTCAGGTTCGAAGAAAGCTGGAAGCAAACTATCAACCCGGAGTAGTCCGTCCATAGTCAATTCAATGCGTTGGGAATTTCCTTCTGAATCCAACGGCATCGTTACCATGCCTTCCGAGACATATTCCTCCCATTGCGACTTCCACTTGTCGACGATGTTCACGTCGAACTTGCGTCGGAAGTAGTCAACGTTCAGATATCCCTTTTTCATCTGCAAAATCATTTCCCGGATCAAGCATTGCAGCGGGGTCGGTCGGTAAGCACGTCCGAGAGGCAATCGGCCTTCGTCGAGGATCATGCCGACATACCGATCCCAGTCGGGTACGTTCTGGTAGTGCACTCCGGAAGCGTGGCCGAAGCTGGCGATTCCCGTTGCTAACAAATCGGAGCCTTGCCATAAGTTATCCCGATACGAAAAGTTCACCTTCGATGGATCTTTGATCACCGTGTAGGCACTGCTGATCGAATAGCCGTTTTCCTGGAACGTTTCAAACGCGTAGCGAACCCAATCTCGTTTGGTCTGCCAATCGGCTACTGGGGTTTCGGATTTGGACTCGAGCAATCCTTTGGAATAAACGGTGTTGAACGGCAGTTCCATTTGGTAGATGGTCACGCTCTCTGGAGACAGTTCCAGCGTGCGTCGAATATTCTCCTTCCAGTTGTCCCACGTTTCGCCAACCATTCCTGAGATCAGATCGATATTGACGTTTGGAAACGCCGCATTGCGGATCCATTCCCAGGCTCGAAAGATTTCTTTGGAGAGGTGAGCACGACCATTTTCCTCTAGGATCGCGTCCGAGAAGCTCTCGACACCGAGACTGAGGCGAGTGACACCGTGTTCCTTGAGTGTCTGTACCTTGGCCTCGCTCAGAGTCCCTGGTTCGCACTCGAAGGTTACCTCTTCGGCGCCATCCCAGGTCACATGTTGGTGCAAGCGTTCCATGAGGGAATTGAGTTGCTTGACCGATAGAAAGCTCGGTGTTCCTCCACCAAAGTAGACGAAACGAAATTGCCGATCCTTCATGATCGCTTGTTCGGAGACCAAGCCGATTTCGCGGCTCAGCGCAGACACATACCGCTCGATCTGGTCAGCATTCACATTCGTGAAGACCTTAAAGTAACAAAACTTGCATCGTTTGCGGCAGAATGGGATGTGAAGGTAGAGCCCGAGGGGCGTCGGCTCGCCGTGAACGAGTCTTGGTGGGGACGCCAGGGCGGAGTTAATCTCAGGCAGGGTCGCTTCATTCCACTGAGAATAAGGTGGGTAATTCGAAATGAAGTAACTGCCGACTTCGGTCTTCGTGCTTTGGGTTGACATGATTCGCTGTCATTGAAGGGTGCGTCTGTATCTCCCCTAATTTAACCCAGTCCCCGATTTTATGCACGCTGCTCCGGGGGGCTTCAGTGCCGAATCGCATGTTGAAGTTGGCGTTTTGGCGTGCTCTCCTTCTCGTGCTCAATGAAATGGTGCTCGTGCTCGTCCTCGTCGCGTTCAGGCAAGCACGAGCACGAGCAGGAAAAATCAAAGAGTAAATGCGGATTTCGACTTCTAGATACTCGGAAAACGGCAACTTCAAAGCAAACGCTCGGGGTTGAGAGTGTTTTAGCGTGCCATTGTGGCGAGAGACACAAGCACAACTGATCTTGGAGTTTATTCGTAGATTTGCTAAAGCTTCCTCGAAGAACTCCTCGGTTCATTCCCCTTTGATGCAGGAATCCGCCATGATCTCATCGCTCGATATCAGTACCAGCGCGTTGGTCGCCCAGCGAACTCGGCTTAATACGATCTCCGGCAACATCGCGAACATGTCGACGATCAAGAACGAGGATGGGGAAAACAAACCCTACCAACCTCGTTTTGTGGTATTCCAGACGGACGAGGAAAAAACGGAGGGGGGAGCCTCTGGGGTCAAGGTCGCGAAGGTGGAAACGGACGATGTGGAGCCGATTTATCGGTACCAACCCGAGCACCCCATGGCGATCACCGAAGGCAAGTGGAAAGGCTACGTCGCGTATCCGAACATTGACATGAACGAGCAGTTTGTCGATGCCCTCGAGGCGTCCCGGGCCTATGAGGCGAACGTCGGGATCATCGAGGTTACCAAAGGGATGTCGCGGCAGACCTTGAGCATCCTCGCCTAATCGAACTCGTTGAAATCGCCTCGCCGCTATGGATGTGCAAACCAATTCGCTGTTCCAAAGACACACCGATCATGTATGGCAAGCCATGCAGAGGGTGTCGCAGCACAATCGAGCTTCGACCGGTGAAACCGAGAACCAAAATCCATTTGCAAAATTGCTGACCCAAGGCATCCAGCAAGTGAACGATGCCGAGTTGGAGTCGAATGAGAAAGTCGAACAATTGCTAAGTGGTGAGGATATCAATCAAGCGGAGGTTTTCACCAGCATGCAGAAAGCGGACATGTCCTTTCGGTTGCTGGTCCAAATCCGAAACAAGCTATTGCAGGCCTTTGAAGAACTGAATGGAATTCGTGTATAGGCTATGAACCAACTCACTCAGATTTTGAGACAGCTTCAGGCCCTCGTCATGGGGATGAACCCTCAGTCGCGCGTCCTCGCGGGGCTGATGCTCGTTTCGATTTTGGTGGGTGCTGGGTTTCTCGCCCAAGGCTACTCGGGTGGCACGGTAGCGATGGAGTACCTGTTCGACGGGCAGAATTTCAACACCGAAGAGCTCGATCAATTCGAAGTCGCATTCAGCACGGCGGCGCTTCGGGCCTACCAGCGAAACGGTACCCGGATCCAAGTTCCCAAAGGCTCCAAGGATTCCTACCTCAAGGCCTTAAAAGATGCCAACGCCATCCCGTTGCGACTGGGCACGGAGATGGACGAATTTACCAAGGGTGGGAATATTCTTGAGACGGGGCTGAGCACTCAATTGCGGTATCGCAACACCCGTATCAAAGCACTCCAAAACGCACTGACAACCCTTCCATTCGTTCGAGAAGCCTTGGTGACATACGATGAGCGCACCGAGGGATTCTCGTCGGACAAGAAAAAAACCGCGAACGTGGCTATTTATCCTCGCGGAAACAACCAACTGACGGAAAGCCAAAAGCAATCGATCATCTCGTACATTCAAACCTCGTTTTCGGGGTTGCGAAGATCCGACGTCGCTCTGCTCGATATGAGCCGGGCGGAGACAACAGTTGGCAACGAGGACCCAGAAGCGTTGGCCCATGATCAGTACTTGAAGACCAAAGCGTTCTACGAACAGGATCTCAAACGCAAGGCCCTCGAGTTGCTCGCTGCCTACGGCGACGTTGAGGTCGGGGTTAACGTTGAGTTGGATTCAACCTTGTCAGAAGAGACAGAAGAGCTCAAGTACAACGACAAGCCTACCACGTTGCAGTCGACCACGACGAAGAAGGATGTGGATACGCAACGGATGAATGCAGGCGGGCGGCCTGGTGCCGAGCCTAATGCCATGGCCAATCGCAGCGCATCACTCACCCCGCCGGACCAGTCAAGCAAGACCAAAGAGCAAAGCGAGACGGCGCGGAGTGTTGCGGGCAGTTCGGTGAGTTCCATTCGGAAGGTCGGGCTCAAGCTAACCAGCGCGACATTATCGGTCTCGGTACCGTTCTCGTACTACCAGAAAGCTTATCTGCACTCTTGGCAAATGCGCAATCCCGATCAGCAAGCCTCTGCTGCTCCGGCACCTAAAGAATCGGATATCACAGCTATCAAATTGGAGACGAAAAATGCGATCCAAGCGAAGTTGGAGCCCATTTTGGACAAGGCCGCACCGGGTGAGGACAAATTCCCACGGATCGCGGTGACCGACTACATCGATTCCCCCAAGCCAACTCTTCCTGAGCCTTCGCTTACGTCGCAAGCCTTGGATTGGCTGGCCGATTCATGGCAAACCCTAGCATTGTTGGGATTGGCGGGTGTTGCTTTGGTTTCCTTGAGGTCGTTTGCCAAGACAGAGGCTGCCGGAGGCGATGCCGCGTTCGAGCGAGGCTTCGATATACCGCTCGATGATGCCGCGGATATCGATTTGGCGGGCCTCGCTGACAACGAGGAGATCGATGAACCAAGAGGAGAGGATGGCGAGTCCCTCGTTTTGCGAACCACAGGCGGTGACCTGAAGCAGGATTTGACGCAACTGGTGAGAGCGAATCCAGATGCAGCAGCCACGCTATTGAGAAACTGGATCAGTGAAGGCTAGTCGTTATTGGTATCGAAACCGACGTCGAACTGATGAAAAAAGAAACGGCCAGCCTGATGGGCTGGCCGTGTTGCGTTGAGGCCGGGTGAGGTCGTAAGTTATCGGATCAAGGACAATAATGGCTCGCGAAATCTCATCAAGTGTTAGGGCAACCTCTTCGCACGTCGATGTGTGTGTCTTCGACGGAACTACTCATTCCATGGAGTAACTCTCCACTCGAATCGGATTTGCAGCGATCCTGCCCACGTGGTCTGGATCTCTACGGCTACCATAGTTGGGCCAACCGCCGACATCGGCTAGCTCCGGCATCATCTCCACCAATTGCTCGCGCAACATTTGCGTCATACGAGACACACGCGGTGATGTCGCAATCTCTCCCAACGCAACGACCGTTTTCATCACTTTGATCAAGGCTGCTCGCGACTGTACCGACTCGGACAACTGTTGGTCTCGATCGACCAACAGGTTCGCCACAGGAACGTCCAATGCTTCCTGCCATCGATACAACTGTTCGAGGGTCAAATTCGACTTGGGCTGTTCCTCTGCCTGCAAGTCTCGAATGTCAACTCCCGTCCTGCGCGAGATCGCTCGCAAGGAAACTCCCTGCTGGGCTCTCACCTCGGCAATGCGATGCAACTCCGATGCATCAGTAGATCGCGTGGCATTACACACCGCTGAAACCGATTCCCCGCGGGAGTCTGTTCCGTTCGCGACGGTCGCCATCGATTCACCAATCCTTCTTCTCAAAAAGGATCCCTAACGAATCACGGATCGAGCACACGCCCGAACCTCTCCCTCTCTAATGAATCACTTGTGGGTTCGAAAAGCAAGTCCCCATGCTGATTTCTTTGCCTAAGATGCCGTCATCGGTTCTGATTCGACAACCTCATAATCAGCGACGGGTGGACATGAACAGACCAAATTTCTATCGCCGTAGACATTGTCGACCCGGCCGACAGGTGGAAGATACTTGGTGGTATTGGGGACTTCCGGATCTGGAGAAACAGCGATCCGCCGTGAGTAAGGGAACTTTGTTTCGTCCGAAAGTATCGAATCGAGGGTGTGCGGTGCGTTGTGAAGCGGGTTGTTGTCTGCAGGCCACTCGCCATCGCGAACCTTTAGATACTCGGCGTAGATCATCGACATCGATCGGCAGAAACGGTTGAGTTCCACGAGCGATTCACTTTCCGTAGGCTCGATCATCAGCGTTCCTGCCACTGGGAACGACATTGTCGGCGCATGAAATCCGTAGTCGATCAGGCGCTTCGCGATATCATCGACTCCGACATGGCCTTCTTTGTCCATAGGTCGAGTGTCGATAATGCATTCGTGCGCTACGAGCCCGTGATTTCCGGTATACAGAATTGGATAATGGGGCTTCAGCTGATGAGCAACATAATTGGCATTCAAGATGGCCACTTGGGTTGCCAGCTTCAATCCGGAAGCTCCCATCATTCGGATGTACATCCACGAGATCGGCAGAATACTCGCACTGCCGAATGCAGCCGCAGAAACCATGGGGCCGATGCGCTGCGTGTGGACTCCGTCGCGGGGTAGGAACGGCGCTAAATGGCTTCGAACAGCCACTGGGCCCACGCCAGGCCCCCCCCCCCCGTGCGGGATGCAAAAGGTCTTGTGAAGGTTGAGGTGAGAGACATCCCCTCCAAACTTCCCAGGCTTCGCCAACCCGACGAGTGCGTTCAGGTTCGCCCCGTCGATGTAGACTTGGCCGCCAACCGAGTGGACTCGCTCGCAGACCTGCGTTACGCCTTCTTCAAAAACTCCATGCGTGGAGGGATAGGTGATCATGATCGCAGCGATCCGAGCACCATAGGTTTGAATCTTTTCATCCAGATCGGCGAGGTCGACATTGCCCGCTTCATCGCATTTGACCACGACGACTTGCATGTTCGCCATTTGAGCGCTGGCTGGATTCGTCCCGTGCGCAGAACTCGGGATCAAGCATATGTTTCGGTCGGTCTCACCTCGAGACTCATGGTACCGCATGATCGCGAGTAGCCCGGCGTATTCTCCTTGCGAGCCTGCATTGGGTTGCAGCGAGACGGAATCATATCCGGTCACTTCGCATAGCATTGCTTCTAATTGATCGATCAGGATTCGATACCCTTCACACTGATCGGCGGGCACCAATGGGTGGATCGAGTTGAACTCGGGCCACGTGATCGGTGTTAGTTCCGAGGCTGCGTTCAGTTTCATCGTGCACGAGCCCAATGGGATCATAGCTCGGTCGAGGGCGATATCCATTTCGGACAGTCGCCGCAAATAACGCATCATCTCGGTTTCGCTGCGATAACGATGGAATACCTCTTGGCTCAAAACGGTATCGCTGCGAATCCATTCCGCGGGCAATCCCACGTCGTTCCCCCGAGTCGATGCCTCCGAGGTGGCATCGTTGAGAAGAGGGACACCGAAAGCCTTAGCAATATTCTCAAGATCTTTCTCGGTGGTTGTTTCATCGAGACTGACTGTGACCGCATGGTTGCTTAATGCTCTCAAGTTGTATCCGAGTTCGACGGCGCGGTGCAAAACCGACGTTGCCCATCCGTCGCTGGCTTTGGCGGCGGTCATCCCGGTCTTTGCGTCGATCACTTTGTCTTTAGGCTCGATGACCAGAGTGTCAAAGAAGTGTTCATTCCGACAAATAAGCCCACCTGCAACGAGGCTTTGTTGCAATCGTCTCGCCAGACGATGGACATGCAGCGCGATCGCTCGCAAGCCATCTGGTCCGTGGTAACACGCGTACAAGGTCGCCATAATGGCAAGTAACGCTTGTGCCGTGCATATATTCGAAGTCGCTTTTTCGCGGCGGATATGCTGTTCTCGTGTTTGGAGAGCCAAGCGGAAGGCGGGTTTGCCGTGACGGTCGATTGATTGGCCAACGATTCGACCTGGCATGGTTCGTTTCAGAGAATCTTTTGTCGCGAAGAATGCAGCATGAGGACCTCCGAATCCGAGGGGGACACCGAAGCGTTGGGAACTGCCCACCGCGATGTCCGCGCCCAAGGAACCTGGCGATTTAAGGAGCATCAATGCCAACAAGTCGGTTGCCATGATGACCATGGCTTTGTTTTGATGGGCTTGTGCGATCCAAGCTCGATGGTCGATGCAGCGGCCATCGGTAGCTGGGTATTGTACAAGGACACCGAAAACGCCGTTCCAGTCCGACACTTCCTCCGACTCATCAAATTCGACCACTTCGACATCGAGCGGGATGGCCCGTGTGCGAACGACGTCGATGGTCTGAGGATGGCACCACTTCGAAACTAAAAAGCGAGTTCCTCCCTTGGCGTTACGGAATGCAAGGGCCATTGCTTCGGCAGCCGCGGTCGCTTCGTCGAGCAGCGAGGCGTTCGCGATCTCCAAACCAGTCAGTTCCGAGATCATAGTCTGATAATAGAACAGCACCTCCAATCGACCTTGGGAGATTTCAGGTTGGTAGGGAGTGTATGCCGTGTACCAAGCTGGGTTTTCCAACACGTTCCGTTGAAGGACTTTTGGGGTGTGAGTGTTGTAGTACCCGACTCCGATGAACGACTTCATCACCCGGTTCCTCGCCGCGATCGCTCGCAATTCTTCGAGCGCTGCTTCTTCGCTGAGGCCCGCGGGTAGCTTCATCGGCGATGACTCTGCGATTCCCGAGGGGACAACGGCTGCGGTAAGTTCGTCGAGCGAGTTGAAGCCCAATACGTCGAGCATCTTTCGGATCTCGTCCGGACGTGGACCGATATGGCGATATACAAACGGGGATTGAGTCGAACTCATACGAGATTCCTCTCAGGCAGATTTTGATGAACAGGGATTCACCAACCGTTCGCAGTTCGTTTGTCAGGAGCACGCCGCAGTCACATTACATGCTGCGTTCGCACAACGACAACCCTCACTCACCGCGGTTGGGAGTAATGCCCCTCTGTCCATTGACCTGAGAGATCCGCAACAATCGTCAGCAATGGCGCCATCGGCTCATTCCTGTCTTATGCCACTTGCCCCTTCGGTGGAACCATAGCCATTGAGGCCGCTGTTCACTCTCCAGAGATTCGGTTTCGTCCCGGCGGTCCTTTTGCCTGAGTGTTTGTGGGACACTTTACACCTTCGGCGGATCTTGGCAAAAAACACGCCACGATCTCTCTCGCACCGGACTTTCACGAATACTTAAAAGTGTATCTCGCCAATCGCCGATGAGCAACTCGAAACAACCGCCATCATGGGCTTTGACGGCCGGGCTTTCCGCCATAAACGCGAATTAACGCCCAAGCCGGTTATGGGTTGCTTTTACCAATGACAAAGCTGTTCTAGGTAAGCGGCCGAACCATCACGGACCCAGCCGTCGAGTTGCCCTGGATCTTTCATCTGTTGGCCCCGGGGGGTATCTACCGCGAGGTACTCGCAGGCCACTTGTGGCAAGGTGCTCATGTCCCCCCAGAGTTTTTCGAACTGGGTCACCGGAAAAACGTCCTCCTGGCCCAATCCCCATCGTTTCTTCACATCTTTGATGGTCAAGTAGGTCGGCAATCGGATCGCTAAGTTCCGGATGGCTGTTTCGACGGCATGGGGATCTCCCAACTGTTGACGGTCCAGTCCAAATGCATCGAGCAATTTATCGATATCAATCCATGTCGTCATCGACGAATAAAAACTGAGTCGAAACTCATCCTTGTCGTTGGGCATGGCCATCCCTTCGACCAACCGCAGTTTGCCATTGACGTTCGCTAGCCCGCCGCCGCGGTCATCGATTCTTCGACCGATGACTTCGAAGCTCAAGCAAGCACCTGACTCGAGGTGCTTGCTCAACGCGAGGGGATCGAGATTTGCGCCCAACGTGTCGATGTTATGAAGCATCAATGTCTTCAGTTGGGGCCGATCTTCGAGCAACTTTTTCAGCGTACCGTTCCGGAGCATGCTTGGGATTTCGTACCAATGCCCCACGGGATGCATGCATTGTTCTGCAATATTGTCGGTGTAGTCACTTCCCTCGCCTGCGATTTTCGCCCAATTCGCAATCGCTGCATGCGCGCTTTCGCGTACTTTTTGCTGCTGCTCATCGAGCATCTGATGCGGTGTTTCTTCCCAATGGAAAACCAAATCGCGAACCGTCGGTACGGTGCGTAATCCTACGGACATTCCACGAGATAGATAGTAAGAACCCGGGTATCCAAAACCTTGGTTGCTGTCCAAGTACTTTCGAATAGGCTCGTGCGTTAGATACCCGGTCGTAAATACGTGGGGCACTGGTGCTCCAAAAACCGTGGAGGTCTTTCTCGATTTTGCGAGATGCACCTCGATGAAACTGCGATGATGCCCGTTGAAACGATAAAAGGGGTGTAATCCTTTAACCACACCGGCACCGGAAGTCCATCGCGAACCTACTCCGGCAGAGAGTGTTACTACGGCGACTTCTCCCGCGGCGAGCGCACGACGCCCGGGTTCTGCGTCGACTTTCGAAAACGTATTTCCGTTGCGCAGATCGATAAAATCATCGCCAGCGACGTCATTGATGACGGTTTGAATCGGTAAGCGGTTTTCTGAAAGTCCAATCCTACCCGAGAGAATCTCAGAACGAATTTGTTCGTGCTGTTCGCGGTCGAAGCCGAACTCGCGAAGCTGATCCGCCAGAGTGCTAGTTCCCGACTTTGCGACTTGGGCCTGGGGCAATATTCGATCCAACAGCCAGCCGGCTCGAGATGGATTGTGTTCGCAGGTGCGATGGAAACGGATCAAATCCCGTTTGGCCTGCTCGCTTAACTCCCGGACTTCTTTTCGGATCAATTTGGGAGCTAATATCGAGTAGTAGCCATCCGGCATGGATGCGTCGTCTCCCGTCATCAACTCGCACGAGGAACCGCGATCATTGATTCTGAAATC
Source organism: uncultured Pirellula sp. (assembly GCA_903892355.1). GTDB lineage: Bacteria > Planctomycetota > Planctomycetia > Pirellulales > Pirellulaceae > JBKCUI01. The sequence continues at coordinate 74,044 of CAITIE010000135.1, read as the reverse complement.
ATAGACAACGGGATCCATGGCGAATGGCAGTCGATCCTGCATCGATCGTTTTGTCTCTACCAAGGTCTTCAGCAACCAATCACGGGCAGCCACGTGAACGGAGGGATCGAAGAAGAATCCCATGCCCCCTCCTGACATCCCGCCCAGCATTAAGAAACCCCAGTACTGATCCCCCCATGTCTCTTTGCACTGTTGGATCATTCGCTCGGTAAAGTGATTGGTGCACCAAGGTATGATGCTTTGTAGAGGTCCGGTGAAATTCTTGGTGGTCCAACTCGCCAGTGCGCGTATGTCCCCGCGTTGCAAAGAGTCTACGATCTGTTCGAAAATCGCTATCGCTTCCTGCCTGGCTTCCCATTCTTTCTCGGCGCGGACCAAGTACTTTTCGGTCACCATCTCGAGGATGGGGCCGACATTTTGCGCCATTCCACCATAAATCAGGATCAAGCTATCCTGGAGAGCTTCGCGTGATTGTTTCGGCAGTCGATCTTCGGTGAGGATCGTATGCGCCGGCATTAATCGGCCACGCGAGATGCCAAATTCGGGATCTTCCGGCGAAGCGATCACTCCTTCAATCCGTTTGATGCCTTGCCAGACCCCACCGGAGTCTTGCCAACCCCCTCCGGAACCGCCGAGCCATTCTCCTAGAATGGCCCTCGCTGTAATAAGTCGTTGGTCCGCGACATCCAAACCCCCCGTCAAGTTTTTGACTTGACCGGTTGCTCGCATCAGAACCGAGATCAAGCACCCGAGTAAGTTCGTTGAAACCGCGAGTCGCGAACCTTTCGGGATATCATTGACCTTGCTCACCAACTCGATTCCTAAATGATCGCTTCCGGTCAAGACCTGCAGCAATTCGGAGATAGGGCGACGGCAACCTTCCATCGCTGGTGGAACGATCCCCGAAGCGATCAAAGCGCCTTTGAGCAGGCCCAGGTAGTCCTTCGCGAAATCGAAGACTTCATCGATCTGATGCAATTCGGCTTCGGCGCCGAGATCGGTACTCACCAATCGCAATACTGGGCGATCAATGACCCGCAGGTACGCTTCTACGGGCGGACGAGGTTCACTGTCCCGGCCGTAGACCCCGAGATCGATTGATGCGTTCAGTACCTTGGCTCCCTCTGGAAAATCCATACCGAGGAAAAAGATATCGCTCCATCCAGAGTGGGAAAAATCCATGCGCACACTGGTTCGCTCAGTTGCGATCGGGTAATCCCCGGTCTCGGCGTCAGGCTTCAGTAATACCGAGTTCAGCCGCAAAGGGTGATCATCCGGGTGCGCAATTCGAAACATCCACTGGTTGCCACGCACGGTACGCACGCTTCTGCGGACTTGATCAGCGAGCGTTTGGATTCCCAGTTGATGGTAGGCCCGGGCCAGCGCGCTGCTTATAGCGAGCGTGGGTCCTTGAATGGACTGTGCGCGGATGAGTGTATCAATCGCCTCGGAAAACCTGCGTCCCAAAATATGTTGGTAGGCTTCGTAGGGGAGAAGCCCTGCATTGGTCTCTGGGATAGCACCGGGAAGCAGGTACCGATAGATCGCCGCGAGCATGAAATGAGCGCGGACTCGGTGGTATAAGTTGCTGGATTTGCGGTGGAACAGATCCAGTTCTTTGGCTACTGCGAGCAACCCATCGGCATCGAGTCCTTCTGCAAGGGACTCGAGCGTTCGATTGCGAAGGCTCTCATCCAATGAAACGATAGTTTCCGTCCATCGGCGGATGATCGCGTCATATCGGTCCGCGTTGGGTACCCGTTTTGAGGTTGAGTTCATATTGGCTGCTCCGGTCCCAAGCCTACTTTTGCGTACCCAATAGTTCGACCAATTGTGTCAAGATCCTATCGCGGTCTTGACCGTTCAAGCTCAATGCGAGTTGGGTATTGAGCAGTCCGTATTTCACACCGATGTTGTACCGTTGGCCATCGATCTCATACGCCAAATACCGTTGTCTCGAAGCCAGTTCATGCAGCGCATCGGCCAATGGGACTGGTTTTTTACGATCGGCTATGAGCCGTTCGAGCGTCCCGATGACCGACGGAGTTAAAACATGCATTCCGAAAAAGCACAGGTACGTTCCACTTCGGAAACCTGCGACGGTTAGCTCTTGCTCAGCGAGTGTCGGCGTTGGTTTTTCCACCACGCGTTTCACTTCGTAGAGCCGCTCTTCCTGAGGCACTCGGAGTCCACCGATGGTTCCGAAAAATGGGAGCATGTTTTCACGTGTGGCCTGGACCGCAGAGACGATGCAGTCGTTCGTGCTGGCGATTTGCACCAACTGCTGCGCGCATTTGCGAGCTTGTTTGCTCAAGTACAAGTGATCCCCAACCAAATGAAGGAATGGCTCGCCGGCGATAAAATCTTTCGCACAGCAGATCGCTTGGCCGTACCCTGTGGCTTCGCGCTGTGTGACGAATGTCAACCGTTCGATATAATTCCCGGCCGCTTCGCGAAAGGCTTCTTCCGATCCGGGGCTGAGCACCATGGCAATGGAGTCGATCCCCGCCGATACGATCTCCTCGATGATCATTTCGAGGGCTGTCTTTTCGACCCCATCTCGATCGACCAATCTTTGAAGGGGCAATGACGATTGTCCAGGTCCAGCTGCGGTGACGACCGCTTTTTTGATGATCATGACTTTTTCCTATCGGGCTTTGGCTTCTTCCATCTCAATCATTTTGCCCAGGATCGTTTCCAAATCCATTCGGATTGACCAGTCGGGGTAATGAGACTTCATTTTTCGTAAATCGGAGATGTAGCAGATGTGGTCCCCAATACGGTTTTGATCGCTGAGGGTGTATCGCACTTGATGAGGACTTATTTTTGATATTAGGTCGATGCACTCGAGAACGGATGCTGAGTTTTCGCGACCACCACCGAGGTTATAGACCTCTCCGGGTCTTGGGTTCGCAGCAAACGCTTCAAAGGCTGCAATGACGTCAGAGTTTTCGATTTGGTCTCGTACTTGCTTGCCTTTGTAACCATAGACCGTGTAAGGCTTGCCGTTGACAGCGACATGGACCAAGTAAGAAAGGAAACCATGGAGTTCCACACCTGAGTGCGAGGCGCCGGTCAAACAACCGCCTCGGAAGACGCCAACTTTCAACCCGAAGTACTTGCCATACTCTTGGGCCATCACATCGGCGGATGTTTTCGATGCGCCGAATAGCGAGTGTAGCGTCTGATCGATACGACACGTTTCGGCAATACCGTGATAATCTTCAGGCCTAGCGTACTCCCAACGCTTCTCCAGCTCGACGAGTGGCAATTCGTTGGGGGCATCCCCGTACACCTTGTTGGTGCTCATGTGACAGAACACGGCATCGGGTGCAAACTGTCGAGTCGCTTCCAGCAAGTGCATGGTGCCAAGCGCGTTGACTTCGAAGTCCAGGATTGGGATATCTTTGGCTTTGTCATGCGAGGGCTGCGCGGCGCAGTGGATGACTAACTCCGGTCGGGTTTTTTGAACGATATCGAAAACGCCTTCACGATCTCGGATGTCGATCGCATGGGAGGTGAATCGTTTTGTCTCGGAGAGCAATCGTTCGAGGTTCCAAGCAGTACTGCCGGCGGGGCCAAAAAAAGTTTGGCGCATGTTGTTATCGAGCCCAACAACATCGGCTCCGAGAGCGTCCCAATGACGAACTGCAGCAGAGCCAATCAGTCCGCTCGAACCTGTGACTAGAACCTTCATATTACCTCGGCAGCAAGCACTTCGCACCTAAACAGGACACAACCCGGAAATTTGCGGAATGGCAGTTTACAGGGTGCAATTAAAGATAATTTGCCGGCATCCTGATGGCCATGCACGCTACTGTGGCTTAGGAGCGGTTGCGCAACTACTGCACGGGAATCCGTTAGAAGTCACGATTGTGTCGATTATTCGGGCACCTAGCCATGCTCCGAGCACAGTTATGGCGGGTTTTTTTCTGTCGGTCGTGCGGCGAGCCATGGCCTACAAACCATTTTCGAAGCTTACTCAGCGAAGCGATCTGGGGAGAGATGGGACAAATCGACCGATGGGGCTTCGCCATCGAGGACTTCGCCGACAAGTTTGCCGGTGATCGGCCCTAGACTGATACCCATCATGGCGTGGCCTGTTGCGATCGTCAGATTGGAGTAGGCGTTGGTGCGTCCGATGTAGGGGAGACCATCTGGCGATACGGGGCGAAGTCCAACCCACGGTTGGATGCCTTCGAAATGCTGTGGTTTGAAGTTTGGCATGTACTTGGGAATGCTCTTGACGATCCCTTGAACGCGGCGGGGGTCGATCGATTGGTTCAGTTCTCCCAATTCCATCGTCCCGCCGAAACGCAACGAGTTGCCGATCGGGGTCACCGCAACCTTGGCCTCAACAAAGATCGAGCAGACGCTCGGCAATTCGACCGGATCTGGAACCGTCAATGAGTAGCCTTTACCGGGTTGCATCGGAATGCGGAGTTTAAGGGATCGTACCATCCCATCCGACCAGACGCCTCCGCACAGTACAAACTCATCGGCTTCGACGTCTCCGGAGACAGTTTCGACGGCATGGACTCGACCCTTTGATGTTTTCCAGCCTTGAGCATGTTCTCTAAGAAGGAACTTACCTCCCAGAGATGTGATCTTGTTGCGGAGCGATTGCATCAACTGGCTCGGGTCCAAGTGGCAGTCTTTGGGATAGTAGACCGATCCGACCGTGGCCATGGTCACATTGGGATCGAGGGAGTTGGTCTCCTCGACGCTCAGGACCGATGCAGGGATGCCAAGGCTGCGGGCTTGGTTGGCGATGGTGGCTTCTTCGTCGAGGGCATGCTGCGTGTTGCATAGCATCAGCAACCCCCGCTTGACCAATGAGCAGTCGATACCGTTATCCTGCCATTGCGAATACATCTCGCGGGATTGCAGATTCATGTCCCTGAGGACTTGGGTTCCCGCAGCGACTTGGTCGGCGTTGGTCGACATATAGAATCGCAGTCCCCATCGCATCAAATCCAAGCTCAATCGGGGCTTTACATAGAACGGAGATTCGGGATCGCGCATCCAGCGAAGCCCCTGCGAGATGATCCCCGGTACCGCGAGTGGAATAAAGTGGCTGGGGACGACCATTCCCGCGTTGCCTTGGGAGCAGTTATCACCACCCTGAGCGATTCGATCGAGAATCGTAACGTCTCGCCCCCGTTGAAGGGCAGCGAGTGCCGACGACAAACCGATGATTCCATTTCCGATGACAAGAACGCGATTCTTCATGGATCTACTCAAAGTGCACAGAAAAGTACGTAAAGTCGAGAATGTTAGTACAACGAATTAGGACAATGAAGTAGCGTCGCTGCTCGGCCCGGGTAGGCGTTCTCGTTGCTCCCGCAGGAACTCTGAGTAGACCCCTTGTTCGATGGCCGCCCGGGCTCGCTGCATCAAGCGTTGATAGAACGTCAGATTGTGGATCGAAAGCAACGTGGGGCCGAGCATTTCATCGGTTTGGAACAAGTGACGAATGTAGGCACGACTATGCTTGCACGCAATGCATGGGCAATCGATTTCAAGCGGCGAGTCATCTCGGGCGTGGCATTGGTTTCGCATCCTCAATGGACCGTCCGCAGTGAACGCGAGGGCATTGCGTCCGTTTCGAGTTGGCATGACGCAATCGAACATGTCGATACCTCGGGCCACACCCTCCACCAAATCGATCGGACGACCGACCCCCATCAAGTACCTTGGTTGGTCGGAGGGTAATCCAGGGCAGACGATGTCAAGCATTCGGTACATTTCAGGCGGTGGTTCTCCCACGCTCAGTCCGCCGATGGCGTACCCATCGAACCCAATTTCGATCAATTGCTCAGCGCATGAAACGCGGAGTGCGGGTTCCAGTCCCCCTTGGACGATCGCGAATTTCGCTTGATCGTTTCTCACGGCACAATCCAAACAACGGCGAGCCCATCGGATCGAACGGTCCATCGCATCGCGCACCTGTTCGATACTAGCCGGCAGCGCAACGACATGGTCGAGCACCATCGCAATGTCGCTCCCAAGTTGCTCTTGGATACGAATGGAATCCTCGGGTCTCAAGTGAATCGTTGCCCCATCCAAATGGGATTTGAACGTGGCGCCATCTTCTTCCACTCGGTTCATTTCTCCAAGAGAAAAGATTTGGAAGCCACCACTATCGGTGAGGATGGGTTTGTCCCAACCCATGAATCGATGCATTCCACCCATCGATTCGATCAACTCCCCTCCGGGCCTCAACCCCAAGTGGTACGTGTTTCCTAGCAAAATATGGGCGCCTGTTGCCACCACTTGATCGATCGTCAACCCCTTGACGGTGGCTTGCGTTCCTACCGGCATGAATGCAGGTGTTTCCACGACGCCATGGGGCAAATGGAGTCTGCCACGACGGGCCGCGGAACCGCGGTCGGTATTGAGTAGGTCGAATGGGAATTGAAGAGATCGAACCATGCCGTATTGGGTAGCCCGTTAGCAGCGTTTTCGTGGAGTTCCTCGCGAAGGGGTGCGAAAATGGAAAACCTCCCGAAATCCAAACGGGGATTTTAGACATCGCCACGCATAAGCCAACGCCCATTCCGCGTCGCAACACGCCTGTTTGATCGGAATTTCTCAGGATGCCCGGTGCTGGCTAGGCAAACGGCTACGTTTCCGGCTAGCCGCCATGTCCGACTAGCCTACCGCCATGTCCGACTAGCCTACCGCCATGTCCGGCTAGCCGTGTGATACTGACTAGCCTGTGTGATACCATGCAGTGCGATCGGGATCGCGGCGATATCCTGCACTTGAATCCTCTGAAGGGTTGCAGCGACCGTTGTTTTTTCACTTTATTCACTTTTTCAACACAAATTCCATGACTCCATCCATGATCTCTGCTGGCACTCTGACTCGATCGTTGGGGCATCCATGGCAAAGCCTTTCTTCGCTGCGGGCCTCGATTGGCTTGGTCCTGTCAGTCCTGCTCATGTCCGGTTGCGACTCACCGTCGAGCACGAAGACGCCGGTGGCCGAGACATCGAGCTCAGCAACCGCGGGCGGCAGCGGTGCAACGGAGGCGGGTGCGGGTAGCGGTGCCGCCAATCCCGGAAAACTGACCAAAGTCAGTCTCCTTTTGAATTGGTATCCAGAAGCGGAGCACGGTGGTTTTTACGCGGCCAAAGTCCATGGCATCTTTGAGAAGTATGGACTCGACGTTGAGATACAACCTGGTGGAAAGGCGACGGTCGTACCGCAAACGCTCACCCTCGGCCGAGTTCAGTTCGGGGTTGCCAATGCTGACGACGTTTTGGTGGCCAGAAACCAAGATATCCCGCTGGTCGCCTTGATGGCACCTATTCAGCAAGGGCCTCGCTGCATCATGGTCCGAGCAGACTCGGGGATCAAAACCTTTCAAGAGTTCAAGAACTTAACGTTCCAAGTCGACTCGACGCGTCCTTATGTTCCATTCTTGCGCAGCAAAGGGTTGCTGGACGACTCGGTTAAATTGGCTCCGTACTTTGGATCCGTTGCTCAATTGGTCGCAGGGCCAGGTTATGCAGCCCAAGGCTACACGTTTAGCGAGCCGTTCATGGCTAAACAACAAGGGGTCGAGGTCACCCAGTTGATGATGTCTGACATCGGATACAATCCATACGCGAGTCTCCTCGTAACCACAGGGACTTATCTCAAAGACCACCAAGATATTTGTCGAAATATGGTCAAGGCATCCATCGAAGGTTGGCAGAAGTACTTGACCGATCCGACAGCATCCAATGAAGTCATCCTCAAGAACAACAAGCAAGGTCTCGAGCGCGATGCGCTCGTTTACGGGGTTGAGGCCTTAAAACCTCTTTGTACGGTTAACGGAGATTTGACGGGTGTCGGCCAAATGACCCGCGAACGCTGGGTCGAACTCTCCGATACGCTGGTGGATCTGAAGCTGATCGATCGAGCCAAGGTGAATGTCGATGCGTCATTCAACAACGAACTGCTGAAATAGCTTAGATCGTTTGCCAGATGCTTTGGAGTCGCACTCCCGCCTTTTGCAAGATCGGCAAGAAAACGGAGTCGAGAAGCCGCTTTTCGTCGGACGAAAGAATCCAATCGGTCCGCGAGCATGCGATGACAACCCCGCTCCAAACCAGCGTCGCAGGAAGTACGCCTCCTGCGAGCGTTAGCGGTAATAGCAAGATCAAGAAACTGCCTCGTCGCATGTCGGCCCCTAGGGTTCGCATGACGAGGATGGTTCCGAAGAGATCGAATCCGGTTGCGAGCATGGAGCCGGTCAATGCCCCGCGAAGTCCCATCGGTGGAATAAGCATCGCATTCGCGATAATGTTGACGATTAAACTGCCTAACGCGATCAGAGCAAGTACGCGGCCTCGCTCGGCGCACCAAAAGTAGTTGTGCAGGTTTAATGCGACCGCCATCCAGCATACCGCGATCAATGCAAGTGGCATCACAGCGAGGCCTTCTGCATACTTGCTCGCGAAAAGCCATTGAAAAAGAGTGGGAGCGACAAGCATGGCACCGATGGAGGCACCGACGAAAAGGATGGTCCCCACGGTGATGGACGATCGCAGGAATTGCACGACACGCTGGCGACGATTGGACTCCCAGTCGCGTACGAGATAGGGCAATAGAATTCCGGAGAACATCAAGGATACGCTGGCTAGTAGCGCTGGCAACAGTTTCCCGCTATGGAGTTGTCCGATCAGCGATTGCCCCGCCTCGCTCGTTTGGGTTGCAGATCCCCAATGGAGCAGCATCATGCGGTCAACGATGTCAAACGTGTTGGTGATCGCGTTAAAGAACCAAATATTGGCAGCGTAGGGAGCGATCCTTCCCCACATTTTCGTTTGGGAAAAATCGACGTTCGGCGAAGTTGTCCAGTACGATCGATCGAGGATGACCGGCAAGGAAGGAATCAGACCGATCAGTGCCGATGTGGCAAACGCGAGAATCATCGCTCGCCAGTCGGGCCACACGATCAATGCTGCAAGTCCGGTCGCGGTCAGTGCCAATGAATTCACGGTGTGCATCGACGAAACGATCTTCGCCCTGCGGAGTCCATTCATCAACTCCGTTCCGGCATTGAATAGCGCGATGGACCCTAAGCCGACGCAGAGAGCGAGCATCGTCAGCATGTCCTGCGGAGCACCAAAGATAAAGCTACTGCTCGCAATGGGCATTGCCATCATGCAAAGTGACATCGCAATCAAGCCACACAGCGAGACTGCCATTAGACGGACGACGAACTGTTTGAGTTGCCCGTAATTTCGATAGGTTTCTGCAAACCGACCAAATGTGCCGGGAAGTCCCAACACAGCCAGCGGTGCACCCATGACGAAGAAGCTGCTAGCCAGCGCCCACATCCCTAGTTGCTGCTGCGACAGATAATGACAAATCGCTAGATTCCGAGCAAAGCCGATCCCGCGTTGAAGAACGTTGGCGACCAACATCCATGACACTCCGGAAACCAGTCGATCCGCGTCATGATCTTTTTCATGCAACGATGGGCTATCTAAGGATGCCGATGCGATACTCAAGTCCAGTCGCCTCTAGGAAACGCCGAGATCTGCCGGGAAAACCACGTGTTGGCCCTCAAAAAGGATTACCTCAATGTGGCTTTTGCGCAATCACGGGGCAGGGTTTCCCTCCCGATGGCCGAACCGAGAATCTACGATCGCAGCGAAGGGTAGCGATTGTAGCGGTCGTGCAGGCACGTCGCCCTGTGAATTGCCAGGGCGGGCTACTGTGTTTGACAGTGCTGGACACTAGGTTTCCCGTTGTGGAATGCACTACGATCCCAATGCCAATTGCTTTCGGGCCCTTACGCGGCCGCGCGGATACGGTGACTGTCTACCAGCGCCAATGGGTGGGCCAGCGGTTGATCATCGGTGACGACGATTTGAACGGCGAGCCGGCGCGTCGAGTTCAAGATGATCGGGCTTTTCAGATTGGTGGTTAACGTGGTTCCGTTACGACTCACGATCGACAGCACGAATACCTGATCCCGCGTGCGCATCTGAAGGATATCCAGGTCACGACGATGAGCATGTAGTCGATAATTCGGGAGAAAACGACGAGGGCTGATCACGGGCAAGGCAACGTTGGCTAGCGCTACCGACTGCAACCAAGCGACTTCGTCGTTATCGTCGCTAGCTAGCAATACCCAATGACGGCAAGTTTCAAAACCGATCAAGCCGTGGGGCATGAGCAGCATATCGGAATGGCTGACATCAAGCGTCCCAAATCGAGTGGATTGGATTTGCATCTTTATCACCTACGTCAATCTTGGTACGAACAACACACGACGTATTGTTCGGCACATCCCAACCACCCCCGACATAGAACTCGTGAAATTTCGTGAGTTTCTCTCAATTCTTCACGGGTGGGACTCGGCGTGGTTTGCTGGCATTCGGGTTGGGAGAATGAGCGGCTGAGTGGCACTATGTTGAGAGGCACTCTCAGGTGGATTGGGCCAAGCAATGTCGGTTGGCCATGGAGATGCCGCTGACGATAGCCCCGACGATGCCCACGAAGCCTTGATCGGTCCCGCAGAGGAATAGGTTTTTTAAATGCGTCGTTCCGTCGAGCCTTTTTTCAGGGGCTCCATAGACAGCGCCGTTATCGTGGGACGTGAATCTTTGAATGGTTTTTGGAGTGAAGATATCGGTGTCGATAACGTTCCGTCTGAAGTCTGGGATGAATCGCACGCATGACGCGACTGCCGAATCGTACCAGCGGTATTTTTGGCGTTGGTATTCCGCATCGTCGAGATGACTCCAGCGTTCGGGATCGGCGATGGTGGTCAGACGAACAAATCCAGCGTCGAGTTCACCAGCTTCGGCGGAGTACTCGTAGTTGTTCGGTGAGCATATGACTCCGGTGCGAACATCGCAGAGGGCATCGCGGCAGCGTTCCCAGTGAAAGGTTTCACTGTCGTTGTAGAAGACGATGGTTTTATCGAACCCGATCTGTTTGGGTTGGCAATCGAGTACCGAGATCGACTCGACAAACGACATTTGCCCTGCGGTCGCGGGTCGGGTTTCGGTAAGGTGGTCGCACATCCGCATGGTTTCCACGACTCCGGCGCTCGACAGAACTCGCTTCGCGGTGAGGATCTGGCCATTTTCAAGTTCCACTGCGGCGACGTGTTCTTGGTCGATGTGCAATTTGGCGACACCACTTCGCAGTTTCAGCTGTCCTCCCAGTTCGCGGAACCGCCGAACCAGGTTCTTGAGGATGAGTCGGACTCCTCGATGGGGACGGGCGAAGCCCTCGAGGAAGATACTTCGAAACATGATGCAGAATTGCCCCCAGTCCATGTCGTGTTCCCGAGCATTCCCGTACCACATCAACGGGCAAAGGATCATTTCGATCAGCAGTGGATCGGAGAATATTTCCTCGAGCACGACGCGTGTGGATCGTTCAAAGTCTTCTTGTTGGAGGTCGTCGTATTCGGCCAGGACGGTAAGCAGTTTTGCGAACGCATCTTTTTGATGCGGGAACTTTTGCTCGATTTCGGTTTGCAGCAAACGAATATCGTTGTTGAACTCCAGTTCGACGCCAGGGAACGCGATGCTCGAACCCCGTTGCTGGGCCAATTGGAAATCGTCCCAGCGAAATCGAAGTTGCTTGAGCAATCTCGCAAAGGGGCCTTTCTTCGCCCCTTTTTCCGTGAAGTTGGTCATCGCGTGGAGCCCAACGTCATAGTCTCGTCCATTCACTCTGTAGAATGAATTGAGGCCGCCGATGGTCCAGTGCTTTTCAAGGATACAGACCTTGTGGTCGTACATTGCTAAACGGATACCGGCGGCGAGTCCGCTCATGCCAGCTCCGATAATGATCGTGTCGTAATCTGCGTTCGAATGGGTCATCTAGCTCGCTGAGCGATCCTTACATCGGTTCAAAGACGATTTTGTCGAATCGCGCTGACCCTTCGGCCCCGAACAAACCGATCGAGATGATCGCTTCGCGAGTATCCGGTGGGACGGTAAAAATCTTTTCTTCCAGCTTCCAATTCCGATTCCCTTTAAAACCTCCGACATAGTTGTAGCCGATGCGATTTCGGTTGGCATCAAAGTACTGAATAGCGATCGAGGGTGACTTTTCCTTGTCTCGTCCAACCTTGACGTCATTGAGCTTCATCCAGCCACCGAGCTTGATTTTGCGAACACGGCGACCATCGATGGCCACTCCTTGGAGCAAGTGATTGGGCAGGTTAGGGTCGTTGCTGTTGAACTCCAAAACACTTTTTCCGTCCGGAGCTTCTGGATCTTCGACCTGGATGCAGCCGAATTGGTAGTACCAACCTGGAATATGGAAGTTTCGGATCAATGGTTCTTCGAAACTCGTGTTGAGAAGCACGGGTCGCGATGGATCCGGTTGGACTTTTCTCGATTTCTCAGCATCGCCGGTCATCGGAACGAAGAGGGTCGGTGTCAACGCTTCTTTTTCCAGCTTGCCGTCTTTCTTACGCATCAAATAAAGCATCTGTTGGTAGCGTTCGCCGACCGGGATGACCATGAGCCCCCCTTCCTTCAGTTGGTCGCGAAGGGGTTCCGGTACGTTGGCAGGGGAGCAGGTGACGATGATTTTGTCGAAGGGAGCGTGCTCTTTCCAGCCCTTGAACCCATCACCGATGAGGCAATGCACATTGGCATAGCCGAGTTCGTCTAGAAGTGCCGTAGTCCGCTCTCCCAGATCCTCGACGATTTCAATCGTATAGACGTCCTTGACCAAAGGGCTCAGCACGGCGGCTTGGTAACCACTGCCCGTACCAATCTCAAGCACCCTATCCGTTGGTTTAGGCTGCAGCGCTTCGGTCATCAATGCGACAATGTAAGGGCTGCTGATGGTTTGGGATTCACCGATTGCGATGGCGATGTCCATGTACGCCTGGCGGATGTATTCCGGGGGTACAAACTCATGCCTCGGAGTTTTGCCGATCGACTCCAATACTCGTTGGTCTTTGATCCCTCCTGGAATCAATACGTTTTGAATCAATCGTTCGCGTTCGATAGCAAATGGGTCGCGTTGCTGACCATGAGCGGGCGGAGTGGACCATTTTTGAGATCCACTTCCCAGCATGATCAGCAGCAACAATGCGGTGACAATGGGTCGGTTTGTGAGCCGACATGGCGTACTAAAAAGCAGCAATCCTCGACTCGAACCCATGTTGATCACTCCATGCTTACCCGTTCGCAGTACTCACCGGTACGTGTATCGATTTTGATGACGTTGCCTTCTTTGATGAATCCTGGGACCTGAAACTCCCCGCCGGTTTCTACCTTTGCCGGTTTCGTGACGTTCGTTGCGGTGTCACCTCGAACGCCCGGTTCGGTCTCGATCACCTTCAGGGTAACGTGCGACGGTGGGGTCAAGGTAATCGGGTTCCCGTTGTAGAGAACCATCGCGACCGGCATGCCTTCCTTTAGGTACTTCCAGTAGTCGTCGACTTGGTCGGCGGTCAATTCGTACTGTTCATAGGACTTGCTGTCCATGAACACAAACGTGCCTGCTTGGTTGTAAAGAAACTGGGTTTCCAGTTCCTCGACGTCGGCAACTTCGAGTTCATCGCCCCCTTTGAGCGTCCGATCGAGAACGGTGTTCCGAATCAAATTCTTCAGCTTGCACTTGTAAAGGGCGTTCCCCTTACCAGGCTTGACGAAGTTGACTTCGCTCAGCAGGTACGGTTCGCCATCGATCTGTACTTTAAGACCTTTCCGGAGATCGCTCGTTTTGTAAGTTGCCACAGCTATCCATTCTCTTGAGGGAACAAAGATATTTCATATAAAGTCCCTATAGTTTAGGCAGACAATGCCAACTTGTCTTGGCCCCTTAAAGCGGATATTTCCTCCTTTGTTCCCGATTCTCACTCCGGTAACCTAGGAAGAAAGCCGTATTGTTCGGTCCGGCTTGGAGTCCCAATCAACCTGTACGCATGCTAGACTAGAGGAGTCCAGGGATGCGTTCCTGTGGTGCCTGGGGTCCCCTCGCGACCCCCAGATGTGTTACAGCGAGTTGTTTCGCGAGATTCGCCCAATCACTGTTGCCCAATCACTGTTGCCCTCCATTGCCTGCGGTCTTCTTCGACGCGTAGCAGGATCCGAGCCCTACCCAATCCCATGAGCCTCGATCGAGTCCTACAGCCGCTCGTCGCTTGCCTCGGCAATCCTGTCGGTGGAAACCCGACCCAATTCGTGATGACTCGCATTGCGAGGGACGCCGAATTGGATTGGAGGTTCTTTACATCCCAGGTGGAGCCGGATTTGTTCGAGACGGCACTTCGGGGGGTGCAGGCGATGGGGATGGCGGGTGCCGCGATTTTGGAACCCTTTCAACAACACGCCACACGCCTCGTCGATCAGCTTACTCCTGCGGCTCGGATTTCGGGTCGGGTATCGGTTGCCAAATGTGATGGCCAGAAGTGGATTGGGGAAAACACCTTCGGTCAAGCCGTAGTGAGCTTGCTAGCCTCGCGCTTCGCCGGCCAAGGTCTCGATTCGGATGTCGCGTTTGCTGCGCAGGCGATCGCCGTTCTCGGCTCAGCCCAAACAGCTCGAGCCGTCCACGAAGCGCTCGTATCGATCCCTGGTGATTACCGTATCATCCACTGCGTCGAATCGGATCGAGAGGCCGAAAAGCAGCGAGTGGCCCAAATCGGGGATGTTCCTGGCATCATGAACCCCAAAGAAGTCGTTGCTTTGGATTGCCGTTCGCTAGAAAAATTGTCAGACTTGGATCGCCCACTCCGCGCCTTGGTCGTCGAAGACCCTTCGTCGATGATCCTCAAATCACACAGCGGCCTCCGAACCAAAGCGATCCGCGAAATACCTTGGGCGGTCCGCCCCTTCTGTTTGTTTACCAAGAGTCACTCGTGCCCAACGAACCAATTAGAGAAACTCAAGCAAGCGTTTCGCGATGAGTTGCAGGGGCGAGAGCTTGATACCGCAGACGAGATGGACTTGATGGTGCATCAAACGGCCGTCGATTTTCATTTTTGGACAAGCTACGAACCGGATCTAGAATTGATCCGTGAATCGCTTGAGGAGTACTTGCAATGGTGAGTCGAGGTGACTTTGTGAAACGCAATGAGATTTTCAGTCGACGCCCAAGGCTTTCGCGCCGTGATTTTTTGAGTCAGTCGGCTAACGGGTTCGGTGCGCTGGCTCTCGCTACCATGATGGCCGAGTCGCAGGCCGACGATACTCAGCCCAAGACCCATTTTCCGCCCCGGGCCAAAAGTATCATCTTTCTCTACATGGACGGTGGGCCGTCCCAGGTAGATACGTTCGACCCAAAGCCACTACTGACGAAATACAACGGACGCAATCCCGCGGAACTATTCGAAGTCGCGCCGACCCAATTCAACAACAACGGGACGGTGATGGGGAGCCCATGGAGCTTTGACAAGCATGGGGAATGCGGAATGGAAATCAGCACTCTGTTTCCAAATATCGCCAAGCATGCTGACAAACTCGCTGTGATCCGTTCGATGACGTCAAAGTTTCCGGAGCACACCTCGGCGAACTACTTCCTTCACACAGGACATGGTTTGCAAGGTCGCCCCAGCATGGGAGCATGGGTCACCTATGGCCTCGGAAGCGAGTGTGAAGATCTTCCTGGGTTCATCGTCTTAAACGGGGGGTTGATTCCACCCGGCGGCCTCGACTGTTTTGGAAATGGATTTCTGGCTGCGACCTACCAAGGCTCCGTGCTTCGGCCACGCGGTGATAGTTTGGCGAATGTGAAACCACTCGAACCAACTCCCGAATTGCAGCGAAAAAAGATGCAGTTGCTCAGAGAACTCGATCGCAGCACCGTCGCTCGCTTTGGAGATCATGACGCCATCGAATCTGCGATCGCCAACTACGAACTCGCTTTCCGAATGCAATCTGCGGTACCTGCGGTATGCGATATCTCAGGAGAGACCCAAGAGACCCAAAGCATGTACGGGCTCGATCACAGCTACGAACCCACGCGAGCCTTTGGCCGAGAATGCTTAATGGCGAGGCGGTTGGTGGAACGCGGTGTGCGTTTCATCGAGTTGACTTGTCCCAACGTTGGGCACGATCGTTGGGATCAGCACGCCAATCTCAATGCTGGACATACCCAGAATGCACTGGCGGTCGATCAGCCGATCGGAGCACTCTTGCAAGATCTCCAGCAACGCGGCTTGCTCGACCAAACGTTGATCGTCTGGTCTGGCGAGTTCGGACGCACGCCTTTCGCTCAAGGAGCCGACGGTCGCGATCACAATCCGTTTGGTTTCTCATCGTGGCTCGCAGGAGGTGGCATTCGGGGTGGTACTGTGTACGGTGCCACGGACGAATGGGGTTACAAAGCAATCGAAAACAAATGCGAGATCCACGATCTGCACGCGACCATGCTCTACTGCCTCGGGATCGATCATACGCGATCGACGTTCCGATTCAGCGGCCGCGATATGCGCCTGACCGATGTTCATGGCCATGTGATCCACGATATCTTGGCATGATTATCCCAGGCTGATCGCCTGGAGAATTCTCACGGTCCACCTATGGGGTATAGTGGGACTCGCACGCGGTATTTCTTTGATCTCTCTGACACGTTGAAATCCACCATGAAGTTACGACTCTCAAAATCCCTGTTCGGTGCGGCGCTGTTCGGTATTGTTTCTTTTGCGTTAACCAATTCGGTCGTCGCCGACGTGAAATTGCCCGCAGTGTTCGGCGACCACATGGTATTGCAACAACAGCAAAAGATTCGTGTGTGGGGTTGGGCTGATGCGAACGAATCGGTCACGGTAAGCATTGGCAGCAATAACGAAACAGCCCAGCCCAATGCGTCTGGTCGGTGGCAAGTCGAGTTGCCGCCGATGGTCGCGAGCAAAGTCCCAACGACCATCACGGTGAAGGGTTCGAATACGATCGAGATCAAGGACGTACTTGTCGGCGAGGTATGGCTCTGCTCTGGCCAATCGAACATGGAGTGGACTGTTGCTGCGAGTGCAAACCCCCATGAGGAAGTTGCTGCGGCCAAATATCCGCTGATTCGGCATATCAAGGTCCCGTTGGTGCAGTCGAATGTTCCGCTGGACAATTTCAATTCGAGTTGGCAAGTCTGCTCGCCGGAGACGGCCGGAAACTTTACAGCATGCGGTTATTACATGGCGCGTCAGTTGTATCAAGAATTGGACGTGCCCGTTGGGATCGTTAATTCCTCGTGGGGTGGTACCCGCGTTGAGCCATGGACTCCGCCGGCTGGATTCCAGCGTGTGGAAGCTCTTCAGGGGATTTACCAATCGGTCATCGGGCGGACTCCAGGTACCCCGCAATACCGCGAGCGATTGTCGACGTACATCAAAGCCCTCGAGGATTGGACAGCCAAAGCGAAGGCGTCCGTGAATTCGAAAGAAGTATTGCAGCCCAGTCCCAGCTACCCAGCCGAGTTGGCACCGTATGGCAGCAACCAAGATCCCACGATGCTCTACAACGGCATGATCCATGCTATCGTCGGTTTCCCGATCCGAGGTGCCCTCTGGTACCAAGGGGAATCCAACCATGAAGAAGGGATGCTTTATTTTGAAAAGAAGAAAGCCCTTATCAATGGCTGGCGAGAGCTCTGGGGCCAAGGAGATTTTTCCTTTTACTATGTGCAGATTGCTCCGTTCCGCTACGGCGATCGCGATCAGACAACATTGGCAAAGTTTTGGGAGGCGCAAGCCGCTGTGCAATCGCTCCCTAAAACCGGAATGGTTGTCATCAACGATATCGCAACAGTAAACGATATTCATCCACCCAATAAACAAGATGTCGGTTATCGGCTAGCTCTGCTGGCACTTAAGAACGATTACGGCAAGAAAGATCTGGTCGCTAACAGCCCAGAGTTCCAATCCTTAGAAACCACCGGAGACCGTCTCAAGGTCCGTTTCAAGAACGCTGGCGGCGGACTCAAGACACGCGATGGCAAAGCGGCGAGCCACTTCGAAGTCATTGGAGCAGGGTCGGGTGGGTTCCAACCGGCAACCGCTACGATCGATGGCGACACTGTCACCTTGGGTTCCGATAAAGTCTCATCGCCGGTCGCATTCCGATTTGCATGGAATATGCTCGCCGAACCGAATCTCTGCGGAGGCACCGGATTGCCAGTCGGAGCTTGTCGTGGAGGTGAACTACCGAGCTTCTTCAACTCGATTCCCAACTCCAAAGAATACAAACTCGTTTATGAGTTGGATCTGAGCAAATTGAACAAGAACATCAAGTACGACATCGACAACAGCGAATCCATGCCACCATTCGATCGTATCGGTTACTTGCTGGAGTTGACCACCGCCAATGGCGAAGAGCGAAATATCTTCGTCTCGGTAGATGCGTTTACCGAAGATGCCAAGAAAATAGGTTTTCCAACCGCTGCGTCGAAAGCAAGATTCCAAATGCCACTCCAAGGAATGGATGTTTTCAGCAACGTCGGTGGAATCAAAACGGGAACGAAAATCGGTACGGGCAATATCGAGTTTTGGCCTGACAATTACGGAATGAAGAACGGTGCAAAGGTCGCAGGCGCGTCGGAGACCGTCTACGATTTTGGAGATGAAACCGCACCGCCAGTGGACGGTTACGGTTCGATGCAGATCCATAATTATGCGGCTGGTGAAACGTTGTTCGCGATCAACAACTGGCAAGCAGCGGATCGGGCGGACATCGGGATTGGGAACAATGCCAGCGAGAGTCGGGATTGGACTTTTTCGGCAAACGCTGGCACATACGCTACCAAGCGATTGCGAGTTTACGTCCACCCCAAATCCAAATAGCCCCCGTCCCGATAGCCCCCGTCTCTTCGTAGGTTTCCTCTTCGTAGGTTTTATGGAGCGGTCGTACGCTCCATGGATACCGCACGTTGGACTTGGTTGACGCGGACAAATTTCGGGAACGACAAGCCGAGGGGCGGCGTAACACACCATGACGCGCCTCGACAGCCATCATGGTTTTTTTGCGGGCTTGCTGTTCCGCCAAAAAGGGGGGCTGTCTGCGAAAACTAAAGAAATACGTTTTCGCGTGTTCGGTTTGGCTTAGAATGTACCCTGGTTATTGAATTCTCACATCGAATATTTCACGGACTCGATCGATGGAGAGGTTTGGTTGCATTGAATTGATATGTCTCGCTAATAGCTGTTCCAACAAGGGTTTCGTCATGCGTGCGCTGTTTTCGAATGGGCTTGGATTGTTGCGAGTTAACGCGGAGAAACGAGTTCGGTATCGCGAGTTGATGCAAGCCAAAGTGCGGCGATTGTTGAGGATCGAGTTGCTCGAGGTTCGATCTTTGATGGCTGTCGATATCGGCTTCACTTCGGAGTTGTTGGGTGTGAGAATTGCGGCCGAAGGTGAACGCGACGAATTGAATGAAGCCGCTATGATCGTCGGCACCATTCCATTGCCACCGTCGATGCCCTTCGATGAATGGAACGAGCCTGGCACCTCGAATGGTGCGAGTGGTGGAAGCAGTTCGGGCGGAGGTGGCGTGACCGAGTTTTTGCCGCTGGCGGACACCTTCAAGCTCCACAGTCTACCAACAGCGACAAAGACGATTTATTTGGACTTCGATGGGTTTACCGCTACTGGGACCCCTTGGAACTCGTCGAGGGGGCGTGATCCCATCATATCGCCGGCCTATGATCCCGACGGAAATGGGGCCGCTTTCACGGACAGTGAGCTTCGTGCAATTCAAACCATCTGGCAGAGAGTAGTTGGAGATTTTTCGGGATTCGAGGTGAACATCACCACCGAGGATCCGGGGGAACAAGCGTTGGTAAATACGGGAGGCACGGACGACCGTTGGGGGATTCGTGTCGTCGTCACGCCAGATGATTTTCCCGGGCCTGGTTCGGGTGGAGTGGCCTACATCGGAAGTTTTCGGTGGGGGTACAACAGCCCAGGTGCTACAGACACTCCGTGTTACGTTTTCAATGTCGCTCCAGCGAATGTTTCCTTGGCAGCGAGTCACGAGGTGGGGCATTCGTTAGGGTTGTCACATGACGGAACCGATGGCACGAATCCGTTTCAGCAAAATGCGGCTTACTATTTTGGACACGGTGGGACGGGAGAAAACAGTTGGGGACCATTGATGGGAGCGCCTTACGATCGCAACGTAACCTCATGGGATAACGGTACCTACTTCGGCAGCAATAACCGTGGGGCAGACGCGAACTACAATTCCGGACCGGATGACATCTCGGTGATTACCAGTGCGGCCAACGGCTTCGGGATTTTGAAGGATGATTATGGCAATTCGAACGCAACAGCGACGGAATTAACTGGTCCGATCGACGCCTCAAACCGCACTCTGCTCACGCGACTGGGGACCATTGAGCGATCTAACGATCTGGATTATTTTCAATTCCAAGCCGGGTCGGGGACACTCGATTTGACGATCGATCCTTACATTACCCAGGTTTGGACTAAAGCGTCGGATGGTTCCTACACATCCTCTTCCGAGTCCTCCTTGTTCAACACCAGCTATTGGCCGGCTACCCAGAGCACGAATCTCGATATTGAGGCAAAGCTCTACGACGCCGCAGGCAATTTGATCGCTACCTCGAATCCAGCAGGATTGCGTGCTAGTTTCGCAGGTCTTCAAATCTCAGCGGGCGTTTATTACTTGAGTATCGACGGTGTTGGCTTTGGTGCACCGACAGCAAATCCGCCGACAGGCTACTCCGATTACGCCAGTATCGGTCAATACTTGATCAGCGGTTCGATGCCAATCGCTTTCGGCGTATCGGTCTCCAATAGCAGTCTCACCTATACCGAAGATACGCCTCCTGTACCCATAGCAAAAAATGCACAGCTCATCGATCTTGCTCCTGGGGACTATTCCCAGTCCAAAGTATCGATACAGATCGTTGCTGCCCCGGGTTGGACGGATCGCCTCAGTCTCGTGTCGTCATCCGATGGAAAGCTTGTGCGAGCAGGCAGCAATCTCTTTTACGATGGTGTTCTCGTAGGTGCTTTGGTGGCAACCTCGCCGGATCAAATGGTTATTTCGTTCAACGCAAGTACCACATTGCCATCGATTGAAGCGATTGTGAATAGCATTTATTTCGAGGCAACTGGTGATGCACCTGATACGACGGCTCGAAGTATTCAGTTAAGCGTTAACAAAGGGACGTTCGCGAGCGCGGCATTGATCAAGTTGGATGTCCGAGCCGTCAACGACCTGCCCATTGCCAATCCAGTGTCGATGGATTCGATCGCCGAAGACCAACCGTCCAGTGCTGGCACTTCGGTGGAGGCGTTGATTTCTCGTGGAGTGGTCGATCCCGATTTGTCGACGAGCAAAGGCATCGTGATCGTTAATGCCCCTACAACGATGGGTGAGTGGCAATACAACGCAGGTTCGGGTTGGATCAGCCTCGAGAATCTGTCCAGTTTCCGCGCTCTGGTACTCCGTTCCACTACCAATTTAAGGTTCGTGCCGCAAAAAGATTTCTTTGGCTCGGCTCCAGACCTGACTTATTTCGCATTGGATTCCATCTACACCGGAGAATTCACAGCGGTATCGCGGCCTATTTTTGTCAATGTGAATACGCTCCAATCGGCCGGGGTGATTTCGGCTCGTTCAAGCGCCATCCAGCAGAGCGTGACGGCTGTTAATGATTCGCCGGTTGCAACTCTCCCGTTCCTGTCGACATCGGTACTTCAAGAAGAGGCCTTGCGGTATGTGCTTCCTGCCAACATGTTCACTGACGTTGATGACACCTTGCTCAGTTATAGCGCTTCGCAGGGAAAGGGGGTGACTCTACCCCAGTGGCTTAAATTCAACCCTGCAACACGGGAGCTGACGGGTACGCCCCGGAACCAAAATGTAGGCGAGTACTCGATCATCATCACCGCTCGAGATGCAGCGGGTAGTACTGCTGATGCGTCCGTCCGTTTGGTCGTTATTAACGTTAACGACGCGCCGACAAGTATTGGTTTGGAAGGTGGAAAAACTCGAGAAAATCTAGTCGGTCAGCCATTGGGGATTCTATCCACTAAAGATCCGGATTCAAGCGATAGTTTCACATGGAGCGTACTCGCAGATTCGCGGTTCGAAGTGCGTGATAATATCCTTTATCTCGCTCCTGGTCAGAAACTGGATTTTGAGATGAATCCCTTCGTCCAAGTTTTAATCCGTACTTACGACAACGGTACGCCTAGGCTCTCCGTAGATGAATGGAAGACCATTCAAGTGCTCGACGAAAATGAGTATGCACCTGACCTGAGACCGATGCTTTTCGACGTGTCTGAGGGAATCTCAGGTGGTACGTTCGTCGGGACCATTACGGCACCAGACGCAGACACGCAAAATCGAGTTCGCTATCGTTTTTTTGATGCAGTGTCGCCATTGTTTGATCTGGACGCTGAGACAGGAGTTCTGACGCTGAAATCCAATGCGACACTCGACTTTGAGAATAAGTCCTCGCACCAATTATTCATCGAAGCGTACGATAATGGCACACCGCCTTTGGCTACCGTAGCGTCGATCAATATCATTGTGGTCGATGTGAACGAATACGCGCCAGAGGTGCTTACAAAGTCGCTTTCAGTATTTGAGAATCAACCCGTAGGGAAAGTATTTGGTCGAATCGTAGCTACCGACCGAGATGCTCAAACACTTCGTTTTTCGCTTCCTGCGACAGAAACTCGCTTCTCTATTGATCCGAAGAGTGGCGAGCTTTCTTCTCTTAAGCTCGGATTGTTTGATTACGAAACTTCGCCTTCTTTGGTCTTAAGTGTCATCGTTGAAGATTCGGGTACTCCACCGAGAAGTACGCAATCGCAGGTCTCGATCGTAATTCTCGACGCAAACGATCCCCCGACGGCGGCCAACGTCAGTAAGCCAGTGGTTTTGACGAATGTCAGCGGTCAAGACCTTGGAAATATATCCATCGTTGATCAAGATGTCGGGCAGTCCTATTTGATCACGTCGCTGGATAGTCGATTCATGGTCACCCAAAACCAGCTTGTGATGACCACTGGATCGTTTTTAAGTGATTCGGATCCAGTTCAATTTGCAGTCCCAGTGATTGTTACGGAAACAGGTTCTGGAAAAGCGACATACCGACTTTCGATTCCGCTGGAACGGACTATCGTCTCTAATCCATGGCAGAACTCCAACAATCGTTTTGACGTCGATCGGAATCGCGATGTCAATCCACTCGATGTGCTGCGGTTGGTCGATGCGATCAACGGAAAAGGATCGGGTAAATTGCCACTTCCGCGTGCGGCATCTTCTCTTGACCTTCCTGACTACGATGTGGATGGAGACGGTGAGTTAACGCCTTTGGATATCCTCAACTTGGTCAATAAGTTGAACGGGAAATCGGAGGGAGGTTTGAACGGCGAAGGCGAATCCTCATTCGGTACCGTGGGGACGCCGATGACTCTTGAAAAAGTTTCTCCTGCGATATGGCTTTCTGCTTTCGCACAACTGGAAGAAGATGAGTTCATGCCGCGCAAGCGGCTGGCTAGCATCTCAACCCGCAGAGAGCGATAACGCGGAGATTTGCTCCTGTCCGTAGGGAGTGGGTAGCGTTCTAGTTGTCGATTGGCGCAGCTGTCGATTGGCCCAGCTGTCGATTGGCCCAGCTGTCGATTGGCCCAGTTGTCGATTGGCCCAGCTGTCGATTGGATTGTGTGAACTGGAGCCGTTTGTTTCACGTTTAATTTCGCCTCGCTGGCATTTAAGGACAGCGTCACATACCAGTACGCACTTTTTGCATCGCGTTAATTCTTGCGTGGTGCGGAAAAAAGTGTGAGTGTTGATTGCACCTCGGGGCGATTGAGCAATTCGAAAAAGCCTTCACGTTCCAGACGCTCTGCTGCTGCGGGGGATTCTTTGATCCCGAGTTCCACAGCGCGTTCGATAGCTTGGCGGGCTGGTATTTGCCAATGTTGATCGTTGGCCAATCCCGCTGTCCTTAATTCATGGCGTTC
Organism: uncultured Pirellula sp.; assembly: GCA_903892355.1. Classification (GTDB taxonomy): domain Bacteria; phylum Planctomycetota; class Planctomycetia; order Pirellulales; family Pirellulaceae; genus JBKCUI01. The sequence goes on along the minus strand of CAITIE010000135.1, from coordinate 50,120 downwards.
TTTAGCGAGTTCGTCCCACAGTTCACTGAAATCAATCGAAACGGGGGGGGCAGACGCATTGTGTAGTTGAGAAACCCAACGCTCGATTTGAGGGTCGATCTCGTCTTGTGCCTTCCACAGGCCGTCTGCTAGTCCATACTCTAAGGCCACCTTGGCGATGATAGGAGCGCCTGTCATCAGCATTTCCAGGCCGCGTTTCAATCCAACCCTTCGAACCAAACGATGGGTTCCTCCCCAACCCGGAGTCAGCCCAAGTTTGGATTCAGGCATTCCCAGTCGTGTTTCGGGGGCGTCGAGCACGATTCGGTATCGGCATGCGAGAGCCAGTTCAAGGCCTCCGCCGAGGCATGCACCTGAGATCCATGCGATGGTGACATTCGGCAGTTGCTCTAGTTCACGAAAAACGTCTTGACCCAACTTCATGAAGGCTTGGATCTCGGCGTCGGTATGGATATTGATAATCCGTTTGATATCGGCACCGACGACGAATCCTTTGTCTTTGGCGCTGCGGAGAATTAACGGGCGTTGCGACGGGTCGGCCTTGACCACCTCGAATACCGCTCGCAATTCCTCAAAGAACTCCTCAAACAATACGTTCAAAGTGCGGTCTCGCGCGTCGAGCCATACAGTAATCCATTCCTTATTGGTCGCATCGATGCGAAGATGTCGATAATTCATCTTAGTCCCGCTCCTCCAGGGAAACCCATGCACGCGGTGCCGGGCCCGTATATTCGGCCAGAGGTCGGATCAAGCGATTGTCGGCACGCTGTTCCAAAATATGAGCTGACCAACCGGTCAATCGCGACAAAACAAAAATAGGAGTGAACAAGGCTGTTGGGATCTCCAGTGAACGGTACAGAGATGCGCTATAAAAATCGACATTGGGGAACATCCCTTTCTCTCGCCGCATGACATGTTCGATCGTTTCGGAGATTGCGAAAAGAGTTTCATTGCCGGTGGCGCGGCAGAGTTTCTGGGCCCATGGTTTGATCACGTCGGAACGCGGGTCGCATCCTTTATAAACACGGTGACCGAAGCCCATCACCTTTTCTTTGCGAGCGAGCATCGCCAACAACTCGCGCTCTGCCATGGCGGAGTCGCTCATCCGGTCGATCAGTTCCATGGCGGCTTCGTTGGCACCCCCGTGCAATGGGCCTCGCAGGGCACCGATTCCTCCGGTAATGGCAGAATAGAAATCGGATAGCGTCGAGGCGATGACACGGGCGGTGAAGGTTGATGCGTTCCATTCATGTTCCGCATAAAGGATGAGCGACACATTCATGGCTTGAGTCTCCAACTCCGATGGGCTACGATCCCTCAAGTCCCACAGAAACTGCTCTGCGATTGAGTCACCTCGCGACCAACTCGACAAACGGGTTCCATCGCGGTGAAATCGAACCCAATAGGTTAGAACCGCTGGCATGCAAGCGATCAGTCGTTCGGCGACACGAACGGCATCCTCGAAACCTTTTTCTGGTTCCAAGGTTCCCAGCATGGAGACGGCGGTTCGAAGTACATCCATAGGATGAGCCGCAGCAGGAATCATTTCCAGGGTCTTGCAGAGTGGCTCAGGAATCGATCGCTGGCTGATCAGCCTGACTCGAAATTTGCTCAATTCAGAATCGTTCGGAAGATGCCCGAAGAGCAACAAAAAAGCGACCTCTTCAAAGGTCGCTTTCTCTGCAAGGTCCTCGATGGCGTACCCGAGATAGGTAAGCCCAACTCCGGAAACGCCTACGGTGCTGAGCGATGTATGCCCAGCGATGATGCCATCCAAGCCTCCGCGAGCGCCAGAGATTTGTGCCGGTGGACGATTCGAACCTTCATGTGTCATGGTTTGTTTCTCCCCAACAGGGTTTTCTTTTCGGCATCAAGGTAATGGAGCAGCGTGTATAGTTCATCGCGCGTCTGTAATGAATCGACAATAGCAGCTTGATTTCCATCGCGACGAATGGTTTCATACGCGATCCGTGCGGCTTCATTCATGGCCCGAAAGGCGGTGAGTGGATAGAGGACCATGCGTATTCCGCAATCGTGGAAAAGATCCAAGCTCAGCATCGGTGTTTTGCCGAATTCGGTTAGGTTGGCGAGAACGGGCACCGATACATTTTGGGTAAAGGTACGGTAGTCCTCAGCGCTGACGATGGCTTCGGCAAAGATCATGTCGGCACCTGCGCTTGCATAAGCGTTCGCTCGGGCGATTGCCGACTCGAGTCCTTCCACGGCAACTGCATCGGTGCGGGCCATGATGACAAAATCTGAATCTCTTCGAGCGGAGATGGCAGCGCGTACGCGGGCTTCCATTTCTTTGGATTCGACTAGTTCTTTGCCGGGACGATGCCCGCAGCGTTTTGCGGAGACTTGATCTTCCATATGAACGCCTGCGACCCCGATTTGCTCCAGTTCGCGAATCGAGCGTGCGATGCTCCCTTCGGTTCCCCAGCCCGTATCGATGTCGACCAGCAACGGTAACGTGCACGCAGCGGTGATACGGCGAGCGTCTTCCACGACATCCTCCAAATGTGTAATCCCTAAATCCGGAAGTGCATGGGAGGCATTTGCGACCCCAGCACCCGATAAATAGATTGCGCGGAATCCGGCTTGCTCTGCAAGCAATGCCGCGAGCGGATTGATGGTACCCACAATCTGCAACGGCCGCTCCTGCTCGATCGCATGTCGGAACCGGAGGCCAGCAGAAAGTGGTTGAGCGGGATTTTTTTCGGAGGGAGAGGTGTTCATGGAGAGTTAAGGGCCCTCGAAGACCGGGTAAAAGCCTTGTTCACATTGTAAGGGTAGCACCGACTCGCCGTCGACAACCGAGAATCCACTCGGGGGGAAGTAGTTAACTTCGGCGTTCACTCCGTTTTGGCCGATTCTTTCGGTTCCCTGACGTACAATCCAATGAAGAGGGGCCTGCCAACAGAAAAGCCCTGCCGACAAAAAACGGGTAAGGCTGAAATCCATCGGTTTGCCTTTGAATAATGGGGGATACGGCGTCTCCGGGACCGACGCCCACTGCGGTGTTGTCATCGGATAGACTGAAGGCACGGCCTGTTCCCATGGATTCGAGTTTCCTTCATTCCTTTCTTCATTCCTTTCTTCTTTCCCATCGTATTCTCATGACCTTCCGTAAAGACGGATTGGAGTGTTCATGGATTCGTCATCGCAATTTCATGATCGCGGGAACAACAATGCGCATCGCGGTCCGATCGACAGCGTGATTGAACAAATCGCGTCGTACGTCGCGGCGCCTCCCGAGTTTTCGCGTGAGGCATTGAGCACGGCGACCCTTTGTTTGCACGATAGCATCGGTTGTGGAATTTTGGCATTGTCGTACGGTGCTTGTACGAAAATGCTCGGACCGACAGTGCCGCACGCGACCCTGACCGATGGAGCGCGTATCCCTGGAACGCCTTGGCAATTGGAGCCGGTTCAAGCGGCCTTTAACATTGGATGCATGATCCGTTGGCTTGATTACAACGATACGTGGTTGGCAGCGGAATGGGGGCATCCATCAGACAACTTTGGAGCAATCCTCGCCCTCGCCGATTACCTGGATCGCAACCCGAAGAACATGTGGGTACCCGACAAGCGATGGACGATTCTCGACGTACTCAAGGCATCGATCGCAGCGTATGAAATTCAAGGTGTCCTCGCACTTCACAACAGCTTCAATCGCGTGGGCCTGGACCATGTCCTACTGGTTCGAGTCGCTTCTACCGCGGTCGCATGCTCGATGCTCGGAGGCACCCAATCGCAGATCGCAGATGCGCTATCGCACGCTTGGATCGATGGCGGCGCGCTGCGTACCTATCGGCACGCACCCAACACCGGCTCGCGGAAAAGCTGGGCGGCCGGGGATGCAACCCGTCGCGGTGTGCAGTTGGCATTGTGGACATTGGCCGGCGAGATGGGGTATGCCACGCCGCTGACGGCCCCTCGATGGGGATTCCAAGACGTGGTCATGGCAGGCAAGCCGATCGTGCTTTCGCAGCCCCTGGGCTGCTACACGATGGAGAACATCCTGTTCAAAGTATCATTCCCTGCAGAGTTTCATGCGCAAACCGCTGCAGAGGCGGCGATGAAATTATCGCCAACGATTCGCGATCGCATCGATTCTATCCGCGATATCCGCATTTATACCCAAGAGTCGGCGGTTCGCATCATCGACAAGAAGGGGCCTCTGAAAAACCCGGCGGATCGGGATCACTGCATCCAGTACATTGCGGCGGTATCGTTGTTGCATGGCGATCTCACGGCGGAGCACTATGAGGATTCCGCGGCGAGCGATCCTCGGATCGATCGCTTGCGAGATAAGATGACCGTCATCGAAGATCCTAGTTACTCTCGGGACTATCTCGATCCGGCGCTCCGATCGATTGCCAATCGGATCGAAGTGATTTTTGACGATGGAACAACGCAGTCATCCGAAGTTCATTTTCCGCTCGGGCATCGGCGTCGACGCGCTGAATCGCGGCCGCGATTGCTGGACAAGTTTCAAGCCAACATCGCACAGCGATTCGATCCGAGGAAGACGCAAGCTATGCTTCAGCTGTGGAACGATGAGCCGAAGTTTTGGAACATGCGAGTTTCCGAATGGATGGATCTCCATACGATGGAATATCCCCCCGAACGATAATCTCCTTTGTGTTGAAGTTCCTCCCCCTTCAAGGACAAGGATCATTGTATGACCAGTTTACGAGAAATCACCGAAGCGGTACGTACCCAGGAGCAAGTGTTGTTGCAGGGTGGTGGCAAGTCCGGTTGGGATCGTCAGCGTAAGTTGGGGCGATTACCCGTCCGAGAACGCCTGGCCGCCTTGCTCGATCGCGACAAGCCTTTCCTGGAACTAGGATTGTGGGCTGCCTGGGGCATGTACTCAGAGTGGGGCGAGGTCCCAGCTGCCGGAGTCGTTTCTGGCATCGGTTGGATCGAGGATCGGCCTTGTGTGGTTGCCGCCAACGATGCAACGGTCAAAGCAGGAGCCATGTTCCCGCAATCGGTGAAGAAGCTAATAAGGGCTCAAAAAGTTGCCCATCGATTGCGACTGCCGATCGTCTATTTGGTCGACTCTGCCGGCGTGTTTTTGCCATTGCAAGATGAGATTTTTCCCGACGAAGATGATTTCGGCCGCATCTTTCGAAACAATTCGATCCTGTCCGCGGAAGGGATTCCTCAAATCGCTGCCGTCATGGGAAACTGCATTGCCGGAGGGGCTTACCTTCCCGTTCTGTGCGATAAAATCCTGATGACCCAAGGGAGCCAATTGTGCTTGGCGGGACCAGCGCTCGTCAAAGCGGCTATCGGCCAAACGGTCGATCCCGAGGAACTCGGCGGTGCAACGATGCATTCGCAGATCAGCGGTACGGTCGACTTTCACGAGCCCGATGATACGTCGTGCTTAGCGAGAATCCGAAGCTTGGTGGGATTGATGCCGAAGCCATTGCATACGGGTCATAGCAAGGATCCAGCGCGGAGCATCCATGATGTCTATGACATTGTTCCCGGAGATGGCCGCGGTGAATACGATGTTCGCGATGTGATTGCGTGCATGGTCGATGCTGGTAGCTTCCAGGAGTTCAAAGCGGACTTTGGCCGGACTGTAGTCACCGCTTATGCCAGGATTGCTGGGCATCCGGTAGCCATTGTGGCCAATCAACGCCGCCGATCGCAAACCGCGCAGCACGAAGTTCAAATCGGTGGAGTCCTCTATGGTGATGCTGCCGAGAAAGCGGCTCGATTCATCCTGGACTGCGATCAAAATCGGATACCGCTATTGTTCTTGCAGGATGTTCAAGGATTCATGGTTGGCAAGCAAGCAGAACAGTCGGGGATTATTCAGTCAGGTGCGCAATTGGTGCGAGCGATGAGTATTGCGACCGTACCCAAGTTCACAGTGGTCTTGGGGAGCTCCTATGGAGCGGGGAATTACGCTATGTGTGGACGAGCGTACGATCCATCGCTGATCTTGGCATGGCCTAATGCGAGGTTTGCCGTCATGGGTGGAAATCAAGCTGCCGACACGCTCTTGTCCTTGCGAGTGCGTGATGCAGAAAAATCGGGGCGGCCGCTTACTCCGGAGGCGATCGAATCGATGCGCACCACCGTTCGGGAGCAGTACCAAGCCCAAACCGACATCCGGTATGGAGCTGCTCGAGGCTGGGTGGATGCGATCATTCCACCCCATGAAACTAGGCAATGGATCGGGGCAGCATTATCGGTATGGGCCCCCGCATCAGAGCATCAACCCAATCCAATCGCGAGGGACGTGTGAACAAAAGCATTCGGATCGGAAATGCCCAAGCGTTCTGGGGTGATCGGCCTTCCGCGGCCAAAGAACTGCTCATCCAGGAACCTGGACTTGATTATTTGACCATGGATTACCTCGCCGAGGTATCGATGTCGATTCTCGCACTCCAGCGGGAGCGGGATCCGCAGAAGGGTTATCCGCAGGACTTCGTCGAGGTCGTACGTGGGCTGGCGGCTTATTGGGGGGCCGGTGGCAACTGCAAATTGATCGCCAATGCGGGAGGATTGAATCCTCTCGGATGTGCGCGTGCGTGCAAAGCTGCATTAGAACAGAGTGGATGTCGCGAGATGAAGATCGCGATCGTTTCCGGCGACGATGTCGTTTCGATCCTCGGGGAGCAGAGCGAAGATCCGAGTTTTAATAATCTCGATACGGAGCAGTCTCTCGCGTCCGTGAAGAATCGGCTGGTAACGGCGAATGCGTACGTAGGATGCCAAGGGATTGTTGCGGCCCTCAACGCGGGTGCCGATATCGTGATCACCGGTCGCGTTGCGGATCCATCGATGGTTGCAGGTGCATGCGCGCATCATTATGGGTGGGCGAGCGACGCTTGGGATTGCATGGCTGGAGCAACCGTTGCTGGGCATTTGCTCGAATGTGGGACGCATGCCACAGGGGGAATCAGCACCGATTGGCTCAGCGTTCCCGATCCTACCCATATCGGCTTTCCAATTGCCGAAGTTGCATCAGACGGGTCGAGTGTCATTTCCAAATCCTCCTACGCTGGCGGATGCGTGACCGAGTCAACCGTCAAGGAGCAACTGCTTTACGAGATCGGGGATCCAAGTCGTTACATCAGTCCGGATGTGACCGTGTCGATACTGGGGCTCGAAGTTCGGCAAGTCTCGGCGAACCGCGTGTCGGTACGTGGGGCTCAAGGGGCCCCTCCTCCGGTAACGCTCAAGGTCAGTGCGACGTATCGCGATGGGTACCGCGCTGCGGGGATGCTGACCATCGTCGGCCCGCATGCTGTCCGCAAAGCCAAACGCTGCGGTGAGATCGTACTCGCGAGGCTGGCCGAAGCTGGTTGGAAGTACCGCGACAGCATCGTTGAATGCCTCGGCAATGGCGCCAGTGTGCCCGTCCTCGAATCCGAAAACGCCGAGCATGATTCCTACGAGACAGTGCTGAGAATCTCGGTGGAAGCCGAAACCAAAGAGCCTATCGAAGCCTTCTCGAAGGAAATGATCCCACTCGTTTCGGCAGGCCCGCAAGGAACAACCGGTTACGCGGAGGGGCGACCGTCCGTCCACGCGGTTTTCCGGTATTGGCCTTGCCTCATCCCAACGGCACTCGTCTCCCCGAATCTGGATTTCATGTCCACGTCGGACACTCGCGATTCGGAGAAACCGACTGCACCATGGCCGGCACCGAGCGAGCACGTTCTATCGCGTGATGGCGGGGATACCCTTTTAGCAACGACAGAGCCGACGCATGCTGCTGATTCGAGATCCGCGAAGAAATCGCATCGCCGACTGCATCATTACACCTACGGCCGGAGTGGCGACAAAGGAGTGAATGCCAATATCGGTGTTTTGGTTCGAGATTCTCGTCATTACGAATCGATGAAAAACTGGCTCACGGTGGAACGCGTCCAACAGTTCTTGCGCGGGATGGGAATAACTAAGATCGATCGCTACGAAGTCCCCAATCTTGGGGGATTGAATTTCGTCCTCCATGGTGTTCTAAAACGATCGATACGCAACGATGCGCAGGGAAAATCGCTCGCGCAAGCGTTGCTTTCGATGCCGATTGATGATGCATTGCATATTGATTAGAACTGCGGTAAGAGGCTTGAGACAGACATCCGCGGTTAGCGCCTTGCGGCTCACCTAAGTATTGCTGGAAACAAGTTTTCAGCAGGCTGCTTATTACCTCACTGCAACCAAGACCACCTTGAAAAAGATCACTGTAATCAAGATCACTTTTCCTCGTAGACTCCTCTTCTCGATGAGGTGAATGATGCCCCAGGCTGACCATGCGTCCAAGCTCGTTTCAGGTACATCAACAGGGCTTGAACGGACTGAATCAGGGAATTTGGAGCAACCGTGGGTAGATCAATTAACCATCGGCGAAGTGTTGCGGGAGACGGCAAAGAGGTACGGTAGCCAGGACGCAGTGATTTTTCCTGGGCTGCCATGGCGTCGAACCTGGAGGGAGTTGGATGCCGAAGTCGATCGCGTTGCGAGGGCTCTGCTGTCGCTTGGCTTCGAACGCGGAGATCACTTTGGGGTTTGGGCAACGAATGTGCCGGCTTGGGTATTGTTGCAGTTTGCTACCGCCCGTATCGGTGTCGTCTTAGTCACGATCAATCCGTCGTACCGCACCAATGAACTGGCGTTTGTGATCGCTCAAGCCGAATTGAAGGGGTTGGCGTTGATCGATCACTATAAAACGACTCATTATTTTGATGCGTTGCGAGAAGCGGTACCGGGCTTGGTTACGTCGACTCCTGGTCATTTGCAATGCGAACGATTTCCGAAATTGAAGACCGTTATCTCCCTCCGCGGTGACACGCTGAAGGGAAGTTTTTCATGGGACGAGTTTTTGGAGCGAGCCGAGCAGGTGCCGGAGGGCCGTTTGCAATCACTCGAGCGAGCGCTCTCCTGCGATGATCCCATCAATATACAGTTCACGTCGGGTACAACGGGGTTACCGAAAGGAGCTACCTTGTCGCATCGCAACATACTATTGAATGCGTTTTATGCGGGGATGGGACAAGCGTTCACGCCGGGGGATAGGCTTTGCATTCCCGTCCCTCTCTACCATTGCTTTGGGTGTGTGCTGGGAACGCTATGCTCTCTCGTTCATGGGGCTACCATGGTATTTCCCGCGGAGACTTTCCAGGCTTCGATGACCCTTAAAGCGATCGAAGAAGAGCGCTGCACTGCGGTGTATGGAGTTCCGACAATGTTCATCGCGATGCTGGAGCACGCCGACTATCCCACACGCAACCTCAAAAGTTTACGAACAGGGATCATGGCCGGTAGTCCGTGTCCGATCGAACTCATGAAGCGAGTGACTACGGAGATGGGCGCGTCTCAAATGACGATTGGATATGGTCAAACCGAAGCATCGCCGTTGATCACTCAAACGCGGGTCGATGATTCGATCGAGCTGCGGGTAGGGACGGTCGGACGTGTGTTGCCGGGGATCGAGGCAAAAATCATCGATCCAGAGACGGGCAAAACATTGCCGCCGTTGCAACCAGGTGAACTGTGCGCTCGCGGGCACAACGTGATGATCGGATACTTTCAATTACCCGACAAAACCGCGCAAGTCATCGATACAGAAGGTTGGTTGCATACGGGCGATATCGCGATTCAAGAACCGAACGGATATTTTCGAATCACCGGGCGTATCAAGGACTTGGTTATCCGTGGCGGTGAGAATATCTTTCCCCGCGAGATCGAAGAGTTGCTTTATCAGCATCCGGCCGTCAAAGATGTCCAAGTCATCGGGGTTCCCGATCGAAAATTTGGAGAGGAGGTCATGGCATGGGTGAGCCTTCGCGAAGGTCAACAGGCGACGGCCGATGAACTGAAAGCGTTCTGCAAGGAGCGATTGGCCTACTTCAAAGTCCCGCATTATTGGAAATTCGTCGATGCATTTCCGACCACGGTTACTGGCAAGATCCAAAAATATCGGATGCGAGAGATCAGTATTGAGGAGCTCGGGCTTCAAGATGTCGCCAACATCGAAACCGCGTGATTTTCCTAACGCGGAGTGATGGCGGCTAATCCGTCATCCATGAAGGTGGTCTTTTTTCGAGGAACGCTCGCAGGCCTTCTTGAGCCTCAGGACTGTTTCGGGCTTTGAGATGCTCCTCAATCGAGGAGTGTTCCGACGAGTCAACCGATGCGTGGCGCGATGAGCCATGGGCGATTGACGATCCGTGATTTGTCGGTGGCGTTCGATCGTACGAGTAGTGCAAAAGGGACTTGGTATCCATGATGGTTTGAGGACCACCCGCCAGGATTCCGTCGGCCATACCGAGGGCTTCATCGATCAGCGTGCTCGGCTCCACAATGCGTTGGAGCAATCCGATTTGCTGAGCGCGAACGGCACTGATGGAGTTACCGACGAGGAATAGTTCCGCGAGATCCCCTTCTCTCACTTTGGAGCGGAGCACATCGGAAATGAGGGCCGGGAGCAAACCGCGACGCGCTTCAGGGAAGCCGATCTGAACATCGTTGGTGCCGACGGCCATATCGCATGCGGCCATAACGCCGGCGCCCCCTGCATACGCACCACCGTGCACTGCTGCAATAGTCACCAAGGGAGAGTATCGAAGCGTTTTTAGGGTCGATGCTACGCATTGTGCGGATTCGACGACACGTTCCGGGTTCGAGGCTTCGGCGAGATCGAGGCCTGCGCAAAAAACGGGGCCTTCGCCACGCAGGATCACAACGCGAGCGGTACCGTTCGTGGCGAGTTCCCGCATGCCATCGATGAGCGCGTTCATCATTCCGATCGACAACGCATTGCGTCGTTCGGGACGCTGCAGGGTGACAACAGCGATTCCTTTTTTGACGATTTCAATACCCACGGATTCTGGCACCGCAGTTCTCCTCATCGACAGGGTTGGTACAGGTTGAGCATCCGTCGTTCCACTTTTGTCTTACCAATGCATCCTCGCGCTTACTTTGTCCCAATGCGCGGTTCTTGCGTAATTCCTGGACATACAGCGGTTAGATATGGCGATCGATGGTGCGAGGGTCGAGTGGAATGCCACTGACTTCGATATCAGCGATCAGGTCTTGGTACAACGGCGATTGAGGGTCCATAACGTTGCGTCCGATCTCGGCCCATAAGTGGTACAGTTGCGGTGATGCTGGACGATGGTTGAGGTGCAAGTCAGCTTCGAGATCCAATGCCTTGGCGACGATCGCATACTCTTTCTGGGGTTTGTCGAGCGAGATGGCGTAGGTCATGCTTGCGATCGAATAGCACAATTGATCGAAAATCCCACCTTCGTCGCCGAGGAGGAAGCTCTGCTCGATGAAGCTCTTTTGGTAGCGTGCGATGATCCACAGGATCCGTCGCCCGAGGATTCGATTGCGACGGAAACCTTTACGGATCCAACGTTCGCGTTCCGGGGTTAGGTTTCGAATCCCATCGAGGGAGCCCACCCAAGGATTGAAGGAACCCAGGATCGTTTTCGCGACATACCATCCGAAGGATGCTTTTTCCTTCCATCCGAATTTACCGCTGGCCTCCGCCAAACCGATCGGTTCGAGAAACTCGGTCCGCAGGCTACGGGTCATCGCATTGGGTGCACCGACGTCGGCCAAGACGGGATTGGGGCCTTCGTACACCGTCGCGATGGTGAACTCGTGCATGTTCTCGCCGATGTAGTTTTCGATCCAGTCGTTCCTTTCGGCAACGGCGTGCTCCCCTAAGCTTCGGATGGCATGGCGGCGCTCGTCGACGTGAACGGACCTGCCTCCTTGGATTTGATAGCAGTGGATCGCGGTCTGGAGCAATGCCTTGGTCGCATAGACTTTCGCGATCATCCCCATCGTTTCATCTCGGACGCCATTGGCGGCGAGTCGGAAGCACACATCTCCCAAGACACGGCTGGAGAGAGCATGGCACGTAGCGCGGCCGAGCCAAGTTTGTATTCGGGGGGATTGGCCGATCGGTTTACCAAAGGTGCTTCGAAACGCGATCCAGCCTCCGGATTTATTGCGTTTGGTACCTTCGGATTTAGACTCCGTTGCGAGGGGGTCTTGGATCAGTTGGGCCATAAGCCGGAAAATCTTTGCGGCGCTGTTCACACAGATGCCGCCGCGACCTTTGGCGAGCGAGCTAAAGGCTTGTGCCAATCCTTTCCCTGGAGGGCCCAATAATGCGGATGTTGGGACCGGATAGTCGGTCAACCGGAAGCGGGCATTCCAAAGATAGTCAAAGGCTGTCAGGCGGTTGCGGATCATTCGGAAGTTCGCCGTGTCTGTTTTGGGAACTTCAAGGACCAGCATGGCCGAGTCGCGGCCTTTGGGGAGACCTTCTCCCTCGAGCTTGAGAACGAGCACGCAGATGCCACCATAGATCACGTTGGTGATCGGCCATTTCACCCCCGAGACCAGATAACGATCACCATCCCGACGCGCTACGAGTGACAATTTACTCGGATCGGCGCCGACGCCTGGTTCGGTAAGGGCGAAGGAGCCGAGCAATTCTCCCTTGGCCATTTTGGTCAAGTAATACTCTTTTTGTTCCTTGGTCCCGAAATCGAGCAACGGCGTCACGGGTCCCAAAAAGTTGTGGACCTCAAACATGACGGCGAGGTCTGGATGGATCAGTGTCAGGGCGCGGAGCAATGGACCGAGGTCCCCGAGTTTGGCACCACTTCCTCCGTATTCTTTAGGAATCGCTAAACCAAAAAAGCCGAGCGATGCGAGGCCTGAGAGGGTTTCATCCTGGAAGAGCATTTTTTCGTGATCGAGTAGCGTCCCCGCTTTCTTTCGCTGCATCAAAAACTCGATGCATGCCGCCATCGTCGACGCGACTTCGGGGGATGGACTAAATGTCCCCGCGTCGAGTTCTCTGGCGCGGCCTGTTCCGAATAACGTCGATAGCGTGGGTGCTTCACCGGAGAACTGGTTTTCCGCCATCCGGTCCGCATCATCGAGCGTGGAAAGGGAGGCGATTTCGTCGGCGGTTTTACCCGCTTGGGTCAAGATCAAGGTGAGCGCGTCGGCACCTGAACTCGGGACTGGGTTCGGTGATGCCGGTGCCACTTTGGTCGGCGTTTCTGTGGACAAGACCATGGAATACCATCCTTAAGTTCTGGAGAGGTAAAGATCTCGGACAGCGTGTGGGCCAAGTCTTATAAGTATAGCGAATGAACCAGAGGGAGGCTTTTGGGAAGGGGTGAGATTCCTGGGTATGGGGAGAAAGATACCGTGGATTGCGGACAATTTCGCAAGTATTTGCATGCGGAGAATGCACGCGGAGATTACATGCGGAGGCCCGCATCAAGGCGAAGGACAGTTCCGTTGAGCATGGGGTTTTCCAGGATTTGCTGGACCGTGGCCGCAAATTCCTCGGGGTACCCAAACCGTTTCGGGAAAACGGAGGCTTCGAGCAAGGGTTGCCGGACTTTCTCCGAGGCCGCTTGCATCATTGGAGTCTCGAAGACCCCTGGGGCGATGCTGACTACGCGGATACCGAATCGTCCGAGTTCTCGGGCGAGTGGCAGTGTCATGGCGGCGACCGCACCCTTCGACGCCGCGTAGGCTGCTTGACCGATTTGACCGTCAAACGCAGCGATCGAGGAGGTCATGACGATGACTCCCCGCTCGCCGTCCGGTTGGGTCGCTTCCCCTTTGGCCATCGTCTCGGCCGCGAGCCGAACAATATTAAAGGTTCCGCACACATTGATATCGATCACGCGCCGGAATGCTTCGAGCGATGCTGGGCCGTCTCGACCCAGGAGTCGTTCGCCATGCAATACTCCCGCGCAGGCGATAACGCCGGACGGATTTCCGAATCGCGCGGTGCCTTGTTCGATGACATCGCGGACCGATTGCTCATCGGTAACGTCTGCTTGGCCGTGCCAATACTTTTCGGTAGGCAATGCAACAAGCTCACTGCTGGGGGGAGTTCGATCGATGCCGATCACGCGAGCGCCCAATCCGATCATCCATTTCACGCACGCTGCACCGAGACCCGAGCTAGCCCCGGAGACTAATATCGTCTTTTCCGAAATCTGCATGGTGTTGCCTCTAATTCATGAGGGTGCCACTGGGGGACAGCAGGAAGATGCGACCAAAAGTTGCACATGGTCGCACATGCAATTGTAGCAGATCTCAGCCAGGCAGTTTTCAGTGTTCGCTTAGAAGTGTTTTTTGAGTGCGAGGAAGTGTTTCTCCATCGCATTGTAGGAGACCCACGCGATCGCGCTGGTCAAACCCAGCATTCCGAAGACGTAGCCCAGTCCTGTAAAGATGGGCGAGGATTGCCCTGCTGCTAGGACGGTGCTCATTGTTGCGAGTGGCAACAGTGTCATCAATGGCAGTTGCACGACGTACATTCCGTAGCTGTAACGTCCGAACCAGCGAAGGGTCGATGATTGCATGATGCGACTGAGCAGCCCCAGTTTTGGGCCGGTCACCAAGACCAGCAGTGCCGCTGCGCAGGCCATCGGAATCACCGTGTGGGGGATGGTGAGAAAGCGTTTGCCTAACAGAGTGAGCCCAACCGCTACCAAGAGGACGACGGGCAATGCGAGAACCGATACGCGACGAATGCGTGCAACTTGATCAGCGGCTCGCAGGGTATGCATCAGGATCGCTGCAATCGCGCCGAACGCCAACGCATCACAACGGAATAAGGTCAGAACATCGACGGCGACGCTCCATTCAGGTCGGAGTGACGCGGCTGCTCGAACCAAACCAACGCCGATCACTAAAGCGATCGAAAGGCGTAGCAGGGCTTTGGGCGATAAGCAGAATACGACCAATGGCCAAACCAAGTAGAAATGCTCTTCCACGGCCAAGGACCAGAAATGATCGAGAGGTCCAAAGCACCATGCATTTTCCCAGGACATCCGCACGTTGGACAAGTAAGTCCACAGGTACGCTTGTTCATTTCTCGGGACATCGAAGACCGAAGTGCCGAGGCAAGCGGGCAGTACCCATAGGCAAAGCGCTAGTGCGCTAAAGTACAAAGGGAAAATTCGGAGGGCACGCCGCACCATGAAGTTGCGAAAGTAGCCTTGAGACGATTTCGTCTTCAGCAAAATCCCGGTGATCAGAAATCCGGATAGGACGAAAAATAGGTCCACTCCGCGGCTTCCGACGACAGAGGCGTCCTTGATCCAATCAAGGACAGGGCTGGCCGATGGATCGAGTTCCTTGCAGAACCGATACAAAGTTACCGTGAGGATTGCCACACCGCGGACGCCATCAAGTTCGAGGCAATGTTCGTTGGGATTCCAAACCTGTTCTTGTTGGTTCGACGCTGATGCTTCGCACCCGTTCGATGCCTTAGATTCCCAGGCAATAGCTTCGTTAGAGAGTGAAGTCGTTCGTTTCTCCGGATGCTCTTGAGCCTCGGAGTCAGTGACTCGCCCCAAGTCGCTCCCTGATGTCGATTCCATGGTTGACTTTTGAGGATCCTCGCAACAGGTGTCGGTGTTCATTTAGGGATTTCGGCCAGAGTGGATTAGCAACGCCATAGGTGATGCCTAAAAAGTAATTCCCAGGAAAGTGGACGAGCAAGCCTAGGTCGATTCCTCGGATGAATTTGATTAGTCCCGGGCTGTTAGCGAGTCCTTTGTTGGCCCGAGGTGAGGTTGTGCAGGTCATGCCGTTTCTGAGGATTACGGAATTGGAAAAGAGGCCAAGGCTTGGCTGAGAAGAGCATGACCCGAAGGATAAGGCCCTTTGGAAAGAGTCGTTTTCGGGGAGTGGTTCGTTCGTCGAAAGATACTTGCATGCTGGGTTTAGGGGGATGGAATCCACGATTTTCCATCGGAAACGAGCCTTCCTGAGGGCGGAACTTCGTATACTGCAGCCTTGGAATTGTTGCCGGCTCTCGTCCATGTATTTCACACCAATGTTTCCACGCAGCGCGATCGACTTTGGTCCAAGCGTACGTGGATCGTTCGAGGTTGCGGCGTTGAATGAACCCATTGACTTAAGATCGTTTTGAACCCATGGATCTCGCACATCCTGATACGAGTTTGTTGATTGCGAAATACTCGTTGTTGGCACTGCTATCGGCGATCGCGATTGTTTTTGCGGTGGCTTGGTTCCGTTCGCTCCGTCGCAAGGTCTCCGAGGGGTTGATGCCTTCGCCGATTCAATTGGCCATTGGATTTATCACCGACTTTCTCGATACGCTCGGAGTGGGTTCGTTTGCGACGACGACATCTCTTTACAAGTTTACCAACCAGTTTCCAGCGTATACGAAACCTATTTCCGACGAGAAGATTCCGGGAACACTCAATGTGGGGCATACCTTGCCGACGATCCTGCAGGCATTGATTTACATCAATACCATCGAAATCGATCTATGGACATTGTGGCTGTTGATCCTCGCATCGGGGGTTGGATCGTATTTAGGTGCGAGTTTCGTCACTCGGTTGCCGAAGCGCAAGGTGCAGCTCGGGATGGGAGTCGCATTATTGGTTGCAGTCACCCTGATTTTGTCGAAGCTCCTCGGATTCATTCCCGCCGGAGGCGAGTCGATGGGTCTGACCGGAATGAGCTTGATCATCGGGCTCATTGGGAATTTCATCTTTGGGGCGTTGATGACCATCGGTATCGGAGCTTATGCACCGATCATGATTATGGTTAGTTTACTGGGTATGAATCAAAAGGCGGCTTTCCCGTTGATGATGGGATCGTGCGCTTTCTTGATGCCTGTGGCGAGCTATCGATTTGTGAAGACTGGGAAATACGATCCGCGAGGTGCGTTGGGGCTGACGTTGCTCGGTTTGCCCGCCGTCGCCATCGCTGCTTTCATCGTCAAGGAGTTGCCGCTAGCGGCCGTGAACTGGTTGGTGGTCGTCGTCGTGATCTTGACGGCGATATCGCTTCTAGTTTCAGCTGCTCGATCGTCCAACGAGCCTCAAGACTCATCGGCTTCCGAAGCAGCGACGCAAGATAACCCACCGACCTATCCTTAAATGTCGTGCCTAGCGATTCCAACTGAGCGATTCCAACCTCTAAAAACATTGTGCGTTCAACGCATGGTGGATCCCGCCTTTGACTCCATCTCTCCGGAGCCGTCATGACCGAACAGACCGAAGCCTATGACCCTTACTCGCTTCCATCGAGCGCGGTCGCTGAGCCCCCGACCAATCTTTGGGACTCGTTAAAGCAGATTGGCCCTGGAATCATTTTGGCAGGAACGATCGTCGGGTCGGGCGAGTTGATTTTGACCACCGCGATTGGGGCCAAGTATGGTTTTGTGTTTTTATGGCTTATTCTTTTCAGTTGCGTCATCAAGGTCTTTGTCCAAGTTGAACTGGGACGCTACGCCATTTCTTCGGGGCAGCCGACTCTCGGCGCCTTGAAGAATATATCCGCGATCCGGAGCATCGGCAGTTTCCTGTTGGTTTGGTGGGGGGTGATGACCTTTTTCACGGTCTTCCAACTCGGCGGCATGATGGGTGGCGTGAGCCAATCGCTGAAGATGGCCATGCCGGGTGCAACCGATCGATTGACCCGGGGAGTTGGAGGGATCGCTCCAAGCTTTGGCGAATACCTTCAGATTCGACCGGAACTCGTTTGGGCGGTGATCATTTGCTTGATCACCATCGCCATCCTTTATGGAGGCGGTTATCGACGGATCGA
Source organism: uncultured Pirellula sp. (assembly GCA_903892355.1). Lineage (GTDB taxonomy): Bacteria > Planctomycetota > Planctomycetia > Pirellulales > Pirellulaceae > JBKCUI01. Next base: position 32,501 of record CAITIE010000135.1, on the reverse strand, counting down.
GGGTTTGACGACATTCCTCGTGGTCGGATTGACACTGGTGACAGTGGTGGCCACGGCCTCCCTTTTCTTCACGATCTATGCGCCGCGATGGGATGCCATCGTGGATGGACTGGCACTCAAGATTCCTAAAGAAGGTATTGCGGACGCATTTGCTGTTTTCGGGATTACAGGGGTAGGAGCTACGGAGCTTTTCTATTATCCGTACTGGTGTCTTGAGAAAGGATACGCGAGGTACGCTGGGGTGAACGATGGTTCGCCTGAATGGAATCGCCGCGCCCAAGGCTGGATTCGTGTGATGAAGCTTGATGCGTGGATCAGTATGATTGTATTCACCCTTTCCACGGTCGCTTTTTACGCGATGGGAGCTGCGGTTTTGCATCCTCAAGGGCTCGTGCCAGAAGGATCCAAAATGATCGTGACGCTGGCGGAGATGTACAAAGCTCCCTTTGGCAGTTGGACAGAAGTCTTTTTCTTGATTGCGGCCGGAGTTGTCCTCTTCAAGACTTTGTATTTAGCGTGCGCTGCGAATAGCCGAATGACCGTCGACTTCATGGCATTGTTCCAATGGATTCACGTTCGATCTGCGGAGGCTCGTGCCAAACTGGTACAGCGTTTTTGTATTGCGTTTCCGGTTTTTGCGTTGACGCTGTATATCGTCAAGCAGGATCCTCAAGTCATGGTCAAAATTGGAGGGCTGGCCCAAGCGGCTACATTACCGATGATCGCATCGGCGACCTTGTATTTCCGATATGTGAAGGTGGATCCGCGATTGAAGCCGGGTTGGTTCACGGACCTTTGCCTTTGGACAGCATGGTTTGCCATCATGGTAGTGGCTGCATACTCAATCCCTGATTCGTTTTCGAAAATGCTCAAGGCATTCCAGTAATCCATATTCCTTAGGTCTTCGAACTGGAATCTTAGTTCGAATTGGAAGAGGTGAGATCCCTCGAGCCGTTGGAGTTCCTCCTATGTTCACATTGCTTGGTTCCGATCGAGGAAACGGTAGCGCGCCCAGCCGACGGGAAATCCTGCGGGCGGGAGGATTGGGCATGCTGGGGTTAACACTCCCTCGCTTGCTCGAGATTGAAACGATGGCCCGAGCATCTGGGCAGGACGTAAACCAGCTATCCGCGCGGGTTGCAAAATGCAAGTCAGTGATTTTTCTCTTTTTGTTCGGTGGACCGAGCCAATTGGAAACCTTTGACATGAAGCCGGACGCTCCGGAGAAAATCCGCGGGCCTTATCGACCGATCGCGTCTAAGACTCCCGACTTGCGCATCTGCGAGCATTTGCCGATGATGGCTGCTATCTCAGACAAGTACACCGTGATGCGAACCCTTTCGCATTCCTTCAATGACCACAGCGGTGGCGCGCATTATTTGCAGACGGGCAAGCGTTGGCATGTTCCGATCGGAGGGGGATTTGCGCCGACCCCGAAAGATTGGCCATCGATGGGTTCGCTCGTTGAGTATGTCGACCAAGGAGCTGGAAGCCTTGAGAAGACGCTACCTTCGTACATGGTGGTTCCGAACTCATTGGGGCGGCTCCAAGAGGATGGTCAGTATCCTCGACCGGGCGAGCACGCGGGTTGGTTGGGGCAGCGTTACAATCCGTTGACGACTCGTATCGATAAGTCCTCGAAGACGGACAATCCTTATTGGAGAGATTGCAGCGATGATGAATTGACATATCGCATCTCTGGGCTTGGACTCCAAGAGGGGCTCGTCATCGATCGGATGAATTCGAGGCGAACGTTACTATCGCAATTGAATCGACAGCTCAAGGCTCAAGAGGATCGTACCCGAGAGGATCAGAGAACTGGTTTTTCGAAGGAACTGGATATTTTTAGGCAGCGCGCTTACGCGCTTGCTACGTCCGAAGCCGCTCAGCGAGCGCTCGATATCAAGCAGGAATCGGCTGCCGTTCGCGATCGCTACGGTCGCCATCTATTTGGACAATCGAGTCTGATGGCTAGGAGGCTGGTGGAAGCTGGGGTGCGATTCGTCACCGTTCAATACGACTGCGTGGATGGTTACAGTTGGGATTCGCATCGGAACAGCGATGATGTGAAGAAGCATTTATTGCCTACGTTCGATCAAGCTTGCTCGGCCCTTCTTGAGGACTTGGAGCAAAGGGGATTGCTCGACGAAACGTTGGTTATCGCAACCGGCGAGATGGGGCGAACTCCCACGGCCAACGCGCAGTGGGGACGGGACCACTGGAGCACCTTGTTTCCGGCGGTCATAGCCGGCGCGGGCATCCCTGGCGGCAAAGTGATCGGCAGATCGGACAAGGACGCTGCGTACGCTTTGGAGCGAGTCATATCCCCGGAGGATCTCACAGCTACGGTTTACCATGCGCTCGGTATCGATCCCGAGATGCGTGTTCTCGATGTGCAGAATCGCCCCACGCCGATCGTCGATGGCGGGCGACCGGTCTTGGAATTATGGAGCTAGCTGCTAGAAATTCGGATGAACTGGAAAAATCGCGTAACGAAAAACATAGGGTGCACATGACTCCAGGGTTCATTCAAAGAGGTATTGGGCGCACGCTGATAGTTGCACTTGCGCTAGCAGCTTGCGCGGTGCTCGCGATTACGTTGGTATTGAGTTACCTTGCTTCGAGAAGGAATTGGATTGAGCAGACCGACGCACGTTCAATGGCTTCGGTGCAGCATGCCGCCAAACGATTGGACGATTTGCTGATGCGAATCGCGATGATTCCTAAGACCACCGCGACACGGCAGAAACTTTTCGGGGCAAGCCCGGACCCGAGAATGCTCGACTATTTAAGAGAGCTTTTGCCGCAACTGCCTGCGGAGGAAGCTTACGGTATTTACATCGCCTACGAAGCGATGGCCGCAGATGCCCCAGGCGCGATGCCTTGGATGGATCGCAAGGATCATCCTAACCCGACGATAGTCAAGTACGATTACCATGACGCTGTCCAAGAATGGTACAACGGCCCGAAGTCCTCAAGATCGCTTTATGTTACGGAACCCTACTTCGACGCGGGTGGATCCGACATTGCGATGGTCAGTGTCACTTATCCATGCGTTTCGGAGGATGGTGTTTACATCGGAACCGCTGGGATTGATTTATCGTTAGGGTTGATACGGGATATTGTCGACCAAATCGAGTTTGATGTGAACTTAGCGAACGCACGATTGAACGTACCGGTCAGATCTTCGTCGAGCGACGCAGATAATGGGATGGACGAGTACGCTTACTTGATCAGCCGTTCGGGATTTGTCGTATCACACCCGGATGCCAACTTGATGTTGAGCGACAGAACGCGGGGTGCAAATGCTGCCGATTTGGTCGATGGAAAGAAGACTGTCGGTGTTGGCAGCGGTATGGATCTTGTCACCATCGATGGAGATCTTAGACGCATTTACTGGACAACTTCGCCGCTGTCTGGATGGAAGCTCATCTATAACGTCTCCAATGCCAAGGTCATGGGACCCGTCGTTCGAATGACCTTGCAGTCGATCGTCATATCGGCCCTCGGATTGCTGAGTTTGCTCGGATTGATCGGATGGATCGCATCGCAATGGGCAAAGCCTATCCGAGAATTGACCGAACAAGCGAGATTGCTAAGCAGGGGTGAGATCGCAACGGAACGGTTGTTGCCGTTGGTGCGAAGGAGGGACGAACTCGGTGATCTGGCGAAGAATTTTTCCGAAATGAGCCGTGAAATTCACGATCGCGAGAAAGAGTTGCGAAGTCTAAACCAGAACTTGACACAGTTGGTCCATGAAAGAACCGCGGATCTGGAGCAGGCTGTGGTCGATGCGGAAAATGCGAAGGAGCAAGCTATCGAAGCTAACCGCACCAAGAGTGCATTTCTCGCGAACATGAGTCATGAACTTCGGACGCCGATGAATGCAATCATCGGTTATAGCGAAATGCTTATCGAGGAGATGGAGGATGCAGACGATGGGCAGACGGTCGAGGACCTTACAAAAATTCACGCCGCCGGTAAGCACCTGCTGGGCCTGATCAACGATATTCTCGATTTGTCGAAAATCGAAGCAGGCCGGATGACGGTCTATTGCGAGACATTTAGCGTTTCATCCACGATCAAGGAGATCACCGATACGATACAGCCGCTGATCAAAAAGAATCAAAACCAATTGGTGGTCCAAACCAGTGGGAATCTGGGAGTGATGAATAGCGATCTGACGAAATTGCGCCAGTTGCTGTTCAACCTTCTTAGCAACGCATCTAAGTTCACCGAGAAGGGGACCGTCACGCTCGATGTCGTTCGCGAATCTGATCGTATTCAATTCGTGGTCAGCGATACAGGGATTGGGATGACCGAAGCACAGATCCAAAAACTTTTTCAGCCTTTCACACAAGCCGACGCATCGACGACGCGGAAGTATGGCGGGACTGGGTTGGGGCTGACGATCAGTCGCCGATTCTGTGAGATGCTCGGCGGGAGTATCGATGTGAAGAGTGAGTTGGGACAAGGGTCCCAGTTCATTGTGAACCTGCCTACCACGGCGCCGCGCGAGAAAGTTGCTGGAGTGCGAGACAGTATTCGCGATCTCGATGATTTGGGAGGAGTGCTCGAGGGGATTAAGCTGGATGCGGCGAATGTTGGAAAGCGAACTATTGTCGTCGTTGATGATGATCCTGCTGTTTGCGAATTGATGGAGCGATTCTTGACCAAGGAAGGATTTGTGGTCAAGGCGATCAAGAATGCGAAGGACGCACTCGACTTTATCCGGAAACATCCCCCGTTTGCAGTGACCTGCGATCTCATGATGCCGGGGATGGACGGTTGGTCGTTCCTGCAAGCGGTCAAAGAGGATGCGGAGCTTTGCGAAATTCCCGTGATCATGATTTCTATATCTCCTAATCGTGAATTGGGGATTGCTCTCGGCGCCGTTGAGTTTCTCTCCAAGCCGGTTGATTGGAATGATTTGTCACGCGTCCTCGAACGATTGCGCACGCAATCGAGATCCAGCCCCAACGCGTGGGGTTCTAATGCGCTGCTTCTCGTCGAGGACGATGTCGCAATGTCGGATATGACCTCGCGGCTACTTGAAAATCACGGTTGGAAGGTGCATGTTGCATCCAATGGCAAAGCGGCACTGAAGGAACTCGAGTCGTTTGTCCCAGCCGTTATACTTTTGGACCTGATGATGCCCGAAATGGATGGATTCCAATTCTTAACCGAGTTCCATCGACGTCCTGATGTGAACCATATACCCATCATTGTTCTCACGGCTATGGATTTGGACGCAACCCAACAGGCGTTTTTAGCAAACCAAACAGTTGAGATTCTTAAAAAAGGATCGACCGACTCCGAGACGATTCTCGATCATCTCAGAAAACACATTCATAATCTCAACCCAACCCAAGACTAGCTTTTCGGTATACAAGGAACCACGCTGGCTGAACCATGACAAAAATATTGCTGGTCGAAGACAACGAAATGAATCGCGACATGCTATCGAGGCGGTTGGAACGCAAGGGTTTTCAAGTGCTGATCGCCGTTGATGGCCAGGAGGGCATCGACAAGGCGAAGGGGGAATGCCCGAACTTGATTTTGATGGATATGAACCTACCGATCATCGATGGATGGGAAGCAACGCGGCGACTCAAGGCCGATGCGGCGACGGCGTCGATTCCAATTATCGGACTGACCGCGCACGCAATGTCCGGTGATCGCGAAAAATGCTTGGCGGCGGGTTGTGATCAGTACGACACCAAACCTGTCGATTTCGCTGGGCTCGTGGTGAAAATTCAAGCACTGCTCGGGAATAGCGACTCATGAGCCAAAACCCAAATCCACTCCAAAGTCCGACCGATCCTAAGCGATTGCTAGAGCTCGCCTTCGAAGCCAACGCGGACTTATTAAGTCACGTTCGGCATGAGTTTCGTACACCGCTCAATCAGATTCTCGGGTACGGCGAGATGCTCGAAGAGGATGCAGAATCGGCCGGACAAACATCTGTAGTTTCTGATTTGCAAAGGATTCAAAAGGCGAGTCGGCGGTTGTTGGAGCTGGTCGATACCCACTTGACGACCAAGTTTCTAAAACTGCCTCCGGTGGAACCTGTGGAGTCCTCCGAGGTAAACCGTTCGTCCAACAGGAGCTATGTTGATCCGCATCCTGTTGAAAAAACGAATGGGAAATCGACCGGGAAATCGATGGATGCTTCCCCTGATGCGCCGAATCCAATGGTTGGACGTATTTTGGTGGTCGACGACCAGCCGACCAATCGTGACGTGCTCGTGCGAAGACTGCAGCGAAATGGTCTGCAGACATCGGTGGCGGAAAATGGGGCTGTAGCGCTGAGTATGGTGGACACAGGTGCTTTTGATCTGGTCTTGTTGGACATCATGATGCCTGTCATGGATGGGTACGAAACGCTGATTCGTCTCAAAAGCAATGAAGCGACGTGTCATATTCCGGTGATCATGATCTCCGCGTTAGACGAACTGGAGTCCGTCATTCGGTGTATCGAAGCCGGAGCGGAAGACTATCTTCCCAAGCCCTTCGATCCGACGCTGCTGCGAGCCCGCATTAGCGCTTGTCTCGAGAAAAAGGCGATGCGTGACAAGGAACAGAATTACCTTCAACAGATTTTGCAAACGCAAAAGCGACTTACGCACGAGTTGGAGGAAGCTGAGGAGTATCTTCGCTCCTTGTTTCCCGTCCCTGTTGAGACCCCTTTGCAAGTGACATGGAAGCATCAATCCTGCTCGGAACTCGGTGGTGATGCGCTCGGCTATCATTGGATCGATAAGAGCCATTTGGCGATGTACGTGCTCGACGTGTGTGGGCATGGGGTCGGTGCATCGTTGCTGTCAGCGACGGCGATCAACGTCCTGAGGAGTGGGTCCTTGCCCGTTTCGGACATGCGTCAGCCAGCAGACGTGCTCGGGACGCTCAATAACATGTTCCTCATCGAGCAGCAGAACAATCGATTCTTTACGATCTGGTACGGGGTCTACAACATCGAGACTCGTACGCTGAGGTACGGTGGCGCAGGGCACCCTGCTGCGATGCTATTTACACCTGGCGAACAGCGTCCATCCCTCCACCGACTAAAGTCAACGGGAGCGATCATCGGCATCATCGAAGGAATGGATTATGACCAGTTGACCTGCTCGGTTCCCGAGGGATCCCATCTTGTCGTACTCACGGATGGATGTTTTGAAGTCATCCACGGCGATGGATCGATGATGGATGCCGAGGTTTTGGACCACTTCCTTCTTGAGCATATCCAAGATAACGACATGGCAGAAGCGTGGTTTCTGGAATGCCAACGGCGGCGTGGGGATACGACGCTAGACGATGATTTCACACTTCTGCGTATCCGCTTTTGATGGAACGGCAGAAGAGCTTCCCTAACGGTGGCTGTCGATGCATGTAGGCAGCAATCGGTCGGCTCCCCAGCGGACGACATCGTCCGCAGGCAACCCCGTTTCCGCTTGAACTCGATCGCGTTCGTATCGAGCTTCCGCATCGCTTAATCCATGGGTGTTGAGGGCAATGCATGCAACACGCACGGGCGCGAGCGCTCCTCCGGCGCTCCCGATGGACTCATACATTGCGACAACATCGCGAAGCGGTGGGATCTTTACCCAGCGGAAATCGCGAAGGTGGTGCATGTTGGCACGATGGACTAACACCAAGTGGGTTGGTTGCGAGCCCCGCAGCAGGGGAAGTGTTGCTGTCGACGCCGGGTTGAGCAAGGAACCTTGGCCTTCGATAAACACGACGTCATTGCCTTGGGCGCATGCGGTGACCTCTTGCTGGACAGCACCCGATGCGAAGTCCACTCGGATAGCGTCAAGGGGGATTCCATCCCCTTCGAGCATGATTCCCGTTTGGCCTGTTGCCATGAATTTCGATCGGATGCCAAGATCTCGAGCAGCGCGATGGAACGCGATCGCAGCAGACATTTTGCCGATCGACATGTCGGTTCCGACAAACAAGACCCTTTTGCATGGGAGCAGGCGGGCTGTCCCCATCCCCGAAACCAAACCGTGTGGTTCCTGTCGGATGTCCCAGATCCATTTACCGGGCTGAAGGTGAGGTGCAAGCTTCGGATGATGAGCGAGATGGGTGTGTAATCCATTGAGGATGTTCAATCCACCTCGGAGCGAGGCCATCAAATCGGGGAGCCACTCTTCGGGGAGCTTGCCACCGAGCGCTGCCAATCCCAGAACCAATGTCTGTGGGTGGAAGCTGAGTGCTTCCTCAGCGGTGGCCACGATCGGTATGTCCCGTTGAAGCGGAATCCCCGTCAACTCGGCGAGGTTACCATCGGACGTTTGGGAGTCGATAACAACGGCGACTCGTTCGGGGGCAAATCGAAGGATGGCCAATCCGGTTTTGCCATGAATCCCGAGGATTCCTCCATGCAAGAGGATTGCTAGTTTATCGGTTGCGTCGTACTGCGGGTGTTTAGGCATGCGTTACTCCGAGTCCTGGTATTTCGCGATTGATTAAGAATCCGTTGTCCAGTCGACAGCCCATATAGGGATCGTTCTTTAGATTGAGGTGGCTATCCAAATCGATATAGTCGACCAAGGATGCCAGTTGATTGGCGGCGGTATTTCCAAGGCTTGTTTGAGAATAACAGCCGAGCATGACTTTCAAGCCCATGGCTCGAGCGCAATGGATCATGCGTAGGGCTTCACTCAACCCGCCGCACTTCAGTATCTTAATGTTGATACCGCTACAGGATGATGCTAACAACGGGATATCGTTGCTCGTGCGACAACTCTCATCCGCCATCACGGGTATGGGGGATGCGCGATGCACTTCACCCAAGGCAGCCAGGTTGCCTGGAGGAGTAGGCTGTTCGACATGATCGACTCCGCGCTGAGCCAACCAGGAGCACATCTCGATCGCGTCGCTCGTCGACCAGCCACCGTTGGCATCGACACTTTTGTGGATCCCGTCGGGTAGCAATTTCGCAACGGCTTCAAACATGGCTTGATCCGCGGCAATTCCATCGGTCGATCCCATTTTGATTTTGACGGCACGGATCATGCCGATTCCTAGCCACTGCGTCCAGCGCTGCTGGGCTGCTGCTGGGCTAGAGATTCCGATCGTGACCGACGTGGGAACCGCTGCAGATTGCGACGCACCCAACAATCGCCATACAGGCTGATGCGTAACCTTGCCGCACCAATCCCAAAGCGCCATGTCGATTCCGGCGATGACCGACGAGGCAACTCCTTCATCCCGAAGGGCTCGCTCAATGCCTTCCCGTTGCCATGGGTGAAAGAGCCGGAGCAGTTCCACAGATCGCGCTAGCTCGTGTTCGAGAAACTCCGAGGGTTGGGTTGTCTGTGGGATGGAGAACTCGGCAGCTTCACCAATTCCCTCGATACCCTCAGCGAGAACCCGGACTTCGATATTTCGTGAAGCAGCTTGGACTCCACGACTGATCGCAAGTGCGACGCGCTTGTGAACTTCGAACGATTTGTACGATAGCTTCATTTGGTATCTTCCGAAAACATGCAATGATTCCAACGCATCACGTAATGTGGGCCGATCTTTGGAATCTCGAAAAGTTCTCCTTCTACACTCCAACCGTATTTCGCGTAAAAGGAAACAGCAGACTCTCTAGCATTGCACCATAATTCCCAGCCATGGAGCTTGGCCATCCGGTGAACGTAGTTCAACAACGCACCACCTACACCGATACGGGAGTTGCGTTCATTGTACTCGCATTCGCCGTCGTTGTTGGCTTTGCGGTGGCTCCCTAACCCCTGATACGATTGCAGAACCGCCATGCCTCGCAACTGCACTTGATTCGATGGTACCAACGGCGTTGCATCCGGGTTGTCATCCATGGTGCCGCTCGTTGCTTCGGGAATGAGCAAAGTCAAGCAGCCGATAGGTTCATGCAACGATGAGTCCACGCGATAGCTAACTACGTGGACCGTGGAGTCCAAATCGTCACCTGCGAACAAAGTGCTTTCGTAGGGCATTCCCAATGGCTCCCTGAGCACTCGGTACCTCAGCTGTCGAACGGTATCAAAACTACCATCCTTCATCGAGGTATCGCCTCGGAGTTCCACAAACTTCAGTTCGGGTGTTGTTGGATTCAAGATGCAGTGACCAAGATGCAGTAATTCCGTAGAACCAACGATGCAACGATACATTCGTGACCGAGACGAAGGGGGCTGGGCGAGGAGCGTCGGATCCACGGATGATCGGATCTGCGGCGATGGCCTGGAGAGCTATCGGCCGGTTATCGGGCGCCATTGGTTCGAACGCGTCGGATCGCCATTGAGTGTACCGGTTCCGGCTCCCGATGTCAGTCGCCCAGCGGTACCCGGCGTATCATCGGGCAAGCCAAGCCCTGGGATCTTTTTCGTAGTGCCGGGTGGATTGCTGCTGAGATCGGCAAGTGTTCGTCCGTCGGCGCGTGCGCCGGAATCTGCAACCCGAGAGTTTGAGCGTCCCTGGAGCCGGGCGATCAGTTTTTCGCTTTCACCAAGCCGTTGTTCCAATTGATAATTGCGTTGTTCCAGTTCTTCCGCTCGCTTCTTTTGGCTTCGGAACTCGGACAGCAATCGGTCGCTCTCCAATTGGTACTGACGCATGGCTTGATTGCCCGGCCACGCTTGGCATCCTGGCACCATCGATAGAATCCCGAGCATGGCCCAAGGCAGCCAACCGCCGCTTTGGATGCGTCGTTCAGATTTTCGGGCTTTCGCAAAATTCATATGCCGAGATGGAATTACGGTTACCTAGGTAGGTTTGGTGCGAGGTTCAAACTCGACTGCAGAGAACGAATTAGCATTTTTTGGATTTGGATTAAAGGCCATTTCGGGACGATTGACCAACCCATTTCGTGCTGCCCCACGAATCCTGGCAAATTCGAAGTTCTAGGAAAACTGAACATCGGTTAAGAAAAATCGGATGGCGGTTAAGTCGTGCAACTCGGTTGAGGATCAGGTATGCTTAGGGAGTCCCCTCCTTTGCCTTCGTTTCGACCAAAATTCTGTTGGTTGAAAGCGATCCCCCCCCGCCGTGGTTTGTTCTGATCCCCTGCTTTGCGATTCTCCCCTGCCATGCGAACCTCAGCCTCTGCCCCATTTTTAACCATGGCCCGATTTATTCCCTCAGTGCGGACCTTATGGCGTCTGGGCGGATTTGTCCTCGCCGCGACCTCGGGCTGGTCCACGGTGGTGGGTTGCGTTCGAGCGGAGGAATCTGAAACCGAGTTGCAAAAAGCTTATCGTCGAGAAGTGGCTCCGATCGTTCAGAAGTACTGCACCGAATGCCATAACCCAGACTTGAGCGAAGCGGATATCGACTTTGCATCGATCAAAGAATGGGCGGAGGTCAAAAAAGGGATACGTCATTATCAGCGTGCCCTTGATCAGCTTCGTACGAACCAGATGCCACCTCCCGATTCGCCGCAATTGTCGGATGCGGACGCCAAGACGTTGAGCCATTGGATCGAGCGTTGGCTGGCGTTGGAGGCTGCCAAACAAGCTGGCGATCCAGGGCCGGTGGTTCTGCGGCGCTTGAACAATGCCGAGTACACGTACACGCTTCGGGATCTAACGGGAGTTCCGGAATTGGACCCAGCGAAGGAATTTCCCGCGGACAGCGCTGCAGGTGAAGGCTTTTCCAACACGGGAGCCTCTCTCGTCATGTCGCCAGCCTTGGTGCGAAAGTACCTTGATGCTGCCAAACAAGTCGCGGAGCATTTGGTGCTTCTCCCAGATGGCTTCGTGTTCTCGGCCAATCCATCGGCGAGCGACATGACGAATCAAAAAGTGGATGAGATCCGCAAGTTTTATGCACGCTACGCCAACAACCAAGGGGGCGATACGGTCAACCTCCAAGGGATCGTTTTCGAGACCAACCAGGGAGGTCGGTTGCCGATCGAGCTGTACCTTGCGGCGGCTGATGATGTTCGGCGGCTGACTCAGAAACCGGGAGGACCAACGGCGGACATTGCCATCGAAACCATCGCCAATGAAAAGAAGCTCAGTCCCAAGTACCTAAAAACGCTTTGGCAAGCCCTCGCGGACACCTCCCCCCGATCGCAATGGGATGGGTTGCTGGGGAGCTTGCGACGTCAATGGCAAGAACGCGGGGAGGAGGGTTCGAAGGATCTCCTCGGGCAGATTCTGGGTTGGCAAAAATCCTTGTGGCGGTTCACGAGTGTTGGGCACATCGGGAAGCGGAATGGGCCATCGGCGTGGCAGGAACCGGTTGATCCGATACGCGCCGAGCATGAGCTCCGATTCCCGATCCCCAATCCCAAAGGGCCCAATCAAAACGAGGAAGGGGACGTCACGATCTATCTGCAGGTCAACGATGCGGGAGATGGTTCCTCCGGGGATGTGGCTTATCTAGAGCGTCCCAGGTTGGTCGCCCCGGGACGCCCCGATTTGCTCCTTCGCGATGTGAATGGGCTGGTACGAGCGATGGAACGCCAACGTGAAACATCTCTTCCCCAAATCGATGAATCGCTCAACGTAATCGATGCATGGCTTGAGGACCAACAATCCATGGCACTAGTCGATGCCGCTAAATCGAAGGGGTTGGCACCCGAGTTTGTGAATGCATGGGGTGGGTATTTGGGGGTAATCCCTGCCAACGGTACGGATTCCGCGAACCAAGGCCGACTCAAGCAGCAAAGTAAGACTTTGTCGGAGTATGAATTCATCCGCGGCTGGGTGGCCGAAGATGCTCTCAGCATCATTGCGAACTCATCGGATCAACAAGTTCGAATTCCCGGAAACATGCTTCCCAAGAGCATTGCCGTCCATCCCTCGCCATCGAAGGGTATCTGTGTCTCGTGGGCAGCTCCGAGCAAATTGATCGCTAGCTGCAAAGCCATGGTCAAGCACGCGCATACCGAATGCGGGAACGGGATCGCTTGGCGGTTGGAGCTTCGTCGCGGAGCATTGCGGCAAGTATTAGGTGCCGGGTTCTCCAACGGTGCCAATGCGGTCCCTATCGGTCCTTTTGAATCGCTCCTCGTTCGCGAAGGAGAGCATGTTGTTCTCGTTGTCGAACCTAGAGACGGCAATCATTCATGCGACCTTACCACGATCGATTTGGAGATTGCATCGGCCGAGGAAACGTGGAATTTAACCCGCGATGTTTCCGGAGATATTCACGCCGGCAATCCACATGCGGATTCCAAGGGGCGTGCCAATGTTTGGGAGTTTTTTGCGGAACCGACAGTTCCCCCGAATCGAATCGGTGGAGCCGGTTCGGTCATCCCGACCGGCAGCGTGTTGGCATCGTGGCTCAATGAGCCGAACTCGGAAGTTCGCAAAAACCTTGCTTCGCGCATTGAGCAACTGGTGACGAGCCGAGGGGAGGGGTTGAATACCGATTCACCCGATGCGGTTTTGGTGCGGCAGATCTTGTCATCAAGCGGACCTTTTTTCGCGGCGGCGATGGCGACTGCAATTGCAAACCCAGAGGCTGCGCAGCCCGACGCCAAGGATCTCGCTGCTTATGGTTTGGAGGCGTCGTTGTTCGGTCCTCAACCCAACGGGGTGGACCTCGCTACGAGCGATTACTTTGTGGCCTCACCAAAGTCCATCGCAATCCGCATCCCGGCGAGTTTGGCGGCCAACACGGAGCTGGTGACGACTGGAAAGCTGCATCCTGTATTGGGTCGCGATGGAAGTGTCCAGTTCTCTGTCGGTGTTGACGCACCCAAGCCCGATGCCGCGAAGATCCCAACGACAACGATCAAAAACCAGGACCCCAATTGGACGAATCCATCGCGACAAGTACTGATTGCCTCACCGATCGTGGTGACTCCAAATAGCGAGTCCGAAGAGCGCATTCGGAATTCGTTTTCAAAGTTTCGGGAATTGTTCCCGATCGCTCTCTGTTACACAAAGATCGTACCGGTCGATGAAGTGGTCACATTGACTCTTTTTTATCGCGAGGACGATGCGCTGCAGCGATTGATGCTCTCCGAATCCGAAGTCGCCGAGTTGAATCGTCTTTGGGATGAGCTCCACTTCGTCAGTCAAGATGCTCTAAAATCGGTCGACGCCTACGAACAACTATGGCAATTTGCAACCCAAGATGCAGACCCGAGTGCGTTCGAGCCATTGCGAGAACCGTTGCTGAAAAAAGCGGAGGTGTTTCGTGAGCGGAAAACCGCCGCTGAAGCGGCTCATTGGAATGATGTTGTACGTTTTGCTGAACGTGCGTTTCGGAGCCCGGTGAGCGAGGAGCAGAAAAAAACGCTTCGGTCGCTCTACGATTCGTTGCGAGGGCAAGAAACCCTGCACGAGGAGGCGATTCGATTGGTTGTCGCTAGAATCCTTGTCTCTCCAGAGTTCTTATACCGAACTGAGATTCCAGGAGAATCCGACAAACCGACCCAGATCTCGGGTGTCGAGTTAGCCAATCGATTGAGTTATTTTCTATGGGCATCAGCACCCGATCAAGAACTGCTCGATCTCGCCGCCAGCGGAGCATTGCAACGACCTGAAGTGCTCGAGGCTCAGGTCCGGCGGATGCTTCGTGATTCTCGCACCGAAAGGATGGCGGTCGAGTTCGGCTGCATGTGGCTGCACATCCGAGATCTCGATCAACTCGATGAGAAAAGCGAATCCCACTTTCCCGAGTTCGCTTCGCTCCGCTCGGATCTTTACAAGGAATCGATTCTGTTCATGGCCGACATGCTCCGGAATGATGGCGCAGTGATGGACATGCTCAACGCAGACCATACGTTCCTGAACGAGAACTTGGCCAAGTTTTACGGCATCGATTCGGTCACGGGAACCCAATGGCGCCGAGTGGAGGGGATTCGTAAACATGGCCGCGGTGGGATCCTGGCTCTGGGCTCGACCTTGGCCAAGCAATCTGGGGCCTCCCGGACCAGTCCAATTTTGCGGGGCAATTGGCTGAGCGAAGTTGTATTGGGGGAGAAACTACCCAAGCCCCCTAAGAATGTTCCGGTACTTTCCGAGACGCCTCCTGCCGGGATGACCGAACGCCAATTGATCGAAAAGCACAGCAGTGATCCTGGTTGCGCGAAATGCCATCAACGGATCGATCCCTTCGGATTTGCGTTGGAAGCGTACGATGCCATCGGCCGTTTCCGCACCAAAGATAGTTTGGGATTGGAAATCCACACCGAGACAAAGCTTCCTGACGGAACTGAAATCCGCGGAATGAACGATTTGAGAGAGTACCTTTCCAATCGCCGCGGTGCAGACTTCCGCAAGCAGTTCAACCGCAAACTTTTGGGGTATGCTTTGGGAAGATCGGTACAATTGTCGGATGAACCACTCCTAAGCACGATCGCTAGGCAGCAGGAGAGCAACGACCGAATCTCCGATACGATTGTCGCGATTGTTCTGAGCGAGCCATTCCGACGTATTCGGGGGCGGGCATACCGCGAAGAGTGATCCCGATCGGCAATGCCATGACCGGTAATTCCGAGCCAGATCCAACGAAACCGGACCCAGCCAAACGGGTTCTCTGAACACAAAACTTAAGATCACGAATACTTTTAAAACGCTTTACGAGGTAACCTCGATGAACCCCCATTTCGGACACAACGGTAACGGTAGAGATCGAGCGATTTTCTCACGTCGAACTTGGTTGCGAGGTCTCGGTGTTTCGATGGCGTTACCGTGGATGGAATCACTGCGTGTCTGGGGACAAGATGCCGCCCCTGGAACGAACGAACCCCCAGTTCGACTAGCGATTCTCTTTTCTGGGAATGGTTACCACGGCGGGGAATGGTGGGCCAAGGAGAACAATGGGGCTTTGGAATTGGGCCGCGTTTTGGCTCCACTCAATGAGTTTCGGGATTCGACGCTATTCATCAAAGGGCTCTACAACGCGGAGGCGCTCAAGGGAAACATTCATAGTTCTCAGACTGGAAACCTGCTCTCTGGAGCGCCGCTTGCCGCAGGCGGGGATATTCGATCTGGGACCAGCGTTGACCAAGTCCTCGCGCAGACCGTGGGGCGAAATACCAAGGTCCCCAGCATGGTCCTGGGATGCGAGAAGTCGAATCCGTCGGTCCACAAGAACTATTCGATGATTTATAGTTCGCACATCTCGTGGTCGTCCCCGACGACTCCCACGCCCCTTGAGCTTTATCCATCCCTGGCATTCGATCGACTCTTCAAGGATGAAAACCACCGAGGGGACCAAAGTGTTCTCGATTCAGTCCTCGAGCATGCCGGGGATCTACGTCGCCAGATCAGCAGTTCCGACCAGCGTAAATTCGATGAGTATCTCGATAGCGTACGCGATGTTGAGCAGCGGATTGCCAACGCGGGCAAGCGAGGGGAACTGCAAGGTTGGCGCCCAACGTTGGATAAACCCAATATGGCTCGACCAGCGGACGGGATCCCACAAGATATCTCCGAGCATATGAGACTGATGTGCGATCTTTTGGTTTTGGCGTTCCAAACCGATACGACACGAATCACCACCTTGAAGCTCAACAATGACCATTCTTCGCTCCGTTTTCCGCACTTGGGGGTCGATTACATGATCCACCATTTGCTATCCCATTCCGATACCGAGGACTGGCTCAAGGTGAATCAGTTCTTCTTGGAACAAGTCGCCTACATCGCAAGACGGCTACAAGCGATCGATGAGGGGGGGCGTTCAGCGCTAGACAATTCGATGCTGATGCTTTGTTCCAGCATGATGACAGGCAGCCATGATGCGAGCCAATTGCCTGTAGTTATGGTTGGTAAAGGTGGAGGCAAGATCCAAACAGGTCGCGTCCTTGATTATCGCCAGCAACCGGAGCGACAGATGTGCCGGTTGTATATGTCGATGATGAATAAGATGGGTTTGAATATGACCAGCTTTGGCGATGCCAAGCAAGCGTTGGCAGAGGTATAGTGGTGTCCATCGGCGCTCTACGCCTCAGCGGCGGGTGGACGGGACGTTCCAAAGTGAGCATAAGGTTGTTTTGCTAATTCCGAACGCCGGCGGATGCGGGTTCGGGAGTCCAGTTGCCACTTGCTAACACGCGTGGCTCGGATTGGATTCGCGAAGCGAATTGCAAAGTTGCGTTGGGGTTATTTCTTGGGTTTCTCTCCGATGACCAATAAATCACCTTCGTGGAGGTCACCTTCGATAAGTTCGGTGTAACGGTTGTCCGAGATACCGATACGCACCGTTCGTGCCCGCAGGAATTTACCTTCTTCAATCCAGACATGGCGGTTGAGGATGGCTTTGGCATTTCCCGCTTTTTCGTCCGCCGACACCATTTTTGGAGTATCTGCAAACTGCTTCTGGTCCTCGAACCCATCGAGGATTTTACGATCCTCCGGATGAACCTTTTCCCGAGGCGGATAAAAACGCAACGCCGGATTGGGAATCTTAGTGATCTTTTCTCGTTTCTTGATTTGGAAGGAAAGGTTCGCAGTCATTCCTGGTAGGAGTTTCAAGTCGGTATTGGGCGTTTCGACGATGACCGGATATGTGATCACGTTTTGCTCTTCCTTGCTGCTCAACCGTACCTGCACGATTTTGCCTTGATCGAAAAGTTCGTCCGGATAAGCATCGACGGTGAATCGTACCAATTGTTCTTCTTCTTGCGCTTTGCGAATCCAGCCGATGTCCGCTTCGTCGACCGACGCGTAGATATACATACGTTCATCCATCTCGGGAGCAACGACGAACATCTCTGGGGTTTGGAATTGGGCAGCCAAGGTTTGGCCGACGTCAATCTTTTTATCGATCACGATCCCATCGCAAGGAGCGATGACTTCGGTGTAGCCTAGGTTTGCTTTCGAGTTGTCGAGTAAGGCTTGAGATTGTTCGATGTTGGTTTCGGAAACTTGCAACTCAGCTTCTCGCATCATCCGAGCGAACTTGAACTGGTCCATTTCCGCTTGTGAGATGAAACCGTCTTGCGAGGAGCTGAGTTCCGTCGCGCGGCGTTCGTCGTTGCGAGCTTGTTGGAGCATGGCTTGGGAGCGGGCCACTTCCGCTTGGCGAGTCCGAAGGCTAGCGAGATCGCGTTCCATCGATGCTTTATAAAGCCGTTGGTCGATTTTGGCCATCAACTGGCCTTTGGTGACCTTGGTGTTGTAGTCGACGAACAGTTCTGCAATGGGTCCGCTCACACTCGCGCCGACACTCACCCGTTTAACCGGTTCGACCTTGCCCGTCGAATTGACAGACTGCGTGATATCGCCGATGTCAACACGTTGTGTTCTCCATTCGGTTTTATTGCGAGCCTCAAGATAGTTCATCAAGGGGCGGTAGGCGGCTGCACCTGCACCACCGAGGATTGCCAAAACCGCTAATACTTTAAGAAGAGACTTCATCGGATCGTTTCAACGTCGAAAAATAAAGGACTACAATTCCGATCGCAATGGAGCCTACACTTGCCACTATCCACGCAGTCGGAAAGTGTTCTGAGTCGGACCCTAGCCATTCCGCCAGTTCCGATTGGTTGAAGCGGGTCAACCAGAACAATAGTCCATTGTGGATCGCGTGGAGCAGAATTCCAGGCCAAAGTGAGTCGCTCCGGACAGCTAAAAAACCGAGAGCCAAGCCTAGAATTGCTGTTGGGGCAAATCGCTCGATCGACAAAACATTGCCATTTACCACGTGAAATACACCAAAAAGCAAGGCGGAATAGATGACGGCGCGGGTGGGATGGAGTCGGCTACGGAACGCGGAAAGGACAAATCCGCGAAAAAAGAACTCCTCGCAAATCGCGGGAATCAGTGCCGATGTTAAAAAAATCAGCCAAAACGGGACTTCGCGAAAGCGGCTTTTGGCTTCCTCTAGCGCCGCGGTTTTCTGGAGATCGATGGTTCCAAATCCCAGATCGCTTAAGAGTTTCAAAGCCTCGTAGGCGACGATCCAAAGTCCTGCTGCCATCAAGCAACTCGCGGCGAACACGCCGAGCAAACGCACGGGCCGGGGGAGTCCATTCGGGTTTTCAGTTCCATCCAAACGCAGCAAAAAAGTCTTTTTCAAATCCATTCGGCGGTAGATGGCGAAAAAACCTGGTGCCAATAAGAACAAAACACACAGCAGTAGCGCGTTCACGAGCAGCTTTTGCTCGATCGATAACATCCATTGCCCGGCGAGATTGGTTGCGACGAAAAAGACCGGGAACAACAGTGCTAAATAGATCGCGAGTTCACCGATGTCTGGTGTTGGGAATCGTCGCTTTGGACGTCGCATCAAATCGGACCAGGATTCTTGAGAACCCGAAGTTGCCGATTCACCGCCGAAGAGTCGCGATGCAACGACGAGTGCTGCGGCTGCATAGAGCAAGGTTGATAGTACCGCGGCGAATGCCGGTAATGTCGTTGACGCACCTGTCATAATGTCGCGCGAGAGAAGTAGGATATTCACCAGCGGGACAATCCCAAGCAGCGTTGAGAACTCCACATTGGGCATCAGAGTGACCAGGGCTGGTGCGAGCGAGACGAGCATGACGGGAATCAAGTAGGCTTGCGCCTCTTTAAAACTCCTTGCGAAGGAGCACATGGCAAGAAGGATAGCGCTGAAAAAGGCAGCAAATATGACCAGTAGAGGGAAAATTTGAATCAGAGTCCAGAAGGAAAACCCACGTTCCCCGAGCAGTGCTCGGCCTAATCCGCCCAACGACAACGTTACCCAACTCGCAAATAGATTGGCTACAGCGGTTAGAACCGCGACGGTGACGACGGCTACATACTTGCTAAGCAGCAGTACAAATCGGGGGGCGGGTGTTGCGATCATCGCTTCCATGGTACCTCGCTCCCGCTCACCGGCAGTCAAATCGATCGCGGGATAAACGGCACCCGTGATCGTCATCAGAATCAAGACCAGGGGGAGTACGCCAGCGAGGGACGCCATCGGGTCAATGCGTTGGCCTACCGCGTTCGATACCAAGGTCACGGACGCGGGTAACCGGTTACCTCGCAGGAGTGCCGATTGGTAATCGTTGATCAGTTGCATCGCTTTGCGAAACTCTGCCATCGCCATTTCGCTTCGGGGGTCGCCATCCCGAAACTCCATCTTAAATTCGAACAACGGGATGGATACACCGTTGGGAAACGGAAATCGTTCGACCGATGCAGAAAGGATTGCTAGATCCAATTGGCCGTCCGCGAGCGATGTGGATACCGTGGTGCGTTCAGGGACGACAATACTGAATGCAGCTTGTTGGTTCGTGCGGATCGCGCCAGCCGTGGGCGAGTTGATCCCCATGCCATTCTCAATTCCAGGGGCCGACTCGGAGCGATTCAATGCGTTTTCTCCCTCGCCGTTGGTTTCATTCAACCGTTGAGACAAAGGATTCGTATTCGCATCTTTAGGTGCAGGGCGAATAATCTCAATCGACGGTCGGACCCCTTCGGAGGCAGCCTTCTGCGTTTCTCGAAGGGCCAGCGATATCACTCTCGCTGTTGTTTCATCCGCCACGCCGATGACATACTCAAGTTGTCCGGAAGGAGCGCTAACGGCTCCCAGGAGCAGCCTTTGCATCGCCATGCTGAGCAAAGGGTATACCAGGATAGGCATCATGATCAGCGTCATGATCGTCCGTCGATCCCGCAGGCTTTCGCGGAGTTCCTTCAAGCATAATCGGAGCAATCGGCCGTTCGAAAGGTATTCTTGCATGGTTACGCTCCCGCAGTCGGTGAGGGAACGGACTGACGATCTTCTCGAATCAAATCGATGAACATATCTACCAAATGGTATTTGCCGGTGAGAGTGCGAAGGTCATCGAGCGTCCCCTCGTAGCGCACCGTGCCGTGGTGCAGCAGTCCAAACCGATCGCAAACCCGTTCTGCTTCGTCGAGTCGGTGGGTAGAAAGCAAAACCGATTTGCCTCGTTTTTTGAGCAAATCGATGAACTCGAATACGGTTTGACTACCAACAACATCGAGTCCTCGTGTCGGTTCATCGAGCAGCATTACCGGTGGGTCGTGCATCAGCCCTCGGGCTAAAGTTACCCGTTGTTTTTGTCCCGTACTGAGGGTGCTACACCGTTGATCGAGGAAGCTCCTGATATTGAGGAGTTCCGCCAGCTCTTCGAGGCGTATCTGTGCAACCGGAACCTCAACTGCATACAGGTCGGCAAAATACATCAGCATCTCGCGTACGGTTAGCCAGGGGTAGACACCATCGTTGGTCGATATCAAGCCTAGTTGCGAACGGATTGCTATCGGATCGATATCGGTCCGCACACCCCCAATTTCGACGTGGCCTTCATCCGGATCGAGCAACCCCATCACCATCCGCAATGTCGTCGTCTTTCCAGCGCCGTTCGGGCCGAGAAGACCGTAGACTTCGCCGTTTCCCACCGTGAAAGAGATGCGATCCACGGCCACGAGGGTTTGCCCGCGAACCATAAATTGCTTTCTCAGGCCCTTGGCTACGATCATGGAGGAATAAGCTTTCTAGGGACTATTTGTGTGGAAGTGTATTCTTACGCTTTGGCAAGGGGCGAGCTCCCGTTTGGTGGCGATGGTTCCCGTTGCTAGTAAATAATTAAAGCTTGTCAGTACTTGAACTTGATGACATGTTGGCTAAATCCTCCAGCAGTTTCGAAGCAGCACCGCTATCGATTGCCTTGGCAGCGATTGCAACCCCATCCAACAACGAGTGGGTTTTTCCACTGACCCACAATCCAGCGGAGGCATTTGCAAGAACAATGTCGCGAGCGGGCCCGCGTTCTCCGCTCAGAACCCTTCGAATCACAGCCCCGCTTTCTTCGGGGCCTTCGACGATGAGGTCTTCATTCTTGATCTTTGGAAGACCAAAGGTACCTGGGCTCCATAGGAACTGCGTTGTCATTCCATACTGAACGTGGAGCACACTTGTTTCATCGGCAAGACTCACTTCATCCATCCCATCCAAGCCTCGCACCACGATGGCGGCTTCGATGGGAAGTTGCACCAGGGTCGCCGCAAGTTTGGTTTGAAGGGCTTCGTTTCCCGTTCCGATCACCTGGTAAGCAGCACCTGCCGGATTGCAAAGGGGGCCGAGGTAATTGAAAAGAGTTGGAACTCCCAGTTGTCGCCTTACTTGTCCGACATGCTTCATCGCCGGATGCAGCATCGGGGCAAAGCAGAAGCATAAACCTAGTTCGTCAAGGCAAGCTTCGACCTTGCTTCGTTCCGCTTCGATAGAAACACCCAAGACTGCTAAAACATCTGCCGAGCCGGTTGCGCTGGTGATTTTTCGGTTCCCATGCTTGGCCGTCGGAGCCCCGGCGGCGGCGGTTACGATCGCGGTCGCCGTCGAAATGTTGAACGTCTTTGTGCCGTCGCCTCCTGTTCCGCAAGTATCGAGGAGCCCCGTTCGCTTCGAGCGAATGGGGGTCATCATCAGCCGCATTCCACGCGCCGCACCCACCATTTCAGAAACCGATTCGCCTTTGGCACGCAGGGCCATTAGCAACTGCCCGATCTCTTCATCGCTCGCGCGGCCCGCCAGCATCCAAACGATGGCTTGCTGCATCTGGTCGACGGACAAGTCGTTTCCGGCTTGGGCAAGCGTTACAAAATCCTCGAGCATTTTGGCCTCGGGTGAAATCCTAGCAGTAAAAAGTCACCGGAAGTCATCCGTAAGGACGCCGATTCCGGGCAGCACGTCCTCGCACGGAGAGAGTGTTCCTTCCCGAGGCGAGGTTCCTTTTCCTAACAAGATACCAAGGATTTGGCGAAGCTTACCCCATCTCCCCAATATTCTCAGCGGTGAGCCTTGGCACGCGGAGGTTCACGGGATGGCTCGCGCCCAATATTGCTTCCATTGTCCAACATTCGGTTTGCTTTCGCAATTTCGATTGGTTTTTCAGTCCGTTCGTTGATTGTGCGAGATCTAGTGCCCGTCTCTATAGCATGAACATGGACCTGCGCGTTAAACTAAGTCGTTCAGTTTGACGACAACGCCGTTGTTCACCAATTCAGAAATTCCGTCCTTCCGCCTACCGCTTCGATCGAACCCGAGACCCCATGGCCAGAAAAGTCATTATCGATTGCGATCCAGGAATTGACGATGCGGTTGCATTGATCATGGCCTTGTTTGACCCACGGCTCGAGGTGGTTGCTATCACCACGTGTTCTGGGACGGTCGAGGCGGACCAGTGCAGTCAAAACGTACTCGGACTTCTCGAGAAACTAGATCCACCACGTTACCCGCGAGTCGGCGTTGGTGCCGATCCCGAAGACGCTCCGGTGAGCGATGCCCGCGATCTTCATGGTGCGGACGGTTTGGGGAATATGGGTTTGCAGCCGGTGCAGCGGCAGCATGTCATGAGCAGTGATAAATTAATTATTGATAGGCTCAAGGCGGACCCTGGCGACGTATCGATCTTGTGTTTCGGTCCCCTCACAGGAATTGCAAGAGCGTTTCAGCGTGATCCGAGCGTAGTCAATTTGGTCGATCAGCTCATCATCATGGGTGGATCCATTACCGGGGTCGGTGATGTCACGGCTGCGGCGGAGTTTAACATGCATTTTGACCCTGCCAGTGCCTCTGCGATTCTGCGCTCGCCTACGACGAAAACGTTGATACCTCTCGAGGTGACCAACCAAATCACCTTCGATTTGAATATGCTCTCCCAGCTTCCGTCGAAACATACGCGCGCCGGATCGATCTTGCATTCGATGCTTCCGCACTTATTCCGAGCCTTTCGGCAACATAGGGCTCAGGAAGCGATCTCCCTGCAAGCTGCGATCGGAATCGTTTACTTGACCGAGCCTGAGCTGTTTCAGTGCGAACCACATGCCCTCGAGGTGGAGGAAGTTGGCGTGCTGACACGTGGTGCCACCATCGTCGATCGCCGGCCGTTTGCGTCGGTCACCCGAGAATTGGAGATCGCCTACCAGTCAGAAACAGAGGCTGCTCGCGATGCCGTCTACAACGCCCTCCGTTTTGCCGGACAATGCACTGAGTGATGCAGATGAACCGACCTTTCAATCGCTAAATTGATCGAACCAGGGAGTTGCCAGTGACACGTTCTCGAATCGGTCCACTGGCTCTCGAAGCGCCCATGGGGGGACCGCAATCCCGTGTCTTTCGAGCGCTGCACGTGCAGCAGCGCGTCCAAGTAGTCGTACGGGTATTTCCGATCACCATGGGATTAACCCCGGAGGTGAAACGCGAGTTCTCGGACCACGTCGAACGATTGAAATCCATTCGACACCCGAACATTATTCGATGTTTCGGGGGTGGATTCGATGCAAAGGACGCATACCTTGTCTTCGAACTTTTTGATGGAGATTCGCTCGATAATGCGCTCGCGCGGCGGGAGCGGTTACCTTGGGAAAGCGTCCTCGAAATCGGATTGCAAATCTGCAACGCGCTTCAGTTGGCTCACGAATCCGGTCTTTACCACGGCCGAATCCGACCCGATAAAATCCTTCTCTCGGACGACATCAGCACCGCGAAATTGAGCGACTTGAGGATGGAGTTGCCTCCCTATGTCCCGATCCCTCCGACACAATTAGCGTACGCCCCGCCCGAGTCTTTTTCGGATCAGCCTAAAGTCAACGCTTCCTGGGATATCTATTCCCTGGGGGCTACGATGTATCACGCCCTCACCGGTGCGCCTCCGTTCACTGGGGAAAATGCATCGAATGTGAGGCATGCGGTGCTCAACACACCCTTACCGAGCGTCGCGTCGCTCGTTTTTGATTGTCCGGTTTGGTTGAGTACGATCGTCGAGCAAATGCTCCATCGCGATCCTTTGAAACGGCCTTATTCTGCGGCCGCTGCGGCCCTCGCTCTCCGCGAAGCCCAACGCAGGGCTTCCGAGGGGATCGGGGTGGTTGAGCACGCGGTATCAGGATTTAGCCCACTGCAATTGAAAACCGATCGGGCCGAAGCGGAGCGGGTACTTGGGATCAAAAAGAAAAAGCAACGTCGGAGATTCTCGTCGGAAGAGGATGATGGCTCCTATCAAGCTTTTTGGGAAAAGCCCATCGTACTTCTTTCGGCTCTCGCGCTGCTCATCGCTTTAATCGCATTCCTGGTTTGGCCACTCAATGAATCGCAAATGAAGAAGCGTGCTGAATCGCTGCTTGCGACCGAAGATGCAGTGCGTTGGAACGATGCTCGAGACAAGTACCTCCTTCCGATGCTGGAAAAGTACCCAGAGGGGACTTATGCGGACTGGGCTCAAGAGCAACTCGATATGGTCGAGATGCGCAACGCCGAAGAACGCATGCGACGAAACCTTCGCGTGGGTCGCGAGCCGAGCTCTGAAGGGGAACGCAAGTACAGTGAAGCGGTCCGTTTTGAACGCTTCGGTGATCGGGTCACGGCTCTCGATAAATACAAAGGGATCGTGAAGCTGCTCAAAGACGAAGAAAAGGATCGTCCCTTTGTCAATCTAGCGAAACGGCAAATCGCCGTTCTTGAGTCCAACCCGCCGAGCATCGAGGAACTGAGGCGGTTCCTTCAAGAGAAACTACTCGAAGCGGACCGCCTCTACGAAGCGAGCGATCTGTTGGGCTCTCGCCAGATTTGGGAGGGGATCGTCAGTCTCTATAACGGGAATCAAGAGATGATCGGTTTTGTAGAGAAGGCGCAGCGGAGACTCTCGGGAGACAAGACGTTGAGTCCGGGCGAGGAAAAGTCTTCGAGGTCGCCGTCGGAGGACGGGCTATCGGAGGAAGGGCCATCGGAGGACGGGCCAGCAACTGGCGATATTGGTCCTGCGAATGACAACCCACCTGGAGAGGCGGGCTCCTCCCAATCGAGCACTGGAGGAAACCGCTAATCACAACTTATTTACCCGCACATCGCCAAACAACGATCGATCCGAGAGAGTGAACGTTCCCGCCCTAGGATCGAAAAGGCATCAAAGATCCCCAAGCCTGTTCCTTTGCCCGTGAGCGCAATACGCAACGCGTTGATGCAGACTCCGAGCTTAACACCCATCGATTCGGCCAAGGCTTTGATCTTCGGCTCGAGTGCCGATGGATCGAAGGGATCCTCGGTCGCGACGATTTCTCGCAATGCCTTGAGCACTTCGATTCCGCGGTTTTCGCCAACGACCCGCTTTTCGAACAGACCGGAATCAATTGCTAGTTCCGAATCACTAACAAAGTACTCGTCGAACTGCAAAATATCACCAGCCACCTTGATCCGGTCGCCCGCCGCCGCAACGACCTTTTGCAAATGATCAGCCATGGTGCATGGTACTGGATCCTCGACGAGCCCAGCTCTCTGAAGATACGGCAATACCATCGCTACTTTTTTCTTGAGGTCCAACTGGTTCATCCAACGCCCTTGGAATGCCAGCAGTTTTTGTGGATCAAACGAGGCGGGTGCTTTGTTGACTCTCTCGAGCGAAAAATGACGTATCGCATCATCGATCGAGAAATGCTCGGTGCTGTCGTCGAGCGACCAGCCCAGCAGCAGCAAGTAATTCAGGATGGCGTCGGGCAAGAACCCTGTTTCGCGATAGAAATCGACGACGACCGGATTGAAGGTCTCCGGAGTGGTCTCGAGGTGGGCCCGCTTTGCGATTCCATCCCCGAGTTGGAACAAGGTCGCAAAGTCTTTCTGCTTGAGGTACTTGTCCAATTTCCGCTTGCTGAGTTTGGCTGTCCCGCCCGGTTCGGCAACGTAGGGAAGGTGTGCATAGATTGGGAGTGAATACCCCAAGCTCTGCGCAATAAAGATTTGGCGTGGTGTGTTTGGCAAATGTTCGACGGCTCGTACGACGTGGGTGATCTTAAAATCGTAGTCGTCGACGACGCTGGCCAAATGGTACAAACATGTACCGTCCGCGCGTTGAATGACATGATCCTGTTCGTCAGCCCATTCAAAGGAGCAATCGCCGCGAATCATATCGTGGAACTGGCAATCGCCCGTTCGAGGCATCTTCATTCTGACAACTGCGGACCGCCCTTCGCTTTGGAAACGAGCGTCATCCTCGGGGGTAGCGGCCATGAACGTTCGATCGTAGATAAATGCCTTACCCGCTTTCTCGGCTTCTGTTTTCGCGGCGGCGAGCTCTTCGGGTTTTGCGTAATCGCGATACGCATGGCCCGACGCGAGTAACTGCAATACCGCTTGTTGGTAGCGTTCCGAACGTTGAGATTGAAAATAGGGGGCGTACGGACCGCCCACGTCTGGGCCTTCGTCCCAGTTCAGCCCCAACCAACGAAACCCATCCAGGATCGGTTTCAATGCCGCATCGACATTGCGACCTTGGTCGGTGTCATCGATCCGCAGCAAGAATTGACCACCCGCTTGCTTGGCCAGCAGATAGTTGAAGAGGGCGGTCCGCACCCCTCCGATGTGAAGGTAACCGGTGGGACTCGGGGCAAATCGTGTTCGAATGGTCATGTTTCTTGTTCGTATTTCTGAGCGAGCCAAAAAAACGGATTCTTCTTTTTGTTGAGGTGCGGCCGAGTGGTGGTGTGGCCGAGTGGTGGTTTGGCCGGTTTGAGGTGTGGCCGGTTTGAGGTGTGTGGGCCAGCGGGATCGCCGCACGCCTACGACCTGATTTCGTTTAGAAATCCTACTTGGAAACGACGATCGCGAGTAGGAGGAGACACGAGGGAAAGTATCGTTCATAATGGGGTGAAGGGACATAGAGGGCGAACGGGACGCTGCTCAGTGTCATTAGTTGACACCGTGTCATTAGTTGGCACCGTGTCATTAGTTGGCACCGTCAAAAGTCAGCGCCCCCCAAGACTCCTCTTGTTGCTTATCGCTTCAAGTCACATTTTTGGATTGACTTGCCCCGTCGCCCGGTACCTTTTCCTAGTGTGAGAACTCCAGTGAACAGTCGCCTTAGGTTCGACTTCGTGCCAACCGTCATTGTTTTTGTAGTGGCGATGGTGCGATTCGGGTTTACTCAAGACGCCAATCCACGCCAGTCGGATGGTTTGGTGATCGCTCCAACGATTGCAAAGGTTGGTGTCGGCGATGACGCGCAGCACCGCTTGCAATCGGCTCTAATCCTGGCGGCGCCAGGGGATGTGATTCAGCTTGACGAGGGGGTTTACCACTTTGATACCGAACTGAATGTCACATGCTCGAATTTGACCCTTCGAGGTGCCGGCCGAGAAAAAACCGTTCTCTCGTTCAAGAATCAATCGGCAGGAGCGAGCGGTATTTTGGGGACCGGGAATGGGTTCACCATCGAAGACCTCGCCGTCGAAGACAGCTCAGGGAATGCGATCAAGATCCTCGGAGCGCGCGACGTGACCTTGCGCCGAGTCCGTACCGAGTGGACTGCCGGACCACAATCTACCAATGGCGCATACGGACTCTATCCCGTCGAGTGCACCAATGTATTGATCGAGGATTGCATCGCGATCGGGGCCTCGGATGCCGGTATCTATGTTGGGCAATCTCAAGACGTCATCGTTCGCGGATGCCGCGCTGAGAGAAACGTTGCCGGAATCGAAATCGAAAACAGTTTGCGGGCGGATGTCTATGACAATATCGCAACCGACAACACGGGAGGAATCCTCGTGTTCGATCTGCCTGGTTTGACGCTTACCAATGGAGGCTACGTCCGCATCTTCAAGAATCGCGTGGAGAGGAATAATCATAAAAACTTCGCACAACCGGGTGCGATTGTCGGCGAAGTTCCACCGGGGACCGGGATGATGTTGATGTCGACCGATCATGTCGAAATCTTTGATAACGATATCGCCGATCACCAAACGAGCAACATTGTGATTGTGAGCTACCTAATCACCGAAAGAAAACTGAACGATAAGAAGTATGATCCTTATCCGGAAGCGTTCAATGTTCATGACAATCGCATTTCCGGTGGTGGCAAAAAACCATCAGGGAAGATTGGGAAAATGCTGGCGCCTGTCGTCGGGCTCCCTTTTCCAGACATTTTCTTCGACGGCATCGTCGACAAGAAAAAGCTTGTGGATGGCGAACTTCCGCGCGAGTTGCGGGGAAGCATTCGCGAAGCGGCAGCGACTACTTTCGCGAATGTGCATATCGATCAATTCTCCCCGGCCAATATGCTGACTGGCAAGTACAAGGTCGAACGCAGTGCGGATGGGCTGAATGGAGTATCGTCACCGATCGAACCGGTGCAACTGAAACCACATTCGATTGCGACCGCAGAAGGGCTCGATGCGGTCTCGGTGTACCGACGGGCGCCGGAGCTCCTTTCGCAGTGGGAGTTATTTGAGAAGAAGGAGGCCCACTGGGTCAGAGCGAGGAATACGATTTTGTACGACTTGAATACCCCTCTCTATTCAGACGACACGGTAAAGCACCGCTGGTTCCGATTGCCAGAGGGATCAACCATTCAATGGACAGACCATGGTTCCTTGGAATTTCCGGTAGGTACGGTCATCGCGAAAACATTTGCCTATCCCGACCCTACGGAGGACAGCACACCCGGAGAGCGTTACCTAGAAACGCGCATCGAATTTCGGGAGGCATCAGGCTGGTACGGTTATTCGTATGTATGGAACGAGGATCAGTCGGACGCCGAGTTGCGACTCGGTGGCGAACGGATCGAGGCCCATTGGGTCGATGCCGCAGGCGTTGTTCAAACCAATCGATACGAAGTTCCGAACGCCAACCAATGCATGACATGCCATAGTCAGAATAACAAGTACGAGCCGTTGGGCCCTACGGCTCGAAACTTGAACCGCAAATGCAATGACGAGGATGCGCAAAGTCAGGTCGCTGCTTGGATCGATAAGGCAATTCTCGTCAATGCTCCCGAGTCATCGCGGCACCCTGTGTTAGCCCGATTTGATGATCCGTCGACGGGGACGCTCGACGAGCGGGCCAGGGCATGGCTCGAGGTGAACTGTGCGCATTGCCACAATCCTGCGGGATCCGCGAGAACATCGGGGCTCGATTTGAGTATTTCTCAAGTTGATACTGCGAAGTGGGGTGTGATGAAATCCCCGGTCGCAGCTGGCAAGGGCTCGGGTGGCCGAAAGTACGATATCGTACCCGGCAAGCCAGATGAGTCGATCGTGATGTATCGGATTGAATCCGAGGATGTCGGTGCGAGGATGCCAAACCTCGCTCGCAATCGAAATTTTGAGGCTGGCAACGCCCTGATCCGGGAATGGATCACGAGTTTGGGGGTGTCGAAGGACGAGTCCGATCGCGAATAGCAGACCGTCAAGAATCGATTTACTCGATCGGGTTTATGCTAGACACCTGCGCCTGGCCATTGGCTCCACCACGCTTTGAACAGAGTCCATTGGCTCTGGATAAACGCCATTTGGCTTGGGCTGAGTGAGTCCGAGGCATTGAAGTGGTGTTGGTACTCCGCGTCTCCTTCGAGCACCATCAGGTACTTGTAGTAGAGAACAAGGTCTGGACCTTCGTCGTATTTGGAGAGTACGGCGAGGGCCGAGTCGAGTTCCATCGCCAACCGTCGTGATTCCACACAACCCGCTGCAGCTCGTTTGCACAGTTCGATCAACCGAAGCACTTGCCTGGGGAGTGCATTGCCGACACCGGTGATTGCGCCGACGGCTCCGCATCGAACAAATCCGTGGAAGACCTGTGTATCCACCCCAACCATCAGAGCCAAGTTTGGATTGCCACTGGTGATGTGTTCAGCCGCGTAGCTGAGGGATTCCGCGCCCCCAAACTCTTTGAAGCCGACTAGATTTGGGAATTGACGGTTGAGATCGAAAAACAGGTCGGCTTTGGTTTGAAAGCCGTAGTAGGGACTGTTGTAGATCACCGCAGGAAGGTCGGGGGCGGCGCTCAGGATGCCAGCGAAGTGGCTGCGCTGCGCGGAGACGGAGGTGCCACGCGAAAGAACACGTGGAATCACCATCAGTCCCGCAGCGCCAATCTTTTGAGCATGCTCCGCGTGCGCCGCAGCGATCTTTGGATTTTGAGCGCCCGTGCCTACGACGACGGGTACGCCTGCGCTGGTGAGGCGAGCAACACCTTCTTGGCGTTGGGCGTCGGTGAGCAATGGCCAATCACCCATGGAACCACAATAAACGACCGCTCGCATACCCAGCCCGATCAGTTCTCTGCCTTTGCGCACCAACGCGTCAAAATCAGGCGAACCAGCGGAATTGCACGGTGTCATCAGTGCGGGCATGCACCCTTGGAAGATATCAGCTAAGCGGCTCACAAAAGGCTCCATCAAAACAGATGTTGTTTTAGAAAATACTCAGGAAGTGTGTCGAGGATCGGACGCATAGTATACGCGGAGGGGCGAGTTTGGAATACGGTTTGCCGAAGACCATTCGGACAGCCGGATAATCGATACAGCCGTTTTAGACTGGGTGGAGCAATTGGTAACTGCACACAAAGGTGCGGATCCGTTTGCCTCGAGGGCGCGACAGTACTACCGTTTTTGACACACTCCAGAGTCCCAAAATCCCATTGGTGAGAACGCTCGCAATGAACCAGCCTTGGTGGATCGCACTGCTCAAGCCGATACTCTTTTCGGTTCTGTTCTATTTTGTTATGAGAGTCATCAATCGCCGACTAAGTCGACGTTGGAAGGACGACGAATCTCGGGCACTGCGTCACCAAGGGTGGGTTCCAATCCTAGGTACTGTTGCAGTCCTTTTCGGTTTCGGACTTGCAATTATCTCCAACACCGTTGGTAAGAACGCATCCACGAATATCTGGACGACTTCTTTTTTTGTGGGCTTTGGTCTACTCGGGTTTCCACTGATCGCGGATTACCTTTTTTCTCGCCATCGCCTCACCGAGGAAGGGATCGACTACGGGGGCATGTTTGGCAAGCAAGGCTTTATGGCATGGAAGAGCGTTCAGCGTGTATCGATTTCGCAAACGATGGGTTGGTATGTGCTGGAATCTTCGAGTGGGGCTAAGGCTCGCATTTCAGTTTTACTGGAGGGATTGCACCAGTTTTCAAAACTGCTGTTAGAACATGTTCCCCGCGAACGGATACAGCCGGAGGCCTATCTGTTCTTGATGCAAACGGCAAACGCTTCCCGAGGCACATTTATCGATCCAGATTCGGTCGAGTGGAAGAATGCCGTATCTAAAGCTCGCAGCACATTGCCAATCCTTCATGAGTTGCGTGACGCCAACAACCATGCAGCCTGGGTGAAATATGAAGTAAAGACAACCGAAGGGATGACAGAGCACGTGTGGGGTGAGTTGCAATTCTTGGGAGAGGATTCGTTCCGAGCAACGCTTGAGACGCCTCTGGTCGCTGGCGAACCTATCGATGATATGACCGATGGCTTGCCGCTGAGCGCACTCGAGGATTGGGTGGTGACGTTGCCGGATGGAATGGTACGTGGGGCGTTTACAATGCAAGTGGAACTGGAGTTCGCGAAGCGCGAAGGGCTTCCGGTGTTGCCCCACATTGCCGCGATGGACGGGCGGTTTTGTGACCGATGAGGTCAGGGTGCCTGGAGCATGGCGGTGGTAAGGAGCGAATCCCTGTCGGTGTGATGGATTCGTAGCTACATGCGCGTTGATCCATTGTCTTGGTTCACCGGTAAGTGGAATCGTCTTCGGTTTGGTTAACGCAGTGTGAAAGCATCCAGCTTGGGAATTTCGCCGCATCGTGCGGCGAAGGTTTAACGCTTATTGCCAAAGTCGGAATGGAATGGAGCGGTCCT
>CAITIE010000134.1 GCA_903892355.1 uncultured Pirellula sp. | reverse complement strand
TGGCACGCGAAGCCGCGAAGAGCGCGAAGGAGAGTTAGGAGATTGCAACCGAGTGCTGATTTTGCTCAGCTTTTTAGCTTCTCAAAAACAGCGCGATTTTCCTTCATCGCGCCGAAGATGTCGGGGGGGACCGTTCCGTCTTCAAGTAAACACCAGCCTGTAAAACTTTCTGCTTCGCACTTGCGCAATTGAGCAAACAGGTCCTCCCACGGATAATCAACTTTTCCCGGTCGAAGATCATGGATATGGATCGTCCCCAGTCGATCCTCAAGAGTTTGGTAGTTCGCCGAAAATCCATCGCCCTTTAAATCGGTCGGGTTGCAATTCCAACAGACGGCTACACTCGGGTGATTGGCGACGTCCATGATGGTTTTCATATGCGGGATCTCTTGGGTACCCGCTCCATGCACCTCGACACGAATCTGTACCCCTTGCTCTGCAGCATACTTCCCTAAACCGTTTAATGATTTCCCAATCTGCTCCAATGTTTTCTCGACCGGGACTTCTTTAGGCAACCCGTTCGGTCGGACCTTGACCCCGCCACCACCAAGATCACGGCACAAGTCGATCCAGGCTTTGGTCTCGTCGATGTTGCGTTGGACGACTGCTGGATCCACGGCTTGGTATTCACAATCCGTCCCGAGACCGACCAGTTTGACAGGTGCGTCGGCAAACCGTTCACGAATATCGATTCGTTGCTGCGCACTCAAGCTGATCTCTACCCCGTGCTTGTGAGTGCTGCGTAGCTCAACACCGCCGAAACCAGCGTCAGCACAATTGCGCAGCACCGTATCCAGATCCCAATCTTTACCCCACTGGTAGGTCACCAAGCCAAGCTTGAGTTCCGATTTCTTTGCGGCTGCCCAAAGCGTTTGTGGATTCAACTGGAAAAGAACACAGCCTCCTAGGGCCCCGGTCGTCATGCCTAGAAATCGACGACGTCGCAATGCTGTATCCCCGAATGCCATAGCGCTTCATCCTCATGTTCAAAAAGCAAAGTCCTGCGATCGCTGGACCTATCATATCCAGTTTGGGGAGCTGCAAGTTCCAAGGTTGCAGGTTCCATGGTAGCAAGGAGCGGGGACCTAGCCGAGCATTTTTGGGGAATCTGAGGTATACTACGGGTCCCTCCCAACCCCTGCCCTCGCACTCCCTCCACCCCTCCATGAGTGTTTCGATGCTTGGATCGACGACGCTGTCGGAAACCATCATTGCTTGGTGTCGTCGATCGAACATCATGGCTACGGCAGTGCTAATGTTTGGGGTGTTCCAAGTCCTAGGAGGCCTTGGATTCTTTGATTCCCAACCAGTCTATGCTCAGGAATCGGGGCGATCGGAATCGCCCAAGTTCGAATCGGACATTAGGCCGATTCTGCGCGAGTATTGCCTCGACTGCCACGGTGCTACGGAAAAATTGGAAGGGACCCTCGACTTGCGATTGGTCCGGTTGATCCAAAAAGGAGGGGATTCCGGTACGTCGCTCATTCCGGGTGATCCCGATGCCTCGCTGCTCATTCAACGGATTGAGTCAGGAGACATGCCGCCGACCACGTTGAAGGTCTCGCCCGAGAAACTCGCGATCCTCAAAGCATGGGTATCTGCCGGAGCCCCTACATTACGGCCAGAGCCTGAGTCGATTGGCCCCGGTATCCCACTCACCGAAGCGGAACGCTCGTATTGGGCCTATGCACCCCTTCGCAAGCCTCAGCCGAACCGTCTATTGGACGGAGATCGGATACGAACGGGTGTTGACCAGATTCTCGCCGATGCGATGCCTGTGGGACTCCATTTTTCGTCGGATGCATCGCGGGCGACATTGATCCGTCGAGCCTATTATGATGTGACCGGATTGCCACCAACGGACCAGCAGTTCCGGCAATGGATGGAGCACTCCTCGTCGGATTGGTATGACCAATTGATTGATTCATTGCTGCAGTCGCCCCATTACGGTGAGCGATGGGGGCGGCATTGGCTCGATGCCGTCGGTTATGCCGATAGTGACGGAGCCACGTTGGCCGATGCCGAACGCCCATGGGCATGGAAGTATCGCGACTATGTGATCCGTTCCTTCAATGACGATAAACCGATCGACCGATTCATCATGGAGCAGATTGCGGGCGATGAGTTGGCTGGGGTGAAGAATGGCGACTGGTCCGCCGCGCAGATGGATTGCTTGACCGCGACCGGCTTTCTTAGGATGACTGCAGATGGGACTGGGAGTGGCGACAATTCGCCCGAAGCTCGTAATAAGACTATCGCCGATACCATGCAGGTCATCGGTAGCACGTTGCTTGGATCGAGTTTGAATTGCGCTCAGTGCCATGACCATCGATACGATCCACTTTCGCACGAAGATTACTTCGCCATCCGCGCTGTCTTTGAACCGGCTCTTGATTGGCAACAGTGGAAAACACCTGGCGAACGCTTGGTTTCGTTGTACACCCAAGCCGACCGGGATGCGTCTGCACAGATCGAGAAAGATGCTCAAGCCATCGCGGCGGAACGATCGCTCAAAGAAACCGAGTTCATGAAGGACGCTTTGGACAAAGAGCTGATGAAGTTTGAGGAGCCATTGCGAGGCTCTTTGAGAATGGCTTACGAAACCCCTTCTGACAAACGGACTGAGGAGCAAAAGATGCTTCTTGATAAAAACCCGAGTGTCAACATTTCTCCTGGGGTTCTCTATCAATACCTTCCCGCCGCAGCGGAAGAGCTCAAGAAATTCGATGCGAGGATCGCTGAAGTACGATCGAAGAAACCGCCGGAGACGTTTTTGCAAGCTCTCGTCGAACCGGATGGGCATCTCCCTACCACCAAACTATTTCATCGCGGGGATCACAACCAACCGACACGCGAAGTGATGCCGGGCAAGCTGTCGGTCTTGGTCGCCGAAGGATCCGAAAAGAGCTTTCCCGCCGATGATGCAACCCTTCCAACCAGTGGGCGACGGTTGGCGTTCTCGAAATGGTTGACCCAATCCGATCCACCCAATCCGCTATTTATGAGAGCCTTTGTGAATCGCATCTGGATGCATCACTTTGGCAAGGCCATTGTTGCGACACCGGGAGACTTTGGAAAACTGGGAAGTGCCCCTTCGCATCCACAGCTTTTGGATTGGCTCGGTTGGGAACTGATCGAACATGGATGGAGCCTGAAGCATCTTCACCGATCCATTCTGAAATCAACAGCCTATCGGCAATCATCCCAACGTGACCCGGCCCGCGAATCCATCGATCCCGAAAACCGATTCTACTGGCGCAAGGATCTGCAGCGACTGGATGCAGAGGTGTTGCGGGATTCCATCTTGATGGGCTCAGGGCAATGGAAGCCCGACCTCTACGGCCCGCCGATTCCACTGCAGGAAGATGACGCCGGCCAAGTTCGCATGGATCCAAGCCAGCCGCGCCGGAGCATTTATGCAAAATGGCGGCGCACGCAACCTGTGGCAATGCTGCAAGCGTTCGATGCACCCGTTATGGGTGTCAACTGCGATTCACGACCGAGTTCAACCGTGGCGACCCAGTCCCTCATGATGATGAATAACGAGTTTGTTTTGGAGCAAGCAAGCACTATTGCGAAGTTGGTTAGCGAACAAGTCTCCAAAATGGAGAGTGACGGGACCTCGGCTTCGGTCGACAGCCAAGTTCGCGTTGACGCGGACTGGAAATTGCCTCCGCCCCCTGAGCCGCGATGGCGTTACGGGACCGGTAAATTCAGTCGCGAGACGAACAAGCTGGACGAATTTATTGAGTTCGCATCGAACTCGGAGGGACGCCGTCACGCGGGCACACACGTCCCCGATGCGAACTTTGGATGGGTGTTTTTAACGGCCACGGGCGGGCATCCAGGAAACGCTGCTCACCCTGCGATCCGTCGTTGGATAGCACCCAATGCCGGAATGATTAAGGTCACTGGATCGCTGTCCCATGGAAGCGAGAATGGGGATGGTGTTATCGGTACTATCGTCTCCAAGCATGGTTCCGCTGGACGATGGACAGCAAAAGCAGGTGCCGTCGCGACACCCGTAGAGAGCATTGCCGTCGAAGCTGGAGATGCGATCGATTTCGTCCTGGAATGTGGTGAGCATGAGACTTCGGATTCGTTCCAATGGCCCGTTCAGATAACTTTGAATCCATCGCCGGTTTTGGCGAGCGGGTCGGGAGCTACGGATGCACCAAGCAAAGCAGTAGTATTCGACTCATCCGTCGGTTTTCAGCTACAACAAGAGGATTACTCCTCGATCGGCAAGCAAATCAATGTGGCTTGGCGGTTGTTGTTAAAGCGACCTCCAAGTACTGATGAATTGCATACGGTCGGGCAATTTGTACCAAGGCAATTGGAGTTGATCCATCGCGAACCGCAACGGCTCAGCCAAGGCGTTAGCGCGAGTCGCCAAGTGGTGATCAATGTGTGTCAGATGCTCCTAAACTCCAATGAGTTTTTGTACGTTGACTAACGAGCGATGCCATCACCGAAACTAGGGAATCGATCGCTT
Organism: uncultured Pirellula sp.; assembly: GCA_903892355.1. Lineage (GTDB taxonomy): Bacteria > Planctomycetota > Planctomycetia > Pirellulales > Pirellulaceae > JBKCUI01. Next base: position 80,873 of record CAITIE010000134.1, on the reverse strand, counting down.
CGTTTTCGACGGTGACCGCGTCTGAGCCCGAATCACGAAACAAACCTTACCTTTATCCACTAGCGTTGATGCACGATGAATCCAAAGCAAGACCGATACGATCGTTCTTTATTTGCTCGCCGGCAATGGCTGCAGCAATTTGGGATGGGGGTCGGTGCGATTGCGCTGCAGCAGATGCTTGCCGAGGATCCACTCCGGGCGGAACCGCCGGTATTGAAAGATAAACCGCATCGCGATTTGCTTCCTCGGGCAACCCATTTTGCGCCTCGAGCAAAAGCGATGATATCGCTGTTCCAACACGGTGGCCCATCGCACATGGACTTGACCGATCCCAAGCCTGAATTGACCAAGTATAGTGGGACCGATTACCAAGGCGATGTGCACTTTTCGTTCGTCAATCAAGCCAGCAAGAAGTTGTTAGGGAGTCCGTTTGCGTTCGCCGCGCGAGGAAACTGCGGAACTGAGTTGTCGGAGTTGCTTCCCCACACCTCTGGAGTCGTCGACGACTTGTGTTTGATCCGGAGTATGCATACGGGTGCCAATGGCCACGAGGTTTCAATACGCTACTTTCACGGAGGAATTCCCGGGATCCTAGGACGGCCTACGATGGGTTCGTGGTTGACCTACGCGCTCGGAAGCGAATCGCAGGATTTGCCAGCGTACATGGTGCTTAGCGATCCGGGTGGGCATCCTGTCGATGGGGTGACAAACTGGTCCAATGGGTTCATGCCCGCGCTGTTCCAAGGTACTGTGTTGCGACCCAAAGAGCCTAGGATCTTCAACCTGCAACCCCCCTCGCATTTGGCGGGTGAGATGCAACAACAAAACTTGGAGTTGCTGCGCGAGATCAATCGCAAGCATGCTTATGCTCACCCAGGTGAGTCGGAACTGGATGCTCGAATGGCGAGTTACGAGTTGGCTGCGAGGATGCAATTGGCAGCAACGGACGCTTTGGACATTTCGAAAGAAACCGAAGGGACTCTCAAGTTGTACGGTATCGATGATCCGGAGACGCGGGAGTACGGAACTCGATGCTTATTGGCTCGGCGGCTCGTCGAACGCGGTGTTCGGTTTGTTCAATTGTTCCATGCCGGGCAGCCTTGGGATAATCACGAAGGAATCCAAAAGAATTTGCCCGCGATTTGTCGTAAAACCGACAAGCCGGCCGCTGGATTGATCGCCGATTTGAAGCAGCGAGGGCTGCTGGATTCGACCTTGGTCCATTGGGGAGGTGAGATCGGTCGCTTACCGGTCACGCAAGATCACGGTAGTCCTGAGAAAGCGGGTCGGGATCATAACGGACAGGGCTTCAGTGTATGGCTGGCGGGCGGAGGAGTGCGCGGTGGGATGGTGTATGGAAAGACCGACGAGTTCGGCCACAAGGCGGTGGAAAACATCGTTACACCGAACGATTTTCAAGCGACGGTGATGCACCTGTTCGGATTGGAATATGAAAAGGTGACCTACCCCTACAACAATACCAAGCAGGTAATCACGGCGAACCGTCCGGCCAGGGTCGTCCGGGAACTGCTGGCATAACTGGTTGTTCCAATGGTTTTCATGAGCTCGTAGACGGTTCCTGATGTTATCTTTGAATGGATTAACGTGCCTGTTCCTGGTCGACGTAACTGAGTAGACGTGTGTGTCGCTCTCTATGTTCAATCCTTCGGGTGGCATTGTTGCGAAGGAGATTGATATGTTTCGAAACGAAGCGAGCTGTTTTGCGTTTTATTGCCTCGCATTTTTTGCGTCGACATTGGGACGGGTGGCTGCCAACGATTGGGTTGAGCTCGGTATGGGGGTAAAGTACCAGTCGATAGGTACATGGGATAAGCCAAAATTGGACAAGGTGATCACAACCGAGTTGGCCGCCTTTATGGATGGTTCAACGCTAGACTCGGTGCATTACAGCGGAAAACTCGCGAGTCCAAAATTTCCTGTTCGGCTTTACAAGATCTCGTATCCATCAACGATCCCCGAGAAAGCTAACAAACAAACTATTGCGACGGGGTTGATCGCTGTGCCGATCACTCAAGATCGCAATTTGCCTATTGTTTCTTACCAACACGGCACGATCTTTGGGCGAGACGAATGCCCCTCGTCTCCTGACAATTCCATGGAAACCAAATTGATGCTGTCGCAATTTGGAAGCCAAGGCTACATCGTGATCTCCGCGGATTATTTTGGCTTGGGGGATAATCAAGAACCCAACTCGTATTTGATGCGGGAGAGTACCGAGCAAGCGTGTTTGGACATGTTGAAGGCGTCCCAGTTGTTTCTTGCTTCATTCCAAATCGCCCACGGTCCGCTTTTGTTAAACGGTTGGTCGCAAGGTGGCTACTCCACATTAACTTTTCTTCGGCGATTGGAGATCGAGGGGATCCCGGTCCATGGTGCGAGTCTCTCCAGCTCTGGCGGCAACATGCTCTTGATGGTGGATCGGTGGATGAACAATGCCCAGGCGAGTGACGCAGTTTGGTTGCCAGCATGCGCGACCAACATGTTGCATGCCGCAGAGCATTACTGGGGATTAGAAGGGCTGACCGACGAAGCGATCCAGCCACAGTATCTCGCGGTTACAAAAGAGTTCTATGAGTTCAAGATTAACTACAGCGAGTACGCGTCGAAGATACCACGCACAACCACAGAAGTGTTCCGCAAAGAGTTTCTTGAAGGGGGCCGATTTATTCAGCAACCGTTTTGGCAAGCCTTGAACAAGGCTGAGGCGTATCAATGGCGTTGTAAGACGCCTCTACGAATCTATTATGGCGACACGGATGAAGCGATTCCTCAATCGATTCCGCAATCCACTGCCCAAGCTCATCAGTTGTTGGGGGCAGACACTGTTGCCATTCTCAATGGTCCTCAAGCCGACCATCGAGGCAACTATGTGATATCGTTGTTGAAGATCAAGCCTTGGTTTGATGAATTGATAAAGTAAGTGTCCAAAACCAGTTCCATCGGTTGCAGCTGATGGAACTGGTAAATGCGTTTCTACAGGAATTACGATGCCTTGGTGAGGCATATTACTTCTTGCTAGATTCGGCCTTCTTTTCGATCGCTTGGCCGATGAACTTGGTCAGCCCAGGACCGCGGAGTTCCGACGAGGTGCCCAGGATTTCTCCAGAGTCTCCATCGACCAGTAGCACAAAGGGGATCCCGCTAACGTCGTGCATTTGACCGATCGTGGTTTCCCATCCCTTGCCTTCGTAGATCTGGGCCCACGGCAGTTCTTTGTCCTTTAGGAAATCGGCGAGCTTTTCTTCCATGTTCTCCGAGTCGAAGTTGATGCCCAGAATTTCGAAGCCTTTGTCGTGCCATTCTGCGTACGCTTCCTTCATGTGAGGGATCTCGCCGATGCAAGGACCGCACCAGGTTGCCCAGAAGTCGAGCATGACCACTTTCCCGGCATAGGAGGATGGGAATTGCAACTCTTCCCCTTCGGTGGTTTTAGCCGCGAATCGAAGGGACTGTTTGCCCAGTCGAAGATCGGGAGGAGGAGGCAACTGCTCGATTTGCTCAGCCGATTTTTCGATGAACATCTTGCCGTTTTCAGACGAGATCACATAAGTCGTGCCGGTGAAGTTGAACGGCTTGTCGCTCGTAACCATTTCGTAATTGCGACTAGGGCGACCGTCGTTGTTTCGGTCGAGCCATAGAGAGAATCGGTCCTCGAGGGAGCCTGAAGTGGCCGTTTTGAACTCTTCATCGTCGAGTTTGATTGTGTATTCGTATCCAAAGTCCGGATAAAAGAGCAGGACGTTTTTGAGTTGGGGGCGGCGAGCATCTTTAGGGTCGAACCGGTACATGTTGATCTGTCCCAATTCCCCATTCTCAAGTTGCACTTTTGCCGAGCCGTCGTGCATGGTGTATTCGCCCGCTGGCTTTGCGGTCCATTGGACTTCGGGGTCGTTCGTCAAATCGCCGTCTCGATTGGAGTCGATGTAAAGCTTTGCGTCTCCTTCTTCCGGTTCATCGATCGCATACGCCCACTTGGTTTTATCCAAAGTGAGATAGCCGTATTTGGGATTCGCAAGCTCCTCCGGCTTAACCTGGACGATGCCTTCCTCCTGGTCCATTTGACTTTGGATGGGCCGATAGCCACCCATACGTCGGGTGATACCTCTCGGAATGAAATCTGCGGTAATTTCCGTCTTGTCGTCTGCAGACATGAGGAAGCACATTGCCATGAACGAAAACAGCATGGAGATAATACCTCGATCGCGATGGCCCTTTGGAAGGAATCGCACAGTGAAAAAGTTAGTGAATAAAGGAACCGAAGGACAAACACGACGCGCAGTTTACCGGATTTCTCGGCGGCATTCCATCATCAGTGAGTGGGTCAACTATGCGATGATTTCGGAGATTGGTGATGATTCCACGACACCCGTCAGTTTTTCGTCGAGTCCGCCATGAAAGTAGGTCAATCGGCGATGATCCAATCCCATCAATCGCAGGATCGTCGCATGGAGGTCTCGGAGATGTCTGGGGTTTTCGACGGCATTCTCTCCGATTTCATCCGTGGCCCCGTAGCTCGTTCCACCCTTGACTCCTGCACCTGCCAGCCAGTAGGTGAATCCTTTCGGGTTGTGGTCCCGTCCGCCTGGTTTACCACCGGTGTTGAACGTTTCGGAGACAGGCATACGTCCGAACTCACCACCCCAGACCACAAGTGTGCTCTCGAGCAATCCGCGTCGCTGGAGATCCTCGAGGAGGGCCGCGATAGGGCGATCGACCTCGGGGCAATGCAATCGTAAATTCTCCTCGATGCCATGGTGTCCATCCCATGTGTTTTGTCCCCCTGCATTCCCGCCACCGGAGTAAATCTGAATAAAGCGAACCCCGCGTTCCACCATGCGACGGGCGATCAAGCATTGCCGGCCGAAGGTGCTCGGTCCCAAGGCGAGAGAATGCCAATCGGGCTTGGGTTCGTTGATCCCATACATGTCCAACGTCTCAGCGGTTTCGTGGCTCAGGTCGAGCGCCTCGGGAGCGGCCATCTGCAATTGGAAGGCCAATTCGTAACTCGCAATACGAGCGGAAAGCTCCGAGACTTCCGTTCGCGATTGCTGGTGAAGGCGGTTGAGTTGGTTGATGGCATCGATCTCGCGACGTTGCGCGGGGCGGGAAATTCCGTCAGCGGGCTGAAGATTCAAGATCGGTTGATTCGAGGTTCGAATCAATGTTCCTTGGTAGGCGGCGGGCATGTAACCGCTCGACCAGTTTGGAGAGCCGCTCGTCGGTCCACCGCGCGGATCGAGCATGACGACATACCCAGGCAAGTTCTGGTTCTCGGTACCGAGTCCGTAGGTAACCCACGATCCAACCGATGGGTGACCTTGCAAGATACGACCGCAATTGACTTGGAGGAGCGCACCGCCGTGTGCGAACGAATCGCTCTGCAGGGACTTAATCACTGCGAGTTTATCCATGTGCTTGGCGATGTTTGGGAACGCATCGGAGCACCATAGTCCCGATTCGCCGTACTGCTGAAAGCTTCGTCGACTCGCCTGCAAGACCGCCTTGGTCTTGGTACCTCGACGAAACTCATTCTCAATCGATTGGCCATCGCGGGCCTGCAGTTCAGGTTTGTAGTCGAATAGGTCGACTTGAGAGGGACCACCGAACATGAACAGGAAGATCACCGACTTTGCCTTGGTTGGCAGCATCGGGGCTTTCGGAGCCATCGGGTTTTTTTCGATTGCAGGGGATGGCTTCGTATCATCCCCCCGAAGTCGTTCTTCGGAGAGCAGGTTCATCAGAGCGAGCGATCCAAAACCGGCTCCGGTGCTGGTGCAGAAGTGTCGTCGCGACAGTGGTCGATGTTCGGCTGGATTCATGGTGGGTCGCTCAATCGACGTAGAGAAATTCGTTGCTGTTGAGAACAGCTCTGCAAAGGCTTTCCCATGCTGAGTCGGGGAGGAATCCTTCGGCGTTGCTTCCCCCGGCCTGATCCTCGAGCAACGATCGGCAGGCATCGATTTCAGCGCGAGAGGGGGATCGTTGGTATGCCAATTGCCACAATCGCTGCAGTCGCGGCGCGAACTCCGCCCCGACTTCGCGTTGGATACGATCGGTTAGCAGATTGGCTTGTCGATGCACCCATGGATCGTTGAGGAGCAGGAGGGCTTGTGGGGCTGTCGTAGTGACCGATCGTATGCCAGCAGGGGACGAGCTATTGGCGAAATCCAACGATTCGAGAAATGGAATCTTTAGGGACCGCTTCACGGCGAGGAAAACACTTCGGCAATTCTGTTGGTCCACCGGGCTGTCGTTCCACTGTGAGAGCGACACAGGGTTGGCCGAGTCGCGAACCTCTTGCGTTAGCGTTGGATAAATGCTCGGCCCTGAGTCCTTCGCTCCCATATTGCCCGCGATGGCCAACATCGAATCGCGAATGGCCTCAGCATCAAGTCGCCGGATTTGTTGCCGAGAAAAGAGAGAGCCGTCCAGATCCAGGGTTTGGCTGATGGGATCGGTCGGTCGTGATGAGCTGCGGTAGGCGTCTGTCCGCATGATGATTCGATGCATGTGATGGATCGACCAGTTGGATGCGATGAGTTCGGTCGCGAGGAAGTCGAGTAGTTCCGGACTGGTGGGTAAGGCCCCGGTGCGACCGAAATCGTCGCATGTGGGAACAATGCCAGTACCGAAATGGCGTTGCCAAATACGATTGACCATGACCCTGGCGGTAAGCGGATGATTTGGGCTCGCAACCCATCGAGCAAATTGCAGTCTCAACCCAGATGACTTAGGGAGGTTGGGCGTGGGACTATCGATAGCGAGTCGTCGTTTGAGTATTTGTGGAATCTCCGGGGAGACTTGTTCGCGCGGCGCGTGAACATCACCCCGGTGCAGGATAAAAGTAGGCTTTGGTTGGTTGCCGATCTCGGTAACGGAGAGGGCTGCGTCGAAGGGTGGGACCGCGTCCCTTTGGGCTTTGATTTCACCCTCGAGGCCGAGTCTGATTGCTGGGTCGGTCGCGTTATCCAATTGGCTCTGGAGCGAGGCGATTCTTTGCTGGCGATCGATTTCCCATGTGTTGCTGACTTCCTCGGAGACAAGATAGCGTTGAATGCGACCGGTACCTCGACCACCGCCCCCTTTTTTGGAAAGCCCATAGGGATCGATCCCGCGGAGGAACGCGAGCATCGAGTAGTAGTCCTGCTGGCTGATCGGATCGAATTTATGATCGTGGCAGCGAGCGCACCCAACCGTCAGTCCTAGAAAAGCGCTGCCGATAGTGACCATGATGTCATCCGCGTCGTCGAATTCGGAGGCATCGGAGTCATCCGGTTCGTCATCCCACAAATGCAATCGATAGAATCCGGTTGCAATGATCGATTGTCGCCATCGGTCGGGCTCGTGGGTTTCACTCCACCCCGCCTGTTCAGCCCATTCATCTCCTGCCAGTTGCTCGATGATGAATTGGTCGTACGGTTTGTCGCGATGGAAAGCATCGATCACATAGTCCCGATACCTCCACGCATGAGGCTTTGGACCATCCCGTTCGTATCCATTTGTTTCCGCGTACCGGACCCAGTCCAACCAGTACCTCCCCCATCGCATACCGTACTGCTTCGATTGTAGAAGCGTATTGAGTGTTTGATCCCACGCCTGAATCGTGGGCGCCTTTTCGAAGGCCTGAACTACCTCCGGGCTCGGAGGGATTCCCCACAGATCCAATGTTGCCCGGCGGATTTGTTCGCGGGGGGAGGCTAGTGCTGGGGTTATTAATGCAGTGGCTGACGCATCAGCACCAGTGTTTGATTGCAAGTGCCGTCGGATGAGCAAATCGATCTTCTGGCTTGCAGAGAGTTCGGCTTCTGAGTCCTTGAAGCTGGGCGAGAGGATCGGTTGGAAGGCCCAGTAGGATTCGTCCTGTGGGGTGATTTCAAAATTTCGGTTTCGTTTTTTGGGGCCGGTGGAAGAAGTGATACCATCGGTAGGATTTTCTCCGCCTGTGGGATTTTCTCTGGGATCCAGTGCGCCGTCCGCGATCCAGGCTTCGATGTCTTGGATCTCACGTTCCGATAGTTTCTTTCCAGAGCTTGGTGGAGGCATTCGAACCTCCGGATCGGGGTCCCGAAGCACGGAGACGAGAGTGCTGACGCGGGGACGGCCTAGTTCGATGACGCCAGCATCAGACCAACCCGCTCGGTCCGTTAATCGCAGGCCTCCTTTCGGATCGTCGGCGCCATGGCACACCACGCAATTTTTTTCCAAGAGAGGCCGAATTTTTGACTCAAAATGGTTAAGTCGATCATCGGCCCGTAAGGGGGCTACTGCCGCCAACGCGAGCAAGGCCGCGAGCGCAATGTTCAGTGCAGTCACGATTGAGCCAACCGGGTCTGAGCCAACCGGGTCGACCACCAATCGGTAAGACGGTATGCGTCGACAGGATGAGGAATGCCGTTGTATCCGCACGAAGGAGTGAACGCGGTCAAGAACTGGAGAAAGGTCGAGCATCCGAAAACCGAGCTCCGGGTGCGAGGAAGTCAGGAGGGTAGGCGATCGGCGATCGCATTAACTCCAGCTCAGTATAACCTTGCCCGATTGGCCTTGTTGCATTACCTCGAAACCTTTTTCGAACTCGGTGTAATGGTAACGGTGCGTGATCACCGGGGAAATATCCAGGCCGCTTTCGAGCATAACCGTCATTTTGTACCACGTTTCATACATTTCGCGGCCGTAGATACCTTTGATGGTCAGCATGTTAAAGACCACCGTATTCCAATCGATAGAGATAGGTTCCGATGGAATTCCGAGGATAGCTATTTTGCCACCGTGGCACATCGCATCGATCATCGATCGGAGTGCGGCAGGTGATCCGGACATTTCGAGCCCGACATCAAATCCTTCTTTCATGTGGAGACGTTTTTGGACATCTGCGATCGACTCGGAGCGAGGATCGACGGCGACGGTGGCTCCCATTTTTCGGGCAAGTTCCAAACGGTAGGGGTTTAGATCGGAAACGACGACGTTGCGAGCTCCCGCATGGCGAACAACGGCGGTTGCCATCAATCCGATCGGACCTGCGCCGGTGATCAGGACATCTTCTCCGAGGCAATCGAAGCTGAGCGCCGTATGGACGGCATTGCCCAGCGGATCGAAGATTGACGCCGTATCGCGATCGATACCCGCATTGTGGTGCCAAACATTGGTCATCGGCAAGGCAATGTATTCGGCGAAGGCACCGGTGCGATTGACGCCGATACCGGATGTGTCTTTGCAGAGATGGCGTCGACCTGCCAAGCAGTTACGGCATCGTCCGCATACGACGTGTCCTTCACCCGATACGATCTCGCCGGGAAAGAAGTCCTTCACGTTGGAGCCGACTTCGACGATTTCACCGACGAACTCATGGCCGACAACCATTGGAACAGGAATTGTTTTCTGCGCCCATGCGTCCCAATTGTAGATGTGAAGGTCAGTCCCACAGATTCCAGTTTTTTCGACTCGGATCAAACAGTCGTTGATACCGATTTCGGGGAATGGAACATCTTGGAGTTGGAGACCGATACCGCGATGATGTTTGACCAAAGCTTTCATGGTTTGCAGACTGAAAAGGGTCGGGATGGAACTACTGATGCCAATGGATGATGCCCACGGAGGTTTGTGCGATCAGTCAGGCTTCAGGATAACGTTCAAGCTAACGTTTAGGATAAAGTGTGGTCATGGACTCGTCGATTCCTTTTAGGTTGTCGCCACCCAACTTTATAGCCACCAATCGCACTTCTTTGGGATTAGCTCGGCGATTCGTGGGACGCTACAACGGTTCCACCAGTGGTGTTTATTCTTTTGCGACGTCTGATGGTATAGTCGTCCCGCTATCGCAGCGGTCCTGCTAGACTACGACGCCGTTGGAGTGTTGCTGCGTTTTGGGTTCCCTGCCACGACAGAATGCAGCAGACTTGGGCCTTGGGCCGGTTTTTGATGCCGAAAGGCATTAGCGATGCACTGAGGATGGCACTTAGGTTGATTTTTCGTGAGCGTTTCCGATGGTCCATGTTTTTTTTGAGGGCTTGCGCCGATTGAGTCTTGGGATTGCTTTGTTGGCAATCGCTGGGACGGTGCTGTTGCTGTTGGACTTGCAATCGAGGAAGGGAGGCCGAAACTCGGGAAAAGGCCCTTCGATTCCTCGGATCGCTTTTGTCCAGCATGCATCGATCAAAGCCATCGATGATGGAAGAGTTGGTGCTATCGAGCAACTCAAGCAACGGGGTTACGTCGATGGGGAGACGGTCTTTATCAAGTACTTCAATGCAGAAGGGGATATCGGTACGGCGAATGCGATTGCGAAAGAGGTTACTTCAGGTTCCTACGATTTTATTTTGACGATGAGTACGCCGTCGTTGCAGACTGTTGCCAGCGCGAACAAGTCTTCTGGACAAGTTACCCATGTGTTTGGTTTGGTAACCGATCCATATTCGGCAGGGGTTGGAATCGACCGTGAAGACCATTCGAAACATCCACCCTACATGACCGGGATGGGCAGTATGCAACCGGTCGAATCCATTCTGCGATACATCCAAGAAATGCGTCCTGAGGCTCGGCGCATTGGACTTGTGTGGAATCCCGCCGAATCGAATTCCGCGGCGCAAACCCTATTGGCGCGTTCGCTTTGCAAGGAAATGTCGTTGGAGTTGATTGAGGGCAGTGTTGAGAATTCGGCGGCTGTGCAGGAGGCGACCAACTCGGTTTTATCTCGTGGCGTCGATTGCATGTGGATCAGCGGTGATATCACTGTTTCCTCGGCGAACACGCTGGTGATTCGATCTGCAAATAATGCCGGTGTGCCAGTATTCTGTTCGTTGCCGTCCGCTGTTCTACTGGGCAGCACGTTGGATTTAGGAGCAGACTATATCAGCATAGGAAGAACGCTTGGAGATATGGCTGCAGATGTTTTCGGCGGCAAAAATCCGGCGGATATACCCGTGGAAAATCGTACCGACGAAATTCTTCTTTACAACGAAACTACGCTCTCAAAGCTCAAGGATCGTTGGACGATCACGCCAGCAATTCGAGAACGAGCGAGTGGTTGGATTACTGAAACCGAAAAGAATATCCCCGCTCATTTAATGCCTTCCAAATAGCAATCGCTCTCACGAGTACTGTTGCTAACAACGCAAGCTACTGAAAATGAAGATTCAAACTAGGTGTAATCAAGCCAAATATATTCTGGAACTGGATGGTCGTTTGGATGCGAGTTGGTCGGCCTATGTCGATGCCAATATCGAGGCTGCAATACAGGGTGGGCATCATGAGATCGACATCGATCTCGCTAAAGTGGACTACATGAGTTCCGCGGGAATCGGAGTTCTGCTCAAGTACCGAAAGAAGTTGATCGGCGTTCAAGGATGTTTGAGAGTAATCCATCCGACGGAGAATGTTCTGTCTGTCCTTCGTTTGATGAGATTAAGCGAGTTGCTGGTGGGGGATTCGGGCGAGGCAGTACCTAGTACTCCAACGCAACCATCCTTAGGTTTTGAACACAATGGGTGTCAATTTGAAGTGTACCAACTCGAATCTAGGGTCCCTTTGAAGTGCGAGTTTTTAGGAAAGCCGGAACTGTTTCCACGTGGGCTAATGGAATCGAGTTCCGAGTTTCGTGTCCCATTCGAAAGCACTGCTTTCGGTTTAGGTTTAGGGGCCTTTAGCGACGGCGTGGCCGAGAAGGGCGTAAACAAGCTAGGGTGTTTTGGGGAATCGTTGGGGGTTGCTGGAGTTGTGGTTCAGCATGCGGCGGATGATAGTCGTGTTCCCGATTATCAATTGCGGCATGAAGATCTCGTGCCCGAGTTGAGAGTACTGTACGGCATTTTTTGCAAGGGCGATTTTTCCCATCTGGTGCGTTTCGAGGCTGCAGAGAGTTCCAAGGGTACGATTGGGTACAGTGAGTTTGTTTCCAAAGTTTGCGATCAACTTGACTGCCCAAATCTTGCGTTTGCAATCATCGCGGAGTGCGCATCGGTCGTGGGGGCTCGAATGCTTCGTTTCCCGGAGCCAACGGATGGCCAGTCTCATTGGGAGTTCCCCAGGATCCGCGATTGGTTAACCTTTACGAGCGAGCAAGGTGAAAACAGAAAGCTTGCTTTGGTTGTTGGGATCGTTTGTCGGAACCCTCCGGAAACTGCGAAAGCCTTTCTGAGACCACTTGGTGAGGACGAGCATTTTTGTGGGCATGCTCACGCTGCTGACTTTAGTTACCGTCCATTGCCGAAGGGTGTTTTAGACTTGACGTCTACAGTCCGTAGCCTGTTTGAGAAAGATACTCCGCGCAGTGTTTTACACCTGATGATGGATTCTCGACCGATTGAGGGGGTTGGGGAAACAGAGTTCATGCGTGGAGCGTGTTGGTGCGGTCCGATCAAAGACTTGGCCCCAGCGAACTGAAGAATGACGAAGATCGGTTTCGGGGGCGGGTGGGATTTCTCGGAGTAGCTGTAGTATTGGATTCATCGGCTGCCGATGTATGAGACAAGATAAACCTAAAAGGTGTTGTGGGTCATGGTGCTCTTAATCAGCGCGTTCAATTTTGGATTGATCTTTGCTTTCTTGGCATTGGGAGTTTATATCAGCTTTCGTATCTTTCATTTCCCAGATATCACAGCGGATGGTGCGTTTGCCTTTGGTGGGGCTGCAACGACCGCGATGTTGGTGAGCGGATGGGGGCCGATTGTGGCTACGGGAGCAGGTTTTTTGGCTGGTATGTTGGCCGGAGCAACTACGGGAATTCTGCATACCCGATTTCGCATTCATGGGCTGTTGAGTGGAATCCTCGTCATGACGGCGTTGTATTCGGTCAATTTGCATGTGTTAGGCAAGAGCAACGTAACGCTTAGCGAAGCATCGACGCTTAATAAATCGTGGACAGCGATCATCAAGAGGGCATTTGGAGACGTAGAGCGAGTCGATATCCTCGGATGGATGGTGGGGATTCAGGATTTGGCGAGTCTGTTGTTGATGGTGTTGCTGATGATGGTGGTGGGTTCGACATTGTTTTGTTTTCTGAAGACAAAATTTGGAACAGCGATGCGTGGATCTGGTGACAACCCCCAAATGATATTAGCCATGGGGGTAAGCGATAAACTACTCCTGACATTTGGGTTGGCGCTCGCGAACGGCTTGACAGCGATTTCGGGTTCGCTTTTGGTGCAGTATCAGGAGTTTGCGGATGTGCAAATGGGTATTGGGATGGTGGTTTGGGGACTGGCGAGCGTAATCATTGGGGAAAGTCTAGTTGGAGAGTCCCGATTTGGGTTATTAATCGCCGGGGCGATACTTGGCTCCGTGCTTTTCAGGATGATGATTGCAATCGCGCTTCGATGCGGGCTGAATCCCAATGATCTCAAGATAATCACTGCTTTTTTTGTGTTCATAGCGCTCGTGGCGCCTCAATGGAGTCGCAAAAGGAAAGCAAGGTTGTTGGTTGCAAAAGCGAGGGTGGCTGGAGATGCTTGAACTCAGTGATATCCACAAGACGTTCTATGCGGGCACTCCTAATGAGGTTCGTTCGCTGAGAGGTGTCAGCCTGTCGATGCAGCAAGGCTCATTCGTAAATGTGATTGGAACGAATGGGTCAGGCAAGTCCACGCTTTTAAATGCAGTGGCGGGTACATTTTTGGTCGACACGGGAAGAATTGTGTTGGGCTCAGAAAATATAACTCGCCAACCGGAGTATCGACGAGCTCGTCGCATCGGGCGTGTATTCCAAAATCCATTTTCCGGTAGCGCACCCACCATGACAATCGCAGAGAACTTAGCCTTAGCTTCTCGTCGTGGATTGAGCCGTGGGTTAGGGTGGTCGCTTTCACGGAGTCTAAGGGAGGAGATCGCGGATCGTATTCGCACTCTGAAAATGGGATTGGAGAACCGACTCGACAATCCGATTGGAAGTTTATCCGGAGGGCAGAGGCAAGCGATCACACTGCTGATGGCAACATGGGTGAAACCGGATCTGTTGTTACTTGATGAGCACACAGCAGCCTTGGATCCTCGGTCTGCGGACCAAGTCATTCGATTGACTCATGAAATCGTTACCCGAGATCAGTTAACGACGCTTATGGTGACTCATTCCATGCAGCAGGCCGTTCATCTTGGTGACCGCATTTTGATGATGCATCAAGGTCAGATCGTTGCTGATCTCAGTGGACCCGAGAAAGCTCGAACTCGAGCCGAGGATCTGTTGAGTCGATTCGACGCGTTGAGGCAACGCGATCAGTTGACCCCGGCAGTTCGAGATCTTTTGGAACTTTCCTACGTGTAGGCACTGGGTTTTGCTTTTTGGTTTAGGCCGTTTGGATGGCGAGATATCCTTCGTGAAATACCCCTTTCGAGGTGAGGATTTGCAATGGTCGAGGGGACTCCAAAATCTGCCCTCCCGTGGTAGTTTTTCGGATTTTTTGGATTGGTAGCTGGGTGGGAGCACCCACGGATTGAGGCATCCGCCCAAGGCTTGGGGTGGATGGTTTTTTCCATCACCCCCTAATTTGCCGAGATTTCATCGCGAACAAACCTTCGAGGGGATCCTCCAAGGAAGATGGATTTCAGGTATCATTCCCCTCGGTGAAAGGTGCGTAAATTTACTCGTCGTCCAAAAAGTGTTTCGGCAACGTAGTCCATGAGTCAGTTTCTCTTTTATTACGTTCGACCCGAGCCGCAGACGTGGGTGTTCCTATCGATCTTTTCGATCCTTGGGGTATTCGTTGTTTTTCATCGTTTCTGGTCGATGAGAAACTTGGACATTCTTTTGATCCTGTCGTTCACTCTCGGGTACATGATGGTGTACGAGGGGAACAAAGCTGCATTGTCCCATGGAGAGGTACCGCTGGCTGCGAGCATGGCAACAGGTAGCGGTTCACCTCTTGCCGAAGTCAACCGACCTAATGGGGGCGAGGATCCCTTGCTGGTGGGAGGTGCGGTGGTTGCGGGCGAAGGGGGCGAGCGTCCAGATGCCGCGTGGTCCCCGCGGTCGTTGCTCTATTGGGGATTCTTGTCACTGCTGGTCTGCGCAGGATTACTTACCGTTCGCATGTTGCTGGATACGGCGATTGTGCGTCGCCCACTCCTAGAACCGAACTTGAATGGGGGAGGGATGTTGTTTATCGGCATTTCTCTTCTCGTGTTCCTGCTCGTGAACGTTGGGATGAGTACCAAGGATGAGAATCGAAAACAGGGCCCCGATCTTGGGCCGGGTTATGTGTTGCTCAGTGCGTTGCCGCAGATATCGACTGTTTTGGATCGTACTATTGATCCCGACGAAGAGGCAGCGGCGATCCCCGAGGCGCAGCCGACTGGCAATCGCAAGATGAAAGAGATGATTGCCCGAGTGTTGGCCATCGGAGCCAATCTGGTGCTGGTCTTCTGCATTGTGGGTATCGGTTATTGGCACTTTGGGAGCCTGAACACAGGTGTGGGGGCTGCGACGTTTTACCTGCTGTTACCGTACACAGCGTATGCGACGGGCCGTGTGGATCATGTGGTGCCCGGTGCGATGTTGCTCATGGCTTTATTGATGTACCGTCAGCCGTTCATTGCAGGACTGTTCCTCGGGTGTGCGGCGGGTGTTACGTATTATCCTTTTTCGCTGTTACCCCTTTGGTGCAGTTTCTATTGGCAGCGAGGAATCCGTCGTTTCACCGCCGGATTCGCCCTTGCCGTGGTCGCCCTGGTCGTGGCGATGGCGATCCTGCACCCGGCGGATCTGGCGCATCATTTGAGTTATATGTTTGGAATCAAACGGGTCGCGATGAATGGCATGGATGGGGTTTGGGGGTTGGGTTGGCACCCATTCATTCGTATCCCGATCATCGTGGTCTTTGCTTTGTTGAGCATATCCTTTGTCGTATGGCCCCCCCAAAAGAACCTGGCAACCTTGATCAGTTGTTCCGCGGCGCTGATGGCGGCGACCCAGTTTTGGCACGGCTTCGGTGGAGGATTGTATTTGGCGTGGTTCCTGCCTTTGGCAATTCTCACGGTCTTTCGTCCCAACCTCGATTATTGCGTGGCGTTGGAGGTCGTTCGCCCGACGAAACGGAAGGCCAAACCGACCAAACCGCTGGAGGTTTTAGAATTGCCTCCGGAGAATGCGGCTTAGCGGGGCGTCCAAGCCGACGGAGCGGTGTTGGAGGTTCGAAGGTGAATTTGTTTGCGGTTCACCATAGTGGTGCCGTCGGTGCATGCGAACCGAACATAGACGTCGATACTGCTCGTAGCCGGTATTTTACCCTGCCACGGAAGTTTGACGTGGAAGCCTTGTGCCGCCCCGATGGGCTCAAGCAAATCCTGCAACTGTTCGTCGCTCATTTCCCAACGGCCAACTCGGACCGGTTCCCCATCGCGGCTGGTTTCTTCCGCAACAATCGTCAAGGTTCCCGCTGTGGCTACAAATTGTTGCGATGCATTGCGTGGAACCAGGACCAAATACAATCCTTCGTCCCCGGGTTTGCCATCGAGATTCAAGCCGCGGCAAAGCGTTGGGTGGAAATCGATTTCACGTACACGCGGATCCTCTGGTGTGGTTGCTCCAACAGGGATGCTTGCAGACGCTTTTTGAATAACCGGAACCGAGGGAACCTCGATCTTGCGTTCCTTCAGCACCGCGTCGGAGACCTCATGAGGTAGCCCGGCCGGTGCTGGCCGTTGCAATGGTTCTTTTGCACGAACCGGCTTGTCGCTTGAGGGAAGAGTATTCGATTTGTCGAATGTCGGTGGAAGTAACTCCAGTTCCTTGGTCGGAGTAACTGCCTCTGTCGCGGACGGAGTGATCGACGGAAGTGGTACTGCCGGTGTTGGTACGGCCGGTGTTGGTACGGTTCCTGGCAGCAAGCTGGACGGGGATGCTGTTTCCGATTTTAAAAGTGAGGATGGCGCACCAAGGCTGCCGTTGGATCGCGGGATCCCATCCGCGGGACCGGGGCCCTCTGGTTTCACCGATGGGTTGGGTTGCTTTGGAATGATAACTTCTGGGGCGTCAAGATTGCCTAACTCTTCGACCTGAGATCGAGGCAGCCTCAAGGGTGGAGGGGACTTCAGCAGCGACGAATTGTCTTTCGTTTCAATGTCCTTCGAAAGGTTGGAGTTAGGCCGGTTGCTCCTATTCGCTTCACCGTTTCCGGTGCGAGAGTTTTCTGGTGCTATGTTCAAGCCGCTGGAGCCTGATGGAGCGGGACGCAGGTTATCGGATGGAGAACGGTCGTAGGGTAACGAGGAACGCGCGGACTGCGCGAGTTGCAGTTTCGCTTGAAGTTCGGCATTGGTCCGTTTCAGATCTTCCACTTCGTATTCGAGAGTTCGGTACTCTGCATCAAACTCATATACGATATCTTCGAGCGAGCGGATTTCGCTGGCCATATGTTCGACGTAAAGTTCGGTGAACGCACGTTGACGGCACCCTGAACTCGTCAACATGATCGGTGCGAGCGTGAGCCCAATCGCTAGCGTACGGCGAGCGAGGCGAGAGAGCTTCGAGTTGGAATTAGGTGCGATTTTCATCCAGAAATTTTCGGGAATCCGGCCGGAAAAACTCAAGTGAGGGATGGGAGTAGTCCATCTCGCGATGGCGCGTCAAGGTGAAACAGGCCTAATTGCAGGTTTTGAGGAAATAACCCAGCAGACAACGCAGAAAGGGTGGTTTGCTAGCATCCCTGGGTTGGTGCGATTCAGATCTTTCGAGATTGCTAGCCAACAATGCGCAACGGAGTTGCGCACTGGCTTCTGAGGTCTGGGTAAACTTTTCCGAAAAGGAGGCTTTTTCCTTCAGGGGGATTTGGTCGGTTGCCGAAATAGGTTTGGGGTAGGGACGGAGTGCACGCGAAGCTTAGGCGATAGAAGAAACCATGATTCATCCAAAGACTTTTCGCCCCTTGTCCAAGCAACACTTGTTGCGAGCGAACTCCGCATGTGCTGCGGTCATGGTGTTGATGTGTGTTTCCAGCGGTTGTGCGACCCTGATCGGGAAAGGCAAAACGCCTCTCGATAACATCGACACGACAGCGTTGAAGAAGGATGGGTACACCTTAGGTAGCCATGGCGTTATGCAGCCACTGCCAACCGAGGAAGGGAAGCCTTCGATCGTTTTGGAGGTGATCGATGGCAAGCGGCATTTTGAAAAGGTACCGCTAACCCCTGGGCAGCCCATGTTTGTTGCAGATTTGATCCGTGATGCGAAACTCTACAGTAAGATTGGCCGCATCCAAGTGAAGATCTTGCGTCCTAATGGGACGGGTGCACCTGTCCGGTTGGATGTTGACTTCGATGATTCCGGCAGGCAGGTCATGGAAGGGATGAACTACTCGCTGCGACCAGGTGATCATGTGGTGGTCATACGTGATGAGCGTTCGATGCTCAATCGTTTGCTAAATGGTAGCGTTTTCGCTTTGTCAAAGTAGTGTTCGATGCTGGAATCCTTTCTGAGTGTTGCTTCGGCGGTCACCGGAGTCTTTCTGGTGATGTCGATGGGCGGATTGGCTCGTCACTGGAAGTGGTTTACGAGCGAAGTGGACAAATCGTTGGCAGGGTTTACGTCCAACGTTCTCATGCCCGCCCTGTTCTTCTCCCGGATTATGTCGGACGACCGACTTTCGATGCACCTGGATGCGTGGTTGCCGGTGATTTACGGATTCTTTGGAACAGCGGCTAGTTTGATCTTTGCTCGTTTCGCGGTCGCTCTCGCCGGTCAATGGTTTGGATTAAAGAGCGATTCGCAGCAGAGAACGTTTTCTCTCTGCACGGGGATCAACAATTATGGCTATTTGCCACTCCCGCTAGCGGACGTTTTTTTTCCGGCGTGCGTAGTTCCGTTGATGATTCATAACGTCGGTGTTGATTTGGCGGTATGGAGTGTTGGGCTGTACATCATTTCAGGGGCAGGCATCAAAAACTCTTGGAGACGGATTGCGTTTAGTCCTCCGCTGATGTCGGTCGGACTCGCGGTGGCCTTGCGACAGACAGGATGGGATGCGTTGGTTCCAGGGCCGTTCATGTACATGTGCCAGCAGTTGGGGCGTTGTTCGGTTCCCATGGCCTTGGTCTTGGGTGGGGCGATCATTTATGACTATTCAAGCCGATTTCAAATTGCTACGGCTTGGAAACCGTTGGTGTTCGCATTGCTCCTGCGTTTGGTGCTGTTACCGCTGTTTTTGCTGGCTTTGGCTAGATGGACAACAGATACCGACGAGCTGAAACAGGTCCTCTTGTTGCAAGCATCGATGCCGGCAGGGACATTTCCGATCGTGATGACGCGGCTCTACAACCAGGACGTGGAGACGGCATGGATTGTGGTTGTTGGTACATCGGTCGTAGGGTTGCTATCGATTCCGATTTGGATGGCGATCGCCAAGCAATTCCTCGGTTTTGCTTGAATCCCAGGTTCGTGGAAGTACCAGTGCATCCTTGCGAGAGCCGACGACCACCCCGACTATGGCTACCTAGACGCTAACGAAGCTTGGATCGCAGCAACGATCCCGGCGGCTTTGGTCCACGTTTCTTCTTCCTCCAGTTCCGGAATGCTGTCGGCGACGATGCCGCCTCCGACTTGGAACTGCCACCATCCTCTGGAAGCCGTAAGTGTGCGAATCAGAATGTTCCAATCCATGTGGCCGTTGGTACTCGCGTAACCGAGTGAGCCGCAGTACGGTCCGCGGACGGTTGGTTCGAGTTCTGCAATGATCTCCATCGCGCGAACTTTGGGGGCACCCGTGATGCTACCACCTGGAAACACGGCGCTGATGAGATCGCCGAAGCTAGCATTCGATCGGAGTTTCGCACGGATCGAACTCACCATGTGCAGCACGAAAG
This sequence comes from uncultured Pirellula sp., assembly GCA_903892355.1. Lineage (GTDB taxonomy): Bacteria > Planctomycetota > Planctomycetia > Pirellulales > Pirellulaceae > JBKCUI01. Next base: position 61,073 of record CAITIE010000134.1, on the reverse strand, counting down.
GAAATGTCTCGATGGAGCAGAGTTGATCGACCCGGAGGGAGTCGATATCGGCGATCCTCGAAAGATCGTTTCGTAGCAAGTCGACGATCATGATGTTTTCAGAACGATCCTTGGGTGAGGATTGCAATTCGATTGCTAATTCCTGATCTCGATTAGGGTCGCCGGTACGACGGCGAGTTCCTTTGATGGGACGAGTCTCGATCCAGCCATCGTGGACTCGGAGGAATCGTTCCGGCGATGCGCTGATGATCTGAGCGACACCCATGTCGAAGAACGATGCAAATGGAGCCGCGTTGACGCATCGGAGTTGTCGATACAGCGATTGCGAGTCGCAGCGGGCCGGGCAGAGCAAACGCTGAGACAAGTTGACTTGGAAGATGTCTCCGGCGTGGATGTACTCGATGGCTTTTTGCACCGCGTCGCGGTAACCGTGGCTATCGAAATTCCCAAGCCATCCTCCACCGAGTCGCGTTTCAAACTGAGGAGCTGTAAGGCCGTGAGCCATGGCATGGAAATTCGGGCCGATTTCAGCGAGTTCGATGGACTGTGAGGCGTCGTTCAAAAGGTTCAAAAACCGCTCGGCTCGCTGATTGGCCTGAAGTGCTCGCGATTGGGTATTGGCCCCTTCCAGGAAGCCTTGGGAAATCAACCAAGCTCGCTCGGTTTTGTGATCCCAAGCCAACACGACATCGTACAGTCCCAATACTGCGAGTGGCAAACCGAATTCGTCGTGGCTCGCGGGGGGGATTCGTTCGAAACACCTACCAAATTCGTAGGCCATGTAGCCCGCGACTCCGCCTTGAAATGGTGGTAGGCCTTCGATGTTGGGTGTTGCATACCTCTCCAACCATCGCTCTGCGTTTGCAAGTGGATCCGCAGTTGGACGTTCGATGCGTAGCACCTCGACTGGATCGGCAGCGAGAAAGCTGTATCGACTTTGCGGATCGGGACGTAGTGCGCTGTCGAGCCAAATGCAGAATGGCAAATGGGAAAGACGCTCGAATGCGTAGCTAGGTGTGCATTCGAGCGGTAACTCGACAACGGTAGGTGAGAACTCGCCGTAAGGCGAGTTGTTGGCGCTGGACGACAATGGCGTAGCTAGTAATTGGCGAAGCTAGTAATTGACGAAGCTGGTAATTGATGAAGCTAGTGATGGAGTGTGTGGTCTCGGGTACGAGACTCACTTCGAGGAATAGGTAAGGCCTAGTGGTGGTGGTGGTCGTCTTTGAGGAGAACCGATTCCTTTTTCCCATCGATAGTGACGACGAGTTTGGCTTGAACGCCCTTTGGGTCATCGCCGCTGGCACCCACGAGAGTAAGGAGTTCTTGGTCCTTTGCTTCGAAGATTGAGCCAGCGATTTTCGCCGATTCAAGGGAGGCGAGTTTGAAACTCTTCTCCGTTCCACCAGAGGTTACTACGACGTCGACCGATTCCACCTTGGCACCGGCACTCACCAACTCTTCAAAATAAACGGTGAGTTTGTGCGCATCGTCATCGTGTGCCCACTCGAAGTGTGTGGTTGGGCTAGTATCGAAGTGAGCGACATGCCCTCCGTGGGGCCCATGCTCAGGATGATCGTGTTTGTCCTCTTTGTGGTCGTCAGCATGGCCGTGGTCATGGTCATGATCATGTGCGGTTGTACCACCCTGGGGCGATTTCACCGGTTTTTTCGCATCGCAGCCGAACCATAGGGACGTGGAAGCCACAAGGGACAAAACAAGGAGAGTTCGAAGGTTCATCGGGGTATATCCTGCGATATCGCGGGGAGAAAGTTGTGGAAGTTTGGAGATCTGAACTATTCGGGCAATCAAGCATCTGAGGGGTGTATGCGAAATTGGACTCCATCGAGATGAGTTACGCAAGGCGGACCGAATGGTTCTCATTTCGTTTGGATCGGACTGAGGTTTTTTGCCGGGTGGCTGATGTGTCCTCAGCACGAAAGCGTTTTTTCTCATAAAAAATGTAGGCGGGTAAATGGGAGGTCATGAACCGAGGCTGAACCCATGTGTCCATAAAAATGGGAGATTTGGCCGAAGTCTCCGCCCGATGCGTCCTTGATTCCAGCCCGAAACTACCGTGGTACGATCGCATGCCGGCAACCTAGGAAAAACCTTCGAGCTATAATTCAAAAGGTTTAAGCTGCGGAAAATCCCAGGCAACCATAAAACAGCACCCCCCAAAGCAGGAGCAACAAACCCCAGTGCAAACGCACGATCGATCCCAAAGTTTAGCGAGTGAAAAATGCGTACTGGCTCGTTTGATTTTGCCACACGATTTCACAACGGATGATCCGTTTGATGAGCTTCGAGGATTGGCACAAACAGCAGGGATTGAGGTCGTTGGAACCGTATACCAAAAACGGGATCAACCGGACCAATCGACGTATTTGGGGAAAGGTAAAGTCGCTGAATTGGAGCGGCTACTTGAGATGGCTGGTGCAGACGTGGTCGCTTTCGACAACGATTTAACGCCTGCGCAGACTCGGAATTTGGAAAAAGCGCTTTCCGTCAAGGTGATCGATCGCTCGGAATTGATCCTCGATATCTTCGCGACGAATGCTCGAACACATGAGGCCCGGTTGGCGGTCGAACTGGCGCAGTTGGAATACTCGCTGCCCCGCTTGAAACGCATGTGGACCCACCTTTCTCGTCAAACGATGGGTGTCGGAATGCGAGGTCCTGGTGAAAAGCAATTGGAAGTCGACCGACGGTTGGCAGAGAAAAGGATCCATGATTTGCGATCGGATCTGGCCAAAGTGGAGCGGCGTAAATCGCGCGAGGTCGCGTCCCGTCATGACACATTCTGTGTTTCCATCGTCGGATACACCAATGCCGGAAAAAGCACGTTGATGAATACGTTGACCGGTGCCGATGTCGAGGCGGCTGACAAGCTCTTCGCGACGTTGGATACGCGCACTCGCCGTTGGAGGTTGCCTGGATGGGGCCCGATTCTGCTCAGCGACACCGTGGGTTTTATCCGCGATTTGCCGCACCATTTGATCGCGAGTTTCCGAGCAACTCTTGAAGAAGCACGCCAAACGGACTTGTTGTTGCATGTTGCCGATGCGAGCAACCCGTCGGTACTGCATCAGATTTCCTCGGTGTACAAAGTGCTCAAGGACTTAGGGATCGATGAGAAAGACACGCTTTTGATCCTCAATAAATCGGACTGTGAAGGAGCGAGTGAACGCATCCAGTTGGTTCGCGAGCGTTACCCGAACGCAATTGCCATCTCGGCCCGTTCCGGAGAAGGTCTCGGCGCTCTGGCTATGGGTGTTAGCGATGCGCTTACCGCCAGCTTTGTTGAGTTGGAACTGAAGCTCCCCATTCAGGATGGAAAGACCATTTCGTGGTTGGCTTCGCATGCCGAGGTTCTTTCCAAGCAATACAACGATGATCATGCGGTGGTTCATTGCCGAATGCCTATCGGGGCCGCTGGAAAATTGGCCGGCCAAGGGATCGAGATGCGGGTGTTGTCGGGCAAGTTACCGGAACCTGCTAAACGCGGACTCCCTGATGCTGCGACTTACCTGCCCCTTGAGGATTCTGCGTTCCGCTCTTACGGCGTTTCCGATACGGGTGATTCGGGCTCGGGTGATTCGGGTTCGATGGTCCACGAGGCCGACAAGACTACTTAGGGTTGCGAGTCTATTTTGGCGAAACGAAACCTCAAAGGCATGCGCGTTGTCGTGACCGGCGCATCGAGCGGCATCGGGTACCAACTCGCACTTCAACTGGTTCGCTCTGGCGCCAAAGTGCTTGTGACCGCACGGCGAAAAGAAAGGCTGGATCAGCTGATCTCCGAATCAACCTCCGGGCATGCCAATGGAAGTGCATTCATCTATGCTCTTCCAGGGGATTTGACCGATCCATCACATCGCGCGGCGATTGTGGCTTGGTGCGATCGCGAGTGGGGTGGAATTGACACGCTTGTCAATAATGCAGGTGCAGGAGCCATTGGGCCATTTGCCGAAGCGTCAGCAGATCGATTGCGCCGTGTTATGGAAATCGATTTCTTTGCACCTGTCGAGTTAACTCGGATTTGTTTGCCACTCTTGCTCAAGGGGGTTCGACCAGCGGTGCTCAATATTGGGTCCGTGCTCGGGCATCGAGCTGTCCCCGACAAGAGCGAATACTGCGCTGCCAAGTTTGCGATGCGTGGTTGGTCGGAATCGATTCGAGTAGAATTAGCCCCTCACCATGTGGAGGTGCTCATGGTCAGTCCCAGCACAACGAGGAGCGAGTTCTTCGATGCGCTGATGGACACCAAGCCTGATACCCAAAGCCGATCTCTGGGAAGCATGTCCCCAGAGCGTGTCGCTCAATTGGCAATCCGAGCGTTGGTGAAGAGTAAACGCGATATGATTCTCAGCCTCGGTGGCAAAGCGTTGGTCTGGTTGGCCAGGTTATTCCCGTATTTGACCGATCGGATTCTGACTCGGACAAGCGACGACGATTCTTTGAGCAAAGCTGGCCGCTAACACTAATTCAGGGAATAAAAAAAGCACCGCGCTGTGCGGTGCTTTTAAGTAAAGTCTTGGATGGCAACGGTTGCTAGGCAGCCACGGGTGATCCGATCGCGATTACTGGAACCAGCTATCGCTGCTGTTCCATTGAGCAGCTTTGCTTCGTGCTGCGGCCACCGTCTCATTTTCGGTGGTGGTTGTTGCGACGTGCCAGGATTCGATCATCACCCCACCACTTGCAGAGACCAAGAGACCTTGAACGGTTTGCAAGAAGCTGACTTGTGGATCGAGCGAGGTTGGGATCGCGAACTTGGTGGTTTCCACCGTCGCGCGATCGCCTAGGATTCCCGACAAATCGCATCCGGATTGGGATTGGAGATTTTGCCCTTCGATGATGGCTGCGATTACACAGAGATCCATCACGTTTCTCAAGTCGCCGAAGACTGTGTCGACCTTGGCGAGCTCATCGATCTTCTTGGTGAAAAGATCAGCCCACTTCTTGGCAATCGTATCGACCTTGCCGAGTTGCTTTGCGGCGCCGTTCTGATCGTAGGCTTCTTGTTCGGTGAGAGTCTTGATACCTGGTCCACTGACTTTCCAAGCGAGGCGATCGCGGCTGTGGGAAATCGACTCGTAGTCGCATGCCATCCACCAACGGTTTTGGAGTTGGGTCGATGCGTTGGATCGGCTTTGGATCATCTCCAGGTAGCTCGGCAGGCCCTTCACTGGGGCTTGAGCCAAGTTCATACCGTAGAGCTTCATACGATAGTCGGCAGCCAGGATAACGCGAGCCATGTGGCTATCCGAAGGGATACCGGTCAGCTTGATTTGCTGTGGGCCAAACGCTTCTGCGAGCAAGGGGAGCAGTTGCTGGGGATTCGCGTTGGAGCCGATATTGCTGATGAGTTGGTTCAAGCGGCGGACGCCTTGTTCGGTCGGTTCGATGGAGACCGATACGGGTGTTTGGCGGGCGCTCGACACATAGCGGAAGGCTGTCAGTAGGTCGTCGAGGTAGACGATCGGTTTACCCGATACCTTGCCCACAACAGCTCCTGCCGGTCCGACTTGCCATGGTTCGGCTGGTCCGCCGATCACGATGTCTTGGCGTTCTGGATAGACGAATACGTACTGAACTCGGGTCAAACCGCCGAGGTAGAGGACTTCTTCTGGAAGCTGTGTCTTGGAGCGGATGGACTCGAGGACCATCTCTTGGATCTTCTTCAACGAGATCATTCGAAGATCGGTCGGCTTGGCCAAATCACCCTGGGCTCCGACCATCTGAACTCGCATCTGATCGAGGAGTTCATTTTGTTCTTCCTGGGTTGCCGTGCGGAGGACGCCGTCGGTATCGATTCGAACCCCACCGACGACCCCACCGAATCCGCCTCGACCGGGGAAGAATTGGGCTTGGGCTGTTTGGAGATGCACGGCGCATGCAACGCAAACAAAGACCAGCATCCGGGTCCACCGAGAACTCGGTATGGCTAAAGCTTGAAATCGCATGTGCGTTACTCCATTAGTTTGAGAGAAGTTTGTGCTACGATGGAACGGGGGAAACCCCCACCATTCCTACTCCAGTTTATTTCACTCGTCCCGCGATGCAACCAAACAGACGGTCCGCTTACCTCATTATTCGCCAAGGAAATCGGTGGACCGACGTGTTTCGCCTGGAAAATGGCCGTTCCCTAGTCATTGGAAGGGCTTCTTCCAATGAAATCCCGGTCGCGGATGAGCGGGCCAGCCGCCGCCACGCGGAGGTTTTTTTTCAAAATCAGGATTGGTTTGTCCGGGATTTAGGCTCCCGAAACGGGACAACCGTGGATGGTGAGAAGATCGAAGGCCAGAGAATATTGGCCCCGGGCAATCAAATCGCCGTGGCTTCGTGCCGTATGACCTTCGTTCACTCCCTGGAAGATTTCGTCCCCCCTCCACCCGAGGGCGAACCGGGAAACGCTGGATCTCCAGCGCAAACACAATCCGATATCGCTCCCGCGATCACGCATCGTCAGTCGAAGGCCGCCCTTTTGGAGTCTCGAGTATTCGATGGTGAAATTCCCCAAGGTGCAACCGTTGGGAAGTCACCTGAGGCGGCACCCATCGCGAATGCAGGTGGCAAACTTTCTGCGAACGTCAATACTCCCACAGCAGCACCAAAAGGTGAAACGCTCGGAGCTCAGCCGCCAGTCGCAGTTGAGCTGTTGCAATTGGCATTCGAACTCGCCCAACAATCCTCCATTTCTGAGGCCTGCGATCTGGCGCTTCGGCGGCTGTTGCAAACCGTGGGCTGTAGCGCTGGAGGAGTACTGCGATTGGGGCCCGGCGAAAGCAACTCCGCAGCCGGTACGAAAAAGTCTGGTAAGACCCCTGCAGCTACCGCTGAACCATCGAGTGCCGATCCAGCCTTGATTGTGCTTGCGGCGCACGAAAATAGTGGGCGAGCCTATCATCCAGTATCCGAGACGATACTAGGCACTCTCAAGCGTGACTCGTCAGCACTGCTCGCTCGGAACATCGCCACCGATGAAGAGCTATTGGGGCAAGATGGGAATGCATCGAGCCATGTGCTGAACACCTCCAGTGTCATCGTCGCACCCTTGCGGATCGACGCATCCCTTTTTGGATTGATCCATCTTTATTCCCGCCGCGGTGAGCCGGATCTGACGCCCGATGATCTCGAGGTTTCGCTTGCGATTGCGGATGTGCTCGCCGTTTCGCTAAAGAACCTTCTCAAGCAACAGACACTTGAGACAAAATTGACCTCGGCCAAAGGGCGGTTGGATGAATTGGAAAAAAGGGTTGGCCATGGTGATTGGGTCGGCAACTCTGAAAGCATGAAGCGACTGCGAGAGCAAGTTGCACGCGTGGCACCAACCCAAGCGACGATCTTAATCCGCGGAGAGAGTGGATCGGGAAAAGAACTCGTAGCCCGCGCTATTCATGATCGCAGCCCGCGCGCTACAGGCCCGTTCATTGCAATCAATTGCGCTGCATTGACGCCAACACTCCTGGAAAGCGAACTCTTTGGCCATGAGAAAGGGGCGTTCACCGGTGCTACCGACCGCAAACTTGGTAAATTTGAGTTGGCGAACGGAGGTACGTTGATGCTCGATGAACTCGGAGAAATGAGTTTGGAGATCCAAGCGAAATTCCTTCGGGTTCTCGAGGGACAGGCCTTCGAACGTGTGGGTGGAGGTAAACCCGTAAAGGTCGATGTGCGTGTCATTGCAGCCACCAATCGGGATCTCGAACAAGCCGTCAAGGACGGGGATTTTCGATCGGATCTTTACTTTCGATTGCGTGTGATCGAGTTGCGAGTCCCATCGCTCCGGCAACGAGTGGATGACATCATGCCTCTGGCGGAGTTTTTTCTCCACCAGTTCCGGAATCAGTCGGGGCATGGACCGCGAGGTTTCAGCCCCAGGGCCCAAAAAGCGATGCTCGACTACCACTGGCCAGGCAATGTTCGTGAGTTGAAGAATTGTATCGAACGAGCATTCGTTTTGGCACCGGGGGATCTCGCCGAACCCGAGGATCTAGCGCTGTCGTATCTCCAAGTTCCCGGTGCGAGCCATCGCGAGCCTGCGGGATCTACTGTTGAATACCGAGAACGCACACTCGACGACATCGAGAATGAACATATCCAAGCCACGTTGAAGCACACGGGTGGACAGAAAAATCGCGCGGCAGCAATCCTTGGGATTGAACGCTCCACCCTGGACCGCAAGCTAAAGAAGCTTGGCGAGAATCCTTCTGGCTAGGTAGATGCGTAAAGGCCGATTTGCTGTCTATATTTGCTCTCTAATTTCGCTTTCTTTGCGAGCATTTCGGAGAATCATTCATGTGCCAAGAGGCCTATCTTATCCAGGTTGCCAGCTGGCCAGACTTCCACTTGATTCCTCTTCCTGAGAACTCTATACGCACTGCATAGAAAAAGGCCCGAAGGACTCGGGTAAGGTGTTTTTAGACCAGGATGGCCATGATCTCATTCCGAAGATCACGTCACAAAAAAGTACAGATCGATGTCGATTGGTTGTTGGGGCCTGCCCCAACCGCACCGATCGTATCTGAGCCTGTCCACGCTCGGAAATCCCACCATCAGCGAACTAGTGACGCTGAGGTTGCGAGTGCGTTGAACCTGTCGGAACACCGGCCGAGTTCGCGGGCGCAGACGAGAAAGAGGTCCCGATGGGGCGGCTTCTTTTTTGTAGCCAGCCTGATCGGTGTCGGCGGTGCGGCTGCGTTCCATTGGGAAGCACTATCGAAGCAGGTTTTATGTTGGGAATGGAATCGACTGCTTCAACTTCCAGATACCAATGAGGAAACGCTCGAAGCCATCGTAGCACTGAGCGAAACGGCCAATGATTCGAATCGAATCCTCGTCGGCCAATTAGGGAATGCCGATGCGACTCGTCGGGCGATCGCCTTTCAAATTCTAAAAGATCGCGTCGATCGACTCCCGGCAATTCCTTCCGCGAATGTACAGCGGATTGCGTTGAGTCAGTTGCTGCAAACACTATCTGCCGATGACCGTGAGTTGGTCATGATGCGAGGAGTCCTCGCATCGCGATTGTTGGCCGGATTTGGGGAAGAGGTACGTGGAGATGCTCCTGTCCGTCAAAGCTTGAACCAATGGATCGCGGCATCGTCGTTGGCGGACCCATTACCGATGTCCCCATTGCCAATGGCTTCGTCGAGCGGTTCCGCACTGACAAAGATTCGTTTGTCGGATGATGAGGAAACGCCAGTGGTCTCTGCCCCAATAGTTTCGGCGCGATCCGTTGCGGCGCCATCAATGGCTGGGCCTGGGGTAGCATCGAACGGGAACCGATTGCGACAACCGACCGATAACCAACCACCGGTTCCGTCGCTTCCCAAGACAACGTGGATCGGCGATGGCAATTCCAATGAGTCTTCGGATGTGGAGATTGTCCATGCTTCGACACAAACAACCAGTCGACCGAGGAAAGATGATAGCGGTTCCTCGCGTCGATTGAGCGACTCGCGAGGACCCGAGCCCATGCAGTTGGCTGCCTCGCAAAAATCTATCTTGCCTCGACTAGAACCCTCGAAGATTGATCTCGGTTCGGAATCACAAAAAGGTGCAACCGCATCCTTGATTGATCTTGCTTCAGATGCCGAGGGTTCGGTGGACTCGCGATTGATTGCCTCCAAAGCGGTTGTCGAGATCGCGCCGAATCCATTGCCGAGCGATGAGGAATCCGACGAGCCAACGCTGCGAGGGATTCGAAAGCTGCCTCAGGACAAGTTATTGCGACTGCTTGAGAGCCGGCAGGACCGCATGGTGACACAAGCAGCCCAGGAATTGCAGCGTCGAGGCGTACAGCCCGAGCATTTGGAGCTTGGGTTGGAATTGGCTCGCGGTTCCGTTGCTGAGCGTTTGCAAGCGATGGATCAACTGGTGCGTGTGGCTGGTTTGAACCCTGTCCCGTGGCTCGCATGGATGGCCGAATCTTCGGATCGCGAAGTTCGATTGCGAGCAGTGAGCCTGCTGGGGGCAACGGCGGACGAAGAAGCATTGCAGAAACTGCGTCAATTGAAAATGAAAGAGTCTGACAACCGTGTTGCGGAGCAAATCAATCAAGTGCTTCTAGCGGCGGATTCAGCGCGAACCACACATCGCTAAATCGAGGACGTCAGGAAAAGGAGTTTCAATCATGAGTATAAAACTGACTGCAAACCGTTTTGGCGAATTGCGAGCCGATTTTGCGTTGGACGCTTCTTCAGTCGCGTTGCGGATTCTCATGGCATTCGTCGCGATATCATCGATGCATGCTATGGCAGGCGACAAAGGAACTGATAAAAATCCTGTCCCGAACCAAACCAAAAAAACAGTTGCGTCCGAAGCGAAGACCTACGAAAAGGCAATGACTCGATTCGTACACAGTCCACGAGCGACGGTGCGATGCGGACCGGGTGAACAATACTATTCCACCGTGGTGCTCAACAAAGGACAGTCGCTCGAAGTCTATATCGAGACAGCCGATGGTTGGTCCGGAGTACGTCCTCCCGAAGGAAGCCATAATTGGGTCCCTGCCGATTCGGTTTACTTGCTTCCCAGTGGCCGGGCCGCTGAGGTGTCGGTTGAAAAGGTGGCGGCATGGGTTGGCAGCAACACGACCAAGAACGAGCAGTTGCTCTACCAGACCGAGTTGGTAAAAGGTCAATCGGTCTCGATTGTGGGAGAAGCCTATCGCGGGCACGACGACGACAAGAAGCTTTGGTTCAAGATCGCTCCACCTCAGGGAGAATTTCGATGGGTGCGGAGCAGTTCGTTGAGCGAGGAGCCTGTACCCGCGGAATCCAATCGGATTGCCTCGGCAAATGGTGTAGGTCAAAAGCCCATCCGGACCGGCAATCAAGCCGATGGTTCGGTGAAGCAAGCTGGATATCAGGCGCCGCCACAAGGTGCTGGTGATAACGCAGTCGGTTCGGACTCAGGGGAGTTGGTTTGGTCGGATGAATCGGAGCAACTCGAGAAAGTTGATCGCGAGATTCGACGCGAGCAGAAACAAATCGAAAGCGAAATGCAGCAATCGGGAATCTACCTCGGAGACCGCAACAAGTCCGGTTCACGGACGGGAGGATCAACGGCGAAACGAAGTAGCAAGGGGGCGAATGGTTCTCTCAATTCGCTGGTGAAGAGCGGTTCTTCCCCTGTCCAAAAAGCAAGTGGATCGACCAAGAAAGTTGTCGATCCACATTCACTCGACGAAAAGCACTGGCGAGCGATGCAGCAATCGAAAGCTGGTGGGCAGAATGTGGTCGGCTCGGAAACCGGTCCAATGGATAACGTTTTAGGACTGTTGGGACTGAGCGTTGTCGATGTCAGTCCGAACGCCGGTCGCACGAAAAACACAAGTGGACGCAGCGCTCGTGGGGAAGCACGGCCCGCTCCTTATACCGACCGCAATAGTGGAGCTTACTCGGGCTACGGGGCGACCAATTATGGCACGACTCCCTTTGGTTCGAACCGCCTAGACCGTCTTCCACGACCACCTCGTCGATCGATGGGTGGGGAATACTATGCTGGTGGTGCCGCCAATGGCAGCGGATCTACGGGCGGTTTGTTCAGTGATCTTATCAATTCCAAAGAACCACTTTTCGGTGGAGCCGGAAGCGATATCCAGACTGCATCGGGCGCGATGACACCCGGAGCGGGAGTCGCTATGGCCGATTATCGAAACCAATCGAATCCGACGATGTCGGACGTGGCGTACGATCAACCCGATCGATTCCAAACCCCACAGGTCCAAGAGGCGCTCGTCCAGTTATCCGCGATGGTGAGCAAGCCTACTGCGGAATGGAATCTCGCACCGTTGCGAGACGCTGCCGGCGTGTGGGTGGAACAAGGTTCCACGCCGCTGATTCGAGGTGAGGCGCGACTGCTGCTCGAGCGCATCGAACGATTTGAATCGATTCGCCAGCGTACGATGGCACTCAACGGTGTTGGTACTGTTTCCGCCAATGCGGCGGCACCAAATGCGGCTTATCCAAGCGATTTTTCCTTGTCCAATGCCAATGGTAACTCCGTCGCACCTACGGCTCCCTACACCGAAGCGGTCCCCATGCGCGTTGGAGAATCAGCATCGGAGATTTCAGGGTGGCTTGTAGGAGTCCATACGTCGGTCCAGGGACAACCGGAGTTCGCGTTGACCGATGATGCGGGCAATGTCCTTGCCTATGTCCGTGCGACCACGGGGCTTAACCTGCGGCGATACCTGCAACAGCCAGTGACAGTCTACGGAGTGAAGGGCTACATTCCTAACCTCGCCGCCAAGCAAATCGTAGCTGATCGAGTCGTGCGGCTTAAATAATCAAAAGCACAGGGTTGCGTCATCCGCGTCACAGGGCGTTCATTAGCCCTACGGACTCCCCTGATTCTTAGGGCGAAAATGATTGGTGATGGTTTGCACGTCCGCTTCATTGAGTGCGCGGTCGAAGATCATCAGTTCGTCAAAGTCTCCGATGTATTCGATGCCGATCATGATTGCCGTTTTGCTATTATCCCACGTGAATTGCATTGGGCTATCGATCGATCCTTGGGATTTCCCGTCGATAAAAAGAGTCGCTTTTGCATTGGATTTGTCGGCTGCGTTCACGCCTGAAATTGAAAACGCAACATGGGTCCATGCCTGACGCGTGAAAAGTGGTTTCTTGACCGTGACCATCGGGCGACGTTCAACGGGCCATTTCTCCCAAGGCGTATTCTCGGGGTTCCAGAACTTCAAATCGGAGAAAACGCCGAGTCGAAAGTCTCGCGGTAGGTCTTTGTCGAAGTCGACAAACAGCGCGCCGTCATTCCACGCCTTCTCGGTGATTTGGATCGGATCGCAATATCCAGGTTTGAGATCGTTGTCTGGATCCAATCGCATCCAAAAACTGACTGTCCCAGACCAATTCGTACCCATTGGATGCATCGCTTCGCCCTTGAAGGAAAGGACCTGAGGCGATTTGTCGGAAAAACGCAGGTGCCCGAGTGCCACCCCACCCTCTTCCACGATCGAGACATCCTTGCGTTGGATCCCTAGAATCCATTCTTTGCGCTGCAACGATTCGTTGGTGTAGATTCGGCCATCGCCTACGGAGCGAATCGCATCGCCGTTTCGATTGAAGTCGCAGTGGAAATTCAATGAGTCTTTAATCAACCCATAATATGCATTTTCGTTTTCGATCCTGCCCGCAATATCTTGAGGGATATTCTTCTTAAGGTCCTTGGGATCCTGTCCGAGTGTCGACGCAGCGAAGCAAACGCAGCAGGTCGAAACAGCAATCAGCATGGAGGAAACGGGCGATTTATCTAGGATGGATCGGAGCAAATGATTCATAGCGAAGAACTTTGCAAGTTATCTAAGGGTTGGTGAGTGTGTTTATGAATTGATCGATTCGCTGATCGAGCGAAGCGATGGGGCCATTGTTATCGATGGTATCCGTTGCGATTTGGCGTTTTTGGTCGAGGGGTAGTTGAGCTGCTTCGCGATCTCGAAATTCGTTGGTTGTCCAGCCTCTTGCCATCGCTCTCTTAAGGCGAATCTCTTCGTCGGTGTCAACAAAGAGGATGCGATCGCAGCGTTTGTTCCATCCGGATTCTATCAGCAGTGGCACATCGAGCACTACGATCTGCGGCCGCTCGTTCGGAGCAATGGTTTGTTGGATAGAATCCAGACGTTCCGCGATAAGGGTTCGGATGCGAGGATGAACGACGCCTTCTAGGAATCGTCGATTCTCGGTGGCGATGGTATCGTTGCCAAAGACGAGTTGCGCCATACGCGCTCGATCGATCTCGCCGGTTTTCTGAGAGAGGATATCGGACCCGAAATGCTGGACCAACCGATCTCGGATTTCTTTCTCGCGCAACACTTCATGGCCGATCTTATCGGCGTGGATGACATGTGCACCACGCGCTTCGAGTCGGCGGGTTACTTCGCTTTTGCCACTTGCGACTCCGCCCAGGATTCCGAGTACCACGGACCGTTTCATAGTGGTTCGCACTCCGCCCAATTATTTCCGACTTTGACGTCGACCTTCAATGGTACCGTCAAAGGCATGACGCGGGTCATTTCCTCCCGGACTAATGCAGCGAGCGTATCGACCGAATCCGGTGCGACTTCGAAAACCAGCTCGTCGTGAATTTGCAGGAGCATGTTGGCAGGCAATGGGTTTTGACGGAGACGTTTGGCGATGCTGATCATTGCCATTTTGATCATGTCCGCCGCGGAGCCTTGGATGACAGTGTTTACGGCCATCCGCTCTGGCTCGAGCAGTTGTTTTTTCTTTTGTTCGTCAAGCGTAGCAAAATCTCGAATGCCCTTCAGGTACCTCTTTCGTCCCGACATTGTCGCCACAAATCCGCGAGTCCTGCAATCGATCAGGGTCGACGCAATGAATTCGCGAACCTTGGGATAGCGAGCGAAATATTCATCGATAAAGTCGCTCGCTTCGGTCCGGGATATCCCGAGCCCTTTGGCGAGCCCAAAGGGGCTTTGTCCATAGAGGATACCAAAGCTGACGGCTTTCGCGCTCCGTCGCATGGCCGAGGTAACTTCGGCCAGCGGCACGCCATGGACTTGGGCTGCGACACTGGTATGAATGTCGAGGTCTTTTTCAAATGCATCGCATAGATTCGGATCGCCGCAGCAATGGGCGAGGACCCGCAATTCGATCTGCGAGTAATCGGCGGTTAGTAAACGCCAACCGGGATGTCCGGCAACAAATGCAGACCGAATAGAGCGGCCTTCGGGGGTTCGAATCGGGATATTTTGAAGGTTGGGTTCGACGCTGCTCAAGCGGCCTGTGGCCGCCGTGTCTTGTCGGAACGAAGTATGGACCCGCCCCGTGACCGGGCTGACCAAACGGGGTAATGCCTCGACATAGGTGCTGAGCAGTTTCGCCAATTGCCGATACTCGACAATCTTGGCAGGGAGCGGGTGTTCTGAAGCCAGTTCCTCGAGAACTTCTGCGTCGGTACTGGGGCCGGTCTTTGTCTTTTTGACGACCCGCAGTTGCAGTTTTTCGAAGAGCAGGAACCCGAGTTGCTTGGGACTGTCGGGGTTGAACTCCTCACCCGCGATTTCCATGATCTGCCGCCGAATCGTTTCCAGCTGTCCTGCGAACTGCGATCGAAGTTGCTCGAGGCGATCCGTGTCTATTTTTATCCCCGTAAACTCCATCGATGCCAGAACGCCGATGAGGGGTAGCTCAAGTTGTTCCATCACTTTGAGGAGCGATTCCGACGCGAGTCTCTCTCGCATGGAGTCGTAGATCTGGATAGGGATGTCGACATCTTCGGCGGCATAAGTCGCGAGTAGATCCAACGGGACGCGATCCATGGTGATTTGATTGCGGCCGGTGCCTATCAACGATTGGATCGAGATGGTTTCAACACCGAGCCAACGTTTGGCGATGTCCCCTAAATCGTGATTGCGGCCCCCTGCATCGAGCAAGTAATCCGCGACCATCGTGTCGAAATGGATCGTATCCACGTTGGCGGTTCCAATGGGCATCCCGTGGCTATTAAGAACGATCGCATCGAACTTGATGTTCTGTCCAATCCACTGAAACGATTCGTCCGCGAGCAGTGGCGCTAGAAGTGCTCGAACCGTCTCGAGTGGAAGGCATGCCGATGGAGCTGGCGCCAAAATCGGAATGTATGCGGCGTTACCGGGTGCCCAGCACAGACTGATGCCGACCAGCGATGTGTCGCGTGGGCGTGTTGAGGTGGTTTCGGTATCGATCGCGATCCGCGGGTGTTGCCGCAATGTCTGGACGAGTTGAACCAAGTCCTCGTTGGATTGAATGAGTTGGTAGTGATCGGTGACCAGACGCGCTGGTTTGCTTTCTCGGACGGCTTGTTCCGTGGCCGTGTTCCCATTCGAAGAGATTGCTAGGAACACATCCGCGAGGCGGCGAAAGCCGAGATCTCGAAAGAGTTTTTCCAGGGCCTCCTTGTTGGCAGACCGAGGACGCATTTGCGGCCACTCGAGCGCGATGGGACAATCCTTGCGGAGTCGAACCAAGTCTCTGCTGAGATAGGCATCGGTGCGATGTTCGAGAAGCTTTTCACGCTTCTTGTCCCCTTTGACTTGGTCGATGTTTTCGTAGATTGCATCCAGCGAACCGAATTGCTCGAGCAGTTGCTGCGCCGCCTTGGGACCGATCGATGGGACGCCGGGCACGTTGTCCACCGAGTCCCCTACCAACGCTTGAAAATCGACCACTTGGTCGGGACGTATGTCCCAGATTTCCTTGAGTTCCTTGGCTCCGAAGAGTTCGTTTTTTCTCAGGTTCAGCATCGAGGTCAACGGCGTGATCAACTGCCTGCAGTCCTTGTCGCTAGTGACCAAGAGGACGCGGGCCCCATACGATTCTGCTTGATCGGCCAGCGCGGCCAAAATATCGTCGGCTTCAAAGCCGGAGACAGAAATCTTTGGGATCCCGAGGATGTCTAAGCTGTCGTGGATCAATCCGATCTGGGCGCGAAGCGCTTCGGGCATTTCATCGCGATGGGCTTTGTATTGGTCGTACAATTCGTTGCGAAAGGTGATGTCCGATTCATCGAAGGCGCAGACTAAGAAATTAGGGTTCCATTGCTGTAGGAGATTCGCGATGTCGCGAAGGAACCCTTGAACGGCGCCGACCTCGAGCCCATGCGGACTGGTCATTGGAGGGAGTGCATGGAATACTTGGTAGATGAGCGAATGCGAGTCGACCAGAATCACCAAATCGCTCGGCACGGGATTCTCGGCTTGCTCGGCCGCAATCTCCTCGGTTGCCAGTGGCGTGGCCGCGTCGGTTGACGTTTCTACGGTCGCCTGGAGCTCAACAATGTTTGAGGTTTCGTTGGGCTCGAGGTTCGTCTGGTTCGGTTCACCGAGACTTTGTTCAAAGAGAGGCAACGAGGGTTGTTGCGAGGAAGTACGAGCTTTTTTTGGCATGCGGGGGAGGGCGGATCTCGGGAGGAGGGAGGCTGGGAACTAGTTTTCCAAGCCGTCAGGGTAACCGATCCCGAGCGACCCTCCAAGCTACCGGCGCCCGATCGCGATTCCGTCGCGCGGTCGCGGTTTTTGCGGGTTGTAGACCACCATCTGAGAAACATCGATTTGGTAGTAACCGCCGTAGGGGGTCTTATGAAGCCGTTGGTCCGACATTCCGCTCCGAAAGAGTTCGATCATGTTGATATCAGGGCAGCGGCCCGTCTGAGTTCGGTACTGAGCAACCAATCCATTGAGTCGGTCCAGATTCCTTTGGTCGCGGATTTCGCATTGTTTCTCCCAGAGAGTGAGAGAGCATAGGGCCAGCAGCACGGCTGACACGAGAGAAGCGGTGGATAATAACAAACTGCGAAGCAATCGGTGAGACATCATGGTGCGAACAATCGTTACAAGTGGATCCGATAGACATACTCCGAGAAAACGAGGGGGACAGATGAAAACTAGCTTTCGGATTTCGCCCCAACCAACTCGTTGATGGGGAGAGTTCTCCCGTTCTGTTCGCATGATGCGCGATCGAACGGTTTTGCCGAATGTGAGGATTAAGGTTTCATGGGAGGATCGTAGGCGGGCTTGAGGGCTCAAAAAGATCCTTCAGCCAACGAAAAACGGGAAGTGGTCTTTCAACCGCTTCCCGCTTTGTGAATTTTAGTTTTTGCTAAGGTTACTTAGAGCGAAATATCCAGCGGCTGGCCTGGTTGAACGGTGACCGTTCGTCCCATGTCCGCCTCAAGGAGCTTCGCATCGATGTTTGCTGGAAGAGGTGCTGATTCCCCCTTGGTCACGTAGTAAGCGTACTTGCCAGGGACCAAGTTTCCCGTGAAGTTACCGTCGTCACCGACAGGGAGAACTCCTGGGTGGCCGGCCTGCAAAGGTTGGAGCATCAAGGTGACTCCTCCTAATGGGCTACCGGCAATGGTTAGTTTTCCGGACACCGCGACGGGTTGATCCAGCAACGGAGCCTTGTAACCGCATCCTGCGAACAAAACACAAATCAAAAGCAAACAAAGTCTGTTCATTCAGCTGAGTTCCTACTCTTCAACAGCATAGGTTTGGGCATCATTACGGCCGATCATCCACTTGAGGATGATACCATCCGTGTTCGCGGACAGGAACCGTACCGAGTTGTCTCCGAACACCGCATTGGATCCAGATCCGTGCCATGCGTAAGGTTCATCGTTAGGTCCACAGTTATTGACCGACCAGAGGCACTCTGGAGGCCCGCCGAGGACTTGGCTGTAGTTGTTGATTTTCGCAGTGCGTGTTCCTGGCGAAACCGCGTTGCTCGGACCCGAGTAACCGTTGGTCACTGCATCTGCGTCAGCCCACGCGTACATGTGTCGACCAAGCGATGTTCCACCCATCCATCCAACGCTGAATGCAGGGCTGCTCACAGGAGTTTTACGTGCCGAAAGTGCACCGAACTTTGCAACATTTGGATGGGCTCGACCAGCATCTTCAATGCACATCATCGTGTACGCAGTTCCATCGGTCGAGGCGGCCATTTTGCTGCTTTCACAATCGAGCATGCCTGACACTCGCATTTCAGCAATTTGTGGATCGCCGGAGGGAGTGCGAGCACCGAATGTCGGGGAACCAGGTCGGTGATCAACGTCGCTCAAATCCACGAACATGTAGTCGATTCCACCGAGTCGGTCTACTGGATCTCGAGTGCCTTGATCGAGCGGGGTCGATGGGCAAAGGAAAGTTGGGACCGAGGTTTGTGCTGCGATCTGGCCAGATGGATGGGTCGGGTCGTCATAGCTCTTGCCCTTCGCATTACGATGCACCAAGCATCCACTCGGAGTCAACCAATTGGACCCCGATGCGGTAGCACCATAATGCAGCGAAGGAACAGTGTTATGATCGAACATGTTGTACAAGTTAACTAGTTCGATGTACGGCAGAATCTGTGTTGCCGTCGAATGGATCATGTAGGCAGTGGTAGTGCTGCCGGTCGATCCACATTGACCGCTGCTAGGAAGTTTTTTGTAAGCTGACTCGTGATTTAGTACGCCAAGACCTATTTGCCGAATGTTATTGGAGCAGCTCATCCTGCGAGCTGCTTCGCGTGCGGCTTGGACTGCAGGAAGCAGCAAACCGACCAAGATACCGATGATGGCGATAACTACCAAAAGTTCCACCAACGTAAACGCAGCCCGAATAGGCCGCTTCCTACCCAACCGTCGCAACATAAAAAACTCCGCTGTATTCGAATAATTGTCTTCGCGATTCTCAATCGATCGCGGACACGACTTGGGAAGAATATCCAGGTTGGCTCGGCGGTATACGGCTAGAAAGCTAAATTCATCCTATCTTCACGAGATCCAAACAATGCTCGCTAGGAAGACGCTGGAGTGTTATGGTTTTATGAATAAAGGGTGAATTATGAGCGCGAACAGCCTGCGTGCATTAGCTTTTGATCGCTTCCATCACAGAACCATAGACATCGGTCAATCGGAAATTTCGACCGGCATACTGATAGGTTAACTGTTCGTGGTCCAGACCTAAAAGGTTCAGGATCGTTGCATGCCAATCATGAATATGGCACTTGTTTTCGACAGCTTCACGACCATGCTCATCGGTGGCTCCGTAGGAGAATCCCCCTCGGACGCCTCCTCCGGCCATCCATGTCGTATAGCCTTTGTGGTTGTGGTCTCGTCCATCCCCGTTTTGTGCGTCGGGGGTGCGCCCGAACTCACCACCCCATATCACTAGCGTATCGTCGAGCATTCCGCGTTGTTTCAGGTCGGTGAGCAAACCTGCGATGGGCTGGTCGATTTCCTCGCAGTTCTCAGGCAGTGAGGTGCGAAGCCGTTGGTGATGATCCCAGTTGCCATGGCTTAATTCGACGAACCGCACCCCAGCCTCGAGGCACCGTCTGGCCATCAAGCATTGTTTTCCGAAACCATCGGTCGGATTTTTTCCAACACCGTAGAGAGCCAAGGTCTTTTCGGATTCCCCGGAAAGATCCATGAGCTGGGGCAGAGAATCCTGCATGCGAAAAGCAAGTTCGTACGACTCGATGATTCCTTCGACATTGGGGTCGACAACATCCCTGGCCAGTTTCTGTTGGTTCAAGCTTTGAATGAAGTCGATTTGGGCGCGTTGCGATTGGCGGGATTGGCGAGAATTTGCGAGGTCGGGAATCGCATTGGTGGGTGAATCCCCTCGCGCCATCCCGCCGCGTCGTGCTTGCGGGCGGCCCACTTTGGTTCCTTGGTAAATCGCGGGTAGAAAAGCGCTGCCGTAATTTTGGGAGGAGGCGACTTGGGGATTGAGCGCGATGAAACCTGGCAAGCTTTCGTTTTCGGTTCCCAGTCCGTAGAGTGTCCATGCTCCAAGCGACGGGCGAACGAACTGTGCATTTCCAGTGTGCATTTGGGTCATCGCACGTGGGTGGATGGGTTGGTCGCAATGCATGGAGCGAATCAAGCACATCTCATCGGAGTGCTTACCCAGTTCTGGAAAAAGCTCCGAGATCCACAAGCCGCTCTTGCCGCGTTGCGAAAACTTCCATGGAGACGGCATTAGTTTCGCCGCGTTATTCCGCCCTTTTTTCCCCTCATCGTTCGCCAGTTGCGGCTTGTAATCAAACGTGTCGATGTGCGACGGTCCTCCTTGCATGCACAGGAACAAAACCCTTTTCGCCGAGGCGTTGAAATGAGGTTGTTTCGGGGCGAGCGGATTGCTGCTCGTGTTCGAGTTGTTTGGACCTGTAGCCAACGAATCATCGGCCTTACTTCGCCGCGAAGCGAGGGTGCTCATGCCGGCGAATGCCAAATATCCGAATCCTGCCGAGGCGCATTGAAGGATCTGTCTGCGGGTGATTGCTGGCATCATGATGGACTATCCTAACGTTTGATTAGGATTCGCTGTGAATAGACCAAAAAGGGCTGAGTGTTCAGGATCAATTGACGATGCGGAACTCCGCAGTGCCGAATAACGCTTGGCAGAATTGACTGAGCCAACGGAAAGCCGCCTCGTCTTTCTTGCCCGAGGTGCGTGTCTCGTTCGATTGACGGTAGAAACGGTTCGCGGCGTTCATTTCGTTGCTGGTGGGTGGGCGGCCATAGACGAGTTGGAATGCATGGACGATTTGTTGCCTCGGCTCTTTGGATTGCGTCATGGCTTTTCGGGCCAGCGCATCGCTGAGTTCCACGACGAAGGGGTTGTTGAGCATGTAGAGGGCTTGTTCGGCGGTATTGGATACTTCCCGTTCCCCTACCAGTAAGCTTGGTTCGGCGAAGTCGAATGCATCAAGGGCTCTAGGAAGAGCATTTCTTGCGACCGGTAGATAAACCGACCTCTTGTAATTGGGTGTTTCAAAGACATTGGCGTTGGGGTTCCTAAAGCTGCCTTGGCCCATCATGTTGCGCATCGCATTCGCTCGGGTTGAGGCGTTCGGATCGTTCGGGTTGGTCGCATTGGCCAATAGCAGAGGGATGTTCTGAGGTCCATTGGGGCCCATGACGGTAGAACCAAAGGTTGCGATCAGTGATGCTTTAGGAGGTTTCAGATCGAGTTGCCCACTTACCGCGAGCATCGCGTCTCGAATCGCCTCGGCATCCAATCGCTTCGAGTTTGCACGGGCAACCCAATGGTTCTCTGGGTCCAATTCAAAACGTGTCGGATCATACGATGAAGAGAGTCGATAGACTCGAGAGGTCGCAATGCTGCGAATCATCTGCTTGACAGACCAACTGTTGTTCATGAACTCGATGGCCATGAAGTCCAAAAGCTCGGGATGGGTTGGTGGAGTGCCAGAAGCTCCGAAGTTGTCTGGGTCGCGAACCAAGGGTTTACCGATCAAGTGCTTCCAGATGCGATTGACCATGACACGAGCCGCCAACGGATTCTCGTTGGAAACCATCCATTGCGCGAGTTCCTTCCGGCCCGATGATCGCGCTGATAGTTTCGGTGTTTTTCCGCCGAGGACTTGGACAAATCCTCGAGGTACTTCTTGGGCGGGTTGGTCGATTTCGCCGCGGATGAGCACTCTGGCATTTCGTGGTTGATCGTCGTCTTGAACCCCCATGCAGAACGATATCGGTTTGCCCTTTTCATCGACGCTATTGATGCGTGCGTTCAATTGCGCAACCATCTGATCGAGCACGCCAACTTGGATTTGCGGGTTTACGGGTCGTGTCCCATTGCTGGTATTCCGATTGCTGTTATCGGGAGTAGGCGTTCCCGACCGTTGAGCGCGGCGTGCCTCGGCCAATTCCGCCTGTTTCTCTTGAAGTTCTTTCTTCATGGAAGCCAATTCGTCCGGAGAGATCGGGCGATCGATCGACTGGGTGTCTTGAACGGGCAACCGAATCCAATCCGAGGGATGGCGATTCCGGATACTTCGGGTTCCACCGTAGAGGGTTTCCGTGCTGTCAAAGATACCCGCGAGGGCATAGTAATCCGATTGCGGGATAGGATCGAATTTGTGATCGTGGCAGCGAGCGCATCCGACCGAAAGTCCTAGCACGACGCGGGATGTTGTATCGATCTGTTCATCGATCAAGTCCGCTTGGAACTGACGCGGGTTTTGCTCGGAGAGGGATTTTGGGCCGATGGCCAGGAATCCCGTTGCGATCAAGTTTTCAGTCCACTGCTGATCGTTTTTTGCAGGGAGTAAGTCGCCGGCGATTTGTTCCGTGATGAACCGATCGTACGGTTTATCATCGTTGAAGGACCGAATCACATAATCGCGGTAACGCCATGCGTTCGGGAATGTAATGTCGGTCTCCTTGCCACTGGTTTCGGCGTACCTCGCCACATCGAGCCAGTGCCGTCCCCAGCGTTCGCCGAACTGAGGCGAATTGAGGAGCTTATCCACCAATTCCGAAACCGCAGCATCGCTGTCCGATTTCCATCGAGCCAGAAAGTTGTCGCGGTCTTCGCGTGTCGGTGGCAACCCGACCAAATCGAACGTCAATCGTCGGGCTAGGGTTTCCGGTTCGCAATCGTCCGCAGGATCGATCTCGCGCTTTGCCCAAACTGCTGCGACGTAGCGATCGATTTCTGTTTTCGCCCAAGAATCGTATGGGTTCGTGGTCGGCGGAACGATACTGGGTTGGGTGAACGCCCAGAATTTTTTCCCTTCTTCGATGTCCGTTGCGGTTACTTTGGAATGAATCACCACTCCATCATTGGATCGCGGATCTGGAGCCCCCATTTCAATCCAAGTTTTGAAATCGGCGATCACCGAGTCCGGAAGCTTTCCTTTCGGAGGCATTCGGTAATCTCGATAATTGATTGCATTCCACAGAAGGCTTTCCTCGAGATTGCCTGGAACGATAGCTGGCCCTGATTCGCCACCCGCCAAGAGCGCGTCGCGGTTATCAACTCCCAGCCCTCCTCGGATGCCTTGGCCATCTGCCGAATGGCAGCGGTAGCAATGGTCGACGAGGACCGGACGAATCTTGGCCTCAAAGAATTGCAACTGCTCCGGCGTGGGCTTGTTCGGCTCCACCGTGTTTCCGTTCTCTTGAGCGAAAACTACCTCTTGTGCGAATGCTAAGGAGTGCGAGGAAGCCAACCCAGCGAGCATCAACGCCGAAATGATGCTTTGAGTGGATGCTATCGCTGGCCGAGCATGAATAAGTCGAGCATGAATAAATCGGGTGAGTGAGAATTGACGATTCATCGCAGCATGCACCATTGCGTTGCGTAAGGCATGGGGAAAGGAAGACCTCTGCGGAGTTCCAGGATCCGACTAAGGTTTATCATCGACAGGTGGGCGTCGAGGCACGATACCTTGGCCGCCGCTACCTTCACGTCCTGGCCGATTTCCGGGACGCATCCCTTCAATCCGTCGCATCGATTTTTCCATTTCCGCTTTGTCGATCGCTCCGTCCCCGTTCTCGTCGATCATCGATAGACGTTCTCTCATTTGAGGAGGGATTTCCTCGCCTGAAAGTTTGCCGTCTTTATTTTCGTCGCGGTTCTCGAACATCCTCATCATCATGGCAGGATTGGGTGCATTGCGGCCATCGGCGCCACCTGGTCGCTGTCCGGCACCCTCCATTTGGCCCATGAATGGACCTGGTTCCGGGCGCATCTCCTCGGCGCTGATGACTCCATCACCGTTCTTGTCCAACTTCATCAGCGACTTCGATGCATTTTCAACTTCGCTCGCGGATAGCTGTCCATCGTCATCGAGATCCAACGCCTTCATGATCGGCAGATTGCGGAGCATCATCGCCATACCTCGGGCCATCATTTCCGGATTGGGTTGCTCGCCGCGGGGACCTTGGCCCGGGCGTTGACCAGGTCGTTGAAGCAGGCCGGGGCGTTGTTGATTAGGAGATGGGTCTCTCGTTTCGGTGTCTTTTCTCTCGGTGTCTTTTCTCTCGGTGTCTTGTCTCTCGGTGTCTTGTCTCTCGGTGTCTTGTGCGAAACAGAGGCTTGGAGTCATCAGAGTGGTCAAAAGTAGTCCGATTCGAAGCTTCATCATTGAGGGCCTGTTAGGGTGGAGGATTCCAGAAAGCGATTCAAAAGGTTTTAAGCGGCTTGTTTTTTAACGTTCCCGAGTACCTGTGCGGTGAGGTTCGTTAGAATAGGTACCGTTGCGGTTGGTAGAGTATCCACATGGGATTTTAACGCATCCTTGTTTTTTTCTGGTTTTTGTCTTTTGTCAGTGCAGGCTTTTTGTCGGTGCAGGCATTTCCCCACACAAGCAACAGATACGCAGTCATTTTGCTGCATTAGGAAGTGGCTGCGATGAAAACCAGCCCCGAAGGTAAGGAATCCTGCAGAAAGTTTTACGGTACGACGCAACTTTTTGTGGGAAGTTGAGGATTACTTCACGAGGATTACTTCACGATGGAGAGAAGCGAGCCTTACGAGCAACCTGGACACCCCGATCGAGATTGCGTGCTCGGTCGGGCGTTTGAAGAGTACCGGGCCAAATTGGAACGCATGATTGCGTTCCGGATGGATCCGGCATTTCAAACGCGGATCGAACCTGGGGATGTGATCCAGGAATCGTATTTTGAAGCATCCAGAAGGTTCTCTGAGTTTCAGTCGCAATCGAACATCCCATTATTTGTTTGGATACGGCAGCGGGTTTTGCAAACCTTAGTGGACATGCAGCGCGCTCACTCCAGAGAGAAGCGGAGTGTGTTCCTGGAGTCTCGCATGCCCGAAGCGAATGATTTTCAGAGCACCAGTCTCTCCTTGGCTCGTGTGTTGATGGCCAACGTTCCGACCCCGAGCCAAATCGCCATGCGGGTTGAGGAAGAGGAGCAATTGAAGCTTTCCCTCGATGCGATGCATGAAACCGATCGGGAGATCTTGGCGTTGAGGCATTTCGAGCATTTGAGCAACAGCGAAACCGCAGCCGTTCTAGGGATCAGCCCCACCGCAGCCAGCAATCGCTACGTCCGAGCCGCGGCTCGATTGTCGGAGATACTCAATCGGTTTGGTGCGAAGTGAGGTTCGAAATGAATGAAACTGATGGGCAGGACGAACGCCATCCGGTGGAGCTATTATCGGAAGAATTTTCCGAGCGGTTGCGCCGAGGTGAATCTCCATCGATCGACGATTACGTTCAGCAGTACCCCGAGCATTCGGCATTGATCCGATCGATCTTTCCATCCCTCATGCTTGTGGAACGTGTTTCTGCTGGCACTCGTGATTCCAGCGTGGGTGGATCCGACCGATCGAGTAACGTTGGAAATGGGAGAGTGAATTTAGGTGCTGATCGAAGTGCGGGGGCGCTTGGATCGGAGCTAAGCTCTGGCGAGCTTCCGGAATCGTTCGGTGACTTTGCGGTGATTCGACGGATCGGATCTGGGGGAATGGGTGTCGTCTATGAAGCGATCCAGCGGTCGCTGCAGCGTCATGTTGCATTGAAGGTAATGAATGCGATCGCCTCCGAGAAGCCTCAAAACAAAATGCGCTTTCGGCGCGAAGCGGAGTCTGCGGCTGGTTTGCACCATACCAACATTGTTCCCGTTTTTGGGCTCGGAGAGGATCACGGTCTTCAGTATTACGCGATGCAGTTGATTGAAGGCATTTCGCTCCACGAGGTGATTGAATCCGTCGTATGCATGACCAATCGCTCTCTGCAAAAACGCTCTGCGAATTCCAACAATGGGGGGCGAGTTGATTCCGTTTCAACGGGAGGGAGTGGAACAAAGGGGATGCATGGGATTGGGCAATGGAAACAGAGCCGGGGTCGATTTCGCCCGCAGGATGCTGCTGGATACTTGATGCAGGATACAACCTCGAACACGCGAAGGTTGGCACTGGTCCCTAGTGCCAGCATCGACGCTCCTGCGACTGTTCCAGATCGGGTCGGTGATACAGCCCAGGTCGACATTGGTGAGGTAACATCTCGCATCGAGGTGGCGGTTCAAACGGTAGGCGAGTACGAGACGCTCACCGACAAATCACGGGCGGCTGAACTGTTACCTGCGCATTACTATCGAAATGTCGCTAAACTTGTTGCGAATGTAGCGAATGCGTTGGACTATGCGCATCATTGCGGTGTACTACATCGCGATATTAAGCCTGCGAATCTACTGCTCGACCATGAAGGTACCGTGTGGGTGACCGACTTTGGCCTCGCCAAGAGAAGCGATACCGAGGGCGCAACGGAAACTGGAGAAGTGTTAGGAACGTTGCGATACATGGCTCCGGAGCAGCTGCGAGGTGGGGGTGATTCGAGAATCGATATTTATAGTTTGGGATTAACCCTTTATGAATTGTTGACGTTGCAAGGAGGCATTGAATCGCCGCGTGCGAGACTATTGGATCCCGATCGCCATTCGGTGATTGCGTTTCCAAGGGCGTTGACCAAGCGGATTCCGCGTGACTTGCAAACTATCGTTTTGAAATCCTGCGCGTACGATCCCAATTCGCGTTACCAGCGAGCCCGTGAGCTGGAGAGCGACTTGCTAAGGTTCCTGGAGGACAGACCCATCGCGGCACGTCGGGCGAACCCGTGGGAATTGATGATCCGATGGGGACGACGCAATCCAGCGATCGCCGCGTTGACGGTAGCAACTTTTGGTTTGTTGCTTTCACTGGCAGGGGTGTTGGGGGTTTGGAACCGTCAGCAACAAGGCTCCCTGGAGCGTATCGAGGCTGAAAAAACTCGAGCTGAGACGAGTTTGGTTCAGTTGCAGGCGGCGCTGACGCGTGTTAGCGCGGAACAAGAGCGAGCGGAAAGCAATATGGAGTTGGCCCTGGAGGCCTTCGATTCCATCACGACCAACATCGCTTCGCGTGGGAGTTTAATCGGCGCTAATGCTGGAGTCGAAGACGAGGATGTTGCGGCCTTCGAAGACGCAACACTCACCCAAGCGGACGTGGAATTGCTCCAGTTGCTTCTAGATTTCTTTGGCCGGTTCGCTGAAGAGAATGCGACCGACCTCCGCATCGAGTCGGCGGTTTCTCGCCGACGCGTGGGGGAGATTCAGCATCGGATCGGAAAACTCGAAGATGCTACGCAGACCCTGGAAAAATCCCTCAAGGAGTTTGCCGCACTTCGACGAGGGGATTCCGTTTCGACCGATGTTTTGCTCGAAGAGATTGCTGCTCGACAAGAGTTGATTTCGGTGCTTATGAAACGTGGGCAATTCCCTAGGGCTCTCAATTTCTACCAAGAGACCCGGAAGTTCATCGACAGGTTTCCCGATGCCCGTGATTCCTTGGAGGGTAGATTTGCCATAGCTAAATTGCTCAACAGCATGAGCAGTGGCGGCGCACGACTAGCCGAGACGCGGCGCCGGCGTGTGTTACCAGGAATCGGCGCCGTCCGCGGCGGCCAGGGAGTCGGGGGAGGTGAGCCAATCCAGCCTGTTCTGTTGGCGCGGTTGAATCGGGAAAAGGAATGGAACGAGGAGGCCGCAGCAATCCTGGAAGGATTGATCCAAGAGCGGCCAGATAATTCCGCATTTAGAGCGACGTTGTCGCGAGTGCACAAGAACCACATCCATATTGCGATCGGATTGAATGACATTGAGGTCGCTGACCAGTCATTTCAAAAGGCGGTGGCATTGCTAGAGAAATTGCTCGAGCAGCATCCGGAATCGACCGCGTTCAAGTACGAGTTGGCGGATACCTTGGGAAGTATGGTTGCGTTCAGGCCGGTGGATGAGGAGCGCAGCACTCGTGGATTGGATATTTGCAATGCGATTTTGGAGGAACATCCTGCGGTACCAGAGTATCAAGCGTTGAAAGCCTCGCTCTTGTCCCGTTTAGCACGATTCGGCTGGCCGATGAATGATCGCAATGAGAAAGCGGTGGTGCGATTGCAAGAAGCGGCTACCATCCAACGATCTCTCGTTGAACGGTATCCAAGCGTCCCGATTTACTCTGTGTCGCTTGTTCAAACGCTATTTCAGATTTCCGAGGTGTACTTGTCGATGAAACGACCCGAGAAAGCGAGGCAAGCCATCGCGGAAGCCATGCAAACACTTGAGCGACTCCGGCAACTGGGTGCCTCGCAAGCAGGTTTTGCGGCGATTCTCGATCGGCTTAGGGAACGAGGCAAGGCGCTAGAAAATCGAGCTGACGGTAGTCCGTGATCGTTAGCGTGGTTAGACTGTTTGGGATGAAACTCAATCTGCTAACTCGCCGTATTCATTACTGGGCCACAGCATTGATCGCTGTCCCGTTTGCACTCGTCCTGCTCACGGGGATTCTCTTACAACTCAAGAAGCAGCTGCCGTGGGTGCAACCAGCCGAGATGCGCGGCGGGAAAAGTCTGAACTGGGTTGGTTTCCAAGAGGTTCTCGGGGCGCTGAAGAGTCGGCCTGAACTGGGGATCCAAGATTGGCGTGACGTTCAGCGGTTGGATATCAGGCCCTCGAAAGGGATCGCGAAAGCGATCCTCGATTCGGGCTGGGAGGTTCAAGTGGATCTTGAAAATGGCCAAGTCCTCCAGCAGGCGATTCGACGATCGGATTGGATCGAGTCACTGCACGATGGCTCCTACTTTGCTGGAAACTGGTCCAAGATTGGGGTTTTCTTACCCATCGCTTTCGTCGTCCTCGTGATGTGGATCACGGGGATATGGATGTTTTGGCTTCCATTCGCGGTCAAGTTGCGCCGCAAACGTGTGGCGGCGGCAAGGACAAAACCTATCGCGAATTTTCTGGCCTTCCTGGTTGCTTCGTTGGGTGCGCCATCCATAGAGACTACGCTTTTCGCATCGCAACCGTTCACGTCGCAGCCCAACCAAGCTCAACCCTACAATGTTGTTTTCATCCTGGCTGATGATCTCGGATGGGCGGAGCTAGGATCCTATGGGCAAAAGAAAATCCCGACTCCTCATTTGGATCGATTAGCCAGCGAGGGGATTCGGTTCACCGAGCATTACAGCGGAGCTCCGGTTTGCGCGCCGTCGAGATGCGTGTTGATGACGGGCAAGCATTTAGGGCATGCGGAGATTCGAGGGAACCTGCAAGCCAAAGTTAACTTCCCCGAGTTTTCGGAGGGGCAGCATCCGATCTCGTCCCAAGCGTTTACGTTGGCAGAGATGTTTCAACGCGCAGGGTATAAAACGGGTGCGTTTGGAAAATGGGGGCTCGGACCTGTTGGCAGTACTGGGGATCCGACGGAACAAGGTTTCGAGCAATTCTTTGGATACAATTGTCAAGCCATCGCGCATAGTTATTATCCCCGATTTCTTTGGCGCAATCGAGAGTCTGTTGAGATCAATCCGAAGCCGATTCCGGGGCATGCGAAGCCTGAGGAAGGTGCGATTGCGGCGGAGCGCTGGGTTGGCGAGTCCTATGCGCCCTATCGAATTCTTTCGGAGGCAGAAGCATTCCTCAACGAGAATGCAAAGCAATCGTTCTTTTTGTACTTGCCATTTATCCAGCCTCACGTCGCAATGCATCCTCCGGTTTCCGAACTCGGGTCGTTTCCTGAGTCGTGGGATGATGTGCCGTACCGAGGAGGGAATGGATACCTGCCCCACCCACGCCCGCGAGCCGCTTATGCCGCGATGATCCAGGAACTCGACACGTCTGTCGGACGCATCTTGGAATTGCTCAAAAAGCACCAGATCGAAGAAAGGACGTTGGTGGTGTTCACCAGCGATAACGGAGCGACCCATGCTGGATCGAAAGAGCCCAAGTTCCACATAGGAGGTGCCGATCCTGTCTTCTTTGAAAGCACTGCCGATTTGAAAGGGTACAAAGGAAGTGTTTATGAAGGAGGGATTCGAGTACCAATGATCGCCCGTTTGCCAGGAAAGATCACAGCGGGCTCCGTTTCCGAGTTGCCGAGCTACTTCGCAGACTGGTTTCCGACCCTTACGGAATTGATCGGGCAACAAACTCCGGAGGGACTCGATGGTATCAGTCTCTTACCTGAGCTGTGCGGTACATCGTCCATGGAGAATCGACCGCCGATGGTGTGGGTGTTCCCAGAATACGGTGGGCAGGTAGCCGTCAGGTTTGGTAATCATAAATTGGTGCGCCGAGGTTTGGCGGGCAAAAACCCGTCCAGTTGGGAGTTGTATGATTTGAAATCAGATCGAGGTGAGCGCGAAAACTTGGCGGAGCGATTCCCAGAACTTGTCGATCAGGGAGTAAAGATCCTTCGTTCAGAGATGGATGAGAACCCCAACTTCCCGGTGCGGGTTCCGGGCGAGTAGCGTGTCGGCAATGCGTCGATGCTTCCCGTTGGATCAGGCTGCGAGTTCTGTCGAGCGATCGATGAGTGATCGGCGACCATTACCGACTGGCCGCCAAAAAAGTCACCACGCCAAGAGCCACCAACCGGCCACTTCGGTGCATGGTTATATTCTGGCTGCTCTTCGTGCTCATGCTCATGCTCATGCTCATGCTCATGCTCGTGCTCGTGCTCGTGCTCATGCTCGTGCTCCTGCTCATGCTCATGCTCATGCTCATGCTCATGCTCGGGCGTTGTGGAGATCGATCGTACCATTCCTCGTTGCTCGGTGCACGAACGGATTGGATTTTCCAACCGGCCCGACGGAGTACGTAGATCCAGGGACTGGGGAACGATCCGTTTGGAACCGCGAGCGACAATGGACCATGCAACGATGCCGGGTAGGAGAGTCGATCGATTATGAGCACGAGCACCGCTTCGCTGAGAACGAGCAAGGTGGGGATGCTACTGACGGCAGACCAGATCGTTGAGTGAGCGATCAATTGGTAGGGAAGAGTCCCAAGCCTGGCAGGGGAGCTCTGGGAACATACATCTGAGTTTCATCCTTGATTTCGTCGGTGTTGTCGCTAACCCGGTACAGGAAGTCTTGTTGAGTGAACGTAACATTGGTGTTTGGCTCGGAATACTCAATGCGTGTTATGAGTTCAAATCCGCTGGGCTCTCCATCTCGGTTTCTTGCCCGATCGAAGTACTCAACGATGTATGGGAAGTAAGGGAGTTTCGCGGATCGACTCAACGTCAATCGAGCTTCGGTCGGGATCTTCGACGCCGGATCATTCAGGATACTGTTCTGCTCATCGAGCAGCGTGTTGCCAACGAACTTCGCAGGTTCGGTTCGTAGTCTGCCAACCAATTGCCAAACATCGTTTCCACCGAGCTTGCCTCCGGCGGCCTTGTACCAATTGTAGCGATGATAAAGTGCCCTTAGCAGCTCCGCTTGACCGCCGATTGCCATGATCATATTCACATCGGGACGGCTGTCCGCGAATTGGAATGCATTAGGCACACTCTGAAAAACCTGGTCGAGAATCACGCGTCGCAGAGGGGACTCGTTTCCAACCTGGGTCCACATCATTCGGCCATCGGAGACTTGGAGAAAATCCAATCCTGTCTCCCCGACGGCGATGCGCACACTGTATCGAAATCGTCGAAAGCGTTCGGGGCCGACCCCTTCCGATTTGAAGTCTCCGATCAGGACGGCTTGTTGACCGTACGCTTTGCTCGTCTGCTGGATCTTGCACGAGACCGACGGTCCCCATACCGCTTGTCGTACTGCGGCCAGAACGAGTTGATTCGGATCCGTAGTAACTACCGTGACTTCGGACGTTCGATCTTTACCCGTAGTCAGGTCTTGCGTGCGGGGATTTGCAGTCGTACTCGGTGCAGGACTGTTTGGTGTAGGAAGTCCAGTCGAATGGATTGCTGGGCGTGAGTCAGAGGGAATTGCTCCCGACTGGGCGAAGAGCATCAAGCTTGGTCCAAACGACCAAAGGCTTATGCAAGCAATCGCGGCGAGGAAGAGGATGCTGTAGACACCTCGCCGAGCGCGATTTTTGCTGGCAATCGAATTCCTAATCTCCATGGGCAAGTTATACCGGTTTTATCAAAGAATCCAAAAGCAAGGTGCCGAACATAGTTTCAGGACGCGCCTCAAATTCCGCTTTTGAGGCTCCTGACGGATTTGCAACCGAGCGAAGATCGCGCGGCATTGTAGGATCCCAGGGCAGATCAAGTCCAGGTGGAAAGAGTCGGTCGCAGTTGCCAAGCAGCGAAGCTGGCTGGACCCAATACATTCCAAGGGGAATCGCATGAAAAAGGTAAGATTTTTAGGCGTGATGGCCGCATTGGGTTTGGCTGCACCAAGCTTAGGGGGCGAGCCCGCTATCCGACACAATATGCCTCCTGCCGCTCGGTTGGCAGAACCAGGCCCGATGGTTGGAGGCCCAGGACCAGGTGTACTGTGCCCTGAGACCATTCCTGTGCCAAACTATGGAGCACCCGCTCCTACGACGCAGATTCTGTTCAATCAGCCACAATCGATGAAGATTGCCTACGACGTTGTCGGGGACGGATCCTTCACCAGCGATTGCTTGATTGTTCCTGGTCGTTTGGAGTTCGCCCAAGGCGGTATCTACCGCTTGAAGCTAACTGACATCCAAGGCCGCGAAGGGGTTGAGCTCTATCCAACGGTCGAAGTTGGATTGGCGAACCCTCGAACTGCAGCATACCTCGCACACAATGCGATCTCGATTCAATTCACGGAAGAGGATTTGGATCAGGCGTTGTCTGGCAACTTTGTGACCAAAGTTATTTACTTGCCAGATCCCGAGTTCCAAGGAGAGGTGATCTCTGGAATCGATACTCTCGTCAGCACTCGGCTGGAACCAGGTTTGGATCCAATCATCGAAGCTGACCGACGCGGATCGATTCTCGCAATTATCCGCTTAGGTAACAAAGACATCGAACTCACCGGTGCCGCTTATGCGAATGGTGGTGCTGGGGGCATGGGACCGGGTGGAATGGGACCGGGAGGCATGATGCCTTACGGTGCCGGCGGCATGTGCGGTCCTGACGGACGGCCCATCGATCCGATGCACGTACCACCCAACATGGTCGCAGGTGTCACGGCTCCTCAATACGGGATGACCTATAGCGGTACCCCGATCGGACTGCCTGGACCTCCTCACATTCCATTGGGACACCCAGCAGGTCTGCAAAAGCATGTGATGCACAACAAGACCCATATGCACATTCCTGATCCTGTAGACAAGATGAAGATGACCGTACGTCAACAGCCAGGATACAGCTACCCAACTCCTCCGAGCCGGGTGAAGATCCACGAGCAGAACATCAACGCAGGTTACCCTGCGGGACGTCCTGGTTTCTACCATGCTAGCCGACCAGTTCCATCGAACCAATACGGTGGTCCTCAAGGTCCTGCTGCTGGTGCAAACGGCGAATACTGTCCTCCAGGCCAAGAGCCCGGCCAGATTCGCTAAGCGTTCCGTTCACGAACGCTTCTGTTGATCGATTGAATTGGTCTTGTACGCGGCCCTTAAGCATCGTCAGATGCACCTGCAGGTTGTGGGTTGAGCCGCGTTTCGGACAAGCGATAGTCCCGGTGATGCTGGGACTATTTTATTATCGCGAGACGAATGGAATCCGCTATGTTCCGAAGAATCTCATTCCCGACGCTCCTGATGGGTTGGCTTGCATTCATCGCGATTTGCATTCTCGCGATGCTCTTCAGCAATTCGGCTCATGCTCAAAACGGGGCTAGCCAGACTGGGGCGAAGTTGCTTCCTTCGAGCACCAATGCGTTGTTCCACGACGACATGGCGCCTGGTGTTATCGGGTCGATCCAACTCCAAAACAAGCCGTACCTGAGAGGGTTGTGGCAAGGGATCGAGGTCAAAGGGCCTCGCGGCGTTCATTTTAATTTGGCTCAAGACGGTCAGTTCGCTCCTGATATCGCCAGCCCTGCTCGGGTTGCCGTGCTCGTCGGTGCTGTCTACCGATTGCGACTGACAGGCATCGAAGGCTATGAAGATGTTGAACTGTTCCCAACCATCGAAGTGATCGATCGCACGTGCCCGCCCGCTGAACGAGAGCATCGATTCCCAATTCCCATCGAGATCGACGAAACAGACATCGCCGATGCCATGCGAGGGGAAATGGTGATGCGAGTGATTTATCTCGAGGATTCGGAAATCGCAGAGCCTGTTGATACCTCGAACAAGCCTCAGCGGGTGCTCGATGTTCGCCCCGCTCAGAATGCACTTCGCACCGCAGACCAACTGGGCCGTCCGGTAGCAATACTGAGAATGGGTTCCAGGGTTCCTCACATCACTTCGGGCCAAGATGCCTTAGAGTTCTTCTATGGCTGCCCACCATGGACCACCTTGAAACCGATCCCGACCAAAGAGCAATTGATTGAAGAAGGTCGCTGGCCTGTCATCGAATCGAGTGACGGGATAACCGGATCGGCGGCCACTGGCAGCAACGCTGGAGTAATTCCTCCGTCGAACCAGCTACCCAGCATCGTCAAGCCGTCACAAGCGTCCCCGATAACTGCCAAATCGGGTTCGATCTCGGACTTGAGATGAGTCCTTGCAATCTCACACTGTTTAGAATTAACGAATGGGAACCATCGAGAGCATGAAACCAACGAAGCGACAGTTGATTTTCGCGATCACTGGTGGACTGCTGTCCTGCGTGACCGCTGGTTGTGCCTCTGGGCCTGGAGGGATTTTCAGTGAACAGGCACTTCAAGAGCGACGGTTGAGCGCTGCCCAGACACCTCTCGCACAAGCAAAGGCGGCCGAGGCGCAGAAACGTCAAGCAGTTCAAGTTGCCAAGGAACAAAGCTTGACCGGTGGCGTAGCGATGCGACCAACCACCCAACTCGGTTCCACCCAAACCAGCGATCTAAACGCCGTCGCGTTGGCTTCCTACAACGGGGGCGGGCCAGCCACAACGGCATCTCCTGCGATCGCATCCCAACCGGGGAATAGTCGTCCAAGCAACCGAGAGAGCTACTCCGTTCCTCGCGAAGCTTTGCCGGTCGCGTTGCAAACCGTGGATCCTACCGCTCCCGCTGTAGGTTCTCCTTATCGACAAGCGTCTCACGCCCGCGTACTCGGTGGTGGCACTCTGGGGAATCGTATGCCTCAAGCCCACGCCGACGGGTGCGCTTGCTGCTCGCGAGGCAAATCGTATCGACCACTGTTCCCTCAGATGACGGGCACCTGCGAGCCAGCATGCGCTGGAGATCCTGGGCTGAGTTGCAATGTCCCATGCGAAGTAGAATGCGCCCCTGCACAGAGGTGCGCCGATCCCCAAGAGTACATCTTTGATGGTGGCGATCGCGATCCCCAAGTTCGGCTGCGCGAGGATTTGACGCAGACTGGACTTGATCCAGAAGATACTGTCATTCAATACACAACCAAATCTGGCGTCACCGAAGTGCAGAGCGGCTGCCGTGTCGCCATTTATGCACCTCGGTTTGGAAGCGTCCGCAAGCGAACTGGGATTTTGACGACCGATCTCGCATTGCGACCACAAGCTGCTATTCTGCCGAATGGCCCTGGGATGCTGAAGGAACAACTTCCACCGGTCAACGTGATGGTACCGCTCAAGCCTAACACCAAGGATGCTGTACGAGTCGTAGAGGCGTTCCGCGATCGTCAACGCCCAATGCCTTCGGATCTTGTGCTGCCGATGGGTGTTCTGAGCGATGCATTCAAGCCGTACGAAGATCTAGACATCATTCGCAATGGGGATTTGCGTGGTACCGATCCAGCAAAGTTGGCATTGGCCGCTGCTGCCGCTCGCGTCTGGACAAATCTAGAACAATTGCAAGTGATCATCGATGGGCAAGAGGCCGTGGCGATTACCGACCTTAAGCAAGCTCGCGAGTTCACTCTGTATGAGTACAAGGGAGCTCGAATCCGATTGTGCAAGGTCGCATCGGAGCAAATGGCGAACCCTGGGGATGTCATCTCCTTCACGATTCGTTACGACAACGTCGGGGAGCAACCCGTCAACAAGTTGGTGGTGACCGACTCGTTGGCTCCTCGGTTGGAATACGTCGACGCTACTCAGCAGTCGAGTCTTGAGGCGAGCTTCACGATCACCCCGAACGAAGCCGGATCCTCGGTCCTTCGCTGGGAAATCAACAAAGAGCTGAAGCCTGGCGAAGGTGGATTTGTGCGATTCGATGCCAAGGTTCGGTAACAACTCGCCTCGGAGTTGCGAACCCAAAACCTTGATCGGTTGCAAGGGTGAGCGGCTTCACGTTGTCAGCCGCTGTTCGCGATGTCTCAATGTTTACGGGTTCGTTTCCATGATCGATTTGGCGCGAGCGATCAATTCCTCGGCGGAGGACTGATCGGGCGCTTCGGCGATCAATCGAACGATCGGTTCGGTGTTGCTGGCTCGAAGGAGCAGCCAAGCGTCGCTCCAATCAAGACGGATCCCATCTTCGGAACTGATCTGCTCGGCTTGCATTTGAGCTTTCAAGTGGTCGATCGAGGCGAGGAGTTTTTCCTTCGTCAACGTCATCTTGTCTTTAATCATCGCCATTCGCGGTAGCGCATCCACCAACTGACTCACCGTTTTTTGCGTGGCGGCCATCAAGTCGAGGACTTGGGCCATGCCCACAAAGCTGTCCCGTATCAAACCAACCCGCGGATCGATCGGGCCGCCACTTCCTTCACCCCCATAGAGCGCATGGTGCGCGAGCATCACATCGACTACGTTGGCTTCACCAACTTTGCTCCGATAAAAGGGGACGCCGTGTTTTGCGGCGAGGAACGACGTCATGTTGCTCGAAGCGCAATTGGTCACGAGAGGACCGCGATGCTGCATGAGCGCTCGCATCATGCACAGGACCGAAGTGTACTCTTCGCCGATGTAGGTTCCATGCTCATCGATGATCGCTAAACGATCGGCGTCTGGGTCTTGGCAGAACCCAACATCGAACTTGCCTGCGGTAACATTTTCACCGACAGCCTTGAGGTTCTCCAAAATCGGTTCCGGCGGATGCGAGAATTTTCCATCTGGGTTACCACCGAGGATGGTGACATCGCACCCCAACGTGGCGAGGATCCGCGACGCGAGGATCGAACCGGCGCCATGATTGCTGTCTACCAAGACTCGAAATTGCTTGGCGCGGATGGCCTCGACATCGACCGTCGCTAAAACCAAATCACCGTGATGACCATGGGGGTCCGAGATCGCTCGGCGAGTTCCAACCGATTCGAAGTACACCCATGGAGTATCGAGGTTTCGGTAGGCGTGCAGGACGCGGTTCCCAATTTCGCCAGGGATAACCCGTCCGTCTGGGCCGAAGAGCTTCATTCCGTTGTAGGGAGGCGGGTTGTGACTGGCAGACACCTGGATTGCACCGGAAGCACCAAGGTTTCGGACAGCGGTCCCGACAGTGGGGGTGGACGCAACGTCGAGGTCCAAGCAGTCCCGGCCGCAGGCGGTAATGGAGGCTGCAATCGCATCGGCGAGCATCGGCCCGCTGGTCCGTCCGTCACGGGACAAAACCATGGGGCCTGGGGGGCTCTGCGAGCAGAAAGCGGCAGCAAATCGAATGGCGACTTCCGGCGTAAACTCGGAGCCGACGATTCCTCGAAGTCCGCTGATGCTGATGATTGGTTCCGGCATTTAAGGCTCCATTTGGTTCAAAAAGCGGGAAATTCCAAATAATCCGCGAGAATCCTACGACCCGCACAGTCTCCACCACCAAGGTTGCTTGACACTCGAATTTACCCAACTTACCATCGGATTCGCTCGAAAATCTTAGGAAACCGGAAGATTCGCAACTATGCTAGGGGAAGGCATTTATCCTGAAAAGGGAAATGCGGTCGGTTCTTGGAATCCCCTTTAGAACATTCATCACGGCAGAACTCATGGACTTAATGGGTATTATCGTCTGGCTGGCGGTCTTGGTGTCGCTGGTCGTGTTCATCTTGATGGTCGTGAAATCCGTCAAGTCCTGGGGGGCATTGCATACGACCCTGCTGATCCTCTTGTTCCTTCAGGTGTGGAGCTTTTTGTTCTTCACCGCTGGTGTTGCAAGCCGTCGCAACGGGTACATGAGAGCTTACGAGATTCTCAAGAAGAAAGTGCTCGCAAAAGAGATCGAAGCGGACGCGGCGCGTTGGGGGGACAAAGTCAATCCAAACACCGACGACTTGACTCGTTACGTCCCGGTTACCAATGAATTGAACCGGTTATTGATCGAGCGAGGACGCGTATGGCGAGGCGCAACGTTGGGGCAAATCAACGCTGGCGAAGCGACCTTGCAACTGGCGATGAATCGGGTTGGTGCAGCACCTGTTGCCGCTGGTGGTAACGGAGCCGATGCCGCTGCTCCCGCTCCTGCCGCTGGTGACTCTGGGCTCGCTCCACAAACCGTCGTCCATGCGTTTGGCGAATCGACGGATCCAAGAGGGCTTCTTCCAACCAGCTACTTTGGAGAGTTCTTGGTGACCGAGTCCAGCAATGGAGTTGTCAAGCTGAAGCCGACCAACTCCCTCACCAAAGAGCAGCAAGATGCGATCTCGTCTGGATCTTTCGCAAGTTGGGCCATCTACGAGTTGATGCCGCTCGATTCCCACTCGGTCTTTTCTGCAGAAGGTTCCAAGACCGACGAAAATGCAATCTTCGGTCGTATGGATAGCAACGAACTTGCGACTCTCCTCGGAATCGATCCAGGGCTGGCTACCGCAGTGCCGACGGGATTGAATGTCAAAGATGCGATCAAATCGCGGGTTCTCCAAT
Organism: uncultured Pirellula sp.; assembly: GCA_903892355.1. Lineage (GTDB taxonomy): Bacteria > Planctomycetota > Planctomycetia > Pirellulales > Pirellulaceae > JBKCUI01. The sequence goes on along the minus strand of CAITIE010000134.1, from coordinate 22,159 downwards.
CGTACCTCAACGATGGTGGCCGTCCTCCCGAAGGAACACCCCCTGAACAAGTTTACATGCGCGTTGAGTTTTTGAAGGACCACACCATCGAAGTGGATTCTCAAGACCAACGCATTGCGACCGACGGGGGTTACTACGATGTGAATGGGCGATCCGTCGATGCGAGGCTCAAGCGAGGTGAAGATGGAGCTAAGATTGCATTTAAGACCGAGGATAAAATTGTCTTCGACTCAACCACCGCCGACGAATTGGTGAAGCAAGGGATCGTCAAGGTCCTTGCACCGGTCTTTGTCCGTCCCCTCAACGATTATGAGTATGCATTCCGCGAATTGCGGCGGCAGATTACGCTCTCCACGCAAGATGCAAAGCTGATTGAACGTGAGCTGGCGGAAATGCAAAAGTCCCAAGGCTTGGCCGATAACCAAGTGCGCTTGGGACAAGATGAACAGTCCAAACTCGGCATGGACAAGGCCCAGTACGCGAAAGAGAACGAAGTTATCACCGCAGAAGCCAGTCGCTTGAATGATCTGTTGGTTTCTACTCGTTCTGAAGTCGCCGGCATGTTCCAGCAAATCCAAGCGATGCGCGATCGGATTGTCAGCAACCAGAAAGCACTTGCCGACGCTATCAACTCCGCAACGGCGACCAATCCGTAAGCTTCTATTCGTCCGTTTAGTGGGACTGCAATCAAAGGTTCACGGAGGCACGACCAACCCTAGTGGTTGCTTTCCCTCTGGGGTTCAGTGCTCTAGGCCTTATTCGCTTTTAGGCTTCCCTGAATTGGGGCGAATCGCCTTCTTGTGAAGCCACTCGATTCCTCGTTCGGCGACAACGCCAACGGCGACCCCCACCGAGTAACATACAAAATCGGACCAGAGGAATCCATGTCCCAAAACCAAACCACCCAACGTGGTTTGGCGAATCGTGTCGATCCATGCTGCGTGGTACAGTTGGCTCACCTCAACGAGGTACGCGAAAACAATCGCGATACATGCTCGGAATGCACAGGATCGACCAACCAACAAAATGCTTACCAAAAAATAGACCATGAGGGCCCAAAGCGCATCTCCGGCATACTCGGCGATAAACTCCGGTAAGCGATCTCGATAACGGCGCGATGCGAGACCGGCGACCATAACGGCGAGCGCGCATAAAAAATAGAGGATCCGTTTCTTAGTCAATCGATTGAGAGCTACCACGTTGGTCTCCAGTAGATGCGAGTAGATGCGTGTCTTGAATGGAGGTGATTCCATCGAAAATTGTCATGCCTTGAATGTCGCTTCTGGTCCAGGTTCGTCGGGGGATTGGCATAAAACGGGTGAAACACGGACGGGGATTCTAAAAGGACGGGTATTCAAAAACATAGCATCCACGCAGGACGCTGGCGTATGGATCTCCGAAGGATTGCGTTGGTGTATAATGCGTGCTTGCCTCGGGGGCATCCAGGGCACTTGCCAATCATCCCCTCTCCCTTCCTGCCATTGGTCTACCCGCCATCGGTTTATTCGAGGAGTTTCATCGTGAGCAACGTTTATCGTACCCGGTTTTCGAAGTTGCGGTCTGCCAGGATTTTGTTCGCAGCGGCCCCGCTGATCGCTGGTGAATTGCTCGATGTCGAGATGTTAAGCCCCGTGCGGCTTACTTCCTCATGCATGGCGACGGAGCCGACGGGCCCAACAACGGCACCCGAGTCCCATTATGCGATCAAGGATCTCGACGGGCATTTTCCATTTGCAGTGCCTGAATCCAAGGAAGCGTGGGAGGTTCGGGCGAGCGAATTGCGCCAGCAGATGCTCGTGTCGTTGGGGATGTATCCCATGCCCACGTTGGCACCCATGAAGCCTGTCGTTCATTCACGGCGCGAGATGGATGGGTACGCGATCGAAAAAGTTTTCTTTGAGAGCTTGCCTGGACTCTATGTCACTGGCAGCCTTTACACTCCGACGCGTAAACTCGCCGAGGGTGAACGCTTGCCTGCAGTTCTTTGCCCGCACGGGCATTGGCCCAATGGACGTTTTTATTACACCAACGATGGTGAAATGAAGCGTGAGATTGCGACGGGTGCCGAGCGATTCGAATCGGCGGCTCGCAGTCCTCTACAAGCCCGTTGCGTGCAGATGGCGAGGATGGGGATCGTCGTGTTTCACTATGACATGTTGGGTAACGCGGATTCCAAACAAATCAGCGCGGAACGGGTGCATGGATTCGGGAATCACGGTCCCAATCCAGAAGTCGCCGCGGGGAAATGGCTTCTCTATAGCCCAACCGCCGAGGGAATGCTTCAAAACATCATGGGGATGCAAACGATCAACAGCATTCAATCTCTCGAGTTTTTGCTCCAGCGATCCGATGTCGATCCAAAGAGAATCTCGATTACCGGAGCCAGTGGCGGTGGGACTCAAACATTTATCGCGTCTGCGATCGAACCTCGATTCGCAGGTGCGTATCCCGTCGTTATGGTGAGCACCTCCATGCAAGGTGGATGCACCTGCGAGAATGCTGTTGGATTGCGAGTAAATACTGGCAACGTAGAGCTCGCCGCACTTACTGCACCCCGGCCATTGGGGGTCAACGCCGCGAACGATTGGACTCGCGATATGGCAAAGGATGGATTCCCAGAACTCAAAAAATTGTACGGGTTGTACGGAGCCGCAGACCGCGTGAGTCTTCATAATGCCACGCACTTTCCGCATAATTACAACCATGTCACGCGTGTGCCAATGTATGCGTTCATGAACCGATTGTTCGGTCTCGGCATGGAAGAACCGATTCTCGAACGGGACTTTCAAGTCCTCAAAGATACCGACATGACGGTTTGGGACGAATCGCACCCAAAACCACCTGCAGGGATCGAGTTCGAAGCAGATCTGCTCCAGCGATGGGCCAACGATGTCGCTGCCAAGGTCGATGCGTCGCCTGAGATTCGAAAGCAAGGCTGGAAAACAATATTAAGTCCTGCCTTGCAAGTCGCATCTACCCTCAAGGTTCAGCCGATGGAGCCTAAGGAATTTCTTGGCAAAATGATAGAGCGCACCTCGATCGTGAACGCCGACAACGAAGTGGTTGGAAAATTATTTCGAGTGGTCGCAGGTGAATCTGATGCATCCAACGCTAAATCGCTTCAACTCGTGGCCGATGGATCGCAAACGGAGATCAAAGATGGTTGGGGACTAATGGTTGCCGATGCCTGGGGGATCGACGGGAAGGCAACAGAGCAAACTCTTGTTAAAAATCCTCGCCCTGCTGCATGCTACACCTATGGATACAACCCTCCATTGTTCCTTCGGAAACTGGCGGTGGTGGTAGCGCTACTGGACTCCGACCAAGGAACCGAATTGAAGAAATTGACGTGGGTAGGTGACGACGCAAATGCTGCGTTGGTTGGCGCCGCGGCCGTCTTGCGACCGAATCTCAAAGTCCAACTACCATCTGGAGATGGTGCATTCGATTTTGCAAAAATTCAATCGATTCGCGATCCGAATTTCTTGCCCGGTGCACTTCGATTCGGTGGCATGGCTGGTTTGGCGAAGGCCGCGATGGCCAAGGATGGAGAGTGATCTTGGGTTGACCCGAAGATGGGCTATGCCTGATAATCACTCCTTATGAAACGTTATAAAGCTTTTTTGAAAGAGACGTGGTGGCTATGGTGCATTTACCTAGTCGCTACGTTGATGTTGGTTCTCTTCGTGCACAAGATTTTTTTGGCCATCATACCGATGATGGTCGTCAACTTCTTTTACTTTGCGCTCGTCCGTTACGACGATGACGGGAACTTCATCGGGGCGTAGCCAATCCTAGCTGGCCTCCCACCGGATGCTGTAGCACCATCGGTAAGTTCCCGCACGGTCCAAAGGTTCTGATGGTCGAATCCAAAGGGTCGCGGTTTCCGGATGGTACTCGAGTTGGCCCCGCTGAGCCTCCACGATCAAGCAGCCATGGGGTTGCAGCTTAGCCACCTCAAGTGCCGTGGAGATGCGGCAGCAGCTCTCCGAAACCGAGACCCTATGCAGTGATTGGGAACCGGGGGTTTTAGATTCCTGGTCCTGTTGGATCAGCCTGTAGCAGCTCGAAAGAGAGCCAGGAGGGGAACTCGCTTTGCAGGCGAAATCGAGTTGGAACCCCGGTGTGTCGCCGGTTAGTACTTCGCAAGCCAACGACCAGTGACCGTGGCCGGAAAGGCCCACTCCAAAAGCGATAGGACTGCTTTCGGGCCGAATCGACTCGAGGACAACTTGTTGGAGCGGAGCATCGGCAGGCCATGGATCGCTGTTGTCACCGGGTACGGACCGGAGTAACTCCCGCCGAGCGTTTTCGCCCATGAGATCGATGCTGTGGACGAACCGGTCGTGAGCCTTGGCAAAGTGGAGCGCCAGGGGGCATGCACCGAGCTGGAGGGAAGGCGATGGCAAGTGGGTGATTCCCTAATGATTGGATGGTTCGGAGACGGGGTTTGGGAGTTCTCCCGAGCGATTATCCAGGATAACGATGTTTTTTCCCAGGTCTGAACCCCTGCTGCACCCCGGTTTCCTACTGGCCAAAAACGGCGTCACGCCTAAACTATCCAAATCAGTAATCGACGCATCCATCAACCTCCAGGAGATTCAAGCAATGGCGTTTACCCTTGCACCGCTTCCTTACGCATTCAATGCGATGGAACCTCATATCGACGCGCAGACCATGGAGATCCACCATGGCAAGCATCATCAGGCATATGTTACCAATCTGAACAAGGCCCTCGATGGTACTCCTTTCGCGGACAAAACGATCGAGGAAGTTATCAAGAGCCTGGGCGCTATCCCCGACGACAAGCGAACCGCAGTTCGCAACAACGGTGGCGGTCACTGGAACCATACGTTCTTCTGGCAGGTCATCGGTTGGAATGCCGGTGGCAAGCCATCGGGTGCGTTGCTCGCCGACATCGAAGCCACCTTCGGTAGCTTTGATGCGTTCAAGGAAAAGTTTGCTGCCGCTGGTACGACTCGGTTCGGTTCAGGCTGGGCATGGTTGGTCCTCAACAATGGCAAGTTAGAAATCGGTTCCACGGCAAATCAAGATTGCCCGCTGATGGGCAAAGCGATCGCAGGGATCGAAGGTACACCTATCTTGGGATTGGACGTTTGGGAACATGCGTACTACCTCAAGTACCAAAATCGCCGCCCGGACTACATTGCAGCTTTTTGGAATGTGGTGAATTGGAACGAAGTTGGCAAGCGGTATGATGCCGCTAAGAAGGGCTAGAACCCGTTGGTGACTCGCGTGCATCGACCGGTGCACGCGATTTTGGAGGAGCATAGGATGGCAGGGGCGACTTTATTCACGTTGCTGGACGACATCGCAACGCTCCTCGACGATATCTCTACGATGAGCCAAGTCGCTATCAACAAGACCGCTGGGGTTTTGGGAGATGATCTGGCTTTGAATGCCAAGCAAGTTCACGGTTTGACCGCAGACCGTGAGTTACCCGTCGTGTGGCGGGTCGCCGTTGGGTCAGCGGTCAACAAGATGATCCTCATCCCCGGCGCGATGCTGATCAGCGCGTTTATCCCTTGGGCGATCATCCCCCTCTTGATGATCGGCGGGGTGTATCTCTGCTACGAAGGAGTTGAGAAACTCTTTCATGCCTGGTTGCATTCTGGCCACGATGAGGATCATGCAGAGGGCAAGGCTACACCGGTCGACGCTAAGCCGGTTGACTTGGTAACGCTCGAAAAGAATAAAATCCGGGGAGCGATTCGCACCGATTTTATTCTCTCGGCAGAAATCATCGTCATCACCTTGGGGACGCTCGCAGATAAATCGCCGTGGGTTGCCCTCTGGGTTCTTTTGGTTGTCGGAGTGGTGATGACCATCGGGGTCTATGGGCTAGTTGCATTGATCGTCAAATGCGACGATGTTGGAATTCACTGGATCCGACGTACCGGTCAAACGGTTTGGGATCGAACGCTTCGAGGGTGCGGTCGAGCGATTCTATGGTGTGCTCCGCACATGCTTAGGTTTCTGTCGGTTGCGGGAACCATTGCCATGTTTTTGGTGGGAGGTGGGATCGTAACCCATCACATCGATTGGCTCCACCATCTCAGCGAATCGATCGCCGAACGGATTCACCACCTCCCTGTTATTGGCGGGATTGCAACCTATGTGGTACCGATCGCGTTCGATTTGATCTTCGGGGTACTGGCGGGTGCCGTGGTTGTCGGGATCTTAGAACTGGTCAAATTGCTGTTTCGGGGCAAGCAATCCCGACAGGTTAGCGCCTAGATCTGCCGTTCGCGTGGCCTCATGGAGTAGAATAAAGGCCGGTTCCTACTCGGGCAGTGATTGGTCGCATGCTAGCTGCTCTGGTACTGTCGGTTGGCATTTCTGATTGGCGCTGTTGGTTCCAGGTCTAGTAACGAGGATACAGGAAGATTCATGAGCGAGTACGCACTTGAGATCGATGGACTTCACCATAGGTACGGTGAAACGAAGGTTCTCGATAATGTGAATCTGCGTATCCTTCCAGGTCAAATCGTTGCCATTGTTGGCCCAAGCGGATGTGGCAAGAGCACGCTTCTCAAAGCGATTCTGGGGACGCATCCACCTACCGAAGGTAAGATATTCGCCGATGGTATCCCGGTGACTGGTCCGACGAGAAATGTTGGAATCGTTTACCAAAACTACTCGCTCTACGATTTCCTCACCGCAGAGAAAAATGTTGCCTTTGGTTTGAAGCTTGACGAAACCTCGCTCTTTGGACGTACCGTTCTCTTTCCCAAGTACCTCAAAAAGAAGCGAGAGCATCTACGGAAGGCCAGAGAGTTTCTTGATCAAGTTGGCCTCGAGCATGCATGTGGCAAGTACCCCGGTGAGATGTCGGGGGGAATGAAGCAGCGAGTGGCTGTCGCTCAAGCGTTCATCATGAAGCCAAAGATCGTATTGCTCGACGAACCGTTCGGTGCGCTCGACGAAGCGATGCGCGAGGAATTGCAAATGATGCTTTTAAAATTCTACCAAGAGAACTTAATCGCGAAACGGGAAGGGCGACGCCCCAATTACACAATCTTGATGGTGACGCACGAGTTGAACGAAGCGATTTACGTTGCTGATCGAGTGATCGGAATGAGTCGGTTTCATACCGAAGGCGACCAAGGCGCAACCATTGTCTACGATCGGCCAAGCCCCGTTTTTCGGCCGGAAGATCCTCGCGATTTTTCCAAGTTCATTGAGCAGCGCGAGGAATTGCGGCGAGCGGTTTTTGATGAAGACTACATCAAGGATCGGAACAAATACGTTACATTCTGGAACGATCTCAGCAAACTGGCTGAAGACCAATCGATGTTGAAAGCCAATACGGGTTCTGCAGGGGTAGTTGGTCCGTCACCGTGAGCGACCTGGGCGCTAGCCGTCGGTGTCTTTAGTTGTATTAGTAAGGACTTGATCTGACATTTCAAATCGGATAGAGGATAAGCACGGTTGTTTGCTAGCGACACGGAGTGAGCGCAGCGAATGAAGCGTTGCTAGCAAACAACCGTGCCCCTCACAGGACAATGGAGTGTCACAATGACCAGTCAAGAACGCAAAATCGTTGATCGAAAAGTTGGATTACTCAAGCTTGCTGAAAAGCTTGGGAGTGTTTCGGAGGCATGCAAGGTCTTCGGCTACTCGAGAGACAGTTTCTATCGCTTCAAGGAACTTTACGAAACCGGTGGCGATGAGGCGCTACGAGAGATCTCCAAGAAGAAGCCTATTCCCAAGAATCGGTGTGAGCCTGCGGTTGAACAAGCTATTCTGAAGATGTCGTTTGAACAACCGGCGTATGGCCAGGTACGGGTCAGCAATGAATTGAAAAAACAAGGTTTACTTATCTCTCCAGGTGGTGTGCGAAGCGTCTGGCTTCGTCACGATCTTGAAACCTTCAAGAAGCGACTCAAGGCACTTGAGGCTCGCGTCGCTCAAGATGGCGGCGTGCTGACCGAAGAGCAGGTCGTTGCACTCGAAAAGTGTAGAAGAGATGACGAGGCCCAAGGTCAAATTGACACCGAGCACCCAGGGTATTTGGGAGCTCAAGACACGTTCTACGTTGGGACCCTCAAGGGAGTTGGACGCATCTATCAGCAGACCTTTATTGACACCTACTCGAGAGTTGCATTTGCCAAGCTATATGACCGCAAGAATGCGCTCGTCGCTGCCGATATGCTTAACGACCAAGTGATTCCTTTCTTCGAAGAGCATGATGTTCCGCTTCTTCGAATCCTTACCGACCGCGGTACTGAATACTGCGGTTCAGCCGAGCATCATGAATATGAGCTCTACCTGGGGATCGAGGAGATTGAGCACACCAAGACTAAGGCTCGCAGTCCACAAACCAATGGAATCTGTGAAAGATTTCACAAGACCATGCTGCAAGAGTTTTATCAGATCGCATTTCGCAAAAAGCTGTATGAGTCCATCGATCAGCTTCAGCAGGATGTCGATAGATGGCTGAAGAGCTACAACGAAGAAAGACCACATTCCGGAAGATATTGCTTCGGCAAGACCCCAATGGATACCTTTGTGGATTCCAAGGCGCTAGTCGAGCAGAAAATGCTTGACCAGCTCGTACAACACGGATCGTAATTTGGGTAGTTTCCGTCAGATCAAATACTGGCTACTACACTTTAGTGACGTGCAAACCCGTGACAACAGCAATGATGATCGTCGCGATCACCAAACCACCGGCTAGCGCCTTGCTGCTCACAACAGCCATGGATTACGTCCACCGTGAGCGACCTTGGCGCTAGCTGTCGGTGTCTTTAGTGACGTGCAAACCCGTGACAACAGCAATGATGATCGTCGCGATCACCAAACCACCGGCTAGCGCCTTGCTGCTCACAACCGCCATTGATTGGTAAACGGGGTTCGATACCGTTTATCTCCCGTAATAAAACAAAACGCCCCCCGAAAAAGATTTCGGGGGGCGTGTATTTCAGGTTCAAACGTTTCGGAGTGAGTCTTTGTTCGGCTATTGCTCGCTGCGACGGATTCGCATGCCATAGAACGAGTTCCACAGGAAGAAGGCAGCTACTGCACAGAACAATACTGCCCATGCTGTGGTGACTTGGGTTCCTTGGGTCGATTGGATGCGAACCGCGAGAGCGACCGCGAGCAATCCGAAAAGAGTCGTGAACTTGATGACTGGGTTGAGGGCCACGCTCGACGTGTCCTTGAACGGGTCGCCCACGGTATCGCCGACCACCGTCGCATCGTGGAGTGGAGTCCCCTTCATCTTCAGTTCGACTTCGACAATCTTCTTTGCATTGTCCCAAGCACCACCGGCGTTGGCCATGAAGATCGCTTGGTAGAGACCGAAGATCGCGATCGAGAAGAGGTAGCCGATGAAGAAGTAGGGTTCGATGAACGCGAAGCCGAGGGTCACAAAGAAAACCGACATGAAGATGTTGAACATCCCCTTCTGCGCGTACTGCGTGCAGATTTCGACGACCTTCTTGCTGTCTTCGACGCTCGCTTTGGTGGTGCCGTCGAGCTTGATGTTGTTCTTGATGAACTCAACCGCGCGATAAGCCCCCGTGGTGACTGCTTGAGTGGAGGCACCGGTGAACCAGTAAATGATCGCACCACCTGAGATTAGGCCCAGGACGAACGGTGCGTGGAGTAGAGAGAGTTTCTCGATGTCATTGTCCAAGCCGTTGGTGAGCGACATGATGATCGAGAAGATCATCGTGGTTGCTCCGACAACCGCGGTGCCGATGAGAACCGGCTTTGCGGTCGCTTTGAACGTATTCCCTGCACCGTCGTTTTCCTCAAGAAGGTGTTTCGCCGATTCAAAGTTTGCATCAATGTTGAATTTGGCCTTCAGCTCATCCTTGATATTGGGGATTTGCTCGATCAAGGAAAGCTCATACACGCTTTGCGCGTTGTCGGTCACAGGACCGTACGAGTCGACGGCGATGGTTACTGGTCCCATTCCGAGGAACCCGAACGCCACCAGACCGAACGCGAACACTTCCTTTGCAACCATCAATCCACCAAGGCCCGCGTTTCCACCGATCGTAGAAATCCAGTAGGCGACCGCCATCAGGCCAGTGATGCTGAGCCCAAGCCACAAGCAGGAGAAATTACCCGCGACCAATCCGGAAAGGATGTTGAGGGAGGCGCCACCTTCGCGGCTCGACGTGACCACTTCCTTGACGTGGGCGGACGAGGTCGACGTGAAAACCTTGACCAATTCCGGAATGATTGCACCGGCCAACGTGCCGCAGGAGATAATGGTTGACAGTTGCCACCACAAATTGCTGTTGTCACCGAGCGATGGAATGAGCAGCCGGGAAACCACGTAGGTGAGAGCGATGGAGATCAAACTGGTGATCCAGACCAATCGAGTCAAGGGATGTTCAAAGTCCATCTTTTCCGCATTGGCGTATTGGGATTCGGTCCAACGTTCATTCAAGTAGTACGCAGCGACCGAGGCCACGATCATCATGGCACGCATGACGAACAGCCAGACCAGCAATTGAACTTGGACCTGTTCAAAGTTCGCACCAGCCGATTTTTCATTGATCGCGAGCAGAATGAAGGTGATCAGAGCCACACCGGTCACACCGTAGGTTTCAAACCCGTCGGCACTCGGGCCCACGGAGTCACCCGCATTGTCGCCGGTACAGTCAGCGATCACACCCGGGTTCCGCGCATCGTCTTCTTTGATCTTGAACTCAATCTTCATCAAGTCCGAGCCGATGTCGGCGATCTTGGTAAAGATACCGCCGGCGATTCGTAGGGCCGCAGCCCCGAGACTTTCACCAATCGCAAAGCCGATGAAGCAAGCACCTGCGATTTCTCGTGGCAAAAACAGAAGAATGCAAAGCATCATCAGGAGTTCGACGCTGATAAGCATCATGCCGATACTCATCCCTGCCTTGAGAGGAATCGCATAAACAGGGTAGGGCTTGCCGACCAAACTCGCATGAGCCGTTCGCGAGTTCGCAAAGGTATTCACGCGAATACCGAACCACGCGACCATGTAGCTTCCCAAGATACCAATGACGCTGAACAGAACGATCGTCCCAACCGTGGTCGCCGGTTTCCCTTCCAACCAACCAAAGTACATCACGATCACAACGGCGATGATCGCCCACAATCCTGCCAAGAATTTGCCTTGGGTGATCAAATAGGTTTTGCAGGTTTCATAGATCAACTCGGATACTTCGAGCATGCTCGAATGCACATCCATGTTTTTCAATTGGCTGTAGATCGAAATTCCGAAGGCCAAGCCCGCAATGCATATCCCAAGCCCGACGAAGAGCAGTGTTCGACCTGAAAGTCCAAAGAAGCTAGAGTTTCCCAAGTCAGGAAGGACCAAGTCGGCTTCGCCGTGAACGGCGGCAGCGCCACCTTCTTGGCCAAAACTCAGCCCGGTAAAAACCATTCCGAAAAAGAACAAAGCAAAGACCCCAACGAGGGACAATCTTAGGCCAGCTTGGTGGGGTAAGACTGGGTGTTTCATCGAATCAATCCTGCTAATTCGTGGAGAGTGAGCGCTCACAGATTGGAGGGAGTAAAGTATCGTCAAATCAATCCTAGTTCAAGCATAGCAAAAGTCATTTCGGGCAACTAAATTTGCTTTTGACCGGCTTTAAAGGGAAACGAGATGCCGTAGAGACGCAGGCTAGCTAATAGTGCGATTGCTTAATCAGTTGCTCTACTATTGAGTTTCCGGAAGGGTTTCGCGTCGGGCCGAGAATCGGGTTAGACTGAACGGAACTCTCGGTGCTGACGTAGGTTGTAAGGGTGGGAACGCCCCAAGTTTCCGAGATCATTAGAAGTGAAGTGTGCACACCGGAGTTTCGCGTGTCGATTTTAAATACGTTTCGCATAGCGATCGCCGCCTTGAGCAAGAACAAGATGCGAGCGGGGCTTACCATTCTCGGTGTGGTGATCGGGATCGCTGCGGTCACGGCGATGGTTTCTATTGGGACATCGGCGAGCGAATTGGTCCAAGGGGAGTTCAGGAACTTGGGAACCAACGTCATTGTCATTTCGCCTGGGAGTCGGCAAGCTCGCGGGGCGAGGAGTCAGATTCCATCGTTGACGGCCGCAGACATTGCTGCGGTCTCGAAAGAATGTCCCAGCATCCTAGCTGCGAGTCCGATCGTTGGGGCTGCCGGGCAAGTGATCAGCGGGAATAACAATTGGCGACCTCGCGAGTTGGTGGGGGTCGGTGCGGACTATCTATTGGTTCGCAATTGGCAAATCGACAACGGTAGTTTTTTCATGGATGGCGATATCAACAACTCGAACAAGGTTTGCGTGATCGGGGCGACCGTTTCTAAAAAACTGTTTCAAACGGCGAACCCTATCGGGCAAACGATCCGGATCAAGAACATTCCTTTTGAGATTGTCGGTTTGTTGGCGAGCAAAGGGGCCAACATCGTGGGTGACGATCAAGACGACGTGGTCTTGATGCCGTTCACGACGGTTCGCAAGCGATTGCAGGGGAGTAACTTTAACAACGTGGATGTGGCGTTGGCGTCCGCAAAGTCGACGGAGTTGATGGGGGTTGCCGAACAAGAGATCCGTTCCCTCATGATGGATCGCCACCGGATTGCGATGGGCCAGCAGCCCGATTTTGAAGTGGCCAACACCACGGAAATCGCCAGTGCATTTGGAATTGTGACGGGAACGTTGACCGCCATGCTCGCCTCGATCGCCGGGATATCACTCGTCGTCGGCGGGGTGGGGATCATGAACATCATGCTGGTTTCTGTCACCGAGCGTACCCGCGAAATCGGTATTCGAATGGCTGTGGGCGCCAGACCGCGAGATATTTTGATGCAGTTTTTGGTGGAAGCCATGGTGCTGTCGATGGTGGGGGGTGCGATCGGTGTCACCTTGGGAATTGTCGGTTCGGTCGCGTTGACCTCGGCGATCAATGCCCTTTCCTCGGGGCGGGATTGGCCGATCATTATCAATCAACTCGCTGCCGTCGTGAGCCTGATTTTTTCCGCATGCGTGGGGATCGGATTCGGCTTTTACCCCGCGTGGCGGGCGAGCCGGCTCGATCCGATCGACGCCCTCAGGTACGAATAACCGAGAATAAAAAGGTAAGAAGAATAAAAAGACGCGAATAAGACGGGTGCGCGGCCTCGAAGGCAGCTGGCGGGGTTCGCATTCGATTTTTTGCTGAGGATAGGACGCGCCAGGGATGGTCTCGTATTGTATAAAACTCGTTCCCTCCATACTAAAACTGTCGGGTGCATACCCTCCGGCAGGCACTATGAAGGATGATTCCGTTTCGTAGTACCAAAGAGCAAAGACCCTTTTGAGCGTGAACGACGAAGAAGCACTGATTCAGTCCGCGCTCGCCGGGGAAAGCTCAGCCTTTGAGACTTTGGTCTGTCGTTACCAAGACCGACTCTATACGGCCATGATCAGCATCGTAGGAAACGCCGACGAAGCCGAAGATGTCGTCCAGGAATCGTTCATCCAAGCCTACCTCAAACTGGATACGTTCCAGCAAAACAGCCGCTTCTTCACCTGGCTCTACCGTATCGCCTTCAACTACGCGCTCGCCCGCCGCCGCCGCAACCGCGGCCATCTCTCGCTCGAAGAGTCTCGGGAGAATACCGGAGCGGAACCCGCATTTCAGGGGGATACTCCCGATACTCGGATGTCTAGGAACGAAGACATCCAACTGGTCCACAAGGCGTTGGCTCTGCTCTCAGAAGACCATCGCTCGATCTTGGTCCTACGAGAAATGGAGGATCTTGCCTACGAGGAAATCGCTGACGCCCTCAATATCTCAATCGGTACCGTCCGCTCCCGCTTGAACCGAGCTCGGGCCGCCCTCAAAACGCAGCTTGAAAAGTTTCCCGAATGGAACCCCGAAGCCTAGGCTCGCTGCAACCTTGGCTCGCTGCAGCCACGCGAACGCTCACGTGCTCATTCTTTCGACACCGTTTTCTTCGATACGGTGCGTTATTGCCCGAACCGATAGGACTGGGCATTGTCTAGAATAGGCTCCGCTGAAGTCGCTCGTTGAAAATCAGCTGTGTGTGCGATGCGCTGGATGCGGCGAGTGTCGGTGTAGAGTTACCAGCCCCGCAGCGTGAGACTCACCATCGGCAGTGTTGCCTGACCACAGGAAATCGATAGGAAAGCGTCCCTCGATCATGCTCTTAACCATCGATGTCACCTCGGAAAAAGCTCCCCAGCTCAGTTATCTTCTCCACAAGCACCCTGACCGCGTTCAATCGTTCGAGATGAGCTTTGGCACGGCTCATGTTTTTTACCCAGTGGTAGAACAGGACCGCTGCGTGGCTTGCTTGCTCTTGGAGGTAGACCCGATCGCTATGGTGCGCGGTAAAAACAAAGACAGCAGTTTTCTTCTCGAGCAATATGTCAATGATCGACCGTTCACCGCCTCGTCGTTCATGAGTGTCGCGCTGTCCCAAGTCTTCGGGTCTGCGCTGGCAGGTCGATGTCGAGACATTCCTGAACTGGTCACGGAATCGTTCCAACTAACGGCGACACTCGATACGCTCGCCGTGCGCGGGGATATAGCGATGGTTCCTCGATTGTTCGAACCGCTGGGATACTCGGTGACCGCCGAAGGACGGCTTCTCGACTCGGAATTTCCCGAGTGGGGGCAAAGCCCTTATTACCGCGTTGTTTTGCGCGGTAAGAAAACCATCGCGGAACTTCTCGCCCATCTCTACGTGCTCATTCCTGTCTTCGACAACGTGAAGCATTACTTCGTAGGCCCCGATGAAATCGAAAAGCTTCTCGCCAAGGGTGCCGGATGGTTGGAAACCCATCCTGAGAAAATCGAAATCACCCGAAGGTACTTGCGACATCGCCCAGGATTGGTCCGAGATGCGCTCGCTCGACTCTCCGACGAAGAAGTTCGTAGCGAGTTGGATATGGATTCGGACTCGCAAGACACCGAATCGTTAGACACCGAATCCATAGGCAGTGCATCGATTGCCAGTGCATCGATTGCCAGTGAAACGATTGCCAGTGAAACGATTGCCAGTAGCGACGCAACAAGTAACGGGAAAGCGATCCATGGGGCAATCGATCCCAAAAGCGATCGTCCGGACAGCGATTACGCCGAAAATGCCATCGCTCGGAGTTTGAATCAGCAGCGCTACGATGCGGTCATCGATGCCATCCGTCAATCGGGAGCGAAATCGGTTTTAGATCTCGGGTGCGGCGAGGGGAAATTGGTCAAGCAACTGCTGGAGGAACGACAGATTGATCGCATCGTGGGGATGGATGTCTCCATCCGTTCCTTGGAAATCGCCAGCCGACGACTTCGGCTAGCACGATTGACAGAACGCCAACGAAGCCGCGTTGAGTTGATCCATGGGTCGTTGATCTATCGAGATAAACGGTTGAACGGTTACGATGCTGCGATCGTGGTCGAGGTCATCGAGCACTTGGATCCGGATCGGCTGGTTGCGCTCGAACGGGTGGTCTTTGAATTTGCACGCCCTAAAACCGTGGTCGTGACAACTCCCAATCAAGAATACAACTCGGTGTGGGAATCACTTCCATCAGGCGCGTTTCGCCACGCAGACCATCGGTTCGAATGGAATCGCTCTCAGTTTAGCACGTGGTCGGAATCGATCTGCAATCGCTACGGCTATCGCGTCCGATTGCTTCCAGTAGGGCCTATTGATACGGATCGAGGCTCCCCGACGCAGATGGGGGTTTTTGAAATTGTCTGATCGATCGGATGCTTACCGTAAATTGATCATCGCGGAAGGAACCCACATCGTTCTGCTGCGCAACGTGTGTAACCATGAAGGTGGTGTGGTTCATCCACGAGGTACCGTAGGTACAGTGATTGAGTCACCGGTGGATCGGAGCCATTCGTACCGTGTCCGATTCCTCGACGGGATCGAGGAATCGTTGCTGCCGTACGAAATCACGATGTTGGTGAAATATCAAGCGGGAAGTATCGAGGATTCCGTGGCACCGCTCGATACCAGCGAATGGTACGATCGCGTCCTGTTTCAGTGCATCATCGGCTCCCAAGCCTATGGGCTTGCAGATGACGCATCCGATATCGATCGCCGCGGCTTTTTCCTGCCATCAGCAGATGCGCATTGGTCTCTATCCGGTGTCCCTGAACAAATCGAGTGCCACGAGACCCAGGAAGCTTACTGGGAACTCCAGAAGTTTATTGTCTTGGCTCTCAAAGCGAACCCGAATGTACTCGAGTGTCTCTATTCCCCGCTGGTTGAAAAGGTAACTCCGCTCGCACAAGAGTTGATAAATTCTCGCGAGATGTTTCTTTCAAAGCTAGTCTTTCAAACCTACAACGGATACGTTGCATCGCAATTCAAAAAAATGGAGTCCGATATCAGGAACAAAGGCTCCGTAAAATGGAAGCATGCAATGCATTTGATCCGATTGCTGATTTCGGGCATCGATGTTCTCAAGCATGCTTATGTCCCGGTGGACGTTGGATCGCATCGCGATACCTTGCTCGCGATCAAACGCGGTGAATTGGATTGGCAAGAGATCGAGGCCTTGCGACTGAGTCTTCATCGAGACTTCAGTACCGCATTTGCCCATACCCGACTTCCCGAACGCCCCGACCATTATCGCGCCGACGCGTTTTTGATTCGCGCACGCCGCGCTGCATTAGAACCTGGACTGCCATGAACCATTCCCTGACTTCCCACCCATGCTTGCTCAAGCAAGTCGAACGCCATCCTTATCCTTTGCTTTTCGCGACGATCAGCGGCGCCCACCTCTATGGGTTCCCCTCCCCCGACTCAGATTTTGACTTGCGCGGAGTTCACATTTTGCCGCTCAACCACGTCGTCGGCTTGGGACAGCGAGATGAGACCGTGGAAAAATCGGGAGTTTACGATGGTATGGAAATCGATCTGGTGACGCACGACGCCGAAAAATTCTTCAAATTGATGCTCAAGCGGAACGGCTACGTGCTGGAACAGTTGCTATCACCTTGGGTGGTTCAGTCATCCCCCGAGCACGAAGAGCTCAGGTCTTTGGCAACCGGGTGCATCACCCGTCATCACGCGTTCCATTACCTGGGATTTGCAGATACCCAGTGGCGACTATTTCAAAAGGAAGATCCGCCCCGAGTCAAACCGCTACTTTATGTCTATCGGGTTCTTTTGACGGGTATCCATTTGATGAAAACCGGTAAGATCGAAGCGAACTTGTCCTCGCTCAACGAGGAGTATCGACTCCCTTATGTTCCTGATTTGATCGCGAGAAAAACGACAGGGAAGGAAAAAGAGGTTCTCGATCACGCGGACATGGAGTTTCATGCCAAGGAGTTCGCTCGATTGGTTAGTGTATTGGAACAATCGCATGCCGATTGCCAATTGCCAGAGCAGCCGAGTTGCACCCGGGAACTGAACGACCTATTGGTACGTATCCGCTTAGCAGCCGTCGATTCCGTGCGAGGTGATTCATGAGGATTCAAGTTCCAGAATTATCGCTCGTTGTGTTGATCGGACCGAGCGGTTCCGGGAAAAGCAGTTTTGCGAGTAAGCATTTTCGGCCCACGGAGGTCCTTTCTTCGGACTATTGCCGCGGATTGGTCTCCGATGATGAAAACAACCAATCTGCAACGCCGGACGCGTTTGAGGTATTGCATTTCCTGGCATCCAAACGATTATCTCGAGGTCGGTTGACGGTCGTCGATGCAACGAACGTCCAACCAGAATCACGGAGGCCATTGGTGCAATTGGCCAGAGCCCATCATTGCTTGCCAATCGCCATCGTGCTCGATCTACCGGAGTCTGTATGCCAACAGCGTAACCACAGCCGAGAGGATCGTAACTTTGGTCCGCATGTCATTCGTCAACAGCGATCGCAAATGCGACGCTCCTTGAGGGATTTGAGACGAGAGGGGTTTCGCGACGTCTTTGTCTTGAGTTCCGAGGAAATCGTCGAGAGCGCGACGGTGGAACGTGTGCCTCTATGGTGCAACAAAAAATCCGAGCATGGACCATTTGATTTCATCGGAGATGTTCATGGATGTTGCGATGAATTGGAGTCCTTGCTGGTTCAATTGGGTTACACGGTTCAGCCCATGGCAGGACAACTGGATTCGGTGTTGCGTGCCCCAACCGTATTTGCCCATCCAGAGGGACGCAAGGCGGTCTTCGTTGGGGATCTGGTCGATCGCGGCCCGCGCGTCGTAGATACCTTGCGCCTAGTGGCAACGATGGTTGATCATGGTTCTGCGCTATGCGTGCCGGGAAACCACGACATGAAGTTGCTGCGCAAACTCAACGGCAGCGATGTGAAGATCGCTCACGGTTTGGCGCAGACACTTGCTGAGATCGATGGGCTCGATGCTGGAATCAAAGATCCTTTTTGCCGTGAGTTATGCGAATTTCTTGACGGAATGGTCAGTCACTATGTCCTTGACGATGGAAAGATCGTCGTCGCACATGCTGGCTTGAAGGAAGAATTTCACGGGCGAGGTTCCGCCGCGGTGAGAGCGTTCGCACTGTTTGGTGAAACGACCGGAGAAACCGATGAGTTCGGATTGCCCGTCCGTTGCAACTGGGCCGCCGAGTACCGAGGGAGTGCCCACGTCGTCTACGGTCACACTCCTGTCCCAGATCCGGAATGGGTGAATCGAACAATCAACATCGACACAGGTTGCGTGTTCGGTGGCCGCCTTACGGCCCTTCGTTTCCCCGAACGTGAACTCGTTTCGGTACCGGCCAACCAAACCTACTGCGAGCCGTCGCGTCCATTCCTCAAGGAAAACATGCAAGGCCGGACTGCACAGCATTTAATCGATGATGTCCTCGATTTGGAGGATGTTACTGGCAAGCGAATCATCGCGACTCAGTTGTCCAGGAATATCACGATTCGCGAGGAGAATGGAACCGCGGCCCTCGAGGTCATGAGCCGTTTTGCGGCCAACCCAAAATGGTTGGTCTATTTGCCACCGACCATGTCCCCTTGTGCCACCTCCAATGAGCCTGGACTCTTGGAGCATCCCGCGGAAGGTTTTGCCTACTTTCGCGAGGAAGGAGTAAAGCATGTTATCTGTCAAAAGAAGCATATGGGATCGCGGAGCGTGGTCGTCGTTTGCCGAGACCCTGAATCCGCATCAAAACGGTTTGGTGTGACCTCCGGTGAGCTTGGAATGATTTACACGCGAACCGGCCGCAGATTCTTTCCAGATTCCGAGGTCGAATTGAAGTTGCTCGAGCAACTTCGCGATGCCCTCACTAACGCTGGGTTTTGGGAGGAGTTCAACACAACTTGGGTCTGCTTGGACTGCGAGATCATGCCTTGGTCTGCCAAGGCCCAGGAGTTGTTGCGAACTCAATACGCAGCGGTGGGCGCCGTGGGTGAATGGTCGCTGGACCGCGCGATGCATTCGATCGACGAAGCCATCGAGCGACTAGGGCGACTCGGAGGGAGCGATGGGGCTACGTCCCTCGTCTCCATGCGGGATCGGTTCGCGTACCGCACTCATGCCGTTCGGGATTATGTGCAAGCCTACCGGCACTACTGCTGGCGAATTGATTCGATCGCAGACTACAAGATCGCCCCCTTCCATTTGCTGGCCACCGAAGGACGCGTCCACACCGATCGGGATCATCGTTGGCATATGGAAACCATTGCCCGGATTTGCCACCAGAATTCCCAATTGCTCCTGGCGACTCCGTATCTAATCGTGGATACCGAAGACACGGCAAGTGTCGCTCAGGGGACCCAATGGTGGGAGACGCTGACCGCTAGTGGCGGAGAAGGGATGGTCATCAAACCACTGGAATGGGTGGTTCGGAACAAAAATGGGATTGTGCAACCCGCTGTTAAATGCCGTGGCAAGGAATACCTTCGTATTATTTATGGGCCGGATTACGATGCGCCGGAAAACCTGTCTCGGCTCAGGAGCCGTGGGTTGGGACGGAAACGTTCGTTGGCGATCCGAGAATTTGCCCTAGGATTGGAAGGCCTGGACCGATTCGTTCGGGGCGAACCATTACGCAAAGTCCACGAATGTGTTTTTGGCGTGTTGGCCTTAGAAAGTGAACCGGTCGACCCCCGACTGTGACTTGTTCCTGGACAAAACCATTATCGAAAAAAATTTAGATCGAATGCTTGCTTGGCGAATCGGTCGCCAACTGGAAGAGAACATGAACGCACGCCAATTGGAAAAACTAGGATTGCCTAGCGAATGCATCCCTGCTGCCATCGTCGCAATTCAAAAAATGGTCAGCGATCAAGGGATCCGGGGTAAAGACATTAAGGCTGAGATCAAGTCGATCGTTGCGGATCCAGTTCCTTTCTTGGCCGATCCGCATTGGGGGGATTTGGCAAAGGAAGTGGCAGCTAGTCTTGCCGATGATGGATTCGGAGATCGGTCTGAAACGCAGATCGATTACCCAACGTGGGGTGAAGATATCGACCCGGGAGCGCACGTTCAGATGGAACAAGCCTGCCGATTGCCGATGGCGATCGGTGCGGCATTGATGCCCGATGCGCACGTGGGCTATGGTCTACCGATCGGTGGTGTGCTCGCACTCGACAATGCGGTTGTACCCTACGCGGTCGGTGTTGATATCGCTTGCCGTATGAAACTATCGGTCCTCGATGTCGCTCCTGAAAACTTGAAGAACCAAGAGTCTCGGTTTGAGGATGCGTTGCAACGCGGTACCCGATTCGGGATCGGTTCGGAGCATGCGACGCCGCAAGACCATCCGGTGATGGATGAGGATTGGAGCGTGACCCGTACCACGCGCGAGAAGAAAGATATCGCTCGGAAGCAACTGGGAACCAGCGGTTCCGGAAATCACTTTGTGGAGTTCGGTACGCTGACCCTCAGTCACCGATGCTCCGAATTGGGGCTCGACGCGGGTGTCTATACGGCGCTCCTGAGCCACAGCGGTAGCCGTGGTACGGGTGCTGCAGTCTGCTCGGTATACAGTAGCATCGCGCGCTCACGCCTTCCGAAAAAGTATCAGGATAGCTTTGGATACTTGGCATGGTTGGACATGGACAGTGAAGCCGGCCAAGAGTACTGGGCTGCAATGAATTTGATGGGGGATTATGCGGCTGCCAACCACGATGTGATCCATCGCTTGGTTTCCAAACTGCTCGGTGCTCGGGTGATCGCTGGCGTGGAAAACCACCATAACTTCGCATGGAAGGAGACCCATGGTGGACGCGAGGTGATCGTGCATCGCAAGGGTGCGACACCGGCTGGGCCTGGAGTCTTGGGGGTGATCCCAGGTTCCATGGCGACACCAGGGTTCGTCGTCCGAGGAAAAGGCAACGCGGCCAGCTTGGCGTCGGCTTCCCATGGTGCAGGACGCTGCATGAGCCGACGAGCGGCAAAAGACAAGTACACCTGGAAAGCGGTCCGAAATGACTTGAGCAATAAAGGTGTACGTGTCATCTCCGCGGGAGCGGACGAAGCACCTGGTGTCTACAAGGACATCCATCGTGTGATGGCCGCTCAAACGGATCTGGTCGATGTGCTCGCACGATTCGACCCGAAGATTGTCAAAATGTGCGAAGACGGCAGTCCTGCAGAGGATTGATGCCTCACCTGCAAGGACTTCCGGTGACTCCACTCCCCACTCCAGAATGATTTGAACACGTCACTACGCTGAAGTTTGAAGCGAAGCGGCGATCGCGACGGTGGATATCACCACCTTCCGGCGACGGTAACAGTTGGCTGATTCCTCGCGAGGAAATCGATGAGGGGCAGCAACTCCTGATCGATCGCACGCGAAGGCGCGAAGACGCGAAGAGTAACGCAAAGGCTTGTAGTGGATCTTGCAAAAGATCCTGGCTGTGATGGGGGTTGGGCGAAGGGGACAAGCTTGATGGTGAACGATTGTCTTAATCGTTTTTAGCTCCTGGCGAGAGCAGTTGAGGACAACTGCTCTCCATTGCGGTCTCATCGTGGCACGACAGTCTCTGTCGTGAAGGGGTTCGCGATCGCTGGTCGTTAGCCCTCGATCCAACCTCACGCGAAGGCGCGAAGACGCGAAGAGTAATGCAAAGGCTTGTAGTGGATCTTGCGAAAGATCCTGGCTGTGATGGGGGTTGGGCGAAGGTGACAAGCTTGATGGTGAACGAAAGTCTTGATCGTTTTTAGCTCCTGGCGAGAGCAGTTGAGGACAACTGCTCACCATTGCGGGCCCAAAGTAGCACGACAGTC
>CAITIE010000133.1 GCA_903892355.1 uncultured Pirellula sp. | reverse complement strand
TAGACCGAGCCGCTTTTGCAAGGTGACGGTCACGATGGGATGGCGGAATGGGTGTCACGCAAAGACGCGAAGACGCAAAGGGTAAGACCAGGATGGAGATCGGTAGAGTTGTGATATGGCTTTCTTGTATTCTTGGCGTCTTGAGCGCAGCGGGCGTGATGCTAGTGAAGATTCCGTCTGGGATCCGAAAAAGAAGCCGCTCGATCCATCGGTTCATGCGGAGATGGAATGATGTTCTAGATTGGAGTTTTCCCAGCTCGCCTTTCGTCTGGTAGCCTTGATCCCGCGACTCTTCATTTACTCCGTTAACCCCGATGGTTTTTTGCGACTCGGCGTGTGCAAACGTTTTGTGGCCCATGTGAGAACAGGTTACAATCCTAAATTGTTACCCAATGGTCGCAAAGCAGTTCGGCTTGCATCAGTACGGTGCGTACGGCTTCCTCTTGAAGATCCGGAGGATACCCGTATTTGTTCAGGATCCGCTTGACCATGACCTTGATCTTGGCACGGGCACTTTCTCGCAACGTCCAATCGATGGTCACACTTTGACGAACCTTGGTAATCAACTCGGCAGCGATCACTTTCAGCTTGTCGTCCCCCATCGCTTTGACTGCGGATTCGTTGGCGGCGAGAGCATCGTAAAAAGCGATTTCATCGTCGGTTAGGCCGAGGTTTTCACCACGTTTGGTGGCCGCATCGATTTCTTTTGCGAGCCGTATCAGTTCCTCAATCACCTCCATCGTGCTGATCGCTCGATTGTGGTAGGCATTAAGCGTCTTTTTTAACTTCTCCGAAAACGCTTGGCTCTGGACGAGATTGTGCTTGGAACGGACCTTGAGTTCATCCTTAAGCAGTTTCTCCAAAAGTTCAGCAGCAACGTTCCGGTGCTTTAAGCCTCGCACTTCCGCCAGAAAACCATCGCTCAGGATGGAGATGTCTGGTTTAGGCAATCCTGCAGCGGTGAAGACATCGATCACTTGGCCGTCGGTCGTAATCGCTTTACTCACCAGTTGACGAACGGCGGCATCGATCTGATCCGGAGGTTTACGGTTGCTACTACTTTGTTTGTTGAGTGCGGCTTGGATCGCTTGGAACAGGGCCACCTCATCGCGAATGGCCGTCGCTTCATCGCTAGCGGCGCACAGGGCAAAAGCTTTCGAAAGCTCGTTGATTACTTGGTTCCAGCGTGCCTTGCCGTCCTCAAGTTGCAAAATGTGCTCCTGCAAGGCCGGAAGGGCAAGGAGTGTCTTCTTGCCGTCTCCAACGGCTTTCTCCCAATCCGAGCCATGTAGCATGTCGCATGCGATCCCATGCTTCTCCAGCATGACCGCGATCGCTTGGTTGGTATCGTAGGTCGGATCTCCTTTACCACCGCTTTCCGTGTAGTTGGCGAGTGCATGTTTCAACTGGTCGGCGAGGCCGAGATAATCGACCACGAGTCCGCCGGGCTTGTCGCGAAAGACACGATTGACGCGGGCGATGGCCTGCATGAGTCCGTGCCCTTGCATCGGCTTGTCGGCATACATGGTGTGCAAACAGGGAGCATCGAATCCGGTCAACCACATGTCGCGAACGATGACGATTCGGAAGGGATCTTTGACATCCTTGAACCGATTCGCCATGGCCCTGCGTTTTTCTTTGTTGCGGATATGCGGTTGCCAATCCGGGCCGTCGTCAGCGCTACCGGTCATGATGACCTTGGCCACACAGGTTTTTCCCTTTTCGCCTTCTGCTTCGTCGTCCTTGGCACTAGCCCAATCAGGGCGCAACTTGATGATCGCATCGTACAGGTCGACACAGATCCGGCGGCTCATGCAGACGACCATCGCCTTTCCGTCCATCGCCTCCCATCGCTTCTCGAAATGCGCCACGAGATCGGCAGCGATGACTGCGATTCGCTTCGGGTCGCCGACCAAGGCTTCCAATGCTGCCCACTTGCTCTTGAGTTTTTCCTTTTTCGTCAGTTCCTCCCCTTCGGTGATCTCTTCGAACTCTGCGTCGAGTTTAGGTAGGGCGGTTGCGTTCAGTCCCAGCTTCGCAATCCGGCTTTCGTAGTAGATGGGAACCGTCGCCTTGTCTGCCACGGCCCGTTGGATGTCGTAGATGGAGATGTAATCACCAAAGACTGCCCGCGTATTGGCATCGGTCTTCTCGATTGGGGTTCCGGTGAATCCAATGAAGCTCGCGTTGGGTAGCGCATCGCGCATGTGGCGGGCGAGCCCATCGATGAGGTCGTACTGCGACCGGTGGGCTTCATCCGCGATGACGATGATATTCCTGCGTTCGCTCAGGGGTGGCATCTTCTCCCCCTTTTCAGGCAGGAACTTCTGTATGGTCGTGAAGACCACGCCGCCGCTCGCCACTGACAGGAGTTCACGCAGCTTGTCCCGACTGGCTGCCTGGACCGGGAATTGGCCCAGTATGTCCGTGCAACGCTGGAACTGGCCGAACAGCTGATCGTCGAGGTCGTTTCGGTCGGTCAACACGACGAGGGTGGGGTTCTGCATCGTGGCTTCGCGGATGACACGCGCGGCGAAGAAGAGCATCGTAAAGCTCTTGCCGCTCCCTTGCGTGTGCCACACTACTCCCGCGCGGCGGTCTCCTGGCTTGCCTCCTTGCATTTTCCCGGCCCAGTACGTTCCTGGGGGCTGTTCGCGTAGCACGCTCCCATCGCGCATGCCACTCGCACGGACCGTTTCCTCGATAGCCGCGTTCACTGCATGGAATTGATGATAGCCCGCGATGATCTTGTGGATGGCTCCTGTTTCGGGGTTCTCCTCGAAGACGATGAAGTGGTGGAGCAGGTCGAGGAATCGCTGCCGCTCGAACACCCCACGTACGAGAACCTCCAGTTCCAGCGATGACCTCGGTGCGTCTCCCTCACCATCGATGGTGCGCCATACCTTGAACCACTCCTGATTCGCTGTCAGCGAGCCTATGCGGGCTTGCAGACCGTCGCTGACCACGAGTGCGGCGTTGTAACCAAGTAGGCTGGGAACCTCAGCCTTGTACGTCTGTAGTTGGGCGTAGGCACTCCAGATCGTTGCGTCTTCATCCGCAGCGTTTTTGAGTTCGATGAGAGCAAGTGGCAGGCCATTGACGAAAACAACGATATCCGGACGTCGGTTGTGCTGACCCTCGATCACAGTGAACTGGTTGACCACGAGCCAGTCGTTTCCGTGGATATTGGAGAAATCCACTAGCCAGGCTTTGTCGTGCTTGATGCTGCCATCTGCTCGCGCGTATTCGACATCGATTCCATCACGGAGCAGTTTATGGAAAGCACGGTTTGTCTGCACTAGGGATGGGGTCGCCAGTCGGAGGACCTTGCGAAGCGCCTCCTCCCGAGCTTCCTCCGGTACATCAGGATTCAAACGCTGCAACGCATCGCGCAGTCGCCCTACCAGCACGACATGTCCAAACGAATCGCGCTCTGCAGATGCTTCGCCGGGGGCTATCCGCGGTCCATACTCAACCGAATAACCTAGTTCTTCGAACCAAGTTAGGGCAGCATCTTCGACGATCGATTCGTTCAGGGGCATTGATTCACGCGGAGGCGCGGAGACGCGGAGGTTGGAAGATTGTTGACGATACGGTTGAAACCCTCGTCGAACGACATACCATCGTAATCGAAGCGGATCGTATTTTGTCGCTCTACTCTGAACCCTTTGCGTTCGAGCGATTTAGCCGGAACGGCTTCATGCACCAACTCCAACAACCCCGGCCCCATTCCGACATGGATCTTGTAAGTGGCATCGACAATAGCTCCAGTAATATCATCGATTTCCATGAGTTACTCCTAACGCTTCTCAGCGTGCCATTTGATTCTATTCGGGTACCACTCCAAAATGTTGCAGGATGCGGGCAGTACTTGCCACATCCAAGCACGGATCAAAGCGTCCAACCGACGGGTCGGCACCCAGCTCCGCGAGTAGGGATCGGGGAACTTCGATGGCTTTGGGAATAGATAGCTGAATACGAACCTGGTATGGGAATTTGCCTCCCCAAATCTTCGGGACGATGTTCTTGCCACCGTCGCTTGTCGCGCGCCACAATCCAAGCAACCCTCCGATCTCGTAGTGGTGCAATAGGCAATAATCCCCTTGCTTGATTTCCAGCGGCCATGGCTTGTTCGAGCCAAAGAGACTCTTTTCCATGCAGTCCATGTAGGTGGAACTGCTGCACTCGAAGATGTAGATCTTACCAGTCATTCGAAGTCTCGGTTCTTTGATCGTGATGCCCCAGCATTACCAGCCCCCGAACCATCCAAGGGCGGCGTCTTCGACGTGATTCGTTGACGGGCATGGGATTGCAGCTTTGCGTTTAAACAAGAATTCTTGGAAAATATGGGGCTTTGGGCATGCTACAGGTCATTTCGGCGGTTTGCGTTTAAACAAGAAATCAGGCCCAGAACGGTACGTAGTTACGGTAGCGGGTGGAGGTCTGGGAAGGATCCGCGAGCTGTATTTTCCCAGCTTCCACTGTCGCCGCGATGATTTGAGACACCGTCGCGACCTTGCTTTCCGGCAGCTTGAATCGATCCCGCAAGCTCTGGTTCGTCATCCTTTGGTTCATCACATACCTTAAGCAGCAGTGCTGGTAGCAAGCCCGAATACGGTCGTTTCTATCCATATCTTCGATGTCCAGATGCCCAAACAGGACCACTGACGTCCGCTTCTCCCCCACTCGGAAATCAGGGGCCGGGAGTTGAAAAGCCTCTGCCGCCTGGATTACCTTGTCCACGCCACTTCCTTTCTCCTCGCAGATGCCCAGCCGACGCATCAAGTCGGCCAGTCGTTCGTTACGCGACTGGTACTCATCAATGAAGCGATCCGGCGAGATGAACGGCTTCCCTGGATTGGAAATCTCCATGCGGTCCTCATAGATCTCCACCATCACAGACATCCCCGTCTCCGTGAAATCCTGATGGATCAGCGCGTTGGCCACCAGTTCGCGGACAGCGATCTCGGGGAACATCTTCACCTCACGCCGCAGCGCTTGTTCGATCACTTCGTTCGAAGGCACCAGTCCATTGATGTACTCGACCAGTCCCCGGAATCCGACCGCGTATCCCTTCGAGTCGGGTCTATCCGACTTCGTCTTCAGTTTGTTCGTTCCCTCATAGACGATCACCCGAGCCGCCTTACGTGCCAGTCGTTCAAACGGCTCCAGCTTCTTGGCAAACAGCATTCCGCCCAGGTTCGTGATCGTCCATCCCTCGCTATCGCGTTCGATCAGCTTCTCGCTCTCGAAGCGTTCCAGCACTCCCGCTCGATTCACTGGATAGGGCAAGTCCAGCAGGTCGAAGTAGCTCTGCGTGTCGAGCAACTGCACCACCCGGTCATCATCGCAGGCTTTCATCGCGGGTTGGGAAAGCCAGTCGGGTTGTCCTTCGGCAAAGATCGCTCGCAGTCGGTCTTCGCTCATCGGTAAGAGTTCCTCACCGGCGCGCATCAGGTAAGCACCTTCGAAATCGTAAACCGTACCTAGCGGACGACTCGGGATGTGGAACACCAGCACACGTCCATCGGGATGCAATACCTCTTCGATCTCAACTCGAAAGCCGAGCGTTTGAAACAGCTTCGCCGCCATCTCGACCGGGTCATTGAACGCGGCCGTGCCGACCACCTTACGAGGTGGCGCATCCTCGATACCCAGCAGCAGGTACCCGCCTCCTTCGTTCGCCAGCGCCACGCAGTATTTGTAGAGCTTGCGATTGTCGAACTGCGTCTTGGCTTCTTTGAATTCCAAGCGTTGATGCTCGGACCGCGCCGTACGCCAAGCGTCGATTTGAGAGGGCGAAGTCGTCACGACGCACTCTCCAACGCGGCGTTCACGCTCAACGCCCCGCTCAGCAGCTTCGGCAGCAGCGTGTCGCGCAGAGTGGCAAGGGTGCGGGATTCGAGAGTGTTGGTGAATGCCTTGTCGAAAATCGGCGCGACGTTCCGGTCGAACGCAGCAAGCACTGCCTTGCTCGGCATACAAACAAACAAGCGTTTCATGTCGGCAATCGTGACATGGCCGAGGCCGGTCGTCTGCTTGTTCCGCGCCGTCTGCACGAGCACGGGGCGCAGGTATTGAAGCAGGTAATAGACGAAGCGCTTTTCTGCCTCCGTAGCAGAAATCACCTTGAAGATGTGCTGATTGAGCAACCCACGGACACCGCTCCAAAGGAACGCTTCGAGCGATGTGTCCGGGCTGCCCGACCACGAATATACCAAGTCACCTGTTTCGATAATCTTGTCAGGTGCTGCACCGCGTTGACTCCACTTGGTTTGATCACTAATTCCGGCTTTTAGTTCACCAATCTTGATGACGGGAAGACCTTCTCCTGCATCGCAGAAGTCTTCGTTTTTGAATGCTGCTCCATTCACCCATTGTGCCGTGTCGTAAAGTGGGATTGCCGCCCAGCCGGTCGGAATATGCCCGAGTGGCGAATCTTGGAACGAGTCGGTAAAGAGGGCTGCGGTTTCATCGTCGAGACCGAGGGGTTTTCGGCCATCGAGTTTGGCGCGGACGGGGTCGAAATCCACGAACCAGCTTTGAAACAGCGCCCTGGCCATCGCCTCCAGCGTCCCGTTCATCCGCCGGTTCAACTCGATCTTGTCGTCCAACGCTCCCAACACCGATGCAATCGCTTCTTGCTCGGCAAGGGGGGGAACCGTTACTTTGAGCGTTCGCTGAGTTGTTAGGCTGACGTAATCAGCCATGTCCGTCTCGCCTTTGCGTGAATCTAACTGCTCACGAAACGCGCGAGATAATAGGTAGAAGTAGATGTAGCGACGGTGGAGTTGCTGGGGATCCTTGACCCGCCAGAAGGTTGTCTGTGGCGAGCAGACAAACGGGGGTGCGTTCAATGGAACGTAGGCGACCTTGCCGACAGTACCTTTGTGGGAAAGCAAAACGTCTCCTCCAGCTCCTATGCCTTTTCGCACCCGTTGGTTGGCAATTTCATTGATTCGCTGTGCCCGTTCAAACAGTACGCGACCGCTGTCCATGTCCGCAGCACGAATGAAGTGGATGCCTTCTGCAGAAAACTCATCAGGGCGTGGACGGTTCTCACCGTGGTTGCCATCTTCTACCAGCAACGCACCCGCTGCTTGCAATTCGGCAACGGAGATTTCTTCCCATTCACCCGCCATAACCCAGCCCCTTCACATTTGCAGTTATGGCCTCTTCGCGATTCCTTAAAAGAGACTTCGCAAGATGTTTACAACGAGGAATACAGACAAGGATTTTGTCGTCTTCGACTCCCTCCGCGTCTCCGCGCCTCCGCGTGCCAAAAACCCATGCATCCATACCCCGCGTCTTCCTCTTCACGTTCTGTATTCCCCCGTCCGAATGGAGATCACAAAATGTGACATCCAGAGAATTCCCGCATACTTTTTCCCTGACGATTGCCGAAGCTTCATAAGAGTAAGTCACGATGCAACTTCCCATCTCGTAAAAGCGACGCTTTGTGTGGTCGGGGAGGTCTATCAATTCGACAAGGTGGGAGAACGAGAGACGAGTTAACAATTGTGGAGACACTGACTCCACTGACTGAAATTCGGGAGTCAGCGTCTCCCGAATTTGCGGATAGACCGTGTAATCGCCGTCTGAATGGTGAACCATGGATTTCTTAGAGGCCATAGCCCAGGCCTTTCAAGTTTGCTCGGATCTGAGCTTCCAATTTGGCGGACTCAGCGAACTGTGCCTGCAGCTCCGCGACCAGGCGAGGCATCTTCTCCTCAAAGGGTTCGCCGTCGTTTTCGACTTCCTCCGCGCCGACGTATCGACCTGGAGTCAGGACATGACCATGTGCGGTGATGTCATCGGTGGTCGCCGATTTGCAGAAGCCTGCGATGTCCTCGTAAACGACTGCCCCTTTCTCTCCCCGCCATGCATGGTAGGTCGAAACGATTTTTTCGATGTCTGCGTCGGTCAACTCGCGGTGAACACGATCGATCAGCGTTCCCATCTTGCGAGCATCGATAAAAAGGGTCTCGCGTTTCCGGTCGCGCTCTTGACCCTTGGCACCGGCCTTCTTTCCTGATTTGCTCTTTACCAGAAACCACAAGCAGACGGGGATCTGGGTGCTGTAAAAAAGTTGCCCAGGTAGCGCGACCATGCAGTCGACGAGATCGGCCTCGATCAGCGCGCGGCGGATGTCTCCTTCGCCGGATTGGTTCGAGGACATGCTGCCATTGGCTAGAACAAAACCCGCCATTCCCTGCGGCGCGAGGTGGTGGATGAAGTGCTGGACCCAGGCGAAGTTGGCATTGCCCTTGGGCGGGACTCCAAACTGCCAGCGTACGTCGTCATCCTTGCGAAACCAATCCGAATCATTGAAGGGTGGGTTGGCAATGACGTAATCCGCGCGGAGATCGGGATGCAGATCGCGACGGAAGGTGTCTGCGTGCTCGGGGCCAAAGTCGGCTTCGATCCCTCGGATCGCGAGATTCATGATCGCCAAGCGGCGCGTGGTAGCGTTGCTCTCCTGGCCGTAGATGCTGATGTCACCAAGCTTCCCACCGTGCGACTCAACGAACTTCTCCGACTGCACGAACATCCCACCCGATCCGCAAGCCGGGTCATAGATCCGTCCCTTGTAGGGAGCGAGCATTTCAACGAGCAGACGCACGACACACGAGGGGGTATAGAACTGCCCTCCGTTCTTTCCTTCGGCACTAGCGAACTGGGTGAGGAAGTATTCGTAGACTCGACCGAGGATGTCTACACTGCGCAGCGATTGCCCCCTCACCCCAACCCTCTCCCCCGATGGGGGCGAGGGAGACACAGCAATCATTGATATGGTGCCGATCAAATCGATCAATTCACCGAGCCGATGTTTGTCGAGCGCGGGGCGAGCGTAGTCTTTTGGTAGCACCCCTTTGAGACGCGGGTTGTCGCGCTCGATCGCAACCATCGCATCATCGACGATCTTGCCGATAGTCGGTTGCTTGGCGTGAGCCTGAAGGTAGGACCAACGCGAGTCGGATGGAACCCAGAAGACATTCTCCGCCTTGTACTCATCGGGATCCTCGGGGTTGGCACCCGCGTAGTCCCCTTGGCCCGCTTGCAGTTTGGCATGGTGTTCCTCGAAGCTGTCGGAGATGTACTTCAGGAAGATGAGCCCGAGGACCACATGTTTGTACTCCGCAGCGTCCATGTTGTTACGGAGCTTATCGGCAGCGAGCCACAGTTTCGCCTCGAATCCCAGGTTGGCGGTGCTGTCTTTGGCAGAGGAAGCTTTCTTCTTGGGCATTGGGAAGTTTTCTAAAGCAAGCGTTGACGATAGGGGGCTGTTGTGTCGATTCGGATCCGATCGAGTGAACCGGCGGTACCCGTTCACGGGATTCGGCTTCGTGGGGATCTTTCCCCCCGGGCGGCCAGTTTGTGCGAGGTGTCTTAGGAGCTCCCCAGCGAGGCAGTCGAGTTTCTTTCATGGCATGTCCCAACAATCCTAGCAGGACGTGCTCGGCGGTTCAGAGTATACAAAACCCACCATACCTATGGGAGTAAATTGATTCGCAATCGCACATCCTCTAACCGTGGTCACAAACGTCGCCGTCGGGTTTCCGTAGCTCGACCCTTCGGTAGCCTATCGGATAATTCGCTCATTTGGTGTTTTACCTCACGATCCATCATCCCATATGCTGAGGAAAATCTGGGATTCTGTGTATTTAACGCCCCGAAACGGTTTTTTGGAAAAAATTGGCAGGCTTTGGGGTTTCATTCGCTTATCGATCAGCAAGGGCAGTTTTTGCAGAGCCCTTCGACCAACAAATCGTTCTTGAGGCGAGGCGCAAAATGGCTGGTGAATGGTACTACAAGTTCATGGGTGATATTACGGGCCCGATGACAGCGAATGAGCTAAAAGCATGCGCAGCTGACGGACGCATTACTATGGATACATGGGTAAGAAAGGGAGAAACAGGACAATGGATTACTGCGGATCGAGTTAAGGGTCTACTGACGGAGGAAGCGACTGAAAGTACGCATAGCGAAAACCAAGACAGTTCAGGTAAAGCATCCCAAAAAGAGCTGGAAGCAATGCGTGTTCTGGGGATTGCTCCCGTGTCAAAAGGATCCGAAGTAGAGGTTGGATCTGTTCAAGCTCATCCTGCTGCCGCGACTTCTCTTTTACTTCGAGCCCCAGAGATTCCATGCTGGAAATGCCGAAAACCGCATCTATCTACGGCTCTTTTTTGTATCGCATGCGAGAGCGAAACGAAATTAGCAAGAAGTCTCGTCGAGAGTCGAGGGGAGAAGTTCTTTTATCTACTTGCGGGCGAAGAGCGACGAGGTCCATTCTTGATCGAGCAAATCCTCTCGATGTGGAGAAGCGGCGGTGTTACTGCCGATTCGATGGCTATTATGGTCGAGCAGAATGAGTCTATTCCAGTAAAAACACTTGCTCAAATCGCAAGTAGATCGGTTCCTGTTAATGTGGAACCAGAATCATGGCGCAATATTGTTGTGACATTTGGGAGCTTGTTGCTTTTTGGTGGATTGATGGGGCTGATTTACTTCGCGATGTTTTTTAACACGAGCGTTGAGGTTCCAACCACTTACATTCGTGGATTTGGTTCTGTGGGCGGGGAGAGCGTGAACAACATCGGACTACTGCAAACGCAACAGAACGGGATTACGATCTGTGGAATTGCGACAGCTTGTGGTTTGATGTGCGTGCTGGTAGGCCCTTTCGCGCCGAAACGTCAATGATCTAAAACTTCGATTTGAAAATCGATGCATCCAACGTCATCAAATTGCCTATGATTCGATGGTCACTTTTGCTTTTTGTCGTGATCGCGGCACCTTGTTTTTCACCAGTGAGGCATTCATAATCCGAGTTCGACAGACGTTTGACGTATTCAATTTCACAAAAATTCCTTCGAATAAGATGCATGAATCTGCCCAATGCAATCCGTAATCGGAAAGAGTTTCACGTCTCATACTTTCGGTCCCTCGTACCGACAGCTATCTATGCTAAAGCCCTACGTCGCCGATTGATGCTGTTTTTACTCCATGTTGCGCTCCCGATCGTTTTAGGGGGAGTTATTTACATAGCCTTCCGCGATCGCGGCATTTTGCTTTTTGATTGCCTGACGTCTCTCGGATTGTCGAATGCCGCGTCGCCTGCCCAGATTCCAATACTCGATCCGCTGTTTTGCTCGTTGCCTGATGGGCTGTGGGTTTACGCGTATGGCAGTTGGATGCGACTAATTTGGAAGAAGAAGACATGGTGGTGCAAACTTCCGTTGACTTTGGCACTTGGCTCAGAGGTCGGCCAGTACGTCCATTGGGTACCAGGCAGTTTCGACTTACTCGATGTTTTTTTCTATGTGTTCGCTAATTATCTTCTGAATCGGTGGAATTATGAGTAAGCGATTGCAAGCGGTCCTGGCAACGATGGTGATGATTCTATTCGCGTTTGCGAGTTTTCCTTCAAGCAGCGTCAGTACTCGCATTGATAGTCCAAAGGCTCCGGATGCTGGCGACGATGGATCTCAGTCTCGCAATAGCGAAGCGGGTAAGAAAGCTACTGTCGAGAGTAGGAAAGACTCGAAAAAGGGCGTCGCTGAGAAAGCGGAACGCGAAGAAGTACAGGTACAACTAGCCAAGTTGCGTGAAGAACACAACGTAGCCATGGAGCAATGGCAAAAAGATCGAGACAGCAAGCCGAGACTGGAAGCGGACATAAAGGTCATTACAGATAAAATTGCCGAGGAAGCCCAGAAAAAACCGGAGTCGGACGACTTTGAGGAGCGAGAATGGGTCACGGAAGATGGTAAGTACAAGACTGTCGCTACTTTGATCGATTCCGACTTCAAAATCGCGAAATTGAAGCGTCAAGATGGAAGTGTAGTAGAGGTCTCCAAAGAAAAGCTTTGCGCTGCGGATAAGCAGGCAATTGAACGTGCCTTCGCGGTTATTGAGGTTGCAGCAAGGAAGGAAAAAGAATGGATTGACAGACTAGCAAAGCTTGACGAAGAGAAGCGCGCCATCGAAGCAGAAATCGAATTAGCGAATCGTCCTGCTCCACAGGAGCCGACTTTAGAACAGGCTTCGGCTTTGGCTGATGAGTTGAGAAAGAATGATGCCGCTGAGAAAACACAGCGAGAAATTGCCGAGGCTGAAGAGAAGGGACTCATCCACCCATCGTCAATCGAGATCTTGGAGGTACGTGTTGTTGAGCGTAAAAATGCGAATGGTCAGCCAATGGATATGATTGAGTGTAAGTTCAAAAATAACTCGAAGCGAACGGTGCGTATCATCGACTGTACTTATCTCGCCTTTGACGAAAAAGGCAAGGAGGTCTTAAGTCGACCATATACCTTGTATGCGGTCGACAATACAAATAAGGGTGTAAAGCCAGGTGAATGGTACGACACGGTTCGTTCGGGACACTTTCTTCCGAAAACGATCGGCGCTAAGTCGGCAAAAGTTGTGGTAACGAAAGTGTTGGAGCGTGATTCATCCACTCAAGAGATTAACGGGCAATCAGTGGAGAGCGTTATCGCGAATTTTGCGACGATTGTTAACTCGCGAGCGGAGGCGAAGTACATCGCAAGTATACAACGACGCGACGATACATTGATTATCGAAGTACAGAACACTTGGCATTTTTTACCGTATCAGATTCGGTATCAAATGGCACAAAATCTGTGGCAAGCATGGGCTATGGCCTACAATCCTGAAGTTCTCGATCACGCAAGGATAGAGGTCAAAGATCTCAACGGCAATAGCGTTGGAGGCTCCCGTATTCTCGGCGGATCTTTGATCTGGGTTTCAAAATAAAAGTTGCCTTGGGGCTAACAAACTATTCCCGACATTGTCCAATCGCGTGGGTCAGGTAGATTTTGGATGGCTAAAACTAGATTTGTTCACTGTATTGTTGAAACCAACCAGTCCCCAGTTGTTGTTTTCCAAATTATGGAGCAAAGTCTGCGGTTGCATACGGGAGGTCATGTGATGCGAAATAGGAACGTATTTGAAGTCCAAAACGCGACTAAGAATGTCACCATGTTTGGTTCTCGAATCAATGGTATGGTGTACATTACTTCGCCACAAAAAGGTGTGCTTGAGGTAAATGGTGAAATCAGGGTTGTAGCAATGCCACTGGGTGTTATTTTCGCGGTTTCGCTTGCATTATGCCTACCTTTCATCGGTGCAATTCTTGTTGTTATCCTACTTGTAATAAGCAATAGCAAACAGCCCGAGGCACCCTTCCAGTCGGCGTTATCGGATTTCGAGAAGCGTTTGTGGCTTGCGGAAAGGTATGATCCAAATAATCCGCCCGTGGTCGGATAATTCGACGGATTTTTCTACATATGACTACCGGGTTAAAGACTGACGTTTGTTAGTAAATCTAAGCACCCGATTGGCGTCATTTCTGATTCGATGACTGCGAGGTATAAATCATTATTGGGGCAACTAAGGAGTTTATCAATTGTTGTTTTTTGCTACCAGATCGTAATGCCCTTGGGTGTATTACAATCGGACCACGAATGGTCCGTACATCGTAAAGTTGATGAAGTTGCTACCCCATAAATATCTCCATAAAGCAACTGATGGCCGAGATACAAGCAAAGGGCGGAAACCTATCCGAGATCGCAAAAGCATACGGCATGAGCTATGCCGGTGTCTTAAAGCGAGTTAAAGAGGACCCGTAAATCACTGCGGCACTCCATGAATCCCGCGAATCGCTTGTCGATCAGGCGCAGGCAAAGCTTGGGGAGGCCGTACGATCGGGATCGGCGTGGGCGGTCAAGTTCGTCCTCGAAACCTGGGGAAAGGGACGCGGGTTTACGAAGCAGCTCGAAGTTGTCGAGCAAGCAAAAAAGGGACCGACCGTAATATTGAAGCTCCCTGACAACGGCCGAAGACGGCCTGTGGAAACCTCCATCTGATGGGGCGATTCACAGCGGGAATTGTTATGTACTGACGTTGAGGCGAGAGAAGACTCGAATACCGTTGCAGATGGATTCTGTTTTCTCACCATGTAGTCTGCAACCTAGACAAAACCGAATTCGATCGAGTTGAAGAGACCGAATTCAGGTGCGTACCAAGGCCGGGCCCGGAGAGATTCAATCTACCGATTCTTTGGACGTCTCTGGCGTTTCAGGAACTCTGGGTAGACTGAAGGCGATGCGAAAGCCATTAAAATGGTCAGGACGCGAAGGCCTACTACCGTCTCGAGCGGCCGCGCGACACAAATACGTCCCGTAAAAATGGCCACCACGCAAAACACGAAAAGTCCCAACCTTAGGCCCTCTCGGATCGGTAGCAGAGCCCTTGGAATAATCACCGTACCAATCCGAACACCATTCATACACGTTGCCGTGCATGTCGTACAATCCCCAGTTGTTTTGCATTTTCTCGCCTACGGGATGTGTTCTGTTATTGCTATTCCCGCCGCACCATGCATAGTCGCCGAGCAACTCCGGGTCGTCTCCAAAGCAGTACGCCGATTTAGTTCCAGCCCGACAGGCGTATTCCCACTCCGATTCAGTAGGCAAGCGATAAATTCTCCCAGCCTTCTTCTCTTTGGGTAACTCCGAAAGCCGCTCGCAGAACGCCACTGCGTCATCCCATGTGACCAATTCAACCGGATAGTTTGAGCCGTCACCTTGAAACTCGCTACCTTGGAAACGACTTGGGTTCTTACCCATCACTTTCTGAAACTGCTTCTGGGTGACTTCATATATCCCAAGGTAGTAGTCTTTGCTGATGGTCACTTCATGCTGAAGTTCGGTCGTAGACCTTTTCTTCTCGCTTTCTGGCGAGCCCATCATGAACGTCCCCTTGGGGATCCGTACCAGTTTCATTCCAATGCTATTAGTGATGCTATTAAGGTCCTCTAGCGATGACTCGTCTGGTTCGACTCTCGCCAATTCTGAGTTCACAGCTATCTGATTCTCTGGATTCTGAACGGTAGACGCAGGTGCTGTCCTGTTGTTTTGAGACGTTTCTGAACAAGAGACGAACAGGGGTAAAAGAATCACACAAAACAGCAATCCACGCATAACTTGATCCTCGGGCGAGAGTAAACGATCGAACCAATCAGCGGATTATATCAGCACTGTGGTGTGGGTATGCCTTTAACAGAGCCGACTTCAAGCAATAATCCAGACATCGTAGCGGCCCGCCAATGCGCCTGCTATCCGGAGCAATGAACGCATGTCAGCAGCATCGGCCGACGACTGCCGGTTTGGTTTAGGGCGACCGCCATTTGGCGAAGCGGGCTATCTTGGACTTGGTCTCTTCCGGGAGCGAATCCCAGCGATCGATGATGGCTTGGAGTCTGGGGTCCTGGGGGGCTGGTTTGTTGGAGTTGGGCACCCTATGCTTCGGGTTATGCGTCGGGTCACTTGCAGACCCGGAATTTTCCAGCGAAAATGTAGGTCGTTCGAGTCCCGTGTCCTCCGCTCTATTTCTAGCAGTTTCTCCGCAAAAACCATCAGACTCTTTGAGGACGGCGATTGCTTTTTCGCCTGGATGGGTCTTCAGCCTATGGATTGGTTCGCAATCCTGGGTTGAGTAACAGAAAGCAATTTGATGGACGCATCGATAATCGCGCCAGTGATTTGATCCAGATCTCTAACTCTCCGCGTCTCCGCGTCTCCGCGTGAGCTCTCTTCTTCCGCTGCATCGAGTTTTGCGTTGTTCATCGTTATTCGTGTTCGTCTACATCATGGTTTTGCTGCGATGATTGCGAGGATTGGTTCACGCGGAGGCGCGGAGACGCGGAGGGGGAGAGGTTGTTTACGATTCGGTGAAGGCCCTCCTTCAAGGTGGCTGCACCGAAGTTGATGAGAAGACCAACGGGTTTGTTAGCGAGTCGGAGATAGGTCAGCAGCTGTTTTTTGTGGACTGGGTTTATAGTTTCGACAGATTTCAATTCGACAATCACTCGATCATCGACCACTAGATCAAGACGAAGGCCTTCGTCGAATACCATTCCATCGTATTCAAAACGGAGGACTTTCTGCTTCTCGACGCGCAGACCATTTCGTTCGAGGTCGCGCGCTAATACTGCTTCATAGACACTTTCCAACAATCCTGGACCGAGTGTTTTATGCAACGTGATGGACGCATCGATAATCGCGCCAGTGATTTGATCCAGATCTCTAACTCTCCGCGCCACCGCGTCTCCGCGTGAGCTCTCTTCTTCCGCTGCATTGAGTTTTGCGTTGTTCATCGTTATTCGTGTTCCTCTACATCATGGTTTTGCTGCGATGATTGCGAGGATTGGTTCACGCGGAGGCGCGGAGACGCGGAGGGGGAGAGGTTGTTTACGATGCGGTGAAGGCCTTGCGATTGCGCCTAGGAGTGCAACTTGATAACCTTGGTCCCGGCGATGTCATCGTGCAAGCACTTGCGACTGGACCTAAAAATCAGAAGCGTGTCGATGAGCCCAATGAGTCCGCCAATGAAGGGCAAAATCGCTAAGAGTTGGATAACCAGGTATCGTTTGAGATAAAGTTCACCAAAGTTTAAGGGTTGCCCACTGTCGGAAACAATCTTTGTCTTCATGGCAATCTTTCCAATCGTCTGAGATCGCGTCGACAGGAAGTAGCCTTGGATAGCCAGAAACCCTGCAATTCCAAGTAGCCCACCGATAACTTGAGCGATCAATTGTGTAGTCGGGTTGTCACCCATCATTGCGCCGAGGAAAAAACCTGCTCCAAGCGCAAGTGGAACGATCGTGACGAGATTGATGATGCCGTCGATAAACGCCCCGGAGAATCGTTCGCTGAGCGTTGCGAGTTCCCCTTCGTGCATGTCGCGATCGAACATCGCTGGGCCTTGGCTAGGTGCGTACGGATTTTCAAAATTTGACATGATTTACCTCCGGCGATGAGATTGGTTCACTGAGTTGGTTCTGCACAATTCCTGACCGTTCTACCGAATGCCAGAGCAGCACGCAATCAGGCGGCGTTCGTCACTCATAGATTCGTTTGGAATCGGTTTATATCTTTACGGAATGCGTCTCTATTGGGACGACGCTCACTCGATCCCGAGGGTGGCTTCGTCGGAGGTTCCGGGGCGGTTTTCCGTGGTTCCCGTGCGAGCGCGAGAGGCTTCTGCAAAACTATCGGGGAGCCTCATGAAACGGAAAACGAAAAGCCACAGCGCGACGATGGCCGCGAGAAGTGCAATCACCGCGAATAGAAATAGCTTGGCCAGTTTCTGTCCCATCATCGCCACGGGTACGGTGATGGAATTGGCGGGTACTTGGACGAGTAGCAACAACGATGTGGATTGACGGCGTTCGAACTCGTCCGATCCGCGGCGGGCGATTTCCACTTTCTCCATCGCCGCGATCCATTCCCCTTCGTAGGCTTTTCCATCCTTGTCTTTCGAGATGGGATCGATGTATCGGTAGGTCCCCGTCTCTTTCAAACGTTTTAACGTAGGTTCGTCGATCTGAAACTTCAAATCGGCTTGGCCTTCGATCGGTCGGCCCGCTTGTGACAAAAAGGGATGCTGGAGAATAGTCCCTTCACGACTCCCCTCATGGCCGTCGACGAGGACCGCAAAACCTGTGAACTGACTTGGGGCGGGAGTGTTTTCTTCGTCGTTCTTCTTCTCTTTGGGTGCGGGATTGTTCGCGAGCAATTCAAAGTCACCAATGTTGATGGTCAATACGAGGACCCCTTCGGTGATTCGTTCTTTATCGTCGATTTTCTCACGGACCGAAATCGGCGTGGAGACTGCTATTTTCCATCGGTTGGTCGTTGTGGATTTGAACGGCACGCTGAGGTGGGAACTCTTCGTCCTCTGGACATTTTTTCGTGGGGTGCTTTCATTGAGAT
Source organism: uncultured Pirellula sp. (assembly GCA_903892355.1). GTDB lineage: Bacteria > Planctomycetota > Planctomycetia > Pirellulales > Pirellulaceae > JBKCUI01. The sequence goes on along the minus strand of CAITIE010000133.1, from coordinate 49,179 downwards.
CGCGCGTTTGGCCGGTGAAGTAACTGCGGTAGGCGAAGTTCTCTCCGATAGGGGATGAGGACTGGTCTCCGGCAAAGGCGGCAGCGAGCATCGTGCCAAATCGATCGGTGATAAACAAACTGTCGAATTTGGTGGACTTGGTCGCTCCGAACCCTCTCGATCGCATTAATTCCAATCGGGCTTTGAGGTGCGCATCGAGTTCATTTCGAGCCGGGATAGCGAGCAGCTGCGATTTGCTATCCTCGGGGATATCGCCATCGGTGGCTAAGCTTTGAAGGAGCTCGATCCCGGCGGTGTCGACGGCTTCCGAGAAGTGGTCTTCCAGCGTCTGGCGTCTGGCTTCTTCTTCGATCAATCGAAAAAGACCTGAGATTTCTGACTCTAATGTTCCTGCTGCGGACTGAGCTGCGAAGAAATTGCTCTGCAGTGCACCTTCTCGAAGCTCATTCGAAAGATCGCTTTCCGCCACCGTCACTGCCCGCCAAAAGAACAATCCCATGATGGTGACCAATAGGATCGGGCCGAGGATCCCGAGGATCATCAATGGCCTTCGGAGTCGTGCGGTGCGACGCCGTTCGATCGCAGCGATGACTTGCTGGACGTTGTCAAAACGATCCTCAGGTTTCTTGGCCAGGCAACGGTCGATGATCGCGGACAACCAACGATCCATCCCAGGAACCCGGTAGTGGGCCCGAGGAAAGTGGCTCTTGTAAATGGTGTCTCGATAACGCTTGAGACGCTCTGGCAAACTTCCCGCGGTATCCAACGTGGAGACGGTGTCCGGTGTTCGGTAAGGCGGGGTCCCGACTAGCATGCAATAGAGAATCGCGCCCAGCGCATAGACATCCCAACGTGCATCCGGAACCGCATTGAGGTCGGCTTGTTCAGGAGCCATAAAAAACAGCGTGCCAAGCGACGGCGTTTGCTCATGCGACAGACGGCTTTGTCCAAAATCCGCCAACCGTGGCTGCATGTCTTGATCGAGAAGGACGTTCGCTGGTTTGAGATCGCAATGCAGTACCCCTTTGCCATGCGAATGATTCAGGCCCATCGCAATGTCGGTAAATAATTCCACGGCCCGCGGTACGGGCAGTGCTCCTCGATTGCGAATCAGATCATCCAGGGACCCGTTCTCAAGCAGTTCCATCACGTAGTACGGAGGTTCCGCATCCCAGCCAACCTCGAGGACTTGAACGATCGCTCGGTTTCCCGACATCGAGACCAAGTTCTTCACTTCACGAGTCAGAAGGGACCAATTCACTCCAGACCGGTGAAGATAAAATTTGATCGCTACCGAACGGCCCGTGTTCAAATTGGTTGCAATCCAAACTTGTCCAAACGCTCCTTGCCCGAGTAGCTTCTCCATGCGGTAACCGGGCACCTGGGATGGAGGCACCGTCGAGCGCAGGCTCAGCTCCTCGGCTCGTATTTGTTCGCCAACGGACTGATTGAGTGTTTGGTCCAACGTCATGGGGTTGCTAGATTCAGGAATCCTGCCGTTCGGTGGTTGCCCCCGCTGGATTCCGAGTGGGGAAAGATGCTAAGCGAGGAAGTGGTTGAAGGGTATTGCCGAACCTTTAAGCTTACTCGCAAAGCTGCGCTGTGACAAAGTCCGCCTCGGTCTGCAGCCGGGCTCCTGACCGGATTGAAGCGACATAACAAGCGATCTATGGTGGATTCATAGGGTGAATCATCCTGTGAATTCGCTCTGTGGAACTGTCGGCCTGGGCAACCTGGGGGGCTTGGGTTGGGCCGGGAGGGGCTGGCGATAGAGTTCTTAACCTGGCAGAGTGTTCGGCGTCACTGGCGGGCTGTTGGATCGCCACGGTAGGTCGAGGGTGAACGTGGTACCGGTCCCGAGAGCGCTATGGACATTCAGATTACCACCGTGCTCCCGTGCGATTTTCAAGCTGACCGGCAGTCCCAAACCGGTTCCTCGATTTCCCTTGGTCGACTCGAACAACGAGAATATTCTGTAGAGTTCATTGGCCGGGATGCCTGACCCGTTATCGATCACCTCGATGATAGCCGCGTCGCTGGTTTGTTTGAGGTGGACCGAGACACGACCATCGGTTTTCTCAGAACATGCATCGATGGCGTTGCCGACCAAGTTCATCACCGCGCGATGGATGGCTTCCCCGTCAAGCATTAGCGTGGGAAAGTTTTCGGGGCGATCCCAATCGAGTTCGACATTGGTTTCGTTTGCGCGAACTCGACAAAGATCGATAACATCGCTGAGGACATCGCGCACGTCGATTTCGCGGCGCTCTGGTTTTCGATCTTTGCTGATGGTGAGCATGTCCAAGACTAACGATTCGATCCGTTCGTGAGTCCTCTCGCAGATTCCCCAGCCCGCTTGGATCGACTCTAGATCTTTGCGCTTCAGCCCTTCCGAAACCATGAAACCGCCGCCACGTAGACCTTGTAAGATATTCTTCACGTGATGAGACAAGGTTGCTATCGTTTGTCCGATCGCGGCTAACTTTTCCGCTTGAAGCATGCTCTGGTAGTACGTGGTGTCTTCGATCGCCAGTGCGGCTTGATGGCCGATCGTGACCAGCATCTTGAGATGTTCTTCATTGAACACTCGAGCGTCAGGAGATTGAGCCCGTTGGCCTTGTGAGATGATCGTGTCGATATAAATCACCCCGACCATGCCATAGCGTCCTCGCATCGGCACGCAGATCGCTTCGCGGATACCACTGCTTTCGATGCTCGCGCTCGACTGCCATCGTTGGTCGTCTTTGGCATCGCTGGTAAGCACTCCTTCTTCGTTCTTGAGCACATAATCGAGGATCGTCTTGCTGATCGTCATGCGGTGACTCGATTTCCGTTTGCGATTCCTGCGGTACGAAGGGCGCAATTGGCCGGTATCCACGTCGGCGAGCATGATGCAGCCGTGATCGCATTCCACCCATTGGAAGATTAGATCGAGGATTTGATGCAGAAGTTGGTCGATGTCCAGTGTGCGGCTGACCGCGACGCTGGTCCGATACATGATTTCCCACTGCGAACGACTTCGGGCCTCCTTTTTTTCCGAGGGGGCTTGGAAGATCGCAGTTCCTTCGATGGGATCCTCGAAATCCGCGCGGCCGATGATGTGCGACGCATCCGTGCCACCATTTTGAATGATGTCGACGTTGTTCTCCGTCGTGTTCGGCTTTTTGGGAGCAGGTCGGTAGACGAGCAAACGTTTGCCGATTTGAATCCGATCCCCAGGTTCGAGGACTCGCTCTTGGATTTTTGATCCATTGACGATGGTGCCGTTGCTGCTTCGGAGGTCCTTAAGAATTGCGTGGCCTTCGACAAGATAGATTTCCGCATGCAATCGGGATGTTTCCGAGTCGTCGAAATGAATATCGCAAGCCGCATCGCGACCGATTTTTTGCGAGGTTTCACGGATGGCGATCTGGGTCCCGATGCCGGGGCCTCGAACCACCAATAGAGACGCCATGGCGTTACATCTCCTAAGTTTTTGGATCCAACCCAGCTACTGCAAAAGGAATTGTTGCAGGCTATCGTACATTCTCAACGCTCGATCGCGAATCCTTTTTTGCAACTGCGATCGTTTTCGCAAACGTTTTATTCTGGCGGATGATCAGCTCAAAACCAGCGGACCATCGCCGCAATGATTTGGATTGCCAAACGAGGGGACGTGGTGTCCGAATCCATGAGCCAAACTCATCAGCAACCGATTGTGGGAAATCCCACCCAGTTTCAGCGAACGGCCCATCCGGAATCCTAGACCACCTCCGATCAAGACGAATGGTATGTTCTCGAGCGTATGGGAATTGCCTTTCCCTAACTCGTTGGTCCAGACGATGGTCGTATGATCGAGCATCGAGCCTTCCCCGCCTGGTTCCGGAGTGTCAGCTAACTTCTGCGTGAGATACGCGATTTGTTCGGAGTACCAGATATTGATCTTCGTCAGTTTCTCGACAGCTTCTTCGTTGGTGTCCGGTTCGTGAGACAGGCCATGGTGGTCTTCTTCAATCCCGAGCCAACGCATTTTTGCTTGGCCCACCGAATTGGTGAACTGGAACGTGTAAACGCGCGCAAAGTCGGCCATCATGGCGTGGACCATCATGTCCATCTGCATGCGGGTAAGCTTGGGTATGTTGTCGTTGTTGTCTTCGACATTCGGATCTAGTTCGGGCACTGCGTGCGATGTTTCGGATGCTGCGGAGTTCAGTTGCTTTTCAAAGTCGCGCACGAGAGCTTGATGCTCGTCGAGAAGCTTGCGATCCGCAGCGCTGACGCGCGAGCTGACTTTGGCGAGGTCTGCTTGCAATTCGTCCAGAATGCTCTTGATGCTCTCTTCGTCCTTGCGCTGACCATAGAGCTTATTGAACATCGCATAGGGATCATCGATCGGTGAGATCGGCTTGTTCGGTCCGGAATAAACCATCCGCGTCCACGTATCGGCTCGGTTGGGAACGCCGACCCCAAACTCCAGGGACCCAAAACGCGTTTGCGATTCCGGACGGGATTGGAGATAGTTCTTGATCTCTTGATCGATCGAGATACCACTGGCCCAACCGGCCGGAGTGTCCGAGCCGCCTTGGATGTTTCCCGGGTACAGCTCGATGCCTGTTAGCAAGCAGCCGATGCCGCGCATATGGTTATCGCCATCCCCTCGTATGCGATCACTGACACCATGCAACGTGAGCAGTTTGTTCTTGAATGGCTCGAGCGGAGCCATGATCCTTTTGAGGTTGAACTGGTCCCCTTCTTCATCCGGCCAAAAGTTCGGCGGGACGACGCCGTTCGGGCTGAAAATGATGATCATCCGTTGGCGGGATGGGGTCGAAAACCCTGGAGCCATGCTCGACAAGTTCATCAGGAACGGAAGGGCGGCGGTTCCGATTCCTAGTTGCTGTGCAAATGCGCGTCGAGTTAGATAATTGCTAGACATAGAAATGGGTCAGCATGGAGTGGGTGGGATGTTGTTTCCACTGGCGTGGGAACGGGTGGGAGCAAAGCGTTGAGGGCTTCGCGTGTTCGATCAAGGCTTTTCGGGTCGGGGCGATTCGTTCAAGGATACTGAGCGATCTTCCCCTTTGGCAGGTTCTATCGGCCGTTGAGTCGCGAGTATTGCTACTTTTTTCATCAAAGGCTTGCTGGCAAAACCTTCGTCCGCAAACACTTTCGCCAATTCGGCGCTCTTTTCCAGACCGAACGCAGGGAGGGGCTGTTTGACGAAATGCTGAAACAATTGACGAACGAGGGCTTGATGGAACTCGGGGGAAGCCGCCAGGAAGTCCGACAAATCCTTGGCGCCTGCGAACGCGACTTCGCGTCCATCGGCGGCGATGTACGAACCGGTGGAATCGATCGGGCGGCTGAGTTCCTCGGTACGAAACCGTCCGATCGCATCGTAATTTTCCATGGTAAAACCGAGGGGATTGATGACCCGGTGGCACGATTGGCACATAGCGCCACTGGTTTGATGGGCAACCCGCTCGCGCGTGTTCATCCCAGGTACCGTTTCTTCGGGGATTGGAATGATGGCATCGACAGGTGGACGGAGATTGCGACCCAGCACCCGTTTGGCCAGAAAGACGCCTCGATGGATCGGCGAGCTATTGTTGTGGTAAGCCAGATTGGCCATGACCAGCGGGTGGGTCAAAACACCGGATCGCTGGCCGGCTGGCAATGCGATCTTTTGAAATGGAGCATCGGCAGGTAGCTCGGCACCGTAATGCTTGGCGAGGTTGCCATTCAAGTAGAGCGCATCGGATCGGAACAGATTGCGAAGATCGATCGCTGGATCGGTGGCGAATTCGTCGAGAAAAAGTTCCAAGCTGGTGCGAAGGTCTGCCGAGAGTCGTTCGTTGAAGTCAGGGAATTTTTGGGAGTCCTTGGTAAGCTCTTTGCCGGTGGTGGTTCCCAAGAACTCGTGGAGGAACGACCGCATTTTTTGTTGGAATCGTTGGTCGCTGATCATTCGATCGGCCATGGCGAGGATCGCAGGTTCGGTGTGTGCTTCCCCTTTGGCTGCAGACTGCAACATCCATTCGTCGGGGATTGAATCCCAAAGGGTCAATGCGAGAGTCGCTGCGGCAATTTCATCGGGGGTGCCTTCGATCGCCGGGTATTGGAACTCGGGAGAGGTGAGGGTCAGCAAGCATACTTTTTTTACGGCTCGTGGGATGGATGGATCCGATTCAAAATGGCTGTCGACGAAATGACGTTTGTCGTCGTCGCTCAGCGGTCGTCGGATCGCTCGCGACACCCAACGGTGGCACCACGATTTGACAGCATCGGCGTTGTTCGGATCGTTGGCATCACGAGGCATCCATCGCTTCAAGTTTGCGGTCAGTTGGTTTCCGATATTGATCGCAGCAGCGATATTGGCTTCGTACCATTCCCGCGAAATGTTGCTACCTCGCTCGTAGCCAACACTGCTGTCATCGGGCGGAAACGGAGTATCGCATAGGAGGGCTGTCGGTGACCATGTTGGAGAAAGGTTGCGCTCGGCGATGGTTTCGCGGATCCCACCTGGTTGCTTCCACTCGACAGCGACGCGGGCTTTTGGTTCTTTATGCCGCGAGATATCGAGGGCAAAGTTATAGGAATGGCCGCCGATCAAAAAAATCGTGGCCGTGTTGAGGCTCTTTTCAAACGAGACGACGGAGGCATCGATCAATGGGACGGCATCATCGTTGACGAACAGATTGGCGCGAACGGTGGCATCGAGGTAGAACTCGTAGACACCGGTGGTGGGCGCAAAGAGGGAACCGCTCCAGCGTATCTGCCACTTCTCATGATCGATCTCGGGTATTGGTTTACCTTCGCCCCAGTCCCACACGAGGCGTCCGTCGACTTTCTTTTCGATCTCCTTGCGATCCTTGCCCCAATCTCCTTGATGGATGTGGCGCGTCAGACCTTGTTCAGCTTTCCATTCGGAAGGCCGCCCAGTGAACGGGCTCATGAGATCGAGGACCGACTGCCTGAATTGGGTCGTGGTTAAATGGGTGAGTTCGACCTTGGGAGGCGAGTTGCGGAGTTGGGCCATCGGGGAATAGAACTCGTGATGGACATAGAACGCGACTCGAGAGGCATCTTCGAGCGACAGACTTCCCGGCGCGCCTTCGGGCATCGTTTCTTGGATGACCCGGGCCAATTCGTTTGTGGATAGATCTCCATGGAGAGGTGCGTCGTAATGCTCCGTGGATCCTTGACCACGCTCTCCATGGCACGAAAGGCACTGTTCGCGATAGATCGCCTGCCCCGCATCAAAGCTGGGAGGTGGATCCTGTGCGGCCTCAGAAAACGCTGCAAAGATACAGACAGAGAGCATGCCTAAGAAAAGAAACTGGAGAGCCAAGCCTGGACTCGCAACACACATGGGTACACCCGTGTTATGCGGAATAGCCTCGTGCATAACGGATGGCAGCGCAGCGGAATGGGACATGGTCTTCACAGCGGTGTCCGGCGGGGAGCGTCGGGAGGCGGGTAAAACAAAGCACGGGGAGGGAGAGTGCGTTCAAGCCGCCGGTTTCGGAGGGAGCTTTACTGTAAGTCCTCAAGGTGACCGCTGTCAAGGAAAAGGATAGACCGAAGAGATGGTTAACAAAGTTGCTTGGCCTCAAAGCGAAAAAGCACGGCTGCGATTTGCAATCGTGCTTTTTGGCGGATATGGAGCCATTTGTCTAGAAATTCCTTGCTCGAACACCTCGCCCGAATTTTGCACCGCGCCAGGTGTTTCCCCCATCCCCACCATCGATGGTGCCGCTATCAACATTTGAGCTGTCGTTGATGAAGGTGTCGTTGCCACTTCCTAAGTTAATGCTGGCACTAGACACCGAGGTGTTTCGTAAGCTGCATAGATCCTTACCCCCACCCATCTTCACTTCAAGGCTTGCGATCGAAGAGGAGTACGCAAGGAATGTATCTGCACCCGGATCTGAACCATAATCCACGAAGGCTTTCGCATTAACGGTACCTCGCATTTCAACGTAGGATCCTAACGAAGCCTTCGCGTCAGTGACCAGGGTATTGACGTTGCCGAATCTGAGGACTGCAGTGTCGTTGGAGCCGGAACCCATATTGATGTAAACTTGATCGAGCGATTTCTGGTTCAAGTTCATCGTGATGCGATCGTTGCCAGCGTTTAAATTGACTTGGACATTGCTGATTGCCGAGTTTGAAAAGTCTCCGACTACCCGGCCGAGATTTCGAACTTGGATAATGGTAGGGCTGACTTGAAGGATTTGAATATCGTCCCGATTGTTAGTGCCGTTGACGATGAGGGTGTTCCCTTGAATCCCAGCGGATGCAAAGTCTGCGGCCATCAACTGTCGATTTTCTAGGTTCTCGACGCTCAGTGCTCTGGTCTTGCGATTGGTGTTGGTCATGATCTGTACTCCCAATGGTGGTTTGATGCTTTAGGACGTCGTTTCTCGTTGGAACTGTTGCGAGTTCGTCCACGTTAATGAGATGCGGTATTTCCCGACCAACCGGAAGTGAGATTGAAAATTTATTGAACGCGACATCACAGGCCCCCAGGCCCTACTGGATTCTGCTGGGAAATCGTGGAACTCAGCGACCTGCGAGTTGCTTGGATGGTGAGGTCGTAGGGGCGAGGTTATGATGTTCAGGTAGACATTCTTTTGTGTTAGGCCCGTTCGACCAACCCGAAGCGTAATATTCGCCCCCCGATGCCAACTCCAGACGCGAATGATCCTGGGCATACCAGCGATTTTGAATACACCACTAAGAAGCCGAGAGAGTCTCAAGGCACCCAGGCGACCAGTTCCAACGATTTCGATGTGAGCGACCAGCGGTTTGGTCGCTATCGAGTGATCTCTCTCTTGGGCCGCGGTGGATTCGGTGAGGTTTACCGTGCGATCGATGACCAACTCAATCGCGATGTTGCCATCAAAGTAACGCTCGGTTCAAAGCTTGATTCCTCGACGAAGCAAGGCTTCCTCAACGAGGCCCAGATTGTCGCGGCTCTCGACCACCCGGCCATTGTTCCTGTCTACGATGTAGGCCAAACAGCGAAGGGGGATTTTTTCGTCGTCTCCAAGCTAATTGATGGAGCGGATCTTGCTACTCGAATCAAAGTAGATCGGCCTGATCGTATCCTCTCGCTTCGGATCGTCGAACAAATCGCGGATGCTCTCAACCATGCGCATTCGAAGGGGCTAGTGCATCGCGATGTGAAACCAGCCAACATCCTCATAGATCGACGAGACCGCCCCTATCTCACCGATTTTGGTATTGCTCTGCGCGAGAGTGATCAGAGAAGGTCAGGTGAGTCGGCGGGTACCCCTGCCTACATGAGCCCAGAACAAGCCCGCGGCGAAGGGCACCGCGTTGGTTATCGAAGCGACATTTATAGCCTTGGTGTCGTCCTCTATGAGTTACTGACGGGTCGTCGTCCATTCCGATCGGATAATCCGCTCGATTTGATGAGGTTGGTTGCCAATGAAGAGGTTCGAAGCCCGAGGCTTTTTGATGATTCGCTTACAGTCGACTTAGAGCGTATCTGCATGAAGGCGTTATCGCGTCGTGCGAGCGACCGTTTCACCGTCGCAAGAGACTTTGCCGAAGAGATACGATGGATACTCTCGAACCACGCCCCGACCCCAGGTGTGCGCCCCTCCTCGATGCCCGTTCCGGTGGGTGTCACTCCTGCCAGTCCTTTAACGCCAAACACAGCGGAACTCGCGGCTTGCGGGTCGGATTCGCGGCAAACTGGTCCTACGCGAATTGTTCCCAAAGGTCTCCGCTCCTTCGACGCTTCGGACGCTAGCTTTTTCTTAGAACTCCTTCCCGGCCCATTCGATCGCGAGGGGCTCCCGGAAGGCCTTCGATTTTGGAAGACGCGTATCGAAGAGACCGATCCGGAGAAAACGTTTAAGGTCGGGTTGGTCTACGGCCCTTCGGGTTGCGGCAAATCCTCGCTCATGAAAGCAGGCCTTCTGCCGCGCTTGAGTCCCAAGATTATCCCGATCTATCTCGAGGCAACACCCGACGATACGGAAACCCGATTGCTGCGTGCGGTCCGCAAAGCGATTCCGGATGCCGAGGGAGGATCGCTCAAGGAAATTCTCAGTGTCATTCGACGTCGCAAACTGGTTCCCTCGGGTGGCAAACTGCTGCTGGTTCTGGATCAGTTTGAGCAATGGCTCTTTGCAGAGCCGGTTTACGCCAAGGCATCCCTGACCGATGCTCTGCTGCAATGCGATGGAGGTGCCATTCAAGCTATTGTCATGGTGCGAGACGACTTCTGGATCTCGGTCAGCCGATTCTTAAGAGAGTTGGATATCCCGATCCTCGAACGCGACAACAGCGCGTTGGTCGATCTGTTCGACCTGGATCATGCGTCTAAGGTGTTGGGCTTGTTCGGCAAGGCCTATGGCAAACTCCCGGATAGTACGAAGGCATGGAGCCAAGACCAGAACGAGTTCGTTCGCCAAGCGATCAACGGTCTTTCGCAGGATCGCAAGGTGATTTCGGTCCGCATTGCGATTTTGGCCGACATGATGAAGTCGCGAGACTGGACGACCGCCGCATTGCGCGAAGTGGGTGGTATTGAAGGGGTTGGGGTAACCTTCCTCGAGGAGATGTTCGGATCGCGGCATGCGCCGATCCAGCATCGCCAGCATCAGGAAGCAGTGCGAGGCCTGCTGTCGGCCTTGCTCCCATCGACTGGAACCGACATCAAGGGCTCGATGCAGAGTGCGGCTTCACTGCAGAAGGCTGCTGGTTACGAAAATAAGCCTCGCGAATTTCAAGAGTTGATCGACATCCTCGATAAGAACCTGCGATTGATCACCCCGGTAGATGACGGCACCGCTGCGGAAAGCGGCACCTCGCGCGGCTATCAACTCGCTCACGATTACATGGTCCCTTCGATGCGCGATTGGCTGACGCAAAAGCAGCGCGAGACCAAGAAGGGCCGTGCGGAATTAAAACTGGCTGAACGATCGGCGGTATGGAGTGCTAACCCTGAGAACAAGCAACTCCCGACCCTCTGGGAGTGGTGGTCGATCCGTCGCTGGACCGACAATAAACGCTGGACTGTGCCAGAACAGTCTCTGATGCGAAGGGCGGCTCGCGTGCATGCGAAGAATTGGGGCAGTTCGATCGCTTGCGTCCTGATCTTAGGAGGCATCACCGGATATCTGTTCCAGCAGCAGAGCCTTCGCAGCCAGCAGGAGAAAATCACCGTTGCCCTCGATTCGCTCCAGAAAACGCTTGGTCCAGCGGTTCCGGTGAATATCGAAAAGCTGCTCGAGATGCAACGACCCGATCTGATTCGTCCGGAATTAGCGAGTCGGTATTCGGCTGCGAGTGAACCTCAGGAGAAACTCTCCTTGGCGTACGCCTTGTCCAGTTTCGGTCAAGTGGAAGTCGATTACCTGATCTCGCAAATCGATGCGATCGAGGATCGGGATATAGGAAACTTGGTCGAGGCGCTGGGGCACGATCCGGTCGGATCGATTGAGAAACTGCGACAAGCGACCAGTGCATGTACAACGCCGGAGCTCTATCGCCGCAAAGCCCGCCTCGCATTAGCAGCGTTGAGTATCGGAGATACGGCACTACCCATCGATGCGGTGGAATTCGAGGTACGGACCGATCATGGAATAAGAACTTGGTTCATCGACGAGTTCCCTCGTTGGGAACTCAATCGCGCTGCATTAGTCACGACTGTCAAGGACTCGCCCAGTCCAGCGTTGCGTTCGGCGGTATGTTTAGGTTTGGGTCAGATTCCGGTGAAACGCATTTCGGAGCACGACAAAACTCGCATTGCCGAACTCGCGACCAAGTGGTATTCGCTCCCTGACAGTTCGACACACAGCGCGGTAGTATGGCTGATGCGACAGTGGGGACTCACCGAGCCGACACTCCCTGACGCCAAGGAGATGGTCGATGGGCGCAACTGGATGCAGAACTCGCAAGGGGTCACATTCGTGCGAATTACACCACCGTCAGTTGAGCTAAAGCCGCTACCGGATCCCTTGGAAGAAGTGCGTAAGACCCTGTCACAGCTGGAGTACGCAACACCGGAACAAAAGGCGCAGGCAAATTTTCTCTACTGGCACGGCAGGAACTTGTTCCTCGTTGGGCGGTATGAGGCCGCTTTGGCGGACCTCGAAGCGGTGTCGAAAATGGAAATGGACGATTCGATGGCGGGAGTGCGTGGTGCAATCGATCAGCTTCGTCTCTTTGCATTGGCTCGGTTGAAGCGGACGGAGGAAGCGGACGCGGCACTGGCTCAGTGGTCTGCGACCGAACCCGATGCCGTTTATCGCGACTATGTCGAGAGCCTCGTGCCCCTGTGGCTAGGGCGCAAGGAAGCCGCCGTCGCGAGACTGGAACAAGGGCTTGCGGGTACAGAGTCCGCAGATTTCAGAGTGCTTTACAATTTGGCGTGCGCAGCAGCGTTGTTTGCTGCGAGTGAGACGTCCACTGTCGAGGAAAAACGAGGCTGGATGGACCGGTCGGTGAGTCTTCTGGAGCGCTGGAGTCAGGGGGATGACTCATTCCGTAATCAGATGCGTTCCGATCCTGACCTACTCGTTCTGCACGCTGATCGTCGGTTCGTGAAATTAGCGACGGAGCGCTATCGTGTACCTGAAGAGCCGTATTGGCTTGTAAATCGCGAGGTGACGCGCGGGGAGTACGAGGCTTTTCTGGACGACACCAATTACGACGGCGAGAAGCCGAAAGATGCGAAGGCATCGAGACCCGATGACTCGATCAGTCCGACGCTGGACCATCCGGCCCAGAATGTGAGTTGGTGCGATGCGGTGATGTACTGCAATTGGCTCAGTCGACAGGAAGGTCGCCGGCCTGTGTATCGTTTCGTTGGGAAAGAGAAGATCAAGGATATCAATGGTCGCGAGATCGAAGTGGACCAGTGGGAAGCGGTCGTCGGAGCGACTGGCTATAGGTTGCCGAGAGAGATAGAATGGGAATATGCATGTCGGGCAGGAAGTGAGACCGATTGGAGCACTGGGATCGAGGAGTCGCTGCTGGCGGCGTACTGTCAGAGTTACCCATCGAAACTAGCGTCACCGAGTGGCAAGAAGCTTCCGAACGCCTGGGGACTTCAGGACATGCATGGTAACGTGTGGGAATGGTGCTGGGATTTGTACGCTTTAGAGGGCTCGCTCCGCGTGCGTTGCGGCGGCAGTTGGGACAATGTTGCCGTGGACAGCCGGTCGTACGGCATCCTCGATTCCCCGACGCGCCGCGACACGCGCTTCGGCTTCCGCATTGCCTTGAGTTCCTCCGGCATCCCCAAGTAGGCGGAGCCGAGTGCCGAGAATAGCGGAGCCTAGGGTCGCAGGCACGGAGGGAGCGCGGAGCGGCGACCGTAGAGGCCGTAGACCGCAGGCGTAGCGGACTTGAAAGTCTGGGGTGCAGGGGGCTATGCCCCCGCTCGCGATGTTTTTGGAATCGTTACTTTGAAATGATGTATTGATGCCATTTCGAGTTTTGTTAATTCCCGATGGTCTCTCAACTCCGCGAGCTTCGCAAGACCACCCTATTCGGAGCATTGCTTGTTTGTGTTGGAGGATGACGGCGGAGTGTCGTGCTACAATGGATAACAGGGACAACACAACGGAGTTGATGCATCGCGGCTGTCAGGGTGCTCGCTTCGATAGGCTCGTTAGAAGTTGAGCAATTGGCGGAAGGTGTTGGGGTGTACTTCGCCCGTGCCTCGCGGCAGAATCGATGGGATGGTTTTCGGAAGGGTCATCATCGGTTGCTCCCCAGCACTCTTCGGAAAGACGAACGCATGCTGCCATGTGTCGGTGAGCAGCCAGTCGGTCGACTCCGCGCTACCCGCACCCTCTTGGTGCGACAATACACCTTTTCCCGAATCGACCTCGCCCTTGCCTTCGACCAATCCCTTGCGCAGGTTCTTGCGGCTCGGCCACTTTGACAGGAAATACTCGAGGTCCGATTGGCGCAATCCAGGGACGGCTTCGGTGCGACGGTCATTCCCCGTGTATTCCACCACCATCGCCCGCTCGTGCACATCGCGATTCGATTCGATCGTCGAACCGTGCTTGGCCGAAAGCGTTCGCGACATCCAGAAAAAGATCATGATGACTACTAGGGTCAACGGCATGATCAGGACCATTTCCAACGAGGCATTGCCGTATGGCAATTGCTGCCGTCGAGTTCGACGGGGGCGGAGCAAACCTGATTTCGACCATCGCAGGTTCTGAAGTCGCGTTCTGTTACTCGTCATTATCGAATCCTTTTGCTGTATAAATCGGTGACACCCAGGCTTAGATCTTGAACCGATAATCGGGGATGCCATGGTGCTGACGGCACACCACCGAGGTAAATTTCCATGCAGTCATTGACCTGAGCATCGTTCCATTGGCTCTAGGGGTTAAGTGTATTTGGAAGAACCTTTTGCATATCCTCTGCCCAGCTTGGCAAATTCGCCTCGCGCATGCGGTTGTTTTGAAAATCGGTGACGGCGGTTGGGGTAAAGTTCCATGCATTACGGATCTTTGGGAAGACATGAGGAATACCGTTGCCCACGAGCTCGGAGACCCGATCCTTGGATTGGTCCCAGGCCAGCGTGTCGTAGCCGACGACAGCTTGGCGACTAGGAACGATCCGTTTGCAACCGAGCAAGTCGATACGTTGCTTCGGACGCTCCTGCGGGTTGTCGTTTTTGAGCATGACCGCATCCCATCGGACCCAGGTCTCCATTTCCGGTTTACGGAACAGGAATGGGCTGCCCATGGGATCTTTCAGCTCCTGGCCTGTCAGCACCATCGCGGTGAGGTGTTTGTCGGCGAGGTTGGAATGCTCTTCGAAGGTCCAATCCTCCCAACCCTTGTCAGGTGCAACCTTCGTCGGCATGACCACCATGCGTACACCGTGGTCCTTAAGCAATCGATCGTAAATCATACGCGAATTGCCGGCTGCTTCATCGTAGTAGTACTTCCACGCCAAACTGAGTGGCGCTCGGAGTAGCAATCTCCGAATCATTGCCGTGCGGTGGTAGTTTACCCACGGGAACGAGGAACGGGCGAGTTGCGAGGTTTTGACCATCTGGTAACGTGGATTGTCAGCTCTCTCGGTGTCGCAGTCGCAGTCTTGCGGTGGGTCATAACCAGCTGGTGGTCCCTGTAGCGTGGTATAAGGATCCACTTCGACGGGAAGTTTCAAATCGTCAGTTGGAATGTGCAATTTGACGTCGTAGCGATGGGCGATTTCTTTTGCGGTGCGCATCGCCAGCGAAGGGATACCCTCGATGATCCGATGCATTTGACGGTTCGACTCGGGAAGGATGGTTTTCATGATCGATTGCTTCAATGCGACCATACTTCGGGCTTGCTGGTAAAGACGTCGAAGGGCTTCCCATTCACGGCCTAGTTGGTTCTCGAAGGCGTCGAGGGCCGACGTATCTCCTGTATAGATCTTTGCAAAGAACTTGGCCACATAAGTAGCCGCAAGCAAGGACTTGTTGATTTTGTGTGCTTTCAGAAGGGTCGCGCCTGCGTAAACCGGTTGGCGGACTCGCGAATAGTAAGGTGTCGGAGCACCGACGATCGTTGCTAGTCCAAATCCGACGTCCAAAGCCGCATCCTGCATCCGGGTGTTTCCGCGATGATGTTCGTCGAGTGCATCGCCACCGATCGCGTGATGGATGACCACCATCGCGGCTAGTTCCCCTTGCAAATGCTGGTGCGAGACGACCACGTTCATGCCGCGAGCTTTCCACACGCCTACGGACTGGCTGATGGCCATCGCGGGACGTTGAGAGTCGTTTTTCTTTTTGGTCGCATAGCCCGCGTTGAAGAACAAGGACATAAAGCATGCTGCGATCAAAACCCAGAAAATGTGTCCGACTGCGATCGAACCGCGCTCGTCAGCGTGCAAGGAAGAAGCTGGGAGGCTGTTTCGGATGGAGGTGATTGCTTGAAAACGAGCCATAATGCACCACGAAGGAAAGGGGGATGCTTGAGAGAGCAGTTGTTAAAGTTTTGTTGCTTGGAAGGGGTTGAATTCGATACCGAGGTTGGTTCGCTTCCACTGGTTTTTGAGGACCGCGATTTGATTCGTTTGGTGCAATTTCCAAACGTAGTAGTTCGCTCCTGATTCCGATTCGGTTCCCATGATGCGACCGATCACGGGGGTCCAGAATGGGGATTCGTAGGAGACGTGGATCGTGAGTTTCTGATAGGGGCCTGTGCTGGGTTCTTCCTCCACCCAGACCTTGGTCGCAGCGGCGATTCGATTCCAGCGAACGGCGTAATGCTCCGTCATGCGGGAGTGGAATTGCGATTCCTGAAGTTGGCGTCGGATATCGTTGTCGGTTGATTGATCGTTCGGTCGTTCCCGGGTCACGGCATAGGGCAACAGAGATTTGCACACTTCACGATGGATTTGCTGTTCCCAGGAACTCGAATGTTCCCTGAGTGAGTCTCGATGCGGAACCCACTGCTTGGCTTGTGCAGCGGCGCGATCGACCGCGGTCATCAACGCGTTTTGATTGATCCCCAACATGACAATCTCAACCGCCAGGGCAGAGATGCATAGGTAGAACGGCATCGCCAACACGAGGGAAATCGAGTTGGACGCACCTCGTCGCGATCGATGTTGCTTGGACGGACTGGATAAAACGATTCTCATGATGACACGCTCATAACCACGGTCGGTGGGATACGAAAGCTCCGAAATCATAAAAGTTACCCATGACGGTTTTCGCGATCATGTACATGGTCCCAAGGGCCAGCACCATGAATGCAATGGTGAGGACATGTTCCACGGCAATCGAGCCCGATCGTGATGTACGACGATGCATTTCAGCCTCCAATCACCGCACATACCGTTGCGGCTGCATAAAATGGACCCATAGGAATTGTGTTCGAAGTAGCTGCGGTTGAATCAGGCGTCATTTCCTCACATCTCCAATGCTTGGGAATGAGAAACCGATCGGCGGCTACGACAATTCCAGCAAAGATGTGCGCGTAAAGGATGGTTTGCACCAGGAGTGAGATACCTAGGAGTGCTCCGAGCGCGCAGGATAGTTTGACATCACCTCCACCCATAAAACCATACGTCCATAGAACGAAGGTGAAGGCGAAGCCGATCATTGCGGCAAGAATGGCACTTTGATAATCCGGTCCGTTGGTGAACGCTGCAGACCATCCGTACTCAGGAAATGCACGGGCAACCGAAGCTGCGATCGCGAGGCCAATCCCGATTCCAAAGAAGGAGTAATTCCAGGCATTGGGGATTCGATGGGTTCGCAAATCAAAAACGGCGATTGCGATCACATAAACCATGATCATGACCATTTGCATGGATCCGGTCTTGCCGAGTATTTCGATCATTGCAGTTGCCATGATTGGTCTCGTGAAGCATTACCTGTTAGGACGGTTTTTTCGAGAACGAAGCCCGAATGGATCTCTGGGCTTCGATGCTTTATTTATTGGCGTAAAAAAAGCTACACCCAGAGATGTCTCCAAGGTGTAGCTTGGTCCGTGAGACAAGCGGAGTTTTACTTTCCCCCGCCGTTGATGTTGAAAATGTAGCTCTTTGCCATGGTTACCAATCCACCGGTAAAGGTGTTGGTGTCTGAGCCAGCGCCACTTCCAACCCCAACGATGTTGGAGATTGCATAAAGCACGATGCACCCAACGCCGAGGAGCATAACGGCTTCCACGGTTCCGAGCCCGCGATCATCACGATGAAGATTGGCGAGCACCTTTCGAAAAGACTTGCACATGGTTTTCTTTCTCTACATGTCGTCGCAACCTTCGACTCAGCTCGCACGTGCAAGACATCTTGCACTTAGGTTGATTGCGAGGTGATGATTCGCGATTGCCTGACACTATGGAATGCGGAATCAAAGTAACCACAGGAAGTGAGTTTCGAGAATTTTTTGAAAACCTTTGATGGATGTCTGTGAGGTGGAGGAACGGCAAGGGTGGTGTTGAGATCGGAGCCGGCCGCATGCAGAGATCTGATAGAAAGGGGATGCGCTGGTTGCCCAGAGTGTGCATCGGAATGAGCCTGATGCGAAATGCACGCGGGCCAACGAGAACAGAGGCGAAGAGAAACGAGAGAATGCGAGCTCATCAAAGAGCGAATACGTGCTATTCGGTGGCACGCCAGAGGGTTCGCCATTGGTAGCCAAGGGACGCGTCGAGGCCTGATAATTCGGCGATTTCTGAGATAAATCGTTTACCGTTCGCGTTCCGCTTGGTTTGAACGACCCAGTCGATCGCCTCGGCAACTTGGGCGCGTGCAACCATCATGGGGATCTGCATGTCATTCATCATGCACAATGTCTCCAATCGGGTCGCGGCGGCGGCAGGGGTGCTGGCGTGCAGTGTTGCTAGAGAGCCTGAATGCCCAGAGAGCATCGACTGCACCAATTCCAGGGCTTCGCCACGGCGGACTTCACCGATCAGAATTCGGTCGGGACGCATCCTCAAGGAATTGACGAAGAGTTCTCGTACGGAAAAAACGGGTAAATCGGGATCTTGGTCGGTTCGAGTCTCCAAGTAAATCGTGTGGGGCTGAGTTAACTGCAGTTCGCTACTCTCCTCGATGACAATAATTCGCTCCGCGGGTGAGATAAATGCGGAGAGCGCATTGAGAACTGTTGTTTTGCCTGTGCCGGTCCCACCCGCGACGATGATGTTTTTATGCGATGCGATCCCCTCGACGAGAAATCGTTTTCCCTCCTCATCGATGGAACCAGAATCCACCAACTCATCCAACGAAAACCCAGCTTTCTTGAATTTGCGAATGGTCAAGCAAATACCGACCCGCGAAACAGGGGGAAGGATCACGTGAACCCGCGAACCGTCGGGTAGCCGAGCATCCATCGAGAGGAAACCATCCCCGAGGGGGCGGTCGACGAACTCCGCAATGTTGAGGACTGCCGCCATCAACATCCGTTCGTCTGGAAAAAAGGAATCGGTCGACTCGATACGTCCTTTCCTTTCAAAGTAGATCCGATCGGGGCCGTTGACCATGACCTCGGTGACATCCGGATCCTGAAGGAGGTGCTGGATAGGGCCCAAAAAGGTCCTGAGACTCAAGTCGTACAGGTGTTGATGGTCCATCGACAGGGGAACTCCGAAAATGGCGGACAAGGGCTTTTACGGTCGTTGGAGAGGGGGTACTCCGGATTTGGAATGCGGAAACGAGGGGCCGATCGGAAGTTGCAGTGGTCGTATTTCCCGGTGGGTTGCGACGAGCGACAAGCGAATGGGGGAGCCGTAAAAATTCGGGTGAGCCCCAGAATGGCTACCGTGACCCTAGTTCAAGAGACGGGATCAAAAACCGACTTCCGATCGTGGGCATGAATCCGCATCTACGCTAAGTCAGGTTTAGTCAACCAATCGTTATGTCCAGATTTCAGGTGAAAAAGATGATGACCTCGGACACCCAAACCATGGAAATCCCAACCAATTTCTTGGAACTCATCGAGAGCTATAACCATTACAAGCGACTTGGGTTCAACACCAACCAGGTGGAACTCGACGCTATTCATGCTGCTTGGAGCCTTAAATGCGTGGCATTCGAGCAAGCGCGCGTCGACAATCTGATCACCGCCGAGGAGTGCCAGCGAGGGCTTCTGTTGATCGAGGCAGCCTACAAAACGTTGGTCGATGAAAGTGCTCGGCGAAAATACGATAAGGAATTGTTTCGAGCCCAAAAGAAGAGCCAGGGAGTGGTGGCCAAGCCAGCCGAAGCATTTGCGGCCAGGTATCTTACAGAATCGTTGCTCGCGTCGGGGCGACGTGCCAAACTTTGGGTGGCCATCGATCAACGCCTAAATCGTAAAGTGCTCATCAAGGAATTGCACCCTTCCCTGGTTCGAACCGAAGATCAAGTCAATCAGTTCCGGGAGGAATGCAGCTTTTATGCAGCCAGTAACGCGACACACCTGGTTAAGGTATTGGACTACGACGAGCAGTCCTTCCGGGTGGTCATGGAGTGGTTACCAAGTCACATGGGTGAGGTCAGTCGCCGGCAGTGGGCAGAGCACGATCGAGATTACACGCCCCACGAAATTAGGGAAATCTTGCGGCAATGCTTGAGAGGATTGCAAGTGTTGCATTCGCGAGGATGGGTACACGGTCGGTTGAGTCTGGGGCACTTGCTGCTCGACGATCACGGAAATGTCAAGCTCAGCATCACCCCGGGGCTGCGGGAGAGCTCGATTGCGGCAGTTCCATCGAGCGACATCACACACATTGCTCCAGAGATGCTACGCCCTGATGTTTTTGGACCGGTCAGTCCCGCGTCGGATCTCTATGTGCTGGGTTTCCTCATCCTGGAGCTTATTACTCGGAACCGAGTGATGGAGTTTATCGATCCAGCAAGTGACGAGCATCGAAGCGAACAAGAGCAGTGGTACCGGTGGCATGCAGCAGCGATGGAATCTCTTCCAACGACTGCGGAGTGGATGCATGGAATGCCGGAGGATATCATCCGTTTCGTTGAGGCATTGACGAACAAACAAGCTGGAAAGCGGCCGGTCGATGCGACCGCAGCATTGCAACTCTTGGAAGAACTTAATCTCGCCGCAAGACCGCTGGGCAACGGACAATTCGATACATCCAACAGTGAATCACCGAATTGGGCCGACCTCAGCGCAGAGCAAATGGGCGCGCCCCCTGCATTGCATGATGCCCAATTTGATGATTCGTCGTTGACCGGTTGGCAGACGGTTAAAAAAACAACCATGGATTGGCTCGACGCGAATCCCCAGCGTAAATGGATTGCGCTAGGGTGCGCAGCATCGCTCGCGGTCTGTTTTGTCTCATTCGTGATCACCCCAGAAAAGAACCGGGAAAAACCTGAACAGTTGGTTCAGGAGAACATCGACGAAGCAGAGCCGTTCGATGTGGTTCGAGCTCCGAGGTTTCCGATTGAGCCCGTTCAGGATTTGGCGGCCAAGTCTCCAGTGAGCGATCGTACGGTTGAAAAACCGGCTAAGGATGAAGGAAAGGTTGTCTCGGACACCAAACCAGGGCGGATCGTTTCCATCGAGGTAGATGGTGTTAGAGCCGGTCGCGTGATGGTTGAATCGAAACAGTCGATCGCTGGCAAAGGGAACACCTGGCACCTAGAACCAGGGCATTACACCGCGAATATCGAATACGACCGTAATCAGGTTTTGAAGAGGAATTTTCGCGTGCCTGCAGGCGAAGGGCCTTATACGCTTTCGATTGTACTCCCGGATATTGTGGCGTCAGCACCAACCAGTGTTGAGACGCCCGAACCCATCCAACTACGCCCCTTTCGTACCGATGTACCTTTTGATTTTGTGGGGGTATCTCCGCAGGATTATGAGCGATCGGAGCATCTGTCAGCGATCTCCCAAAACCTCATCGACTACTTGGAATATGATTTTGGGGATGATGCTCGGGAAAAACCGAGTCTGAACACGCTGGATCGACGCGATAATCGCGATCCACGGATCTCTACCTTGTTGGCAATATGTGCGTATCGGGAGAATAAGTTGAAGGAGGCGGCGGCCCTCTGCGAAGAAAGCATCGAAGTCATCGAAAAGAATGAGCTTCCCTTTGTACTTCCGTACCAAATCCTGATCCATATCCACGATTGCCAACACGCAACGAGGGAGAGCGCCTCCCTGGCTGCTAAGTCAGTGAAGAAGCGTTACGAGCAGTTCAAGGCGGATCCTTCAGAAGCCAATAGAGGGCTATTGCTGGAGCAACTGTGGGTGTTTGGAAAGGTGACAGCCCATGCCGTGGCGAATACCGGTAAATCCATCGCCGATCAGATCGATCATGTGGATTACCTTGAGATTGTTGAGATCAACAAAAAGATTTCTGAAAACCCGTTTGTTCAGGGCCAGGCAGAATATGCCTCGAGAACAAAGCAGTCGCGTCCCGTGTGGATGACGGAAAGCAACCGATCATCGTGGGATCGAACAGGTGGAAACACGTGGGGGACGTACAGGAGTTCTGGCGGCGACACAACACAATCGCATGCGAAG
Source organism: uncultured Pirellula sp. (assembly GCA_903892355.1). Classification (GTDB taxonomy): domain Bacteria; phylum Planctomycetota; class Planctomycetia; order Pirellulales; family Pirellulaceae; genus JBKCUI01. Next base: position 27,197 of record CAITIE010000133.1, on the reverse strand, counting down.
GGTGCGGATGAAAGTGCGAAAGCAGACGAGTCCCAGTTCATTGCCGCACCAGGAAGACGATTGGCGAATCAACTACAACGGCGCGCCTTGTCGTTCGATCACAGCCTCTCTTTCCTTGTGGACAGGATTCGGTCTACGTTGCCACCTCCCAGCAAAGTGAAAATGCTGTCGAAGTCTTGATTCCGGCGTGGATGGCGTCCACACCAGCGTCCGTTTGCTTTTTGCGCCGTAATGCTGTGGTCATCGTTGTGCCGTTTCGGAGCCGCGGGGAGGGTCCCCCGCGGCTTTTTGCGTTTGCGGGTTTGGGATGTTCAAAAATCCGAAAAAGTTCACTTCCGGTTGCTTTCAGAAAATCGCATGCATAGGTGTGACTCCATCATTCCTCATCAACCTCGGCGATTTTGCCCGGTGATGTTGTTCCACAACCACCAAGGAGATTTCAAATGCAATTGCGAAATTCGACGGTACCTGGAAAGCCAGTCCCCCAGCAAAAACCAACTTCCTTGCAAAAACCGAGCGAAGGGGGATCGACTGAGTTGCTTGTTAAGATCGCGATTCCCATCGGATTGGCGGTGCTCGCTGGAGTGTTGAATGCGAGTGCTGTCGCCCGACAAATGCAGACACAGCCATTCTTCGCTTTCAAAGAGGAATTGCCAGTAGGCCATATGCTCACGGAATCGGATGTGGTGGAGGTCAATCTCGGCGGTGAGCTGAGTCAGATTCCATACATGCGACCTACCGTATCCTCGAAATCAGAGCTTGTTGGTCGTGTGATGAATCGACCTGTAAAGAAGGGCGAACTGGTGGTTGATTCCCAATTTGGAGGAGTGAGCCTTTCGAAAGGGAAAAGTAAGAGTTTTGAGTTGCCTCGCAACGCGAGTCGATCGTTGGCCCGGTCGGTGAGGCCCGGACAGTGGGTCAGTTTTCAGTATGCGATCAAAAGTGACGCGAAGCAGATCTACGAACTAGGGCCTTTTGAGGTAGGTCCTGTCGACCCTAGCTATCGCTCCGAGTCGACGGATCCAGCGACCATTCTCAATGTCGAGATCGGACCAGATGCCGACTTGCAGATTCTCAAACTACTCGAAGTTTTAGAAAATGAAAACAAGTATCACAGTTGGTGTATCCCGCATCGCGTCAGGCCGTCTTCAGGAAATAACACTGCTGTGAAATCCGGTTCCTAAGCGTCGGCAAAGCATCTCGTTTTTAACCTCCAGCTAACGATTTGGAAGTCCATCATGTTTCTGCGATATGCGAGCATTTTTGAAAGCCAGCCCAAGGTGGCTCGGGTTGCTGGAAAACGATTCAAGATCGGTTCCGCCGCGACCAATGAGATCGTCATCTCCGGCCCTTTTGTGGATCCCGTTGCTGTGGAGATATCCATCAGCGATTTGGGATGGGAGATTCGAGCGGTGGGGGCGAATGGATGTGACGTCGATGGAAAACATCTGCATAGCGGCGAGAGTGCAACCAGCCATCGTCCCCAAAGCTTCACGGTCTTTCCATATTCATTCCATTTCGATACCCGATTTACTCCCGAAGCCAGTGCGCCGGTCGCTGAGGAATCCACTCTTTCTCAAGAAGTGATCCGACGCACGCATATCGAGTTGTTGGCGCACCTCGATCTGGAAACAGACACGTCGCATGAACCAAAGAGTCTCGATGAACTTTTGAAAATTGAGCGACTTATCGAAGCTGTTGCTAAGAAGATCGGGGTTATCTCGGGTACCTACCAAGGAACGCAAGTTCATTTGGCGGGAGAGTGCGTGCGCGATGAACTGCTCAACAAAGTGATCGTCGGGGGCAGTACTAACGTCGCAATTCGGGGAGAGAAAATCGATTTTTGGATGCAGATGGCGACATCGCTTCCGAACCGAGAAGAGGAACTCGCAAAAATTGTTGGCTACTTTTACCGCTCTCTTTTCCCTTCGCGAGATATCGATGTGCTCGACAAGATCTCTCGTATTGAAGAAAAATTTTGGGGGCTCTGGAAGGTGCAAGTCGCAAAGATCTTAGAAGATAGTCGCCTTTATCTGACACTCCGTCAAATTAAGAAGCAGGTGAAGGACATCCTGTATGGTTTTGGTCCGCTTGAGGATTTGTTGCGCATGCCCACTGTGACGGAAATCATGGTGAACTCGACGGATGAAATATTTATCGAGAAAGATGGACTGCTACAAAACTCTGGTCGTCAGTTCCTCTCTGAGGAAATCACCACAGCCATCATCGAACGCATCGTTGCGACGGTAGGCCGACGGATTGATACGGCACAACCGATGGTGGACGCGCGCCTGCGGGATGGAAGCCGTGTCAATGCGGTGATCCGTCCATTAGCTACGAAAGGACCGAGCCTGACCATTCGCAAGTTCTCAAGGAAAGAGTTTTCGTTGGAGCGATTGGTAAAAGGAAAATCGCTCTCAGAAAGCGCCGCAGAGTTTTTGCGTGCTGCTGTAAAGGCAAAGAAAAGTATCTTGGTCTCAGGTGGAACGGGAAGTGGAAAGACGACGCTTCTCAACTGCCTCGGACTTGAGATCCCCGGGACCGAGCGGATCGTAACGGTCGAGGACACACGTGAGCTCCAATTGCATCATCCGAACGTGGTGAATTTAGAGGCACGCGACAGCAATACGGAGGGTGTCGGGAAGGTCGCCATCGCAGATCTCGTTCGAAACTCCCTCCGTATGCGTCCCAATCGAATCGTTGTCGGCGAGTGCCGAGGAGCCGAGGCATTGGACATGCTCCAAGCGATGAATACCGGTCACGATGGATCGATGACAACCATCCACGCAAACTCTGCCGTGGATGCATTAGGACGATTGGAGGTTTTGGTGCGGGAATCGGGATTGCCATCAGATGCGATCCGAAAGCAAATTGGTTCGGCATTCGACATCATTGTGCAACTGGCGCGAGTACCTACAGGAGAGCGGATGGTTACCGAGATCGCTGAGGTGCTCGCTGTAAAGCCCAGTCGGAGTGGTGCACAGCGTCAGTCAGGCCCAGAGCTTCGGCTGAAACCACTTTTCGTTCGTGGCTCGGCGAAGGACGGTTACCAGCTTATCGCCACGGGGATGCTCCCAACGTTTGCCACAGAGTTGGTTCATGCTGGTCATCTCAACCCAAATCTCTTCTTCAAAGACATTTGCCCTAAAACTGAATTACGTACTCGGGAGGTTGCATAATGGATGCACGAACATTGTTGCTGGTCGTACTCGCTTCGGGTACGGTTTCCGTCGCATCGTTTGCGGCCTGGCACTGGATCTTGCCTTGGGTAGAGTCGGTGTCGCATAAAAACCTAGCCAGCCGCATCTTGCGTTTAAGCCAATTAGGTTTTCGAGAGGAGTCGGTTCGCTTGACGCTGTTCCTCAGCGAAGTCGGATTGCTACTGATGGTGATCTACCTCGCTGTGCATGTCATCGGCTGGATTCTTGGAGGTGCATGCTTATTGATATTCTTTCATGCCCGCTCGATGGTGCTCGATGCGATTATTCAGATTCGTGAACGGCGGTTACGGCAGCAAGTGCATCATTTTGCGGGTGATTTAAGCCATCTCGCGCATGGAGGACTGTCCCTGACAGATGCATTAGCCGATGCGGCGAGTAGGACCGCCAAGCCCCTAGGCCCATTCGTTCGTCGGATTGTGGTGGAGCATCGACGAGGTAGGCCGTTGCGAGAAGCGATCGACAGTATTCGCTCGGGAATGCAACTTGACGCGTTCTCCTTACTAGTCACGGCGATGAACAACGTCATGAGTCGCGGATGTTCTTTAACGGGTTCGTTGGTTGGTGTTACCGAGACATTAACCAACGCGACAGAAATCGAGCAACTTCTTTCCTCGAAAACGTCTGCGGGCAAGACCACCGTGGTTATCCTCAGTGCGATGCCGTTGCTATTCATGGGGATGGCATATATGGGGTCGCCTGAAAATTTCAGGCACTTGACCCACTCGGAACTAGGGCAGAAGGCCCTGGCGATCGTACTGCTACTTACCTATGCCGGATGTGCATGGGCGAAAAATCTCTTGACTCCAAAACTTTAAATCCTAGCGATATAAAATCACCTAAGGACAAGGTAATAGGCGAAAATTATGATTCAGATTCTCTTCAAGGAACCGCTGCTTCTGGGAGCCTGTTTACTGCTGGCGGGTTCGGTTTTCATGCTGATCCGCCTGCCATTGGTCTGGTGGTTGCGGCCTATCGTAGAGCACGAGTTGATCCAGTGGGATTTGGACGATAACCGACGCAAACTTTTGCGACGTCAGTCTAAGGTGTTCAAGAAGCTCGAGCCATGGGTCGTAGGGCTCGCTACAGGCATGGAGTATCACTATCCGATGCCAACTAACGATGATAAATCGAATCACCAAAAAACACCGCGACAACGGTTATCCAAGGCCCTATTCGGGTCTCGCACCAGCGTCGTGATAGCACTTCGTGCCGGTGTGATCGAAGGTGCTTGGACCGCGAGCGAGTATATCGCTACGATGGGTCTCATGTCTGCATTGGTCGGCGTGGGAGCATCGTTCTTCATCGTCGGCAGCAATCTGTCGTTGCAGTTCACCCTCTGCATGGGAGTTGTGGCGATGGCCGTGTATCGACTGCAGCTGGTCCACTTGGACCGCAAAATTCGGATGCGTCAGTCGCAAATTCGAAAACTCTTGCCGCATTCGATGGAAATACTCTCGATGACCATGAGTGCTGGCGGAACGTTTCAAGCTGGCGTCGAAGATGTGATTCGCGATTTCCCTGGTCATCCATTAGCCAACGAGTTTGAGCGCATGATCAGAGATCTTCAGCGGGGGATCGGGATGTACGATGCACTCAAAAATATCGCGCATCGAATCCAAATTGAAGAATTTGACGATATTCTTCGAACGATGAGTATCTCCCATGAGCATGGTGCTCCGGCAGCTGATTTCTTCCGTCGCGGAGCGAAGCAACTGCGTACCAAGCAACTGAGAGCCATGGAAATCGCAGTTGGAAAAGCGGAGGCGAAGATGCCATTGCCGACCATGGTGATCACGATTGCGTGCATGATCATCGCAATCGCTCCGTTCTTGGTCGGTGCCTTGGAATCAGGAATCTTGGAGATGTTCAATATCTAGATTACATTGCTAGGGGAGACTCGCTGAAGCATCGCAACTGATGGATGGATCAGCGCCGTAAAAGGATCCATTAGGAGCTCGTTGTATTGTGACTTCACAGGAATCAGAAGGGTCCGTTTGGGAGAATCGTCGTGAGGAGAAGTTTTTCGAGGCGTTGGAGGAAAAGTTCAGTAAAGAGCTTTCGACGAAGAGTGATTTTCCCCGTGTTGTGGCTGAGTATCCGCGAAGGTTCGCGGAACTTGTGAACAAATTGCCGGAGGGCTATCGGCCGGGGTTCCTCGCCGATTTGATTTGCTCCTGCAATTGCTTGTGCCTCAGTTACTGGAGGGATTACGTTAAATCCCATTGGGAGTCTAGTAATCCTGAGACGCTGTTATCGCAATTCGATCAACTACCTCGAATTACCTCGTTTTTGGCGGCTCTCGGATTGGATCATTCCATCGTAGGCAAGTACCCCACGTTGGCAAAAGAGGAGCTAGTTGCGCGCAATGCCTATGCAGATGGTGGTCGCTGGGAGGATTACTACGAGCAATTTGGTTGCAAGTTTCAAGCTCCGGAAGCGAATTTGGTGATCGTCCCTCAGACCGAAAGCCAGATCATCCGAGACTTCATCGGGCGACCCTCTACGATTTTCGGAAGTGGAGGTTCGAGCTTTTTTTCCGATGACGAATCGACACGGGGGGCGATGAAGCGATTTCCATTGTGCCAGCGAGTCTCCATCGGCAGGCAGCGATCGAAAGAGCCTGGAGCCTTCAATATGGTTTATGGGAAGCAGCGGCATCGTTTGGTGATTGCAGACGAGACCGATGTCCAGGTCGCCAGTCGAGAGCAGTTACTCATCGCGAGGCTTACACCACAGATTCTGTACATGAAAAACATGAGCGAGCATTTCCCGATTGAAACATCGAGCTTTCGTGGTTTCAAATCATTATCCCCTGGTGAGAGCACGCTGGCTCTCTCGGATATTACCATACGTATCAATAAAGTACGTATTGAAGTGCTTCCTGCGGAACATAGCTAAAAATGCCGATAGGGTCGGTTGTGAGGCAACCAATCCTGAGTTTCCTCGATCGCAATTGCGATCGAGGTACCTTAAGTTTGAAGTAAACTATCTCATCAATAGTTGGTTGCGTAATGTTCGGAAAACGGAATTGAGAGGCTATTTCAACTGAGTCGGGAATCTCGTAGTTTGGACCTGTTCGATCATGGCGCTGAATGCTGCCGCGGGACGATCAATTTTGTTACCGAATTCGATAATGAACAAACACATAGATAACTCCGCTTCTCACCTTTCTGGATGCGTCGCTCTAATCAATTTCGACTCGGATTTTTATGCCATAAAATTATTGTCGAGCCATTTTCGTCCCATGCACTTCGGCGGAAAGAATGTCTCGAACTTTCATGAGAGCAAATCCCAGAAGGTTTTCACCGAGCCAAGTCATCGGTGATCGGGAACGTGGGTCATCCTCCGTTACACCAATACCCCAAATCGGATCATCGGGACTTGCCTCGACGAGGATTTTTCCAATCGTTTGAAGTAGGAAATCTCCGAGTTCTGAGTTTTGCTTGAATTTATGGAGGTTACCTGCGACGACGATCTCAAAGGCGGATCGTTTCCAGGTGTTGTTGTCAAACGGTTTTACCGATCGGCCTAAACCTTTTGCTATCCTTGGATCTGGAGCATCGAGAATCTGTTGCCATGTTTGAAGATCGCCAAAAAGTCTTGCCTTTTCCGCCATCATCCAATGTTCGGCAGTTAAGTAGATTTCTCCTTCAAACTCGAAAGGGGCTGGATACCACTGGCTGAAACAGGCCTTGGAAATCCTTCCGTCTGGTCTCTTAGAATGTCCCCAGAAAAAGTAGTAGTCGAGTAATTCGCCACGACGGTGCCTCGCGATCAAGTACCTGCGGCAGTACTGAGACGTTTCTCCCTCGGAGCTAAGCCCTTGCGATTTTCTATTGCTCACTTAAGTTGTCTTCTAGGCTGAATCTTCGTTAGTGTCCTTCATCTGAACCGGTGGATCCGGTGCAATTTACCAATTCTGCATGTGCTAACGAGAGCTCCTTGTCCTCGTGCTCTTAAGTTATTCTGGGCTGGCATGGTCACTGTGTTGGATTGAAGGACGACGTTTGGTAGACTAATGAATCATGTCGAACGGATGGAAATAAAAGTTGTATCACCTGTTTGGTAAGGAGTGTTTCATGAGTGTTGGCAATGACAGACGCCATCAAATTGTGTGCCCAAAATGTAATGGTTCCATGGAAGAGGGATTTCTGCCTGATGCTTCCAGAGGTGTAATCCAAGACACGAAGTGGGTCCGGGGCAAGCCAGAACCTCATTGGTTGGGAGGAGTAAAATCGCCTGACCAGAAGTTTTTGGGTGGACTGAAGGATTCGACGGCATGTAAAAGCGTCATTTCGTACCGTTGTCAGAAATGTGGGTTCCTTGAAAACTACGCTAGATAATCGACGTAGACGTGGATTACGAATCCCCTTGAATAAAGCAGCCAAGTGCCTCTTCGGTGGCCTTCATGCGGTGATAGATGGACTTAGTAGAAAGTTTTCTGCCGTACTTGCGCTCGGCATCGTCGCAGATTTCCGCGTACTCCTTACCCTCAAGGCGCGCCAGTAGGACCTCTTTGCAACTCGGTTCCGAATACCTTTCGAGTGTGAGTTCATCGAGCTTGGCGAGCAAGCCTTCGATCAATTCGCTAGTTGCCACGGCTTCTTCGGGGGTTGGTTCCCGGCTCATGCCTTCCAGAACAACCAGTGGCAACGAGTCCTCCTCCCCTTCGCGATCCCCATTTTTTTCGCGATGAACATCACGCCCGAGGGCTGTCCAATACTCGATCTGACGGTGGACCTTGTTCTTCATTACCGCCATGAGCAACGCCCAAAATCTTTTTTCGTCCTCGATCTCGACTTTGCCGGATCGCATTCGTAGCGCGACAGATTTGAGAACGCTGATAGCGATGTCTTCACCGTCGAATTTGCCCTGGAATTGATCGCCGATCTTTCGTTGTGCTTGATCGGCAAGTCGGCCGAAGTAAAGCGATATCAACTCATTCTCAGCGTGCCGATCCCCCGTCTGGCAACGGTTCAAAAGATCATCAACACCCATTGGATTTCCTCAGTCAGTAAATGCTTGTCCGCTTCGTTATTTTCGTAGCAATCGTTTTGCGAGAATACAGAGGTGTCCATGGTATCGGTGCTGATTGGGACATGCAATTTACTGGGGCATCGTTCCCCGAAATTCCCGTTTTTTCTCCAGTCGCTTCCGCTGATCTCGAGAAAATCGCATTTTACGATGGCGAGCAGATTGCTTTCCTGGAAGTCGGATACGGTCTGGGAAGTTGCTGAAAACGAATCCACCAAATTGACTGAGAGAGAGTGCAAGGAAATGAACGGTAATTACTGGAAGATACAACCGAAAATGTTCTCGCTATGCCTCCTCCTTGCCATGGTTCCATGCACGTTAATCGTCTGCCAAATGGTTGGAGGCTTGTTAGACCGATTGCCAATTGTCGCAGTGAAAATCCATGAAGGCTTGGATTGGATCGCAGACCAAGCCATCGCAGATCAAGTCATTGAAGATCGTCCGTCGCAAGGCCAGACAGATCGAACATGCCTAGGTTTTAAAAGGTAAGGTACCAGTGCATCGATAGCTGATAGACGAGGTTGTTTGAGTTTCACTGTGGAATGATCCAGGTACGAAGTAAGTTCAAAGTGCTAGAAGTGAAGTGAGGGTGAAGCCATGTTGAATCGATTTTTGCATATCAAAAACCCCTTGAGGGATTTGGGAAGGCTCTTCCTGATGGTGCTTTTGGCTCCGGTTTGGACGCCGTTTTTACTGATCCTCGGAATCTGTTGGATTTGCGTTTGGTTGACCATCGATGGTTCGGACATACCCGATGGACCAACTTGGACAGGTTCCTTGGTTCGCATGGACAAGCATTACATGTGCGACTGTTGGTATAATCGACGTGCCCATGGTTCTGCGTCCCAAGAGAGTCCGGTTTCAGAGGTTGGCACAGCAATGCCGCTCGTTGCTGTACCCTAGCTAGAGTTGGTGCATGGAGTTGAGAGGGCGGATTAGGGGACCGCTGTGGAATGAGGTACTTGCTGGGATTCCGCTTTCGCTTGGAACGGGTTTACGGTTTTACTAGAATTTTGAGACGCTGGGTTTGTTGTGGGCTCGGTAGCGATTCAGTAGACTGTGGCCCTGTCTACGGCCCAACTCCCTGTTTTCCTCGATTCATGCCGCGTTGTATGTATGAGCAATGGTTTCCCTTCAGATGACGATTTAAGCGATTCGCCCGAGAACGAAATTGGGGCGTCTGATGAACTGGATACGATCCCTTTTCAGTCTGGGAAACCCAAAGAACAGGTGTCTCGGATTGAGTCAAAGATCAACCGTACGGGCCTTTCCCGTTACCGTGTTGAAAAGCTGCTTGGGACTGGTGGATTTTCCGAAGTCTACGCTGCTTACGATCGGCAACTGCGGCGGGAAGTAGCCTTCAAGACTACGAAAAGAGTCTTTGCGAACCGAGAAGTACTTCGGGGATTTCTTCATGAAGCCCGTATTATCGCCGCGTTAGAGCATCGTCACATCCTTCCCATTTACGATGTTGGTGTCACTGATAATGGCGATGCGTTTGTCGTCATGAAATTGGTTGCCAGCGGGGATCTTTCGAAACACATCGCTGATGAGACAATTCCTAGGAACGATCAGATTCGGCTGGCGGCGTGCATTGCAGAAGCTCTGTACCATGCGCACAAAAACGGTGTGATCCATCGGGATGTCAAGCCAGGGAATATCCTTGTGGACCACGATGGTCATCCCTACTTAACCGACTTTGGCTTGGCGCTTCGCGAAGACAGTGACTCGGAAGACGAGGGGTTTGCTGGAACTGTTCCTTACATGAGTCCGGAGCAAGCAAGTGGTGAAATCTACCGCATGGATGGTCGCAGTGATATTTTCAGCCTCGGTGCTGTGCTCTACGAGATGCTTACGAAGAAACGTCCGTTTGTCGGAGCGAACCGCGATGAGCTCATTGCGAAAATCACGGCTGGGCAATGTGTCCCTCCCTGCCAAATAGACCAGAGCATACCTGTCGATTTAGAGAGGATTGTTCTGAAGGCACTCGCGACGCGAATCGCCGACCGTTACTTGACAGCGTCTGATTTCGCTCGAGAGCTTCGGGCGTTTCTCGATCGGAGCCAGTCGCATGCATTGGACAAGGAGAGTGACCGTAGCGCCGTCACAGCGAAGGATTTGTTGGATAGCGACATTGTGATTAGCTTTGCACAAGTCGATGATCAGCCATTGCAAAAGGATCGGGTCGGCTGGATCTCTAGCTTCCAGAAGAACGTCGCGCTTCGCGTCGAACAGTTGATGGGAGAGTCGGTGAAAGTTACTCCATTTCCTGGCCAACGCGAATCCAGTGCTCACGAAACGTTGGTCGACTCCGTCGAGTCTGCGAAGACGCTGGTATCCGTCTTGAGCCCAACATTTACTAAGGCTAAAGATTGCCAGAAGATTGTCCAGCGATTTGCCAATGCGATCGAAAAGTCGAATCAGCACTCTCGGTTGATCAAGGTGATCAAGACTCCGGTGGATCCTGAAGATATACCGCGGGAATTGAATACCATTTTTGCAAATGTCGAAGAGTTTGCATTTTTTGAAGAGGAGCCGACGACGGGTAGAGTCCGAGAGTTGGATGAACGATTGGGTGAGGAGTCTCGCCTCAAATACTTTGACCGTATCTATGACGTCGCGGACGCAATCTACAGGACGCTGAAGCAATCGAGGAAATCCGTGGATTCTTCAAGCTCGGTGTCGTTCGATGGGTTATCGTCAAGTGGTTCCTTAGTGGTTTACCTCGCGGAGACCACATCGGATCTCGCATCGGATCGAGAGGTGTTGCGGAGAGAATTAACAGCGAAGGGTTGTGTTGTACTCCCCGAAAATCCACTTCCGAGAACGTTGGAGGAAGTCGAGGAAGAGATCCAACGTGGATTGTCGACAGCGTGCATGTGCATCCATCCGATCGGATCGATCTATGGTCTCATTCCAGAGGGTTCCCAGGAGTCTGTGGTTGCGATTCAATATCGCCTTGCTACCAATACCAACTGCCCTCAAATCATTTGGCTGCCGAGAGATCGCGTCATCAAAGACTTGCGTCAAGAGAACTGGATTCGTGAGATCACATCGGATCCTATTCATTCGGATGGGCTCGAGATCATCGAAGATCGCATTAGTGCTGTTAAAGAATTTGTGCTGCATAAGATTTCGCGAAGACGCGAAGCATCCGATTGTCTTCCCTCCTCTTCAGAGATTCCGCCGAGTGTTTATCTGATGATTGATCCTCGCGACGAGGAGCAGACCGAGGGGCTTGAGGATTTTTTCTACAGCAATGGAATCGAGGTTCTGCTTCCTGCATTGGATGGAACCGAGGAAGAGCGACAACAGGTGCATTTGAATAACCTCCAGCTTTGCGATGGAGCATTAATCTATTTTGGCAACGGCTCCCGCCATTGGGTTGACTCCAATGCGAGAGAATTGATCAAAGCAACTGGGTACCGCGATAGCGATCCGATCGTCACACGCATGGTGTACCTAGCGGATCCTCCTGACAAACGCAAAGAGCGTTACAAAAGCTTGACGACCGATGTCGTGAAACAAGGAGAAGCCGGAGACTACTCAGAACTCGAGCATTTTATTGAACAGATCAAGTTGAATCATCGGAGTAGAGCCTCGGTTGCGGGAGGACGCTCATGAGTAGGCTTGCAACGGATATCACCGGAAACCCATTTCCCGGACTGAGACCATTCCAAGAGGATGAGGACTATCTTTTCTTTGGCCGTGAAGGGCAGACAGCGGAACTGCTCAAGCTGCTTCGAGAGAGTCGATTCCTTGCGGTCGTCGGAACCTCGGGAAGTGGGAAGTCGTCCTTGATCCGAGCGGGTCTGGTCCCTGCGCTCCATCGAGGAGCGATGGTAGGAGCGGGTTCCAATTGGGAAGTTGTCGTCACCCGACCCGGGGGTGCGCCCTTAGAAAATCTTGCGAGATCGTTGGAGCAGTCGGATTTGTATGAGCCCGATGCCGACCTGCTCCCACGCGTATTGACGTGCATCAATCGCAGTCGTGTGGGGCTCGTCGATGCGGTGAAGCAAGCGGGGATCGAAGAAGGGACAAATTTCCTACTGATCGTGGACCAATTCGAAGAAGTCTTTCGATTCCGCAGTCGCGACGAAGAGAGCTTGCTCGCCTCGGCCCACTTTGTTGCAAGTTTGCTTGAGGCGACCGCGCAGAGCGATGTCAACATTTACGTGATGTTGACTATGCGGTCTGATTATCTAGGCGATTGTGCCTTGTTCCCTGGCCTCGCAGAAGCGGTGAACCGAGGTGAGTACCTCATCCCTCGATTGAATCGCGAGGAATTGCAGTCAGCCATCGCACGACCGATCCAAGTTGCGGGTGGTCGGATAGCGAATCGATTGGTTCAAAAGCTATTGAATAAGGTCTCCGATAACCAAGATCAGCTTCCGATCCTTCAGCATGCATTGATGCGCACGTGGAGTTTTTGGGAGCGGGGGCATTCGGCGGATGAACCCATCGATTTGCGCCATTTCGAGTCAGCGGGAGAGATTGAGTTTGCGATCTCAAAGCATGCTGGTGAGATCATGGCAACCCTGTCGGAAGGGAACCAAGTGATCGCTGAAAAAATGTTCAAGGCGTTGACGGAACTCGGTAGCGACCGACGCGAGATTCGTCGTCCTACACGATTTGATCAGTTACAAAAAATCGTAGGGTGCAGCGAAGAGAGTTTGCTTCGCGTGATCGAGGCGTTCCGAGACAAAGGTTGTGCGTTTCTCACACCAACTCAAGGGATGACAATCTACCCGGACACCGTGATCGACATTGCTCATGAGAGCCTGATGCGGGTGTGGGACCGATTGAAGGAGTGGGTGCAACAAGAATACCAATCAGCGAGGATTTACAAGCGACTTGCGGAAACGGCGGTCCTCCATTCCGAAAACAAGTCCGGGCTTTATCGCGATCCCGACTTGCAAATCGCGCTTGCGTGGCGCGATCAGCATCCGACCAATGAAGCGTGGGGTGCGCGTTATCACGAAGCCTATGCGTTGGCGCTGGATTTTCTTGACCGTAGTCAATCGGAACAGCAGAGAGAGAGCCAAGCGAAAGAAGCAGCGAGAGAGCGTGAGTTGCAGCAAGCTCGTGCACTCGCCGAGCTTGAAAAGCGGCGAGCGGATGAATTGATCGCAGAGGCAAAGCGGACTCGCATAGTAAACATTGTCCTCGCAGGATTGACGATCGCGGCGTTGGTCTTAGGGGTCGTCTCGTTCCGATCGTATCGCAGGGCAGAGGATCTATACCGGGATCAAAAACGTACGTCGAGTCTTTTGGAGTTGAAAACTAGCGAGCTTGAAGCCTCGAATACCATCGCGAACAGAAACAAGGAGATTGCTGAGAGACAATCGAAACTCGCGATCGATACGACAGATCACTTCATCGATGAGCTCATCGATAGAATCGATTCCGGAACCGATCCAGAAATTCTGCGACAGCGATTGCTAAAGTACCTAGGGGGCAAAGTCTCTGAACTTCGCGTGTCCGACGAAACGTCAGATCTTGGTAATCTGTCGGTTGTGGCAGCGGAGTTAGGTTTTGCAAGGTCTCTAGTACGCCTCGACTCGAGCGGGAAGGGACCGGTTCGCGAGAAGCAGGTAAATGACTCAGGTGTTGAGGACACCGATGAAGATAAGAGAGCCGATAACCCATCGAATCAGGAGAACACCGACGATCTAAACTCGCGGACGCGAGAGATTGTTCGCAAGGCTGAAAAGGTGATTGCATACACCAGAAGCAAGGCTTCTAGTGGGGCTAATACTCTTTGGAGGGAGCTGCTTCGTACCGAAGGGTTATTGGCGGAAGTTTATCGGGAGCTTGGGCAATTTGAAGATGCGGAGCGAGTGCACCGCGACGTGATTTCCTACGTTGAAAAATTGATTAGTGACCCTGGAAGGAATGCGACTGAAAACGCAATTGCGCAGAACTCGCGGATGAATTCGTTGATGCGGTTGGCTCAGATTGCAAGCAGTCGACGCCAGTACAAACAGGCGATGGGGTTGTATCAGCAAGCGATTAGTCTTGGCGAAGCAGTCGTCCAGATCAATGCTTCTCTCGATCACGAAATATACGAGGAATCGCTTGCGTTACTAGCCGAGGCGTTTCACGGAGTGGCAGTGTCTGGCTCTCGCTTTTTGTCGGCCACGCAATTGGCGGACTATTTTGAGAAATCGGATGCAACGATTTTATCGATTCAATCAGGGCAATTTAGCAGCCACTTGAGAAGTGTCCAAGCCAACACGTTAGGTGAATTGGCAGGGTTGTACGCCGGTGTCAACCCTACTAAGTCTGAAGAGTATCGAAAACGTGCCGAGGAGATACTCGATCTTGGTTCGAAAAAATGGGTTAATACTGAGGAATTAAAAGCACGCAGTCAGGAGGCATGGATCTGGATTGATCGCGGGGATGACTTGTGGGAAAAGCCGGAGTCTTGGGACACGCGTATGCAGCATTATAAAAAGGCATTCGATCTACTTTTGACCAATGCCCAAAGAGATCCCAATTCGCGCAGGACCAAACGGGATCTATCTACCGCTCACGAGCGGATTGGCCTTGCATATCTCGAGAAACCGCCTTCCCCTACAAGCGAGGATATCGAGTCCGCACGAATCGCATTTGAAAAAATGCTCGAGATGAAAAAAGAGCTTGCAGACAACAAAGAAGATTTACAAGCGCAGTTGCACTTAGCATTCGCCTATAGCCACTTTGGAAAAATTGAGAAACAGTTCGGGCAAATAAGTAAAGCTATCCCTTTTTACGACAAACAAAGAGACATCCTCGAGCCTCTTTTCCAAAGATACCCGGAAGAGTTTTCTATCGCTCGAAGTTTGATTTCATTGTATTGGAAACTTTCTGAGGTTTATCAAAAGCAAGGAAAGTTCTCCGAAAGCCTGGATTGTCTTTATCGAGCAGGTGCAATTCTCGAACAAATCGAGCGAATTGAAGTCGGACCATCGATCGCTCCGGAGTTTGCACAAATGCAGAGTATCAATCGGATGAAGACGCTTGATTTAGAAGCCATGTGCAGTGTCGAAAAGCCCGCCTCGGAATTGATGGATTTCGATCCCAGACGTCGAGAATTAGCATTTGACGCGCGTTGGAAGTCTTATCTGGAATCCATGGATATAGCGTCCGCGATCAACCT
Organism: uncultured Pirellula sp.; assembly: GCA_903892355.1. Lineage (GTDB taxonomy): Bacteria > Planctomycetota > Planctomycetia > Pirellulales > Pirellulaceae > JBKCUI01. The sequence goes on along the minus strand of CAITIE010000133.1, from coordinate 11,801 downwards.
ATTGCAACCGCTTGAACAAGCATCACAACTTAGGCAAGGGGATTATCGCTCTCTCGTCAAGGGTTACCTAGCGATTGCGCAAATTGCGTCCCGTTCGATAGTCGATGGCAGAAGTGTCGGCTCTGAGAATACGACCGATGAATCAAGTAAGCTTTTTGAGCAGTATCAAGACAAAGCAATTCGGGCTGCGAAGGAAGCATTAGCCAATGGGGCGCTTAGTTTGCTAAACCTAAGGCTGGGAGTGGATTACGAACCGATCCGTAGGGACGCTCGTTGGGAGGAGATCAACAAACCAAATGCGGACTACCGTTCTTTTGCGGAATCCATCTTAAAGGCTGGAGGCGTGGTCGGGGTTGTCGATGAATCCAATCAAGAGAAAACGATCAATCCTGGCCAAGATCTACCGGATCAAATCTATGAAATCATTGAGGTCAAACTCAGCGGATCACCTGCTATTGAAGATCAAATAATGAGACAGTTCCGTTCACTCCGTGGATTGCAATCCCTCATGATCGAAGCAATTCCTGGCCTAACCAATGAACAACTACAGTACCTTGCTGGGTGTAGATCCCTAAAAAGGGTTGGTTTGGGTGGAAATCTTCAAATCGACGAAAAGGGGCTCGTACATCTTGCGGAGTTACCTGAACTGACAACGCTATTTCTTGGAGGAACCCGCTTTACATCCGAAATGGCCGAAGCAGTCTCGCGGTTAGACTCAGTTTTTCTACTCGATCTCAACACGACACTTATCTCTGACGAGAGTGTGAAACCCCTCGCGAAAATGAAATCGTTAAAGGATTTGTGTCTGACTAACAATGCTATCTCTGACAAAGGAGTTGAATACCTACAAGGACTCGATCTTTACATTCTTCGCCTTAGCGAGACCGATGTTACCGATAAATGCCTCGATAGTTTGGTTGGTATGAAGTCGTTGTTTGCATTGAATCTCGACGTGTGCAATATCACGGATGCGGGGGTCAGAAAGCTACTCAAGTTGCGGAGCCTACAGGCTATTGGACTCGAAAGCACTCATGTATCGTATGAATCGCTGTGCGAGTTGGCAAATTTGAATTTCCTCGAAAGCCTGCATGTCTCCTTTTGCGGATTGAGTGATGAAGAGGCTGCAAAACTAAGAAAGACACTCCCTTTTTGTAAAAATATCAATACGACAGATCGCCTTTTCGGCGCATATACAACAGCCAGACGCATGAAGCCTCCACCCACAAATCAGTGATGTGCGGCTATGTTTTCGAGCTATCGACTTGGAAAGGTGAAGAACAGCTTACGGGCGATGTGTTTTTGGAACGAAATCAAACACGCACGATTAGTTCTTCGGAGCCGAAGCGGACTTTGTGGTTGTTGGCGTAGCCGTCTTCGGGATGGCGGTAGCCAAGAGCGCACGCGACACGTGTTGCGTACGGCGTATCGCTGAGGCCAAGCACTGCATCGTATTTGGCGGGCTCTATCCCTTCCATCGGACACGTATCCACTCCCAGGTGGGCCGCGGTCGCCATCAGTTGCCCCAACGCGATGTAGGCTTGATGGGCTGACCATACGTCGTGATTGCCTTGGGTCGCTTCGATGAATCCGAGAACGACCTTACGGTATCCAGCAAGGTTTTCATGACTGATCGATCGGGTCGTCGCTACGTCTTGCAAGAACCGATCGACATACGTTGCATCGACCGATCGCAAACTGGCGAACACCACGAAATGCGAACAATCTTTAGGTTGTGCCTGGCCCCACGAGATCGCCGGTAATTGCGATTTAACCCCCTCCGACTCCACCACGATGAACTTCCAGGGTTGCAGCCCAAAACTGCTCGGAGTCAGGAGCAAGCTCGTTTCAATCGCCTTCCAAGTTGCCGTCGGAATCGTTCGAGCAGCATCAAAACGTTTGACGGCGTATCGCCATCGCAACGCTCCCAACCACGTTTCGGCGTTCCCATGAGGTGTCATTTGGTCGCTGGGGCGATGGGCTGTTGGATGCATTATTTCCTCGATGTGGATTTCTGTTGTGAGTGGATTGTTTTTATGAGTTTTGGGGATGGGGGACGCTGGGGGTGTCGAGTGCTAGGACGTTTCACCGCCGGCTGGGCGACGACGCGGATTGTCCCATGGATGATTGTCCCATAGATAAACGAAAAAAGGGCCCGAAGAACAGGTGTCTTCGAGCCCCCCCACACGCTACTCAAGCTTCTGGCAGCTTGAGGAACACTTCTTACAATCTTCGAATCGGAAGCCGACACCAGCGCGACGTGATGGTTTCCGGGTTAGTTTTTCGTTGAGATCTGGCCCATCCATCGCAGTTCCTCGAGCCTCGAAAAAAGGGCACGTCGGATGCAGGATTAGGTCATGGACGAAGTTTCGCAAAGAGCCGAAATCCAGGAAAATTTTGGAGATGCCCTCAAGGAAACCTTCACGACAATTATAGAAACGTGGCAAGGGGCCACGGAAAAAAATTCTCCGCATCGGAATGGGATAAGATAAGCTAGCTGGAGCGGACTTACTGGTGTTGCTTTTTTAAACCGGTATGGCGTTTTAACTGGTGTCGATGTGGCCGAATGATTGCCCGAATTAGCGATTGGACGAACAGGCAATCGCACCCCTAAACAACCCAATGGCAACAAAAACGACGAAATCAAAACCCGAAGGAGTGCCGCACGCATTCGAGTTTCTCGAGCGGACTGGACATGAGACCCTCCCGACTATTGTGGCGTGTTTTGGCCCAGACGAGTTCCTCCGCCGCAAGGCCATCCAGAAAGCCATTGAAATTGGGCAGCTCGACGAATCGACGTTGCGTAGCTTTGACGGTGACGAAACGGAATGGCGGGACGTTCACGATGAATTGGCGACTCAAAGCCTGTTCGATTTAGGGGGGCACAAAGGAGCCCGCGTTCGGAACGGTGATAAATTTGTTACCCGAAACCGGGACGTTCTCGAACGTTGGATCGAGAAAGGGGCCTCGGGGAGCACGCTCTTTATCGACGTGCAAACGTTGCCAGCCAACACCATCCTCTACAAGCTTGCCAAGAAGCATGGTTGGCTGGTTTCCTGCGCCGAATCCACCGATGCGGAGTTGCAAGCGTGGGTATTGCGATGGGGCAAGTCGCATCATCGCGTTTCGTTGAGCAAGACCCAAGCCGATATCTTGGTACAGCGGATCGGTTCGGTTGCTGGGCTTATCGACTGTGAGCTTGCAAAATTGGCTCTCTTTGCCGACGACAAGGGGGCTGTGTCGGACACACGCGTCGATGAACTCGTGGGTGGCTGGAGGACTCAAACGGTATGGGTCCTCGCAGATGCAGTCGCTGACGGAAAAATAGAAGAAGCCATGGAGGCGATCGATAAACTCTTCATGGCGGGGCAGTCCGCCTTTGGCATCGCCGCTCAAATCTCGTGGTCCTTGAGGCGTTATGGATTCGCGGCGCAACAAGTCGAGCAGACGGAGCGATTGGGGCAACGGGTTGTCTTTTCCCAAATCCTTGAAAAGGCGGGGTTCCGTCCCTTTGAAGTTGGAAAAGCAGAAGCCCGTTTGCGCAGAATCGGGAGGAGTCGAGCCAAGGAGCTATTATCATGGTTGGTGGAGTTGGAACTGCAGCTCAAGGGAAGTCATAGCGGCGAGGATCGGGCTCGATTGGCCCTCGAAGCGTTCCTGTTGAAATTATCGGACTTGAGTCCGGGAGTTGCTAACAATTCAGGTGTTGCCAATGCGGGGCGAACGATTACCAGGAGCGTATCATGAACCGTCGAAATCCGTTGTTGCAAATCTGGCGAACTACCGTATCGTCGCTCTTTACTGTCGCGATCGCGGTAGGGATTTCCATCGTGCCATGCGCGGAGTTGGCATGGACGGCATTCAGTGGACAATCCATGGTTGGCGGAGTTGCGTATGGCCAAGAAGTCTTTGTGTTGAGTTTGCCTGGTGCGGGTGGATCGAGATCCATGGCCAGCCTCAATCCGCAGGAGTTATCGATCCGCGACGCAGCAGGACAGACCACGATCTACCAACGATTGCAACGTTACGATACGCCTGATGGCTCCTACATCGGGTATGGTTCGCGAGCAGCCCAGCGAGTGATCCAGTGGCCAACTGCGAACTCGGGGAATATGCGCATCGGGACCTTGCGAAACGGTCAGATCGAATTCGCCCCGAGCCGAATGACAGTGACTCGTCCAAATCCCACTGGTGGGAGCTTTGCGCCTGGTAACTCAGGGGCTTGGAATGGAGGGGACTACGGCACACCCTATTCGAATTTCCCGAATGCGAATGCAGGTCCAATCCATGGCGGCCTGAGCAGCAGCGGACTGAGCAGCGGTGGCCTAAACAACAGTAGTCCAGTCGCGGGTGGGCTCGATCCCGATGGTATGGTCGCCGTGCAGCTAGCCGCGGGTGATTCTGGACAGCGACTCTTTTTGAAAGCGAGTCGACCTGGGCAAGTTTCCTTGGTGCAACAAGCGGATCAACTCGATTCTGCATGGTACATCACTCCTGTCGGCCAAGACATGGTTCGTGTGCAGCAATACATCGGCGGCAATTGGTATGCGCTCGGTGTGGATGATCGAGCACTCGGGGTTGGAGGTATGGCGGGAGGGATGAACAGCAGAGCCTCGATTCGGTTCTCGTCGCTCGGCAGCTCCGTGAATCAATTGTGGAGGATTCAGAATTTCAACGGTGGTGGTTACTGCTTTGAGAGTGTGTGGATGCCCGGATATGGGCTGACATGCGATCCTCGCAATGGGCTGTGGCTTCAACCGATCATTTGGAGCCCGTGGCAGATCTGGTGGCCTCAACAGCCGACGTTCTCGCTTCCGGTGCCGAAGTACCGCGTCAGTTCTGATCAAATCGTACCGAATCCGTCGTTGCCTCCTGTTTCACTTCGAATTGCGAACACGCATACCGATACGTTGCTTATCCTTTTGGCGGACAGACGCAATCCGGGGCAGCCACGCAAACTGCGCATACCGGCTGGTGGGTCCGAGACGGTGACCCTCGAGCGTGATGCGGGGGCCACTGTGGTTCAAACCGTGGAGATGATGGATGCCTTTGGCAACTGGAATCGGGATCAATACCGAATCCCAGTACCCCCGGCGGTGCTTTACGACATGAGTGTGTATGAAGAGTTTTTGCAGTCGATCGCGATCGACAGGACGGGCAAAAGTCCCAGCGCGATTGAGGATGTGAACTACCAACCTCGCAGCGTTGGGTTCTTTCTGCTGCCCGCCGGCGCAGCGCTCGAAGACCGCAGCGTGATCGATGCGTACCGAGCAGCCGACGATTCCAAGAACCCAGGGGCTTGTCGCAAGCTTTCGCCTCGCGATTTTCCTAGCTCCTCTTCCCAGGTTGCTCCGCGGGATCCATTGAAGGATCTATTGCAGCAACTGCAAGGTAGACGAGGGGCGTTTTGAGCCACGATCACGAAGGAACAGATCACACGGCCCCGAAGTTACCATCGCAGGAGGCAACGCATCCTTCCTCGAACGAGTCGGCGCCGATTGGAGCCGAATGGTTTTTGGAGCGGGACGTAGCCCCAGAGCTTCATGCGCTGGGCGAGATCGCAGAAGCGGCCGCTACTCAAACGAAGCGGCGGCGGCGCCGTCGGCCCGTTTTTTCGTGGCGCCGGCATTGGCCGATCATTGCGTTGATCGGCGCGCTGATCGGTGGCTGGTTGGTGTACGCGTTCTTGCTGCCACCGCTCGAGATCCGCCATAAAATCGCAACTTCACGTTGGAAGTTTTCTCGCAACGATCCTGAGATCTCGTTCTCGATCAAATGCATGCAGAGGACGTGTGAGTATTGGTTCGTGTTTTGGTTTTTCTATCTGGGTGCGAGTATCGGTTCGTTCATCAACGTTGTCGCTTGTAGGACCCCTCAGAAAAAGACCATTGTAACTCGAGGCTCGCACTGTCCATTTTGCGATACGCCGCTGAACATGATCGACAACTCTCCGGTGTTCGGCTGGGTCTTTCTGCGTGGCCGGTGCAGGACTTGTCATCTGCCGATTTCGCCCCGTTACTTGATCATGGAGATCATCGTCGGATTCATCTTCATGGCGATCGGTGGGATCGAATTGATCGGGAATGGAATGAATATCCCCTTCCGCGATTGGAGCCATGGGGCTGGAATCGTATCGACGGTCTTTTATCCAAAATGGGATCTGATCGGCGCTGCGATCGCCCACTGCAGCCTCTTTGCCGTGGCGGTGATGTTGATCGGTTCCCAGATGGATCGACTTCGATTTCCTATCTTCCCGCTGCTAGTCATCGGTGCAATCTACATGGCGTCGGTCAGCCTGAATGTCGTCCTGTGTCCTGTCCGATGGACTGAGCCATTCTCGGCTCCCGCAGCACGCTTTCGCCAAGACACCTTGCAGCAGTGGCTTACGAGTTTGGTAGGGGCCTCGGTGGGTCTTGGGGTTGGAATGGTCGGAGCGAGCCTACTTTCACGGTTTTTTTCAAAAAGCTTTGTGTCTTGGACCCGCCCGCTTCAGAACGTTGCAACGACCGTCGAAGGGCTTGGAAGTGAAGCTCGGTCTGAGGCTCCATGGAGATTGCAAACCGTAGGCGACGGAGATGGTGTTCCTGCCGTCGCATTCGAAGCGTCGGACTCATTACAAGCGGATTTGGTGGGTAATTCGCAGCGAGCGTGGCGGATCCACTACGTCATGCTTGGTGTTTTGAGCGGAACACTGCTTGGCTGGCAAGCGTGTTTGACGGTGGGATGCGCGTCGATGATCGTCACCGTCGGATGGTTGCTCATCCGTCGAAATCGGCAGTCGGAATCGGGCCGTCGCGGGTTGTTTTTAGGTCCGCAGGTTCTTGCACTAGCGATTTGGACTAGTACCCTATTTTTGCATCATTGTTTGTGGCGACAGGTGGCGCATTGGCTACGCATCGGTTGATAGATTGCACCAAGCGATTCCTCTCCACTCCCTCCCTCTAGACCTGGTTTCAAGAAAGGTCATCTTATGACGAAGTTTCGGCTCTCCCGATGGCTCGGATCGGCAGTTTTAGGAGTCACCGCGTTGGTGGCAACCGATGTGCACGCTGATGTCAAACTCCCAAACATCTTCAGCGACGGTATGGTCTTGCAACAAGGCCAAGAAAACAAGGTTTGGGGTAAAGACAATCCTGGCCAAGCGATCACGTTGTCGATCGGAGACAAGAAGATCACCGCGACGGCGGACGCGTCAGGAAACTGGCAAGCCAAGTTGCCAGCCATGCAGGTAGGTGGTGAGTACACGCTGACAGTGGCAGGTAGTTCGACCAAAACCATCGGAAATATTCTTGTCGGTGAGGTTTGGATTTGCTCGGGCCAGTCGAACATGCAATGGTCCGTCAATCAATCGAACGATCCAGATCTGGAGAAGCTTGCAGCTCGGTATCCCAACATCCGGATGATCAACTTCCCCCAAGTTGGAACGCAGGACCCGATTTGGTCTCACGATGATCGCAAATGGCAAGTCTGTTCACCGGAGACGGTTGGCGGCTTCTCGGCAGTCGGTTATTTCTTTGCACGACAAATCCATGAGACCACCGGTGTTCCGATCGGTATGATCAACAACGCCTGGGGCGGATCAGCTTGCGAAGCCTGGATCAACCGAGACGCGCTCAAGAGCGACGGCAAGTTCAACAAGCTGCTGGAAGGATGGGCTGGCCGTGAATCGCAGTTTGAGGAGTTGACCAAGAAGCAAGGTCGGACCGAAGCTGAGGAGAAGACCCTAAAGGACATGACCGGCGGTATGCGAGGAAACTCCCGTCCTGCCAATATCTACAATGGAGTTCTCAAATCCCACCTCGGTTATGGGATTCGTGGAGCGATCTGGTACCAAGGGGAATCCAATGCCGGTCGAGCTTATCAGTATCGCGAACTGTTTCCGCTCATGATCCAAAACTGGCGCAATGAATGGGGACAAGGCGACTTCCCGTTCTACTGGGTTCAGTTAGCGGACTTTATGGGCGAAGTTAAAGAGCCCGCGGAAAGCGATTGGGCGGAACTGCGTGAAGCTCAAACCATGGCCATGGATAAGTTGCCCAACAGCGGGCAAGCGGTCATCATCGACATTGGCGAAGGGAAAGACATCCATCCCAAGAACAAGGTGGACGTTGGACGGCGTTTGGCGCGTTGGGCGTTGGCCAAGCAGTACAACATTCCGATCGAATTCCAAAGCCCTCGCTACAGCACCATGGAAGCGGATGGGGACGGGATTGTCCTGTCGTTCAATTACTTGGCTGGTGGATGGCGTCCGTTCGATGTAAATGAACCGGTCGGGTTCGCGATCGCTGGTGAAGACAAAAAGTTTTACAACGCGCAAGCCAAGATTGTCGATGGAAGCAAGGTTCGGGTATCGAGTCCCAATGTGGCAAAGCCTGTTGCGGTCCGATATGCTTGGGCAAACAACCCAGTGTGCAACATGTACGGAGCTGCGTCTGGGTTGCCATTGACCCCATTCCGCACCGACGATTGGCCCGGTGTGACCGCAGGCCGCGAGTAACAGAGTCGACCTAAAAGGTTGTACTGAGCAAAGCACAGAGGATCGCGATTCGCGGTCCTCTGTTGTTTTTAGGGCTCCCGGTTGACCTGGCTTCTGAAGTGCTACGTGCCCTGGTGAGGTTGCGCAGCGTACCATGATTAGATCGATACCGTTGTTTTGTTTTCTACGAAAAGCTACTTCTATGCGAACGCTGTGTTTTTTGTTGCTCCTTTGGGGGGCTAGTCCATCAAGTCTCTTTGCCCAGGATCCAGCATTCCTTAACGTGGATCGGATCTTCTCTGACGAGTTTCGGCTAGAGCCGACGCCATCGATCAAATGGCTGGCCGATGGAGGCTATACCGCGCTGGTCCCCTCTGAGATTCACAAAGGGGCTAGCGACATCGCTCGGTACGATCGAAGCGCAGCCCGAGAGATTGTCCTCGCGGCACAGTCGATCATTCCACCTGGAAGCCAAGAACCGCTCCCGATCCAAGGATATGAGTTTTCAGAGGATCAAAAAATGATCCTTCTGTACACGAACTCGGTCAAAGTATGGCGACAAAACACGCGAGGCGACTACTGGGTTTACGAACGAGCGACGAAGAAACTTACCAAGCTCGGAGGCGACGCGGCCGAATCGAGCTTGATGTTCGCAAAACTGTCACCGGATGGGACACGTGTTGGGTACGTGATCGCAAACAATATCTATGTCGAAACCATCGGAAGTGGTAAATCCGAAGCTCTGACCTCCGATGGAACCGACAGCATCATCAACGGAACGTTTGACTGGGTGTATGAGGAAGAATTCGACTGCAGAGATGGTTGGCGTTGGAGTCCTGACGGAAAACGCATCGCCTATTGGCAACTGGACACACAAGGCGTACCCGCGTTCACGATGGTGGATAACACCTCGGCGAAGTACCCCATTCTCAAAACGTTTACCTATCCCAAAACAGGTGAGCCGAACGCCTCGTGCCGCGTGGGTGTGGTCGATGCGAAATCGGGGGCATCGACGCGATGGATCGATGTTCCTGGGGATATGCGCAACGATTTCTATATTCCACGGATGGAATGGATGGAGAGCGGCAATGAACTATGTATCCAACGGATCAATCGGCTGCAAAATGCGTTGGACGTCATGATCACGAATGCGGACACAGGAAGTGTTCGGACACTGCTCACCGAACGCGATGAGGCGTGGGTCGACATGCCGGATGAGCGATTTGATTGGATCCAAGAGGGTCGGTTTTTTCCATGGATCAGCGAGCGGGATGGTTGGCGTTCCCTCTACTTATTGGACAAAACGGTTGGCTCGGAGAACGGGTTGCCGGCGACAGATGGGGCCGAGTTGCAGCGTGTGACAAACGGCGATTTTGATGTCACTCGCATCGCGTCGATCGATGATGCGAATGGCATCGTTTACTTCATCGCTTCTCCCGAAAATCCCACGCAGCGTTATCTCTACAGCATGCCATTGCACAGCCCATCGAATGAACAAGCGGATGGGACAGGGCGGGGCACTCTACAAAGGCTGACACCAGCAGACCAACCGGGGTGGCATGATTACAACATCTCACCCGATCACACGATGGCGGTGCATACGTACTCCTCCTTCGGCCAACCACCCCGCGTGGAATTGATTCGTCTTGCTGATCATCGAACCATTCAGACGTTTTCCAATAATGACAAAGTTCGCCATGCGGTCGATAAATTGGATCATCAGCCTGCTCAATTCTTTCGTGTTGATCTTGGCGATGGGGTAGCGCTCGATGGTTGGATGATGAAGCCTTCCGGTTTTGATGCAACGAAGAGCTATCCCCTGGTCTTTCATGTATACGGTGAGCCGGCGGGCCAGACCGTGGTCGATCGGTGGGGAGGCAATAATTACCTGTGGCACACGATGCTAACGCAGATGGGGTATGTGGTGGTGAGCGTCGATAATCGTGGCACTCCGGCTCCGCGTGGACGGGAATGGCGCAAACGCGTTTATCGCAATATTGGAACGTTGGCATCGACCGATCAAACTGCAGCGGCGAAGAAGCTTCTCGCGGAGAACTCGTACTTGGATCCAAATCGGGTCGGGGTGTGGGGTTGGAGCGGTGGCGGCTCGATGACTTTGAATTTGATGTTTCGGTCCCCCGAGATTTATCGAGCGGGGATATCGATTGCGCCAGTACCCGACATGCGTCTCTATGACACCATCTATCAAGAGCGTTACATGGGGTTACCTGATGCGAACGCAGTGGACTACGAACGCGGCTCACCGATTTCGCACGTCGATGGTTTGGCTGGGGATTTATTGATCGTGCATGGGACCGGCGATGATAATTGCCATTATCAAGGTCTCGAGAAGCTCGTCGATCGTTTGATCGAACGGAACAAGCCGTTTTCGATGATGGCTTATCCGAACCGAAGCCATTCGATCAACGAGGGAAAGAATACGAGTCGACATCTGTACGGGATGATGACACGGTTCTTTACGAAGCATCTCCCCACGGGCTTGCCTCCAGCGCCATGGATCGGCCCGTAAGTGGATGCACGAATGTCAATCGCCACGCGTGCAAAAGCATGGTGGATGAGGTCGCTTCGTTCGCGTGAGGTGGGTGCAATTCAGCTGAGAGTCGCGATTGGCCTCCGGCTAGGTACAACGGGTCGCCGACGATCGGGAAACCGAGATGCGCCAAATGCAATCGGATCTGGTGGGTGCGGCCTGTCTTAGGCTGGGCTTCGACGAGCGTTCGATCACCACGGCGTTCGAGGACACGGAACAACGTTATTGCAGACTGTGCGTTGGGTGTCTCCAGGGAAGGAGCTATTTTCCGGCCGCCGTTGGGAAGTGGTTCGCTGGAGATCGCCGCATCGCACTCGGTTTCATCCCACGCTGGGATACCCTCGACCCAGGCGAGGTATGATTTTTGGACAGTACCAGCTGCAAACTGAGGTTGTAGCTTTGATGCGAACGCATAGCGGCGGGTGAAGACCACCAGCCCGGTGGTCATGGCATCGATGCGATGAGCAGGCCGGATTTTTTCAGGAAAGTACGCTTCGTGCAGGATCGATTCCAAAGTGTTTTTTTGGTAGCGACCCGATGGATGCAGAGGTAGCGGTGCGCCTTTGTTGACAACCACGATCGCTTCGTCCTCATGGACCAATTCGATCCGAGGATCGATCGCAGGTTCCGTGCAATTGGGGATCGTTTGCAGGAACCTTTCCCCCTCGCGAACGATCCGCTCGGGTGTTACCGGAGTCGTTTTCCATTCTTTTTTTGTCGCAGCGGGAGCCATGATTTCCCCCAGCTCGATCGCACGCATCCATCGTTCGCGATTCC
>CAITIE010000132.1 GCA_903892355.1 uncultured Pirellula sp. | reverse complement strand
GAAAGGCTCGCCGTGAGCGCAGCGAAGCGTGTAGCTGCCAGTTGTTGCTCCCACCGGGGTGAACCCGGTGGAAGGCGATGCGCGGTCGAGCGGATTTCCGTTTTCCGTTTTCCGTTTTCCGTCTGAAGTCTGAAGTCTGAAGTCTGAAGTCTGAAGTCTGAAGTCTGAAGTCTGAAGCTTCAATCCTCGCCTCTTGCTCCCGCTTTGTACAGGTCGATGCGGTTGCCTTCGGTCCAGAGGAGGAGGGTCTGGCCGTCGGGGGAGAACTCGGTGCGGATCACGCGCAATCCCGACTGCCTCAACTCGATCAACTCCCTCCGTGTCTCCAACTCCCAAATACTTACTCGACCCGCAATATCCCCTACCACCAACGTTCTCGAATCCGGCGAAATCGCAATCGCTGAAATCTTCGAGCCCGGAACAATGATCCGATCCTCTAACCCCCAATCGCTCGTCCGCCAAATGCGAACTGTCCGATCATGAGCCCCTGAAACCAACCATCTCCCGTCCCGGGTGAATGCGACTTGTTCCACCGTGCTCCGAGGCCCCGACAACACCGCTATGCGATTGAAACTCTCGGTCTCATATACCTCGACGGCGTTCGATTCTCGTCGGCCCACTGCGACCCATCGCCCATCCGGCGAAGCACCCATCGAGACGCAATCCCCGATTCGAAACAACTCCCGCCCCGTCTCGAGATCCCGAATTACCCCAAGCCAACCCGACGCCCCACTCCTCGCTAGTAATGCATTTCTTCCAGGTAAAAAAGCCAATTCGATGACTTGTGTGGCCTCAAAAATCGGCTCCCATCGCAATGTCCCCAGGTCTGCCACCGAGGCCGTATCCAACTCCGGAAGGACCGCGATCCTACCCTCCGAATCGCCGACCATCCATCGATTCGTCTGCGGCAAATGCACGAGCGCACCGAGCTTGTGCCCAGGCGTCGGCCATTGCGCCGATGTCCCATCGCTCAACGAAATCCTGGCCAACGATTCGCCTTGCAACTGAAGGATCGATTCCGGGTACTCGGTCAAATCCCCGCAGTCCCGAAATCCTTGCGAACTGTCACCCAGTCGAATCATCTCTTGCTGGAACGCAAGAGACGGGCCATAGAACCGCCAGAGGCTACCGTCCCGCGCACCGGTAACAATCTGCATTGGGACCGGTCCAAGCGTTGCATCCTCTCGGGCCGAAGATCCTGCAAACGCATCTGCCGTATCCACCACGCAAATCGACGACACCGAAGCGCGATGATGCTGCCAACTCCCCTCGATCTCCAAGCCGGAATACTCCGAGGTACTCGGGTCCCGCAATACCTTCACTAAACTCAATCCCCCTTCGCTGTCACCGCACAGCACCCGATCCTTACCAAGATCCACGATCGATTGGATGGTGTCTTGGAAGCTCAGCGACGCGACCTCTTTGCCTTCGCCAACGATGAGACTGAGTCGCCCAAAATTATCCGCGACGACCATCGCGATACCTTCCTGTTTAGCTGGGGGCAACAAGCTCAACGTGTTGATCTTTGTCCTGCCCCACGTGGGAAAATACGCCAATTGCTTGCCCGTAGGATCGAACGCCCATACATATCCATCGGTGCTACCGACGGCGATGATACCGCCATCGGGACTCACATCCATGCACTCGACCACAGGTTGCTCCAATGGCGGCAACCAACTATGGACCAATTCCGTTGTGTCTGCGTTCCATATTCCGATCTGTTTGGATTTACCCGCGACGACCAGTTGATGAGTCTCTCCTGAAAAACGAACAGCATACGCCGCTTTACCCGGGTCATGGGCATTCCACGCTCGGAGCTTGGTTCTGGTAATAGGTTCCCAAACGGTGAGCGATCCATCGTCGGCCGCGGATGCGAGCAACGTGCTGTCTTTGGAAAAGGAAACCGCATTGATTTCCGACGATGAACTCTGGAGCACCCGGTACTTTGCGCCCGCTTCCTTCAAATCGTACAAAGCAATTTGCCCCGCACTGCCTGCGACAGCGAGCCATCGACCGTCCGTCGACTTGGCGATACTCCAGATCGATTGCGGCGGGGTTTGGATTTCGCTTGTGCGCAGTCGCAAACTGCCCCATAGGTACCGGGCCACAAACTCGGGTTCCACCGTCTCTCCTGCGGTTCCACCGCCCGGGGAGTCTTCGGATTGAAAATAGGGGCCGAGCAAATTCGCGGCGCGATTCGGGTCAAAATTGCGGATGGCCCGCCCCGCTGCGGAAACGTCTGCCGCATAGACCAATCGTTTCAATTGCTTTTCGCCTCGCTCAACCTCCCGCTTTCTCGATTCGGATTCGTCCAACGCGAACTCCAACTGCTGCAAGTTGAACCTCAATAGGCTATCGCTTTCGAGCAATTGTGTTTTGCGTTCGGTCAACGCTTGGTTCATCTCCGCGAGATTGCGTGTGTAGCGATACGATTGAGAAAGAATCGCTGCGACCAACGCGGCGAACAAGATCCCTGCACAGGTCGCGAGTGGGTGCCGTTTGCTCCAACGCCATGTATTGGTAAGAACGCCGGGAGCTTGCGCGCGGATCGATCGTCCCTTGAGGAAGCGATCAAGGTCGTCGGCAAGCTCCTTCGCCGTGAGGTATCGATCGGACGGAGATTTTTCCAAGCACTTTTGGGTGATCGTCGACAGATCCCGCGGGATATTCGGCTGCAGCACGTGCGGTGCGATCGGACGCTGATCATCGATCCGTTTTACGGCTTCTTGGATCGAGGTGAATTGGAAGGGTGTGCGTCCTACCAACAATCGATACAGAAGGACTCCGAGCGAGTAGATATCGATTGAGGGCGCGTTCGACTTGTGGCCGCGGATCAATTGCTCAGGGGCCATGTACTGCGGGGTACCTTGTAACTGCATCGATAGCGTTTGCTTTTCGCCCTCGTCGAGCAATTTCGCAAGGCCGAAGTCGCTGATCTTGGGTACGAATGGAAAATCGGGGATCCCCGAGGCGGAATCGGGAAAGAGGAGCACATTCCCCGGCTTCAAATCGCGATGAATGATCCCTTGGTCGTGGCTATATGCGATCGCATTGGCCAATCGGTGGACGATTTGTGCCGCAAGCCTCGGAGATACCGGCGCATCCAAGGATTTGAGCCATGCATCGAGCCCGGGCCCGGGACAATATGCAAGTGCTAAATAGACTTGATCGCCATCCAATCCTGCATCGTACACGGGCACGATATTGGGATGATCCAATTTAGCAGTCGCGGTCGCTTCGCGTAGGAAACGGCGTCGATCGTCTTCGGAATCGAGGCGGCCGACCAAAGGTGATTTGATCGCGACGACGCGTTTCAATTGCCGATCCTCAGCCAGATACACGATGCCGAATCCACCGACACCGAGCACGGAGCGGATATGGTATTTGCCGATGGTCTCAGGCAATCCGATCGGTAGTTGCTTGTGATGGACGCGGAAGGCTTGATGGATTTCGCGAAGCGCGGCCGTGGCCGACAGGAGATCTGAGTCCTCGGTGCTGGCCTTGGAATCCGTAGGGAGTTTCGCTCCGGATTTCAGGTCGGCATCCAGCTTGAGGAGCTTGTCAATTTCGCCGGCGGAGAGGGATGAATCGGACACGGTAAGGGGGCGAATGATGGGCGTTGATCGTGCGGGGAGGGGAGGTTGAGTATAGCCGGCTGAAAGGTGGGAATCGAGGGATCAAGAAGATATCGGCATTGGGACGACGGGGCTGGGGGCTATGTAGCTGTCAGTTGTGCTCCCACCGGGGTGAACCCGGTGGAAGGCGATAAGGATGGTGAGGTGCGTGGGTAGCTGTCAGTTGTTGCCTCCACCGGGATGAACCCGGTGGAAGGCGACAAGGATGGTGAGGTGCGTGGGTAGCTGTCAGTTGTTGCCTCCACCGGGATAAACCCGGTGGAAGGCGACAAGGATGGTGAGGTGCG
>CAITIE010000131.1 GCA_903892355.1 uncultured Pirellula sp. | reverse complement strand
GCAGGCAACGAGGATCTCAGCCGTTCGAGGCCCAACGCCAGGGATAGTTCGAATCCGTTGGATGCGAGGATCGGTCTTGCCTAAGGCTTCGAGTTTCTTGACCACGCTCTCGAGCTGTACGGTGAGGGCGTCAAACTGCGTTAGTTCAAGATCGAGTTCCCCTTTCCAGAGTTCATCGGGTTGGCATTCAATGAGCGGTTTTCGGAAGGAGTTGATGCGTTCACGTCCGGAGTGCCACGCCTTTTCGCCGGTGTCAATCCCGATTCCATGATTGACGAACCAAGCACGTATCGTGCATTTCATTTTGTTGATACGGTGGTCGAGTGTCTTGCGGTACTTCACAAGAGATCGAAACTCGCGGTGCGTTTCGGAGGGCATGTGAACCGCTTTGAGTTCATTCATTGCTGCCATACGAGCGAGCTTGAGAGCATCGTCTTTGTCGGTTTTGCGTTTGACGTTACTCCACTTCCAAGCGTCTTCGTTGGTGGAGCAGACGAGGGTTTTCACGCCGTGGCTGATGGCCAGGTCGTTGATCCAGCCTGAGGGTCCGCACGCTTCCATGACGACGCAGTCGACTTTGTGGTTCTTGAAGAGCGTGTTGAGGTAATTTCGTTCGGTGGGAGCGTTCAGAAACGAGTGCTTTCGGGTTTTGGTGTCGAAAAAGCAGCACATGGTATTGCACTTACCGAGATCCAGAGCGAGAATTTTCAAGGTATGAGGTTCCTTGGGTTTGGGGGTGGAATTTTGTGACGTTTCTGCGTTGCAAGCGCAGAACAAGATCACGGGTCAGAGTCGCCAGATTTTATTCGAAGGGCTCCCACCCCAAACCCAGGACTTACATGGATTCTTTCTGCTACGCATAGACAAGGAACTAACTCGTGAACCGCAATGCATTCATCTTTGCCTTAATTGCCTTGACAATGCTTCTCTCGGATGTCAGAGCTCAATCAGCGATCGAGGCTCCTAGCAAGGATCCGATAGCAGCCGGTTTTGCCAACACCGTTTCTGACTTGTTAGCACGAATGCAAGGGGAATGGAGAATCAAGTCTGCCACCCTTATGGGCGCTGACTTGCCACTAGATCAATTTGACTTACTGACGGTTGACGACAAAGGGTTTACACTCAAAATCCAAAAAACGGAAAGAAGATTTACCTTCGCTGAGTTCGAACTGGAATCAAAGAGGTTTTTAGCGACATGTGCGTCTCCGGATTATCCAAAAGGATTGACCTACGATATCCGAATTTCCGATGATTCCATCCAGATTCGTTACCGCACAAACGGCTCAGACGTTGCCCCCGAAACAAAGTCGAAAGATAACCAGCTTCTCGTTCAAACCTGGAAGAAATAAATAACCAAATGAGCAGAAATCGGGTAAGCCTGCCCATTGCCCGGCACCCTCCCCACACCACAAATTGCATCACCCCTCCACCATCACCTTCGCCAAACCAGCCGCCTTGGCAAAATCATCTTCGGTCACAAGCAGGTAGCTCTGCTGAGCGATGCGTGGTGAATTGCCAAGCCAAGAGCATACCACGTGAAGTGGAAACTCTCGCTGGAGTTCCGTTTGTCTGCTAGCCCGCATCGAATGGAACAATCGTGGCCAACCCGAGACGCCGGCGCGGCGCAGTAGTCGTGTCATTTCGGTCCGTAGGTTCGAATTCTTCCAACCCATCGCTGTGTTGGCTGCCGCTCGATACTGGGCCGCAGCGACCACGTATTCGCTCTTGTCGCCGAAGATTTCGAACGCTTCGTCGAGGATAGGTCTCAGTTCGGGAAAGATCGGGCAACTGCGAATGCCCCGGCCTTCGTGATGCTCGACCTTCGGCTCTGGGATGCTCATCCGATTCATTTCCCAATCGATGTCCTCCCAACGTAGCGACAATGTTTCGGAGGGTGTGCGAAGCCCGCCGTAGCGGCTCAGCCCCAAGATCACTTTCCAAACTGGATTCGCCTTCTTCATAAGCTTGTCGACGACTTCCCGAGGGACGAACTCGTTGACTTTGACGGTGCTTCGCTGCGTTCGAACCTTAGTAAAAGGGTTCTCGTCGATGATCTTCCAATCGACCGCATCGTGCATGAATTGCCTCGCGAATTGGATCCGTTTGTGGATCGTCGTCGTGGCCATCCCTCTGGCTTGAGCTTCTAGAGGACGCAGACAACTTTATTTTTCGCTTGAGGGCGAATCGCATGTTTGAGTGGGTACTCTCGATGTCTGGTGAAGCTACAATAAGACTATGGAAACGCTATACATTGAAACAACCATAGTAGGCCATCTCACGGGTAGACTGCTGGCAGATCCGATTGTCGCCTCGCGGCAACAATTGACTCGCCAGTGGTGGGCGCGATGCGCCGGTCAGTACGAGTTGTACATTTCTCAGCTGGTTATCGATGAAAGTGGAGCGGGTGCGACGTCGGCTGCTAGAGAAAGGCTTGAACTAATCGAGGCCCTGCCGTTGTTGGATGCGACTTTGGAGACGGATCAGCTTGCAACTGCGTTGATTGCTGCGAAAGCGATTCCAGAAACGGAACCGCGAGATGCTTTTCACATTTCCATTGCAGCGACCAGCGGGGTAAAATATCTGCTGACTTGGAACTTCAAGCACATTGCAAACGCAATCCTTCGCAAGCGAATCGAGAGCGTCTGCAGAAACGCGGGGTTTGAACCACCAACGATTTGTACGCCAGATGAACTAATGGGATTGACCGATGACACATAACCCAATCACCCAGGAAATTCGTGAGATTCGACATCAGCTTGCAGCCCAGCAGGGTAACGATGTCCATCGCATCGGTGAGGAACTGCGTCGCCGCCAAATGGAGTCAGGCCGAAGAGTCGTGCGACTGCCGAAGCGAGAACCTGAAGTTCCATCATTAAACACAAGGACGCATGGAATCGGTGGCGAAACGGTGAATGCCAATACTGAATCAACGCCTTCGGCAGGATGATCTGTTGCAATGACGCAAAGTCTACATGTTCCCCCCGATCAGTGATGGTGTGGTTGTTTCCGAAAGCATCCGTTCGGTCCTTTTCGAACTTCAAAAAAACACAGGTAAAACCTACAAAAGTTCGGTTCCTGTCCTCTCCGCTGCAAAACCCTAGTTTTCCCAGGGTTTTTCGCATTTCTGGCCAATTGCTTTGGCTTTCCTGCACGTCCATGCACGTGCATGCTTGCAGGTGCTGCGTCGTCTAGTGCGCTGCCTTGGCCCCTGGTGAGTCGTCCAGTGAGTCGCAAGAGTCGCCTCAGAACCCTCGTTTTCCCGGGGAAAACAGGTGGTTTTGCAGCAGAGGTGGTAGGATTCGAACTAGGTAAGTTCGAATCGTAGTGGAAATCATTGCCGGACCAGACATTTCGGGAATGCTCGCGTCGTCCCTCGATACAGGATGCTTGGGCCGAAACAGTCTATCAATCCCTCCAATGTTTGCTCGGCTCGCAAGTGCCTGATATCATTCAGCTTTGGATCGAAGCCAGCTTGCGTGATAGGCTGCATTGGTGCGGTCTACAGAGTTTAGGTTGATCCGTATAAGAACAAGTTCGGCTAGAAATATTTGATGGCTACACTAGACGAAATCATCAGAGCTTCAAAGCGATACGCGGATAGATCGGCCACATCTAACGCTGCTGAAGTCGCTGACGCTGCACTGAGTACCTGTTTGCAGGCGGTCGAGTTACTGGAAGGTCGGCTGCGAGAAATGGGCTATCCTGTATCTCCACTGATTACACCACCGAAGAATGGACTAGCTCGCCGAATTGAACGCATTGAATCGCATACGCGGCTTGCGGTTCCAGCCCTCTTGAAGCGGATGTGGGCCATCGTAGGCGGGCTTCAATTCGTCGACCTTGAAGACTACTCACATGTTGGATTCTGGGACCGGCTCGGAATCAAGGGAAAGAAAGGCTTCTGCGACGGAGTTTGCATTGACTCCTGCACAAAGGACTGGCTTGAGTTCACAATTGAAGATTTCGACGACCTTTGTGAAGATGGCGCGGAAGACGAGTTCTACTATTCAATTTCACCTGACGGCTACCACAAAGATGACATTTCTGGTGGCGACTCGTACGGAGTTAGAGACGGAGATTGGATGCCGGAACTTTTGAACTTCAAGTGGTCAGGTAGCGTAAAGCCTTCCAGCATCGCGGGAAAATCGATTGATCTGCTCGGATACCTGAGAACCTCAATTCTTGAGTGCGGAGGGTTCCCAGGATTCCTGGGACACAAAGCATTCGAGCCCGTTCGACTTCGCTTGATTGAAAACCTACCACCCTTCTAATTGATCGCCGAACAAAGCCATGCACACGGAGCACTCGAACACGCGGTTTGGCAGTGGCTGCCTTTCCCCTCGTGCCCGGTGATGGCAGGCGTTATCCCGACCAAGAGACATGAGTGACAGACGTGAATCTAACGTTGGGTGAGCTTGAACTTCTAATCGACGGCCTATCAGGCGACGTAGACTTGGTCTGGGTGCTGATCCATCTCGGAGTCCGATCGAACCCGCCGCCCGCGCCTGTCTGGGCTCCTGTGGCTTCGGACCTGCAAGACGCCTTTGCCAGCCTTCGAAAACTGACTAGCCTCGGGCTCATTCGTGTTGGCCGAATAGAGCATACTGATGGAGGTCCGCCGGGCCGTTTGGCGCCCCTGAGACATATCGCTGAGGACATGGATTCGGTCGTCAGCCGAGTTGAGGCGGCAGTCCGAACCGCCTGTGCTGAAGAAGACTGGGCCTATTCCTGCTGGGTCGTGAATACCGATGATGGTAATGTCATTGCGAGCGCAGCATTAGATCGTAAAACTCACGGTTAGGTATGCTGTCCGATGTTCGGGATAAATCGGGTAAGGATGCCCGTAGCCGGGCACCCTCCCCACACCACCGATTCACATTACCCCTCCACCATCACCTTCGCCACGCCGGCCGCTTTCGCAAAATCGTCTTCGGTGACCAGCAAGTAACTCTGCTGTGCGATCCGAGGCGAGTTGCCAAGCCAGGAGCAGACCACGTGCAGCGGGAACTCACGCTGCAGTTCTGTTTGTCTGCTAGCCCGCATCGAATGGAACAATCGAGGCCAACCCGAAACTCCGGCGCGTCGCAACAGGCGCGTCATCTCGGTCCGTAGGTTCGAGTTCTTCCAACCCATCGCGGTGTTGGCGGCAGCTCGATACTGCGGTGCGGCGACCACATACTCGCTCTTGTCACCGAAGATCTCGAACGCTTCGTCGAGGATAGGTCGAAGCTCGGGGAAGATCGGACAACTACGAATGCCACGGCCTTCGTGATGCTCGACCTTCGGCTCTGGGATGCTCATCCGATTCATTTCCCAATCGATGTCCTCCCAACGTAGCGACAATGTTTCGGAGGGTGTGCGAAGCCCGCCGTAGCGACTC
>CAITIE010000130.1 GCA_903892355.1 uncultured Pirellula sp. | reverse complement strand
CACGAGCGTGGCCGAATGATTTCAGCGTCGACAATGCCACCGTCGCTGCGTTCGACCGTGATCGACAGCTTGGCCCAGGTGGCTTGGTCGGGCTCAGGTTGCGGGTCGACTTCCCAGCGGTTGGGGTTCTTGGTCGGAATGCGCGATCCGATGGGGAGCGATTCGATGGGGACTTGTAGCTGCGTTCGCATTGCGACCGTTGCGTAACGCTCGGGGGCAAGCCATGGCGTTTCCTGCGAAGGCTCATCGAGCCAATGGGGTTGCGACCAAAGTGACTCCGTCGAGGATGATTGTCCTGGGAGGCTCGATACCGTGACCAAGGTCCCTTCGATGAAGCAACCACCTTGGATGAGCTTGGTGGCCAGATTCGCGCATCGGCCCACATCATCGTACTTGTTATAAAGGTTGTTTATCGCTGTTCCCTTGGCTGCGATACCAGTCGGGTTCACGAAGGTAGCCCCCACGGTTCCCACGATTTCCCCGCCAACATAAGTTCCGCTTTCGTAATCGACATAGTCACCAAACGGATTGATGTTTTGCCGAATCCATGTACTCAAGCCCCCGGTGAAACCATCACCCAAGCCAGAGGCGAGATTTGCGGCCTGATCGGCAGCATCACCGCGTCTACCTGCAAAGAAGTCAATCCAGGTCTTGCCCGCCGTATTGCAAGTTGGGTAAACGTAGCCGGGCGGCAGTTCCGTGATAACATCGCTGGCGGTGTTGTGGTACGGCGGTAGGGGAACGCCATCCAATCCGGCTTCGTACGTATTTCGAGGATCCCAGTTCGGTTCCGTGTATGTCGAGGATAGGCTGAAAGGTCCAGTACTACCCTCGTCATCCATCCCCATCATTTGGATTGTGGAGACGATCGTCGTCACGCCGGTCGCTAAATCCCGTGTCACTTCAGTGACCATTGGCATGCCAATGGACTGCTTACCGTTATGGTGAAATTGCCTGCCGGTCACGACGACCCGATCATCTCCCGTGATCGTAGAAGTTGGATTGGCGGCATTCGGATTCAGTACGTCCAAGCTCGAACTGCTGCGGATCGTTTGGTTGTAATGAGCCGAGCGATTATCGTTGAAGATGTCTTGTACTTCCGGCAAGATGAACTGGCGAACGAAAAATGCATCTGCGGAATAGCTCAATGATTCAATTGTCGATCCAGACGATCCACCCGTCGAGTAGACATCGCCATCGAGTCCGATGCTGCTACAGATCGCGCCGCCGCTTTCTGACGCAAGGGACCACGAATCTTGGTTCAGGAACACTCGTTTTTCGAAGGCTCGACCACCATTCTCTGATCGAGCCGAGCTCTCGGGAAAGTAAGTGACGATGGAGAGTATCCCGGAATAGCTATCTGACTTTAGGGATTTATAGGCTCCTTCATTCGTGGATTGACCTGACGTGGTAGTGATGTTTTGAAGGTCGACATCGACATCGATTTTATTGTAGCGACGGTTCAGCTCATTTTCGGTAAGTGTCGCTTGCCATTGTTCCCACCCACCGACCGAAGAAGTGCGTCCCCATCCGTTAGTCTTCACGAACTCGAAGTCTATCCCTCCATTGCTACCGCCAACATCCAACTCGGTGTTATCCAAATCGACTGCAAATGCAGCTTTGCCTTCAGTATCCAGGCCAAGTTCTGTACCAAATTCATCCAGGACTTTCACGGCAGCATCCCCTTTAACGCCACGTCCCGAGGTGATGGTGGAAGATAAACCACCATTCGCGTCCACCTCTTCATGCCTTAGTGTCAAGGCGACATTGTCATCACCCTTTTGTTGGAGTGCGTCATCCATCCGGTTATGCATCGAACCACTCAACTGGTTGAGTCGACCGTCGGATCGCATACGACCTCGCATAGAGATATTTTGGTCTGACGAGGAGGCGGTTGAGGTGGCCGAACTCGATGATCCTCCCAGGGAATGGCCGATACCTGAGGTCGGCTGTGGGATAGGGGGCGTATCCATGCCTACATTGTTGTTATTTCCACCACCCGATCGAAGTCGCAGTCCGCCGCTGGGACTGTCGTTGAAGTCCCCAAGAATTGGAACGGTTGAGTCGATGTTCCCAGAACCGGAATGAAATCCAATGCTCGAGGTGAGGCCGAGGTCCATACTCGTAACCCGATGGTTGCTGTACGTAAAGTCAGTCTCGACATCAAATCCGCTTGCGATGGATGCGTTAGGTACCAGCACAGGAGTGCCGCTTGCACTGAGTGATCCACCGAACGAGACGCCGATAAGGACGCTGGACGAGAGACTGGAGCCACTAGTGTAGTTACGAGGTACCGGTGCGGGACCATTGGGGTCGTCGCTACGGCCAATGCCCCCGTTGCGTTGCCAAGCGGAATCCACATAGTTGGGATTGGGTACCACGCCTGCGGACGCCGCTATGATGACACCCAACGAGCGTGAGTCTTTCGACGACGATTTGATAGACCACGCCACCCCAGCGTCGGGGTGAGTTGTAATCCCCCGTTCCGCATGAAGATCGATGATCAGGAAGACGGATCGACTGGCAGTTAATGTAGCAGAGCCTGTTCCCGAACTGTAATGGGAAGGGATCCCCGACGCGTTATCGGTAGATCCAGAGGGTGTGGTGGGTCGTTGATTCGTTATGGTCGAGGTGATCGATGCATTGAATGCCAGCACGATCGTTTCGGTGATACTCCACTGGGTAGGACCAGTCCAAACTCGAGCGATCGTATGCACCCACGATAAACCGGGAAGCTTCAAATCGGCATTAGCAGCCGTGGTTCGAGAGGTGAATCCGCCCGCAAATTCCGAAGTGAAACTTGAGGCCGTGAAATCAGGTGTGTACCGATCAATTTGGAAACCAGCTCCCGCCAATTGAACCTGCGGCAAATTTTGGGTTGAAAGCGAAAGGGAACTCGGTTCTGCCCCAACCTCCCCTTCGCTCGATTGGTTGTCTTGATTTCCAATCGCCGAGATTCCTGCGGACTTAGAACCGACGAATCGATTGAGATCCACAGCCATCGATCCATCGGCCGAATCGATAGGTTGAAATAGACCAAAGGTTTGGCGACTACCCGCAAGATTGGCACCAACCCAGATTTTCGAGGGATCGAATCCACTCGACTGACTGTTAATATTCGGTTGGATTGAAAGCGGACTTTCGCTGATCAGATCACGGGACTGAGTATCCCTTTCCGAAGGCCATGCGGTAGTAATGTCTCGAATCGGTTGAGCCGTCGCCAAAAACGATGTGGTTGCATGGCCGGATGGATCGATCGAATCGCTTGAAGAAAACGCATCAGCTCAGTCTTGCCACGCAGCATTGGTTGCTGTTGTCCGATCAAATTTCTGTGTGCTTTGGACGCTGTCGGCATACTGAGTTACTTGGCTGGAGTAAGCCCCATGTTTTGCGACACCGCTAGGGAGTAAGGACTGAGAGAGTTGATTGGTTCGGTCGCTGAAAGCCGAGAGATCATTGCGATTGTCCGCGTTTTCGCTGCGCCTAATTTCGTCGGGGAGGTCAAGTTGCCGTTCGGGAGCGGGATTCTCGAACAATGCGAAAGGATCTGCCGCCATTAGTGCTCGCAGTTCCAGCGACTCATTGAGGAGGATCCGAAACTTGAGCCGTGCTCTGTTGCGCGAACGGTCTACACTATTGATTGCGTCGGATCGTGCATGCGAAATTACAGAACGGCAACGAAGAACAGCGCGGCGGAGAAGTGCGAGTGCCATAGAAATCCATTTCGAGATGAGGAGCGTATTCAGTTCGATTGGCTTACGTTGCGGGCGACAATAGAGTGAATCGCGAACTGTAAGTCAAGAAAATTATTTGTGGTTCAGGAACATTCGTAGCGAGCTTATTGAAGTCCTAGATCTGCATCCCCC
Organism: uncultured Pirellula sp.; assembly: GCA_903892355.1. GTDB lineage: Bacteria > Planctomycetota > Planctomycetia > Pirellulales > Pirellulaceae > JBKCUI01. The sequence goes on along the minus strand of CAITIE010000130.1, from coordinate 306 downwards.
TACTCTGAGGCATTCACAGTGTCGCAACGCAAGCGATCCTGACTGGTAGTGCCCATGACCACTAACCGCAGCATGCATCTCGAGGAAGTTTGCTTTTCTAATGGTCGCCTTCACTCGCCGTCAGCGCGCTTACGATCATCGACTGCGCGAATGGGTCCATCGTTCCGGACAGGATCCTCGCGATGTCGGGATTACTGTCCCACGCTCTACCCTTCACACGTGGAAATCGCGAGCCCCTAAACCGGTCGTTGGTCTCATAAGCTCTGACCATTCGATCGAGAAACTCGAATCCGAAGTCGCTCGATT
>CAITIE010000129.1 GCA_903892355.1 uncultured Pirellula sp. | reverse complement strand
CGGCGTTGGAATGCGCTGCGATTCAAGATGTGCTCGTTGTTTCCGGTGGCTAGAGTCGGGAAACGGATCACGAATTGAAATCCAAACTGGTTCGAATTGTCGCGATGTTGACTCGGATGGCGATGAAATTCGATGGTGTCTCGGAATCATTGAGCGAGTACAATCGGTCAGCCGATTACGAGCACGAGCACCGCGAAGCTGAGCACGAGCACGACGAAGAGCCAGAAATCGGGTAAGGATGCCCGTTTCCGGGCACCCTCCCCACACCACCTAGCATCTCACCCCTCCACCATCACCTTCTGCACGCCAGCCGCCCTGGCAAAATCATCCTCGGTGACCAGCAAATAACTCTGCTGTGCAATCCGTGGCGAGTTGCCAAGCCAAGAGCAAACCACGTGAAGTGGAAACTCTCGCTGGAGTTCTGTTTGCCGGCTAGCTCGCATCGAGTGGAACAATCGTGGCCAACCCGAGACTCCGGCGCGGCGCAGCAGTCTTGTCATCTCGGTCCGTAGATTCGAGTTCTTCCATCCAATCGCTGTGTTAGCAGCCGCTCGATACTGCGGAGCCGCGACCACAAACTCGCTCTTGTCGCCGAAGATCTCGAAGGCGTCGTCGAGGATCGGTCGAAGCTCGGGGAAGATCGGGCAGCTACGAATGCCCTGGCCTTCGTGATGCTCGACCTTTGGTTCTGGGATACTCATTCGATTCCTTTCCCAATCGATGTCGTCCCAACGCAGCGATAGGGTTTCTGAGGGCGTGCGAAGCCCACCGTAGCGACTCAGCCCCAGGATCACTTGCCAGACCGGGTTAGCTTTCTTCATCAGCTTGTCGACCACTTCGCGCGGTACAAACTCGTTGACCTTCACCGAACTCTTTTGGGTCTTTCCCTTGAGGAATGGGTTCTCTTCGATGATCTTCCAGTCGACCGCATCGTGCATGAATTGCTTCGCGAATTGGATCCGTTTGTGGATCGTCGTTGTGGCCATCCCTCTGGCTTTGAGCTTCTGGTGAGACCCTTTCGCACGGCTAGCAGTAATTTTATTGGTCGCAACAGCAACTCTCAAGGGGAAATCGTTGCGGCAATGTACCTGTTCAGCGACGCTTGATCCCTTTCTGAAACTGAGCGATACTAAGATGCGGCAGTTAGTTGTAGGATCGAACGCAGCTTAGAAAACACAATTGCTATCGCTGAGACCGAAGAACAATTAGAGAGATACTGTGCTCACTCTGGAATCCGAACTTCGTGAAATTGTACGACGTTTCAATGAAGCAAAAGTAGAGTATGCTTTATGCGGGGGAATGGCTCTGGCTATCCATGGATATCCTCGTTTTACAAAAGACATCGATTTTTTGATCGCTCCCGAATCGCTAAACAAAGCAAAAGAAGTTGCTGCGTCAGCCGGTTTTCTTGACGATTCAGGCCGAATTCCGTTCCCCGACTCTGAAGTCCACCGTATTCTCAAAATAGAAGGTACTGAATACCGAATCCTCGACTTGTTAGTACCAAAAAGCCTCGATACGATCGCTTGGACCCAACGACAATGGTTTGAATGGAATGGCCTTCCGATTTGCTCGGTATCGAGAGACGGTTTGATCGAAATGAAGCGTGCCGCTGGGCGAGATATCGACCGAATCGATATCAGACAGCTTGGATATCAAGCAGATGAGTAGTGGATTGAACAACAAGTCGTTTTCTGATTCCAACGCAGTGGACATGTCCAGCTCTGCAATTTCCATGCGCCTTCGAGAGGTAAGCGAACTCCATCAACTCGGGATGTCATTATCAAAAGCCAAGCCGATGGCAAATGCAAATCATGCAGCTCAAAACAAAGATACTGCTGTATCAAAATCGCTCTTGAGCGATAGCCGATTGCCGGATGAGATCGGAAGCGACGACGAGGCGATGCGAAGCTCTCGAAACTAGGATGTTCGCAGTTGGTATGAATGTTTGTCCTTCGACCTCTATCGTTCGCTGTTATTTTCCCGGACATTTCCAAGCATCTTTCCGGCAACTCTCAAAAAATTGTGAAAACATCGAAAAGTTCGGTTCCTGTCCGCAGGACCGCTCTACTCTCCACTTTCTACTCACATGGGTTTCCCAGCGTTTTTCGCATTTCTGGCCAATTGCTTGGGAGTTCTGCAGCGCCCATGCTGGCTCGGTGCATGGCGTCGTGCGGCGCTTGCATTTCGCGTCGCGCACCGAAATTCGAGTCGTTTTTCGAGTCGTGCTGGGTCCCCAAAACACTATCATTGTGGATTCATGGATAGTTGCCTTCAATGATACGCTGCAATAGTGCAGACTGTAGGGTTTATGTTATTCGGTATGGAGTGAGCGTACACGACTCTCCGGCGGATTTACTGGACGGCCGCGTTGCGATGCCGCGAGAGATTTGCTAGGTCAGCTTTTT
>CAITIE010000128.1 GCA_903892355.1 uncultured Pirellula sp. | reverse complement strand
GGTCGTTTTTACGTGGTGCTGCGCAACTGCTGTAGCATGTCGTCATCCTGTAGTGTTTGCTTGGAGTTTTGGACACCTTTTAATCCTTGGGTCGAGGGTTCGAGTCCCTCCGCTCTCACTCTTGATTTTTTCACGAAAACCCCGGGTTCTTCCAAAGGATCTGGGGTTTTTTCGTAGGCAGTGTTAGCACCCCCGCGAGCTGTTTTCACAGCACGCTTTGGCACCTTTTTACCCCCAAAAGCACCCTGCGCGCTGTAGTTTGCGCTGTAGGCAGGTGGGGGTATTGGGAGCAACGGGCCGATGCGATCTTGGTAGCCAGCCCAAACCACATCTCGAAAAATCCAAGCAACGGTACTTCGACGGACTCGCTGGAGATGTTTCGCATCCAAGTCCGCCAATTGCTAGCCGCCAAGAAGTGGAGGGAACCTTCACTCGCCGTAGGTCCAAAGATCGATGCGGGAATCAAGCGATCGATCGAATACTATCGTGCCGCGATCGTGGGTGGTAAATCTCGTAGCGAACCGAATGTCGCGGAACTCGCGAAACTTCAGATCGAGAACGAGACGGGCGCAACGAGCAACTAGGGAATTGTGAACGTTACTAGATCTGCCCGTACATGGTCGGTCCTCCGAACAAGATGCGATCCGCTTTCCAACGCAATCACGCCTCCTGATTCATGAAGCACTGCATCGATAACATTGAATCGTTCTAGAGACTCTTTCTTAAGAGGCAAAAACAGATCCCCCATGTCCCCTCGACCATTCCAAAAGGAGGGATACCTCACTACCCGGGGACTGCCTATGTTATCCATGGATGCAAAGACAAATTGAGAAGGATCCTTCCAACCTGCAACTTGATTGAGTCGAGCTATTTTCCAGCTGATAGTTCCGTTGGCTCTGAAAAATTCATCGCGACTGACGCTCTCTTCCTCACCCTGAAAAGTCATGCGATTGGGATCCCTGGAGAATTGGCTTAGGATCTGTTCGATGTACAGGCGGATGTCGCCGTTTTGAGTACCACGCAAGCGAAAGCGCCGATTTCCTCCTAAAGCATGACCGTTGTGAACATCTGCGTGTACCCATCCAAACTCCCGTGCGTCGAACATTAGCATATTTTCGACATGACTTAACTTCAACGACTGAATATCTACCAGTCCTCGTTGAACCAAAATTGTGTTGCCATCGCCCTTGGCGAAAAAATAGATTGTTGGCCCATCGTCGTATTCAATACCTAGTACTTTGCCGGGGACTTTTACGACTCCAAGCCGTTCACCATTGCGGCGAAGCACCTCGACCGTTGACAGAAAGTCAGATATTCGTATTGAATTGATCGCAATTGCGAACCAGTCGACGTTCGGCAGGTAGTAGGCTTGACTATGGGCTCCCTCCGTTATGTTGGTTAGTCTCCAAGCAACGTTACCGGCTTGAAGCTGATCCAGATCGCTGTAGTACTCCAGGTCACCTAGCCTAGCCCCATTTTTGGTTTTCTCTGTTCGAAGTATCGAGTAGACACCTCCGAGCTGCGAGTCGGTCACCAGAGCGCAACACCGAGCATCCACACGGATAGGCGACTCTCCCAAGTCATCCACATCGACAATTGCACCTTCACCTTGCCGTTTCAGAACCACAGCCTTAGAACCATCGTAGCTCAGCGAGATGGACCCATTTACGAAGACCGGAGGATCGATAATCTGAATCGGCCGAAGGACAATCGTAGCGTTGGATTGTGCGTGCACTTCAAGGCAAAACGTACTCACTGATAGCGTTACGAGCACGCAACATAGACGGGAGTAGGACGTAAACATCATCTGTTCAATTCAACCTTCACTTATTCGCGCCTTGGATTGCCCCATGAAATCATATTACCAACACCACTGCTCCGCGTCACCACATTCCGCACTTTTGCGTCCGAGAACTCGGCGAGCCGCTATACGGCTAGAGAGTAGGGTTTAGAGAGTGGAAAATGGAGCCTAGGTAACTCTCATAGATGAATCAAGCATTGCTGATTTGGTCGCCCGAGCTTTGTGCGGTGTTTACTGCTGTAGCATGCCGTCATTGTGGCACGACGCTCCGCCGTCGTTTACTCCCCAAGACTATTCGCCTAGAAATGATCCAGGGGTTTAGCCCTGAGATTGCAGAACCTTTCACGACAAGGGACTGTCGTGCTACTTTGGGCCGCAATGTAGAGCAGTTGTCCTCAACTGCTCTCGCCAGGAGCCAAAAACGATTGAGACAATCGTTCTACAATAAGTTGGTCGCTACGCTCGAGCAGGGTCGCGGTCGGGATCTTTAGCAAGATCCACTACCATTCTCTTCGCGTTACCCTTCGCGTCTTCGCGTCTTCGCGTGCGATTGTTCGCGGGTTACGGGACAGCTATCGCGCAGCCTTTCACGACAGAGACTGTCGTACCACAATGGCCCGCAATGTAGAGCAGTTGTCCCCAACTGCTCTCGCCAGGAGCCAAAAACGATTAAGACAATCGTCCCACCACTTGGATCCAAGGCTTTCCCTTCGCGGCTTCGCGCCTTCGCGTGAAATGGATCAGGAGCAAGCGATGAGAAACCATAATGTGGAAAGCCAAGCGTAGAACCGGACATTCAGCGTTCGTAGGCAGGGTTATTTTCGGGAGTGGATTCATCCATCCTATTGCGCTGAGACCATGAGTGCCTCATTGGCACAGAACGCGGAACGCAATCTAGCCACGGCATCAGCCTCGGAACCCGGGAACAAGTGCCCGTACCTGTCCAGCGTCAACTTGATATCCGCGTGCCTCATCACCGACTGAATCGTCTTCACATCGGCCCCAGCGTGGATGAGCCACGTTGCACACGTGTGGCGGAGCGAGTGGAAATCAATCCGCTCGTTGTCGCTATCGACCGACTGCAGAAAATCACTAGCGTCTGCTTCTATGCGTGCCT
>CAITIE010000127.1 GCA_903892355.1 uncultured Pirellula sp. | reverse complement strand
GCAAGTCACTCACTCGTTTGGCGATTGGCGTGTTGTTATCCCCTCTGATAGCACCGCCCATACCACTCTGTCTCCCCTCGCCCCGCTTCGGGGAGAGGGGCTGGGGGTGAGGGGTTATCGTGAGGAGAAGGACTCAAACCCACGAGCAAAACCCATCATCTTGGGATCTTCAGCAAGGATCCACTACGCCTTTATCGGTTTCCCCTCGGATCCCTCCTCCGCGTCTCCGCGTCTCCGCGTGAAACAATTCCCGGGAAATCCTTGGAGCATTCCCCCGCTTTTGGGCCAGAGGCTCGCGTGCCACCGCTTTTCTTTTTTCCAAAAAGTTTTTTGGCGTATTTCCTACCCCACGCTCGCTTCTCCCTCTAAGGGGCGTCGTATCCGCATCGCCTTGGCGATTTTCGCCGAACACCGTTGCTCCGCACCAGTTTTGCAAAGGGAATCCATGAGTCCAGTTATCGAAAACAACCGTTGGTCGGTCGGCGTAAATGATTTCGCGGCGCGTGTTATTCTCCCGGATCTCAAGGGCTTTTTTGATCAAATCCCATTTATCAGCTCGTTGCCCAAAGCCAAAACCCTCATCGTGGAGCCAGGTACCCGCGCCTTGATGGTCGACGAGGGATTCCTCATCGGAGAAATCCCTCCGGGAGCCTACACCTTCGAGGAGTTCGTCAAGCGACTCCAATTCTGGCGTAATAAACAAGCCACCGCATTTCTCGTCCGTTGCGAAGACGTACCCATCGACTCACAACTCCAAAATGTTCCCTGCCTCGATAACGTCTGCTTCGATATCGACTTCCGCTGGACCGTGCAAATCACAGATATCGTCCAGTTGATCGCAAACTTCATGGGAGCGCGCACGGAGCTGAAAATTACCGAACTGCAAAAGCTTCTGCTGCCCATCGTATCGCAAGCCATCTTCGCGACGATCGGCAACACATCGTATGACGATGCGAAAAAGCCGACGTTCCTCCAACAACTTCAGTCCGAAGTCAAATCCCAAGTCGACCTCAAATTCCAACGCTACGGCCTCTCTCTCCATGAGATCCAGAACCTCACGCTCACCTCGGATGCAGATTCGATTCCGGATCAAAAAGGGGAGCTTTTCAAGCGGACGCGGGAACTGCAAATCCAACAAGCCGTCTCAGGTGTCGAAGACGACGAACTTCGAGCCCGCGTCAAGGACTATCAGAGCAAAACAACTCTACGCGATGAACTTCGCAAGATTGTCACCGACGATCGTCTCAACAAAATCGGTAACCAGCATGAATTTGAAAAGGCGATCTTCGAGCTCGACAAGCAAAAATTGTTGCAGACCGAAGAGTCTGACGCATTGATCCACGCGTTCGAATCCAGAAAAGAAGACCGTGATAGCCTGCGTGCTCACCTGCTGGCAACCCTCGATCTGCAACGGGAACGGGATCTCGATGAACTCCGGATGGAGATGGATCATGCGAACGCTCGTAAAACGCTAGCGCATGAAATGGAGCTTGCCAAAATCTCTCGCAGTGAAAACGCGGAAGCCTGGAGGCAGGAACTCGAGAAAGAAAAGGAAGATCTTGAGCATCGCCTGCAACAGAAACGAGTTCGCTTGAAAGCCAATTGGGACATCCTGCGCGAAAAGCGGTCGCTGATGCGTGAGGATAGCTTCGCCGCATTGATCCACAAACAAAAGATGGAAGACGTCCGCCTGAACGTCGACATCGCGAAAGCGGAACGAACTAGAAAACTCACCATCATTCAATCGGAACTCGAAACCCGTCTGGCCCACGACAAACTCGAAATCCAAAAACGGCAACAGCAATGGGAACTCGAGCATCGGAAAGACCGCTCCGACAACCAATTCGATCGCCTTCAACGCATGCAGGAAATGAACGCTCAGTTCGCCGAACGACAAATGCGGATGCAAGTCGACATGGAGAACCTGAAAGCGGACGGCGCGAGCAAGCGGGAATTGGATCGCATCCAAGCCCTCAGCCAAGTCAGCGCGGATGTTCTGATCGCGACGGTATCCACGGAGAATGCTGCCCTCCTCGCCGATTTGAAAAAGGCCGAACTCGGCCGATCCAAACGTCCAAGAGACGAGAACCAGCCGACCGGCGGCTACCGATCACGCCCTGAAGAGAGCACACCGCGATCGAGGATGGACGAGGAACGGGCGCGGCTCTATGAAAAGATGAATGAGACGGAACGAGCCAAAGCAGACGCGATCGCCGAAGCCTACAAAATGGCGATGCAAGCTCAACAGGCAAGTGTTAACCAAATGATCGGTGGGCTAGCGCACGCTTCCTCAGCACAACCCCACCCATCCCCGTTCGCTCCACCTCCCATGGCCCATGCCGCACCGCCGCCGATGCCATCTCCCGTTACGTGGTATGTATCCCTGAATGGCCAACAGTCTCCACCGCTTCAATGGCCCCAACTGCAGCAGTACATCCAGTCCGGGCATGTTCATGCGGGAACCATGGTTTGGAAAGCAGGCATGCCCAATTGGCTTCCGGCAAACCAAGTCCCTGAACTCGCGTCACTCTTTGGTCCCAGCGGTCCCCCAGGACCACCCCCATTGTCGTGAACAACACTCGTGATCAGGAAGTGAGTTAATACCCAATGGAGGAATTAAACCCAGCGGAATCGATGCTCTACCAATTGGTGAAAGCGGACCTCAGTTCGTCCGCCACCCTTGCCGATGTAGAACGAAGCGTCTTAGCGGTGACCGGCAAGCTAGGTATCGCGCCCGAATCCACCCAACGGATCATCGATCACTTCCGTCGCGAACTCACGCCGGCGATCGGCCCGGACGCGACACCGCGACTCTTCGTCGATTGGGGAGATTTACCCCGCGTGGGATACCAAGTACGCCCCGAGTTCAGCTTGATCTGCCCTTCGTATCCATCGCGCCCCGACATCTCCGTTTCCGTCGATAACGACCTGGACCATGATGACGCGGATGTCCGTCGCCGCCCTCAATCGGACGAACCGGGTCTCTGGTCCTTCCACGTCCCCTTCAAAATGACCTCCAACGGACTCGATTGCCGACCGGGGCAATACTTGATCGATGTCGAGGTCTCATTCCGCGAGGTTCCGCAGGGGATGCCTCGCTTCTTCCGTTGTCGCATCCGTTTGAATGTATCAGGTGCCAATGCGGAAGAGAGTGTGTTGGAAATCGATGGGGATGGCCAATCGGTAGTCAACCTTCAAGGGTACAACCTCAAGCAATTCTCCAAAGTGATTTTGAAGGGGGGCCAGGACAGCGTCATCAACCTCCAAAATGGTTTTGGGAATGACGATACCGTTGCACCCCCGAGCGAACCCAAAGCGGTAACCTCCTTCGAGTACCAGCTCAAACTGGATCAAGACAAACAGTCGAGATTACCGACTGTGATCACCACGCCTCACCATCGGGCTTATCTCGATGCGGCTGGATTCTTTTTCGAGGATGGTCGGCGCACGATCATGCTTACCCGCCCACGACTCACTTTTGGCCGCAGCCGTGACAACGACATCGTCCTACGGTTCCTACCTTCCAACGAAGAGAACGATGGGCATTCGCGGAACATCTCGAGGACCCATTTCATCGCCGAGTTAACAGCCGACGGAATCGATATCCAAGACGAATCGCGGAGCGGCATGGAGTTGGAATACTCCGTCATTGAAAAACACCGCGTCATCCCTGCAATCCATGTGGGAGACTCCATCCACTTGAAGCTCGGTGTGACGGGAACGGTACCGAAAGGATTCGAAATGGAGTTGGTCCTCTTCGCACCGGATCGCCGCAAGAGCCGAGAGGAGCTGGAATTCTGGGATGAATTGATTTGTGAGACGGTCGGCGGTCGTCTTTCCAGAGTGGCACGCCAATCGTTGGATGTGGCTATCGATGCCGTTCGATACGATCGCGTGAACAACCTGATTGGCGAAGAGTCGTATGTCCATTTGCTGCGTGAGGCGTGGGTTGGTGGATCACCGGTTCAATGCGGGATAGTGCTGCGCGAATGCGGCCCACCTATTCGTGCAAGGATCCTGCATATCGATCGCTCCTTCTGGCTTGAGTCCCTTCCAGGAAACCTGCCGATTTCGATCGACGGCAACCCCTTGGCCCCACGTTCGCTGATGCCTCTCTCCCCTGGCATGGAGATCTCGATCGGTACCGAGATCTTTCGCTTCGACAAAGTTTCACAACTCTATTTGGACTAGTGATTAAGGAGTTTTGCCTCATGGCCAAGAAAAAACCTTCTCGAGTTCAGTCGCCACACTTAGCGATATACCACTTCCAAAACGAGCTCAATTCGCTCAGGAAGCAATGGCTGGAGTTGCTGGGCTGCCAACCAATACCTGGCTGGAAACCTCCGGATAGAATAGCTGAGCGGTTACAGAGAACCCTTTCAAAGCTCCATGCAACACAGAAACCTGAAAAGGATATCGCGCAGGCTTGTCGCCAAATAACTGCAGGAGGGTATTTGGTAGGGTCTGCGCTCGAATGGCGACAACCAATTCTCGGTAATGCCTCCTCTGTCTCCGAGTCCCGTGGTGCTCAATGGCGCCTCACGGTCGCCTGGGCAGGTTTAGAGACCTTGGTGCATTCCACTATTGGAGGTTTGAATTGCAAACATCTTGAACATCTTACGAAGATCGCTGATCTTGAAGAGACAATACAAAGATTACCTCCTCCATCACCAAAGATGCGTAATCTCCAGCAAGCCCGTCAATGGCCAATGACGGGCGACAAGCCAGCAATGCTGGAGTACATCGGGATTGGTAAGGGGTTCGCGCCGGAAATGCTCTCAAGATGGCTCTACGAAGGGAAACCCCTTGCTCGCGCCTATGAGCAATTAGGCTTAGCCCAATCGATACGGCACGCGACAGCTCACGGCGCGTTGTCGTCAAGTTGCTTGGTGAGTTGGGGAATGCGACCTGCTTTGGTCCCACTTACCGCAACAATTGCTGAGGCATGCGTCGGAATCTTTCGTGCGCTTCTAAGGAATCCAAGCCCAAATTAATCCCCTAGGTACTACCGCTGCGGCGAAGGTCAGTCTGTGAGAATCCAAGGCCCATAAACTCTAAATACAGTATTCCAATTCATCATGCCAAATGAATACGAAAAAAGTCTAGGTGATCAGAATACGTTTCCAGCCGAAGCCAAACCGAGCCCCAAGGATTTCGATACCCGTAGCTTAGGTGATCAAGCTACCTTTGCTGGAGAGAACATCGGTGATGCGATCGACGATGGTATCGAAATTGTCGATATCGCTGCTCGCTACCAAATCGAAAAAACCCTCGGCAAAGGTGGCATGGGCGAAGTTCTGCTCGCCACCGATACCCGGCTCGATCGCCAGGTGGCTATCAAACGCATCCGAGGCGAATCCAACCGCAGCAAGACCGCCGTGAATCGCTTCCTCACCGAAGCCAAAGCCATCGCTGCGTTAAGTCACCCCAATATCGTCCATATCAATGATTATGGCCGCGACAAAGAAGGCCCGTTCCTGATCATGGAATATGTCGACGGCGGGAGCTTGCTCGATCGCTGTAGGGAGGGAGCTATTCCCAACGATCAAGCTATCGACTTGGTCTCACAACTCTGCGACGGGCTGGCCAAGGCCCACGATCGTGGGATCATCCACCGAGATATCAAACCCGCCAATATCCTATTGACCAAAGATGGAATTCCCAAATTAACGGACTTCGGACTGGCCAAGGCCGAAACCTCCGACACGAGCATGACCATGGCAGGTTCTGTTCTGGGCACTCTGGACTTCATGCCTCCCGAACAACGTCGCGATGCGGCACTCGCCGACGCCAGAAGTGATTTATGGAGTCTGGCTGCAACACTGTACCAGATGGTGACTGGTGAATCCCCTCGGGTGATCGATCTCGATCTCTGCCCGAAAGAACTCCGTTCGGTCCTATCCCAGGGACTCAAAACGAAGAAAGAGGATCGCTATCAGACGGCGAGAGAGTTCCGTGACGCGCTCAAGCGATCACTAGATACGACACAGGTTTCCAACCCAGAACAACTGATTACCGGCGAGTGTCCAAAATGCCATGCCAAGAACGACGCAAGTCGTAAATTCTGCCGAGGTTGTGCGCAACCACTAGAAGTGGCATGCTTAGGCTGCAACGCCAAGATGCCTATCTGGGAAAACATTTGTGGAGAATGCGGAACCAAGCAACTGGAGCTACTACAACCACGACGCGAGGCGTTGCAAGCGAATCGGGACGCAGCAATCGCGAGTCTCGAAGCGCTCGACTTTGAGAAGGCAAGGGCTTTGGCCACCAAGGTCCAAGATGAAACCGATCCACGATTGCAGAATCTCCATCCATGGTGCACCGAGTTTTTCACGGAGATCGAGAAACGCCGCACTCAGGAGTTGGAACATGTGAAGGAACTAGGGGCCGAGGCCAACAGCCACGAACAAGCGCACGATTATGCGGCCGCAATCCGTACCCTGGAGCAGGTTCCTGAATCGTTGCGTGGCACCCTGATCGATGGGATCGGAATTACTGTCGCCTCGATGCTCAAGCATTTGGAAGCCATTGAAAAGAAACGCCACCAATTGGAGACGCAAATCCGCCTTCTAGTCGCCAAGCGGGAGATGAACGGTTTGCCGGAATTGGTGGCGGAACTGCTGGAGATAACACCCGACCGAAAAGATCTCCTGCGGCTGAAATCGCAGCTTGAGGAACGAACAGCAAAACTGATCGCGATTCGGGATGAGGCCTTTACCGAGGCGCAATCCAAACGGCATTCGCAGGACTACGAAGGAGCACTTAGCGAACTCGACAAGATCGATCCATCGGTGATCGAACCGTCGATGGTAGCTGCTAAAAGCGAGATTCAGCAGACCATCCGTGAAATCGATGAACTATTGAGATCGATAAACAATGATGTCAATGCAAAACGCTACGCAGGGTTGCTCGCGAAAGTCAATCGAGTGTTAGAGCTCAAGAGTGATCATGAGGAAATGCAGCAACTGCGTGCCCAACTAGTGGAACGAGAATCGCAGAGCGTCGAAAAGGTAAAGCAGTTGGTCTCGAATGCAGAGGATTACAGGCGATCGATACATTTCGAAGATGCGTTAAAGCTTCTTTTAACGATACCGATGGAATATCGAACGGAAGCAACCAACGCGTTGGCTGATTCCTGCAGTCAACTCGAAACGGAGCGAAAACGTGCATTTGAGAATCTTCGCCGAGGGATCAAGGATGGACACCATGAAGAAGCCTTGAGCGGAATCCGATCCTACCAATCGTTGCTTAATCGTTATTCCTTAAATGACGCGGCTCTCAGTCGCTTGATTCCGGAGTTTCAGAAGGAGATCGAACGTTCAGAAGCCAATCGTGCGATCGCCAAGCAGGTACTCATCGCAGTGCTTGCGATCGGTGTTCCCGCGGTATTTATTGGATCCATCGTTGCGATCAATATCCAAAGCCGTTGGGTGGAGGAACAGGCACAACTCGCCGTGATGCAAGCCGAGAAGGATGCAAAGGAAGCAGAGATGGTGCGTCTCGCCACCGAAAAAGCGGAGCAGGAACGCATCGCTGCGGAGAAAGCAGAGCAACAGCGGATTGCAAAGGAGAAAGCACTGCAAGCTTTAGAACCGATCACAAACAGTATTGGCATGAAGCTGAAACTGATCCCCTCAGGGGAATTTATGATGGGTGAAGGAGGGGAAATGCACCGGGTTTCAATTTCAAAGCGTTTTTATCTTGGCATCTACGAAGTAACACAGGATGAGTATCAGAGGTTGATGGGTAAAAATCCAAGTAAATTCAAGAGCGCTCGCAACCCTGTAGAGCTAGTTTCTTGGGAAGACGCAGTTGCGTTTTGTGGAAAACTGTCAGATTTGCCTGAGGAGAAGAAGGCGAGGCGTGTGTATCGCTTGCCAACCGAAGCGGAATGGGAATACGCTTGTAAAGCAGGAAGCAATACAGTTTTTAGTTTTGGGCAAAACGCGGCGGCCTTACCTGAATTCGGTTGGTACAACATGAATTCGAAACAAAGAACGCATACTGTAGGAACAAAGCTATCTAATCCGTGGGGGCTGTATGACATGCACGGCAATGTGTGGGAATGGTGTAGCGACTGGTACAGCGATTACCCAATAACAGCAGTTACCGATCCAGTGGGACCGAAACAGGGCTCAGGCCGTGTTCGTCGAGGCGGCGGTTGGTTCATCGGCGCAGTGGACTGCCGGTCGGCTACCCGGCACGGGCTTACGCCTTCGAGTCGGTTCGACTTCCTTGGCTTTCGCGTTGCTATGAGTCCATCGGAAATCCCAAAGTAGGTAGATCGAGGTTAATCCAGTCGAGCGTAGTGGGTGTCTATAGGCCGGACACGGCCCGGGCGGATCCCCTCGGTCGCAAAGGTTGCGTACCACCTATGTAGTGGTCCTGGTAGCGCCGGCTAAGCGGGCTCCCCCAAAAATCCGCATTCATTTTTGGCAGCGATCCTCACGACAAACGCTTCTCTTTGCGTAGTCCATTTCCTGACTTGCGGCGGAGAGTGCATCGACCATGGCTAAGGATTTCGAAAAAAGTCTCGGTGACCAAAACACGTTTCAAGGCCAAGCCAAACCGAGCCACCAGGATCTCGATACCCGTAGCCTGGGTGATCAAGCCACCTTCGCTGGGGGAGCAGACCAAGGCGACTTCGAAGACGATGGCATGGAAATCGTTGACCTTGAAGCAAGGTACTCCATTCAAAAAACCCTCGGTAAGGGAGGGATGGGAGAAGTCCTCCTCGCCACCGATACACGGCTCAATCGCCAAGTTGCTATCAAGCGGATCTTGGGTGATGCAGCCCGCAGCAAAACGGCGGTTAGTCGCTTCCTCACCGAAGCCAAATCCATCGCCGCGCTCAACCATCCCAACATTGTTCAAATCTACGATTATGGTCGAGCGAAAGATGGCCCCTTCCTGATCATGGAGTTCGTCGACGGAGAGAGTTTGCTCGATCAATGCAAAAAAGGGGCTCTTACTCTCCAGGACGCAGTCGATCTCGCCTGCCAACTCTGTGACGGTCTTACCAAGGCACACAATGCAGGAATTATCCACCGCGACATTAAACCCGCCAACATTCTGCTGACTACCGATGGTACCCCCAAGCTGACCGACTTTGGATTGGCCAAAGCCGAAACCGCCGATACAGGAATGACCATGGCGGGTGCCGTTCTCGGCACTCTGGACTTCATGCCTCCCGAACAACGTCGCGATGCAGCACTCGCCGACGCGAGAAGTGACTTATGGAGTCTGGCTGCCACCCTCTACCAGATGGTGACTGGCGAATCCCCTCGGGTGATCGACCTCGATCTCTGCCCGAAAGAACTCCGTGCGGTCCTATCCCAGGGACTCAAGACGAAGAAAGAGGATCGTTATCAGAATGCTCGCGATCTCCGAGAAGCACTCCGGCAATCGTTGACGGCTTCCGCGAGCGACACCGTCGAGCAACTCGGAGCCGGAGAGTGCCCTAGCTGCCGCACCAAAAACGAATCCAACCGTAAATTCTGTCGCAATTGTGCGCAGACGCTAGAGGTGCAATGCTTAGCCTGTCAGTCAAAAATTCCGATTTGGGATCAAGTCTGCGGTGACTGTGGTGCAAAGCAGGTGGAAGCCCTCGAGGCCAGAAGGGCCGCGATGGAGTCGCAGAAGGAGAACGCCATCGCGCTCCTGGAGTCGCTTGATTTTGCTCAAGCGACTGCGCTAACCAAGAAACTGCGCGATGAATCCGATTCCAGACTCCAGCATCTCCAGGCATGGTGCGATGGTTTTTTAGCGGATATTGAAAAGCGACAGACCAGGGAATTAGGGCATTTAAAGCAACTACGTGCGGAAGCCACCAGCCATGAGAAGGCTTATGACTATCCTGCTGCCATAAGGGCACTCGAACAAGCACCGGAGATTCTAAGAAGTGTCTTTCTTCCAGGCGAAAAATCCTCGGCGGCATCTGACTTGATGCGGTTATCCAAAATCCAGCAGGAATGCCAGAAGCTAGAAAACCACATCCGAGAGCGGGTGGCGAAACGTCAGTTGGTCGGTTTGGATGAGGAGGTGAATAAGCTACTGAAGTTGCGACCGAACTTCGAGGAAGTTCAAAAACTCAAATTGCAATTGGAGCAGCGTCAGTCGAAACTCATCGCAACTCGCGATGATGCCTTCATCGAAGCGCAGAGCAAATTAGGTTCGTACGACTACGATGGCGCACTTGCATCGCTTTCCCGAATCGATCCATCTGTCGCAACGCAGGAAATCATGCTCGTGCGTGCCGAGGCGGAGCGGAAGCAAAAATCGTTGCAATCGTTATTGGAATCGATCCAGCAAGCGGTCCAGGAGAAACGTTACGACGGTTTGTTGGCCATGGTCAATCAAGCGTTATCGTTGAAACCCGATCACGCGACCATGCCGCAGCTTCAGTCTCAGCTTCAGGAACGCGAGGACAAGGGTCGAGCGCGTGCACAAGAGATCCTTGCGAAAGCACAAGGATTGAGAAAGACGTGCAAATTCGAAGCGGCGAGCACGTTGGTGCAGAGCATCCCTGCCGAGTTTTGGAGCGAAGAAGCCGACTCGCTGGTCGCATCATGCAGTGAACTAGAAACGATGCGACGGCGGGTCCTTGCCGCAACCCAGAACGAATACAAGTCGCAGCGCTACGAAGAAGCATTAGAAGCAACACGCCCGTACGAGGCACTCGTCAAGAGCAACAACCTCAAAGACGAGGCCTTCAACGAACTCGTGTCCGAAATCCAGTCGGAGATCAACAAGAAAAAAGCGGTTGTATTTTTCGGAAGGCAATTCCTAATTGTAGGTGGAGTATTGACGGTAATTGTGTTGGTTATCGGGATTCCTATTTTTCTAGCGTATCGAAAGCCGTTGGACG
>CAITIE010000126.1 GCA_903892355.1 uncultured Pirellula sp. | reverse complement strand
GAGGACCGCTCCATTCCATTCCGACTTTGGCAATAAGCGTTAAACCTTCGCCGCACGATGCGGCGAAATTCCCAAGCTGGATGCTTTCACACTGCGTTAACCAAACCGAAGACGATTCCACTTACCGGTGAACCAAGACAAAACCATCCACGACAACACTACTTTTTAGACGAGGATCACGGACGATCGTTGCTAGATTTTTTCCTCCAAGAACGCAGGTAGCTGTGCCTAAGCCTGGAGATTAGATCCTACAACTAGTACCACCGGAAAATCCCAAGCCATCTCGTTCTCGTTGGCACCATGATTGTGGCCATTTGAGGATCTGGTAAGCGAGTAGCATTTCAATACAAACCGGATCGCTAGTTCGCCCCCCTCCTAGAGCCCAACAATAGCGAGACGGATCCCCCTTGAGATCCTCCAAAGACTCGAGCAAGACTTCACCATGCGAAGCACGGCTCAATTTACCTTGCGAGATGCGAAATGTCCGTCACCGTATCTACCTAGTTCGATTAAGTCAAAAAAGATCTAAGCGCCAATTCGAGCGCCCCTTAGCCGTCAGAACATTAGCTACGTTTTCGGGGCCGGTCGTCTCTTTACATCGTGATGCAAGTCAAGAACCGACGAACTCAGGTCGGAGCAGTCGCGACGTATCAACGAGAAAAACCCCTCGCCTTATCAGACGCGGGGTAAAGTGGATGAGGTATGCCTCTATTCCATCAACGAAAAACACTTCCTCGAAGCGATCACCAAAGAGTACTACTTCTTGAACCCGTGGTACCAGGGGAAAACCTCCGCCGGTTGTAGAAAGTCCTTCTTCGGCTCCATGAAAATTTTTGCTTCATATAGTTGCGGTTCGCTGACGCCATGGTTCATCAAGTCTTTGCGCCACTCCTCTTGGCTCATCCCATCGGAGCTCTTGCCCGTTGACCGATCGTACCAGAAATAACCCGGTACGAATCCCTCGGGGTTGGGAAACAACTTGGCTGATTCGCTAAATCCGAAGAGCAAATTTTTGACGCAACCCACGAGCACCACATTTTGCTTGCGATACATTTCCTCGGTACCTTGATAGATTCCAAGCCCTATCATTTTTTCTTGCGAATTCCCACCCCATCCAATCCCACCAAGCTCCTGGAAAATTTCGCGTGGTTCGGGAACCGTTCGAGATGGAGGACCATTTCTTACGGTGCCGCTGCACGATAGCCTACAACACTTGGGTTGGTTTTGGACCGGAAGAACCTCAGACCTCAGCGGTAGATTCACAATCTCCATTCCACCAGTCTTCTTGAACGCAAGTTGGAAAGTGTTCTCGTTTACCCATTTGGTATCGGAAACATACCCGAAGGATGGTTTGCACGTTAACGTCCTGGTCATGGGATTCCACTCCCCCTTGTACCATACAGGTAATCTTTCCAAATCCGACGATGGAAGATCGTCCTCACTACGGTAGCAATCCACACTGACATCGTAATCCACGAGAGCTTCGAAACCTTTCGGATTGCGATAATAACTGATCTGGGTTTTTAATCCGATCATGATCCCCTGACTGGGATTCTCGCGTGGCCAAGCGATCGAGATTCGATGGTCTTTTTCCGAATCGGGAGAATTTGGATTACGCACAAGGTGATACCCTGTTCCAACACCGTAGTACTCCATCCCCTCCGATTTCAAGATAGCGCTACATGCATCGCCCTCCCCAATCCCATCTTTTGTGATATTCGTAATCCAATCCCCATGGTTTAAGGCCAACGCTTCCACCACTTGGTTGAAGTTCTCCTCCTCTGAGGAAATATACTTCACTTCATTTTCCTCCTTTACGACGCCAACCGCTGTCGACTCAGGAGCATGTGTAAATAGAAAACCGCATAACAAGAAACTCAACATAACCAACCCTCCCGCAACGAACATCGACGGCTTGCGTGCGAACCACCAAGTTCGCTGCAGCACCTTCGGAACAGTAGCACTCGCTGGACTCTCGAAGTGCCTCAAACACTCCTTCAGTACGGACTTGACTTCGCTTGCGCTAGCAAAACGATCCAATGGTGATTTCGCCATCAATCGTTCGACGAAGACCACCCACCAATCGGGTAGCCGTGAATTGCTCTCGATCATCGGTGGGGGATCCGATTCCGCAATCAGTCGCATCACACTCAGGCTGCTCTCGTCCCGAAACGGCGGCCGACCTGTCGACATGGCGTAAAACATACTTCCCAAACTGAACAGATCGCTTCGCGCATCCACCGACCTGCCCGACGCTTGTTCGGGAGACATGTAATGCGGGGTTCCTGGATGGAAACCGGTTCGAGTCAAACTCGCGTCATCCCCGGCGCGAGCCAACCCAAAGTCTGTGATCAATGCTCGTTCGACGCGATCCTCCAGCAGGATGTTTGACGGTTTGATATCCCGGTGCACCAACCCCTGCTGGTGTGCGGCTTCCAGACCGTCAGCGACTTGCATGCCGATCCGTAGGATTCGCTCCAGTTCCAACGGTCCCTCGCGATCGATGCGGTCTTGCAGCGACTCGCCCGAAACATATTGCATCACAAGATAAGGAAGCTCTCCCTCCGATTCCACATTATGGATGGGAACCACGTGGGGATGCACCACTGCCGCGGCCGCGCGTGCCTCGCGGGCGAATCGCTGACGAGCCGCCCCGCTATCGGCCAAATGCGGCGACAACACCTTGATCGCCAATGGTCGATTCAGTTCCCGATCGAACGCTTTGAAGACTAGGCCCATACCGCCCGCACCAATCAATCGCTCGATCTCATAGCGGCCAAGTCGTCCCAACATCTCGGGGTGGCTCGGCGGCAATAGCAACTGCTTGGCCATCGACTCGTTCCAACGTGGTGCGTGAATCCCCTTCGCGTAAGAGCTTAATCTCTCCAGCAGTGCAGCCTCTTGCGGCTGATCCTTGATCGCTTTGGTCACTGCACCCCATTCGTCATCGCTTGCAGCTAATGCGCCGATTCGACTTTGGCAGGGTTCACAGTTCGTAATATGCGAGAACAATCGTTCGCTCTCATCCTGCGGCAGTTCCCCTTGCAGTGCCCTCAATAGCAACTGCTCATCGCAGTTGGATGGCGTGGTCTTCATGATCGCTCCTTACGATTTTCGATATGCTCTTTGATGCGGGCCATGACCCGACTGCGGGAGACGTAAATGTTCCCAACTCCCGTTTGCAGCCTCGAGGCCGCCTCTGCAATCGGTATCCCTTCGACGCTGGTCAACCAGAATGCTTTCCACACTTGGCCGCTGACCTCTCGCTGTGCTTGAGTGGCCGCCCAGCGGAACACGGCCCGTTCGTACTCCAAGTCGAGTGAGTCCGAGAACTCGCTCCGCGCCGGGACTTGCGCAAGCATTTGCTCCGCAACGCTTCCACCGCAACCCAAGGACCGCGTCGATCGTTGTCGCATTCGGTCGATCGCTTCATTGCGTGCAATACGGATCAACCAAGCCCGGAAGCCGCCCCGATCCTCACGGGCGAGCCAACCGTTCAACGCGAGCGATACTGCTAGAAAAACCTCTTGCACGAGATCCTCCGCGTCCGCAGTCTGCAGGCCTTTTGCGAGTGCCACGCGATAGATCACAGGACCATAGAGTTCGGCGAAATCCTCCCAGGCTGCGATATCGTTCGCATCCTGGAGTCGCACCAGCAGGCTGTTTCGCGTGATCGGTTCTGCCATCTTCATCTCGCACCAATTGGGTGGACCGTGTTCCAATACCTAAAAGACGGTGCCACAACCCACTTTCTTGCAGGTTAGCTCGTGTTTTTTAGAAGAAAAGCAACTTTTGCACACCGCCCTCGGCAATGGCTACCGGAAACCATCCCAATGCGGAGAGCCGGAGCAACCCCGCCTCGGCTACCCCGCAAGTGGCGATTTCGGGAAGCGAAGAGAGAGGCATTTCGCACCGCGTTCGGACATAGCGCAGGGCTGAAAAAACGAATCGGTGGAGTCCATGAACGGAATAGCCATCCTTGATAGTCGCAAGGTCGCGCCGGTTTTATGACCCGATGGCACAGGCATACATCGTGTTTATGCCCACGGTGCAATCGACGAAGTCGGCGACCATTCGCTCAGAGAAGTGGACCGCGTCACTAAATCCACGCTGTGTCGCCCACTCGATGAAGAGAGTCCGATAGGATTACTCAGCAAACGCTTTTTGTATCCAATCAGCCACCGTGTCGCGAACCGAGAATGGCAAACTGAAATGGTCGTCGTTGGGGAACTCCCGAACCTCAACCTTCGCGCCTAATTCCGAGACTGCTTTCGCATAATCGCGCTGCCAAACCACCGGAATCACCGTACCACCTTCAAATGCATCCACACAGACAAGCAATGGGCACCGAGGCTTCACCCTCCCCGCCGACGCTTGCATGATCGCCCCCTTCCATGCCTCATAATTGCGTGGATGCGCGTTAAAAATCGGCCCCTTAAGACGAAACACCCGTGCAATGGTATCGTTCAAATGATGCACAGGCTGAACCTGCCATGATTGCTTCATGACCTCGATACCTAATGGTGTAAATACATCTGCCAGGTCGAGGTTCGGATAAGCGGCCGCATGTCCCCATAACATCATCACCAAGTGGGCATCTGGAGCTTTTTTGGGATCGGTCATGGCTGCCGCCATCGTGCCGATCGGATTTTCCAATCCGATAGATGTCACACCCGGTGAAAGTAAAATACTTCCCCGTAAATCCAAATCACCAAAATCCGCGTCGTCGAGCTCGGCCAAGGCAGCCGCCGTACCACCACCTTGCGACCAACCGTATCCTACGAGCTTGGTACCCGCACCTACATCCATCTGAACTGCAGTACGGGCAATGTAGAGCGCATCACGAGCGTTCGTGCGACTTACCATGTACTGATGCACTTCGGAATTACCGAGCCCTTGGTAGTCTGTCGCGCATACAACATAGCCACGATCGATAAAGCCCTGTACACCCGGCACTCCATAATCGATTTGCTGCGTAGAACCCGGTTCAAAATAGACCCTAAGTTCACTCGCAGGGTCCGGTTGTGTCGAGGGACAAGCCGCATCACCCAGGCCTGTAGTGCCATGACACCATGTCACCATGGGACGATTTCCCCCTTTTTTTGCAGGGGCGATCACAATTCCAGTGACTTCATGAGCAATATCGTTAACGTCCTTCGACGAGTACCGTATCCGCCACGCACGGGCACCGACCAAATTCGTCTCGATCGGCTTTGCCTCGATCAACTTTCCGGCAGTCTCACCTATTGGTTTCACTTGATTACCTTGGACACGATCGAGCATCGAAAAACCCACTCCCAGTAACGCTGTATTAAATAACCGTCTCTGCATTGTCATCGAATCGCTCCAATCAGGTGAATGCACAAGCAGACGGGAAGCCGCCCGCACAGACCGCCCTACTGTCTTGCCTAATCTTGAGTCCCTTCAGACCAGTCTTTTAGGTAAATCGAACGCACAGCTTTAAGCCGCTTAAAACATGCTCGTCCTAGCCGCCTATCGAGCGTACACTCAGGCTGTCACTTCAACAACTATCATGATCAGCGTTGAGCAGCAGGTCCAGTTGCCTAACCTCTACTTTCAACGATTCACCCCGCAGCACAAGCCCCCAATCCTATCGTTTCCAACAGCAGCTATAGCCTCATTCACAACCCTAAATCTTTCCACAACCTAACTACGTTGAAGACAGTAATAATTCAACCCCCAACGCAAAGACTACTTTCGGCGACAGATCGATTCCAACGAATCCTACTACCAAAATGGTATCTGCTCATTCTCCGGTAGCAATTGATTAAACACCTTTACGAACTCTTGCATGCCTGGTGGCGCTTCTGAAAAACCCCGAAGTTGATTGTGGGATACACGGCCAGGTCGGTGCCCGTTTCGTTGCAGGCGGAGAAACTCTCCGTCTTCGTTCGATCCTTGACGTTTGAAAGGCTCTTCTTGCAGAGCATTGTCAGCCGCTTTGAAGATAGTTTTCAATCGCTCCGAGTCTAATGAATCTGTCTTGAAGATGACAGCATCGCGTGGTCCTTTCACACCGCGTCTTCCCTTGGATTCTACGCGCACTCGCCCGTTACTCGAAATCGTCGCCGTGCAATGCCCGAGTGGTCCAGTATCATTGGGAGTTCCACCACCATAACTAAACCTGATGCTCCAAGAATCCGCAGGCTCCTGCTGCGCGAAGGCGTTAATTGCAACGACTGACACAATGATCAGAACCGTCATTCGAATCGATTGAATGCCGGGCATATTCTTATATCATCATTCCTAGATCTTAACTCCTAGCTATTTGATCGCAAAATTGCCGCGTCACGAGAACTATCCAAAATTTGCAAACTTGAATCACGTTGTTGCAGATCGGTGGTTTGCACCTACGCTCGGTCGCCGAGAATAAAGAAGCGTCTAGTACGTATCATGACACCTGATTCCCGTGCATTGTTTGCTATCGCGTATTCATTCGGTTTTCCCCCTCAGGAAGCGGCCGATTCGCACAAAGACCCTGGGGTCGATCAACAACGAATTATGCGTCGCAATCAACTCCCATCGCTCATGTCGACCTGGCAAATACGTATTTCGTAGCGGAACAAGTGCATCATAGCGAGCGGCTATGACCATTGTTGGCACGGAGTCATTGAATCGAACCGACCGGTGAAGGCCATTCGGACCATCTGACATGGATTCGAGAGTTGTAATCCATGTATTCAAAAATCGTGGTGTGCTCCCAGCCACAGGAACACCCTGCATGGGCGGAGCTAGAAAAACGATTCGACCGAGGTTGTTTAGTTGAGCGTACTGCAGCGCCAACAAAGTGACTATCGATCCCATGCTGTGCGCAACGATGTGGAATTTTCTCCCATGCTCATCGATTTTTGCGAGCGATGACGCGAATCGTTTCGCGGAATTGTCAAACGGTTCTCGGAGAGTGGGGTAACCCCAAAATTTGGATCGAAACCCACAGCAACGCAGGTATGCCGAGCACGGCAGAAAAACTGTCCAATGTGCGGCGAAACCGTGGATGTACACGATGGTCTCCATGATTGATGTCTCCTTCGGTCTTGCCTCGCCAGCAGAAATTGCGAATTCGATTTAGCCCAAGAAGGCTTCCAAGCTGATGGGTTAGTGCCTCAGAATACACGACGCGTTTGTGCTTTTCTACGCGATTGAGGATAGCCTGTAGTTGCATCTTGATACCCTAGGTTGGCCTGATGTTGCTGTCATAAACCTCATTATACCGATTCGAGATCCGAAGCCGATTGACCACGGATAACACGGATAACACGGATTTTAAATGGAGCAACACCAAGCCCTCCTCATCCGTGCCATCCGTGGTTCATCCCGCAATCTTCATGCGGCGTTTCCAAACGGAAACGCTCGAAGCCAAACGGTAATTGGAAAGAGACTACCGATCCTTGACGAAGCCGTCGAAATCTACAGCCGCTAAAGCGGCTGGATTGGCAAAGGTGATGGTGGAGGTAGATTGCCTAGAATAAACAACAGACAGGCTTACTTGATTTTCTGGAAATCCCCGGGCTTCCAGCTTTTCTCAATCGCGGCCTCTGTCGGACCGTAAAGCCTGATGATGGCGAAGTAACCCTTGCCAGGTACTGTCGCCAACCAATTGGAGCGTTTACCCTCAGGTGCTTGGGGACCAAAGTAGAGGTCCGTACTACCATCGTCGTTTTGCGATGGTTTGTCTCGGGATCCTAGAGAAGGAAACGGCTGGCCATTGGCAAGCCCCGACGCATTTTCAGCCTCATAAAGGGTAATAGACCAGAAATTCGCGGCCGGAATATTCGCTGGAAGATTCAAGCGATAGCGACTCCCTCCGGACAGAGGTGTACCTTCGCCATCAGTAAACGCAATCATGTATGCCGCGCCTTTGCCGGGGATTTTCGATAGCATTCCCGGACTAACCGAGTAGTAATTCGTGAAAAACCAGATGCGTGCATCGAAGTCGAGGTATCCGCCCGCAACATTCTTCCAGGACAGATCCAGAGTTTTGCGTGGACCTGGCGGTGTTACGTTGTCGAGGGGATTCACCCAACGGCGGTCCGGGTAAACCTTGAGTGAGCCCTGGTTCAAGACCTCCTCGAAGCCGACGACTCGGCTCATCTTGTAGGCTGTCTTGGCTGCCCGATCGAGAATCTCTAGGGTCCGCTCATCGGGCGCGAAAGGCTGGCCTTTGATGATACCGATCGAAGCTAACATCCCAAGCGAATCCGACTCTGCAAAGTTAGTTCCCTCCGAGTCCACAAGTTCTTTGAGTTGATCAAACGCACGGCCGTCAGCAACGGGCAACATATTAACCGGCACCCCCGAAGCATCAGGAAACACCATCGGCTTGGCCTTTGCTTTCCCATTCAACGGATAGATCTTCGCTTGCTCGATCAGTTCGACCGCAGGCTTCAAATTCTTAGGGTCCTGATAAAAGCCGCGAAGAAAAATGAAGACGTTGTTGGTCCCAGAGCGGTAAACGTAGTAACCGTCAGGAACCGTTCCCTCGTAGCCTGGCGGCAGGAGGAGAAACTTGCCACCTTTGCCAGCATCGGGGCCTGGCAAGCCGACGTCGCCTTGGAATTTACCGCCATCGACGGGAATGGGCCGTTGCCAAAAATCGAGCAAAATACCTTGCAGCATCGGAGGCGCCTCAAACACCAGCGGACCATCCTTTCCGAGATCAACATAGCTCATCGCGTAGATCACGTCGGAGTTGGGTGTGGTCACTAAGGTTTTTGCATCGAGTCTTTTCTTCCAAATCGGCAGTACGTTGTAACCAGTACCGAATGCGCTTTCAGATCCGGTCTTCATACCGAGCGTGTTGATCAAGGGAAGGGCCCAGAGATAGGTTTGGGTCGCTCGCTGAAACAACAATTCGTCGCGCAGTATCTGCGCGGTTTCATCCCCCGGCCGATTCTCCGTGAACGCAGCGTTTGCCAATTCATCGAAGCGGGAGGTTTGCGCCTGTGCCATAGTAGCCATGACCGCGCAAGCGATCGAGGTGGCAGCAAATTTACAGAGATTGCGGAGTGTTTGTATTGACATTTCAGCTCAAAAAAATTTTCTCGTTACGAGGCACAACTCGGTATCCAGCGGGCGACCATAATCACCGCCTCAGCTGGGTAAAAACAAAGCGTAGATTACTTGACCCGTTCGATGTCTGGCAACACCCACGAACGATCAAAGTAGGCTTGAGTCGGTCCGTAGAGTCGAAAGTAGGAAAACCAACCTTTGCCAGGCAGCGTCTGGATCCAATTGCTCTTTGGTTTTCCAATAGGAAGCCTGGGACCGAAGTAGAGATCAACAGAGCCATCGGCATTCTTGACGATATCGTTGCGAGAAGACCGATCTGGCTGAACCCCGGTATCGACAAAGCAACGGGTTTCATTGTCATAGACCGTGACCGACCAGAACTGGGCGACAGGCGCGTCTTTGGGAACCTTGAGATGATATGTTTGGCTACCATTGAGCCAGTTGCCTTCGCTATCCTTCGCGGTTTCGAGATAGAGTTGGCCGAATCCAACGGTCCGTCCCATCATGCCAGTCGAAACACCAACCGCCTCGTAAAACCAAGAGGAACGTTCGTCGAATTGAGTGTGGTGCGGGGCTTCTTGGCTGGTCTCCTTCAAGAAAAGCGAGATATCCCAATGCTTTCCGGGCCAAACGGTCGCTCCTTCAAACCGCTTCTCGTAGGCGATGGTGCGAGCCATCAACTCTCCGGCTAAAACAGCCTCTTCCAAAATCTTCTTTTGTCTCGCGGTCGGAGCAAATGGCTTACCTTTTTCGATGCCCAGAGGTTGCAGCATCCCCGTCACCATGCGATCACGCTCATGAACAGGTTCTTCGTTGATGATTTTGGCTAGCCCCTCCCAATAAGCAAGTCCGCGAGGTTGCGTGCCGCTCCACCTGCGACCGTTCGGGGAAACATGGCGAGTCGGGGGCGGATTCTCTCGCTGGCTGTAGGGATAGATCTTCAAACCATCGATCAGCGCGCGCGCCTTGGCTGCATCCGGATCGAGAGCGCGGTGGGCCGACCAGATATTCATCGTGGGCGAACGGAATACGTAATACCCATCCGGCTTCATGTCAGGGTCGTCAGGACCGAGGATCAAGTATTTGCCCCCAGCGCCTTTGTCCGGTCCGGTTTGTCCGGAGTCGGTGATGGGGCGTTGCCAAAAGTCGGTGAAGCCACCCGCAGTCGGGCCTGCAGGAATTTCAAATACAAGCGGTCCAGTCTCCTTGAGATTTGGAAATGCCATGATGTAAGGAGTCGTCGCGTTCGCGGTCAGCAGGCCTAACTTGTCTTGAAACGTTAGGTAATCAACGTAATCGCACTTGCCAGCCTCAAACTTGGTAAGGTGCTCGTTTTGCCATTGCTGCATGGCCATCAGCGGCAAGGCCCAGAGATAAGCTTGGCAGGCTCGCTGGTAGTCAATGTCATCAAAAATCTTTTCGACTGCAGCAGCCCTAGGGTAACCGTTCTCCACTTCGAGTTTTCCGGACCTAGTTTCGATACTGCCGGTCGTTGGCAAATCCTGCGCAGCGACTGTCATGGATGCCCCAACGAAGATAACGGCCGTCGCGATGCTAGTGACTCGGGGAAAGCTTTTCATGGACAGGAAACCTTTACTCAACGCGTGGAGAAATCAAAGTCAGCAAATACAGGCCGGAGAATTGTCACCGATTTGATGCAACGCCATGAACCCAGCAGCACAGCAGTTTCCTAGGACGCCTGATTTAGGTCAAGTCATGTCCGGTTACCGGCAGGGAATTCGCTCAGAAGTTGCGGCCTCGGACCTTTGATTTGTTCCAGTTGGCCACGATTGTTCCAATCGATGCGAGCGAGTAAGACCCACGGTATGTGTTCGATTATTGCCAAATTTATCAAACCAAGCATATTCCCATTCGGCTTCTGTCGGTAAACGATAAGCCCTTCCAGATTTCTTCTCTTCTTCAAATCCAGAGAGTTTGCTGCAGAACTCAATAGCATCCGTCCAGCTTACACTGTCGACTGGCAGATCCTCATTTAAGTGATCAACGATCGCCCCTTGAAACTCGCTGGGGTTTCGTCCCATTACCAATTGGATTTGCCTTTGCCTGACTTCATAAACACCAAGATAGTAATCACGGGTGATCGTCACCTCATGTGGTGCTTCTTCCAACTCTGGGTCTATGATTGCATTCGGAGCACCCATCATAAACTTGCCTTTGGGAATGAGCACCAGTTCCATGTCGATGCTGTTAGTGATCAACTTAGGCTGTTGTCCTAGGGATTCGCAGACCAAGCATATTGCGATCGCCATGAAATATAGAAGGCATCGTGGCGCGATAGACATCGTTTTAGGCCTCGGAAATAAACGGAATTATCAATTGCTTGAACCATCCATATACGAATCGATTGTATCACAAACGTATTAGTAACCGATGATCAAGGAGCTACGAGCAAGAATACCGACGCCATGGCTCTCAGAATCTCCGTGAACCAAAACCTGATCCTTGGCCTCTCTACCGATATGCCGTGGATGTGGAAATGTCCAAGTTCTTTGAATGCGTGGGGCATGATGGTTTCATGACTAGTATACCAAGGAAGGTTTACTATAAAACGTTCCTGCAACTGATTGGGCGATACCTGCGAGCAAGCGTGATGGTCAGGGCGAATTTCCAAGCAACGACCGAGGGAACGTCGCAAGGCGGTCCCGCTTCACCATTTCTTGTCGACATTGTCTCGGATGACCTGGACCAAGAACTGGAGAATCGATGGCTCCGCTTCGTGCGCTATGCGGATGAATTTGTGATGTTCGCGAAGTCAAATCGCAGAACGGGTCTACTGCTCTACATTGCGGCCCATCGTGGTACGACAGTCCCTTGTCGTGAAGGGTTTTCTGCTCGCTGTTCTTAAACCCTGGAGCATTTCAAAGCGAATAGCATGAAGGAAAACGACGGCGGAGCGTCGTGCCACTATGTCCTCCGATCATCTTCACGCGAAAGCGCGAAGCGGGCAAGCTTGATGGTGGACGATTGTCTTAATCGTTTTTTAGCTCCTGGCGAGAGCTATTGAGGACAACGGCCCTACATTGCGGCCCATTGTGGCACGAAAGTCTCTGTCGTGAAAGGGTTTCGCGATCGCAGGTTTTTAGCCGCTCAGGGCACAGTTGCCAGACAAGCAAGATTAGCAGCGAACCGCGCAGTAACATGCGCTAAGTGCGCCTCCACCGAACGAATCATTCCGATCGAAAACAAGCCGATCGAGACAGGATAGGAGATTGGAGAACAAGCCATAACCCGATTCGATTTGTGAGGACAACTGTCTCCACGTCTGCGCACTGGCCGCAAAGTGGCCATGTTCACTGCGAGTGTGAGCAGAAAACGAGCATCAAAGTAGGAGTAAATCATTCATCCGTACAACGTGTGAGACCAACTACCCTCTGTGAGCGCGCTGGCAAGATAAGCTCGACGGCTAGCGTTGAGTTCTCGAACGCAAATGTGCACAATGTTGTGACGCGGAGCAACGCGGTCATTCGAGAGATGATCACCGGGGATGAATACCGACACGTTTCTACGACTCGATTGGCGGTCCCTGCACAGCGGATGGGCACGGTCCACGCATCGGCTTCGACATGGCTACGATGGATACGGGAGCATGGCTGGCGTTGTCAATGCACCAGGCTCCACCCTCCGAAATCCAGACTGGGATTTCAACTTACGGTTCTTCGGCATATTCCTAGTTCATTTAATTTACGGCTTTTCACGCTCCATAATCATAAGAAGTTAGTTCACTGAATTGGGCTCTGACTCAAATGCCGTCGATCGTCCGTTCTCTCCTACTCGGGGAAGACAGATCTTTAATTGCTCACCCTCAAAATGATAAATCCCGAGGGCTGTATGGTCGCTATCCGTGATATCGCACCACTTTGGATTTTTGGTAGAGTCCAGCTTATAAGTCGAAACTCGGGTCTCGTCGCGAAAATTTAAAGTGATTTTCTGATGGGTGATGAAGCCACGTTCGGAACCGAGCCCGAGCAGGATCAGTTTTCCAATTGCTAATATTCTTTAGAACCAACAGAAGCACTTGCTGCGCTAGATCTTCCGCATCGTCAAATTGCAGTTGTCTACGAAGGGCAATTCGAACAATGATCGGACGATAAATGGACGCAAATTCTTCCCAAGCAGCATCATCGCCAGTGTCCTGCAATCGTTGGATCAAGCTGTATCTAGTCTCGGGATGCATAAATCAATTTGGTCTTGGAGGTGTTGCTTTCGAGTCACCTGAATACACACATCATGTCAGCAATTCCTTTCAGGAAAAATTGCCAAAATGTAGAAAATCTTTTCTCGACGGTTGACACCGATACCTCGGTTAATGACCGCGAGCGTGCCAATCTCGCGATTGGATGACGGGCGAATACGGCTAATCTTCACCGTCCCAACGCTTGAAAACGTCACCCACTAGTTCGAATCCTACCCCCTCTACTGCAAAACAGTGTGTTTTCCCTGGGAAAACGAGGGTTCTGAGGCGACTCTTGCGACTCACTGGACGACTCACCAGGTACCAAGGCAGCGCACTAGGGTTGTTGATTTATCGGGGGCAGCATGTGCAAGCATGCACGTGCATGGACGTGCAGGAAAGCCAAAGCAATTGGCCAGAAATGCGAAAAACCCTGGGAGAACCAGGGTTTTGCAGCACGGGCTTCAGAAAGCTAACGGAGAGGACAGGAACCGAACAACCTACAAATCCCCTCGGAAAAACGCACTTTCTCATCACGCGCGACGCGAAATACGAAGTGCGCCGATTTCAATGTTTGAGACGACTCGGAACACTATCCATCGCGACCAACCTGCAACTTATTTGCAGCCCGATTTACAGGGTCACGAATTCGAGACCCGTCCAAATTTACAGGGTCACGGTTTTCTGTTTACAGGGTCATTTACAGGGTCACATCAAAAACCCCAGAGAATTTACAGGGTCACAGGTCTGGAGTTCCGATTGCGATTCATTCAGCGTTTCAATTCGTCACCACCTTGCGGCGTGGTGGATGAACTCAGGGCAAGGCGGAAGCCGCGGTTGTGACTCCGGTACGACGGGTCGTTCCCGTCACGAAGCGCCGACCGGCAAAAGGCGGCCACGTCGTTCCAACTGCCGCCACGGTTCACGCGGTATGAACCCACTTTTGGGCCAGTCGGATCGCAGACGGCACCCTTGGGGTATTCGCCGAACCGGTCGCTGCACCATTCCCAGACGTTCCCGTGCATGTCGTAGAGCCCCCAGGCGTTTGGCTCCAAAAGGCCAACTGTATGTGTCCGGTCAGAACTGTTGCGATTAAACCAACCGTACTCGGGCAGCAAACCCTCTTCATCATCAAATGAATATGCCGTCTTGCTACCAGCGCGACAAGCGTATTCCCATTCTGCCTCCGTTGGTAAGCGATATTCGCGACCTGCCTTCTTCTCCTCCGGCAAGTCCGATAGCTTTTTGCAAAACTTGACAGCATCGCCCCTTGAAACATTCTCTACAGGGAGATCTGCATTCTCATTACCGACTATGGCCCCTTGAAAGTGACTCGGATTCTTACCCATCACCTTCTCATACTGTGCCTGCGTTACTTCGTACACACCAAGGTAGTAGTCCTTGCTGATCGTCACTTCGTGTTGGGTTTCGTCGTTCTCATTACGGCCCTCCTCGCTCTCGGGTGAGCCCATCATGAATGTCCCTTCGGGGATCAGCACCAGTTTCATCCCGATGCTGTTGGTGAGCTCTTTGGGTGGCTGAGAGCTAGAGATACTGGCCCCAACACCAAGCCAAAGTGATACAGCAATAACACCTTTACATATCGGTTGGAACATCAAGTATTTGCTTTGGATTATCTAAATGACTTCTGCTATTAGCCATCAGTTCGAACGTAAGGATGATGAAATTGTAGCAACTCCAAGATCACATTCACGTACCAACCAGCTGGTAAGTCCCAGTTTTGCTTGGACCGATGAACTCGATGCGTCCTTTCGAGCTCGCGTTTGACGGTCTTGAGGCTGTAGCCCAGGTTGATTTGCAATGCAGGTGGATCGCAGCTTCCCGCCATCGCCGAGCAATTCCAAGATCCGCTGACGCCGACTTGCTGGTGTGTCCTCGATCTCAATCGGATCGGTCTCGGCTTTCCTGGTGTCCCGAATCGTGAACCAATCGTTGAACCGGTACTGAAAAGCGAGTGCTTGCTAATATTTGGTTAGAAGTCGCCAGACAACAACGGATTAGCAATCCAGATAGGCTGCCATGCAGCCTAGCCTTAGAGCAAATTCGAGTATCTTTCACAGCGAGATTTGGACCTATCTGTCGAGTGATGATGTGTTTTGGGTATTCCCCGAGCTTCGACCTATCCTCGACGGCGCCTTCGAGATCTTCGGCGATAAAAGCGAGTATGTGGTCGCGACTCCGCAGTATCGAGCCGCCGCTAACACGGCAATGGGTTGGCTCAGTCGGTCTCGTGCTCAATGAAATGGCGCTCGTGCTCGTAATCGACGCGGTTGGTCCGAGCACGAGCACGAAAATCCCAGTCAATATGCGAAACGGAACTCCAACGTGAGTTCCCATTGCACGTGGTCCGTTCCTGGCCTGGCAACTCACCACGGATCGCTCAGCAAAGTTATCTGCTGGTCACCGAGGACGACTTTGCTAAGGCGGCCGGCGTAGCGAAGGTGATGGTGGAGGGGTGAGATGCTAGGTGGTGTGGAGAGCCAGCCAAACGTACCGTCGAATCGATACGGAAATCGACTTTGCTCGCGAGAATCTTTGAATAGGGATTGGCGAAACGCATATTCTGCCTATCCCCGGTTGTCGAGCGATTCGCGTATCCAGAGCGGTTGACGTCGCAGATCGAGAACGGCAACAACCGTAACGCAATCATCGGCAACGGTGTAATAAAGGCCAAAAGGAAATCGTTTGGAAAGAGATCGATGGAATCCATATTCAATTTCATGGATTCCTCCAAAGTATCTTAGTGACTCAATGTCAGCGAAGATACAACTACGAAAGTAGTCTCCGAGCCCGATACTTTGACGCTCGTAGAACCAGTAGCCATCAGCGACATCGGCTTCCGCACCGGCGGAAATCTCAATTTTCATTTCCCAAGCTTCTGCAGTCTTTCCTTAGCCTCAGACCACGGCGAAACCGCCATCGTTCCATTTTTAATTTGTCTTTGTCGCTCGTGCAAAATCTCGGCATGCCATTCTGGAGAACGGACATCACCCGATTGACGACAAAGATTGTCCCAAACATGTTCAAGCAGCTGGACTTTCTCTTCGACAGACATTGTATTGAGTGGTAATTCGATCGGCATAGTATTCCCTCCAACACTCATTGTAGCAGATTGCACCAGACAATCCAAATGTCGCCGCACATTGAAGGCAGAACGACGGCGGTAAAGAGGCCGAGCCGATTCCCGATAAGGTAATTATCCCGACGCTCGATGCGTTCCTCGATGGCTACATCCAGCGCCACGGCAAGAGTCGCAAGCCAGCCACGGTTGCGGTATGGAAACAGGTGGTGGCGAACCTCAAGGAGTACATGCCCGAGGGAATCCGGATCAACCAAATCACAGCAGGCCACGCGAAGGAGTTTCACGAGAAGCTCAAAGCCAGAGGGATGGCCACGACAACGATCCACAAACGGATCCAATTCGCGAGACAGTTCATGCACGACGCGGTCGATTGGAAGATCATCGAAGAAAACCCATTCCTCAAGGTAAAGACCCAAAAGAGCTCGGTGAAAGTCAACGAGTTTGTACCCCGCGAAGTGGTCGATAAACTGATGAAGAAAACAAATCCGGTCTGGCAAGTGATCTTGGGCCTGAGTCGCTACGGTGGGCTTCGCACACCCTCCGAGACGCTATCTCTACGTTGGGAAGACATCGATTGGGAAATGAACCGAATGAGCATTCCAGAGCCAAAGGTCGAGCATCACGAGGGTCGTGGCATTCGTAGCTGCCCGATCTTCCCGGAGCTGCGACCGATCCTCGACGAAGCCTTCGAGATATTCGGTGACAAGAGCGAGTATCTGGTCGCCGCACCGCAGTATCGAGCGGCAGCCAATACATCGATGGGTTGGAAGAACTCGAACCTACGCACCGAAATGACGCGACTGCTGCGACGCGCCGGTGTTTCGGGTTGGCCACGATTGTTCCACTCGATGCGGGCCAGCAGACAAACAGAACTGCAACGGGAGTTCCCGCTTCACGTGGTTTGCTCCTGGCTTGGCAACTCGCCACGCATCGCTCAGCAGAGTTACCTGCTGGTTACTGAGGATGATTTCGCAAAGGCGGCCGGCGTAGCGAAGGTGATGGTGTGAGTGAATCGGTGGTGTGGGGAGGGTACCCGGCAACGGGCATCCTTACCCGATTTCTGCCTTCCGCTTTCCAGGTCAATCAGACGAATCTGCAGATGTCATGTTGGCGCGACATTGTGTCTGGTATAGATTACATTCCACTGGCGTTCAATTCCGTTGCTCGAAAGGTAATTCACATGAGTTTTCACGAGAAAAGCGCGTGGGCATGTCTGGTTGGTATTGGTGTTGTTTACGTTCCTTACTTCACTGTTGTGCTTCGCTTTCCCATGGCCGCCCTAGGACTCTTTGGGCTTTCTGCGATTGCGCTTGTAGTAATCCTTGTTGTGTTTCACACCGTGAACGCGATCGCAACAAAGTCGATTCGTTCTCACGGCGAGGCTCCGCCTGTTGATGAGCTTGACCAACGTATTGAACTCAAGGCGGCGAAGTGGGCCGGATTCGTTCTTTCGATCGCCGTGCTCTCATGGATTATCATCGCCATGTATTCAGCGCCGGTGATCGGCGCCAGTGCTGCGGAACAGGGGAAGTTGGCCGGAAACGAAATTTCCGGCTTGAATTTCGCCATACCTGTGTTTTCTGCGATGGTCGCTGTCCACTGGTTGTTCGCTGGATTCGTCATTGCAAACATGGCCTACTATGGAGGCATAGTCTTGGGATATCGGAGAATCGCCAGTGCCTAAGATTCAGATTTCGAATCGCATTCGCGAGTTACGATTCACGGCCGGCGAGTTGACACAGCAAACGCTGGCCGATCGTGTTGGAATCACGCGGCAAACCGTCGTCGCATTGGAACAGGGTAAATACTACCCGTCGCTTGAGTTAGCGTTCCGGATCGCAGAAACGTTTGGCGTCGGTGTTGAGGAAGTTTTCCAACGTCATAGCGATTCGAGTCAGTCGAAACGCTCGACAAAGGCTTCGTGACTGCCCGCAACACGTTTCTGGCAGAGCTTTTTCCTATTCGGATCAGCCTAACTCCTGTTGACCGCACCAATGCAGTCTATCACTCAAGTTAGCCATCGAATTGTCCTAACGATCCCGAATGCCTACGGGCGTGCCAATCTTCGATCAGACGATAGGATGTGTCGGGCTAATCTCAACATATCCACTTTTTAGAACATCACTCAGATAGTTCGAATCCTACCTCCTCCACGACTGTGGATCGGTAACAGACTGAGACATCAAATCCCCAGTGTTTTAGCGAGTCGCGCGACGCGAAAAACGACTCGATTTTCGGTGCGCGACGCGAAATACAACGCCGCAGGCGCCATGCACCGAGTTGCATGGGCGCTACAGAACTCCAAAGCAATTGGCCAGAAATGCGAAAAACCCAAGCAGCCAAGAGAGTTGAAAGTAGAAAGTAGAGCGGTCCTGCGGACAGGACAGGAACCCAACTTTTCGATGTTTTTTCAATGTTTTTGATGAGTTCGAGAGGTTCTTGAAAATGGCCTGATGAAAGGGCCGGTATTCTTTGGTCGAACACCATTCCGAGACGAACTTGACTGTAGTGGGGCTAACTGAGACTATTTATGATACCGGGGAAGGAGGTCGGAACGCAGAAGCTCAAGCGGGATATTGCTGTGGATTTAGCAATTCTGTTTTGCTAGCCTTCGCCGGCCGCGACTTGTAAGGAGGTAGGTGATGTCTCAGGAAGTGAATTTATTGGTCAGCACCGAGGGTTTACATGCCCTAGCCGATATGGCACTTGCTACGAAAGAGCAAGCTAGGCTTGAGCAGCTTTTGGCTGAAAACGCTGAGGGATCGCTGTCGAAAGAATGCTTGGTGGAATTGGATTCACTTCTCAAGAAAATTGATGAGTTGAATCTTGTAAAAGCGCGCGCAGCTGTTGCCCTGGGCAAATTAATGAGCGAGGGCTAGTCGTGAGCGACTACGTTCCGATTGCATTGCGTAAGAGGGTGCATTCGCACTTTATGGAATGCTGCGGTTATTGCAAAACTCTGGAATCCCTCACAGTCGTTACGTTTGAAGTCGAACATATTGTTCCGCGTTCACTGGGAGGATCGACTGAATTTGAGAATCTATGCCTAGCATGTCCCAGTTGCAACCGATTTAAATCCAATCGATTGCATGGCGTTACCGAAGATGGCCTGGAATGCAGGCTGTTTCATCCTCAGAATGATCAATGGCTTGAGCACTTTGATTGGTCTGTCAATGGCACCCTCATTGTCGGACTCACAGATGTTGGAAAAGCAACTATCCAATTGCTCCGGATGAATCGTCCGCCACTGATAGAGGTTAGATCCTTGTGGGTAATACTAGGAAAACACCCACCTAACTGAATGAGTGTCGTGCTATGCTGAACTGCGACCGATCCTCGACGAAGCGTTCGAGATCTTCGGTGATAAGAGCGAGTATGTGGTCGCGGCTCCGCAGTATCGAGCGGCAGCCAACACCGCGATGGGTTGGAAGAACTCGAATCTACGCACCGAAATGACACGACTGCTGCGCCGCGCCGGCGTCTCGGGTTGGCCACGATTGTTCCATACTGTAACGCTTCCAGAGGGGCGAGCCAGCAGACAAACAGAACTCCAACGCGAGTTCCCATTGCATGTGGTTTGCTCCTGGCTCGGCAACTCGCCACGGATTGCCCAGCAGAGTTACTTGCTGGTTACTGAGGATGATTTCGCTAGAGCGGCAGGGACAAAGAAAGTGTTGGCGGAGGAGTGAATTGACAGTAGGTGCAGGGAGGGTGCCAGGCAACGGACATCCTTACCCGATTTCTGCGATGTCCTGCGGTCCTTGTGCCTTAATGGCATTCGATGCTCGCGTGCTAATCGCTGGGCACTCATCATTGCAGAAATTCGCGATAGTCATTGAACGCAAAGCGTCTTTCGGATGATAGTCTATCCAAGAACGGAGACAGTTTAGCCGTACCGTCTCATTCTTGTCACTTGTCCCGAGTTCCATGAGTCGCTTCAACGCATGAGGCGGACTCCCGGCGTCCCAAACGGCCCAACTTGTAGTTGCACGCAGAGTTTCATCATCGCTCTCTAGCCAGTGAATTAAAGTTGCCTCGTCAATCGAACCCGCCCAAATCTGTGACGCCAGATCCGCAGATGCCGCGGCCGCACGGGTCTTGTTCGGATTGGAAAGATCAACAATGATCTTGGCGACATCTATCTTCATTGCACGTAAACACCTGATTATGCGAGTTGTGGAACCATGACGGTCAGCAAAGTCACTTGCTGGTCACCGAAGATGATTTTGCCAAGGCGGCCGGCGTGACGAAGGTGATGGTGGATGTATGACAAATAGATGGTTTTGGGAACGCGTAACGATACTGGATGCCTTCCGGCGTGCCAACTTCTCGAACGGGCGTCAGGATGTTGCGGACTATTCTCACCGTCCCTGCACTTCAAAACATCTCGCACCTAGTTCGAATCCTACCACCTCTGCTGCAAAACCAACTGTTTTCCCTGGAAAAACGAGGGTTCTGAGGCGACTCTGGCGACTCACTGGACGACTCACCAGGGTCTAAGGCAGCGCACTAGACGACGCAGCATGTGCAAGCATGCACGTGCATGGACGTGCAGGAAAGCCAAAGCAATTGGCCAGAAATGCGAAAAACCCTGGGAGAACCAGGGTTTTGCAACGGAGAGGACAGGAACCGAACAACCTACAAATTCCCTGGGAAAAACGGGGGTTCCAAAATGAGGCGACGCAAAATCCGACGCGCGCTGCAAAACACTCCGTGCGCTGCCTGTTGCATGCGCGCGCTGCGGCTCTCTCTTGGACACTAAACCGTTTGCTCGCTCATCCACACATTACAGGGTCATTTACTCGTTAACGAGTAAACGGTTTACTCGCTCATTTACTCGCTCATCACTTTCCGAAGTTGATAGCCACCGGTCTTGCTCGGACCGATGAACTCGATCGCTCCCGTGCTTCGAAGGAAGTCGAGCTCACGCTTTGCGGTCGCTTGGCTGCATCCAAGCGAATCAGCAATCGCAGCTGTTCGAAGTCGCTTGCCACCGGCGAGCAGTTCCAAAATCCGATCGCGGCGACTTTGCCCTTCGTCCTCTACGGTCTGTGTTTTGGACTGGCTGCCGTCTTCAATGCGGATCCACTCGTTCAATCGATACCCCGGACCTCCGCTTCGAATCACATCGTCCTGATCGCAAATCAGTCCCAACTCCGCAGACAGGATTTTGCAGATGCTGGTTCG
>CAITIE010000125.1 GCA_903892355.1 uncultured Pirellula sp. | reverse complement strand
TAGATTGCGTTAGCCGCGACATAGTAAAGATCCTTGCGTACGAGGGGAATCGTTGATCGAACGCAAAAACCTACACGCCGAATACTAGCCAGGTCGGAAAATTCTAAGATCGGCCAGTGTACGCTCACGTATGGAAACAGGTTCGGACATGGAAGGAACCAAAACAGATGAAGAACCAAGCGCTCGTTATGATCGCCTTCGGTTTTCTAGCTTCATTGACTTCGGTAAGTATTGCTTCCGAACTATAAGCACTTCAAGGTAAATGGGAATCACGCTTTGGGGAGCGAGGCAAGGCTTTACGAGTGCTGAAAGATCATTGAAAAGAATTTGGAGATACGTGTTACAATGTTCAGGGATTGAACACGAACACCGACGCGCGGTTGCTGGACACTGCCGATGCTATCGAATCGCTAGGAATTGTTCGCGAATCCTCTCCGCGAAAGCTTGCACCAACGCTTGCACCAAACAGTGGCCAAACAGGTCAAAAGAAGTCCATTCCTGACCATTCGACCGACGGACAGGACGACGCCCATGAAACACAAAAAGCCTGCCAAACAAAGGGTTTAAAAGGCTTTTCGATAAAATCGGGGTGACTGGATTCGAACCAGCGACCTCTGCGTCCCGAACGCAGCGCTCTACCAGGCTGAGCCACACCCCGGATTGGACTCCCTTGAATTTACTATCTGATTTCCGTTCACGCTAGATTGTGTTGGTGTCACCCCAAAACGGTTGGACTTGGCATGTTTCAAAGCGTTCGGAGGGGCAGATTTTAGGTGGTCATCCCAGAAATCCGATCCTTCGACGCTTCCCTTCCAGTCCTCCTATTGGCTACGATTGCAGGGATGCTCCATTGATCTTGAAAGTTTCTGCCCCCTCGGAAGAGCCGACTATGCGTCAGTCCATCAGCCGATCCATTTTCCAACCCTCGCTCGGCCTGCGTTCCGCAATCCTTGTCGCGGTGTGCACTTCCGGAATTTCCGTGGGGAACGGACAGGAACCCGCGAAACCTGAGCCTGCGAAGCCTGCAAGTGTGGAAGGTCCGAAGGGGGAAAAGCCGAGTGCTTCACCCAAGTCGGAGCGGCAGTTGGCGGAGGATCGCAAAGCTCGTGAAGCTGCCCGCAAACGGGGGGAGATCACGTTCGACGATCTGAAGTTCGATATTGAGAAAGGGGGCGAGTTTCACAAAGAAATGATCACCCCCTCGATCGAAGAGTTGAATAAGAAAACGCTGAAGCTGCGAGGTTTTATCCTGCCCACCTCGGTTTTCCAGCAAAGCGGCATCAAGCAGTTTGTTCTCGTGCGCGATAATCAGGAATGCTGTTTCGGGCCCGGTGCAGCGCTGTACGATTGCGTGATTGTTGAAATGGCACCGGGAAAGACCGCCAATTTTTCGACCCGGGTGGTCTCGGTCAAAGGCAAGCTCGAAATCGATCCTGATTCCTTTCGTTATCCTGACGGCGGTCATTACGCCATCTACAA
The DNA here is from genome assembly GCA_903892355.1 of uncultured Pirellula sp. GTDB lineage: Bacteria > Planctomycetota > Planctomycetia > Pirellulales > Pirellulaceae > JBKCUI01. The sequence continues at coordinate 63,259 of CAITIE010000125.1, read as the reverse complement.
GATGACGGCAGAAGAGGTACGATAGGCGTCCTATTCCTCCGGTAGCTGAACATGGCTCCGGTAGCAACAAACGCATTTCCGAATACCCTTTTGCCACCATGACCGACGCGCTTCTGCAAACCAATCTCCCATTCCCCAAACGGCAAGGGAAGGTGCGTGATGTTTACGATCTCGGAGAATCGCTCCTAATTATCAGCACGGATCGTATTAGCGCCTTTGATTGGGTGATGCCCAACGGGATTCCGGACAAAGGCCGCATCCTGAATCAGTTGAGCTTGTTTTGGTTTCGTTCGCTCGGAATCGAGCATCACGTGATCAGCGACGAATTGCCCGATTCGGTAAAGGTTCTCGATCCTCTCGGGCAGTTAGCGGGCCGGTCGATCGTGGCTCGCAAGGCCCAAGTCGTTCCCTTTGAATGCGTCATTCGGGGGTATATTGAAGGGAGCGGTTGGCGCGATTACCAGCGCACAGGTTCGATTTGCGGAATCCCCCTGCCGTCGGGTTTGAAACAATGCGATCATCTGCCCGAACCGCTGTTTACGCCTGCCACCAAAGCGGAAACGGGGCACGATGAGAATGTTTCATTCGAAGTGATGAGAGAACAGCTTGGCACGACTGTCGCAGACGAGTTGAAGGAACGTTCCATCGAGGTCTACCGTCGCGGCAGCGAGATCGCACAAGCGAAAGGGATCATCGTTGCCGATACCAAGTTAGAGTGGGGCTGGTTCGAAGGTCGTTTGATACTGATTGACGAAGTTCTCACGCCAGACAGTTCTCGGTTCTGGCCGGCGGATGATTGGGCTCCTGGCCGAGCCCAAGCGTCCTTCGACAAGCAATTCGTCCGAGAGTTTTTGGACCGATCCGCGTGGGACAAGAACAGCCTCCCTCCCTTCCTTCCGGAAGACATTGTGATGCAAACGCGAGATCGCTACGTTGCGGCGCTCGAGCAAATCACCGGTCGCGGGTTGATTTGAATGCAAAAGAGGCCACGCAGTGCGTGGCCTCAATCTCAAGGATGCCTATCTCAGGGATGTCTGTTGACAGTCGCCTTAACTACCAGTTCTCTTGTTCGAAGAACTGATCGACACTTTCTAAGTATCCCTTGGCTGTGACCGGTGGAGCTGCCATGTTGACAGGGGTCCATACTAGGTCCGAGGAACCTGCCAAGACGCGAATCAACTGATTGCCGTTTCCAGCGGGAGTTCGTATGAACTGTTTCTTCTCGATCAATGTTGCTGTGAAGACTTGGTTCTGTCCGCGGACGGCGGTCAGGTAAGCTCGAGTGCCATCATTGCTGAGGACAACTTCATGGAACAAGTCTCCAGCGAAACCATCCTTCTTCGAGGTCCATTCGGTGTAACCTGTGGAATTGACCACGGCATACATACCCTTGGACCGCAGCGACGCATCCTTCAGATAGAAGCTCGAAGCCAAGTATTCGATCGACGAACCGTAGGATGGATTGATACCGAGAACTGGGAAGTTATAGACCAGGTTCTTATCGCCAGGAGCTGCGATGGTGGAGGTGTACGAGCGGACGGTGGTGTTCGACTCGGTCATCGAGACGGGGTTTACGTAGCTGACGGTGTAGGTGCCCGGTGGGAGCAATTCGAAGTCATAGGAACCATCCGCTTCGGTCATTTCCGTTACGGTGATTTTCTTCGATGGATTCTCTGGGTCCGGGTAGCTCAGGGTGATTTCTACGCCGCCAACTGGCAATTCCAATTGTTGTCCACCGGAGTTTTGATCGAGCTTGTTATTGGCATTGTCGTCGACGAATACCGTGCCCTTGATTGAGCTCGGAATGAACGGCAGAACCTTGATTGCAAAGTTTCCGATCGCGGTGAGAGGATCGGGTTGTCCTGCGGTCGTTCCATTGTCGGTGATTTCGTATTGGAAATTCACCGTTTCATTGGTTCCGAGTGGAGCGAAGTAGGTGATCGCAGTACCAGCCGCGTTCAGCGAGATGTTCCCAACAAATGGATTCGGTAGGATCAAACGGGTGATCTTGAGTGTTTGGTTCGACTCGTTCGGTGCACCTTTGTCCATTTGAGCGAGTGCTTCGGTCAAATCAAGGACGGTGGTGACACCGGCAAAAACATTTCGCGAGAGGCTGTCGGCAACCGGCGCATCATTCTTTTCGGCCACGGCGACCGTGACGATACCGACTGCGGACAGTGGAGGAGTGCCATCATCCGAGATGTTGTAGCTGAATGTATCGATGCCATTGAAATTCGTCGCTGGCGTATAGATCAGGTTCGAGCCGACTTGGGTAACCGTCCCGCCCTTGGCAGAAGTGATCGGAGTGGTCAGCGGAACAAACGAAACGGTTTGCGATGATTCGTTAGCTGGACCTGGTTGGTCACCTGCAATGACGCTCGCCACAGGAATGGTGAGCGAACTGTCTTCGAGGAACGCAGGTTGTCCGGGTGCTGGGAAGGTCTTGGGTGTGGTGATCGGAGCGTCGTTGACCGCTTCCAAAGCCAGGGTCAGGATCGCCTTGGCCGATTTCGGATCGAGAACGCCGTTGGTGGTTCCGTTATCGGTTACCGTGTACTCGATGAGCACATTGCCGTTGTAGTTGAGAGCTGGAGCAAAGTTGATGTTGCCGTTGCTCAAGGAGACGACACCGGCACCAGCAGTCAACAAGGTTGCCCCCGTGACCGTGAGGACTTGGTCGTCCTCAAAAGGGCCTTTGCTGAGGCCGTTAGTGATCGTAAGTCCGAGAACGGTTTGCGGGGTATCTTCTTTGCCGGCAACCGTTCGGTCGGCGGCTTCTGGTGGATCGTTAACTTCCGTCACGCGTACGAAAACGGTCGCCTTTGACGAAAGGCTATCCGGTTTGTTGTCCGCCATCTCGTATTCGATGGTTGCGTTGCCGTAGAAGTGAGCTGGGACACTGTAGAGGACGTCTGTGCCAGCGATCGAGGCTGTTCCCTTGCCAGCGTCTGGTTGTTTGGTGATAGCTACCAGACGTGCAGTTGCACCGTCATTGAGGAGATCGTTCGCGAGGACGTTGAAATTGACTCCAGTGTCGCTTGATTTTTCAGCAAAGGTGAATGAGTCATCGATCGCGTATGGAAGAACGGGTGGGAAGACAAAAACTTCGGTGGTGGCTTTATCGGTCAATCCGAAGCTATCTTCGATGGTGTACTCAAACGAGTCCACGACATTCACTGCGTTTGTGGGTGGGGTGTAGATCACGCGAGTTCTATCGGCGTTGACACCGACGGTACCACCTAGTTTGGTGGTCGTGGTTGTGAACGTCTTGATCCTGATCGAATCAACGGAGGACTCGTTCGGGCCTGCACTGTCGTTTCGCATCACATCGAGTGAGCTCGGAGTTCCAGTTAATCCGATTGCATTGAACCGTGCGACGGTCCCGGTGTCATCGACAGCATCGGGCCCATCGTTGACCGAGGTTACGGTGATGGTCAATGTCGAAATTGTTGACAGTGGTGGAGTACCATTGTCGGTGCCTTGGACTTGGAAATTGACGGTGCCAAAGTAATTCAGGGCAGGTGTGAATTGCAATGATCCATTGGCGAGGATCGTCGCGGTACCTTGGTTGGCCCCCGGTGTTGAAACCAGAGATAGGGTTACCGTTTGCGAGGATTCGTTGGCTGGGCCTGGGATGAACAATTGAGCAGGAGTGATGACCAGCGGAGAGGCGGCGTCTTCGGCGATGCTGAAGCTGGTTCCGACGATGACGGGTGCGTCGTTGACGGCTGTGACCGCGATGGTGAGGACAGCTTGGGTGGAGTTCCCGGTGGCAGATCCATTATCGGTTCCGAGGACGGTGATGTTCACATTGCCGAAGAAATTAGCGGCTGGGGTGAAAACCAATTCGCCAGCGCCATTAATCACCGCGGTCCCTTGGGCGGCGGTTGGCCCGGAGACGATACCCAGCGTGACGATTTGGCCCGACTCATCGGATGGGCCAGGTGAGAAGATCTGTGATGGGGTGATCGTGACCGCGGTGTCTTCGGCGGTGCTGAAGGATGTGTTAACGATTATCGGGGCATCGTTGACTGCGTTCACCGTTACCACGACGCTCGCGGTTGCTTCGATGTTCGAGGTGTTGCGGATCTTGTACGTGAAAACGGCTTGGCCGTTAAAGTTAGCCGCGGGGGTGAAGCGTAGGCTCTTTGCAGTTCCACCCGCGTCGAAGGTTACCGTTCCACCGGTTGCTGGTTGGGTCACCGAGACGATACCGAAGTCCTTGTTGAGTTTATCGGTATCGTTGGAGGTAACTACGAACGAGGTGATGCCGGCATCTTCATTGATCGTGTAGGCATCGTTTCGGGCAGTGAGCAGATCTTCAATCGTGATGGTTGCCGATGGCATGATCACTTGGCTGGCATTCAAGTAAACGCCGGTAGCGTTGTACATCGCAATGCCCAAGTTGTCGGCGTTGCTACCTTGACCCGGCAATGCCGAGACAGTGCCTGCGAGGTTAACGACCCCTGCGGAACCGGCTACAAAAGCGGTGTCGACAATAGCGAAGAAATTCGAAGCTGCTACGCCGGTGACAGGAGAGCTGGAGTTCGAGAAACCACCCACCGTCTTCAAGACGCGTTTTCCGGTGGCGATGTTGGCTTCATCCAATACGCCATTAGGACCGTTCACATAGAGTGGGAACTGCGACTCAATCGGGGTGTAGTCGAGAGCTGCGCGAGCGACGACGGCTTGTGTTGGCGACGGATTGGTTTGCGAACTAACGGTTGGTATGATCGTTCCGACCGAGACCGCGAGGTTGTTTGCAACAATCGCAGCGTTGGGTAAATCCTGACGAGCGCGTTGGTTTTTGAAGAAGATGTCAAAGTTAAACCCGGGATCTGGGTCGATCGAGTTTACGTTAACAACAACGTTTCCAACACCGATTCCAGGAAGCGCTTCGAGAGCATTCTTGATATTGACGGCGGTGTTTTCTTGGCTAGGAACAACGATTCCACCGGATGTTGTTCGGGTGCCGATAGCGATTGTGGCCGTAGTCTCTGAGCCATACTGCAACTTGAAATTGCCACTGACCAAAGCGTCTGCTTCGCTCTGGGTGAGCTTGAGGGCGTTGTACTCAGACCACTGCAATTGCAGTCGCTCGACATTCGTACCGTCGGCGTTCGTGTAGTTCAAATCATGATAGGCGCTAAAGACGCCAGCTGGCTTCGCTCGAAGGTCAGCCATCGAGGTTCGGACAACAAACTTTTGTCCGGTGCTGACGACAGCTTCGCTCACAAAGTCGGCCGGGTTTGGATCGAGATTCGCGCCCACGGTACCGTCGGAGTTCAGAGCAAAGAACTCGTATTTGACTTGTGCTAGTTCTCCAACACCTTCACCGCGGTTCAGAGTGTTGATAACGGTCAATGCATCAAGGGGCGAAAGAGTGTTGTCGCCGTCGGCATCAAACAACGAGTTCCGAGTCTGTGGTGGCGCCTTGCCTTCCAGCGAACCGGACCCAATCGAGTTCAAATTGTTGATAACGATCAGAGCATCGAGTGGCGAAATTTGGAAGTCGCCGTCGACGTCCGATGGAGCCAGATAATTGTGGAATGCAGCCATGTCCGACGCCATCAATTCGCGTCGCTCCAAGGATTCCATTCGGAGGATCCTACTCAGCGCGTTTCGCTTCTTGGAGGTGTTCCGGGCGGTTTGGTTGCGTAGCCTGCGGTTTGGCGAGACGGTCATCGAATGCTTCCACTAATGAAGAGTGAAAAGGGGGATCCTGGCGGCAAAAACGTGTCTAGATCACGCTCTCGCTGAAAACTCCGTACTGTGAAATTAGTTGGATCGCGTCCTGAATTCAATCCACTTCCTGCGCAGTCATCCCAATTTACCAGGACCTCCCAGGATGCCGCGCGACTATGCTGAAGATGACGCGATTTCCAATTATTCAGGAGATTAGAGTTGGATTTGCTAAAGAAGTTCCACTTGGGAAAAAATTACGGCTTTTAATTCCCATGCCGAAAAAACAACGTGCGACTTTTTGTAGAAACAGATGGAATCGACAGTAAATTGCCAGAAATTGGGGGTGGAAAACGTGTCGAAGAAGGGTGCGATTCCACCCTTTGTGGGGGCTTGGCTTGGTTTTGGGATGCTTATCGGTGAGTCAGGCGTTGATCGCACTCTGCGAGTTTCAGTCGAACGGAGAGGATGTAAGGGGGCTCATTGGGGGTCCAATGTCCATAGGTAGTCGTGACTACGGTACCGTCGGCTAGAACCTCAACCCCAGGGTAGGCGCAGTCGGCACCCTTGAAATTGCGTTTTAGTCGGATGCGGTAGTCCCCAGGTTTGCCCTGTTGGAGGTCGGAGTAGGTACCGACCCACGCCACCCAGTCGCCTTTGGTCGGACTTGTTTGGCCGTTTCTGGGAACATCCCGGAAGGAAATAAATAAACGGCCATCTGGTAGGTACTTGGCCGTATGGCGATCGCCGTTCAAGGAATCCGGCGTCGGAACGGGCGAGGTCCACGATTTGCCTTCGTCGTTGCTAAAAATGATATGGGAATTGCTTCTTCGGCTGTTTTCTCGCAGAAGGACGGCGAATTGCTTTCCATCCGGCGAGGTGATAGCGCCTGGTTCGCACAAATGGAGTTCGCGGGAGGCGAAGATGGTGGTCGGTTGGCTCCAGGTTAGGCCCCCATCGGTACTTACTGCCTGGTAAAGCGTGAACGTTCCTTTTTCATCGCTCGGTTTGGGTCCAAAGAATCGACCATCATCATGGAAGAGTGCGATGTATTTCCCTGGGGTAGATGGAACCGCGACGACCGAGGCCATGGTGACAATGCCACCCCAGTTTCCGACTGGTTTCAGTTCGGACCAAGACATGCCATCGTCATCGCTGACGGCGAGCCGGACAGGGTGAAGTCCGCTAAAGAGGACAATTCGTTTTTTCCCAGCGGCATCGACGACCCGGTGCAGCGTGGGAGTTTCTTGGGAGGTGGCCCAGTTTTCTGGTGTCGGTAACCGATCCGACCAAGTAACACCGCCATCGGTGCTGCGTTTGAAAACGATAGGACCTTTTCCGTGGCCTTTTGGATAAACGCAAAGGATAGTTTTTCCATCCTCGAGAAGGAGGGTGGTGGGATGCCCAAGGTATTGCCCAGCTTCGCGATCCACGACGACTTGGCGTTGGGATTCCGAATCAAGATCGATCCAGGGGAACTCGCCGTCCTGCGCCGATGCGGTTCCGGCGAACGACATGATTGACGCTATCCAAACCAAGTTGCGAATCAATCCGGGCATGAGGCCAGTCTCGAATTTGGAAAACAGCCAGTCACGCATGATCGAGGGGCCAATGGAGGGATGTGGATCGTCTATTGCAAACCGAGCGACAGATCAGTCTGCCATAGCGCGACTATAAGCATCGGCCAAGCTTTCGTCCATGCCGACGGTCCATCGTTTGCCTTCGGTTTCCAGTTCGATAAAGTTCCTCCCGACATCGATGACTTTGCCTTTGACATCGCCGAGTTTCAATTCATCCCCTTTTCTCAGGTAGATGGTTTTACCCTCAGTTTTCGAACGGATCCAAGCCTGTGGAATTTTGCCATCGGAGAGCAAAGCGCTGATAAACGCTTGGGATGCCACATTGAACTCGGGTGGTTTTTTGGTCGGTGGAGGAGGTTCAGAAACGTTGATTGCGACGCGCTGAACGGTTGACTTTGCCGGGATGCCCGAGTCGGTAGCACGCACAGTGACTTCGTAGCTTCCGACTTCGCTCGACGTCCAGGTCAACTTGCCTGTGTTCGGATCGAGTTGCATTCCGCGGAGCGGTTCACCTTCGAATTGATAGGTCACGAATTGACCAGGGTCGGTCTCTTTGGCGTCGAGTCCAACGTCCAACCGTAAACCTTGAGTGGCGGAAACGCGACGGCGTGATTCCATCATCGGAGGATGATTGGTCGGTGCAAAGATATTTCGACCTGCGATGGTGTTTTGGTACTCCTCGAGCGGTTTGGTGATCCGAGGGGCTGTGTAACCTGGGTTGGACTGATTCGGACTCGCCTTATCGAGCGAGAGCGCTTCGCAATCCATGGAAATTGTCAAACGGTTCGGTGGATTGCTGTTGGTGATGGGGCGGATGTCAAAGCGGAGGATCCGGTGCAAGTAGTCTTTGGCATGGAACAGGTAGAGCAACCGCGTGGCATTTTCGACCGTACCCACTCCGGTGAGCTGAAATCGAAATGCGTTGTAAACGCCAGGTTCGGAAGCTTCTGCCAAAGCCCGAGGTTGTGGGTCTTGCAATCCAGCTTCGTCGGCCAGATCGATCAGCCAACGCATGTATTCCGCGCGAGCTTTTTCCTCATTGCTGGGTAGGGATTGTGCTGCAACTCGGTTGAGTTTTACTTTGGCAATCGTTCCCTCAATCATCTTGAGGTTTTGTTCTTCTTGGGTTTTTTCCAAGCTGCCTCTCTTCTCACTCTTTGCATCGAAGCCTTTGAGGATCGTGGTTGAGAAGTATCGGCCTACGAAGAGAAGGACGACCAAACCGACGCCAGCAGCGAGGATTTTTTCACGTTGTGACAAGTTCATGATGCACCTCCAACAACGGGAGTTTCGGTGGAGGGAGTTGGTTCGGAGCTAGGTGGATCGGATGGAGGCGTCGCTGGCGGTTTTGCGGTTTCTGGGGTTTCCGGGGTTGCTAGCGGCGTTGCGGGCGCTGTGGGACTTGGGGACTCAGGCGTGTCCGGCGACGGTTTTGGCTCGTTGCTGGAAGGTTCTTTCGAAGGTGATCCGACGCTATCCGATGACTCCTTGGGCGTTTCCGATGCCGCATCACTCGGTTTGTTCGAGTCGTTGTTCTCAACGCTTGCGTCCCCGTTTTGGATCGTGGGCGTCCAGTGCGGTTTCTCCGGACGTTTCAGATCACGCGGATCTGTGACTTTGGTCGAAGCAATAGTGATCATCAAATCCGAGGCGGCTGGATAGGTCTTATCAGGGCTGATCGTTACCGCTTGTCCTTTGACGGTATGACGAGGATCTCGATATCCTGCCTGTACCTCCGGCACGGTGTCTTGGTCTTTGGCATAGTACTTTGCCGAGATTGAAGCTTTGGCACTCTTGGGTTCTAAGAGAAACGTGGTAGTACCAAAATACGTTTCATCGGGGCTTTGGGCCTTGGCTGAGAGTTGGGCGAGTTCCTCGATCCAAAGCACATCACCTTCGATAAACTTTTCGACCTTGCTCCAGTCACTGATGTTTTTGTTAGCGGCTTTGAGGGCTTCGGTTTGATTCTTGATGGATTCGTTGAGCAATCGGATATCATCATCTAGTGCTGAGTGGGACGATGTGTACCACCAAAGCCCGCCGGCGATGGCGGCGACACCTGCCGCACCGGCGGCGATGTACATCGCGATGGGTCGTTTCTTTTCAACTCTCTTGCGAGGGTTGGCAAAGTCGATCAGCCGGCGCGATTCTTGGGGGAAGTGCAAGGCCCCAAGGACAGGGGCGAATCTGCCGACGGTTTGCGTGGTTGCCGCGATTTCGATTTTGGCCTTTTCCGCCATCGAGAATGGGTCGAGCATTTTGACGGGCAAGTCGACCGCTTTGCTGAGTTCCGAGGCGAAAGGTGCCAATGAGTCTTTGGTCCAGATCACAATCTGGCTGACCGATAGCCCAGGGCGTTGGGAGATCGCAGAAAAGATCGTTCGTTTGATTTCACCTGCAAGCGAGATAGCCGTCTGAGGATCCGCGGCATCAAAGGGGGCTTGGAAATTCCGCATAAACACGGCGTTCCCCTTTTCAACCACAACCACATCGGTCTCATCGTTGAGCAAGTCGATGAACATGACCGTTTCGTTGTTCCACTCCGGGTGCTTTGCGATGGCACCTGCTGCCGCGGCCATCGGACGCAGCACCATGTGGGTCAAGGTTAAGCCTGCTCCCTCCACCGTGCTCGCGATCTTTTGGATAAGCGATGGATTGATGGCACCGACGATGCAATCGATGCTTCCTTCCATGTGGGATGGCATCGTAATGAAGTCGAGAGGCCATGCTTCGCTTACGTTGGCAAAGTACCGGGGAGCGGCGAAGCGAACCATATCGGGCAGTTCGTTCGCATCGACCAAGGGGAGCGTGATCGCTCGCAATTCAATGTCGTTACGGCTGATGCAAGCGATCGCATCACCGGACTTGATTCCTGATTGGCTCAGGAGTTCTTTGAGAGCTTGACTCGCAACCGAGGACCCCCAGGGCTCTGCGTTCTCTTCGATGGAGATTGGGGAACTCAGGACTCGCTCAACGGAAACGCCGGTCAAGCCGGAGGTTCCGACGGCGACTCGAACTTCGTTGGCATCGCATTCAATGGTGATTAGTCGTGGCATGTTGATTGGATCTGTGGATCAATTCCGCGGAATTGTGGTTGTCTCAGCAAGTAAGCAAGTAAGCAAGTAAGCAAGTAAGCAAGTAAGTGAGTAAGTGAGCGAGTAAGTAAGTGAGCGAGTAAGTAAGTGAGCCGTGGTTTTGGATGGTACGTGCTATTAGGGGGATGGTTTCATCGAATGTGCTATGGAGTACTCACCGCCATCATTCCCATCGCGCGTTGCCCTAGGGTGGATTGGCTGAAACCGCGTCCTAGGTGGTCCAGTTTTCGGTACATCAAAATGACCGGGATATTCCCGGATCCGTCGATGACTGCTTCGGCGCGGGAAAAGCCGGACGATTGTTCGAAGTACCCGACGCTTTGAACGCGCATGACGTCCCCGCCGGCTGTAATCAGTGGAGCGATCGATTTCATCTGTTGTAGGGTCAGGATGCCTTCGACCATTGGCCACGTCTCATGCTTGCGGTTTTCCGTATCCGCGCTTTGGGACCGGGATTCAATCAATTTGTCGAGAATGTCGGAGGTGATGCCTGGCAGCCCAGCGAGAATTTCGCGAGGAGCCTCATTAATATTAATTCGGCCTGGGAGCATCGGCGCTTCCACGCTGGTAACTTTGTCCATAAGGGTGGGCATGTAGATCGCCATCTGGATAGGAGAAGATGTCAAAGGGGACATGTAGGTGATGTCTTGTCCGTTCACGGATGCCGTGACCTGGGCATCCACCAGTTCCAGTACTTGGTTGACCCGTCCGGATGGCTGCTGAGACATATCAATGTTCAAGCCATCGAATGCGGCAGCAGACCATGGCATCACCTGCGGTTGGCTTCCGCCGCCAGTACCGCCCCCACCGGGGTTTCCTCCGCCGGGAGTGCCGCCTCCGCCGCCGAATCCACCGCCACCAAATCCGCCGCCACCGCGACCGCCATTGCCTCGGCCGCCGTTACCACCGCCGGGGCCATTGCCACCGCCCCCCCCGTTACCGCCGCCGGGCCCGTTTCCGCCGCCGGGGCCGTTGTTGCCACGCCCAGGGCCGTTGCCTCGTCCGCCACCGTTGCCGGGACCACCTCCCATTCCGGGCCCACCTCCCATTCCGGGCCCATTGTTTCCTCGTCCACCTCCGCCAAAGCCGCCACCGCCTTGACCAGGACCACCGCCTTGACCAGGACCACCGCCTTGACCACCGCCAGCGCCTGGTCCACCGCCAGCGCCTGGTCCGCCGCCTTGCCCTTGACCGCCCCGTCCACCCGCAGGGGGTTGAGGCATCGATACCAACGAGAATACGGGCGAGGCGAGTTGCATCCACGTAAAATCGCTTCGACCACCTCGAGGCACACCGCCTCCACCTCCACCTGGAGCACCGCCGCCGCCACGGCCCCCTTGCCCTTGCCCTCCCGGTCCAAAGCCAGCACCTGGTCCACCAGGTCCGCCTCCGCCCGGTCCAAAGCCGCCGCCAGGCCCCCCTGGGCCGCCACCGCCACCGGGACCACCGCCACCGGGACCACCGCCACCGGGACCACCGCCACCGGGACCATTGTTTCCACGACCATTTCCACCACGGCCACCGCCGCCGGGGCCACTGCCCCCACCTGGACCGCCACCTCCGCCACCTGGGAATCCTCCTCCGCCCGCGGGAACGCCGCCGGCACCTGCTCCGGTTGCACCACCTCCTTGACCGTCGCTACCTCCTCCGCCTCCATTCGCACCACCGAGCACACGGTAGGCGATGATGAACGTTCCCAAATCATCTCCCACAGTGCTGGCGAGATCGGTGCGCAGTTGGTTGAGGTCTTGGCCGTTCAGGTTGATGCGTGTTTGTCCGTCGGAGGTGACGTTCTTCTCTTTCGAATACAGCGTCAAGTACATGGCCCATCCCAAGTTGGGTGGTGGTGTTGCATTGGTTGTCGATCCAGAAACGCCACCCATAGCCATCGGGCTTCCGGGAATCGCTGCCGCACCGGTAGCGGCGCTGGATTCTGAGGATTCGAGAACGCCGTTTCTGTTTTGATCCAAGCCGAACAGCAGGTAGGGCGTGACGCCTCGCACCAAGAGCAATTGTTCGATGGAATCGAGTGGACCATTGATCGGAGCGTAGGGGCTAGGAAGCTGTGTGTAGTAATCGCGTTCAGCGCCGTACTCTCTCGGTTCATCATCCGCATCGATGAAATCGAGAATGGCATCGGCTACGTCTTCGGTCATTCCAGGCAAGGCCATGAGTAGGTCTCGACCCAAGCTAGAACTCGTCGATCCGGAACTACTTCCTGTGCTGGCTCCAGCGGCTGACGACAAAGCACCCAATGGGCTCGACGAGCCGGTGGTCGGCATGATCGAGCTCGACGCGGCGGACATCAAAGATGTCATAGGACTCAATGTTGAGTCGATCAAAGGCAACACGTTCAGGTTCAGTCGCGCCGACTCATTTTGCAATCCGAAACGGACGCTTGCATACTCTCCGGATTCATCAAGCCCTGGAGCGATCAAGGTGTAATTGCATGGATTGGCGGGGTCATTGGATTCGAGAACGGGGATCGCCTGAAACGTATTCGGGTTGTTGAAACTGCCTCCGGCTTCCAAGCGCTGTGCACGGCTCGACGCGATAAAAAGTCGAGCCGCATCGATTCCCGAATCGGCCGCATAGCGAGCTTGGATGCTCTCCCCTGTAATCCGAGATTCCTGGTGACCGAGCAGCATCGACTGCATGAACGCGAGCGAGGCTAACGTGACCGCAGATACGACCAATAGAACCGCCAAGAGCAAGAATGCCCGACGTTGCTTCCTAGCTCGATTGCGCCGAGCAAGGATCTTCTTGTTCTTTCTTAGTTTTGCTGCGTTGTGAGATTTCATAGTCCTAACGAACTCATTCCATTGGATGTGGATCCGGTCTCAGATTGGGATTGAGGTGCCGTGAGCAAGCCTGCACCTGGGATGATGACATTGGTCGAGTAAAACTGAATCCCATATTCCTGTGCCATCGCTGAGGTGATCGATGACAAACTAAGACCTGGCGTTATCGGGTTGCTTCTAGCCATCGACTCGCTTTGCATGGCGATGGTAACCTTGACCACGCTGGGAAGGCCGAGCGTGCTCGAGTCCCATTGGGTTTGCCAGCCGTTAGCCGCACTGAAATACGAGAACTCGATACCCAGCACTTCGGGCGCGATCAATTCGCCTGTTCGGAGCAATTGGGTGGTATTCCCGACTTGATATGCGTACTGCGTTACTGCTCGATCCAGTGAGCGTCGAACGAGTCCACCGTTGGTCGATACGCTTGCGCCCGAGGTCGACGTCGATGTTTCCGATGTTAGTCGCGACAATGGATCGAGGATTCCATCGCTGCGGGGAGATTGCACGTAGTAGCTGACCGTTTTGATATCGCTGGGCATATCGCCGAGAGTACCTATCGACAAGTCTCCTGGGCGCATGGTGTACTCATCGGGACGAGGCATCCGGCTGACATCGATTTCGATGGAGGCTTCCGAACCGTAAACACCTGGCGGCACACTGATTTGGTCGGAGGTCGCGGAACTGTCGGAGGCTCCTCCGCTGGAACTCCCTGCAGATCCGGATCCCGAGCTACTTGGGAAATTGATCGAGGTGCCACCCCCTGCCGCAGACGTTCGCCCGCCTCCAGATGCACTGCCCGCGCCACCGGAGGTGCCGGTTGGAAGTGAACCCGTTCCTCCTGTTGATGGACTGGTACTACCCGTATTTTGGTTTCCTGCCGAGGGTGCTCCTAAACCGGTTGAAACGCCACCGCCCCCGACGCTACTCCCCGCGCCACCAGCCCCACTGGCACCTCCACCTGCCATCCCGCTCGGCATGCCCATCATGCTCGCAGCCGATCCGCTGAGCATTTGCTGAAGACCGCTAGTGTCAAAGGGTTGGTAGCGCACCGTCGTTCGAATATCTTCGGCGATCATGCTCAAGACCGCGCGAGCGACTTGGGCTTGGCGAACATTCTCACGGCCCCGGTTTTCATTGAGCAAATACAACTGGATCAAACCACCGATGAGCAACGCGACCACGGCGGAGAGGGACAAAGCCAATAGCAATTCAAGAAGGGTAAAGCCGTCGCGACGTAGCGTCTTCATTGGATACCTCCACTCGATGCGGCTCCGGTCCCTACCGATGAACCGGTCGAGCCCGTGGAAGCAGAGCCCGAGGAATCTGATGAGCTAGGAGGGGTATCGAGCCCTAGATTGGGATCGATCATCCAACGCACGATGTAGAAGAGTTCTTTGTTGTCTGTTTGGCCGTCTGCGTCGGTGATGGCAAGCCTGATGCCGATCATGTTCGGGCGAACCGCATTTACCGTCTGGACGCTGTAGTACCAAGTGCCATTTGGAACGGGGTCGGTGATGGGAAGCCATCCGCTGGAGCCTTGGATCGAGATCGCACCGGTGACGACTTCGGCCATTTTCGATTCCGCCAAAATCTGAGCTGTGGCCAGTCGGTGCGCCATCAACCCGTTATCGGTCGCATTGCTTGCGACCTGAGCCAAGATCGCACCGGACATGGCGAGAATCGCAAGGGCCAATACGACTTCGAGCAATGAAATCCCCTTTACCTGCGCAGGACCTCGCTCTGACCATACGCGTTTTCCGCGGGTCGCGTTCCATCGAAGTCGTTGCTGGTGTCGGGGGTGCATGGCTAAGGAATGCTCTTGAATTAACCGTTCAACCTCAGATCGTCACTGAGAAGCCGGGGGAATTGTGGATGCGTCGACGGGTGATAACCGCAGGGAGGTCGATCGTCCGGTGACGCCTCGCAATTGGATTGCCATACGACGACCACGAGTGTCCGCTAAGATGATTTGTGCTGTGGTGGTGCTGCCATCGGGGTATAGAAGAAGCGGGGTGGAGATCGACCCGGCAGTCGTCGTGGCGCCAGTTGACGGGACCACTTCGCCGGCCTTTTGCAACTCGAGAGCGTTCCTCGCATCGACGAGGGTTTCGACCCCCATAAACAACACGTCGGTATCCAGGTTCTTTTCGGAACCGCTGGTGTCGACGCCAGACGTCGCAACTTGTCCGCTGTTTGTCCGTTCGGTTTGGATCACGCCGCCTTGGGTCATCACCGTCGCGCCCGCCGAGGCATCCTGAGACTCATTGCCGCTGAGCCACGGGGTGATCGAGTAACCGCTTCCTTGGATGGTTGCGCGAAAGACTTGGGCTTGCCCTGTCTTCATTGCCGTAACCCGGGCCTCGAGCAACTCGTTTTGGAGTCGCTCAGTCGATTGAATCAGACGCCTACTCGTGATCATCGAATCGAGCGTAGGAATCGCGAGGCTGGCCATGACGGCAAAAATCGCTAGCACCAGCATCAATTCGAGAAGCGTGAACCCATGACGAGATCGGGGGAACCGATCCGTTGAAATGCTAACGGTTTGGGAGAAGCGTACGGGCTCCTTACGGAACGATATCATCGGACGTTCCAGACTGACCATCCGGTCCTACGCATCGCAGCTCAAAGGTCGAGCCGTTAACTTTGTATTCGTATGGGCGATTCCATGGATCATTTGGAACGCGTTCGAGTTGTTTGGTCCAGTCGCCTGGCTTGGCGAGATCTGCGGGAGGATTGACTAGGGCCTCAAGGTTGGGTGGCAATCCGCCCATGAGAAGCTGATAGGTCTTGATCGCGGTCGAGAGTTGCGTGATTTGCGTGGTTGCAGCCTTCTTGTTCGCGGTGTCTTGGATGCCGGTGAAATTTTGGATCGCGAATCCAGCGATGACAACCAAAATGATGAGAACCAACAAGACTTCCAAGAGCGTAAAACCGCGGCGAGCTCGAGTAGCTTTCCGGGTTTGGTTTCGTGTGCGTAGCGAAAGCGGGTGGCGCGAGGTACGGTTTGTCGTCATGAATCACTCCAAATACAGTCTTAGGGTTGTGGTTAAATTATAGGGTGTTGGCACTGTTGAGGACGGGTAGCATCAACGCGAGCACAACGAACATGACCAAGCCTGCCAGGATGAGAAGCATCATCGGTTCGACGAGCCGAATCACTGTCTCCAACCGCCGGAAGGTGGTCCGTTCGAGGTTATCTGAGATCGTTACCAAAACAGTGTCTAGGGTATTGGACTCTTCGGCAACTGCAATCATCTCAACAACCGTCGGGGGGAAGTGTCCCGATTTCTCGAGTTGCTTGGCCAGTCGCTCGCCCGCCTGGATTTCGGTGCTGGCATTTTCAATCGCTTTGGAAAGGACCATATTGCCCGCCGCGTTTCGGCTGATGTCGAGGGACTTAAGGATAGGAACCCCATTCTTGAGCAATGTTCCGAGGACCCGACAAAATCTTGCCACGGCCAAGTTCAGGAACACGCCTCCGAGGAGCGGAGTCTTGATCTTGACAAGGTCCGCATTGTTTTTGCCTTGTTCGGTTTCCAAGTAATTCTTCAAGACCAAAATGATGGCGGCGATCACGCCCAATACGATCCACCAATAGTTCTGGACGACTTGGCTGATCGACAGGAGCAGTTCGGTAGCGATGGGCAAGCCACCCCGTTTGCGAAGATTTTGAAAGATCCCTTCGAACTTGGGAACGAAGAAGATCAACAGTACCGTGACTACCACCAAACCAACTCCCATGACGAAAACGGGATAGGCGAGAGCTCCAAGTGTTTTGCCTTTGAGCTCTTCTTGTTGTTCGACGAAGCCGGAGACACGTTCGAGGGCATCCTCAAGGAAGCCACCTTCGGTTCCTGCACGCACCATGTTCACGGCCATGTCGTTGAATATCCGGGGGTATCGGGCCATTGCGTCGGGCAACGATTCCCCTTCCTCGACTCGAGCTTTGACTTCGGAGATGACATTGCGCAGCGTTTTGCTGGAGCCGGACTGCTGCGACAGGACCGTCAGCGCCTTGAGCATCGGAACACCGCTTCGCAGGAGCGATGCCATTTGGCCGTAGAACGATGCCATTTGCACGCCGCTGACCCGGCCGGTTCGTCGTACCTGCTTGGTCTTGTCAACTTGGATCGAGATTGGGAATAGGGACTTCGATCCGAGTTGCGTTGCAGCATCCCGCACGCTGGCGGCGCTGATGGTTCCTACGATCGATTTACCGCTGAGGTCTCGAGCGACGTATGCAAAATCAGGCATGCGAAGCCTCCCACGAAACGCATGTGACTGTCAGGTAGCTTGGGTACCCCGTCGCGCGTTTGGCGTTGTTTCTCAAGGAGGTCGGTTGCAATGGATGTCGGCGCATCATCCTATCGTATCACCCTTTGTTGCTCGCAAGACTTCATCCATGCTGGTGGTTCCCTCGAGCACCTTGCGGAAGGCATCCATACGCAGCGTCAACATGCCATGCTTGAGGCCAAGCTGTTTGATTTCAAAACTGCTGGCTCGATCATGGGCCAATTGTCGAATCTCTTCGTTGGTGATCAGAAGTTCGTAGATGCCGAATCGACCGGAGTATCCGAGTCCCCGGCAAGTCCGGCAGCCTTGAGCGCGAAATAGCGGTTTGCCGTCGAGTTTCTCGAGAGGGAAATCGCGTGGCAGTTCGTCTTTGGTGGGGTGGTAAGACTCCTTGCACTCGGGGCACAGCCTCCGGACCAAGCGTTGTGCCATGATCCCTTCGACAGTGCTGGCGACAAGGAATGGCTCGACTCCCATGTCGACAATCCGGGTAAAGGCACCGGCGGCATCGTTGGTGTGAAGGGTACTGAACACCGTGTGACCGGTAAGGGATGCTTGGATAGCGTTCTCTGCGGTTTCCGCATCGCGGATTTCACCGACGAGGACAATATCGGGGTCATGTCGGAGGATGCTTCGCAGGGAGGCTGCGAAGGTCAAGCCGATCTTTGGGTGGACCTGAATTTGATTGATACCATCGAGTTGGTACTCGACGGGGTCCTCGGTCGTAATGATTTTGTTTTCGGGGGATCGGATCTCCAACAGCGAGCTGTACAGAGTCGTGGTTTTCCCGGAACCGGTGGGGCCGGTTACCAAGATGATGCCGTGTGGGATTCGGATCAGTTCACTGAAGACGCGGTAGGTTTCTTCGCCCATACCCAAGCTTCTCAGGTCGAATTTCATGGCCCCTTTATCGAGGATCCGCATGACCAAACTTTCGCCGTGGATCATTGGGATAACGCTGACCCGAATATCGATCTCGCGGCCATGGACGCGCAGTTTGATCCGACCGTCCTGGGGCAGTCGCTTTTCGGCGATATTGAGTTTCGCCATGATCTTCAACCGCGAGATGATGGCGGCTTGGAAGCGATTGATTTCCGGAGGTACGGGCTGGTTTTGAAGGATGCCGTCGATTCGGTAGCGAATGACGATCCCTGCGGCTTGGGATTCAATGTGCACGTCGCTGGCACGCGCGTCGATGGCTTCCACGAGGATCTCGTTCACCAAGCGCACCACCGAAGCTTCTTGAGCTTGTTCGCTCAGCTCGCTTCCATCGGCTTCGAATTTCTCAAGCAGTTCGATCTCATCGTCTTCGTTGCTTCGAGCAGCCATCAAGCCTTCGACGGTTTCGCTTCCGACCCCGAGATGCTTTTTAACAAGCTTCGCGATTTCGATTTTCTCAGCGACGAGCGGTACAACTGGACAATGCAGTGCGGCGGCAGCTTCGTCGAGTGGATAGAGTTCGAGCGGATTGCTCGTGGCGATAAAGATTCGTCGACCTTCTTTGCGGACTGGAAAAATGCCGTGCCGGTAAATCAACTTCTGTGGGAAGTTGGGAAGTAGATCGAGGTCGACGTTGGCCTCGCGCAGATCGATAAACTCCAACCCGAACTCGTCCGCAACCGCCTTGAGCGCATCCTCTTCGCGCACAAACCCTTTTTGGATAGCGCTTTCGATAATCCCGCCACCGTTCATTGCAGCGCGCGATTCGGCGAGTTGGGATTCGTTGACCAATCCCCTGCGAACGAGTATTTCACCGGCTTCGAGTATCATGAATGGTTACCCTGCGACGAGGGATGGCTCCGAGGAGTATTGGAACAATGGGTCGAGAAGGAGGAGTTCTTTTTGTGATCAAAGGTATGGAAGGGTTGGCACTAGTTACCGCCACGGTTCACGCGATTACCACCGCGATTTCCGCCACCGCCACCAGTTTGGCCACCGCCGAAGCCACCACCGCCGAAGCCACCACCACCGAAGCCGCCGCCGCCTTGGCCACGTCCACCCATGCCTTGGAAGCCGCCGAAGCCACCTTGGCCACCACCGAATCCGCCTTGACCGCGACCACCTTGGCCTCCACCCATTCCGCCCATGCCTTGGAATCCACCGAAGCCGCCACCACCCATGCCGCCGGGGTTAAATCCGCGGAAGCCTTGGAATGCGCTGGCTTGAGGAGAAGCGGCATTGTTTTGTGGAGCGGGTGTTGTGCCACTGCCCGAACTGGATGTCCGAGCTTGGGCACCGAACACTCGCGAAAGCGCCGACTGAACAGTTGTGGGATTGATATCCCCACCGATCGGTAGAACTTGAACGGTGTCCTCGGTTCCCTCTGCTTGTTGGTCGAGCAGCTTTACGAGTTCTTCGACTTCTTGAAACAATTGCTTGGAGGCGAGTACGATCAGGGCGTTGTTTTTCTTGTCGGCTGTTACCGTCATGGTTTGTTCCTTGAGCTCTTTAGGAGCATTTTGGCGACGACCACCACCTCCGCCGCCTCCTCCGCCTCGCAGCGCTTCGATGAACTCCTGTGGCGAGGGTGGGCGTTGTGCGTTCTGATTGTTCGCGCCACCAGCAATCCGATCCGCAAACACCGATTTTACGGTCGCTTCTACTTCGGCAACGGGAGCCGATTGCAGATAAATAATGTTGGGTACGCCCCGAGTTTGCACATCGACTGGGCTCTCTGCGGTGTCGATAATCTCGACCAATTGCTCAATCAATTGCATATCGAGCGGGTTGGCTTGTACCCACAAAGCATTGAGACGCGGATCCGCAGTGATGAAGACATCGCCGCTCGAGGATGACGAAGCTGATGAAGCCGCGGAACTGCCGCCGCCACCCATTCCGAGCAAGCTCCCGAGGAATCCACCTCCGCCGAGGACGCTCGATGCCACCTCGCCGAGTAGCCCACCACCACCGCCGCCGGAGGATGCGGTTCCCGCGCCACCTGCCAGCACCCCACGGATCAGTTCATCTGCCGCGAGCGCGGGGATATATTTCAAATAGATGACTGTTGGTTCCGAGGGACCAGCGGCCATTTGTTCTTGGACGACGCCAGCGATTTCATCGAACTCTTTCAAAAGCATCGGGTCATCGCTGGTAACGATCAGACCGGTTGGGCCCCGAAAGATCTTGAGTTCTTTCTCAACACCATCCTTTGAG
Source organism: uncultured Pirellula sp. (assembly GCA_903892355.1). Taxonomy (GTDB): domain Bacteria; phylum Planctomycetota; class Planctomycetia; order Pirellulales; family Pirellulaceae; genus JBKCUI01. The sequence continues at coordinate 42,655 of CAITIE010000125.1, read as the reverse complement.
CTTTCATCCGCTGGTTTCGTTTCCGATTCCTCAGCGGGAGGTTGCTCTTCAGCGATGACGGGTTTTTCTGCGCGAGCGAAACGAACCGTGTTGGATCCTGCGAACGCGTTCCCCAAGAGAGTCGCTTGATTATTCGGATCGATATCTACAGGACGCATTGCTGACGAATTAGGATCGTCGTTGGCTGGTCGTTGGCGCTCGTTGTTGGTAGACGCCTTGGCTCCTGGTTCTTTCGGCTCAATTTTTCGGATCCGACCACGATGCTTGGTGGCTTCCCAAAGCAAGTCGATTTGATCGAGGACCTTATCCGCGGATTTGCCCGAGTACGGTAGGAAACGGGTGTTGTTTCGGAGTCCATCCAGGGTCGGCCCTGAATCTTGGACTTTGTTGAGCAATGAACGCACTTGGCCGACTTCTTGTGGCGTGCCTTTCACATAAACCCTACGGGTTAAGGTATCGCCGTAGAAAATGGGACCTTTGGCAGTCCCCGCTTCTTTGTCCTTGGTGCTTTGCTTCCCGAAGAACTTTTCCAGCGTCAAGATCGCGGCTTGGGTATCGATTTTGTCGAGTTCGATCACCTCGAAATCACTGGTTTCACCGGATAGAGTTGAAATGATCTCATCGATCAGTTGATGATCGCTGGCCGTGGCGCGAGCGATCACGTTGCTCGATTTGGGATCGAGTGCCAAGTTGATATTGGTTTGGCCCGAGAACTGAGTTTGCAGCACGTCCATGGTTGTCTGTGGATCCGAGCCGCGAATCATGTGACTCTTGACCGTTAGCTGCTCCGCCGTAGCCGCAGGTTTGCCTGAGTCGCTCGATGCAACATCGACCTGGGTCACGATATCCCGAAGTTTCTGAAGCTTATCTGGCGTGCCCGTCGCATAGAGCTTTGTCCCGAAGGCATCCGTCGAAACACTTAGTTCTTCCGATACGTTGGCGGTGTCCTTCAATCCCAACAGTGGCCGAGCGATCGACAAAAGCTCGTCGGCGCTCATGTTTTCTAGAGTGAACGCAACGATCTTCGACGTGCGTCCAGCGTCTGGCGTCTCCGATCGACGAAGCGTATCTCGGATGATTCGAAGCTTGCCAGCTGTTTCGGTAACAAGCAATTGATTGGCAGCCCCCAATGGGACCAGAGAGCCTTGAGGGCCTAGAAGCTGCTTAACTTCTTTTTCAGCATCTTCAACGCTCAATCGTTGCAGCTCAAAGACCGACTTGCAGATTTCATACTCTCCTCGGCTGTCGAGTTGTTCCTCGGGGACCAAGTCGGCGAGTTCTCGAATCAAGCCTCGGATAACCTCAGCATTCTCGCCCGTACCCAAATCGACGCACATCAAGGCGCGTTGGCGTCGCACCAACGTGTACCCGCGGCTGAGCAAGACGCTGTTCATGATGTCCATGGCTTCCGGTACTGTGTAGACACGGAATGGATCCCGATACGTGAACGTACCAGGAGGGAAAAAGTCGGTTTGAAGGCTCAATTCGGCTTCCTTCGCCAACCACTTCAAAACATCGCTCCAAGGGACACTATTGAAGTTCAATCGGAGCCCGAACTCACCGGGGATCACCTGACCCATCTCGGGACTGGTCGCAACTCCGCTTGGCATGGAGCCGGCGACAGGTTGATCCGAAGGACTCGCCTGAACCTCTGCTGCGTTGGCATCGGCACCGTTGGCCGCGTCAGCGGTCGTCGACGCTTTCGGATCTGGTCCGATCAATTCGGCCCATTTTGCTTTCTGGGCATCATCGAGAACCGCTTCCAGTTGCCGTTTGTATTCCGCTTCCCCTTTTTCAGGGCCTAGTTCCCTCAGCATCCCGCGGCGGCCTTCCACCAGCGTTTGGATTTTGGCCAATTGCTCCGGTGATACCGTTGTCGCCGTGGCAATTTCAGGTTCGAGGACGGCAGCGACACCCAACCCGCGGAGGCGAATCTGCTCGGCCCGCGCTCGCTGTGAGTCATTGAGCAAGCCCATACCCTCGGCTTCGATCGAACGCAGTTTCTGCTTGGCCCGTTCCCGACGCTCGCCCGCGTCCAGCGAACGGAGTTCCGCGGCGAACTCGATCGCTTTGGCCTCATGGCCTTTGATCAAGGCCTTGAGTCGGTCCAATTGCTCCTCGCTCAACCCCAAATCGGCGGCGATTTGAGGGTCGGTAATCGCCGACAGCACGCCGACGATATCCGGGTTCCCGTCAGCGAGAACGGTTCCGCAAGCTCCTAGAAGCAGCGCGATACCTAATGAACAGGAAGCCACCAAACGAGGGGTTTTTCCAGCAGGTTGTAGACTCAGGAGGCGGACAAATGAGTTGTGCATAGGAGAACAATAGGGTCAAACCGTTAATGGTCTGTTAATGGTCTAAGGTGCGAGCGTATCCCGACTCTTCCGACTGTAGTTACACGTCAACAGTTCTCTAGTCGTATCTCGATTCCTAACTAGCTTTTCACTTGCTTTTGCGAACGTAAAATCAGGGTGTACGGCTAGTTGGGGCAAAAAGTCTGGAGCTCCATCCCCCCTGCAAACCCGTCCTAAACCTAAATGTTTCGGCTTAGTAACCAAGTCGGGGGTTTCCGAGTGACGCGTTCGCTCTGCCATTGCAAGCTTATCTCAGGATTTAACAGGCTGGCTTTCTCAGAAAAACCAGTGTTTTCGATGATTTATGGCCTGCTGGCATCGTGGGCGAGCCAATCCTTGGTCGAGTTTCGCTCAATCCAATCTAATTTCCGATCAGGATTTGCCTTCGGGTGAGCAAAAGGACGCCACGGATTCGTTGGTCCCCGCTGGATATTGGGTTTTTTCCCCCGAGAAATCCAAAAACGTGTTGGGCCCTGTTTTTGGAAAGGGGCAATGGAGCAAGAGCAATGGAGAGCACGCGAAGGAGTGGGCAAGTATCCGCAAAATCGCCCCGCCGCACTCACTAACTGATGCGGATTTACTGGCTAACTGATGCGGATTTACTGGGCGACGCTTGAGGACCCGCGGGGGGATGCTCCGATACGCATGTTGCTGGGCATCGGTCGAGCGGCGCAGAGGTAACCCTCTTTGAAGAGTAGTTCTTTTAGCTGTCGGAAACTGCTGAAGCTTTCGGGGTAAACCCAGACGGTCACTGTTGTTTGCTGTGAGCGGCTGGCGTCGAGTTCCATCCGAAGTCGGCCACCGAGTCCCAGTGACTTCTCAACAGGTTCGGCGATGATTTCGGAGGTTGGTTCGAGTTCGAACTTATCGAGTTCCACCATCTTTCCCATGGCTGCCACACGGCCGTCGCTCATCAGGCCGCTACGGCTGAGCAGACGGTAGCGCATCATGAATCCGTCGATAGGTCCGATGGCATCGTCGAAACGGTCGCGTTGGGTATTGCGAGCTACCGTTCTTCGAACTTGTTCTTTCAACGTATCGATCATCGAGTCCCACGGGATTACGGTGACGAGATTGTTTCGAACCATCACATGGAGTTCTTTACCGAAGACGGTTTTTGCCATCGGTGTCGGCAGATGTTGCAGCACGATCGCTTGAGTCGCATTCGGGGGCAGTTCGCCTTGTTGGTTGAGCAACGCGGCCAATTCCTGCTCGAGTTGGCTCATCTCTTGGTGAACGGTGATCTTTTCAGCGCTCTTCTCGTCTAATTTCTGCATTTGTTCGTCGATGAGTTGTTCGGCGATATGCACACGATCGACGATCGACATGCGTTCTGAGCTTCGATAAGCGACTTCTATTTCGTACTTGCGAAGCTGTTCCAGTTGGCTTTCTAAATCGCGATCTAGATTCAATGCTTTGGATTTAGGGTCGTTGAGTTTTTCGAGTTGCGCCGCGACCTCGGATTCGATCTTGGCTTCGACTTCGACCTTGGCAGTGGAATAGCCTTTCGCGCCGACGATGACGACCAGGATGATCATGATGCCAACGAGATTGGCGATGACATCCATGAAGGAATCTTCGCCGATAACCATTTCCTCTTGGTGGCGTTTACCCATTGGTTCTTTTACCTCGACTTTTTCTGAGGAGGTGCTTGCAGCGGGACGATGCGAATATCGACTCCGCTACCTTCGAGCAATCGTTGCATGCGTTGGACGCTGAGATGAGCGTCGGTGGCGGACTCGATCGTTACGGTCGGCGACCAGTAGCCACCGGGTAGCGACGGTCCCCATGAGTCGACGCGTTCTCGGATGGCTCGTTCCAAATCGCGACTAGCTTGCTGCGGTCCTGTTTCGAGCATGACCTCAGTATCGATTTTTGTCTCGTTGCTTTCGCTTCGCAGGAGCCAGCGATCGGACAGTGCAACGATTCGAATCGGTCGTGAGACCGGGGATGCTTTTCCTTCTGCCCGCGATGTTGCCCATCCCTTGCCAGCAGTGATCGAAATCGGTTTGCTGTCGGAATCGGTACGTGCGGCATTCCTACGAGCCACCGCGGAATTCTTGTAGTCTGAGCTGTTCTGTGGTGAGGACGTCGACGGATCCTTCGCCGCCGACGGACTTTGAACGGACATATTCACCTGTGGCTGGGGCATCGACTCTGCCATTTTAGAATCTTGGTACTTGGTATCCTGAATCGATCCTTGGACTTGATTAGGATCGGACGAGGCTGTGGAGGAACCTGCATTGAGGCTGGTGGAACTCATGCCGTTCGCGGTTCCGCTCGAAAAAGCGTTCGCCCGGTTATCGGCGTTCGAAGGCGAGCCATTTGGTGAACCGTAGGCCCCCGCAGTTCCAGAGCCCGCAGTTCCAGAACCCGACGCCGAAGAGCCACCTGCATTGGATCCTGAAACGCCCCCTGACCTTCCTGGGGATCCTGCAATACCGCCAGCCCCACCAGCTTGGCTTGCGCCGGTTTGCAATTGTCCACCCCCAACCCATCCAGGAGCACCTTGCGATCCCGCGGCGATTCCTGCCGATGCACCTTGCCCTGGCAATTTTTGTAGTGCCGTTGGGGATTGGCCTCGGACGGTTTCGTAGGAACCATCCAAGTTCGCTGAGCCGAGTGTGCCGGAACTTGCCATTCCCGAGGACAAGGATGGTGCGCCGTTCTCGAGCGAGGTTCCGCCGCGAGGATTGGGATCACGAGGAGGCGCAGCGACTCGACCACTTCGCCCACCAGCCTCTCCATCACCCTGCGCGACGACTTGTCCCTTTTGCAATTCCTGCACCATTTTCCAGCGATTGTTGTCCTCGGAAACCGAGACGTCGGTACGGTCGGTGCCCGGTTCATCCCCCCAGTCGTTGCCGCCGGAATGGCCTGGGTGGCTGTTGGATGCGTCTCCGAACAAGGAATCATCGTCTTCGTTGTTTGCCATTTCTCGCGAGCGAACGTATTGCCGCGGTAGCGATGCCAAGAGGGCTTCTTGTCGGCGTTTTGCCATGTCCAATGCCGCTTTCAAATCGTTCGCGAGTTGCGGCGCGCCTGGAGGAAAGGTTAGTTCCATCTCTTCATCGATCAGTTCATATCCGAATTGATCATCCCATCCCGACATGGCGGCTCGAGCCAACGCGTAGGTATGAATTCCATCCGGACGCACAATCAGCAATGGATAAGGAGGCGTCGTCAATCCAAAGGTTGCGTCTTTCTCTTGGTAGGCTGTTCGCAGCACTCGTAACGCTGCATCGAGCGGATTGCCTGGGCCATGGGGCGGCCGCAGATCCGCGAATGAAATCAAGACTCCCTCGGGTTGGATGATGACGCCTTCCTGTCGGCATTCGAGATAGACTGGGCGTCGCGATGTGCCGTTGGGACCTGCATAAGGAAGGATTGCGAATGCTGGTTTTCGTTTCTTCTGTTTTTCGATTTCTTCCGCGAGCTCGCGCTTCTTCTTTTCGATCTCCTCGCGGACCTCTGCCATGCGTTGCTCAGTGTTTTGCTGTTCGGTTTCGTCCAAGTCTGCAGCCGCTTCAATGGCCTCTGCTTTTTTTCGAAGTTGCTCCATTTCTTGATTCATGCGAGCGATGTGGTCCTCGATATTAGCAAGTTCGCGACGACGTCGTTCGATTTCTTGCTTGACCTTTTCTCGACGAGCTTGCAACTCGTCAGACACGGACTCCATGATGTCCGACGACTCCTTAGCTTGTTCCAACCGCTGGGTGACTCGGCTTTCCATAGATCGCTCGGCCGTCGCGCGCGAGTGGACTACGGAAATGACCAAAATCAGTACCAAGGCACCGATGGTACACAGTAGAACCGCCAGGAAAGGAAACATCGCTGGCGCGTGATCGTCGCCTCGTCGCGATGAACGGCTCATCCTGCTTTTCTCTTCGTTGTGGTTTCGTCGGACGCGATATCCTGTGGATCGAATAGTTGGAGATGGACTTGGTCGTTCGTCGGTACGGAACTTGGGGCGGGACTTTCAGGAGCAGTCTCGATCGGAGACAGGGGCACCGCGTCGCCAACCGGGGAACTCGCGCTGCCCGATTCAGGGGTTCTGCGCCGAACGGGTTGCCGACCTAAGTACCCATACCGCTCCATCTGAGTGCCGATGACTGCGACCGCTTCGGTCAAGCATACAGCTGCATCATGGAATCGATCGACATCGGTTAGCCGATGCAAAGTCGCTTCGATGGGGCCTTGCATCGCATGAATCATTTGGCTCGAATCGAGTAGTTTTTGAAGAAGCTCCGCGTGATTGTTCATCTCCTGCTGCTGACGCAATACCGCGCGAGCTTGTTCGGAGATCGTGGTTTGCCACTGCTGCAACCGCGCGTCCACTTGGCTGGCTCCTTCCGCGTGAAGTTCGACGACCCGGTCAAGATGCACTCGCATGGAGTCCCGATGCTGCTGGAGCGATTCATCAATCCCAAGCCGGATACCGGCCATCGCAGCGGCCGTTGTTCCATCGGACAACTGCTGCCATTGCGCGTGCGCGCCCGTGATCGTGTCTCGCCACAGTTCCGACTGCTTGTTGACAAGTTTCTCAATGGATTCCAAAACGCCTTGGGTGATCAATCGCAAGGATGCTTCCACATCGCGGGTATCGGCGTGGACTTCGGTCTCGGTCAGACATTCATGCATCGCTCCACCAACACTATCGTCGATCATGCCTAGCAATTGGACTTCGACGCGTTGGACTGCAAATTGAATGAACATGGCGATCATGGTTAACACCAAACCGACGGCTGTGGTGTCGAACGCAACGTACAGCCCGCTCGTCAAGCTGTTCACTGCATCTTGTGAGCCGCTGGCTAACGCCTGGGCGTCCATGTGTCCCAAGGTATCGGAAATCCCGATTACCGTTCCCAAAAAGCCTAGCATCGGCATCGCCCAGCAGTTGATCCGAACGATCGCGTAACTTGCGTGCTGAGCATCTGCATCGCGATCGGAAAGCTCTCGGAGATCTTCATCCAGACGCGACGTTGAACGGCGTTTAAGTTGCCTTGCTATCAACTGCGAAACCCGCTGGCCGAACCAGCTTTGCCGGAGTGATTGTTTCTGGGAACCCCATAAAGTGTTCAGCCACTGACTCCGTCCATATCCATCGGTCGGCGATTCACGTTCCGAGGAGGAGCGATGATTGACAAGCTCATCAAGGACTTGTTGCGCAGCGAACGCGAGTTGCATCTGCCGCCGTGCAGCAAACCATTTCTGAACCAAGACAATGGTTGCGATGCAAAAAAGCCAAGCGGATGCAATCGCGACCCAATGGCACAACGCATAACGAATCAATAAATCATTGCGCAGCGGCTTCAACGAAATCAAAAAGTAAAATAGTCCGCATGCCAGCGAACCAAGAATGGTTGCGGGGAGCAGAGTTACCCCGAAAGATGGGGCCGTTTGTTTCTTCAGTCCAAGCATCACGGCAATCCTTGCCTTCGTGTTCCAACCCATTTTCGATTTTCGTGGCGCACTGCCACTGCGTCCTTCTAGCAGTTTCCGCGATGCGATAGCAAGTCATCTTCGGATTCGGTTTGCTAGCGAAAAAACTTGTTTTCAAGGTGCGAGAATTGCCTTGCATCACGCGATGCCTTGTGATGGAGCAAAGTAAATGCGGAGAATGGGGGGACTATTCCGACAACGCGGGTTGAACGGATGATTTTTAAGAGGGGAACCGATACTCAAACGCACACAGTGGTGCTCACTCGCATGATGCGTCTTTTGGAAGTTTGTTCCGAACGATCCGGTCGGTAGCACCCATCAGATGCAGAACGCAGGAGCGGCTCCTGAGAGCCCTTGGATGCGAGACTTTGCTGGTGTTTTCTAAAGCGATTTGAGACAAGATTCTAGAAATTGCGAGTTGCACCGACTCGCAGGTGAGAACTCCCAGGGGGGATGGCTTTCCCAAGGCGGTTGATCGTGGGTGCGATGCGATCGGCCGCCTTGGGATGCCAAATCTTTGGCTTGGGCAAGCATCCCAAATGTAGTGCGTGATGCACCTCTGATTGCTAAATGTCGTGCGTGATGCACCTCTGATTGCTAAATGTCGTGCGTGATGCACCTCTGATTGCTAGCAGTGGGCTATGTGCTTGCGACTATGTTCCTATACCGTTTGGAGATTGGGTTCGTTCGAGAGTGAGCGTAGCACGGATCTGATCGTAGGGGATAGATCCTCCGAGTTCTTCAAAGATCGGCCTGAGTCGTTCGCGACCCACTTTGTCTGCTGCCCCGATGATCTTGAGTTGGTTGTCGACGGAAACCCAAGGTCGAATATCGTCGATTAAGCCTTGTTCGATCAGCTCGGCAACGTAGCCACCTACGGTGGATACAGCTCCGCCGATCGAAGCCGCGGTTTCTTCGATGCTTTTTCCCGAAAGCAAGAGTGGTTTCGCAAGCGCCCGAAGGTTCGACTTCAATTCGGTGCTGGTGGAGCTTGCTATTGGACGGGGTTGATTGGCAAAGGATGCATCGAGGGCCAGCCCTGTCTGACTGCAGTAACCGCGAATGGCGTCGAGGAATGCGTTTCCGAATTGATCGGCTTTGCTAGCACCAACTCCGTTGACCAAGAGAAGCTCGGATCGACCCGAAGGCCGGCGAGCGCTCATCTCTGCAAGGACAGCATCGGAGAAAACAAGATAGGGTGGGATATTGGACTGATCGGCCAACTGCCTGCGCAGCTTTCTCAAAACCTCGAAAAGGTCTTTCGGGAAATCGAACGCCAATGCCTGGGGCTTCTTCGAAGCTTTCGCCTTTTTGACCGCATTATGGATCAAGCGAGGCTGATGGTCACCGAACAACGTTTCTTTAGACCTCATGTTGAGTTTTAGAATGGGATATGGATCGCCGACGAGATCCACGGTACCTTGGCCGACCAACTGCTGGACCCAATCTCGAAGTTGCTCTTTCGGAAACTCTTTAAGAATGCCGAAGGTACTAAGTGTCGTGTGTCCCCGTCTCTGCACATCGGCAGAAGTGGCACCGACAAGAACGTCCACGACATAATTGATGCCAAATCGTTCGCCAGTGCGATGGATGCAGGACAAAATTTTCTGAGCGATCACCTTGGCCTCGGCAACGTTATCGGTGTCTCCCAGACAGACATCGCAAGCGTCGCAGTTAGCCGAATCGTAGGATTCGCCGAAATACTCCGACAGCGATTTATGACGGCAAACCGGAGTCTTGCAGTAACTATCCATTTCTTGAATTTGTTGTCGAACGGCTTCGACCAAAGCTTGGTCGGCTTTGGCTTCGATCAGCGAGGACTCCGTCATCCGTCGAATCGCTAGCACATCGCGAAGGCTGTAGAAAAGAACGCATTCGGCCGATAGCCCATCGCGGCCCGCGCGTCCAGTCTCTTGTTGGTAGTGTTCGATCGATTTTGGAATGGAGGTGTGAACTACAAACCGGACGTTGGATCGATCGATCCCCATTCCAAATGCGACCGTTGCTACGATGATATCGACCGATTCCTTGATGAATGCTTCCTGGGCGATGCGGCGCTGCTCTGCCGAAAGTCCAGCGTGGTACGCTGCTACCGAGTATCCCAGTTGGGCGAGGGTTTGACTCATCTGTTCGACATCGGCGCGACGCAAGCAATAAATGATCCCTCCTTCTCCCCGATGACGATCAAGGACCTCGCGGACTTGGTCGACCAATTGCAGTTGGTTGAGAACGCGATACGTCAAATTCGGGCGATCGAAAGAACTGACAACAACGTTTGGCTCCCTGAGTTGAAGCTGTTCGCAGATATCGTCTCGAACTTTTTGAGTTGCGGTCGCCGTGAACGCGTGCATCGCAGCGTTTGGATACCGTTCGCGCAGCTTTGATAGCTGGCGGTACTCCGGCCGAAAATCATGCCCCCATTGGGATACACAGTGGGCTTCATCCACAGCGATCGCATGCACGTCGCTCCCCTCGAGCAATCTCATGAAATCTTCAGAGACGGCGCGTTCAGGAGAAACGAACACGAGTTGGATCTCACGAGAGCGGATACGATTCGCGATAATCCTTTTTTCATTCGTATCCAAAGAACTATCGATTCGTACTGCAGGGATCCCGAGTTGGCACAGCCCGTCGACTTGATCTTTCATCAATGCGATCAGTGGCGAGACAACGATCGTGACTCCGCCTCGAAAAACAGCAGGGGCTTGGTAGCACAGCGATTTTCCGCCACCGGTCGGCATCACCACCAACGTATCCCGGCCCGCGATGATGGAGTCGATCGCTTGTTGCTGGGACATCCGAAGGGAGTCGAAGCCCCATTTTTCTTTCAACATCCGGAAGAACTCGGTCGGAATCCTACACTGGCGGTTCAACGTGGAAACATTCGTTTCACATTTCGAGACGTCGGCAATGATTTTGCCAGTCATGCCAGAAGTTGCCTCCAAAGGAGTATCGAGGTTTTTGCGGACGTGATCACCGCGATCGGAGCTCATGGCGGTGTCAAGCTCACCCGCGGAAGGTTTCGTACTCGGTTTCAAAATAGATTGGCCCTGCGTTTTGCTTTCCAATGGTTTTGCGACAGATGTTTTTGCAACGGGTGGGGATTTCAAGTCGTTCGGCATCGCATGGCTCCTTTGCTCAATGAGCAGCTCAAGACGTCTAACACAGATGGCATGCCCAATCGGGCGACCCTATCCAGCTTCGGACGTCTTGTGACACGTTTGGTCACAGAGCGATTCAAATTCCTGGAGCCACCCACTCGATGTGGGGGTTGGATTCTTAGTCCTAGGCATCGTTTAGAGTTCTTCGATGCTGGTGGCGATGCGGTCGACCATTTCGTCGGTGGTTTTTGGGTTGAAGAAGACGGCTTTCCATGCGGGAATGTTGATGCCGTGAGGGCAGTATCCAAAACTTGTTGTGAATCCGAGGCGAGCGTCGAGTGCAGGGTCCATCATTTTGAGTCTTTTGTCGAACAAGTGCCGGATTTCACGAGCGTAGCGGCTTCGTTGCTCTTCGGTGAGTTCATTGCGAACCATCCGTTGAAAGATCTCCTCAGCGTTGCGGCCTTTGGGGAGGACCCACCAATTGACGCTCGGTCCTGTCGTTCCAGCATTGAGAACTTTACAGTACTCGATTTTGGACAACCGGTCCTTGAGCCGTTGTGCCATTTCGAGCGACCGTGCGATGAGCATTTGCCAACCGGTCAATCCGATGCCGTTGAGGGAAGCGACCACGGCATAGGGGCCGATCGCGGGACGCGAGCATTCCAACGTGAACAAGGCCGGGTCGCGCCGCGCATCGGCATCGGAGAAATAGGGGGTATCATTCACTGATCGAGCAAGGTATTTCAGGTCTTCTCGGCGGTTGACGATGAAGGCGCTCGAGGGGTAGTGGCCTCGTCCCATTTTATGAAAATCGATGGTGACGCTATCCGCATATCGCAATCCCTCCGTGTACGATTGTACGCGTTGGATCAGTTCCAAAACATAAGGTTCAAACTGAAGGGGATTGTTGCGGCGATCGTAATCAGTCAGCATGGAGATTGCCCAGCCGACGGCGGCATCAACGTGGATTTGAGGCATCGGAACATTCCATTTTTCGCAGCGTGACTGCACGCATTGCCGGATCGCTTTCACATCATCGATTCCGAATCCATCGGTGGTGCCAAAGGTGGCGCAAATGTACGCGATCTTGACTTTGGCACTGAGTAGTTCCTCCACTTTTTCATCGAGCAGGTCGACGCGCATGCTGAGGTTTTCATCGGTGGGGATTTCGATCAAGTTCTCGGTGCCGATTCCTAACCAACCCGCGACCGTTTGGTTGGAGTAGTGACCTGCTTGCGAGCAGATACCCACAATTCGATGACCTTGTAAACCGGTCTGCATGGCACCGGGGATAGCGCGTTCAATACCGATTTTGGCCCCGTAGAAGTTGGAAATGGTTCCACCGATGGTGAAAACGCCCCAGGGATCGATGGTGTGGTAGTAGATAAGGTTGGCCAAAGTCGTAATCGCCTTGACCTCGAGTTCGTTGGAGCGTTGGCTGTAGCGATCGGTGCAGAGGTTCGGGTTTTTGAGCAAGCATGCCAGGGCTCCGATCAGGGAGGCTTGGTTTGCAGGTCCGCGGACGTTCTCCAGATGCAGCGGGTTGTTCCAGCTATCGGTCCCCCAAAAATACGGGAAGATTGCATCCCGGGCATCTTTTAGATTACCTGGGAGCACGTGAATTTCTGGGTTGGCCCGAGCGGTCTCGTAGTTCTGGCTCATGATCTGCGCGGGAGTTAGTGATTTCTCCGCAGCCACGGCCGAAAGAAGTTCCGAAAAGATCTTGGTCAGTTCGGCTTGGTTCCATTCAAAGAAAGTTCCGACCAATTCTTGATACTTTTGTCGATCCATATTCGCGTACCTTCGGGATTATCGTTGTTTGCCTTGGCCGCGTCGGTAGCGATGGTGTTCATGTTCTACGGTTTCTGGGGTTACCCGTTTTGGCCGGTCGGTCAACCAATAGCAGGCGTTCATCAGAAGTGCGCAGAAGTCGTCTTGTTCGAAATCGCTCGCGTGCCCCAGGGAAGTATAGAACGATTTTCCGGAGTCTTCTCGAACAAATGTCCAGGCGACTGGTTCTGCCAGTTCACCATCAACCGTTCCATACCAAAGGATCTTCGCGCCGGCTCGGAGCGGTTGGACACGGTAGAGCGAGCCTTTGCTGACGTATAGGTTTTTTCCCCGTTCTGGGGATTCGACAAGGGGGTGGTCGGTTTGGGGATCGACGGAAACGGTAGTCGGTAAGTGATTTCCATGGTGGTTGGTGTAGTTTCCGCCGAACACCTGCGCGTCAAACTCCGGCCATTGGCTCAAACCGGGCGATGCGGCTCCGTTGCGAAGACTGAACGCATGGCTAGCAGTACGAATCCCCAGTACGGGACGACCGGAGGCGACGAATAAACGAATCTTTTTCAGGTCGGATTCGGGCAAAGGACGGCGCCGGACGCTGACCAGGAGGGCATCGGCATCGTCGAGTGCATCAAGGCCCCGGAGTTGGTTCGGCGAATCGGCTGCACTGTAGACGAGTGACACTCGGAAGTCCTTGGCCAAGTGCTCGGTCGCCCAGCGTCCCAAGGTCTCCTCGGTTTTGTACTCGTCTTCTGCGATCAAGATTGCCCAGTGGGGGCGATCGTCCAATGGGAAACGGTAAGGACGATCGCCGAGAATTTGGTCGCTAGTGATCGTTTCGCAAACCGTGCGTTCGATGTAATCGATTACAGCATCGGTGCCGCTGAAGTGATTGACATAGGGCCAGCGAAGGGGATTGTACATCGTGTCGGTAAGGTCGCGTACCAAAACGGCATGCATTCCGTGCGAGTTGAGCTGCCTTAGGCCGAATGGGCGTCCGAGTACACACATGTTGGTATGGACCCCGCAGAGCATCACGTGCTCAATCCCACGCGACGCTAGGATGCTCCAAATTTCTTTGCCGCTATCGCTGATGAAGTCATTGGCTTCATCGATCCGGATAAGTTCGGTTTGCTTTTGCCACGGGGCCTTCGGATTCCGGCCCATGTCCCGAAGCGTCTCTTGCCACTGGGCGTGTTCGATAGGCTCGTCATCTTCGCCTCCGTCGGATTGGTCCACCGGATACGGATAGCCTTCTTCAGCCGGGATGCGATCGCACCATTTTGAGATGCCCTCGGGAGTTTCAGGAGCGATGGGTACCGATTGCGAGCGAAGTCGCGCTGTATGCGTTGCATAGTAGGGCATGCAATCGCTGGGGGCGTGGATGATCGTGGATCCTTGTCGTCGCATCGCATCTACAAAACGATCGATCCGCGGAGCAACTTCGTTGACCCGCCGAACCGCGCTCAGGCAATGATGCGAATCCCAGACGTCGCAGACGATCACTGCGGTTCGATTCGCGTCCCACGTGGCGGTTTCGGAGATTCGATGAAACCTCTGAGTCCCGGGCGCCACCTCAATTTGTTTGGTGAGCGAGAGCTGGACGGGACTGGCGGCTGCAGGTCGGGGGGCGGCTGCAGGTCGGGAGGTGGCTGAAGGCGTGGATTGGCCATAGGCTCGCGCTGCGGTGATGCTGAAACCGGTAATGCTGAAACCGGTGATGATACTCGGACTGGCCGACATCATGATCAGGAGCATAACGCTGGCGATGCGTTGCCTGCGAGCCAAGTAAGCCGTGCGATCCATGTTTTGCTTATCTCGAAAGAGGTTTGTTCCTGTTGAACGTGCATCGATTATGAACGGTGGATGCGAAGTGCCCAAGGTCCATTGTGATGGTTGAAAAGTACAATCCCGCAAAAACGCAACAATGAAAATACCATGGGAATCGTGGCCACCGGGAGGACTTTCTCTGGAGGCCCCTTGCGAAAACCTCGAAAACCGATGGAATATCGGGCCGTGGGCGTACCGAATCGTATCTCAGACACCTCGTACCAACACTCCGTATCACCACTTACCAAAAAAGGTTCTCGCGATGCTGCCATTACCCTCTGAACATTGCCGATGGGGATTTCTCTCCACGGCGGGGATTGCCAAAAAGAACTGGAGAGCATTGGCGAGGACGAAACATGGTCGTGTGGCGGCGGTCGCCAGTCGTGACTTGGCAACAGCGCAAAAATTTATCGATGATTGCCAAGGAAGTTGCCCGCAAAAGGTAACGCCAAAACCGTACGCGAGTTATCAATCGTTGCTGGAAGATCCACAGATCGATGCCGTCTATATTCCGCTACCAACCGCACTTCGCAAAGAATGGATCATCGCGGCCGCGAAGCATGGCAAGCATGTACTGGCGGAAAAGCCAGCGGCCCTCACGGCAGGTGAACTGCAGGAGGTTCTCGACGTGTGCAAAGCGAACCAGGTTCAGTTCATGGATGGGGTCATGTTCATGCACAGCCAGCGATTGCCGATGCTACGAAAAACGCTTGATGATGGAACCTCGGTTGGTCCGATCACTCGAATCGCTACCCACTTTTCATTCAACGGGGATGAAGCATTTCGCAAATCGAACATTCGGTCCAACTCCAACTACGAGCCACATGGTGCGTTGGGGGATTTGGGTTGGTACAACATCCGAATGATTTTGTGGGTGAACGGCTGGCGTATGCCAACGAGCGTTACCGCAAAATGCTTGAGAACGTTTCAAGGTGACGGAAGCCCGCGGCCGGTTCCTGCCGAGTTTTCTGCTGAGCTTCTTTTTGATAACGGCGTCTCAGCCAGCTTCTACTGCTCCTTTGCGACGCAGCACCAGCAATGGGTTCACATCAGCGGTGAAAAAGGAAGTGTTTGGGTGGACGATTTCGTTCTGCCGATCTTTGGATCCAACGTGGGTTATGACGTTGTGCAACCGGAGTTCGCCGCCAATGAATGCGATTTCCACATGCATCGACGTGTGAAGCGATTCTCGGTGGCCGAATACGACTCTGGCCATGCCCCATCTCAAGAAATCAACATGTTTGAGACATTCCACGCAGCCTTGCGAGGAAAAACGCCCGACGAGAGCTGGGGCACGATGACGTTGCAAACGCAACAAGTACTCGACGCAGTCTACCAAGCTGCCGGTTGTAACTAGGAGGTTTGAATTGCTAGTTTGGAGCTAGCAGGAAAAAACCGACACCCCGTAGAAACACCCCGTAGAAACACAGTTAGAGACCCGTTCAATCGAACGAGATACCTCGTTTTTCTGCAAGCAATCGCATGACCGCTTCGAAATAGGGGAACGGAATGTTGGGTTTCCGCTTCCGCGCCCATACGAAGACCACATTCACCATGGCCCGCGACATCTCTCCGCTGTCGACTTTCGCTACGACTTGGTCGACAAAGGCTTGTTGTTCGGGAAATGCGACCCGGAGCCCATAGGTGAGTTGGTCTCTCAGTTCTACGGTGTTGTACGAGAACATCCGCTCAGCCTCATTGATGTCCAATGGGTCTTGGGCGAATCCCCTGATCGGAGCCAGCAAGATACCGACACAAGTCACGGCAATCCAAGTGCGACGCGAAAATCGTAAGGGTTTTAACATCATTGCATGCATTCTTCGAATGAGGTCCAATACTGTACCGGCGGGTAGAAATACCTGGAGGATGGAACTAGAAACAAGCCAAATTGCGGAAGTTGCGAAAGTTGGGCGAGTTCGACGAGGAAGAATTGGGTTGGCCGGCAACGGGTCGATTGGCGGGAATCGACTACGGGACCGTACGTATTGGGATCTCGATCTGCGATCCCAGTAGGACATGGACCAGTCCGCTCGAGACTTTCCAGAGACGTCCGGAACCGCTTGAGGCTAAGTATTTTCGCAAGTTGACACAGGACAATCAGATCCTGGGTTGGGTGGTTGGGCTACCGATTCACTGCGATGGCCGGGATAGTGCCAAGGCCAAAGAATCGCGGGCGTTTGCGCGATGGTTGATGGAGACGACCGAACGCCCAGTCCGGTTCATCGATGAACGTTATACGACGGCGCTCGCGACCCGATTGTTGAGAGAAGTTGAGCTGACTCACAAGCAACGTAAGAAACAACTCGATAAAATTGCGGCGCATATTATTTTGGATGCCTATTTAGAATCCTCGCGACACCCTGGTTTTCGACCAGTCACTCTGGAGAGTACAGACGATGAGCACGAATCGATCGATGGATAAACAACAGAAGCATCGCGCCTGGGGAGCGGTTGTCTGGGTTGCTGCGGCATCGGTGTGCCTAGTGCTCGGTGGAGTTGCGCCACGCTGCCAATCTCAAGACAAATCAGACCGTCGCGGAATTCCCACGGGGTCCGAGGTTCCTGAACCACTGACCAAGTACTTGGGACGACGTATCGCATTGCCGATGAGTTACCACGGAATCCCATGGTTGAACCGACCGGAACGAATCCAAGAAGAGAACCCGGAGGAGATGCTGGCGCAATTGGGGATTCAACCGGGTATGGTCGTTTGTGACATGGGTTGTGGCGATGGCTACTACACGATCGAATTGGCCAAACGGGTAGGCCCGGCAGGCAAGGTCTACGCGGTCGACATTCAACCTGAAATGTTGCAGGAGTTGTCGCGTCGCTGTGAACAGAACAATTTGAAGAATGTCGACATGATCCTCGGATTGCCCCATGATCCCAAGCTGCCCGGCTCTTCCAAGCAGCCCGGCTCTTCCAAGCAGCCCAGTGATCCCAAGGAAACCAGCAGTCCTAAGGAAACTGAAGGGACGTTGGATTTGATTTTGATGGTGGATGTTTACCACGAGTTCTCCAATCCGGTGGAGATGCTTTCCGCCATGCGTCGTTCTCTCAAAAAGGATGGCGTGATCGCTTTGGTGGAGTTTCGAGGCGAAGATCCGCAAGTCCCCATCAAGCCGGAGCACAAGATGACTAAGAAGCAGATTTTGAAAGAATACGAGGCCAATGGGTTTCGGTTGGTCAAGCAGTATGACCGGCTTCCATGGCAGCACCTGATGTTCTTGGGGCCCGATGGTAACACTTCGGATGGTAACACTAAGGACACGAAGGAGTAGCAAGGGCGATGTTGCATCTGCAGAGCGAATCCCAAAGTCGCTGGCTCAAGCAAGTTCAGGGGAATCTACCTGAAATACTTATCGACCATGCTCACTGCGAGTACAAAGCGGCTGCGACCGCGATGAACTTGATCGGGGCTTATGTCGATTGTGAGGAGTTGACGAGAGAGATGACGGTCATCGTCCAGGAAGAGCTGGAGCACTTTCATAGGGTCCTCGATCTCTTGAAACGCCGAAACATACGCTTTCGACGCTTAAGACCCGGCGATTACGGGAAACGACTGAACGCACTAGTGCGCTCGGACGAACCCAACCGGGCGGTCGATCGACTGCTCACCGCAGGGCTGATCGAGGCTCGATCCTGCGAGCGGTTTAAACTCCTACGCGAGCATATCGACGACAGAGAGCTCGCCGATTTTTATGGCTCCCTGTTCGAGTCCGAAGCTCGTCACCACACGACCTATGTACGGTTGGCGAGGTTATTTCAAGACTCTGAGTTGGTGCGGCAGCGATTGGAAGAATTGTCTGCAGCGGAATCGGAGATCATCGCTGGTGGTCATCCGCTCGCCAGAATGCACAGCTAGCGATTCAAGCTGCGTTCGGCCATGGTGCCTTTGGCCAATGGTTGAGGTGAGGATGTTGTGTTCGGTGATGATATTGTATTGGGGTGTGAACGCGATCGGAAGTTCAACGAAGGGTGAACCGTACTGTGGCCGAACTAACCGATGCGTCTTCTTCGCTCCGCCCGAAACCGAAAAGGCTCGGGTTTGTAACGCTCGGAGCCAACGTGCCGTCGACCCG
Source organism: uncultured Pirellula sp. (assembly GCA_903892355.1). Taxonomy (GTDB): domain Bacteria; phylum Planctomycetota; class Planctomycetia; order Pirellulales; family Pirellulaceae; genus JBKCUI01. The sequence goes on along the minus strand of CAITIE010000125.1, from coordinate 24,055 downwards.
TTTTCGTTTTTTTGCTTTCCAAAAACCGTTGGAAGCTCGAGGCCATCGTTGCCGGATGTGGACGAGTCATCCGAGTGTTTATGATTACTACCCGAAGTTAGGTTGGCGTCCGAGTTATCAAATCAAACGGGCCAACCGCTGGCTGCAAAGCCTCGATGCTCGCTGGTTTCGCCCCGACACGATTTACTTGGAGCGAGGGGCATTTCATGATGAGAGCACATGGATGGACGAACGGTTTCGTCGATGGACACCGCGATTGGTTCTGGATGTCGACGACGCGATCTTTTTGCAGTTCCCGGAAAAGATTCCCAAGCTGATCCGGATGAGCGATCACGTGATTGTCAGCAATCGGCCGCTCAGGGAGTATGTGGCTCAGTTCCACGATCGGATTACTGAGATCCCAACTTCGGTATCGCTCGAAAGGTATCACTGCCGGGATTACCCATTGGAGCCGCCCAGCAAACCGACGATCGGATGGATTGGCACGACGTCCAATCTAGCGTTCATGCGAGTTTGCGCGGGAGCGTTACGGAGGTTATCCAGGGAGCATTCGTTCACCCTTTTGGTGGTCGCGCCGACCGATGAACCGCTCCGTGGGATCGACTTGGCAGGAGTCGATATCCGGTTCGAGCGATGGGCGCCGGAAACGGAACTCGGGTTTTTGCGGACGATGGACATCGGGGTGATGCCATTACCCAGTGATCAGGAGTGGATGAAGTACAAAGCGGCGACCAAGCTGGTGCAGTACATGGCGATTGGGATTCCGGCGGTTGCATCTCCGATCGGTGTGAATGCCGATATCTTAGCTGGGGACAGAGGCGGGGCTGGGGGCCGAGTCGGGATCGCCGCATCGAATGAGGAAGAGTGGTTTGAGGGGCTTCGGCGGCTGCTGGTCGATCCTGAGTTGCGACGAAATCTAGGGCGGCAGGGGCGAGAATTGGTGGAGAGTCGATTCAGCGTGGAGGCCAATCTCGGGCGGTTGGAGCAAGTGTTGGCGGGGGATTGAGCCGCATGGGCCGAGGCATGCCGAAATTCCAGCCAGGGTGCCAAGCGGGCGTTCACGGCACGCCATCGACGCATCGTTGCAATCGCAAAAGGGGCATTCCTCCGTTGATTCCCAAGGTGAAACATCGAGAAAACTTGACTTTTGGGCGATAGGAAGGTGTAATTGAGCGTGTGGTGAACAGCCTCCACCACTACCCTTGTGACCACACACCCTCCTCCTTTTGCTGCGGGTTTTATTTACGGAAAGTTGTTTCATGATGAGGCTCTCTGCTGTCAGTCTGTCCACGCGTTCGGCGGACCTTCCGGTAAGTGCGTTCGATTGCGAACCGTTTGTGGTTCGTCCGCAGGTTGGCGACACAGCAATGCAGCAATGTTCCCGTCGTTACATGATGCCGATTTGCCGCCGCGGAACGACGCTGAATGTTCGCCGCGGGATGACGCTGATCGAGGTTTTGATCGCCACAGCGTTGACGTTGCTGATCATGCTGGCGCTGGCTCAAGGTTTTAAGACGATGAGCGAAGGGGTGACAGCGGGTCGGGCTCGTTTGACTGGGAGCGACCAGTTGCGTTCGCTGTCGGGATTGCTTCGATCGGATTTGAACGGATTGACCGTCAATACCAATACACTGCCTCAGTCGTACCAGGCAGCGAATGGGTACTTCATGTACAACGACGGTCCCATCAGCGATTCGACAGCGATGCTGTTTAATTACAATCCAGCGGGGGCCGAGATTGAAGACCGAATCAGCGCCAGTCGCTGGTCCGACATCGATGATGTTTTGATGTTCACTGCCAAGGCTCGCGACGGCGAATGGTTCCGAGGCAGGGTGCCTTTGGCGTTGCTCAAGATTCATCAATACAACACCACTGGTTCGAGCAGTGCGATTGTCGAGGATGATTATTTCACCGACGTAACGGTGGCTTCCGAGTATGCGGAGATCGCATGGTTCATGCGACCACTTAATGATTTGGGCTCGATCGAAATTGCGGAGTTGGGGAATAGTGGTTATGGCGTGATTCCTCCCTCCAACCCCGTCTTGGATGTTGCCCCAGTTGCAGATCGGACTGGAGATGGAGTTCCTGATACGGATGGTATGCCGGACCGGATCGCATTGTGCCGCCGTGTTCTATTGATCCGCCCAGACTTGAACATTACCCCGCCTTCTGGCATGACGATACCTAGTGATCCGCAGGTGGCTGTTCGGCCTTTGCCTGTTGCAGTGGGTAGCACCGACAGTTTCCGTTATCACATGCGTTTCGCGTATCAGCGGTGCGATCTATCGGTTCGATCGTTTTATGATTCGGTTCGCGATGCGTTGGTGTTAAAGACAAACTCGCTCGCGGATTTGCAACTGCCTGAAAATCGATTTGCGCATTACGTTGCACCAAGCGGCGATAACACGGCTTCGCTGCCAGTTCTGGCCTTGACCAACGAATCCGATTCCACCGGTGGTTACTTGCGGATGACCAATCTGGCGTACGGCAATGTGACGCAAGATGATGGAGGAAGTCCAACGGCCATCGACTACGGAACCATGAAGCCTTTCGATCGCGGTTTCATCCCTGCCGCGTTCTTCAGGACATCGGTTTCGAGAGATAACGCGGGGGGGCTTGTTATTACTCCAACTCTTGAGGAGATCGTAGCCTCGAATGTTGTTGGATTCGATGTTCGCGGATTCGATGCGACGGCGCAGCAGTTTGCGGCACCTGGTGCAGATGGCGGCTGGGGGATTTTGGGTGTCGACGACGACCTCAACGGTACCACAGACGACCGCAGTGAAGCCGGTTGGCCTCAAACGGACGATTTGATTGTTGGTCCTGGGGACCCCGGGTATGGATTGATGATCCGCCAGTTCGAAGGCTCCACCCCGGTTATCGCAAACTCGGGGACTTTCGTCGATCTGTGTTGGGGACGGCGAGTGGTTAACCAAATCAGCAACTTTTCCCAGTCGGTGACGTTGACGGATGGGGCCCCCGGGATGTCTCACTTTACGAAGGACTGGGGAGCGGTGATCAGCAAGCAAGCAAGTCTCTGGAGTTCTGCGTTGTCGGGGTTTGCTCCGTTGTCGATGGGGACGACTGTGCTGCCGAACGCGTCATTGATCAAATCGGGGCGATTCAACGTGTCTAGCAACGTCTATCAGCCAACCTTCGATACCTTTACAGACTATTATGAATCGGACGGAAATCGGCAATCGTTAGGAATGTCCGCAAATGGTTTAGTTCGATTTGGCTTGGCCGCTTCGGCTTCCAACCTGCTCCCAGATGCCGGCGTGGATGGCTTGGACGATGACGGCAACGGGGCCACCGACGAGGAATCGGAACGAGAAACCAGCCCTCCGTTTGCCTACAAAATGCCCTCCATTCAGATTCGGTTCCGGATCCAGGATGTCACGGCGGGTACGTTGCAAGAGCTTTCGATTGCCCATGACTTAACAGGCAATTAAGCCCGTGACAAAGTCTTCTAGCCGGTCTATCATGCGCCTGGGGCAATGATTGCCCACGCCAGCGGCGATTTGCGATTGGCAAGACCGACTGTTGCCTCGGAATGTCGTCCCTTTCGGTCATTTCTTTTAGTCCATACTTGTAGTCTTTTTTCTGTACAGGCGAACGTTCATGTCTGACGAACTATTGGAACCTGAAGCACCAACCACACCGGCACCTAAGAAGGGTCTTGGGCCTGCTGCGATCCTTGGGCTTTTACTTTTGGTTGGGGCGCTAGGGTTTTGTGGATACATCTATTCGTTCTGGCTCAACCACAACAGTCGGATCGCCAGGTTGAAGGCCAAGAACGGGGACTTCGTTCAGTTGCAGCATCGAGGTGATGACGACGAGTTCGCGGCCCAGCCGAGGAACAACCGGCGCCGAGGTGGCGGGGATGAGGGTGCGGAAGAAGGGACCGAGGGAGCAGCCGCTCCTAAAAAGTCGGAGCCGCCGAAAGAGCCATCGCCGCTCGAAAAGTACATCACTGACATGAAGCCATTGCCGGTACAGGTCGTGTACTGGAAAGATCCAGGCTTGACCCCGGCCGATATCGATTTGCTGCTCGAGTTTCGTGATCTGGAGATCCTTTCGGTGAAATGCGATAAAATCGACTCGAAGACGATCGAGCGATTTTTGACATTGCCCCGGCTGCGTCGACTCAGCGTTCAAGCGACCGAATTGGATACATCAGGCCTGGACAGTTGGACCGCAAACGAAAAGTTTGCGAACTTGAAATTGATCAATACCAAGTGGTCCGGATCGGACATCGGCGATGTTCTTGAGAAGGCGGAAACCAACAAGTCGATCAAGAACAAAGTGACTGCTACAAGCACTGCTGGTCCTTCCTTCGGTGGCATGTAGGCTTTGATGGACTATTTGAAATTAGACGGTAAGCGGATAATTATTTTCGGCGTGGCCAACAAAAAAAGTGTGGCTGCGTTCGTGGGCAAGACCTTGGAGGAGGCGGGTGCGGACACGGTTTACGTAGTACGCACGCCGAAACGGCAGGAGGAGGTCACGAAGCTTTTTCCTGGGCGTCCTGTCTATGTTTGTGATGTTGAGAAGCAGGATGAGATCGACAGAGTTGCTTCGCAACTCGCCGAGGCAAACATACCCATCCAGGGAGTTTGTCATTCGATCGCCTTTGCTGACTACAGTGATGGGATCAAGCCCTTTCATGAGACGACGCGGCGGCAGTTTCTCCAGGCCGTCGATATTTCTTGTTTTTCGCTCATAGCGATCAGCAACGCGCTGAAGCCCTGTATGGTGGCTGATGCATCGGTCGTGACCATCAGCATTTCAACCACGAAGATGGCAAGCGAGAGTTATGGGTTTATGGCGCCGGTCAAAGCGGCGCTCGATTCTTCGCTTGCGTTTTTAGCCAAATCGTTCAGCCGTTTTTCCCAAGTCCGGTTCAATGCGGTGGGTGCCGGGTTGCTCAAGACGAGCGCGTCGGCGGGTATCCCCGGCTACGTGGACGCCTATTTGTTTGCCGAGCGAGCGATTCCTCGGAAGGATGGCTTAACTACGCAAGAAGTAGCGAATGTTGCGGCTTTCCTGCTCAGTCCTCGCTCTTCGGGAATCAATGCCCAGACATTGGTCGTGGACGCGGGCATGTGCATCAATTATTTTGATCAAGAGATTATCGGTCGCGTCTAACGGGTTTTGTCGAAACTGCAATGATTTGCGGTTGAATTTCTTTGATAACCCCTCGCCGAGAGTTCGCCGTTGGCGATAATCTGGACGGCTGAAAGCTAGGGCCCGGGATGCGGGTTCAGCGATTTGGTAGCCAGCAGTGAAATTCCAGTTCTATCGCCTTTCACGTTCCTACATCGGTTGAGTTTGCATGGCCATTACGTACAAAGACAGCGGTGTTGATCTTGAGCTGTACGAAGAGTCGATGCAGCGTTTGCCCCGACTGATGCACCGTACTTTCACACCCCGTGTCTTGCGAAATGACGGTGGGTTCGCCGGGTTGTTCGCTCTCGACTTTTCTCAGCGACTCTTCGCGAGGAATTACGAGCAGCCGATTTTGGTGTCGGGGACGGATGGGGTCGGTACGAAATTGAAAGTTGCCATTGGGGCGGAACGCCATACGACAATCGGGATCGATCTGGTTGCCATGTGCGTCAATGATGTTCTATGCACGGGTGCTGAGCCGCTATTCTTCCTCGATTATGTGGCGATGGGCAAAGACAATCCGGCGTTGCTCGAGCAATTGGTCCAAGGTATTTCGGATGGGTGCATAGAAGCCGAGTGCAGTTTGATCGGTGGCGAAACAGCGATCATGCCGGACCACTACCACACTGGCGACTATGAGTTAGCTGGTTTCTGTGTTGGTGTTGTCGATAAAAAGGATATGGTGTCTGGAAAGAGCATTGCAGATGGCGACGTCATCCTCGGAGTAAACTCATCCGGCATTCACAGCAATGGCTACAGTTTGGCGAGAAAGATCATCTTTGATAAGGCTGGGCTAAAGCTCGACAGCTATGTCCCCGATTTGCAACAAACCGTTGCCGATGCACTTTTGGAGCCAACACTTCTTTACAGCAAGTTAACTCGCAAGGTGTTGTCGCACTACAAAGTAAAGAATGTTGTGCATGGCTTAGCCCATATTACGGGTGGCGGACTATTGGAAAACACGGAGCGGATCCTTCCTCCAACGGTGGACTTGGTGTTCGAGCGAGGCTCGTGGGAGGTCTCTCCCGTCTTCCAGTGGTTACAGAGGCTCGGTGAGGTTGAGCAGTCCGAGATGGACCATGTCTTTAACATGGGAGTCGGATTCGTCTTGATCGTACGACCTTACTTTGCAGCGAGTATCCAGAGCATGGTGCAGCAGCTTGGTTTTCAATGCTGGCCGATAGGCGAGGCGAAGGCTGGTACAGGCAAGAGCCGTTTCGCCAGCTAATGTTGGACTATTGCTAATGCTGGATTATTCACGTAGGGTTATTCGCTATCGCTGCGTTCGAATTTTATGACTCGTAATCCGATCTCGAAGCAGCGTTGCCCGAGTCGACGGGCCCGCATCACGCGAGCGGTCATCTCGCCCACGGCAAATTGCATCCTACAGACCTGCTCTGGATACCATTCGGAGCTGGTAAGAATACAAACGCCCGTCTTGGACAGATCCCTCACGACCACTTGTCGAGTTGGTTGAGGTTGCGGCATGGCTTCCGGAGAACTGATCCACGACATGATCGCCGATCCGTTGGTACGGAATCGAGGCGCCATTCGCTTATCCCCGTGCACAGACACAGCGATTCCCTTCCTGAGAAGTTCGTCGCGGATCTTCTGGGGAATTACGAAATCAAGTGGGTAGAGGTCGAGGAGTTCTTCAAATGACTCTTGAGTAGCGTCAGCCATGTTTTCATCATCTCCGGGTCGTAACGTTTCGATCTGTCTTGTTCTAGAATGCGCCCAGCAGCACCTGCGGAATAGGCCATCCTAGGGTTTTCGTTGGATGTCAATTTGTCGAAGCGATTCGCAATTGCGCAGATGCGCGAAGCGAAATGAATCTCGTCATCGGCCAATTGGACAGGGGTACCACTTCCATCCATCGTCTCATGATGTTGGTAGCACATGAGGAGGGATAATTTCGGGAAATTTGTAAGGTGGCAGAGTCGCCTAAAACCGATCGTAGGATGGGCCGCTAGACGTCGTTCTTCCGAATCATAGTGATCATCAGTTTCATCGCCGATGTGTCGTTTCCCGATATCATGAAGGAGTCCTCCGATGCAAATCTCAACCAGCGTTTTGCGATCGCAGCCGATTTCGTTCCCGAGAATCGTCGCATAAATGGCAGTGCGAAGCGAATGAGTCGTGAGATCAACACCCAGGTCCATCGTCTGCAGGACATCGGTGATCTTCATACCAACAACGCTGATGAACTCAGCGATGGGGACGCTGATATCGCGGGCGAGGCCAGCGAGGTATTGCCAATCGTTCGAAGCGGCACCTTGTCGCCATTTCGCTTGAACGCAGTCGAGTAAGAGCGCGGATTTTAATGAACAAGGAAGATCCGGATCGGACATCCACTGATTCGCGTAACTCCCCAAGTATTCGCGGTAGGAATTCAGTGAGCTGGAGTCAATGAACACACGCAGCACTGGATTGCCACGCAACATTCCACAATCTGAGTCATTCACCCACTGATTACTCGAGATGAATTTGATAGGTTTCTCACCCTCTCGGTTGGAGAGGTAGATGTTGAATCCCATGTACGATTTCGGGAGAATCGTTGCTGGATGGATCGAGTGAAGGCTGGGGGAAATCATGGTGGACCGATTGGACCAAACCGTCGTGCAAAGCCGGGCTTACAATTGCAGGACGCTGATTGCGCGGGATACCAATCTCCAATCATGGGAATTCGAAATGGAACTTAAACCGTTTGAATCTAGGTCATTCTCAGCGGAAAGTGATTCTTTTAGATAATTTAAGCACGCATCAACCGCTTGTGCGTCCCATTGTGTGCCTCTTCCGGATCGTAGGATTTCCATCGCCTGTTCCTTATCCGCAGCCGCTTTGTAGATTCGGTTGCTGGTCATGGCATCAAACGCATCGGACACCGCAATGATTCTGGCCATGAGTGGGATTTGGTCGCCGCGGAGTCGGTATGGGTAACCGGTTCCATCCCAACGCTCGTGGTGATGAAGCACCCCCGGCAATGCAAATCGGAGTTTGCCTAGTCCTTCGATGATCCGATATCCGATCTCTGGATGCTTTTTAATGATCGCGAACTCTTCGTCCGTCAGCTTCGCAGGCTTCAGAAGCACCGTATCGGGAATACCAATTTTTCCGATGTCATGGAGTATGCCAGCCAGGTAGATTTCTTGGCAAGCTACCTCGGATAGCTGCAGCCGTACAGCAATCTCGTAGGCCAATTGAGCGACCCGTTCGCTGTGCCCATGAGTGTACGGATCGCGAGCATCTATCGCATTGCTCATCGCTCGAAGCGTACCGAGCACCAATTGTTCGCCTTCTTTGAATAAAAGGTTGTTCTGTCCATCGATGACCAAGAACGATGAAAGCTCATAAAGCATTTCCGCTGCATGGCTATCGAATCGACGATCTTCATCGCTGGGTTTCGAAATACCGGGTGGGCGACGGTTGATGGCAACGAGGTAACCCGACGCGTCGATATCCCCGATGGGAACGATCACGCATGAATAAACAACCCCATTGGGTAATTTGATCTGCTGGTCGTTCAGAATCTTCGATTCGCCGCAAACCGGTTTGATGATCCGCTGAAGCAATTGCTGCATATCGGAGACTTGCCAAGCCCCTTTGCCAGCAACGGTCGATTGCATACCTTGCATTTCGTCGGAAACATCGGAATAGACGTAGAGCCCCATGGCTTCGGCATGAAGTATGGATCGCAAGGATTCCAAGGATTGACGCGAATGATTGTTGCGAGCCTTGCGTTTGGCTCGGTCGGTGTTCAATTGACGCAACCAAAGTCGCTCATCCCAGGCTCGGCTGAGATCGTGTTCCAACTTGGCAACGGTTTCCAGTTGACGATTGCATTCATGCCCTCGACGCATGGCCTCGCGAGCTATCTTCAAAAGAAGTCGCGTCGAATCGGTCGCCGGTGCCGAAATCTTACCCACACCAAACCACTTGGCGGTGGCATCGATCAAAGGCACAGCGAAGATAGATTCCTCGGGTAGTAGTTGGAAAAGCTGCTCAGACCCGCTGCTGTCGGCGTTCCGAACCGTTTCCAATACCGAGTTCGACTCGGCTCCGAACGTTCCCTCGAGCTTCCAGAGGTACGCGGAATCCCGTAGCCCCTTGGGCTCCAGCGAAAAAGGAACACAGAACACACCCAATGACTGGGCGAGATCCATGCTCTGTTTTGTGATGCAAATCGGAGTACTCATACGAAGCACGCTTGCGAGGTACTACTACCCCGCACTGAACCAAACGCCTGGAGTATATGCGCATACCTTCCCTGGGGAAGATGCGAAACTCCCCAAAGATATGACAGGCTTTACACTGGGGACGCAGATTTCACAGATTGGCTCACCGAAGGAGCCTCGAAGCAGTCGATATGGTAGTGGCAATAACGGTCGATCCGATTATTCCAGCGTTGGTCTGTGCTATTGCGACTTTGGACTTTGCAGGGAAAGCGTTGAGATGCCAACAGACTCGACCACCAAATACCGTTTATCGGATTCTAAGGATTCAAATTCTTCATGCTGGCCACTAGGCCAGTCAATCGAAATACGGTTGATTTTGGCCTGTTTTCCGAGGCCCAAGTGGATGAGGTGCTCGTTGGAGCCAAAGTAGCCTTCGCCGTCCGACATGCTCGTTACCCAGAACTCATCCCCGCATTCAATGCGAATGAGAGCCCCGACGGCATCCCGTTCGCTTGTCGTCCCGACCAAATCGAGTTGAACAAAATGATTGCCAGTGGAGGTTCGGTTTTCAAGCAACGCTGCAGGTCGATCCAAATGGGTGGCCACCAGATCAGGTTTTCCATCCACATTGAAATCCAGCATCTGCATACCGCGGCCAATCCATCGACCTTCGAAATACTTGCCTGGCGATGGAGTCTGAAGCCATCGAAATTGGCCTTGAACGTTTCTAAGAATCTGCGGGGGCATTTGCCACGGAATGTTGTCGGTCCGCAGGTCATCGATGTGACCATTGGCGACGGTAAAATCGAGCCATCCATCGTTGTCCAAGTCGACCAACTGGCAACCAAAACCGAGTTGCTCCAGCGATAGTTCGCCAAGCTTGGACCGTCTCGTACCATCCACAAAAACCCCTGGAAACGATTGCAGATAGAGTGTGTTAACTTCGTTATAAAAGTTCGTCACGATTAAATCCAAAAGCCCATCGCGATTTTGGTCGCCACACGCGATGCCCATGCACGCTTGAGCGCGTCCGATACTGTCAACGGCGACTCCCGCAGCCGCTGCGCACTCGACCATAACACGATTACCCGTGTTTTCATCTCGTTTGCTGAGCAACAACAAATTAGGTGAAACATCATTGGCAAAGAAGACATCGTTTCCTTCTTTACCATCGAGATTTGCGACCAGCGTACCGAGTGTGTAGCCTGTTTGAATTGATTCGAGCAACTCGCTGCTCGCAGTATTCCAACTCCAATCGCCGTTGCTGTAGAGGAGCCTGTTCTTCCCAGGTGGAAAGGTCTTTGGGTTGCACGATCCACGCGCCGAGTTCTTTACCTCGCACCATTTCGTAATTGCTTCCGTACCGTACAAGTACGAGCTGTCGAGCAAATCGGGGAGATTATCACCATTGATATCCGCGGCATGCAAGGAACTATTCCATTGCGAAAGTGGATCTACTTGGGGAATCTGCATGTACTCAAATGTTCCGTCACCGTTATTTCGATAAATTCTGGATACGCCCAAATTGGCAATGAGCAGGTCGCCGAAGCCGTCTTGGTCGATATCTGCTATGCCGATTCCTTGTCCATACCCAACGTCTGCAACACCTGCGGAAATTGCAACATCCCGGAACGCTGCGCCACCCAAGGAACGGTAAAGACTCTTGGGCTTGTAGCGAGGTTCTGCAACAGCGGGCGAATCACCGGCTTGGGAGAACGACAGATCAGGCCAACCGTCTCGGTCATAATCGAATGCATTTACGCCACCGCCTACGCCTTCGATAGTGTACCAGCCACGGTTGGGTTTGGAGCCGTTATCGTAGGCGCAGTCGACGCCCAATTGCCCGGCCACGTCTTCCAAAAGTATTCCATTGTCTCGCGTCCGATCGTCCCCCTTATTTGCTAGTGCAGAGTCGGTCGCGGTCGGAAGCCCATCTGAAAAATTGGTAGGTAGCTCCCATTTTTCATAGTCCAATCCATCGAGCACCGAGGGCTCCCGAAGTTTTCCCTTGCGGAGAGCTTGTTGTTCAGTTTTCAAACCCTCTGTCATGGGAAGCTTACCGATCGCTAAACCGGTCGCTTCCCAAGCAAAAGCTGCAACGTCATCGCCAAGTCCTTGAAACAATAGCGCAATCTTTGAAAACAGATCCGCAGCCCCGTAGTTGTAGGAAATCTGCTGGGTTAAATCGTTGATGGTCACTAAGTCATTTCCCATTTTTCTGACCCGCTGCGCATCGTCGATGCGTTGCATTCCCAGAAGAGCATCGGAGAGGCCTTGGTAAGCCGCAACGTGGCGACGGTCCAAACGGATAGCTTCGCAAAAGCACCTCGCCGCGTTCTCGTATTTTTCGGATCGAAGCACCAGGCCACCGAGGGCGTACCAATACTCGGGATGGCGTTCAGCGCCACCAGGTTTTTTCCTCAACCACTCTGAGAGATCGCCGAGTCTGTCGAGTTCGAGAAGTGATGTTCCGGCCCAGACCCATGGTTCCAGCATGTCCGGGTTTTCCTTGGACATGGTCTGTAGTTCTTGGACATAGGTGCCGTAGGCGTTGCGGAGCAGTTTGGTTCGAATCAGAGCGAACTGTACGTAGGGATCGTCCGGGAATGCGGTAGCAAACGCGTTCCGGGTCGTTTCCTCATCGTAATAGTCTCTGCAGTCGATGGTGGCCAGCAATTCACCCATCGTGAAATCACCTAGACGAATCAATCGATCAAGATAACGCTGTGCCTCCCAACGCCGACCCTCGGCGTTGTAAAGTCGTGCTAAAAGTCGCAAGCCCGGGACGGCGTTCGGATACTGCTTGATCAACTTCAGAAGCTTTGCTTCCGCAGCGCGTAAATCTCCTTTAGCAACCAACCATTCTGCTGCCTGACCACTGGCTGGACCCGCTTGCGGAGCATCCTCGGGGATTTGCTGAATCAACTTAAGAGCTCCCGAAATGTCGTTTCTCGCCGCGAGCACTCTCGCTGCGAGAAAAATCAATTCAGGATCTTTAGGTTTGATCAACGTCAACTCCTTCACTTGCTTCCACGCGTCGTCGGCTTGGCCGAGATCGAATGCCTCGACCGCTTTTCGAAATCGGGCCTCGTAGGATTTGGAATCGCTGCCCTCACCACCATCGCTCGTCGACGAACTTCCGGTACTCGAACTTCCGGTACTCGAGGTGCCTCCAGATTGCCTCTCGCTGGCAGTCGATGAATCGTCGTTCGATTTGTTGGTTGACTGGGACGTTTTCCCAACGTCCGAGGGTGGGGCTTGAGAACTCTTGTTTTGGCATCCCGCGATTACGACCACGCACCATACGCTTGCGAGTAACAACCCTCTCAGGGCGGATGGTGAAGGGCTCCGATTCGAATTGCCCCCAAAAGCATGAACTGTCGTCTTCATCGAAATTCCAATCCTGACGTATTCAAAACTGACGCAGCAGGTCGCCTGGTCAGTACCGATTCCCGGAAGTGGTGGTCCAATTGGTTCTGCCTTGAGATTGTCCTCGTTGCACGCAGAAAGGTGAAATATCGATCGACGTCGTTTCACGTTTCATCCATTCCATCATGAGCGTAGCTGTGGCCGTAGACCAATGCAGGCCGTGCCGAAAATGACCAGAAGCAATATACGCGTTTTCGAAGGGATGCAGTGTCCCCATGTAGGGAAAGGAATCGAAGGAGCCCGGACGTAGTCCAGCCCAAGTCCTCTCGATGGGAGTTTGGGCAAGGTCCGGCCAGATGCCCTCGGCCCAATTTCGGAGCTGGTCGATCATTTCTGGTGTCGTCGTTGCATCAAATCCGACTTCTTCCTCGCATGATCCAGCTAGAACGCGACCATCATCACGGGGAACGAGATACCGATTTCCTTCGTGGATCACCATTGGGAACGGAGGTTTTTCGCAGCGATACAAAACCATCTGTCCACGCACCGGCAAAACACCTGTGGCGATCTGCAAAGGTTCCAGCAGGTTGGCAGTCCAGGCTCCTGCAGCAACGCAGAACCGATCACCCCGGATTTCATGGTGGCTGTCCAATTGGCTCGCTCCGCCTGAAACTATTTCGGAGCGCAATTGCATAGCCCCAATATTTCTGGCAACTCTTCGGGATGCAGCGCCCGAAGAATACTTGGCTGCCATGATTCGGTTGTTGCCGGTCGACCAACCTTCTACGCGGCAATGAGTGCGCATGTTCACCCCAAGTTTTTCGCATCCTATGATCAGCGCTTGTAAGTGGCGGGGGTTGCGTACGCGGCAATCCCCCTGAACAAACCAAAAATCGCATTTGGGGGACCGCGCTATCAAGCCTTCGAGTCCGGGCAAATTTTGCAGAGCTTTTTCCTGAGGCCAATGCTCCACTGGAATCCCGTGCTCCTCCCACCACATCCGATTTGCTAGCAAGGTCGCTCGTTCGGCAGGGGTCAGAGCGACGTAGAGTCCTCCGCATGCACGGTACTCATTATCGATCCCAGTTAGTTCACGTAATCTTTTCGACCAAACCGGATGCAAGCGATGTGCTAAGCTACGGAGTTGCTCGATCGGATCATGGGCAGGAATAGAGGCTCCAGCAGGAAGAATGCCAGCGCCTGCCCACGAAGACTCCTTGCCAAACTCCCCCGCCTCGAGGATGGCAACCTTCCAACCATGCACAGCAGCTTCGAATGCGATCGATAACCCGATCACACCACCACCGCAAACAACTAGATCATATTTTTCCATGCCCCCTATTCTACTAGCGATTTGGATTCTGCCCTCCAGAATTGGCTCTTGGCCCTGGGTTAGAACTTCTTCCTGTCCCTGACTCCCCATAGAATAGCGTGACTCCCCCTTAGAATAGATCGACTTATCCAAAACCTTGGCAAGACCACCGTCCCGTTCCGCTGGATCGCTTGGCACTGGCGATATCGCGGGGGATTCCGACGGTCTTGCCTCTGAACACCAACGAAAAATGGTATGTCATCGTGCGCACACGACGGATCGCTACGCCATGGATTGTCTCCCTCGTCGCCACGCTCCAGATCCTTGTCGGTGGCCAACTGTCCACCGAATTACTTCGAGGGATCGTGGGATGGCATGGGAGCGTGGGAGGAACCACATGCTGGGCTTCGTCTGCCCTCGAGGATCCCGGCTTCGATGGGGATGGCGTCGATGGGGATAAAGATGCCGCGCGGGTGAGCGAGGGAGTCCTGGTCTCGCAAGCTTTGGTCTGCGACGGTATCGGGGTCGGCTACGTCGTTATTCCTGCAGGTCAGATTGCTGCCGATGCCACAGTTCGAGTCCTTGTCCACGAGGCCAATGATCGCATCCTCTACCCCGCGGTCGAGATTCGATCGATCGATCCGGAACCGGAAGGGCCGGCCGATCGTAAGGGAGCATTTCGACCGGGTGGCGGTGCGTTGCTCAAGCGACTCAAGGACGCTTTGGAGCGTGTTCGCGAACACATCAATCCACCGGAGTATGTGCTCATCCACTTTCTGTTTGTCGGCGCCGCCCCACTTCAGATCACTTTGTCGGGTGAGATCGAGCGTGAGGTTACGGTAGTGCCGGCGGTCTTGGGTGCTTCGGAAGCACCAAAACGTTTTCGGGTCCCACTACAAGAATGGTGGACTGGCATGCTTCAACAATGCCAACGCCAAATCGATCGAAGCGACTATCCAACGTTGATCGAGCGGTATTTGATCAACATGCTCGGCGTCCGATTCGGATTCGATGTGCCGGAACTGCTCAAGGCCAAGACGAAACCCTCGAGCAAACAAACGGATCCACTCCCAACCATGTCGCTTATCGCTGGCACTGAGTCGCTTAGGGACCAATTGCGGCAGGAGCAATTGTCGCTGAGCATCTCATCCAACAAAGCCAATGTGGCCATCCCGAGTCCACCGCGCTGGAAAGACGCCCCGCTTCCGGATTCGGTCGACGGTAAATCGATCGATGCGATTCCCATCGAACCCATCGCGAACGTGGTACCTCCAGAGTGTTTGTATATCCGTTTCGGGTCCTTTGCGAACTACCTTTGGTTCCAGCAACTTTCGCAATCTCGAGGGGGCGATATCGCTCAATTAGCACTTCTTCGCGGTTTCAATTACGAAACGAACCAGCGTGCAGAGCGAATGCTCAATACAAAGATGAATTACGTCAGCAAGCTCTTCGGTGATGCCGTCATTTCCGATATGGCTTTCATCGGCTATGACTTGTACCTCCAAGAAGGACCAACGATGGGGGTGGTTTTCGAAGCCCGCAATTTGGATCTGCTTCGCTCGTCGTTCCAACAAGAACGCGAGGCCACACGCCAACGGTTGGCCGATCAAGGTTGTAAATTGCAAACCCTGGAAATCGAGGGTAGCCAAGTCTCTTTTTTGAGCACGCCCGATAATCAGGTCCGATCGTTTGTGGTGGAGGCGGACCCTTACCTTTTTGTAACCACAAGCCAAGAGTTGGCTAAGCGATTCATTCAGGTTCAGCGAAGCAAAGAATCGTTGGCATCCCTACCAGCATTTCGTTTCGCGCGATTGATGATGCCGATCGACAACAAATACGACGTGTTCGCGTATTTTTCGTCGCCGTTTTTCAGAAACCTTATTTCACCGCATTACCAAATTGAATTGCGACGCCGCCTTCGAGCCACTGCAGCTATTGAGACAATCGATACGGCAACGATGATTGCGGCTTCGGAGAAGAAACAAGGGTTCAGGATTCCTGCCACATGGTTTCAGCCTGGCCGTGATTTGCGCCCTGCAGGTGGTATTGAATCGGTTGTGGCAAAGCGAGATGACGGGGAGGCTCGATGGCCCTCGGTCGAGCAACTGATCGAGCAAAATTATTTGCCGGGTTGGTTTCAGGTCCGGGCGGACGGATCGCAGACGATACGGATGGGGGATTCCTGGATTGATTCTGCCCGGGGACGCCGAGGTAGTTTTTTACCGATCGCCGATGTACCTATGGTCGATTGCACCGATGCAGAGGCCGCGGAATACCGAGCCGCTGCAGACTTTTACTCCCGGCAATGGGAACAAACCGATCCCCTTATGTTTGGGCTGCGTCGTTACTCGCATCCCGATATTCCCAAAGCGGAGAGAATTGCCATCGAGGGGTATATCGCGCCCTTTGGAAGTGATAAGTACGGGTGGGTCGGTTTGCTGCTCGCCCCCCCGCTGGATACCCAGGTCCATCTGCCGGACGACGATGTCATCAACCTCCAATTTCGTCTTCGAGGATTTCAGGATCGAAGGAACTCGGTCCCGGATCATTTTATCTTTGCAGGCTTAAAGGATTTGATGCCCCCACTGCCCGAGGAGACCAAAGGTCTGATCGCCACGTTGCGTATCCTGAAATCCCTCCCTGCCTATATCGGGGCTTGGCCCAAACCCGCCGTATTGGATCAACTGCCTTTAGGCTTGGGAGGGGGGCCACCCGATTTGATGGGATTCTCTAGGTCCCTGCTGGGGTTGTGGCGATGGCAGATGGGCGGCTTCAGCATTCTCTCGTTTGATCGATCGATTTTGGAAACATGCGCGATGGCGATCAAAATTGTACCGGCCGAGGATTTTGCCCAAGCCCGCGCCACCATTCGGGATCTTTCCAAAAGCAAACTATCAGCCTGGTTCAATACGTTTAGCTTTCGACAAGCGGCACAGACGACCCGTGGCAACTTGCTCCTTTTGGATTCCGTGCAGCAGCAACTCGGTATCGCTCCTGAGGCTGCAAAGGATCGGGTCGAGCAATTGCTCGACGCCAAACTCCAGTGCGCCTTGGGTGGGGAATATCGGCTTGAAAAGGGACGTTGGATTTCGACCGCTTGGCCGGAGAAGCTGGATCTCGCACCGGGTGCAGAACATTCGACGATCGGGTACGACACGCTCCACACGATCCCTCCCAAAGAGTATGTAGCACCTTGGCTAGAGTGGTTTCGCGGTTCACAAGTCCACTTGACCCAACTCCCAGAGCGACTGGTGGTGATTGGTCATCTCGATATGGAACCATTACCGGTGAATCCAAAAGGGAATGGCGGTGATGGAGCTGAGGCAGCGGCTCTGCCGAAGCTGAACTTTGATATCTACAATCTCCCGTTTCAAATGTTCAATAGTGACAAGCCGAAGAAAGGACAGAACTCGGAGGCCGGTAGCAATCCGCCCCAAGGAGAGGTCAAGCAAAAGCGGGAGCCCAAGAAACGGGGGCCTGCGGAGCCCAACCAGCGACGATTTTGATACAACAGGACCCCATGAAGCTGATTATTGGAATCGATGAAGCGGGGTATGGTCCGAATTTGGGGCCGTTGGTGATCGGTGCGTCGGTCTGGGTAGCGCCTTCCGATCAATGGATTGACGGATGTATGGAATTACTCGCCCCAGAGTTTCGCGCTGAGCCTTGGAGACCGTGCTCGGATTTTGTTCCGCTCGGAGACTCGAAAAAGATTTACAAGCCAGGGTTTGGACTCGATGGTTTGATGGCAGGCGTCGATTTCCTGAGAGCCCCTTGTGGCGCCCCCCCTACCAGCACCTCGATGTTGTTGCATAGCGTAGCACCCGATGACGCTTGTCGCGTCGAAAAGCAACCATGGTATTCTCCTCGTTTCGATGATGCGCTTACCATGGTTGCATCCTCCGCGACCGAAGTTCGCGCGAAACGAAAGCTCGAGTCGCTGGGGTTAGAATGCATCGGTTTAAAGGCTCGAGTTATCGACGAAGAAGAGTTTAATCGTTCCGTCGAATTGGCTGGCAACAAATCGACGGCGCTGAGCGAATGGTCCATCGGGTTGATTGCCGATTGCCTCCGCCAGTACTTCAATGCTAATGACCAAACCATTGCTTCCGTGCAACGGATCGAAGTCTATTGCGATAGGCATGGTGGTCGGAAACGCTATGCGCCTGTCTTGTCGCATGTCCTAGGATGCTCATCCAATTCGGAGGTTGCTTGTACCGACCCTCCCGTTTGGTTTGATGTCCTCGAAGAGAACTCACAGTGCAGTCGCTACCAAAGTCGTTGGCTTGGTCGCGAGATGACCATTCAATTTCGGGTTCAAGGAGATTCTCTGTTTCCATCAGCCGCATCGTCGCTTGTCGCAAAGTTATTGCGAGAGTTGCTGATGGCTCGCCTCAATCGGTATTGGCGGGAGGCAGTCGGTGAGACACTTCGCCCAACCGCAGGTTATGCGGTGGATGCAGCGCGATTCGCTGAGGATATCCGAGCAGCACAGTCCAGGCTCGGCATTCCGACATCGCGATGGTGGCGGGAACGATGAGAATCGATGGGGGAATGGGGTATTCAGGGAGGATTTAACCCTGACTGCGATTTGATTCCTCAAAATCGAAATCCCTCAAAATCGAAATCCAGCGATACCACGGAAGACCCTGTTTTGGAATGCTCCCTACCGTGACTTCGCGGCTACATCGTCGAGATCAAAAGACGATTGACCACGGATAACACGGATAGCACGGATACAACCGATTAAACATTGAGCACCACAGAGCATTTCTGAACGCGTGTTGTCGGAACCGAAGCGCAACCCACCGGGCTGGTTGCCAGAGAAACCCTGAGGGAGCTTTCTACGGAATCGTTATTTTCACCGATTACTTGCCTCCTGGTACCCAGAGCGATACAACGAAGTATCAGCGTGGCGTCAAATGGGATTTGACTCGTTCATCAGTGAGTTGGAACCGCCGGAAGTGGATCATCAAACAAGCCGGTAGGCTAGGATGCACCATGACGAACTCGAAGCAGAACGAAGAGACTGAAGATTTGGATCTTCGGTTTATCATGCTGGCGTCCTATTTTGCAGATGCGCTTGAGTGCATAGCTATGCAGTTGCATTTAAAGCTCAATCAGCACACATCGCAAACGACCTCATTCAATACGTGGAAGCAGTGGGTCGAGGCTGAGTTTGCGATCGATAGCGAGTGGGTACGCAAAACGTTTTGCCTGACCACTGCAAAGATGTCGCCGACTCAAGCGTTGCTCTACATGATGCGGGGCTTCGGGAGTGTTGCTCCTGAAAGTGCGCTCGCGATTGCTTTTAGCCAAGTGGACGATCTCGATGAAGCGACGTACAAGTATTGCTGGCCGGAAATTGAAGTTTCTCCTGGCGTTCAAGAGTCGGTTCCTCTGGAAGGAGGTTTTCGTCGAGACTCTGCACACCTTGGTTCTGCAATCGATGCCAAGCCCAGCCGCCTTCCGGCCCATGATCCGACTGGATCCGATTCAAATCCGCCGGATCGAAACTGACAAAAATTAGATTGTTTCATCGGATTGTTGCGGAATGCGATCCCAGGAATGAAGGTCGATATCGCGTCTGATTCAATCAAGCCATCTGGATTTTGCCGCGGAGATGGATTCTCATTAGTGGGATTCCTCAGAAGGCAAAATCCTCACATGCTTCAGCAATTCTCCTTGATTTCAACTCCTGCACCAACATCGGCTGTGCCACATACGTCGAAAGCAATCCTCGTCGGCCTAGCCGTCGCAACTCTATTGTTGGGTGGTTGTGGCGGGGGCGATGCCACGAAATTGAAACCGGAACCTGGTGATGATCCGTCCGGCTCTTTGTCGACGCAGTCAGCTAGCGATACAAAAACGACATCATCCGAGGACCAATCAGCGATCGCAAATACTTCCGGGATATCGTTCGACGAAAAGCTCGCGAAGACTGAGAAGTTGCTTCAAGCCGATCAAGCGGATGCAGCTTGGGAACTCGCTAAGGACTTGATTGTTGAGCGTCCTCAATCGGCCCCTGCTATGTTTCTCGCGGCTCGCATCATGGCGAAGCGGAACAACGTGTCCGGTGCCATGCAGATGGTGTCCAAAATCGATCCCAATGATCCGGAAGCAGGCCCAGCAGCTACGGGGCAATTGGCGGAGTGGTTGGCCCAAACTGGAAATTTGGCCGAAGCTGAGGTGAAGTTGAAAGGCTTGCTCAAAAAATTTCCCTCTGCTGCACCCGCGATCCGACTGTTGGTGGACATTTACAACGCACAAGGCCGACGGTGGGAAGCGTCGCGCTGGACAGATCGGTTGATCCGGATGGGGAATTTTAGCACCCCCGATTTGATGAACTCGATTGACGTGCGCGAACCTACCCCAACCGATCCGCTTCGCAAAGCCGCGATCGAGTTCGCGCCGGAGGAACCGTATAGCCAACTTGGCGATCTCCGTAACTTGACCAATGCCGATCGCTGGATCGATGCGATGGATCCGTTGGCAAAGATGGTTAAGGATCGCCCAGAGCTTCTAGAACCGTGGGTCTGGTATGGCGAGTCGCTCTTGGAAACCGGTCGTATCTCCGACATGACGCAGTGGCTTGCGAATCCCCCCGAAGGGTACGAAAAGCATCCTGAATACTGGTATATCTACGGCCGATTGCTGCTTCAGCAGGAGGATCCACGTCGCGCCGCAAGATGCTTTGTCGAGTCGCTCAAATTGGATCGACGGCATCTTGCCTCGCTCCAGTCCCTCGCGGAATGCTTGATGGAAATGGGACAAAAGGAACTGGCGCTCGAGATACGCTCTGAGGCGGGGCATTTGATCCGAATCAAGGATCTGTCGCAGCAGATTCAACGAGGCCTCGGAAAACGGGAAGAGTTTATTCAAATCGCGGACTTGTATCGTCGTATGCAGGACTCGGTCGGTGCGTTTGGGTGGGATACCATATTGCTCGTCAACGAAAAAAAGCCGATCACTGCTGATTTGATCGAAATCCAGAAGAAGCTGCGTGCAGGAGAAAAGTCGGAGCTGCCGTGGTTGGCGAAACTCCCTGCCGCTGAGTGGCCATTGCCGGAAACCAAGGAAGTCAAATCGAAGGAACTTGAATCACCGAGCCCAAGTTCCGGTCTCGATACATTGCCCATTCGGTTTTCGGATCGAGCCGCCGAATTGGGGTTCATCACGAGTTACAACAATGGAGCGGAACAAGGTCGTGGATGGTACACGCTCGAGGGTATCGGTGGAGGTGTTTCTGCGATCGATTACGATCGAGATGGTTGGCCTGATCTGTTTCATTCCCAAGCTGGGGATTCTGTGCTCAAGGAAAAGCCTGCCTTTGCCGCAAAGGAACTCCATCGTTCGTTCGCGGGTAAGCGATTTCAAAATTTGGCTTCCGCTGCCTGTCTCTCCGACCGGGGCTACGGTCAAGGGACTGGGGTTGCAGATATCGATCAAGACGGTTTTTCGGACGTGCTGATCGCGGATATCGGCGAAATCAAATGGTACCGCAACCAAGGTGACGGAACCTTTGAGAAGATGCATTTACCGCAAGCTTCCTCGGGGTCGCTTTGGAATAGTTCCATTCAAGCAGCCGACATCAACGGAGATACTCTGCCAGACATCATCCAAGGAGCTTACATCAACGGCGAGGAGGTATTCGGCCGCAAGTGCCCCACACCTCAAAATCCAAACGCTCTTTTCTGCCATCCGAAACGGTTCGAACCAGGCAAGAGTCGAATACTCCTGAGCAGCGGGAATGGCCAGTGGGAACTCGCCGATCCCGCGTTGCTCGAATCCTTGGTCGACGGTTACGCGCTCGGAACATTGGTCACGAACATCGATCAGCAAAATGGAAACGATGTTTTCTTTGCAAATGATGTTTCGCCGAATCATTTGCTCCTCAGCCAAAAGAACGAAGATGGACAACTTGAATTGGTCGAGTCTGCGATGCGGGCTGGAGTTGCCGTCGACTCGCTAGGACGCTCACAAGCCTCCATGGGTGTTGCGTGCGGGGACCAGAATCGAGACGGATTGCTGGACATTGTCGTCACCAATTTTAGGTACGAAGTAAGCACGCTTTACCTGCAGACCTCTCCCGGCGTCTTTGTGGATGGTACTCGCGCTTCGAGGCTAGGAGAGCCGACGTTGGAGTGGCTCAGTTTCGGTTGCCAATTATCCGACCTGGACAATGACGGCTGGCTGGATTTCATCACCGTCAATGGTCACATCGACTTTTTGACCCCGTGGCAGATGCCGCCTCAAGTTCTTCGTAGCAATCGAGGCAAGTTTGAATGGTTGCGAAAACCGAGTCCGGGAACTTATTTTGATGTTGATAATGTCGGGCGTTCCTTGACGCAGATCGATTTTAATCGGGATGGGCGACTCGACTTTGCGATCACCCATCTCGATCGACCGACGGCGTTGCTCCAAAACAATTCCCCTGCGACGAAGAATCATCATATTCAGTTTGAGATCGTGGGGACCATCTCGGAACGGGATGCAATCGGTGCGATGGTCCACGTTCGCAGTGGCGCGGAGGCGTGGGTTGTCCCTGTTTCTGTGGGGGATGGGTTTTATGGAACCAATGAGCGGATCGTGCACGTCGGGTTAGGAGCGATTGAAGCGATCGATTCTGTCGAGATCGCTTGGCCGACCGGGAAACAGGAATCGTACACACAGCTACAACCCGATCGGCGTTACCGAATCATTGAATCGGTCGGGGTGCATGAAGTGACCAATTAGGCGAATGGGATGGGCGGATTTTTTTCATCGATCCCATTGGAGGACCGCAAAGAATGCGATCCCGAGGTAATGACACGCGCTGGCCACGATAACCAGGACATGCCATATCGGGTGGAAGTACCAGTTGCGGTGATCGTTTTGAAGGAACAAGACACCGATGGTGTAAAGAATCCCACCCAACAGCATGGATGCAAAACAGATCGTGGACACCGACCAGAAAAGGACAATTGCCGGCACCCAACCTAAAAGCACATAGGTCAGTGCCGTCATGTTATCGACCCGATGTTTTGCTAGGACCTTGGAGTAGAATCCCAAGGCGGCAGAAAACCATACGAGGAGTAGCATCGCTATCCTCGGCCAGCCTTGCATCTCCCCCCAGATGAACGGCGTAAAGGTTCCTGCGATAAGGGTGTAGATGATTCCTTGATCGAGCGACCTCACCAAATGTCGACGTTCGGGGTCGCGGACGGCGTGGGAAAGGGTTGAGAAAAGGTACATTGCGGACAAGCTCACGCCGTAGACAGCGCAGGCGATGATCATGGATGGACGGTATTCTTTGGCGAGGTACGCGAGCGCAAATCCGGCGGGAATGCTCAGGAGGAATCCGATGCCGTGAATCCAAGCGTTCACCAGTTCTTGGGATGCGTTTTCGTCGGTCCAGTGTTTTGACATGCGTAGTCAGGACGAAGGGCGTTGGGAGGAGGATTTATTGGAAGGCGGCCCGCTAGTTTACCCGAAAGCATTTTTGCGGTATTCCCAAAAAATGGTATTCGCAAAAACCATGGGTTTTCCTCCCTTATGGATGATATGGCGGGATGAGGGGAGTCCGAGTAGAATCGGAGGCCTGAGGGGGTAGGGCGCCAATGCGATCCCATCTTCCCTTCGCTCAACGCTCAAAGAGATTTCCTTGAGCGACCAACAAAATCGTTGGTGTTTTAAAAATGGATGGGTGGCAGAGCGGTTTAATGCACCGGTCTTGAAAACCGGAGTAGGGTTTCCCTACCGTGGGTTCGAATCCCTCCCCATCCGCTTTTTTCTTCCTGTTCCCCCTGGGTTAGCGTTGTTTACCAGGGTTTCTTCGGGCGTTCCAGTGTGGTCAAGCCGAATGAAGATTGGGGAATGAACCACGGATGACACAGATGGCACGGATGAAGCGGGCCACGGATGAAGAAGTGCTTGGTGATGATGAATCCAATATCCGTGTTATCCGTGATATCCGTGGTCAATCGGCTTTTGGCCCGATCGATGTAGCCACGAACTCACAGTAGGGAGCATTCCAACATAGAAGCTTCCG
>CAITIE010000124.1 GCA_903892355.1 uncultured Pirellula sp. | reverse complement strand
TGAACTTTTCCTCATTTTCAAGATCGACCCACTCTATATCAATCTCGCGGGGTAGTGTCTTCAGTCGAGGGAAACGCCATGTTGCACGCGGCTCTGCTGGACCGGGGCCCGGTTTGGAAATGATGCCACTAGGTTGTGCGCCCCCCATTCCAACGCAGTTGGTGATCCTAATGTCATGATGGTGTTCAGAAATAACTCGTATGATTCCGGGGTACGTTTGTTCGATGTTTTCGTGGCGCATACATCCGATACAGAGAAAAAAGCTACAGCAATAGAGGGGAATTCTAGAACCCATGTAGTCTGCGATCGCAAAAAGAGGTAGTTGGCATAACGAGGGGCACGCGAAGACGCGAAGGACGCGAAGGGTTAGGATCGCATCGGGGCGGAGCGACGGACGTTCGACCGAATCTATCGAGGTTTGTCCTTGGCCCACTCACGCCCAGAGCGTGAGGGAATATGCCATGTCCCCGGTTGGTTCTTTTCCCCCAACTCGTACGTGGCATACTCAATGTCCATATCCCGCTCGTGATACCACGCAAGAATCTTTTGAAACCATTCGTTCTCTTGCGCCTTGCAGACATACTCACCGTCCAGACCGAATCCTGTACAGCATTGCTGGATCACGCCTACTGCACTTTCAAAACGATAGGCTTTAGCACTTGGATCTGCGCCCATTTCGAGCATTTTGTAGGCAGGTTCAAAAAGGAAATTCTCAACAGCCTTGTCGTAATAGGGTTGTTTTTTTAGTTTGCCATGGATATTCCCCCCGGCTGCAATTGCTGCCATGGCATTTGCGGGTTTTCTGCCATCAAGTGCTTCCGAGAATGGAGTGACTCCAAAGCGAACCTTAGTATTCGGATCTCCACCATGGGCAAACGACGTCTTCAACCAGTAGATATCATCCTCCCGTGCAAAATGATGCAGCAAGGGATAGGGACCCCATTTGGTCTGGAGTTTTGCCACGTTCACCCTGGCCCCGTGCTCAAAGAGCATTTCGAACATCTCACGTTGGTTCTCTTCGTAGGTGTAGCCAAGTAGGTACGTGGCTATATCCGATCGGCCCCGCACAAGCTTTTCCAGGTTGGTTATATCCCCCTTTCGAATGAGATCGATCCCTAAGCGTTGGAGTCGGTATACCCACACGCTTCCCACGATATAAAAGACGGCGAGTGCCCCAAAAAACCAGATAAGAAATCTTTGGGTCTTTGTCATAAGAGAACCTAAAAGAAGTCTTGCATGCCGGGAAGGATATCGAGTGTGTGGCGATCGATCGGACTGGCGCTTCGCCCTTTCAGCCAATAAGTAGCACCTGCCGATGAGTTCGGCAAGAGCCAGCCATAGAGGGGTGAGTCCTGCAACGTGCTGAGGACTTCTCCTTTGACGCGGTAGTTCGTAATCAGTCGGGATGCATTCGAAAGGTTGGTCGTCCAACTATTGACGCCGGCTGCATTGAATGTCACAGCCGGCCGATTGGTGTGCAAGGCAGCGGCAGTTGCGAGGCCACCCCCGAGGGAATGCCCAGTAAACGTTAGCCTGTAATTCAGTCGCCTTGCTTCATCGCGGGCTAGCAATGCCTCTCGCTTTGCCCTCTCATACTGCCATCCCTCCGCCATGATGCCCGTTCCCTGCTCGAAGTTATTCGCCCAGTCCCCCAAGTGCGAGATGCTGGGCGTGGAACCTTCATAAACCATGACCATCTCTCGCCTTTGGTCATTTTTGTAGAATCTAGATCGATAAGAGTACAGTGGGCTTTCACCATATAGTGTGTCAATAGGTGTCCAACCATCTGCCTTTACCTCACTTAGCAACGTCTCGGCACCTGTATAAATCGCCAAACTCAACCTCGCGTAATCATAATCGTGTCGTGCTTGTGTAGCGGAGGGTGGTGGACCTTTTTGCTTTCGTTCTGCTTCTTGCCATGCCGTAAGGAACGTGAGCCAACCTGCTTCGCCAGCAACGATCGAGAGCAATAGGGATCCTATCCAATGAACAGATCCTGCAACTGCAATCCCGCCGTAGGTGAGTCCTGCACCCAGAGCAGCACCGATCGCTGCGCCTCCGGCAATTCCCAATACTATATTCGTTCCAGCAAATGTGGCGTACACTCCGCCAATAATTCCACCAGTGATCCCACCAGCAATCGACATTGTTGTCATCATGCCGCCCATGGAGAAATACATCCCCGTTGGGTCGGTGCCTGTGATGGGGTTGCCGTGGACGAAGCCGTATTTGTTGTAGCTGAACGGATCGCTCGGGTTGCCTGCAAAGGGATCGAGTCGCTCCCAGCGGGCGTTGGATGGGCTATACCACCGTGCACGCATGTTATAGAGACCTGTCCGCATATCGTACGCTTCACCGTTGTAAAGCATCGACGTCCTATTGGATGCAGGTTGCTGTATCGCACCCAAGCCGTTATGAATCGCGATCAGTTCGCCGTAGGCACTGTACGTCAACCACTGTGCGATCGCTGCGTTCGCGCCGAATAGAACCTTGACACTCCCTCGGCCGTCGTGACCAAAAGTCAATGTTTCGCCCTCGCCCCAGCCTTGCGCGCCATCCTCCCTTGGCGTGGTCGTGGTCTGCGTAATCTCATCCAGCCCAAACGTGTAGCTGATCCGCTTGATCGCCTGTCCATCGGCGTTTTTATAGGTCTCTAGAATGGTCTGCTGGTGACCGGTGTGATTCGCGTGCTCGATCACGTACTCCACCGAACCTGTTCTTTCTCCGGCCGAGAACTCGCCATTGAGATTCGTATCCTTCCAATCTACGGAGATGAAGCGAATCCCTTGAGGATCATACCGATAGTCGACACGAGTCCGTTCCAGAACAGCATCGTTGCTTCCAAAGGTTGTGGTAACCACCTTTTCCAATTGTCCACCAAGTCCATACGACATGCCTTGGGTCGTTTTGGACACCGATGGGGTTGTAACGATCTTGGCCGTTTGCTGTGTCGCGTGCCAGCCAAAGGTCGTGCGTTGGATCGGTTCGCCCGCAGGGGTTCCCGTTGCGGTCAATCCCGAGTAGCGATCCTCGCGTTGCAACCGATCGTTTTCGTCGTAGACATACAGGTCCGTCGTGTCCTTCGCAGTCCCGGACTTGTCAATCGTTCGCCGAAGTCGATTCGCTACCAAATCCATGAGGTATGTTTCGGTCTGATCGAGCGTGTTATCACTCGAGTCCAATTCCTCGGAAATCAACCTGCCAGCATTGTCGTACTGCCAGGAGTATCGGTTGGTAAGGACCCCCTCGCCCCAACCGGTCTCTCCGGAAGAACGAGGAAACATATCCCCAAATTTCTCAACGAGTTTTGTTTTCCGACCATCCGCTCTATAGGTGTAGTCAAACTCCGTCTTGAGGATGTTATCCGTCAAGTTGGTGTTGTCGGTGTCGGATAGGAAGTGCCGCATGACGTCGATTCGATCCATTGCGTCCCATGTGTAGTCCTCGACGACATTATTGGGAAGCGTTGTGTAGTCAACGCGGCCGAGCAGATCGTAGAAATACGTCGTCGACTCGGGTGGAGTTCCAGCATCGGTTCCGTTGCTGTCGACGATCATTCCGTCTCGCAATACGGTGTTGACCGTTGAAAGTCTCCCGAGAGCGTTGTATTTGTAGGTGACTTCCGTCAGGACGGTCGGAAGTGACGTGCCACTTTGGATCTTGCTCTTACGACCTAGCGCATCGTATTCGTACCTTAGAAAACCAGTTGGTGTGGTTTCCTGGGTGACGCGTCCTTGGGCGTCATAGCGGGTGGTGTAGATATCTGTAACTTCTGGTCGAATGCAATGCTGCTCGATGATTCGGCCAAAGGCGTCGTACTTGAAAACCATACGTTCCGATGGAATTCCAGTACCATTGCTGTATGCAGCAGCATTCTCGAAGAACTGCTTCTCGCTGAGACGGCCACCACCTGTGGCCGAATCGTCATACACCATTCGGATGTGGACACCTTCGAAGGTAATCTGAAGAGATTGTCGGTCTCGCGGATCGTAGAGAAATGTTTCTTGTTCGCCCGAGGGAAGAGTTCGCGATGTTGCCTGGTTCCGGGGGTTGAAGCCAAAGTGAGTTACCCGGCCTTGCGCATCCGTGAGCTTTGTCATTTGACCTTGTTCGTTGTACTCATAGAGGAACGTCGGTCGAGTTGGCGCGTTGTCATCGAGCGGGTTGGGAACTTCAGGAAGCTGGATCTTCGTCAGTTGCCCCTGAGGATCATAACTTAGCTCCTTCCGATTACCGAGCGGATCGATTTCGGCGACAATTCGCCCGAACCCGTCATACTCCTTCTGCGTTGCTGAGCCGTCTGGAAAAATCGTTTTGGTGACTTGACCTTTGGCATCGAACACTTGCTCGGTGGTGCGTTGCTGGGATCTGTCGAGGCTGACGAGGCTTCCATCCAGGTTTTCAAGTTGAATAATGCCTGTGATCGTTTTGTAGGCTTGGCCAAGGGAGTTGTATTCGGTTTCCGATCTCAGTCGAACCCGTTTGTTTTCAAAGACTGGTCCAGTCAATCCGACACTTGCGGGTTCGACGGAGGAGCCGAGTGTTCCGACCGATCGTCCTCGGTCATCGTACAGCGTGATCGATTCCTGGCCGTCTGCCGCGATCTGCTTGTAAGCACGACCTTGCGCGTCGTACTCGGTTCGCGTCGCCGACACGACGATTCCAGCATCCACGATGGTTGCCAATACAGACTTGGCATCTGCCGTCCATCCAGTGATGACATTGGCGCGACGTTCGGAACCGATCGAACGGCCTCGGGAATCGTAGAGATTGAAGGTGGCGAAGACGGCGGGTGAGTTTCCTGACGGCTTTCCGAGAGGAGTACTCTCAGGGGTGAGGTATGGTTCCGTCGTAGCAACCAAGCGGCCTTGGTTGTCATAGATCGTACGAGTCACCAACCATTGAGATTCCCCAGTTTCTGTTGCGGTTTGTGTTCGCGATTCAACGGTGTTGCCCCATCGGTCATAATACGTTTCGGAGATCTTGCCAAAAAGATCCGTCGTCCTAGTCACACGGTTGTTGGCGTCGTAAGAAGTATTCGCTGCTGCAACAACGGTAGGATCGTTTCCGAGTCGAATGCGGCTTAGGAAGGTCCCGCCGCTACCTTCAGGAACGAGTTCAATATCGATCCCCTTCAGTTGCTCTGAAGAAACCTGTTGCCCATTCGTATTGTAGATAGTCCGCGAACCGGCAATATCCTCGACTCGAGTGATGAGTTGCGTGAGTTCCGAGGCGAACTGCGTCATGCCCGACGCGGCGAGGAACGGACGCCCTTGCTCATCGTAAACGGTTCGTGAAACATTCCAGAGTCGTTCCGTTTGCTGGCTGTTCGGATTGATAGCCGACTGCAGCGTCTCGGTACGGGATTGGACTACCAATCCTCTGCGATCGTAGAGTGTTTCCGTGCGGAGTCCGTTTGCATCAACGCTCGACCAGGGGCGTCCCATCGAGTCGTATTCCAACGTCGTGGAGGTTTGCACGATTCCATTGACGCGAGACTCGGTCCTAACCGCTTTATCGTTGGCATTACGGATACTCGCCATCGTCAGCGTCGCGTTGGGAAGTTTGCCATTCGGGTCTATCCAAAGATAGTTGGTTCCGGTCCCGTTTCCGTTAAGGTCATGGCCGATCCGTCGATCCGACTCCTGTGCCGCGACGACATTTGTGAGATCCCCTTCGTCGCTGTATTCCAGTTTCGTCACAGTGACCGTGTCGGAACGATTTTGTTGGGTTCGGATGCGGATCGGTTGCCCGGTGATCGGATCGGGATCAAGGAACGTATCGTTTCGATTTGCATCGGCTATGTACTTTACATTTCCTCGCACCGGGAGGGCGAATTGCGTGTCCAGTTCGGCCTTGCGGTCATAGAGGTACCTTGTCGTATTCCCGTTGGAGTCTGTATCGGCGATCAGTTGGCCTGAATTGTCATAGGTTTTCTCGGTGGTATTCCCTCGAGGATCCACTGTTTGCGAAACGTAGGCGTTAGAAAAAGTAGTACTCCACGAGAAACTGGTCTTACTCACCAGGTCGTCGGTTTCATCGCTGGTTCGATCGTCGAGGCCCACAATGACGCGGGACTCTGTTGGAATCGGCAATGGCGAGTTGTATTCGAACGCTGCTTTTTCGCCGCTGGGTTGGATGGAAGCAACAGGCAGGCCTCGAGCATTCAACTCGATCAAAGATCGCTTGGCGTTCGGATCTTCTGGGGATTGCCCTGGCGCATACGTAGAAACGGCGTAATGCCCAATAGGCTGATTGGCAGTTGGAGGTTCGATGGAATAGGTTTGTCGGGCCGTGTTACCATAAGCATCGCGCAATCCCTGGACACGTCCGGTATGAAGGTTATAGAGGATAGTCATAGCGACCGTACCGTTAGCATCGGTCACTGTGTTGAGATAATTGCGATACGCTGGTTCGTCTCGGTATTCAAATCGGGTTCTTGCGTCCTTCTCACCGGCCACACGAGCTGCGTACTGATTGCGATCTTGGAAGGATACGAGACGATCTGAGGAATCGTATTCGTACGAAAGAGAGTTGCCTCGAGGGTCGGTTATCTTCGTAATTAGCTCGCGGTGGTTGCGTTCGAAAATCAAGCTTCGGCCTCGATTGGAGACGAGCCCTTCTTCGGTGAATCGAACCTCATTTCCGTTCTTGTCCGCGATGCGCGTGGTGTCACCGGATGCCGCATCGATGAAAT
The DNA here is from genome assembly GCA_903892355.1 of uncultured Pirellula sp. Lineage (GTDB taxonomy): Bacteria > Planctomycetota > Planctomycetia > Pirellulales > Pirellulaceae > JBKCUI01. The sequence goes on along the minus strand of CAITIE010000124.1, from coordinate 2,471 downwards.
GACGCATTCCATCTGCGGTCTGCAGTACAAAGTACCCTGCAATTGCGGGATCGACAGGTGAATAGCTGTCGTTGTTCGCCATGCTTCCCACACGATACGCCTTGCCGCCTCCTTGCCGATTCAGTTCGTTTTGGGGGACCCCAAGCGCACTGGTGTTTCCACTGTCGGGCTTGAAATAGGGAGTCCATGTAAGTGGATCACCGCTGATGGGAACTCGGGCTCGAACACGGGGCTCGAACGTGAATCCCTCTTGGGTTCCATCCGGCAGTGTCACCATCACTCGACTACCATCGATGAACGGTGGGTAACGCGTTGTTCCATCATCTCCTAGAGTGTCCGCGCGGATATCCAAGGCCATCTGCTGGAACTCCAGTTTCCATCCATACCCGAAGTCGCCAATGGTGGCGGCGTTCAATGAATCGTACGTGCGGCGCACGGTAATCGGAATTCCAGCGACAGGGATCGTCGCATCGGTGAACGTCATGCGCGCATTGCCCAGCTTGAGCATCCCGGTGACTTGGATCGGTAGCACCGCTTCCTCGGATTGGCCTGATAAATCCGTACCCTTGAGAACCAATTGCAGAGAGCCTGTGGGGAGCAATGTTGTGTCGATCCAACCTAATGTTGAACCGGACGGAATAGGGTTGGTGCCTGTTGCGATGGTGCGTAAAACCTCGCCGTCGCGAGTCGTCACCACCAGAGTCCATGAAACAAGATCGCTATCCTGGATCGATCCGACGATCGCGGTCGGTTCGGAGATCGAGGCGTAGGGGACGGGGCTTTCGAAAAGAACCTTCGGCGCGGCGCTCCCATCACCAACAGCAAGGACTAGCTGCGAGGTTCCTTCGTTCCCAAACGGATCGCGAGCACGTGCCGTCAATCGATAGATTCCAGCCTGATCGAAGCGGTGCTGTCCGAGTCCAGATGCGTTCACAGCTATCGGTCGCTCATCCCCATCGGGTTGTCCGTTCACAAGGCGTCGGTAGGACAACGATCGACTGGCAATGCCTGAGATGTCAGCGGCATCGACATAAAACGTGGTTACCCATGTGGTTCGGGTTGGGCTGCGATCAGCTTGGATCGAAACGATTGGCGATTGGGTATCTGCGACAACATCGATCCACGCCGGTATTGGTTGCTCTTCAGCGCCTCGATCATCGGTTGCTAAGACGTGAAACGCATACTTTCCAGGTTGGGTTAGAGTCGAGGTAGCCCACCGAATACGCCCATGGACATCGATAAAGAGACCATGAGGTGCGTCGATGGTGCGGTATCGGATTGGATCGCCATCGGCATCATCGGTGCGAACATCTAGCATCGCAATTTGCCCGACCACCACCCGCGGCATCTCTAGCGGCTGAGTAACAGGTTCGTGGTTGGTCGGCTTGACCCGAACACGAAAGCGCTGATGCGATTGCTTACCGTCCGAGTCCGCGACGATCTCGACCCATTCGTTGCCGGGATTCAGATGACCTGCAACGGGTGTCCACGCGATCTCGCCTGTGATTGGATCGATCGTCATCGGCTGCGCACCGGCGATGCCTTCGACTCGTGGTATGGTCACCAACGAATAACGCAATCTATTCGTATCGGAATCGCGATCCGTGGCCACTGCTCGGTAGTTGTAGGGTTCTCCGACCCCGATAACCAACGCTGGAATCGATACAAATTCCGGTGGCAGGTCTTCACCTTCTGCGGATGGCGTCACGAACCAGCGTTGGCGAGTGCTTCCAGTGCCCGGTCCTGTATCGACAGCGATTTCAAAAAGAACTCCTTCATCGATGGTTTTAGGGACGGGCCATACGAGGACGCCTTGAGTGCTGATCGTCGCCGTTGCGGGGCCTTGAATCAATCGGTATCGCAGCGGCTGATCCTCGGGATCATGGGCGAGGATGTTGTAACGATATTCCGTGGAATGCTTGGCCTGGATCCCTGGAGTCGAGTCGATCGTCGGAGGCAGATCGCTGGCAGCGACGGTAATGGTGAATTGCTGTACGTTCGATGCGCCGTAGATATCGGTAACCTGGATCGCGATCGTCGCTTCGCCGGCTTGATCGAGGTTAGGCAACCACGAGACGATTCCTGTCAAAGGATCGATCGACATGCCTTGCGGGGCACCCTGTGTGAACGTGAAACTGAGGGGATCCTTTTCTGGATCGACGGCATTGGCATCGTACCTCCATCGTTTTCCGGCGGTCGCGACAAGCCCCTCTGGGAAACTTGTAAAGTTTGGAGGTTGGTTAACCTCGGAATTGGAGACGCTCAACTGGAACCATTGCTCGCTCGTACCGAAACCATCGTACGCTTGAATGCCAATCCAAAGATCCCGGGGATCGAATCCTTCGCGAGGGTTGGGCCAGACGATCCGCCGTCTGGAATCGAATTGGAATTCATCTGGCAAGTCGACCGCATACGAGACGGGGTCACCATCCATGTCGATGGCTTCTATGTCGTAACTCCATTCAAAGCCT
>CAITIE010000123.1 GCA_903892355.1 uncultured Pirellula sp. | reverse complement strand
TTCCGTTTCGTTTCTCCCCTGGAAAGGCTCTCCGATGAAAATCGAAGTTTGGAATCTCGATCGCATTCGTCCGTACCCGAACAATCCCCGCATCAACGATGACGCTGTCGATGCCGTCGCTGCTTCGATCCGTGAGTTTGGTGTGCGCCAAGCGATCGTTGTCGATTCCGATGGGGTCATCATCTGCGGACACACTCGCTTCAAAGCGGCTCAGAGACTGGGCCTAGATAAGCTTCCAGTCCACGTTGCAAAAGACCTCACGCCCGAGCAGATCAAGGCGTATCGCATCGCCGACAACAAGACCGCGGAACTTGCCGATTGGAATTACGACCTGCTCCCAATCGAACTGGGCGACCTGCAAACCAACGGCTTCGATTTATCGCTCTTGGGATTCGATTCCGATGAGCTGCTCAAGCTACTCAAAACCGACGTCGAAGAAGGTCTTACCGATCCGGATGATGTGCCGGCACCACCCGATGCTGCCGTGACCCAACCTGGCGATCTTTGGATCTTGGGTAACCATCGGTTGCTCTGTGGTGACTCATCGAAACCCGAGGATCTCGATCGACTGCTCGGTGGTAAAACCATCCAATTGGTCAACACAGATCCGCCCTACAACGTGCGCCTGATGTATTCAGTTGCTGCTTAGTTACTAAGCAACAACTGGAGATACCTTGATTGACAATGTTTGAAAGAAAACCATGGCCGTTTGGCCGGCCATCGTACCTAGGAAGTAAGTCGAAACATGCGTGTGAATGATTTGGCAAAACAGCTCTTCCGACAATGTGGAACACAGGCAACGCTTTATAGCCGTGGTAGTTCTGCTAGGTATAGCTTTCGTATGACTACTAACAGGAACCGACTAATACCTTCGGGAAAGTGGACCCCCATTCCCGCTAATATTGAAGCCGTCCAGGCGTACCTCACCTGGAATAGGGAATGGCCCAAGCGGATGAACACTATCGTTGTAGGTGAACATCCTAGCGAATCGTTTCGACGATTCCGAAGTCAGTGGAACAGTCAATTATCCATTGGTGCTCGGGGGAACTGCGGACAGCAGCTTGGTAATCAAAAGTCGGAGTCTAACCGAGAGCGTTTGAGTGTCATCAAGGGAACCAGGGAAGCTGAGCCGAGTAGGGTGATCGCTCGGATAGGAGGGCTTCGGCCTGCCCAATCCTCACCGATGAGGCGGCTCAGTGGCGGAGCCTTCGTAGTAGTCCGAGGTCGGGAAAGCCGGCCACATGGCGAAGGGAGGCAGAATGTTTCGTGTTGGAATGCGGAAGCGTTGAGCCCAGAAAGCGGACGATCCTTGATCGAAGGTGGACTGGGAAATCGGGAGGCCTCTCGATGAACGTGGAAGAAGTCCAACGAAGGCTATGGGAAGACTCCAAGGCTCAAAAACAGCATCGCGAGTCAAGTTTACCCTTGTTTCCGACCAACCCGCATGACATGCGAGCCCGGAACTTGATGGACTTGATGCACAACCCAACGTGGTTGACGACAGCGGCGCTGCGAGTCGTGAAGCGATCCCGCAACAAAGCACCAGGCGTAGATGGCGTGACGGCCCGAGATTTCCAAAAGGGATTCGAAGGCAAGATCGAACAGCTACGACTGGAACTGAAGAGTGGAACGTACCAACCTCAACCGCTACGACGTGTATTGATCCCAAAAGCCAACGGCAAAATGCGGGCATTGGGCATACCTTGTTTGCGTGACAAGATCGTGCAGGAAGCCATTCGCATGGCTCTCGAACCGATCTTTGAAGTGGAGTTCCACAAGAATTCATACGGGTTTCGGCCCAATCGAAGTACGCATCATGCAATCTTCCGATGTCAACAGCTCATGCGAAGCAAATTTACATGGGTGATTGAAGGGGATGTCAAAGCGTGTTTCGATGAAATCTCGCATAAGGCCATCCTCAAGGTGGTGCGGGAAAAGGTCTTGGACAACAAGTTTATGGACTTGCTCAACCGGTTTCTGAAAGCTGGTGTACAGGTCGATGGAGTTGTGCAAGCCACCGAGAAAGGCGTTCCGCAAGGTGGGGTGATTTCACCCTTATTGGCTAATGCGGTCTTGAACAAGTTGGACTGGTTCCTTCATGCTCAGGGTATGCACGGCAACGTTCGTCAGCGAGGCTATCTCGCTGGAAGACCGGACGTTCGGTTCGCACGCTACGCAGACGACTGGTGTGTGTTTATCACTCGCGGCTCCCGCAAATACGCAGAAGCTCTTCGAGAGAAAATTCGAGACTTCCTCTACACCACTTGTGGTTTAGAGTTGTCGACGGAAAAGACGCATGTCACTCACGTCCGCGATGGTTTTGAGTTTCTTGGTTTCCGCCTCGAAACTGGGATCGGACGCAACGGGATCAATGTGCCGAAGATACTTCTTGGTAAGAAAGCTGTTTCGAACCTCCAAGATCGACTGGAAGATGCGCTGCGACGTAGACCGCTACAGGAATCTGTTGCGATCCGCGTTCAACGTGCTGCCGCCGTCATCCGAGGTTGGTCCGAGTACTATCGGATCGCTCATGACTTCCCTCGTCGGGCTAGCACGCTAGATCACTATGCGTACTGGATTGCGATTAAAGCATTCTGCCGCAAGCTCGACCTGACGACTGCGCAAGCAGTCTCGCGATACGGAACTCGCGGACGCATTCGCGTAAGCGATGTTTGCGAGCTACCCACTTTCTCGGGTATCCCGATGAAACTGGACTATCGCGGCCCGGAAGAATATGAACCGGGGACACTTATCAAGGACGAGGATGACGAACTGGAAGTCTCCTTCTCGCGTTACAACGAGAAGAAGCGTCCGGGCAACATGGACCTCAAACATCGGGTGTTGGAGCGAGATCAATATCGTTGCCAACAATGCGGTTGCGAGGTCGATGACCAGGACTCCCAGATGGATCATATCGAACCCGTAAATTGCTTTGCATCGTACATACTGGCAAGCTACTTCGAAAACTTACAAACTTTGTGTTTGAGTTGTCATTGGAGCAAGCACTATGCACGATGAGGCCAAGAAATGTTTGGAGAGCCGGATGCTTCGAAAGTTGCAAGTCCGGTTCGGGGTTGGGGCCGAGGTGCAATCCCTCGGCCTACACCACGT
>CAITIE010000122.1 GCA_903892355.1 uncultured Pirellula sp. | reverse complement strand
CATGTAGCTGCATGTAGCTGCTTGGGGGGGATTTCCTGAAGGACTACTTTGAGGCCGTCGTCGCATGTAGTCAGCATCGTACCGGGCAGTAACTTACTCCAAATGCACGCCCACAGGTTGCCTTGATCCGCGCTGGCAAGACAAGCTCGACTGCTAGTGCCGAGTTCTCGGACTCAAAAGTGCACAATGTTGTGACGCGGAGCAGTGCGCACAATCTATGAACGGATCTTCCTGCTTTCTGGAACTCATTGATTCTCACGAATCCAAGCCCGTTCATCCATTTTTTGAAATCGGTCATTGAGTCGTGTTGGACTGAACCCACTAGGTCTGCTGCTGCAACTAATGTGCTCGACGTGTTTGCATATCGCGCATTCCAACCAGATTCCGTATTGCTCCGTTTCGTCATTCACTGAAAAGAAGGCTTCTACTTCATCTCGATTGCATCCGACACAACGAAGCTTTGAGTATTTGCCTTCAGCCACCCGTGAAGCATTTTCAAGATTGATTTGCAATACGGCCTGTAGTGGGGGAGTTGTCATATTCATCACCTGCCTTCAGCTGCTTCAGCGGCATCTTCGAGGTATTGGCCGTATGCACCCGGATCACCGAGGGACCGTCTATCCAGAACGTGCTGCAATTCATGTTTAAGAGTTTTTGTTAGCTCTTTGGCATTTCCAAGTATCGCGCGGATGACTGCGAAACCAGAGTCGCCAAGCGTCATCCCAAAGTAGCATTCTGGCATGTCAGCCCCTACGATCACGATATCGACGTTGGACATACCTGCTTCATGCAGCGCATCTCGCACCAATGCAATCTCTCCTGCAGACAGGCCCTCGAAGGATGGGCCTCTTGGTCGAAATGGATTTCGAAGAGTCGGATTCATCCACGGTGGAATAGGCAGTTTTGGCGTGTTGGGAGTGTACGGCACGCGAATCGCACCAGCGCGCGTCAAACCAACAGGACCCGCAACCGTTCCGGCCAATGCCCCGGTTCCGGAGCTAATCCTGGTTCCCCGTTCCCATCCATCGAGCTCGCGCAATTCCGCCATATCGACTCCAACCGAGCCTTCAGCGATTGAATTCGATCCAGTCACCTCACGAAGCATCTGATTGCTGAATCCCATCCAATCATAAAAATCGCCATCGAACTTGTCTCCCGTCTGGTTTTGATGCATGTTCACCGCACGTTCTCCCATTTGCTTCCCAGCTTCGCCAGTGACCAGGGCTTTGCCAGCTCGGTATCCGTTCGCTCCCCATTCAAAGAACAACACACCTGTGGCATAGGTCCATTGACCCGGGGTCAAGCCACCTATCTCCCAACCTTTTAACCCACTCGGATCGGTAGCCATCGTAGGTCTATTCCCCACATACCGATACAGATTCGCATCACCTCCCCCGAAGCCAATCGGGTCTTGGCTGATCCGTCTTCCGGTCGCTGGGTCCAGCCAGCGGTTGAGGTTGTTCTGAAGACCCGTCGTCTCGTCGAGCAATTTGCCGGTGTAGCCGAACACCAGGTCCACCGAAGCGTTCGTCTCCGAGATCCGCTTGCCTGTCGAATCGTAGCGCCGATGGTTCGCTATCGATGTGATCCCTGTCGTCTCATTCGCGTCGGCGATATCCCGGATCGATCCCAATTGGTCCGCCAACGACCACAAAATATTCCGATAAGACAATCCAGGATTCTGCTCGTCCGCCAATAGCTCATCCACCTGATCCGACCATAGGTACCGATGCGTCATCGACGGCGATGCACTGTTATTATACTCGAAGACTGGATTGATTCCCTCGTCGTACACCCAGGACGTTATCGCACCCGCCGTTGGATAGCGCTTGCTCAATCGATTGAATGCATCGTACTCGTAGTTGATCTCCGATACAAAACTACCCGCAAAGGTACGCTCTGTGGCCTTGGTCAGCCGATTGCGGTGATCCCAAGTATACAGCGTGTAGCTCCCATTCGTCGTGTTCGTCTTGCGAATGAGATTTCCTTCGTTGTCGTACATGTACCTAAAACCGGGTGAGGTGGTCATCCGATTGTCGGTCGTGGTGGTAAAACCGGTCGTGTTCCGGTTGCCGTTGGCGTCGTAAGCATACGATTCATTTGCAGCCCCCGAATTGGTGACGCCCACAAGCTGGTCGTTTTGCCAGTAGGTGTAGGAACTCAATCCTTCGAGGGTCGAATTGACACTCGTCAAACGCGACAACGGATCGTACGTATACGAGTAGGTATTCAGGTTGGTCGTACCTT
>CAITIE010000121.1 GCA_903892355.1 uncultured Pirellula sp. | reverse complement strand
ATATAGCTTGGCAAATGCAACTTTTGAATACGTGTCGATAAACGTTTGCTGGTAGATGCGCCCAACACCTTTGATGGTCCCAACGTAGAACGTGTCTTGGGCCCCCAAATATCCTGGGTGTTCGGTATCAATTTGTCCTTGGCGATGTGAAATACAACGAAACCGTAGGCATGTTGTCGACGGAGCCGCCGTCCGAGCCACGCGTGTAAGCAAGTGGCGACTGGACGCGGAAACCCGACAGCCCCCGACGCTAGTCATGATCGAAACATCGGGACTAGAAATTTCAGTGTGCCTCCACCCGGCGCTGAAGCGTAGGACGCCGATAACAACTCCGTTGTCCCCCGCCACCCTACAAGCCGCACCCCTCGTTATTTTCCTTGCGGCTCAGAGAGTGTTGCATTAGATTCGATGGGGTCCACTCAACCGTCTTTTTTCCTTTTTCAATTCATTCGGAGCACTTTACCTATGCCTTCCCAATTCAATGTTTTCCCCAATCCCGTCACTCCTGAGAAATTCTCTTGCCGACACGTTCGTATTAAGGTCGCATTTTTAACTGCGCCGACGACCGAAATCGCTCTCGAAGTCCGTGCTGGCGCAACGGGCGGAGTCGCTCTTCCCATCCTACCAAAGTCGGTTGCTACGACATCCGGTCAGCTCAATTACGATATCGAAGCCGTTATTTGGGGAGATGAAAGTCAATTGAATGATCCAACGCTAACCATCAACGTCACCGCCAATGGTTTAAAGAAGAATCTTTCCGTGATGCCGATCGAGTCGTAATCGACGTAACTAAATCTACTTTCCGCGTCAACAAATTGAATCAAGAGGACCCGCTAATTCCTTGGTGGTTCGTTCTGTTGTGAGTGCGTCCCTTGCCAGGATCGTAGTTTGTTGCGCAGTCGCTCGAGCTCTTGCGTCGCCTGCGTTTGGGCGTCTTCGCTGTCGCCGGTGCGGGCGAACTCCAATCGGGCACGAGCCACGTACCATTGAACCATCAATAATGCATAGGATTGGTTTCCTCCCGTTTCGATCGACGCCATACGACGCTCAAAAGCCTTTAGCGCTTGCTGAGCATCCTCACGTCGATCACATTGACTCAGCATCCGCACCCGTTCTGCCTGGATCTCGGCAAGTCTTAATGGATAGGCTCCGCGGTTGGATGCATCGCGATCTTCATCGAGAGCCGCGTCTGCCGTATCGAAAGCTTTGATCGCATCGACGACGTCTTTATTGGCTCCTGCTAATCGTCCTGTCAAATATGTCAGCGTCGCTTCAAAGATACGATTCTCACGATCCGTTTGTTGGATGGAATCAAGTTCGGCGAGTATCTCGCGGGCGATGGCTATTTGTTTAGCAGCCTCAGCTAATTCCTCTTGTTCCAACGCAATCCGTATCCGCAATAGTTCGCTTTGCATTCGGATCACTCGAACGCCAAAATCTCGCAAGCTGCCTGCCCGCATCGGGTCGAGCACCTCGACGGCTTGGGTAACATAGATCTTCGCGGCCTCAAATTCCAAGCGATCGAATTCGAATTGTGCGTATTCGTAGAGAGCGCGGCCATACCCGATACTAGCGCTGAGCTCATGCGGCCCCCTACTTTGCGCTTCGAAGTATTTCTTACCCACCTCCATCGCTATCCTGTGAAAATGGTACGCCTGAGCTACTCCGTTTCGGCTACGTTCCATCCGATCCCGGATACTGAGAATGTCCAGCTCGAGGGCTCCCCACGGATACCTTGTTCGTTTATCGTCTGGAACTACATGCAACTCGGCCTGTGATCGGAGTACGGTTTCGTAGGCTCGATCGAGTTCACCAAAGTGTTCGTCGACACTCGCCGAGCGGAACATAACATCGATCGCCAATTGTCGAACTTGATCGTCCTCCGGGTTGGATGCCAGCAACTGTTCCGCCTGGATGCGGGCTGTGGTCAAAACGTCCAAACGAGCCAGGTCCAATTCCGGTGTTTGCGACCATTTGTCGTCGGCGATTTTCGAGATGAGGTTTTGCATCACTTGGGCAGTGGTGCCCACTGAGTTTTCGGCTCGCTTGTATTGGATTTGCGCAACGTTTCTTTCTTGAAGTACCTGTTGGTACAACCAAGCCATTCCTGCCAAACTGGTAGAAACCAACAGCAAGCCACCGAGAAGAGCTCCTTGGTAGCGTTTGCTCCATCGGAGAACTCGCATCGGGAGCGACTCTGGCAGTGCGGTAACCGATTCCCCTGCGATAAACCGCTCCAAGTCCTCTGCCAAATCGGTGGCTGTGGGGTACCGATCTTCAGGATTCTTTGCCATGGCCTTCAAGCAGACCGCGTTGATTTCTTTCGGGATCCACGCATAGACATCCCGTGGTGGCTTGAATTGACAGTTCTTCGCTCGGCTCAAAATCTCGGCGCGATCAGACCCTTCGTAGGGAGCCGATCCGACCAGGATGGCGTACAAGGTTGCCCCCAAACTGAAAACATCGCTTCGTTGGTCAACCGACTCGAGCAAACCGTTGGCTTGTTCTGGGCTCATGAACGATGGGGTCCCCATCACGGATCCATAGGCTGTAGGCTGGCTCCCCGATTCGACCACATCGGCGATAGGCGGTTCTGAATGCAACGGGTTATGGTTGATTGAACCGAGTGCTTTTGCCAATCCCCAGTCGACCATGATGGTTTCGCCATACTTCCCGAGCATGATGTTGGAAGGTTTGATATCGCGATGAAGCACGCCTCGGTTATTGGCGTAAGCAACCGTATTGCAGGCGGCGATGAGATGGTTGATCAAGGGTCGGATAGCCTTGCGCTTCGCCTCCGCACTTGATCCTAACGACTTTCGTGCGTTCCCTTTCGCGGCTTGGGAGTCCAGCTCCTTGAGTCGATCCGCCAGACTTTTGCCTCGGATCAAGCGCATGGCATAATAAGGTCGTCCATCGGTAAAGGTGCCCATGCTGTAGATGGGCACGATTCCTGGATGCTCGAGCGAACCTGTAACGCGGGCCTCCGCCACAAATCGAATTCTCGCGTCTACACTTTTTGAGAACTGCTGGAGTATCTCTTTGATAGCTACTTCGCGATCCAGTTCATCATCTTTTGCAACAGATACTTTCCCGAGCCCGCCGCGGGCCAAGTCCCTAACAACTCGGAACCGTCCCACCGAATCGGTACCTCCTTTGGATGGCGAAGGCATCTGCATCGTTGTCGAACCGAATTGATCGATGCGATTTTGCCATTCCGCTGGCATATTCAAATCGGTGTAACCGCTGAGCTGCTGGAAATCGATCGCGCCACCTGGAACATCGTTGGCGATCCCTTGCAAACTTCCTTCGATCGAACCGGCGTTATCAATCCGGCGCGACACGAGCTGTTCCAACAACGATAGGTCCGACTCGCGTATGAATTTTTTTTCGACCATGATTTGGCCGATAGGTATTTTCTTTGTTTCAAACCATGCGTTTCCCGCATCGAGCAGTTGATGGGGTTCGATGAATTTCAGTTGCAAAGCCAAGATCGCGAACAACAAACTCTCGTCGCTCGAGTTGCGCATGATTGGTCTCCGGTTCGACTCCAAGCATCTTCATACGACCGTTTCTAAGAGACAGCAACGTCGGCAGCTTGGAGCCCCCGCATTCTAACAGCTACTTCTAACAACGACTTCTTTGGAAATGGATTTTATCGTTGCAAAAAAAGAGCGGCGGAAATAATTGCTTCCGCCGCTCGTTCGTTTGGTCGTTTCATTGCGTATTTTGCAACAAACCGTTGTCCTGAATCCTTGGACCGCGTGCTACTTCTTCGTCTTGTTCGGAGTCGGATTCGCGGTCTTGTTGGGTGGCTTAGGATTCTTTGCTTGGTTAGGAGCTGCCCCTTGGCTCGCATTTGGTTGCTGTGGAACCTTGGGTGGCTGTTGGTTTGCTACGGGCAGTTTGGCGGGTGCCGACTCCATCAGCTGCTCGAGGGCCCGATCCATTTCGGGTGTGTAATGCGCCGTTCGCTTGACGACGACACCTTTGCCATCGATCAAAATCGTCACTGGGACGCTGAGCACACCCAGCTTCACTGCCAAAGCGCTTTGGAATCCGCCTTGTTCATGGATATGTGCCCAAGGATATTTCGTTCCATTCTGGTCGAGGAACGCGACGGCGGATTGCGGATTGGTATCCAGGTTCACACCGACGATTTGGAGATTCTGCTTTGCGTAGCGAGCTTGGACCTTGCGAAGTTCGGCCATGTCCTGCTTGCATGGCTCACACCATGTTGCCCAGTAGTGAACGATGGTTGGACCGTTGGTTTGGAACTCTTTCCCATCGAGGGTCTTGCCGCGAAGATTGAGTGTTTTGCCTTCGAGGTTTAATCGAGCGATCGCCCCAGCAGCTTTCTGGCCCGCATCGGTCTCGGGGAAATTGGCAGCGACTTTGCGATACCAAGTTTCGGCTTCTTTTTCTTCGCTCCCGAGCTCATGATTGAGTCCGATTTGAATCATCGCTTCGGCGGCTTCTGGCGACTCGGGAAAATCCTCAGCAAACTGTGCGAGGTTTTTCATGTGCGATTCCATGATCACTGGGTGGTTGGCTTTTGGATCCGCCATTTGGACCATGTTCTCGGTGGTGATCACTCGGAACGCCACGTAGGCTTGATGTTCTTTCCCAGAAGGGAGATCGTTGAGGGAAGACTCGAGAGACTTCAGCTGCTCCAAACCATTCGGGTAAGCGCCGGTTTGAGCTGCTGAACTCACAGAATCCGCAAATTGACGGATCCACGAACCCATGTCCTCGGTCCCTCGGGTCGCTTGAATCAGTTTCCTCAGGAGGTTTGCTCGTTCGTCTTGAAGCTCTGGTGTACCGTTCCCGCTGTCGCGCAACTCCGTGTCGATTCGATCCAAATCGGTGAGCAGGCTTTGCATGGCTGGCGACATTCCACCTTCGGCCGGACCGGTCGTCGCATTGCGATTGACCGCGACCGAGGGGAAGAAGAACCCTGCATCCGCAACTACGTTTGTGTCGTTCAGTGCTCGGGGTAAATCGGTCAAACGCCACGTGGCACCGACTTGTACCAGAGTCCCCATGAGGACTTGTTGGCTGGTGGAATCACTTTCCACAATTGCGATCACATTTTCGTACGCGATCAAATCCTGTGCGGAGCCCTCGGTTCCCTCGGGGATTAGCCCTGGCTTATCAGCCGCGAAGTGTGCCCACTTCGACGTTGGGGTCACCACCTTTTGAGACTTCAGGGTGGAAGCGAATCCCTTTCGGGTCGACTCGAGTCGCTGACTGAGCTGTGTTTCCTTTTCCTCGCCCAGCTTTAGGTTTCTCAGCTCCGCCTCGGAAAGAAGCAAGCGTTTGAAGCGGTCGTCATCTTGAGTTTTGAGCGCCTCGACCACCTCGAAGGTTACTTCTTCGGCGGAAATCTGTTTCCATGCATCGATCTTGCCATCTTCGTTTTTATCGATCCCCCAACGTGTTCCTGCGGTCCCCAACCAGCGGTATTGGTCGGCGACTCCGTTGAAATCGCTATCGATATCCCGATAGACTTCGACGCCGTCTTTGTAATAACACCATTGGTCCACATTGCGATCCCCGTTGGTGTCCGCAAAGCGCCGGAGCGTTTGTCCTTCGGGGTCGTAAATCATCAAACCATCGGAGCCGTTCCGTGTTTCGTACTTGCCGGTGCACTTTTCCTCATCAGCCGATTGCACCTTGTCGTAGTTCAATCCTGGCTGTCGCGGGCTGTAGCTTAAGCCGGTAACCACGAGCTTGTCAGGTTGTTGGGCCAGCACACTGGGTGCCAGGGTCAAGCAGGCGGTGGGGAACACCGTCCAAGCCAGACAAGACTTTAACACCCCTACGAACCTTCGACGATTGTTGCTGCGCATCCGACGGTACTCCTAGCGTTTCTGCCTCGCGTCCTACGACTATCAGGCATCTTTTCGAACACCTTGCCCGCGCGAGTTTAGCAAAAACGATGGGCGGGTTCCTAGACCAGTCACTTTTTAACGTCTGGTCGCAGCTTCTACGTGGTTTTTGGATCCGTATGGCCTTGGATGTTTGGGCTCGTGGGTTAGCTAGCTAATTGTTCAAAGGGTTGCCCGCCATCCTTTCGGATCAGTCTTTCTTCGGCCTCTCATGGTACGAGAGTTTCCAAGCGTTCAGATGGCTAAGCATGTACTCCCAGTTGTGGTTGGCATTAAGAACAACGACGTTGGCGGTGGTCATCTCGATCCGTTCTCCGGAAAGCTGTGTTGCTAGCAATTCCATACCTGGATTATGTCCGATGACGAGGAGTCGTTCGGCGTCTCGATGATGATGTTGAATGACCTCGTGGATGGTGGTAGGAGTTGCGAGATAAAGCTCATCGATAAACTCGACAACTACTTTTTCGGATGGGTGTGCAGCCCAAGCCTTTTCGAGTCCGAAGAGTGTTTCTTTGGCACGAGTCGCTGTGCTACATAGGATTCGAGTTGGGATGAGATGATGGTCGCGCATCCAATCTCCCATGAGCGGAGCCGCTTTTTTGCCTCTGGCATTGAGAGGTCGTTCGAAATCGGAGAGGGATTCATCCGCCCAGTCACTTTTAGCGTGCCGCATGAGCATGAGAGTAATCATCGTGTGGAACCTCTGAGGAGCTACAAAACCGCCGCTAGTTGTTTTTCTCGTTCTTTTTCGCGAGTCTGATGCGCGTAAATTTGAGTCAGTCCTAGGGGAAACATGAGTAGTGAGTATTCGATGCTCGAAAAGGAGATCTCGTGAAAGGCCATTTGGATCGCGTGGACTGCGATCATGCAGAAGCTTAGCACAGCGGCGCTCCTCCCTGGGGGACTCGACGCTGGATTGCTGTAGACGTACCACGCGTTTTTGAGCATCGCTACTGTGGCTAAGAGAAAGAGGATGAAACCGATCAATCCCAAATCGACGAGCAATCCTAGATAGTAGTTATGATGCACGTAGCCTCGAATTGACTCGAGCCGAATGTCGGTCGTTCGATCATCCAGGTAAGGTCGATTGTAGACTTGGAATTGATTGAACCCGAACCCTGCCAGCGGCTTGTCTTGAATCATTTTCATCGACACATAAGCGAATGCGCCTCGCATTTTGGTGCTCTCGAGCGTCTCCGTCGCGCTGTATTCACGTTTGAAAGCGACCAGGTTGGGTCCGATGATCAGTCCCCCCACGACACCTGCGATCGCCAGTGTTCCCAACGTCGCAACGCGTGTTTTCCCTTTCAGCATGGTGGCTAAGAGGATCACCACGATCGCCATGGCACCCATCCAAATGCTTCGTGTGTAAGTCAGTAGTAATCCAACGGTATAGATCGGGGTCAGAAAAAGGGTGAGGCACCATACGCTAACGCGTTTCGGGTAAAGCCATACGGGAAATGCCCAAAGTACCGCGAGGCTGGCGCTGATGCACATCCCCAAGCGGACTGATTGCAGCATCGGCCCGCGTGCGCGTCCAAAGTGGATCCCGATTTTGGGATCACCGATAAAGCTCGGAAATACCAGAGACCACTGTTTTGTGATTTCGAAGACCGCGGTGACGCTTAGGTAGAGACCGAAGACCAGGATGACTCCCAATGCGACCTTGAGTGTCGACCCCTTGGGATCTGCGTGTCGCATGATGTAGTACAAAAAGGCTGGGACTAGATATCCGTTGACCAAGTGCATCACCGTAGACGGTTGCCCTTTGACCTCGGTTCCGAGGGGAGACATCAACGTTCTGAGAATCAACCAGGCCAAGAAAAGAAACAGGTAGAAATCTGCGCCGTTATGAGGCTTCCAGGTAGCCCTTCCCGTCCACAGGTCGAACGTGATTTGAGCGATCAATACTGCCAACCACAATCGATCCGCAGTGATCGTTAACCCGATTTCGATGGATGCGAACTCTTGGGGGAAAACACCAGTGGCCACCAAAAAGATAGCTGTACCGATGACGACATCATGGATTTGGATGAGGATCAAAATCCAAACGATCGCTGCTAGTCCGACAAGAAAGGCTGTAAATTCCAACGTTGATCCTCATCCCGCGCAGGCCAAAAACACCTGTTGACCAAAAACACCTGTTGAAACGTCGCTTTGTGCAGCCGCCATGGGTTGGCCACGGCATCTGGTTGCCGAACCGGCCGCTAGCGCGTCGCCACTCACGTTGGCTACTGGGCTACAAAAAACCTTTACCTCCTGGCGTTGCTACTTATCGGCGGTTCGAGTTGGTGGTTGTTGGTCCGCGTTGGGGTTCATCTGGGAAACGTTCAGGTGAGGGGCACCTGTCCCTCAGGACCGCTACAACCCTCACGGTCAACTAGAGGCCTTCCACAATTACCGATCCTTCACGTGGCTGCGACAAACTTACTCGGGGGTAAAAAGCAATCCTTGACGCAATGTCTGACGACGAACCCTATCGATACTTTGGATACACTTTATGTCGCCGTTATTACGAGAAGCTGCTTTGCTCGCCTACCAGCGGGTGACCAAGCAGTATCGTCAAACCCTTGTGGATCGCTTCCGGTCTTGTTCGTCATTTCCTGGGGCTGTCCTCTTCTACCATCGAGTCGCGGATACCGTACCTAACTCTTGGTCGATTTCGAGTCGCAATTTCATCCAGCATTTGGATTGGCTAGGCGAACGGTTTGATTTTGTCAGTTTGGACGAAACGCGTGATGCCCAGATTTCTGGCTCGCGCAGCCGTGCCACAGTCCATATCACGTTTGACGATGGCTACTCTGAGAACTGGCTAGTTGCCTTGCCTGAATTGATCCGCCGTGGGGTCCCTACGACCTATTTCGTATCAACGCATTACATCGAGTCCGGTGAGCCGTTCCTTCATGACGTTGCCGCTGGTGCTCCCCTGCGTCCGAATACGCGGGTGGAGATTCAATCGATGGTCGAGGCTGGTATTACTATCGGCGCCCACTCGCATACTCATGTGGATTTTGGCCGAGACCTGTCCGATGAGACGCTGCGCCGAGAGATTTCCGACGTTCGTAAGAAGCTTCAGGATTGGACGGGACAACCTATTCATTACTTCGCGTTTCCGTACGGTCTTCCTTCGAACGTATCGCAACGAGCGATCGATAGGGTATTCGAGTCGGGGTTTTTAGCGTTTGTAAGCGCTGCTGGTGGTTTTAACTTTCCTGGTGGGGATCACCGGCACTTGCAAAGGATCCATGCGGACCCTGGCATGGCTGCACTCACCAATTGGTTGACGTTTGATCCTCGCAAGACCATGCGTGGGTCCCCTATCCAGTATTCGTCCGAAAAGCTGGATTCGCTTCTGGATACCAACGCATCATGCTAACGTGTACCGTCCGCGACACTCACGAATCCTCCTCCGTCGAGCCGTCATCGCTCCCGTTTGCTACCCCTTTTTCCGATCGTGTCAGTGCTTTAGGAAATCCTTTACGGACGCTCTTTCTGCTCACCAGCATGCCTGTTGGTGGTGCTGAAACCCTCTTAGTAAACATGATGCGGCGGTTTCGTCCTGATAGGGTCGTCCCCGCGATCGCATGCATGAAGGAATTGGGACCTTTAGGGGAATCGATCCGAACTGAGTTTCCGACATCGAGCCATTGGCTTCGCCATAAATACGATTATTTTATCGTCGATCGGCTTGCGGATCATTTCGTTCGGGAGCGGTTCGACGCGGTCATCACCGTTGGTGCTGGCGACAAAATGTTTTGGGGGCGTATTGCGGCTCGTTTAGCCGGTATCCCTGTCGTATGTTCCGCACTTCATTCCACCGGCTGGCCCGACGGTGTGGGGCGCCTTAATCGCGCTCTCACTCGATGGACGGATCGTTTTATCGCTGTTGCCAAGTCTCATGGGGAGTTCCTCTGCGATTGGGAACGGTTTCCTGAGAACAAGGTTGTCGTTATCCCTAACGGAGTGGATACGTTTAAGTTCAAACCGGATGACGCAGCCAGATTGGATGTTCGTCGCGAGCTTGGGTGTTCCCCCTCCACGCCGCTCGTCGGTATCGTTGCTGCACTCCGTCCTGAGAAAAACCACGCTCTTTTTCTCGAGATGGCCAAAGGTGTCTTCCGGGTTCATCCGTCGGCTAAATTCATTATCATCGGTGACGGTCCTGAGCGAAGCTCCATCGAGCGTAGAATTGCCGATCTAGGACTGGACGGTTCCGTCGTGCTTTTGGGATCCCGATCGGACACCGATCGTCTGGTTGCGGCTCTGGATGTTTTTACGCTTACCAGCCTTAACGAGGCCAGCCCCGTATCTATTCTTGAGGCCATGGCTTGCGGGGTTCCTGTGGTTTCCACGCGCGTCGGATCTGTCGCCGAGTCCGTCTTGGATGCCTGGAACGGTTTCACTGTCGAGAGTGGAGATGCCATCGGCCTCTCCACGTCGGTCTCTTCCATTCTCTCTGACCGCGAATTGGCTTCTTTGTTTGGATCCAACGGTCGCCAGCATGTCGTTGAGTCTTTTTCTTTGGATTCGATGGTTGCTGGGTACGAGGAATTGTTGGCTACGGTCTTTGTTTCCAAAAGACCTTGGTTGTTTCCTGCAGTATCGGTTCGTTGAGCAGGTTATCTCGTTTTCGATGCTTCTTCGAGCAGTTCGTAGATTCTCGTATCGTGGAGCGTATCGGCTATTATATGGGCTCCTTCGAAACTACCGTGACGTGTGTGGACGTTGGGGACGGATATCACGATAGCGTTAGCTGCCACTCCCGCTTTAGTCCCGTTTTCGCTGTCTTCCAGCACTAGCATTTCAGCCGGTGATATCCTCATGATCGATGCGGCTTCTTGATAGATATCCGGATGTGGTTTTCCATGCTTCACGTCCTCTGCGGTTACCAAAAAATCCATCCTCTTCATGATCTGGGCCAAACCTAGAGCTCGCGTTGCAAACTTCCTCGTGGAACTGGTAGCTACGCCCTTGGGCAAACCTTGGTTTTCAATAGTTTCTAGGAGTGTTTCTACCCCGGACATCGTCGCCAGTCGTTCTTCGAGGATCGATTCGAAGATCTCATCCGTTTCCTTTTGGAGTTCTTGCCAAGTATCTTGGAGCCCTTCGTGTTCGATGAGAACTCCAAACGCTTTTGGGGCAGGCAAGCCTATCATCCGCGAACGCACTTCGTCTCGGTACTCTTTACCTCGTCGACGCAATAGTTCTTTGCCTACTTCCTCATAGAGATCCTCGGTGTTGAGCAGCAGACCATCCATGTCTAACGCCACACCCTTCACCTTTTTTCCTCTTCCCAAGATCCCCTCTTTTCTGGCTTCCGTTTCACTTTGAGCTTTTTGCCTAACGCCTTTGTGGAAAACCTGTCTACTCGCGTTGTTTCCTGTTCTTGGCTCAGAGGCTTGTGAACCTCTTTGAAAACTGTGTTGGCTACCCCTTGAGTTGCGTACGCTTCATCGTTCTTTTCCTACGTCCCAGCGACACGTTTTGCACATCGCAGCGACCTTTCTTTTCCTGTATTTTCTTTGGTAGCTCGCTCTGAATGACTACTTTTTGACGGTTTTGGAGTCCTCTCTACAACAACTACAAGTTTATAAATTACTTACTTCTATTTGGCCTTCGGCCTTTACTTGCTTTTGGTCATGGTCCAACCATCCCCTAACGAGGCATCTTTGGTAACGATGGGGATACCATCTCGTACGTAACAAGGATCGAACTCATCGGAATCGATGAGACCTAAATTGTTAACTACTTGGACATGCCTACCGATACGTGCGTTTTTGTCGAGGATAGCTCCGTCGATGAGGCTACCAGCACCGATCCCTACCCTAGGCTTTCCGTTGGTAACGAGGCGAGCCAATTCGTCGTCGGTTTCGGAGTAGTCGGCACCCATGATGATGCTATTCCGTATGGTAACCCCTTCGCCGATGATGCATCGAAGACCGATAACGCTGTTTTCGATGATAGTCCCTTTGCCGATCCGGCAGCCGTCAGCGACGAGAGATCCAGTGACTGTGGCACCATCGATGACCGTAGGTGGCAAAAAGCGAGCCCGAGTGTAAACAGGTTTGTCGGCGGAAAAGAGGTCGAAGGGGGGGTTTGGCGTAGTCAGAGAAAGATTGGCTTCGTAGAAGGCACGAATGGTACCGATGTCTTCCCAGTAATCGTCAAAAAGGTGGACTTGGACTTTCCTAGAGCGTATCGCCGCAGGGAAAACCTCTTTGCCAAAGTCGCTGTAGTTGGTTTTGTTGAGGATATCGAACAGGAGGCTCTTGTTAAAAATGTAGAGTCCCATGCTGGCCAAGCAGTCGCGACCACGCGACTGTATCCCCATCTTATCGATCCAACCTGGGGTCATAGCGACCATGTTGATTTCTTCGTCGGTCTTAGGCTTTTCAAGGAAACCGACAACACGGCCCGTATCATCGCAACGCATGATGCCTAAGGCGTGAGCGGCGGAACGAGCGACGGGAATGGCAGCGATCGTGACGTCGGCACCCGACTTGATGTGAGTTTCTAGCATGTCGCTGTAGTCCATACGGTAGAGTTGATCACCGCTTAGGATCAGGACGTAATCGCAGTCTTCATCGTCGAAGTAACGCAAGTTCTTACGGACGGCGTCGGCGGTCCCTTCGAACCAAGCGGTCTCGCTTTCCATCGTTTGTTGGGCGGCGAGCAACTCGACGAAGCCACCGCTGAAATTGTCGAAACGGTAGGTCTGTCGGATATGTTGGTGCAGAGAAACGCTTAGGAACTGCGTAACGACGTAAATGCGATTGATACCACTATGAAGGCAGTTGCTGATAGGGATGTCAATCAGTCGGTATTTGGCAGCCAACGGCACGGCAGGCTTAGCACGGATCTTAGTCAGTGGGAAAAGGCGGGTGCCGCGACCACCACCGAGAATCAACGAGATTACTTTCCGCATATCGGTATGCATAACCGGGCAAGCCTTTTCAACGAGGGTGCAACAACAACGAAAGCCAGCTTATTCTAACCAAGGGCTAGATTTTAACACGCAGGAAAAAAAAGAGTTAAGATCGTAAGCATGAACGAAGCAAGGATCCAAAAAACCACAGCAGAGGATCTGCTAGGAAAACTGATCGGTTACGACTCGGTAAGCGACCAAAGCAACGAGTCCATTAGCCGTTTCGTTGCCGATATGCTCGAAGATCTAGGGTTTAGGATCGAATGGCATACCTTCAAAGATGCCAACGGCACCACCAAAGTGAGCATCGTTGGCAAGCGGCAAGGAATGGGTAACTCCGCGGGGACAACCCATCAAGGCGGCGTGGTCTACATGGCCCATACCGATGTCGTGCCGGTAGAAGACTGGTACACAGGGTTTAGCGGACCCTTTGAAGCGACCCTACGCAACGAAAGAATCTACGGCCGCGGAAGCTGCGACATGAAGGGCTCACTCGCAGCAGCACTAAAAGCCGCCAGCAAGATTAGCGAGTCTAATCAAATAGCCCCGATCTATTTCATCGTGACGGCTGACGAAGAGGTAGGGATGAAGGGTGCCAAGCAGGTGGATCGCGAGTCGGATTGGTTCAAGGAGATGATCGAAAACGACACGGTAGGGATAGTAGGAGAGCCGACAGAGCTCAGGGTAGTTCACGCGCACAAGGGCGCCCAAGGGTACATCGTGCGGGCCAAGGGGATCAGCGCACACACGAGTACCAGCGAAGGGGTCAACGCGAACTACCAACTCATACCCGCCTTAGGGCCGTTATTGGAACAACGGAACGAGAGTGAGAGCAATCCAAAGTATAGGAACAGCGATTTCGATCCATCGACGTTATCCTGGAATATGGTCTTGATCAACGAACCGACAGCGATCAACGTAACCACGTCCCAAGCGGAGGCTCAGATATTCATCAGGCCGATGCCAGGGGTAGACCACAGCCCGCTGGAAATAGCGGTGAAGAGAATAGCCGCTGACCATGGTTTGGAGTTGATCGGCAAGGATGGAGTGTCGCCTTGGGGAGTATCACCAAGTTCCGAATGGGTGCAAACTATGCTTCGGTTAACAGGAGAAACCACTTCGCAAACGGTGTGCTATGCGACCGATGGAGGGGTGCTACAGCGGCTGAAGCGATTGCTCGTTTGCGGTCCCGGTAGCATAGAACAAGCCCACCGAAAAGATGAATGGATAGCGCTTGATCAACTTCATCGAGGCGTAGAGCTCTACGAAAGAGCCTTCCGAGAATGGGCCTGTTAGGGTGGAAATGCACGGAGAATGAGGGGGTTGTCACCGAGCCTAAAGTGTCCTAAAAGCAGCACGAATACCCAAAGAAAAACGCAGTGTTCCGCATCCTCTTAAAAAAGTACTTCGATGAATCCCTAGCTTTGGGAATAGCATTGGCATTGGTACTTTTCGTTTTCCCCTGGGTACGAATATGGACCGTGAGTCAGTTTGAATTGACAGGATTCGCACCACTTATCGAGCAGTTTAAAGCGTTTGAAAAGTTCTCACCGGTCCCTCTAGAGCAATTTTTGACCTACCACGGAATGATCGGATTGACGTTTGACGAGCCGGTGTTGCTGCTGTGTGTGCTGGTGTGGAGCAT
The DNA here is from genome assembly GCA_903892355.1 of uncultured Pirellula sp. Lineage (GTDB taxonomy): Bacteria > Planctomycetota > Planctomycetia > Pirellulales > Pirellulaceae > JBKCUI01. The sequence continues at coordinate 96,033 of CAITIE010000121.1, read as the reverse complement.
CGCACGAGGGACCGATGTCGTGAGTGGCGAATTGGGTCGAGGGACCATGGAGATGTTGTTGGCACAACCGATACGCCGCCGGCAACTGCTAACGGCTCATGCGAGCATCACCATACTGGGGTTAGCGATCCTTTGTCTCTTGGTTTACTGCGGTCTGAGCTTGGGGATCCAGACCAATTCGACCCCGGTTCAGGAAGCCAGCAACATCCGGATCCCGTGGATCAACATGGAGCTCCGCAACCCAATGGTATCACCAGAAACACGATGGGTACCGCTGTCCACGTTGACCAGTCCCACCGAGTTCATCGCTTCCACGATCAATCTGTTCGGGCTAGGGTTTGCAGTGATGGGTTTGAGCGTCATGGTGAGCAGTTTCGATCAGTACCGATGGAGGTCGATCGGTGTGGTCATCGGGATCTACGTCCTGCAACTGCTACTGTTTATCTTGTCCAAATCGATGCCATCGATGGCCTTCTTAAAGCCTTTCACATTTTTAGCAGCCTACCAACCCGATTGGATGGTTCGCATCGTCCATAACTCGCCGGAACAAGCGTGGTATCTGTCGATGGGCGACAAGGCTGCCGATTGGCAGGAGACATTAGGACCGTTGGGATACACGGCCGTCCTTCTGGCGATGGGTATCGCATGTTATGCAGTCGCTTACTTGCGGTTTGAGCGACGGGATCTGCCGGCCCCGCAGTAGCGAACTGGCCCCGCAGCAACCAAACACCGACTTGAGAGCGAGAAAGCGAAACAGAGGATCAGTCCTCTTTGGAGTCCTCTTGAGAATCTTCTTCGTCAATAGTCTTGTAATTGACTGGTGAGATAGCTTTTTTGATGGTTTTCACCATCACATCGATAGGCGGTTCCAGTCCGGTAAACAAGCGGTATTGGTAGGCGGCTTGTCGAACGAACATCTGTAGGCCGGTGATGATGTTGCAACCCGCGGCTTTGGCACCCTTGATGAAAAGCGTTTGCTCAGGGTTGTAGATCGTGTCGAAGACAACGGTTTCTTTGCGAAGGTCGTTACAGCGGAAGGGGCAGTCATCCATCTCGGGAAACATGCCTATCGGAGTGCCGTTGACCAAAATGTCGGGCTGGATCCATTCACGTTCCTCCCAGGCGACATATTTCCCGTTGAAGTCCTTGGCAAGCTCGGCACAGGCATCACGATTTCGACCGGTGATGGTGATGAGCGATTGGCGCTGAGCCAAACCATAGCCGATCGCCCGAGACACGCCGCCGGAACCGAGCAGCAAAACGGAAGTACCTTCGAAAGGATTAAGCTTATCCGAGGTTTTCGCCAAGGCCTCGTTGAGGCAGTCCATCGCGGCGCGATAGTCGGTGTTATAACCGATCAATTCATCGCCATTAAAAACAACCGTATTGCAAGCTCCGATACCTTGCGCGGCCGCTTCAGCTTGGGTCAGCAAAGGCAGAACGGTTTGTTTGTGAGGGATTGTAACGCTCAAGCCACCGATATGCTCTTTTTGGCACCAGAGTAGAAAGTCGGGTAGATCTTTCGCTGCAACGCGGAAGGGAAGGTAACGGTAGTCCAACTGGTTGGCTTCGAAGCAGGCGTTGTGCAGCATCGGGCTGTAAGAATGTGCGACAGGATCGGCGACGACGCCGAATAGCTTCGTCTTCGGACCAATCGTATCGGCCCGGTAGATATTCTTCATGTCGTAGAAGGAGAGTTGGCCGGGAGCCACGCGACGGTCGGCATTGAACACGCAATAGGTGAAAGGGGCCCCATAGCGAGTGGCCAGGATACGGGTCAAAGAACCGTAGTCCCCCATGCTGATGCCAATCGTGGGCACCTTGGCATTTTTCATCAGATCGAGCATCCTCGCGGCATCCGCGAAAGAATTGGCAGCGACGGCGATCTTGACGATGTCCGCGTCGAGTTTGCTCAACCTTTGATGGATCGATTCTAAATTCGCTGGGGTCCCTTCAAAGTTGTGAATACTGACGATCCGTTTGGTTTTGCCATAACGAGGTATCTTGCTCGCGGTGTCCTCTTCGAGATCGACGTATTCTACACCCAACGCGATGGCTTGACGGAGCAGCATCAAACGCTCTTCTTCCGTCCGATCCCACCGTCCACCATCTTCTTTGCGTCGGCACGTGATGACCACGGGTGTGGGCCGGTTCTTGAGCAGACGGGCCAAATCGATCGAACGACCGATGTAATCCAAACGCAGTTCCACGAGTTTGGCGCCCTGGGAGGCGACTTCCAAATGCTCGTTGATGGTGTGTTTATGACGAGTTCGAGCGATCGTGACGCAAAGCATGCTGACGTGGGCGTAAGTGATTTGGGAGATTAGTGGTGTGAAAAACAGCCGGTGCGAAGGAGCACAGCAGACGCGAAGTGTTTCGAGCGAGCTAAATCTTATCGGGGCCTGACCAAGTCAGAAATCGTTCCAATAAAATCGGGCCCGGTTCGGTGAGGAAGCTTTCAGGGTGGAATTGCCATCCCTCCACGGCCAACTCGCGGTGGCGAACTCCCATGATAATCCGATTTCCCGCGGGGTCGTCCACCCAAGCTGAAACCTCGAGGCAATCCGGCAAACTCTCGGGAAGAATTACGAGAGAGTGGTACCGGGTCGCGATAAAAGGGTTGGGCAGGCCTCGAAACATCCCCCGATCGTCGTGGTAAATATGGTCGGTTTTTCCGTGCATCAATTCCGGGGCACGAACAATTTTTCCACCGAACGCTTGTCCGATCGACTGGTGCCCCAAGCAAACCCCGAGGATGGGGACCGAGCCCGCTAGTTCCGACAATAGAGGAACGCAAATACCCGCTTCGTTTGGGGTGCAGGGGCCAGGGGACAGCAAAATCCGATCCGGCTGCAATTGCCGGACCTGCTCGACGGACAACTCGTCGTTGCGAACGGTCCGAACATCCAAGGTGGGATCGATCTCCCCTAGCCGCTGGACCAGGTTGTAGGTAAAGGAGTCGTAATTATCGATCAGCAGGATCATCGATCGCGCGTTTCTCATGGAAAAGTTTGCATAGGCTCTTTGGGAGGGAATCGGCAATTTGACCAACGATTTCCCAAGTAACTCAGCTCGCAGTATCAAGGTATCCAGGGAACGGCTGTCCGACCACAGTAAGTAGCAAAGTTTTCCTAGGTGAAAAACTCAAGCTAGCACGGAGAAACGACGATAACGATCATGTCAACGAGTTTACTTCCAGACCGTGTTTACAGGCAGATCGTGGATTCAGCCTATGGATCGCAAAATGGTAAACGAGGCGTCCGATGAGCTTTCCCGTTACATGGCTTTCGGCAGCAGCCCTACCGTCCGTTCCCATGCTGGGGGAAACCGCCAAGAACCTCTCCAGCTCCACCGCGCAGGCCTTTGGGAATCTCCTTCAAAACCTGACGTCGCCAGCCAATGGCCTCTCGGAAGCCAATTCCACGCCGAACCAGCCCAAACTCGACGGGCCGCTTGAACGGGACCGGCTTGATCCCGATCGCCAAATCAAAACCCGGCTATCCGAACTTATCTCTAGGGTAAAAAAGAGTTTAGGGTTGGGTGCGTCCGAGCAAAATGTCACCGTCGTGGCGGATGGCTGGGGCATTCCCAAGGTCGAAGGGAACCCGCTTTTGAACACCCATGTTCAATCGCAATTGGAGCGGGATCCCGATTTAATCGCCTTGATCAACCAGCGGGCTCGCAACTTGGCAGACCCCTATTTTCCATCCGCTTCTTCATCCGCTTCTTCATCCGCAATCGCTCAATTTTCGACTCCTGAATCTACCGGGGATCCATTGCGTTGGCTTCCCCAGCGACCCATGGCAACGTCTTCATCGAACCTAGGACCACGAATCACGCCGGACGATTCATCTGCCAATGAGGGATTCTCTACCCCCGTCACCCAACCCAACTCTTCCTCCAAGCGAGCCAGTTGGACCGTTCTGGGTTAAGTGATCTGCCAAACCTTTTCTGCAAAAACCATCTCCGAAACGGTCTGTGGGTCGGCAAAACTTTGGCTATCCTGTCACGGGTGGCGATTGCTCGAGACCCCACGGGGGCCCTCTAGACCCACTGGAACCGATCGAGAGCCAAGCCGAACCCATGTGAGGAAACCATGCTGAACAGTCAATTGATCCACCCTACGATTTCTCGAATACTCGGCGAAGCGGGTCACCATGCGACGATCCTGATCGCGGACGGAAACTACCCAGCTTCTAGCAAACGAGGTCCTCGATGCGAATTGGTGAGCTTGAACCTGATGCCGGGTGTGGTGACCTGCAACCAAGTCCTCCAAGCGATCTTGTCGGCGATACCCATTGAAGCGGTGTCGACTATGATGACAGAAACCAGTGGACCTTATGCATTGGAGTCTGACCCACCAGTGTGGGCAGATTACCGCGCCAGCTTGAAGAATGCCGGACTCGATTTAGAACTTCAACCAATTGACAAGTGGAAGTTTTACGAAGCGGTCGCTACCACGGATCATGTTTTGACCGTTCAAACAGCGGACACGCAGCGCTACGCCAATATCCTGCTAACCGTCGGGGTTCGGATGTTTCCTTAGCGACCATATGGCAGACATGATGAACAAGGGCGGACGTGAGGATTTGCGACCGTCGCTAAAACGGCATCTCAAAACCATCGGTAGTACCATCCACATGCATACGGTAGCAAGCAATAACCTTTCAGCATCGTTTCGATACGGTGCTAGTCAATACGGTGCTAGTCAATACGGACATCACCAACGCTCGCTGCGAGGCCAGGTCGATATCCCTAGACTTTTAGTACTCATGTCGGCGGCAATGTCAGGGTTGCTGAGTGGGCTGAGTGGATCGTCGCACGGACAAGAGAGGCAAGAAAGACAAGAGAGGCGGGAGAGTCAAGAGAAGCGTCTCGCGCAGGGTGCTGCCATCGAGGTGAAATCCCAGGACCAGCGTCCAGCATCGGATCGAACCACCACCAATTCATGGAGTCGATTTCGTGGGGAAGGTGGGCTGGGTGTGAATGAAAAATGCCGTGTCGTGGTCCCATGGAAGCCAGAGCAAGTTACCAAGATTCCTCTCCCGGGATCGGGAAATGGTTCCCCGGTGGTATTGGGTAAACGAGCGTTTTTAGTGGCGGCTAATGACGACAACGCGGATCGCATTGTGGTAGCTATCGATTTAGAAACCAACCAAATTGAATGGGAAAAGCGTTATCCGAGCACCAAGCATCGACTTCATCAATTCAGCACCTACGCATCGACCACACCATGTGTTGACGAGGATGGAGTCGTGATCGCGTGGGGCGAACCTGAGCATGTGGTGGTCAAGCGATTCAGTCACCTCGGAGACGAACTGTGGAGTCGCGATTTTGGGAGGTATGTATCGCAGCATGGATTCGGAACATCGCCCATGTTGGTCGATGGCAAAGTGATCCTGCTCGACAGTCAAGACGCCGAGGAGCTCGAGCCAGGCGTGGAACCAGGGAGCGACCGCATGCTGGCGCTCGACGTGAGGACTGGGGCAACGTTGTGGGAAACACCCCTTCCGACGCGGCGCGTTTGTTACGGGGTACCAAGTGTTCGGGAAGTGAACGGGATCAAAGAACTGGTGTGTGCAACGACGGGGCTAGGGATCTTTGGTATGGATCTCGAAACCGGAAAGGTTCTATGGAATCACGACTGTTTCAAGCAGCGGGTTTGCGCATCGACCGTGATTAGCGGTCCGCTAGCGATCGCTTCGCACGGTTCGGGCGGAGGGCGAGATAACTTATTGGTTGCCTACGATATGGAGAGTCGCGAGGAACGGTTTCGCATCCAGCGCGCGGCCCCGTACGTACCCACTCCTGTCGTCTATGGGGACTTGGTTTTTCTATGGTCTGACGCAGGGATCGTTAGTTGTGTCCGGCTGACTGACGGGGCGACCCGATGGAGCGAGCGTATCGGAGGGAATTTCTTTTCCTCCCCGGTGATCGTCGGAGATCGATTGCTCAACATCTCCGATCGAGGTGATGCAACGGTTCTTGCCGCCAGCGATGGGTACCGTGTTTTGGGTACGATCGCAACCGAATCCGTGATACGATCCACACCCGCTGTGACAGAAACCAAGATATTGCTGCGCACCGAGAGTGAACTGTGGGTCATCCGGTAGCGCTTTGATGAACTGAAAACGCGATGAAAGTATTAATCAACCAAGAAGAGATCCATCGAGGTATTGCGAGACTCGCATCGCAGTTGCATGAGCGATATGGAAATGAGCCGCTGACGATCGTGGCGATCATGACCGGAAGTTTGGTGATGCTCGCCGACTTGATACGCGGCTTGGAAATGCCGGTACGGATCAGTCTGATTCGCGCTAGTTCGTATCGAGGAGGAATGACCAGTGGGGAGCTAACGATCGAGGACAGCGATATGCTCGATATCCGGGGGCGTGAGGTCTTGCTGATTGACGATATCTTTGACACCGGGAAAACACTCGCAGAAGTGACTCGGCGGTTGGAGCGACACCAACCACAAAGCCTGAGGACAGCGGTGTTCCTCAACAAGCGAGGGAATAGCGTGGTGAACCAAGCACCCGATTACAGCGTATTCGACATCCCCAATGAATTCGTTGTCGGCTACGGATTGGATTACGATGATCTCTATCGCAACCTCCCGTACGTGGGGGTTTTGGAAGAAGCGGACCTCGCAGCGCATCAGCGACTGCACGGCCCGTCGAAATAGCGACCATCCAACTACGGCGCAGCCCTCAACCTGTGCTGCACGCACCCAGCGCTGAGGCATTCCATCGAACTCGAAAATCTTCGATGTCGATCAAGGCAACTGCAGTCGGCAAGACAACTGCAGTCAGACAAATGAAACCAAGCAACTAGGTCCAACAACAGGTACACAAAGACAGTCGATCGTGTCTACAGCGAGGCATTTAACGAGAGTCTTGGTTATCGCGCGCAGGTTTTGGCCGCACGTCGATGATGGTTGTATGCGACTGATGCAACTGCTCGATGGGTGGCGAAGTCGAGGGATCGAAGCGACCGTATTGACAGCGAGATGGCACTCGCAGTGGCCGGAGAAGGCCATGTTGAGAGAGTGCCAACTTTATCGCCTGCTCCCGTCTCCGCGAAGCAACTGGAACGAGTCCCAATACCAAAAGAACATCGTCGCTTGGATCGGAAAACACGTGGATGAATTCGATGCGATCTATGTCGATCGCGCCGATGGATTGCTCAGCGCGATCGCGACAAAGTGTGCTAAGTGGAACAAGGCGCTGGTGACACGGTTTAGTTTGGAGGGGGAAGTAGAGGGGGTCGCGCGCAGTCAGCAAGTCTCACCGGTGATGGCGGCTGAAGCTTGTCGGCGCACCGATGGGGTGGTGGTTCCTAACGCGTTTGCACAACGCGTTCTCCTATCTCATGGCTTCGATGAACGGAAAATCATCCATATCCCAGATACGGTGGCGTGCAGTGTGCCTCGTGATCTCGACGCCAGGAACCGCGCGGCTAGCGCCCTGTTCGAAGTCTCGAGCGATTTTGTCATCCCCGGAAGGACCGATCTTTTGCTTCATCTCGGCAATGCTGATGCAAAATCGCTGGTGATAGCCACACGAACCGTATGCGACTTGCTCGACCAAGGAGCCTCGTTGAGGATGTGGATCATCAATGCAGGTCAAGGCACCCAGGTCGTTTATGATCAAATTAAAAGCCGCGGGTGGCATCGAGAGATTCTTTTATTTGATGCGTTTGATGATCTCGAAGAACTCGTCGCCGTTGCCGATTTGGCCATCGTCTCAAATCCGGATACCACGCTACAATTCAGCGTCCCGCTGATGATGAATTCGGAATTGCCGATGGTGATCGCTGAAAGCGTTGAGTCCAAGAACCTGCACCCTGAAACACCACTGATGAAATACTACGACTCCCAGGAAAGCTTGCAGCGACAACTCACGGATTGGCTGGTTCACCGCCAGCAGTGGCTCGCCGAAGCGATGGGGCTGAGAGCTAGCTACCGGAGGCATCGGCCCCACCAGCGGTCCCTCGATCAATGGGAGTCGCTCTATCGGAATCTTTCGAGTTCCTCAAACTCTACGAGGGGACGAGGATGAAGATTAAACTATGCTTGATTATCCCGACCCTGGATCGCGGCGGTGCCGAGAAACAATTGTCCTTGCTCGCCCGAGGCTTGGACAAAGAGGTTTTCGACACCACGGTGATTGCGCTAACCAGGACCGGCCCACTTGAGCGAGAACTGTCGGAAGCGGGTATTCCGGTGGTTTCAATCGGCAAGCGAGGGAAATTGGATCCGCTGGCGTGGTGGCAGTTGCGCAACGCGCTGAAACGGCTGAAACCTGATATCGTCCATACGTGGCTTTTTGCGGCCAACGCCTACGGGCGATCTGCTGCCAGGTCGGCTCGAGTCCCCGTAATTCTCGGCTCTGAACGCTCGGTCGATCCATGGAAGGCCTCATGGCAACTCGCTATCGATCGATATCTCGCAACGCGTTCGCAGGGAATAACGACCAATAGCCAAGGTGTTGTCGATTTTTATGCAGGACATGGAATCCCGCGAGAGCTCTTTCATGTGATTCCAAATGGGATTCCGCCTCGCCAGCCGTCGCAAGAAATAAGTCGGGAGGAAGCATTCCAAAGGCTGGGCATCGATCCGTCGCGCAAGCTAATCCTGTCGATCGGAAGGCTTTGGCCCCAAAAGGGATACAAGGAACTCATTTGGTCCGCCGAGATCTTGCGGGTTCTTCGAGGGGATACTTCGTACGCAATCCTAGGTGAAGGGCCCGAACGCCCGCGGTTGGAAGAGTTTCGCGACAACGTCAAAGCCGCCTCGGAAGTTTATCTTGTAGGGCATCGCGACGATGCAATGCAGATTTTGCCCCACGCGGATCTCCTGTGGAATGGCAGCCTGTATGAAGGTCAATCGAATGTCATCTTGGAGGCCATGCAAGCTCGAGTGTTGGTCATGGCCAGCGATATACCCGGCAATCGCGATTTGGTCCAAGACAATGTTACCGGTATTCTGTTTCCAGTCGGTGAGGTCGATCGGTTGATGCGAGTGTCACATCAATTGCTCGATGATCCTGAATCGCGTTTGCGCATGATCGATGCAGCGGAGCAGAGGGTTCGCAACGAAAATGATATGCAGATGATGATCGATCGTCATGCGCAGTACTACCGACAAAAGAGAGCATCATGAAGCCTAATGTAAAACATGCGATCAGGATCGGGCGGAAAACTCATGAGCTGATTCTGCCCGACGGCGCAGTGACACTCGGTTATGCCGGTAACTCGGATCCAAGACCTGTCGGTGAATTGTTACGCGAGTCCCTGATTGCGCCGATCGAGTTCCCGGAGCTAGCGCTCGCCATCCTCAATGAGGATCTCGTGGCGGTTGCGCTCGAAGAAGCTGTCCCGCAGGGCTTTGAAATCGTCGCAGAGCTCATCCAATGGCTGCTCGAGAGGCCGCTCCGAGGAGAGCAAATCACGGTGGTTCTGTCCTCAGCAGATCGCCATGCGATCGACCAGGCGCGAGAAGCGATCGAGCGAAGAAGTCCTGGTGCGAGCGGGACGGTACGGATCGTGCAGCATGCTGCCTCAAACCACGATCAGCTTGAATACATCGCTGCTGCGAAATCGGCGGACCCGATCTATATCCAGAGGGATCTCGTCGAGGCTGCAGTGGTTCTTCCGATCTATAGCATCCGCGACCCGGACACGCTCAGCGCGAGCGATCTGTATGCGATGTCGCCAGCTTTTGCCGATGCGAAAACGCAGCAGCGCTGGCAACTCGCGTGGCTCGACGATAACCAACAGCATCTGCATCAGCAATCGAAACTAAGTCGAGAAGCCGGATGGTTGATGGGGGTTCAGTTCGCGATCGCCGTGGTTCCCGCATGCGATGGCAAAATCACCGCAATCTTTGCCGGAGATCCTCAGAGTGTCCATCAAAAGGCGTGCGAGCAACAGCGAGAGCAACGGTTGCATGGGAAGCCATCGCAGGAGGATTATGAGCGGCAATTCGATCTAGCCATCGCCGCTATCGACGGCGGTCCGGAACAACAAACATGGCTGAACGTCGCTCGGGCGGTTGCACGCGCCGATGAAATGCTCCATCCGTCCGGACGAGTCATCGTTTGCTGCGACATCGACCGGATCACCGATGGAGTCGCACAGTTGGCATCCGATGATCCCGATGAGCAACTCGAGAAAGAGCTCCTCGCGGGCAACCTGCAAGACGCATTCCCAGCAGCCGTCCTTCGTTCGATCCAAGCCCGCAGAAGCGTCTACCTCATGGCTCCGATGATCTCAGAATCCGAGATGGAACCACTAGGGATCGCATACGCGAGTAAGACGTCGGATATCGAACGCCTGGCGCACGGCTTGACCGCGGTGGTGGTGATTCACTCCGCACAGTTTTGACGAAGGCCAAATAGGCAACAGTGTTGCTGCACTTGACGTCGACAACCGCACTGCTGCGTGCTATGGAAGCAGTCGAAGTGGTAGTTTGCAGCTACGAACACGCAGCGATGGCACGCGCGAGCAAATCGGGATTGATATCCCACCACTTCTGGAGAGCGACCAAAGCTGGCTTTAACCGTGGGTCTGCGTACATCTCTGCTGCCTCGACGAACAATTCGCCAACACGATCGGACTTCAAGTAGCCGACCAGAGGTTCGATACCACGCTCTTCTTTCCTATTGGCCAATCCAACGGCCGCTTCGCTCCGCGTGTCGAAATCGGAATCGTTCAGTCGGGTGAGCAACGCTTCGCGGATTTGCGGAGAGTCCTCATCGGTCAAAGAGAGGGAAAATGTAGCCCAATCACGGACTCGCGGTTCCGGATCAGCGCACAGGCGAAGAAGTGTATCCAGCGTAGACCGGTCAGTGCCCGGATGAAGGGTATTGGGAATTGGTAATGCCCACGCAACCCGCCAGCGTATATTCTCGGACGGATGTAGGGCCAAGGATGTCAACCATGGAACACCCTCAGATAGTCCTCGAAAGTGAACCGCGCTAATGAGCGATGTGATCACTTCATGATCACTCTCTGTGCCGATCATCGAGCGGATCATCGAAGTCGCTTCCTCGGGGTAACGATTGCCATCGTCTCCCAGTTGGGCCAGTACTGAGACTCCGATCGATCGGCGATACGGGTCGGGGTCGGTGCACCACGCAAGCGATCTTTCCAAAACGCTCGAGGTACCAACCTTGCGAAGGGCAATAACATGATCCCAGGTTGCATCCGATTCGACATCGCGGAGTGATTCAATGGCACTCCAATGTTGTTGTTCGAGCTCGCTAGGGGGATTGCATTCCATAGGTTATTCATCAGGCTGCCAGCGGCAAAGGCTGCCAGCGGCTAAGCGTACGTTTGGATGTTGATTGGAGTGTCACGTGTCGAACGAATGGCTCGATCCCATGAAAATGCAAGCATTCGAGCTGGGTGGAACCGATTTGATCCCTGTACGTTGCGAGTTCGACTAGGCTGCGAGTTTATAGGATGCAAAACAAAAAAGTGGGATGGTTCGACTGCTTTCGAAGAAAACGTTGTTTCCGACGAACGATTCCGTTAGCATACGAAGAAAGCCACCCAGTTTATAGGGGCCGTTTCAGGTGGTTTGTCGATACTTCTTCTTCTCCACTACTTCTTTTCCACTACGCTCTCTTTTCGACAAGGGAAATCCAATATGCGAATGCGATGGCTGACTCAAACTGTGCGATTGGGCGTTTTATCGCTCTCCTTGGCGGCCAGTGCCGTTGTCGGTGGTCCCTCGTACGTCGATGGAGCGGAAAGTACCGCGACGCACAAGCAAGTTCGAACGATCGTACCGGAGTACCAAGGGGTTCGGGTTCATCTCAATACGTTTTGCTTAGGCCCTGATCAAAACCTTTATCTTTGTTGCAGCACCAACGGTGTGGCAGGCGCGAGCAATACCGCGGGGGTTGTGCTGGTCTACACCGGTGAAGGAGAGCTGGTACGAGAAATACCGTTGTCCTTCTCTCCCCAAGCGATCAATTTTTCATCCCAGGGTGCAATGTTCTTAGCCGGATCTGGGAAAGTAGCCCGACTCTCGTCAGAAGGGGTCGTGGAAATCGAGAAGGATGCCCCCAACATCGGTAACAAGGAAGAGATGCTCGAACAGCTTACCAAGTCGGCTGAGGAGCAGCGAAAGACGATTACCGCTTCGTATACGGATCAGCTCGAGAAAATCAAAACGCAGATCGAGGCGATTGAAGCAGAAACTGAAAAAGCGGACCCGGACGATAAAAAAGGTGCATCGCGGCGAGAACGCCGATTGAGGATGCTGACGCAGCAGCGCGACCAATGGCAAACCATTGTGGATCAAATCGGACAGAGCTTTGCCGCTCCGTCCAGCGAAATCGCCCTCCAGCAAGTGATGCGATCCACCGGGATAGCGGTGTCGAACCAAGACGTCTTCGTGAGTCTCCCCAACACGGTGGGTTACGGTTACAGCATATATCGGATGAACCATGATCTGGAAGAAGGCAAAGTGGTCAAGGGAAATGTTGGTGGATGCTGTGGGCAACTCGATATTCAGTCGGACGGTGAAAATCTATTGATCGCTGAGAACACGTCGTTCACCGTTGGAATCTACGATCGAGATGGAAAGAAGCTGACCAGTTGGGGGAAACGCGGTCGCGCAGAGCCCGACGGGTTCGGCAGCTGCTGCAATCCGATGAACGTCCGCTGCTGCCCGAACGGAGAAATATTGACCGCCGAATCGAGCATCGGAGATATCAAACGCTTCAGCAAGAGTGGCGAGTTCCTGGGATTCGTCGGGCGGGCTACGGTGGCAGGTGGGTGCAAGCATGTCGCGATCGGTTGGGACAACCAACGCGATTGGCATTACATGATGCATCAAGACAAATCGACCGTGGCTGTCTTAGTCCCCAAAGACCAAGCACCCGAAGAGACGGATGAAGAACGCCTTTCCCGAATCGCCATGGATGAGTTTGGCAGCAAGCTTGTTGGAACATGGGAAGTGGTACCTGCCGAAAAAGGAAATCGTGAGGCAACTGCAGATGGCGTCTACGCCCAATACGATTTCATTTCGCAAGGCTACGGGCATCTCGAGTTTGCCGCAGACGGTTCCTTGATCCACCGAGCCTTTAGCAGTCCGAAGGCACAACCCGCTTCCGATGGGGTGATCGGTGCGATTCTCGGGAGTGTCGTCGATGCCATCGGCGGTGACTCAAGCATTACCATCGCTGGCGCGGCGCAGAGCCATTCCACGTGGAAAGCAGTCAAGGGACAGCAAGGGGAATTGGAGCTGGTCACCTACGACGACGACGTCGAGTATTACGGTGCGACGGTGAAATGGATCAGCGATGGAGAAATCGAAGTGAAGTGGTTCATGGGTTCCCCAGAACAATCACTCGGCAATCCCGCACGTTATCGGCTGGTGTCAAAGAGCGCTTGTGGCCAAGAATGCGACTCCGGAAAGAAGACCCAGCCCAGCACGGACACCAACGACGAGAAAGCCAACACTGGAGCGATCCAACAAACCAGCCGTGGTGAAGGGCAATAACCGTGAAACTCATGACCCGAAATGATTTGCGCGGTGTCGGCTTGGTCGCATGCGCTTTGTTAGCATGCACGATGTCGCTCGGTTCTCTCGCTGTTGAGCCTTATGGGCCGAAGGACGCCGAGTGGACAATCATCGTCATGGATCCCATGTCGACGCCGTTGGCATGCGATTGTGTCCAAGGGTACGCGCAGCGCAAGTATGAGAAGCTCGCAGACTACCTTCATGAGACGACCGGCAAGACCGTACGGGTCGTCTGGTCGGAGTCGCTGACCAAGGCTTTGGCGGAAGATGCCAATGGAAAGGCGCACATCGTTATCGGCAAGGATTCCGTGGTACGTTCCGATGCGAAGTCGTGCCAGCGGGAGTTGCTCCCGGTAGCACAGTTGACCGACACCAAAGGGAGTGTGTACCAGAAAGGACTGTTCGTTGTCCTCAAGGAAGATCCAGCAGCGACATTGCTCGATATCGAAGGCTATACGATTCTGTGGGGGCCTGACGACTGCGAAGAGAAGTCGGCAGCACCCAAGGCAACGCTGACCGAACTCGAATTGGAAACCAAAGATGGCAATGTTTGTTCTTCGTGTTCCATCGCTGCCAAGCAATTGATGGCCGATGGCGTTTCGAAGAAGGAAGTCGCGGTCATCAGTTCCTATGCAGCCCCTCTGCTCGAAGGCTGCGGCACGATCAAAAAAGGGGATTTACGCATTGTCGGAGAGAGCGATGAAGTTCCTTTCATCTCCGTCTTCGTCGATCCTAAACTCCCTTCAAATGCCAGGGCCAATATCGCCGATGCGTTGACCGGCATGAAGTCACAAGCGATGCTACAAGCGATGGAAACCAAGTTAGGTTTCGTACCCTACGGATCGCAAAAAAAAAGTCGCTAGTATCGACTGAGGCCAAGCCGCATCCTTCGGGCGACTGGCCACAGTGGCGAGGTGCCAATCGAGACGGGCTCTGCGAATCACTGCCAGAGCATCTGCGGGATGCCGAGTTGGCATGGAAATTCCCATTGCCGAACCAGGGTATCGGTGGAATCGCAGTGATGGAAGACTTTGTTGTTGTCTCGTCGCGAGATCGCGAAGATCGACAAGATGTTTTCTCATGCTTGGACGCGCAAACAGGTGTAGCCTTCTGGCAGCATAATTACACCGCGCCAGGAAACCTCGATTATGGGAATTCACCCAGGGCGACGCCGGTGATCGTTGATCCCTTTGTCATCGTGCTGGGTGCGTTTGGGGATCTCCACGTTTTGGATCTGGAGTCCGGGGATATCGTCTGGAAAAAGAACTTGATCCGTGATTTGGATGGATCGCTTCCTCAGTGGGGTTACGCGGCCTCTCCCATCGTGGTCGATGAGAAGATGATCGTACAGCCTGGTGGAGCCAACAGTTCCATCGTTGCCCTCGATCTCAAGACAGGGGGGATCGTGTGGCAGTCGTCCGGTCGGCGGGCCGCGTACGCTTCACCGGTGGAATACCGAATTGAGGGTACCCAAAAAAAGATCGGTATCATCGGTTTCGATGCGGAGGCCTTCGTGGCGTGGGATGCATCCAACGGGAACAAATTGTGGGAAGTTAAGCCTCCGGTGAAGAACGACTTCAATGTTCCAAGTCCCGTTCTGGTTGCAGGTGGTGTGACGCTCACTTCCGAGAACAATGCGACCCGATTTCATCGGTTCGATACCAAAGGTGGTCTCATCGAAACACCTTGGGCAGAGTACTTGGAACTGGCTGGGGATTCGCACACCCCGATCGAGTTGGGAAGTAACTTGATCGGGGTCGATCGCGACTTGATCGTGTTGGATCTCGATCATTCCCTGGAATTGGTCGCGAAACATACCGACCCATCTCTGCTCGGATATTGCAGTTTGATCGGTAGTGGGAACCGAGTGTTGGTGACATGCGAAGATGGCAACGTATTACTGTTGCAATTGGAATCAACAAAAATCCAAGAGCTAGGTCGGTTGAGAGTCGGTGGTGCCAAAAGTCAGATACTTTCCCACCCGGCGGTTGCAGGGAATCGGTTCTTTGTTCGCACTGCCGAAGGAGTCGAAGCGTGGCAACTTTCGAAACAGTAGCAGCTAAATACGGATGGCCTTAGGCCAAATTTGGTAGGATACAACTGGTCTCAAAGAATAATTCCGACGCGAGAAGAGCGGCATGGCCATGGGTACTGCATCGACACAGTCGATTATCGACGCGCTCGAAAGCGATCCACGCCAAGGTTTAACCTCGCGGATCGCAGCGGAACGTTTGGTCCGCGATGGGAGGAATGAGCTTGAGTCGGCACCGCCGGTGCCATGGTGGGTCCGTTTCATCGCTCAATTTGAGAGCGTCATGGTCGCGCTCCTGGTTGGAGCAGCACTCCTGTCCGGGTTTCTCGGAGATTGGATCGATACGATCGCAATTTTGGCCATCGTATTGATCAATGCTGCGATCGGCTTTTTTCAAGAGGAGCGAGCTGTTCATGCGATCCACGCGTTAAAGCAACTCAGTGCGCCTCAGGCTAAAGTCAAGCGGGATGGTCGACTGATTGCGATCCCAGCATCGGATGTGGTCGTCGGCGATGTGGTCTTGATGGAGGCAGGCGATCGCGTACCAGCCGATGCGCGATTGATCGATGCTTATACCTTGCAAACCTTGGAGTCGTCGTTGACTGGCGAGTCGACTCCGGTGACCAAACACGCCGATGCGGAGTTACCGGACGATACGCCGATCGCGGAGCGAGCGAATTCCCTCTTTCTCGGGACGACGGTGACCAGTGGCAAAGGGACCGCGGTGGTGACTGCCGTGGGGATGAATACCGAAATCGGCCGGATCGCCAAGCTTCTCGAAGAGACCCAGCAGGAACCAACACCGTTGCAGAAACGGTTGGCTCAACTCGGTCAAGTCCTCGTACTGGGCTGCCTCGCGCTCGTCGGTATCATCTTCGTCCTCGAGTGGCTTCGGGGTGGCAAGTTGGCCGAAGTTTTCTTAACAAGCGTTAGTTTGGCTGTCGCAGCCATTCCAGAGGGACTCCCGGCGGTGGTAACGGTAACACTGGCGATCGGCTTGCAACGGATGGCGAAACGCCACGCGATCATTCGCAAACTCCCCAGCGTAGAGACCCTTGGCTGTGTGACGGTGATCTGCAGCGACAAGACCGGCACGCTGACTCGCAATGAAATGACCGTTCGGCAGCTTTGGATCCCAGACCAATCCTGGGTTGTCGACGGTGAGGGCTTTGGCCCGACTGGAGAAATACGTCCTCTCGAAAGTACGAACAATGCAGAGTTGCAGGATTCGAAGGAGTTCCCAGCACCCCTTCTCCGGATGCTCTCTTACGCCGACCAATGCAATAATTCGCAATGGCGTTTTGATCCTGCGGACCATCGCGTTGAGGTGGTAGGAGATCCGACAGAAATCGCATTAAAGGTCGTCGCTTCGAAAGCCGCAGTTGGAAATCTATGGCCGGAAGAGGCAATGCTCTTCGAGAATCCATTCGATTCCGATCGCAAACGGATGTCGCAAATCCTTCGCGATCCAAGCGAAGGACTGCTGATGATCGTCAAAGGGGCCCCCGAAGCCGTATTGGCTGGGGCCAGTGAGATTCTGATCAATGATCAGATTGTGCCGATGAACGATCGTTACTTCCAAACGATCAGCCAGCGAAACGCATTGATGGCGAGCGAGGCATTGCGCGTGCTGGCCATCGGCTATCGACGTATCGAGGAAGAAGGGGATCCATGGAATCGGGAAGAGGATTTGGTATTCATCGGTTTGATCGGAATGATCGATCCCCCGCGACAAGCTGTCTTTGAGGCGGTTGCGCGGTGCCATCAGGCTGGTATTCGACCAGTGATGATTACGGGCGACCATCCCCAAACCGCCCTTGCGATCGCCCGCACGGTTGGAATCGCAAACGAACAGGATTCCGTGCTCCTAGGTTCCGCTATCGAGGCAATGAGCGACGGAGAACTTACCAAGCAAGTTGTTCAATGTCCTGTCGTCGCGCGCGTGAGCGCCCAGCACAAGCTGCGAGTCGTCAACGCGTGGAAGCGGAACGGCCATGTGGTTGCCATGACAGGGGACGGCGTCAACGACGCTCCTGCGGTCAAGGCTGCGGATATCGGCATTGTGATGGGTATCACCGGAACGGACGTGGCCAAGGATGCGGCAGACATGATTTTGACCGACGATAATTTCGCATCGATTGTCAACGCGGTCGAAGAAGGTCGAGGGATCTATGAGAACATTCAAAAGTTCCTTCACTTTCTGCTCGCGTGCAATTCGAGCGAAGTTCTCTTTATGTTTTTTGCATCGATCTTGGGATTGCCCTCCCCTCTCCTGGCGATCCAAATCTTGTGGATCAATTTGGTGACCGATGGACTTCCAGCATTGGCGTTGGCGAGTGAACCTCTCGGCAAAAATCTGATGCAACGCACCCCACGTCCGATCAACGAACCAATCCTCTCCTGGAAGCGAGCCCGCGAGATCATCGTGCACGGGGTCCTCATGGCGAGTGTATGCTTGGTGGGTTTCGTTTGGATCTATTTTCAGGATCGTACCAAGCTCGAGGAGGCTCGCGCGGTCGCATTTTGTATCTTGACCATGACCCAAATCTTCTACTCGATGGCATGCAGAGATTTCGATCGGGTGATGCCTGCTCTGGGATTCTTCTCCAACCAACTTCTCGTGGTGGCAGCGATTGGATCGTTGGTCATCCAGCTGGTCGTGATGCTGATCCCGTGGACGTCGAACCTGTTGGGACTTTCGGCAATGCCTTGGTCCGATTTGCCCGTGGTGATTCTGCTGAGTTTGATCCCGGTGACCTTGGTTGAGATCCGCAAGCTTTTGTTCAACGTTCCGCGGTGACGAGTGCTCGGGGATCTCGTAGGATTGTTATGCAGGATCGTTAGTGCGACTTCGTTGATCGCGAAGCTCGGCGCTTGTGTTGAAGGATCCGGGAATATCTTTCGCAGGCAAAGGGATGTAATCCAACCCCAAAACGCTACGGTTGGGTTGAGCGTCTATGAGGGCTCGTACACTCTCGCTGTCCAACATGAAAGATTGTGGTTTCGGTTGGAGCCAACCTCGCATCGACCGAACCCCTTGTTCCCAGCATCGCTGGGCATCGAGCCATGCATCGGTGTGGTACAAACCAGGAAACGGCGAGAAAGAGTCCGATTGGAAAAGCCAGGCGAGGATCGGTGGTTGGGAAGAAGGGTGCGGTGATTGGATGGCTGCGAGCATCCTTTCAATCCACGTGTCGTTGTGCCATAGAAGGTCGCAGGTGAGGATCAGCGACCATTCCGCGCCGAGCGATTTCGCATCATGCAACGCGGTCATGGTACCAGCGAGAGGGCCAGCATCCCGTTCGAAATCGGGGATGGTGCGCAGTCCCAAGTCGCTGTAGTCGCTTATCGATTGCGAGACGACGGTTGTCGGCAGGTTAAATTTCGAGAGACGGTCAGCGAGAAAGCGAAGGTTTGGCTTCCCATCGATGACGGCGCGAGCTTTGTCACTACCAAAGCGGGAGCTTTTACCTCCTGCCAGTATGTATGCCCGAGGAGGTGGTCTGTCGTCCATGGTCGTATACCGAGCAAACTAGGATTCGATCGCTGAGAGATCTCCCTCAAGGCTCTGCGGGAAGATGGCTCCGAGAACCATGATGCAGAGGCTAGCGGTGTGTAGCAACCAGCAATGATCGTCCGCGAGGATCGTCCGCAACGTGATCACCGCAGCGATCATCATCGCGCAGTAGTACGCATGCTCCGCAAAGGAGCGGACCCGAGTATCATCGCACAATCGGGCAACCCAAAGACCCAAGATTGAAAGAACGGGAACCAACCAAGGAAACAAAGTGGCAAACGATTCGAACCAATACGGAACGTATGGCATATCCGAGGTAATCCTTCTCGTCGTTCCATCGACGGACGGGACCATCGAGGGACAAGGGCCATCGACGGACGTGGTAGCTACCAGCACCATGAATGCTTCATTGCACCAAGGACAATTCTAGCAGCGTTATCTAAAGCTTTTTTGCTCCGCCGCAATCCATTGCGGTGTGCGGCGGGATGATGAAGACTCCGGAGCAAAAAATCAAGATCGAAGCCGCGGCTTGTCAGTGGCCAACCGTTTAGTTCTATCCACAAGGGTTAGATACTCGTTTTTGCTGGGATTGGGCGTTTGACACGAGGTAGGCAGAGGATGGCTTCGATCAATAGTGCGGCGAGCATGGAGACCACAAACCACCTCCAAATTTCTTGGACGAGGCTGGATGCGGGTTTACCAGCATTAATTTTTGCCCAGGATAGGTCACCGAACATCCGCTGCAGTGCGTCTTGATCGACCATCCGTGGATCTTCCTCAGCGAGTCCTCGATTGATAGCAACCAGGATATCGTCGGCGAGATAGATACCCGAATGCATGGCGTATTCGCTCGAAGGTACCGATTCAGGTCCAGCAGCCATGGCGGATGTTGGATTAACGATTCGATGCTCGGTACCGGCGACGACATCTTTTGCGGTACCGACGCGGGTGGCTCCGATGGCAAGGAGTCGCTGGATCGTCACGTAGAGGACGATACCATCACCGGCAAAGGTGGAATCGCGATCGGAGGGGGTGGTTGCACAGATCGTGATGGAGGAGTCCGTGCGATCGATTTTTGCGAGGACGGGTGTTCCGCCGCTGAGAGATGCCAGGGGGGTAATGTCCCCGTCGATTTTGCAGACGCGCCGAATCCCGAGTTGGCCGAGAGGAAGTGGGGCACCACTCAGCGTGTTGGCCAGTAGCTGCGAATCGTTTTGCCATTGCTCGATTCGGGCGAGACCATCCGCTGCAGTATCTCCGCGGTCGTCGGAAGCGTTGGCATCGGATGATGCATTCGCGATGGCTTGGTTAGGGTTCGATGGTGGGTTTTCCCACCCCATCCATTGAATCCCAAAAGCGGTGTTGCTGTCGGGGGACTCGGGTGGCACCAAAAGCAACTGGCCGCCGGAACTTACGAATTTCTCGAGGGTTTCCAGCGTCTTGCCTGATGGAAGGGGTTGGTGCCAGACCATCAGGGCAACCGAGCTCCAATCGAGAGCGTCGAGTTGCGAAGGGTTCAGCAATTCAGCCTCGCATTGCACCGATTGCTGAGGTGCGATGCTCGCGCAGAGTTCGATCGCAGCGACGAGTTCCGGCGTATCGCTGACGATCACCGTGCGTCGAGTGGGAGGTTGTTCAAACACGAAATAGCTTTGATCGTCGGCCGGATTGGAATCGCTTGGTAACCGAACCGATCCCCAACCGCGTCGGGAGGCGTTGGGATCGTCGCGCAGCAGTTCGAGCGGGATGCGATGATCGTTGACTTCGGCCGAGTTGCCATTGAGATCTACATTGAGAACGCTGCGGTTTTCACCCACGGCGATTTCGACGGGGATGGAGTTCGTATCGTTGGAGGAAGTATTCGCAGCGGATGACGAACGATCGATCCTGAAATTGAGGGAGAGTTCAGGTCCTTTCGGGCCGTCGATGCGCTGAGCGCTGGTAACACGAACGGAGCGGTTGTTGGATTCATTCCCGGACAGATCGAGGACCGAAAAACGAACGTCTTGAGGAAGTGTTTTGAAGCCATCCTGAATGGCTTTCCATCTCCCGTCTCGGCTGCGCCAATCGCTATCGCGCATGTCGGAACAAAGCCAAACGAGTGTATTGCCAACCCGGTTGTTCTTTGCATACAGGAGTGCTTTTTCCAGCATGCCAGGAATATCGGTGGTGGCGCTCCATGTTTGCTGCGGAGTTGCGCGAAGCCATTGCGAGACCGATGTGTACTCTTCGGGTTTCTCCGAGACAGGATCGATCGCTACGATGCGTTCGATCCCGAGTGTGCGGAAGGTATCGCCGAGTTGCTGGACGGCCATTTGGAGTTTGTTGCCATTCGCTCCAGGGAGCGTTTCGCTCATGCTTGGGGAGCGGTCGAGGACTACGATGGCCAAACGGTTGGAGTCACCGCCGAGCAAGGCCATGATACCACTGGTCAGCGGGCGAGCGGTGAAAAGGACGAGGGCCGCGAGGGCGAGTGTCCGCATCGCTAGGATGAGCCATTGCCTCAGTTTGGTGTACCCACTGGACATCTTGTTCGCTTCGAGCAAGAACCGCATTGCGGCCCAGGGCACCGTTTGGAAGCGTCGCTGGTTGACTAAGTGGATGATGATCGGAATCGCGATCAAGGGGAGCGCGAGGAGCATCCAGGGTTGTAGAAAACTCATCGCACGCCTCGTCCTCGCGTCCGTCCCACCAGGAATCGCATCATCGGATGTTCATACGATTCGCTCGTCGTCACGCGATGGTAATCTACCCCAGTCTCGAGAACGATCTGCTGCATCTGCTTCAAGTAGTTGGCGAGCGAGCGTTGGTATCGATCCGCGATTTCGGTCGGTTCGACGAACAGTGATGTATTGCCTTCCATGTCGACAAAGCGAACCGGGCGTCCGAAGGCGAAGCTTAACTCTTGGGGATCGAGGAGATGGAAAGCCGCGACGTCATGCTTTCGGAATCGCAAGTGCTCGAAGCATTGCTTGAGTTGCGCCGGATCGACAAAGAAATCGGAGATGATCACGACGAGGGCGCGTTGCCGCACGGTCTCCGCGAGTTCATCGAGGATTTCAGGGAGGCGTGTTTCCCCTTGGGGTTTGGTTTTCTCAAGCGTATCGAGAAGCAATTTCAGGTGGGCGGCGGATCGTTTGGGGGGGATGTTTTGAACGATCTTTTCCGCGACGGTCGAGACCCCAACAGCATCGCCTTGTTGTGCCGCGAGGTAGGCGAGAGACGCACAAATACGCCGCCCGTAATCGATTTTGGTCAGCATACCTTTCGACGCAAACCCCATGGATCCGCTGGTGTCGAGGACGGCACAGCAGCGGAGGTTGGTGTCGGCTTCGAACTCCTTAACGTAGTACCGGTCGGTGCGTCCGAATGCGCGCCAATCGAGCCTGCGCAGGTCGTCGCCGGGCACGTACTTTCGGTACTCAGCGAATTCGACGCTGGAACCGCGATGCGGCGAAGCATGCTTGCCTGAAACGTTGCCTTGCATCGCATGACGCGGCTTCAGGGGCACTGCCGACAATCTCGATAGGATCTGCGGATCGAGGAAGGAGCGGGAAACTTGGAGCATGTCTTAGCGCATTTCGTCGAGCAATCGACTTACGATCTGTTTCGCGGAGACACCTTCGGCCTGGGCCGCAAAGGTGGTGATCAATCGGTGGACGAGGACGGGTTTCGCCACGTATTGAACGTCCTCCAAACGGACCATGTAGCTTCCTTGGAGTGCTGCTCGGCTCTTAGCTCCGAGGATTAAGTTCTGCACGGCACGCGGACCAGCGCCCCAGCTTACGAAAGGCTTAAGCCAATCCGGAGCGGTCGATCCAGAGGGTCGCGTCTTGCGAACCAGTTTCGCGGCGTACTCATAGATGTGGTCCGCGACAGGAATGCGGCGCACCAGCTTTTGGTAAGCCATGATCTCCTCGCCGCTGAGAACGCCTTGGAGTTTGACCAGATCATCTCCCGTAGTCGATCGAGCAATTTGAATTTCTTCTTCTTCGTTGGGGTAATCGAGTTCCACCAAGAACATGAAGCGGTCGAGTTGGGCTTCGGGGAGTGGGTACGTTCCTTCCTGTTCGACAGGGTTCTGCGTGGCGAGCACCATGAACGGGGATTCGAGTTCAAACGTTTTTCCGAGGACCGTCACCCGTTGTTCTTGCATCGCCTCCAGCAATGCCGCTTGGGTCTTTGGTGGGGCTCGGTTGATCTCATCGGCCAAGATGATATTTTCAAAAATCGGACCGGGGATGAACTGGAACTCGCGGCGCCCCTCGGCGGTTTCCTGCAGGATGTCTGTACCGGTGATGTCCATCGGCATCAGGTCTGGGGTGAACTGAATGCGGTTGAACCCCAAGGACATGGTTTCCGCAATCTTGCTGACGAGCAAGGTCTTTGCGAGGCCTGGAACCCCCATAAGCAGAGCATGCCTACGAGCGAACAGGCAAATCGCTAGCTGTTCGATCACTTCTTTCTGACCGACGATGACTTTACCTAGCTCAGCGCACAATCTGGAATACGATTCCCGCAGCGCGTCGATCATTCGGACTTCTTGGTCGGTGAGTTGATGGCTGCTGGTTTGCTTGGGATCTGCAAGGCTCATGAAGCTTAGGTCTACTGGTGAGAATCCGTCGGATGAAGTGGTAACGTAAGATCGTGGATGTGGACCGCGAGGAAACTGCGAAGCGGAATTGCAACTAAGGCCATGCCGACGGCTAGTACCGCGAAGCCAAGCCTGCAAAATCGTCCTTGCGAACCTTTTCCACCGGTTCCTAGTGTAATCCAAAACGGCCCCTGTTTCGCCCCGCAGCAGCGAGTTTGGTACCTTTCCCCGCGATTCCTGGTTGCCAGTTAGGTCGCGTGTTGTATGGCTATTTTACCGGGGGATCAGCGTCTAGTTTCGGGAGGACGGAGTCCATGATGCCCATCACAATTTTGCGGTAAACCTTATCGAGCAATGGATTTGCCTTGATCAGCCTAATGGTTCGATACAACTGCTCGCCTGTTTCTGGATCGATGTCCACTTCGTCGGTGATCCCTTCGGCATCGATCAGGATCAGTCGGTAGGTTTTGCGACCTTCTCCATCGATCGTGCGGACGACATCGTGAAGCTGGGCCGTGCTGACGTCGATCGATTTTCCAGAAGGGTTTTCGATGGGCCGTTCGGCGCGAGTTTTGGTCACACCGCCAAGAAAATTGGCCATCTGATCGACGGTTTCCGATTTGCTTTCCTCGCTCAACTGTTGGCTGAGTCGGGAGAGACGATCCAAGTTTTCCTGGCCCGTGCGACGCTTCCCAGTTTCAATGCTGCGATCGATCTGCCGTTGAATAAAAGTACTCTCAGCGGATTGGCCTGCCGGGTCTCGCTCGGCGGCAGGGCGTTGGTCGGCAATCGCGTCCTCCCAACGAGGGTCTTCGTTGCTGGGGGTCAAAGGATCGATTGCTTCCTCAACACGATGTCCTCGGACACGAAAGCTCTGTTCGACCGCAATCGGCTCGCGAAACGCACCCTCGATTTCCACAGGGGTGTTCGTGAGAGGCTCGACCGGTGACACCCACATGGCAGCGAGCCATGCTGCGGTTCCAATCGCGATCGCATGAAGCAATAGCGAACTGGAGGCCGCCATCTTCCATGGAGACAGCGTGCTGCGGGATGATTTCGAAGGTGAATTGCCAGAGGGCGATCGTTGGGAACCCATGGTGATATTTTAGTCCACGAAGAATCGCCTGAGCAGTCTCGCCAGTGCTTATTGCTAACGATTGGCCTTATTGCTAACCATTGGCGCTGTTGCTAACCATTGGCCTTGTTGCTAGCGATTTGTCGTTAGCGATTACGGGCCATGGTCTGGAACAGGTCGTAACGGGCCTTCAGTTCCGCGACGCTATCCCCACCGAATTTGTCAACCAACGCTGTAGCGATCTCGAAGGCGACTACATGCTCGACGATGATGGCAGCGGCGGAAATGGCGCAGACATCGCTTCGCTCGTAGTTGGCGCGATGAGGCTGTTTGTCTTCCATCCGGATCGAATCGAGGGGCTTGCGCAAGGTACTGATCGGTTTTTTCGCAGCCCGGAGGATGAGGGATTGTCCGTTGGTCATGCCACCTTCGAGTCCGCCCGCGTTGTTGCTGGGACGGATGTAGCCTAAGTGGGGCAAGTGGGTCAGTTCGGGGTCGTGGTGAATCGGATCGTGGACTTCAGAGCCTCGACGCCTAGCAGCCTCGAAACCCATGCCTATCTCCACTCCCTTGATGGCTTGTACGGCCATAACCGCTTGGGCTAATCGACCATCGAGTTTTCGATCCCATTGGGCGTGAGTCCCCAAGCCGAACGGCAATCCATCCACTCGGACTTCGATGACCCCCCCGAGCGTATCTCCTTCATCGGCCATCCGATCGATGTACGATTCGGCTTCTTTGTCCCGCGAAGGGTCGACGCAATAGATGCTGCTCGCATCGCGAAGTTCGCGAAGGTCGGCTATCGTTTTGGAGCGGGTGTCCGCGGCCCCGATAGCCATGGCTCCCAGTTCGACGACGTAGCCCACCGTTTCGATTCCCACCACGGCGAGCAACTGCCGAGCCAGCGCGCCAGCGGCGACACGGACGGCGGTCTCGCGGGCGCTGGAGCGTTCGAGCACCCCACGGATCGAGCCCAGGTACTTGATCGCTCCCGTAAGATCGGCGTGGCCTGGACGAGGGCGTTCCAACTCCTTGAGCCGCTCGAGTTTGTAATCGTTGTTGACGACTTGCAACGTGATGGGGGAACCGAGGGTCGTCGATTGCCACACACCGGTCAAAATGTCGACTGTATCCTGTTCGAGTTTCTGCCGTCCGCCTCGCCCGTACCCACCTTGCCTCAACCGCAATTCACGATTGATCATCTCCTCGTCGATCTTTAAGCCTGCCGGAAACCCATCGATCAGTGCGATGAGAGATTTTCCATGGGATTCACCGGCGGTCCAATAACGAAGCATGAGGAAGGGTCCGAGCTATTTCCGATAGGGTTTGTCTGCTGATGCGAACTGAGTCGTTGCAATGAGCAACTTTGGTCTTTAGGTGGAGGACACTTGGTCGGTCCTTCAAATCCCTATTCTAATTCCAGGTCCCCGTGAGCCAAAGCCCGAAAGGTAGGCGCGAAACGTCATTCATTGCGGCTATCGGGCATTGCGGCTAACGGGTACTGGGTGGGTTTTTTCCTGCGAGTGCCTCGTCGAGCATGAGTTGGAAGGATTCGTTGTTGGATACTTCTTTCGCCTTCCGAACGATTTCAAGTGCTTCCTCGCGTCGGTCGTTGACCGCTAGGATAAACACGATGGTACTGACACCTTTAAAAAACTCGCTTTCGTAACGTGCGACGGCATCATCGCCGATCCCCTTCAACGTTTTGATCATTCGAAAGCTTTCGTGCAGTTTTTCAAAGTCTTTCGTTCCGTCCAGGTAGCGTCCACAGAGCTCAACCTTTTGGTTGGCGATAAGAGCTGGTTGGGCCAAGGCGTAGACTTCCTTGGCGATGCGAGGGGAATTTTTGTCGAGTTGCTCAAAGGCAGCTACTGTCTTTGGAACTTGTTTCAAGACCCTATTGATTCCGGCTAGGTCCATGAACGAGCGCTGTGGATCTCTGCCTTCATTGAGCATCTGCAGCGCCTCGTCTCGCTTCTCGAGAAGCTTATTCATCGCCGGAGGATACTCATTGGCCAGATCGTTCCAAGCGGCCAACGCGAACGAGAGCCGAACGCCGATGAATGCAGGCTCAACAACAGTCGATTTCTCGTAGATCCAAAGGTACTTCTCGAGAGCCAGCTGGTAGCGTTTGGCCTTCGCGTCCAGATTGGCTTCGCTGAGGATCGTTCTCGGATTTGGGTTATTCGGAGGGACCCATTCATCCCCATGCGACAAACCGAGAAACAGTACCCACGAGGCGATCGAAGCCAATGAGAATTGCGTCGAGACGCGACGAAGAATCATTCCAAAACGAATCGTTCGATGGATCATGGCAAGTGTCCCCTTACCTCGACGCGAGAGGCTAGATCGAAGTGTAACTCGAGTTGTTGAAGGGCTTGGGATACGACACTACGATTGTCGCAAGAAGTTCGCCCCTCCATCAATCTTTGCCGTAGTGTTTTACTTGATCCCAGTAGGTCTCAAAAGCACCCGTCTTGTGGAAGTCAGGACTGTTATCGATATCGTGGCATTCGAGGCATTTGTCTTGAGCGCGTTCAAGTGTCAGCCTCATTTGGGAGCGAAGTGTCTCTAGGAGTTGTTTGTCAGCATCGATCTCGCCGAGTTCGGCCTCGACGTGTTTGGAGCCGGGACCATGGCAGTTTTCGCAACCGTTGCCCAGCAATTGCTGGGATTGCTCGACGGAGGTGTAGCCTGTTCGGTAGGGGTATACCCCTTGAGGGTTCCAGCCAGTCACGTGGCACGATATGCATTCGGGGTCGTAGATTCGGGTCAACGAACGCTCGGGTGGCTCGATGATCGAATCGGTAGCATGGGCATGGGGTGTGTTCTTCCAAATCTCAAAAGCGGTCGTATGGCAGTCTCCGCACTTCTCGCTCCCCACGAACTCGCGGGTGGTTGGATGGGTGAGGGGCCTCAGGCCCAGCGAGCTGAAGGTGTTGTCCGATTTGGCCTTCAGTTCGTCTTGATACTTCCCAAACAGGTCTGTCATCCGCGGGGAGTCTTCGAACTGAGAGCTCAGGGCGATGCGTTGGTAGCGTGTTGGCTGATCTGCGGAATCGAACAACCCGAAGATACCCGCATACATGCCTTTGGAGCCGACTTGTACGATTTCAGAGCGTGTGCCTGGAAGGACTTCGGGGCGATAGGTCGGTTCGCCATAGCCGCCCGACGTGATCACCAGTTGGAATTGAGGAACCTCTTTCACAATGGCTCGAGTTTCATCCAAACCAGCGTGTGAGATTAGGATTTGGAAGTCGCACTTCTCTTCGTTGAGCTTGGCCGCGATTTCCTTGAGTGCAGGGATTGGTGGCTCCACCTTGAAATACGATTCGCCGTTGCGCAGCAGCTCGCGCGTGTTCTCTTCGCCGAGAATACTGGTGATACCAATCTTGTGAGTCCGGCCCTTGGGGTCTTTGACCGAGACCACTTTGTAGCGAAGGTCGAAATCGGGTAAGAGGCTGACGTTGGCGCTCACGAACAGCGAATTGCTTCCGGTGTTGTCCAAGATCGAGACCAGGATATTGTCGGACAGCTTTAGATCTTTTTCGCCATAAGCGGCAGCCTCATATCCCATCTCGCGGAAGGCTTGTGTCGTCCATTGGAATTTGATCTCCGATTGCGTGCCATCGGTTCGGACTTGATTCCCCCCATCGATGGGCATGACGTTCCAGCCCCGCTTCTTCAGGGATGTCAGGAGCGTGTCGCGACGGTTTACACCCCCTTTTTGATTTGCCAGACCGGTGCAACCGCATGGCTCGAGGTAGCCAGACTGGTTTCCTGTGATGAAGAAAACCAACCAAGGATCTTTCCAATCGGGAGCAATCTTTTGATTTTTCTCTTCGTCCGAAGCGACGGTGATGGGGTCTTGAGTTGTCGGTGTGCCTCGATTGGCTTCGGGTGCAACGGTCTGTCGACCGACGTCCGTCAGTTTACCATCCTTGGGTTTGAGCGCGTCTTGAGGTTGGTTGGCAACCTGTTGAGACTTGTTGGTTGGTACTTGGGGTTTGGCGGTGGAATCAGGAAAGCGGATTTGGATCCGTTGGCGTGTGCCGGGATCCGAGGGTGGCTGGGCAGAACTCCAGACGGCAGGCAGGGCGAGAGACGCGGCCGATGCTGTTAGTAACGCTAGCAAAAACCGCGACCTGCCTCGACGGGATCTGTACCGCGGAGAATGGGACCGATGGGTGGCGGGTGATGGCGTGCTGTGAGTGGTTGATCCGTCACGATCGAGAACTCTCATTGTCCGCACACCTCCCTGCGACTCAAAGCTGACGATGGAACCCAAGCTGAAAAGCGAATGCTTCTATTCGGTAATTCGTAACTTCAAGAAGATCGGAATTTCAGGGGAGCTTTCGACATCCGTTTCAATGACAATCTTTCCGAAATCTTTCGAAAATGTTCCATCGAGTTCGATCGGATCGGTACCAGGTGGGATTTCAAGTGTGATGGGGTAAATGCGTTGATTGGGAGAAACTTTGGGTTCGCCCAAGGAGGCTTTCAATTGGTTTGGCAGGACTTTACCGATACGCACGTTGGGGTCTTGTTTCGAGTCCTCGTTTCGGATGGCAATCATGAACGACTTCTTGAGTCCGCTTGAGGACTTTGCTGCTCCCAGGCTCAGGATATTTCGGGTTTCGTTGTAATCGTCACCGGCGATGATGCGCACAGGTGTAACGACGCGTCCACGAACGTTGTAGGTCAAGAACTCATTATCCGGACCATCGTTTTGTTTCCGAACGATATGGATATCGATGTTTAATGGCCCAGCGGCAACACCTGGTAGGATACGAATCTTTCCTTGGATCATGCGACGAGCGCTCTCCATCTTAGGGATCTCACCTTTGGCGAGTTCTCGTTCCCCTTCAAGTTCGACTTTGATGCGTTTCGAGAGGATTGCATCTTTCACTGCGGCGGTTCCCAAATTCATGGGACCTTCTTGGAAGCTGTAGATGGTGAAAGGGATTTCGGTTTCTTGATTGCTGAAGACATCGCCATGGTTGTGCGGTGGAGGGTCAAACACGTAGGCTTGGCCGATCTCACCATGGATCGTCAGTTTGACTTCTTCTTGGCTTGGGCAATCGGTTCCCACGGTCGCGGTTTGCGCGAACTCGCCGGTTCCTCCTTCGGCTTTCCATTCCAGCTCGACGTCGGTTTCTTCTCCAGGAGCCAAGGTTGCGTCTTTGAACTTGCCAACCGTGCACTTGCAGGTGCTGGTCTTAAACCAAATTCGCGCGTTCGCTTCACCGACGTTCTTAAAGATAAATTTATGCGATCGTTTCGTTCCCTTCATCATCATTCCGAAATCGAGATCGGACCCATTAACCACCTCGACTTTTCCAGCCTTCGTCGAGGCTTCCTGCCGAATGGCGGCTTGGATGGCTTCCTTCTGGGACGTGATTCCCACCGCTTCGTTGTTTCCCATGGCGTTTACCATTTTGGAAACGCGACGATCATGCTGGATTTTCGCGATGACGTATCCAATACCGATACAAGACAGGATCAGAAGAAGGGTTCGCATAGGAAGGCGGGGCTAGGAAGCCAAGGGAAGCGTTGAAGGGCCGATAGAAGAGAGGAAAACGACGAATTCGATTCAAATTATAGGCTTAAAGACCTACGCAACGTCGCCAGTGCCGGTTCACCTCGAACCAAATCCTGGTTGGGTCCCAATCGGGATTCGGTGGGGATGGACTGGGGGTTTTCCAGGTTTTTGGGCCAGAAGATCTCTGCGGCCTTGATTTTGCGGTCGGCATGGAGCGTGATCCCATCGACCTCGATGGCTCGACGACAAAACCTCTTGGCCCGCTCGTCGTCCCCGGCCAAAAACGAAGCGACCGCAGCTTGAAGTTGGGCTTCGACCGAGGCGGTGAAAACCTCGGCGCCTCGCCCGAAATCCTCGCTGGCTAGTTCCAGCCATCGTTTTCGCCCCTCCGGCGTTTTTTCCCCGGAAGCAAGTCGCAACGCTGCGCGGCCGCATTCGCCATACGCCAACGCATGTCTGGGATCTCGCGACAGGAACTCGGATCGCATGGCCAGCATTGTCTCTTCCCATTCCCGGCGGGCGGTCTCCCCAAGCGTGCCTCCCCCAAGCGAAGGACTGCCGAGCGGTCGCGGGCTGGCCCCCAGGAATCGGGGGACCGTGCCAAGCAACTGTCGCGAGCAAAGCTCCATCCCCACACGCGGCAATTCGGGGTCCCAACGATCGGCCGAAACCAAGTCCCGGACAACGCCGGGGCTGATCACACTTCCCGTTGTTCCGAGACCCCCGATCGGGCCCGAATCCAACCCATCGGATATTCGTCGCGATGCTTCTGCCGAGCGAGTCAATGGCCATGCCATCGTGCCGATCCAAAAAGCCAGGAGTGCACAAGCACCCAATACGAGCGTGCCTTGGAGTTTGCGCTGGGTCGCTTCACGATCGTTGGAATGACCTTCATCCCTTGTCGTATTGTTCAGGTTGTTTAGGTTGCTCGTATTGCTCAGGAGCAACCCTACCAGAAGCATTGGAACGATCATGGTTCCGGGAAGCATCCATCCACCGGAGGCTAACAAGTGGACCACAAAAGCCAGTAGGGCAACGGCGAGGGCATAACTACCATGTCGCATAAAACGGTGTGATATCCCCGTGATGGCTTGACTGCGACATGCCGTGATCGCCGCTGCAAACCCGATCGTGACCACCGCGATGGTGGCGACCAGCTCCATATCGCCCGCCGTAAAAAAGCTCCATGTGAAGAAACCGAGTGCGGCAAAGGCTGCAGATCCCCAGAACGCCCATCCATCGAGCGATGTTTGAGCGAGCGTTAGATCGTTGGATGAATTGTGGGCCTGTTTCGCGCGGGACTTCGACGGTTCGCGACGAATACGATCTCCCTTCGCGACAGCATCGTAGCTAGCGAAAGGGGAGCCAGCACCATGTGCCGAGGTTGCGGTTTCCCGGGCAAGCCGCTGCAGGGTGAAACGGATTCCGAGCAGACCCACAAGGACCGCTGCAATCAGTAGTGGAATACCACCCGCGTGCGCAATCTCGAGAAGGAAATTGTGAGGGTCCGCGGGGGATTCTGCCGCCGTCGGCAATTTCACTCTCAAGTAGGTCGATTGAAAATTGAGAGGCCCGAAGCCGCGGATCGGTTCCTCGGCGATCAATCGCGATGCCCCACCCCAATAATCCAAACGGTATGCAAGCGATTTTCCAGCTTCGCGGATGATCAATGGGTCCCATGCGTAAATGAGCGCTATCGCGACTCCGATGGCGACTGCGAATGCAGCCAATCCCGCAAGGCATGCTGTGGGATACTTTTTGAGAAACTCTTTGGCTCTTCCGCGAACAAGCGGATGAAGCCCCAATAAACCGACCGTCGCCAACGATGCCGCAATCCACGCCGTCCGGCTCTTGGTCAGCAGCAGCGCCATCGCCAGAAGGGACAGCACTGCGATCTCAGCGATCATCAGCCATCGAATGCGGTTGCTATCGATTGCACCCCCATGCTGCTCGGCTTCCGCTGCCATGCGAGGATCGCTGGGCAGCCAGTGCAGAAGAAAAGATCCTAGCCATAGAGTCCATGCGATCACGAGAAATCCAGCCAGCGAGTTTGCGAGGGCGAACACGCTGTGCATTTCGGTACTCTCGACCCTATTTCGGAGCAAGATCTCTGCAGCCGAACCAGGGATGATTCCTTGTTGCTCGAACATCGCTTCCGGGTTCTGTTGCAACTGTGCACGAAGCATCGGTTGCAAAACGGCATAGTCAAAGTAGCCATAGACGAGGATTCCTAAAATCGCGCATAGCGTGAGCTTCCAGCATCGTTCTTGGAACCGAGGTCTTCGAGCGAGCTTGCTAACGGCAGCGGCAAAAATGACGAGCGAGGTCCACTGCCAGAATCCGTTCACCGCATACCGAGTATTCCCGCGGCCGATGGTCCAAGCTGCGGAGATTGCGAGCCAGACGCAGAATAGCACCGCCGCACCCCAAACCCAGAAAGCAGCAGGAGTCGGATCGCTTGGCTCGGTCAGATCGCCAGAGTCCGCGGTTGTATTGCTAAAGAGCGTCGAAGGGGTGAAGGCTGCGAGCAATCCGGTAAGGAGTGCTAGAGCGATATGGAAAAGGGATTCGCCCGCTGCGATGGGGGGGACCGAATCGTGCGGATTCCATACGTGGACCAGCAGGGTTGCTGAGACCAAGGCGACGGCGATGGCGCCAATCCAATCTCTCCATGTCGCGACACGGAGTATCCTCCCTAATGATATCCGTGTGTCGTTGCGGCTTGGAATATTCATTGGGAGCTTATGCTTTCGGCCCTGCGGTCAAGCTTTCCAGGAGGCCGATCAAGGCGAGCATGGCCAGCACGATCGCGATCACGATCCCGGCGCCGATCCAATCGGTTCGAGGCAAGATTAAGGCACCTAGCGAGCATGTCAACGTGGCGAGATAGATGGTGCCGACCGCCTGCTTTTTGCTCATGCCCAGTTCCACCAAACGATGCGAAAAGTGTTTCTTGTCCGCTTGGAACGGACTGCGACCTTCGCTGAGGCGTATGGAGATAACACTGATCATATCGTAGAGCGGGATAGCCAATAGGCACAAAGGTGCCAGAACCGCATGTGGCGCCGAACCTTTGACCCCCGCATACGTGGAGAGAAGTGTTGATACCGCGATCCAGTATCCGACGAAGTAGCTCCCAGCATCCCCCATGAAAATTTTCGCGGGAGGCCAGTTGTGTTTTAAGAACCCCAGCAATCCACCGAGCAATGTCAGCATCATCGCTGCCACAAAAAGTTGCGGTTGGCCTTGGCTCGATTCCTGCGTGGAAAGAAGCATGACCGACAGCATGGCGCAGATGATCGCAGCGACACCCCCGCTAAGGGCATCCATGTTGTCGAGCATATTGAAGGAGTTGATCAGCATCACGATCCAGAGAACACTCAGCAGCGGGGTCAGCCATGGAATATCGATGTACGCGGTCAGATGCAAGTTGAGACCATAGACAACGGCTGCAGCAACGCCAAACTCGATACCCAATCGGAGCTTCCAGTCGAGGCCAAACCGATCATCCATGAGTCCCAAAATCATGACGATGGTTCCGCCACCGATGAGGAACCAGAGCGACCCGGCTCGCGATACGAGTCCGGGTATATAGACAGCGATCGACTCTGGAAGGAATCGCGAAGCTAGGTCTGGATTCCATGAGCAGAGTGCGATCGCGAGTGTTCCCATGGCAAAGACCGACGCAACGCCGAACCAAATGCCGAG
The DNA here is from genome assembly GCA_903892355.1 of uncultured Pirellula sp. Lineage (GTDB taxonomy): Bacteria > Planctomycetota > Planctomycetia > Pirellulales > Pirellulaceae > JBKCUI01. The sequence goes on along the minus strand of CAITIE010000121.1, from coordinate 62,028 downwards.
CCCTCCCCCGAGCGGTATCGGTGTGGTATGAACTTTTCTCGCATTAGGCTTATCGAGCAATCCTAGCCTCGCAGCATGCCGCTGGATCCAGCCGACCGCTAGCCACGAGAGAACCCAGGATGGGATCACCGAGACGATGATCAAGGCGATAACGACGTTGGTGCTCATGAGTGGCTCGAAGCCTTTTCGTTACGAAGACGCTGTGCGACCGCTACCGAAAAACGGCTACGGGCTAGCTTGAGAAAATCCCGTACGTCTCTCCGCTGGTAGTCTGCGTAGGTCCACGGCATCGGTTGCCAATCCTGATCGCGAAACGCCAAGGTGACTTCGGCGTAGATCCCGTCGCGGAGATAGATACGGTGCTCTCTGTTCTTGGTGGAGGCTAATACCAATTTGGTCATGCTCACATAACCTGGGTCGATGTTGATCGGACGAACCACACCATGGGGGATGGTTCCGGCATTGACAAGTTCCATCCCGAGTTTGGTTTCGATTTGGTTGGTCAGCAGTTTGTCCTCCGACATCGACGCGGGATCGTACCAGGAATCAAAAACCGCGAGTTGCTTCTTGAGCCCCACGTGTGGCAAACTACCCGACGGCGACAACACCGACGGTGATGCTGGCCCCGGTAGTGATAACCCCGGTAGTGATAACCCCGGTAGTGATAATGGTGTTAACATCGTGGCGTGATAGTACTCGGACTCGATAAAATCGAAAGCGGGGCTCAGGTCGGCGATCTTTCCAAATCGGTCTTCGAGAAGGCTCCAAGCTTGCTCCAAACCATCGATTTCACTGCAGAAAACCGCAACAAACGGCACGCATGGAGGGTGGTTCTTGGAGAGTCCCATGGGTGGAGTCGCTGATACGGCGGGTTGGTGGAAGAGGGGTGGTTGGGCTAGGGGGAAGCGGGTGGAGCGGTTAAATTATTACGCATGGACTCACTTCCCGGATCACCTGTTGCGAACTTCGAAGCGAATCCTGGGTCAAAACCCAGGTCGGATGCCGGTGCCCCGGGTGATGAAAACTCGGGCTATGAAAACACAGGCCATGGGAATAGGAATGAGCAAGGCGGTTCGCAGCCTCGGCTCTCCCGGACGCTTTCTCCGATCCAAATCGGCGACTTGGAAGTCTACCCACCGATCTTCCAAGCCCCTATGGCGGGCTACACGAATTTTGCGTTTCGGCAGATTGTTCGCGAGTTTGGAGGAGCCGGGCTGCAAGCGACCGAGATGGTCAACGCTCGCGGTTTTGTGTGGCTCGACGAACATGATTGCGAACATCCGGATCGGTTGTGGGGGATCAAGGACGAGCCGAGACCTCTCGCGGTGCAGATTTGGGACAACGACCCTGAGACGATGGCCAAAGTTGGACGTCGGTTGGTCGAGGAGTATCAGGTCAGTGTCGTCGACATCAATTTTGGATGTCCGGTCAAGCAAGTCACAGAAAAAGCCCATAGCGGATCGTACTTGCTTCGAGACCCAGATCGCATGTACGCGATCATCTCCCGATTGGTGGAAGCCTGCCACCCGACACCCGTTACTGCGAAAATGCGATTGGGGTGCACCCGCGATTCGATGAACTATATCAATGTCGCTAAGACGGTCGAGCGAGCGGGAGCCGCGGCCCTTACGGTGCACGGTCGGACTGCGGAAGATTTTTTCAAGGGCTCCGCGGATTGGGATAGGATCTCCGAGATCAAGCAGCATCTGAATCGGATGCCGATCATCGGCAATGGGGATCTCGAAACGGCAGAGCAAGTCGTCCATGCCTTCGAACATTACAACGTCGATGGGATCATGATCGCGAGGGCTTCGCTGGGCAAGCCATGGTTGTTCGCGCAAGCCGCTGCGGCGCTCGAAGGGCGTCCAGTGCCGCCAGATCCTACGATCGACCAGCAGCGGGAAATCATGTTGCACCACTACGATTTGGTGGTCGAGCGATTCGGGGCGCATCGCGGTACCATGTTGATGCGAAAATTTGCATGTTGCTATGCTCAAAGCAAACCGGGCGCACGCCACTTTCGAGCCCACATCTCCCGCGTAGAGACCCAAGACCAATTCTACGCTGTGGTTGAGAAATACTTCCCGCGACAATCGGATTTGGACGCGATCCTCGAAACCCAACAAGCGGCCCGCAATGCTTCCTCGCCTGATGAGCTATCCCGCGAAGAACTCATCGGTGCCGAGTGTGCCCCCCGTGACTCCTCGGATAAAGATGGGGGTTGTGGAGTTTGTTGATCGATCGTTACTCTACGTTTGGCCAGTCGGCATTCGCAGTGCGAGTTCAGGCTGGTGATACCTTGATGGCGGGTACCGAACGGTTCCCCGCAGAACGCTACTTATCGCTACGAAAGGCTTGGGTTCTATGAAGTTGTTCGAAGGAAAGAAAGGCTTGATCCTCGGGGTCGCTAACGATCGCTCGATCGCATGGGCAATCGCCAAAGAGATCATGGACCAAGGTGGCGTGTGCGGCTTCTCCCATTTGCCCGACAAGGCGGATGATGAAAAGAAGAAGAACCGAATGCGTGTCTCCAAGTGCGTCGATGCGTATCCTTCGCAAACAGCATTTCTAAAGCCTCTGGACGTTCAAGACGACGCGCAGGTGAACGAGTTTATGGAGATGGCTGGTCGTGAACTCGGTAAGATCGACTTCCTGCTCCACTCGATCGCATTCGCCGATCGCGACGATTTGACCCGCGATACGGTCGAGACCAGTCGCGCAGGGTTCAAGTTAGCGATGGATGTCAGCGTTTATAGTTTGATCTCGGTCACCAATGCGGCTCGTCCGATTTTGAATAGCGATGCGTCGGTTTTGACCATGACCTACTTCGGGGGCGAGAAATGCGTTCCGGGGTACAACGTGATGGGGATTTGCAAGGCGGCGCTCGATGCCACCGTTCGTTATCTCGCTTATGACATGGGCCCCAGCGGTATCCGTGTTAATGCGGTCAGCGCCGGTCCACTCAAAACACTAGCGGGCGTTGCGGCTGGGGTCGGGGAAATGCAAGAGTACTACGACTACGTGGCGCCCCTCGGTCGTTGTGTTACTCACGAAGAAGTAGGGCGATCGGGATCGTACCTGCTGAGTTCCTACAGCAACGGCATCACCGGCGAAATACTCCACGTCGACTCGGGATACAACATCATGGGCAGCCCCGGCCGATTGCTCGAGCAGTTCCGGAAAAAAGCGTAGTCTCAGAAAAAGTTGGGCTTGTTGGGCTTGGTTTTCGGCGAGATGCCGCACACTAACTAGGGCGTTTGCGATTCAATCGCTATTAGCTCTTGCTCCCACGAGTCTACGGTGATGATAGTGTCCAATCCACTAGGCCATGCGATCTTCAATTGGCCTTGGTTGCCTTCGAGATGGTTCGGGATTCCAAAATGGATCGCGCGATCGCTGGTGGATGCATACGAGCCACCACCGATAACTTGACGGACCCATGCTCGGTCGCCCACTTGCAACGTGATCGTCGCTCCGATCGCATCGCGGTTGCTCACGCTACCCACCAGCCGCACGGTTAGATATCGGCCGAGCGGCTTGGAACGATTCTGCACCAGGGCATGGGGTGCGCCGATGCGTGTGACTACAAAGTCCATGCGTCCATCGCGATTGAAGTCCGCGATGGCCAAACCTCTCCCAGATTGGGCTTGTCGAAAATACTCCGACTCTGGATGGCTGAGCGTGAAGTACTTGCCATCGACGTTCTCGAGGAATTGAGGGCGCTGCTGGTAGTAGCTCGAGTAGCGTTCTAAATGGCCGTTGATCACGACGAGGTCTTCGTCCCCGTCGAGATCGGCATCGAGAAAGGCGGTTCCCCAGCTGACGCTCGATTCGTCGGTAGCCGCGATGCGGGCATTTTTCGATGCATACGCGAAGCTCAAATTCCCGTTGTTGCGATAGAGAGCGTTCAGCTCGTTTTGGTAATTGGTGACCCAAAGGTCGAGTTTGCCATCCAGATTGAAATCACCGAGAGCGATCCCCATGCTCCCTTCGGGCCTTCCCTTGTCGTCGCATGCGACCCCGGATCGCCGTCCCATTTCGGTCCAGTGCTTGTTCGTCCAGGCATTCGGGCTTGGGGCGCCGGTGGAGGTGCGAACGGTGGAACCCGTAAGGGTGTCGTTGCGGTAGAGCAAGTTCTGCTCAACGTCGTTGGCGACATAAATATCCGTGTCGCGATCCCCATCCAGATCGGCGGCGAGAACTCCCAGCCCACGCAGTGCGATCGGGTCCAGGCATTCCTGTGTCCGCTCGATGAACGTACCGTCTCCCATGTTTTCATAAAGGGAATCGCTCAGCCCCGAGAAATCGGTTGGCCCACAGTAGTCGCGTCGATTGGGGTCGGCATGCGATGGGCAAAACGGATTGTGATCGAAAGACCAGTCCGCGTAATGGACGACGTAGAGATCGAGATCCCCGTCTCCGTCGGCATCGAGCATCGCAGCACTGCTGCTCCAGCGAGTGTCCTCGATCATGGTCACTTGCTCAAACGTCCCGTCCCCTTGGTTGTGAAACCATTGGATCGCGTCGTAGCCGGTAGCTAGAAAATCGGTGAAGCCATCGTTGTCGTAATCGCTGGCGATGATCGCTGCATTGAAGTGACGCGAAAGGTCGATGCGGGAGGCGTTGGTGGTGTCCAAAAATGCGAACTCGCGGAGCCCGCGATAGAGATGGCCGTTGTGCCCTAACATCCGTTTGGCAGGAACATCGGCGTATCCACCGCCCGAGCCGAGGACGTCGAGTTGTCCATCCCGATCGAAGTCGAAGATGGCGTTTCCACCTCCGGTGGTTTCGAGCAATGCGAACAGTCCCGCTTCATTGCCATCGCGAAAGATGCTTGCCGGAAGAGCCTCAGGAACCTCTGCAAAATCGAAACGGTCTGCGGAATCCGGTTGGGTGGACTCGCCGTTTTTCGGTGGGTCTCGTCGATCGAAGGTGGCGTTTGGCGATGAACGACTGCATCCAGATCCAATTACAGCTAAACCTCCTAGCGATATTCCTAAGAGTGCGATCAAGCGAATAGGTGTGCGGAGCGTCTGCATCCGGATAGGGATCATGGTTGCGATAACCCTGTTGGGTTTTGCGTGGTACCCGAATCGCCCGCCCCCGATCCATTTTTTCCGCCTGTGTTATTTGGGCGATCGGTACTCGTCAAGCGATCGATGTAGCGCTGGTGAACTGCGGCGAGTTGCGGTTGGTTGGTTCGCGTGTAAAAGGTGATCATGTCTTGGTGGGCGGGGATGAAACCTTCATCGATTTTTAGGGCAGCTTCTAACCAGTAAACCCCATGAAGTCGAGATTGTTTGTGAAGCAGGATGTGACCAAGTTCATAACATGCTTTCGCAGAGCGTTGTGGCTGGCTCAGGAGAGCAAACAGTTTTTCATCGGCGCTCGTCAATTCTTTTTGTCCTTGGTCGGCAAACGTCGCGTAAAGCGTCGCTTTTTCTTCGTCACCGAGCTGCTGGTAGGCTTGGCTCAGCACCGTCGCGACCGGGACGTCTTCGGGCCATGAGCGAGCAATACCCGCCAACCGATCGATGGCTTGTTGGCTTTCCCCGTTCTCAACGTTGATTTTCGCAATTTCCAAGAGGATGTCGTGTGGCGGTTCCCCCTTGGGAACAACCCTCATGAGAACCTGGAGCGCCTCCTGGGATCGACCCGTTTGGCGCAGGGCGCTAGCGAGTTTTAAGGAAGCATCCGCATCGTCTGGAAGGCTTTCAAGGTATCGTTCCAAGACGCGAACGGCCTTTTCGCTTTCATTGAGGCCCAGGTATGCGGTTCCGAGGTTGGCATAGAACGGTACAAAGCTGGGGTTGCTTTCGCGTGCAGGTTCAAGCAGATCGCGAGCCCCTTTCCATTCGCGTCGCGATAACAAGATCATCCCACGAAATAGTGGTATCCACGGTGATTTCGGGTCATGCGATTGCCACAGCATCAAGACATCGTTGATGCCCGCGTAGTCATTTCGGACAAGTAAGCCATAAGAAAGCGCGATCGAAGCGGCTTCGAACTGGTCCTCCGATTCCTGCATCAGCTTGCTCATTTGGAGAACCACATCAGGAAGTTCGCCCCGTTGAGCTTTGTAGAGGAGCTCCTCTTGCTGGGCGCGTTTCGCTGGCAAACCGGCATCGATGGCGTGGTCCAAAGAGCGTCGGAACTCGTCGGATTTCCCCAAGTAGCGATTCGCGCGAGCCATCAGCAGGGATGTTTCTGGGTGGAAGCCAAACCGTTGTTCGGTCTTCCGCAGCGACTCGATCGCCCAAAAATTTTCCTGATTCAGGATCAACCGCTGCGCGTTTGACAAAGCGGAGTTGAATTGATTTCTTTGCCAAGCGAACCAAGAGAGAGGTAACAAAACGGCCAGCAAAAGTAGCAGACGGATCGGGCTGGCTTTTCGAGAAAGTAGGTTCATCGATGCGGACAACCCGTTGGCGACAAGTTCGGAGAAGGGATAGCGTCGCGGATTTCTCTTGGTGGTTTTACCGGCGAATCGGACTGGGATCACGCGGTATCTTGTCGACGCTTCTCCATAGCTTAGGAGCAAATTCCTTGGCGTCTACGCGTTTTTTGGAAAGCGATTACGGAGTCAAAGGTTTGTAGAGTGCGATCGATCCCTTCGGATCGGAGTCGTCATCATCGAGGCGAGAGGCACCTCGAAATGCAACCTTGAAGACGGGCGGAACAGCCACCGAGCGAGACCCGTTTGGGGGCTGAATTAGGGTCTCTGATCGTGACTTGAATGATTGCAGCTGATACAGTGATTCGCCGATTTGCATTGTATTTTTCTTGGCAACCCCCCAATTCGATTGACTCAAGAATTGCGAAACCATTACATTGATTACGGGTTTAATTCTTTTATAAGAGCCTCGTAAGGGGATTCTTTGTGGTGATTGCCGTCAAATATTCATTTTCTCTTCATTCTTTTCAGGGAGACTCCTTTCGATGAGGAACAGATCTTCAATTCTGCGTGCACGACGGGGGTTCACCCTAGTCGAGTTGTTAGTGGTTATCGCGATCATAGGTATCTTGGTTGGTTTGTTGTTGCCAGCGGTTCAAGCGGCTCGCGAAGCGGCTCGTCGTATGTCGTGCGGTAGCAACATTCGACAAGTGGCTTTGGCGCTTCAAAACTACGAAAGCGCTTACAAGCGATTCCCGATGGCCGTCAATTATGGAACGGGCCGTGGTCCAACGTATGCTCACGCCTACAATCACACGTGGCTCGGATCGATTTTGCCACAGATGGAACAAGGCCCACTCTTCAATCAAGTGAACTACGGTTTGCGCGTTTGGGGCCAACCGATTGTTGGAACCAAGGTTGCCAACCTTTTGTGCCCATCGGATGCGAATACAGAGAAGGTTTATGCAGCGCATCAGATTGCACCGACAAGTTATGCCGGTAGCCAAGGTTTCCACTGGTGGCCAGATGCTGGCGTCGGACCAGGTTGGGGTGGGCCAGCAATGGGTATTGCTAATGCGGGAGATTTGTCTGGATTGTTTGCTCCAACACGACAACACGGACAAAAAGATCTTACCGATGGTACTTCCACGACGATGGTGGTCGCGGAAACGGACAGCGCCAATTTTGGTGGTGGGCCGTTCATGACAACCTCGACCGGTAAGCGACGCGCTCCGTTCCAAGATGGGGTATTCCGCGCAGCGTTCGTCGGTTTCTCGCACGCTGGTTCGGGAACCAACGAAGGTGGAACCAATCGTGGCTGGGAAGTGGATGGCAGCGGCTACAAGCAAGCGGGATCATGGTTCCGACCAACACCTTACGCGTATGAGCCAACTTACATTTGTGCGTGGGGTGTCAACACCGAATGGCCGGGAACCTCCAGCTTCCACGGTCCAATGATCCAAGCTGCCTATGCAGACGGTAGCACGAGCACCTTCAGTTCAAACGTGGATTACGGTGTATACTTGCGCCTCAATGCGATCGCGGACAACAACATCACTGTTGACCCACGCGAATAGTCCCTGAATCGAGATAACCTCCCACCACGAGAAAGGTGTTTGTTCGATGAAAAAGTATGTTTCTAGCATGTGCATGGTAGGACTTTTGACAGCAGTCGTTACAGGGTGTGCAGGAGAAGATCCTGCGAAGAAGCCTGGCTTCGACGAAAAAGCGCTCAAGGATCCAGGCATGGTCAAGATGGGTAGTGGCGGTCCTACGACTTCGGCTAACCCAGCTCCGAATCCTTAAAGATTTCGGACGGATGCTGAATCTCCTCGACCTCGGTCATTGAGCTCGACGACTCCAGATTCGTGACAAACAAATCGACAAAAATCAAAACTCCACAGGGGAAACCTTGTGGAGTTTTTTTATGGCTTCAGCGTCCTCGAGCCAACGCCAAAGAGTTGATTTACCACGGATACCACGGATACCACGGATACCACGGATACCACGGATACCACGGATAGCGTTGATTTTAGATTGTGCAACACAAAGCCTTCGTCATCCGTGCCATCGGTGACATCCGTGGTTCGATCCGTATGCATCATTCGGCTCGATCCAACTGGAACGTACGAAGCCAAGCTGCATAGCGAGCGGCTACCCACTGCTTCGGCGGTAGAGCTTTATAAATAGGGTTTGATGAACGGTGCGGCGAGTCGGAGCCGCTGGAACTCGCGGAGGTCCTTCATCGGTACGTTGCTCTCGCGAGCTTCATGGCGCAAGAGATCTCCGAGACGGACTTCGGTCGCTTGAGATCGATGAAGCGAAATCGATTCGAGCAGTTCGGCTGCAACGGCGCGATCGCGAAGGAGCAATGCGACTTCGGAGCTTCGGGTTTCGGAGAGCACATCAAAATTGTAAGAACCGATCATTGCAATCTCGCCGTCGACCACCATCGACTTGGCATGCAACGTATCACGGCCTCGAAGTTCATAGAGTTCGATCCCACCGCGTAGCAACGCGCGTCTCTGGTTTGCGTAACCCGCTTGGGCTGGGATTTGGTCGGTCGACTCTAAGGAATTGGTCAAGACCCGGACCCGAACCCCTCGCGCCTCCGCATCGATCAGCAATCCCTTTAGTTGATGGGTAATTGCAAAGTAAGGAGACTCGATCTCGATCGAGCATCGAGCGCGGCGTATTTCCGCGAGGAGTTGCGAGGAAATGGTTCCCGGTGCCTGCTTGGTGTTCTTCATACAAATCGCATTGGCTCCACAGTCGCGGTTGCTGAAATCATGGAGGAACTGCACGCATTCCGAGGGGACGCGATGGAGTTGCGATGAGGTTTGTGTCAGGCAGCTGTTCTTTGCCGCCAAGGGAGCGATCTCGCACGCCGCCAACCATTCGCTCGCCTCGAGTTTGGCTTGGCAACGAGGCATGGTGTTCCACTGCGCGTGGACTTGCTTCTCGACGACTTTGGATTTCTCCTCGCGCGTGAGGGTTGGCTGATGCGATCGTGGATCCGACCATCGTGTTTGAAAGTAAGCTTCGGCATGCGACGCGGCATGTCCGACGAGCATGATGTCTCGATCGATGCAAATGCGGGGGCTGATGCCGTAGTACTCGCTGGTTAGGTTACGACCGCCGGTCAAAAGGGTTTGCCCATCCACGATGACCAGTTTGTCGTGCAGTCGTTGTCGACCTAACTCCACGCGATAGCGGGTATCGGCGGGGAACTCGCGGATACAGACACCTCGTTCGATCAGCAGTTCCATCAACGCCTTGGGCATGTTGTTCGTCGCCAAATGCCCATCGCAAAGAAAGCGAACTCGGACGCCTCGATTCGCGGCCCGCACCAGCGAGGCTAGGAATTGGCCTGTGCACTCATCGTCGTGAATTTCGTAGTACGCGACATCAACAGAGGTGCGAGCCTCATCGATGATCGCAATCCGTTCGGACAACCCGTCCACCTCGGAATGGAGGATACGGACCTCGTCACCCAGCAATCTGCTGGGCAGAAATGCAGCGATTGTGGTCATCGCAGCAATGATCACGGCGATAGTTACCGGCCTCAGACTCGCTGCTCTTCGCAAGGTCGCTGCAATCGCAATTCTCCATGTCCTCGCGTAGCATCGCGCGGCGCAAGCGAAGGCTTGAGTGGTTTGACGCGTTTTTCTGTTTTGACCTGGAGCAAACATTGCGAAACCGAGTTCGAAAGTCACGCGGGAGAAAAGGCCAAGGGGGATGCTGCCGAAGATGGCCACAGTAGAGTGTGGCTTATGGCCAGAAGGCGGGTGCCCATCATCGAGCAATTCTGTCGATGGCTCGCGACGAGGTTACGCAATCGCAACTCTTATAGAATGTATGCGTGCCGCGAGGAAATGATTCAAGTCGGATGAGGATCGCACTGGGCAGAAAAGGGAGCCGTTTGCTGATTCGCGAGGAAGCCGAAGTGCCCCTTAGGCTGCTTTTGCCGAAGGGGTGTTCGATGCGGGAGCAAGCCTTGCTCCTGGAAGGGAGAACGTCCCTGGTGAGTCTTCGAGGTGGCCGAGAATCCAACGGGCCGCTGCATCGGTGGCTCCCGGCTTGGCCACTTCTGCCGCCAGTTTTCGCAAGGCATCCCGTTTGGCCGATCGGTATTCAGGTTCGTGGATCAACCGCGACATCTCGCTCGTCGCTCCTTCAATGCACTTAGTCGCCGACTTGGATCGGAGTGAACCATGAGAAATGAACTCAGGCATCAAGATCTCATCGGCGATCAAGTTGGGTAGCGAGATGCTTTTGCAATGGACCAGTAGCTTGGCGAGCGCATAGGTTGTCTGGCTCACGTGATACATCACTACTGCCGGTTTTCCGCGCGCCATCACTTCGAGGGATACTGAGCCGCTCTTCATCAAGGTGATGTCACTGAGCTCGAGAATCTCACTGGTCTTTCCAGCGAAGATATGGATCGGTAATCGGAGGTCAGAACTGGTCAATTGCGAACGGCACCATAGCGCGTGGGAGTCCTTCAGAGTTGCTACCAAGAATTCCACTTCTGGGAACTGCTTGGAGAGCTTGCGAAGGATCTGCAGTTGCAGTGGCCAAATACGATGGACTTCATGGTCACGTGATCCCGGTAATACGGCGACCTGCAACCTAGCGCCATCCCTCCAGCGAGCCATAAACCGAGTATCGAGAGGTGTCTGGGACACCGCGTCAAAAAAAGGATGACCAACATAGGTGGCTTGGACGCCATGCGATTCAAACCACTCTTTTTCAAACGGCAAATTGCACAGTACGTGGTCCACGTAGCGTCGCATCTTCTGAACTCGCCAGCCGCCCCAAGCCCACAACTGAGGTGGCAAGTAATAAAACACCGGCAACCCGTACTTCTTTGCCCGCTTTGCAATGTGCCAATTGAAGCCAGGAAAATCGACCAGGACCACTCCGTCGACTTCGCCGCGCCGGAAGCAATCCTCGGCCATATCGGCAATCTTAAAGAACTCTCGCAATCGAGGTAACACCTCGGTGATGCCCATCACCGCCATGCTCGTCAAATCGAAGTCCAGGTCCAATCCGGCTTGGATCATCCTCGCTCCACCGAAGCCACGGAACGTCGTGCTGGGGGAGAATTTTTGAAGGCAACGAATTAGGTTCGATGCGTGCAAATCGCCGCTCGGTTCACCGACGGAAAAAAACAGTCGCTGTCCCATGGAGTCTTCGATACTATTCGAATCGGTCGTTGTCATGAAATTGACGACATAACTTCCTGTCGCTTGTCGTCTGCGCTCATTATGATTTTTCGGCCAAACTCCACTTGTCGCCCTACTACGAATCATGGGATATACGGGAAACTGCGTAGTTGAGGCAATACGAAGGTCCAAATGTAAGGCTTGGATCGGTCGGGTAAAGGGGGGCGGGTTTGGGGCCATAAATCGAAAAGCGGCATAGGGCGGTCTCTTGACGGTCTGGCAATTCTCTTAGAAATTTGCTAGCAATCGCATACGATTTGAGCGCTGATAGCGAGAGGGAATGGAAATACAGGACTAAGGCAGGGTCGATCGAGCATACAATCCACATCGGTCAACATCGGTAGCGAGTCATCCTTAAAGAACGAGGTGTCCAGTGAGTGAATCCAAGGCAAAGAGTGACTCCGAGGGTGCAGATGCCGCAGCATCGGAGTCCGCTAGCAAAGCGACACACACGATTCGTCGCGCGCATTTTGATGATCTAGAACCGATTCAAAGCTTGCTGCAACCGTTCATCGAGCAACGGAAGTTGCTTCGTCGGATGCGATCGGAGTTGACGCTTCTGATGGCCAACGGCTTTGTTGCAGAGATCAATGACGAAGCTGCAGGGCCTGGGAAAACGAAAATAGTTGGATTTGCCGCCGTGGAAATCTATTCCCGAAAACTTGGGGAGATCCAATGTTTGGCGGTTGCTGACGGGTACCAAGGTCGAGGCATTGGGAGCGATCTGGTTCGAGCCTGTGTCGATCGTGCGAAGGATAAGGGGATCCTCGAGGTGATGGCGATCAGCGCATCGGATGCGTTTCTCCGCAAACTCGGTTTCGATTATTCGCTCCCCGAGCAGAAGCGTGCACTGTTCTACCAATTGCATGCGCGCGACGATATCTTTCGCGATACATTGGATGAGGAATAGCTTGCAGCACCCTGGCGGGTTCGGGAAACACCTGTTGGCAGGATGAACCCCCGTTGGCAGGATGACGGGTCCGTTCCGGATCGCAGTTAGCCCTCTCATTCACGCAACGCCGATCGGTTATAACCAAACCTAGCGCGGTGCGCACCTTACAGCAATGGAATCGCGTTCGTCTGTTTTCGCGATCGGGGAAGAGTCGCAAGTCCTTTTTAGGGAATCCTTGGGGAGAGTTTTCATGATTACCATCCGTACGCGCGTGCTTGGCTCTTTGGTCGGAGCGATCTTTGGGTTGATCGTGGGGGAACAATTGCTGGCACAAGACCAGCCACCTGATCCGGCGAATATCCGAGGTTGGACCAATCGGATCGAGCGGGCGTTGATGGAAGGAAAAAGTGACGTTGCGCTTCAAGAGATCAACAAGGCGATCGAGCAAGCTCCCCTGCGAAGCCAGCTTTATTTGATTCGCGGCTCGTTGCTTTTTAGGAGTGGCAAGATTCAGGAGTCGTTGCCCGATTTCGACAAAGTGATCGAGCTGGATCCACAGCTCAAGCCGTACCTTTGGCAGCGAGGGATTGCGCTGTACTACGCGGAAAAGTATGAGGATGGGCTCGATCAATTTGTAGTGCATCGCGATGTCAATCCGAACGACGTGGAAAACGCGTTCTGGCATTTTCTGTGCGCGGTGAAGCTGAAGGGTGTTGCAGCGGCTCAGAAAGACGTATTGCTTTCGGGGCGGGATACACGCGTTCCGATGATGCAGGTCCAGGACATGATCCAGGGCAAGACGACACCGGAAGCGGTGGTTGCAGCATCTGAGCGAGGACGGAAACTAGAAAAAGGAAACGACTACGATCGCTTCTACGGGTACCTGTACGTCGGCCTCTACTACGATGCGTTGGGCAATAAAGCCGAAGCGAAGAAGTGGATGGAGAAGTGTGTTGATCAAGAGATTACCGGCTACATGGGAGATGTGGCGAAGGTCCATCTCGATTTGCTGAGCAATGATGTGCAGAGCAAGGATTCGAAGAGCGAGAGTGGCAAGCCTGAAAAGAAATAAGCCGACCCAATTCGGATCGGCTTGTTCGGGTTCCCTTGCGAGGGCTGCCAGCTAGGCTCGGATGTCTATCCCACCCCCCGGGGTGATGTTAGCGACCTGTTGGATCAATTGAACCATCGCGTTCCCTTGGTCCTTTGCAACGTCCATCTGTTTGGACATCATCAACGTGGCCTTTTCCAAGGCGGCCTGTTGGCTCTGGCGGTCGATATCGATCATCTGTTGAGCGACTGCTGGTATTTGCATCTTGCACCTGCTATCGGAAACTGGACCTGCTTAAAACCGAACTTCATCAAGAAGCGATTGTCTAGAAAACACCATCGCCAAAACGGCGAGGTCCACGACCACTCGAGTTGGGCTGAACACTTCCTTCGGGTTTTGCATCGAGGAAGTGAGGTCTTCCGATGGGGGAACCTTCTGGGGTGGCCTGTGTTTGGGTCGCTGGGACTTGAGAGATGGGCGATTCGCTCGCGCTGCCGCTCGTCGCATGGACGGGAGCACTCGATATGTCGAGGTACTCTTCATCATACCTGGAGACATAGCCGGGCTGTTTCGCGCGTTCGAGCTCCAGCGAGTACTCCCGAATGACCGCTTGTTGGATCATGTCTCGGCATGGCTGATTGATCGGATGGGCGATGTCCGCGTACAGTTTGTTCGCTCCACCTTCGACGTCACGCAAATCTTGAGGACCTCGCAATCGAGTGCCACATTGGTTGCAGTAGTGGCTGCGCAGATGATTTTTGGACCCGCAACGCCCGCAGCGACCGGACATCTTGCGGCTGGGCATGGCGACGAAGGGTCCATTCGTCCCTTCGATGATCTTCAAATCGCGGATCACAAAACAGTGGTCGAGTGTGATGGAGCAGAAAGCCCGGAGGCGATCCTCCGATTCCTCCATGAGCTTGATTCGAACCTCAGTGATTTCCATGGCTTTCAGTGCACTCCCTTGGTGAGCTACGATCAACTCATGAGCCTAAATTCAACCTTTCGGTCTGTGCCGGGATAGACGGGGACAACCAAGTCGAAGCCGTGTAGACCCGCATATCGCGAAACGAGCGTAACTCACTCGCTATCTTCTCGGCTTCTTCAGAGGTGCGGCACAAGCAAAATCTGGCTGATCCGCTACCACTGAGGCAATGGCCGAGAGGGTTGTAACGATCAAACCGGCTTGCCGTCCGTTCGATCCATTCGTTGGAACTAGCCGCAGGCTTCTCAAGACAATTATACAACTCCGCACCGATGCCAACGGTATCCCCAGCAGAAAGAAAACTCATCAAGGACTCGGGCGACCGCTTGCCTTGTTCCGAGCCAGAGGCGTTACAAGCTTGCTGATCCGTTTCCTTTAACTTGCGAAAAATCGCGCCGGTGTCACAGCCTTGTGGAGGATGCGCCAGGACAAACCAAAGTTTCAATTTGCTAGCGATAGGTTGGACACGTTCTCCGCGACCGCTGCACCGCGCGACATAAGCGACGCCATTGTGCCCTTCGAGGAAGAAGTTCAAATCGCTGCCGAGTCGGCTAGCAACCTCACAAGCGATGGTGGGTTCCCAGCGGCCTGTCCAAAGAAGGGAACCGAGAACGAGGGCGGCGGCGGCATCGGCACTTCCGCCACCCAAGCCCGCTTGGGAGGGGATACGCTTGCGTAGTAGAACATCGGCCCCTTGGTCGATACCCAGGCGTTGTCGGAGCGCTTCGAGTCCTTTGCAAACCAGATTCGTGGGGTCCGACGGGATTTTCCAGGCGTTATCTCCAGTCCCTATAGATTCTTCTCCATCGAGCGAACCGTCCTGCAGGCGTTGCGATTCTGAAAGATCCACCTGCAAACGTATTTCTGTGTCCAGCCTCGGACGGATGTCTAGGTCGTCGCAGAGGGATACCGCCGTCATGACGGTATCGAGGTCGTGGTACCCGTCAGGTCGTTTGCCGAGCACCTCGAGGAAGAGATTGACTTTGCAGGGGATGCGAGCCCGCAACGAATAGGAGCCATTGGAACGCTTGCTAGCATTCGATGAGTGTTCCACCGATGTTGATTGCTCCACTGCTACCGATGGAGCCAGGCGTTCAATGATCATTTGTGAATGTTTTGCTGCTTACTTTACTGCTGCTTACGTTACTGCTGCTTACGTTACTGCGGGGTATTGAGCTTCGCACCAGCCACGCCAGCCGCCGTCGACGCTGGTGACGTTGGTATAGCCCATTTTGCCGAGATTGTCCGCGGCCATGGCCGATCGGAATCCACCGCCGCACAGCAGGAACAGTTCGACCGATGGGTTGGGAAATCGTTCTTCGATATCCCGCTCGATGATCCCTTTGCTCAAGTGAATTGCGCCTGGGATGTGGCCAGCGGCGTATTCACTTTCCTCGCGGACATCGATCACGATGGGAGGATTTGCGGAATCCATCCGAGCTTTCAAGTCATGGATGGTGCATTCGCGCACGCGAGATCTCGCGTCGCTGACAATTTTAAGGAAGCCCGGGGAGTGGTGTTTTGCCATGGAAATCTCGGGAAGGTAGCAAAGACCGAAAAGATCTTCGCGAGGTGGTGAAACTAGTTCGTTAAAAATTCTCTCAATGCCTGCAGAGTCAACACATTCTACGCCGATAGATTTTTTGCGGGTGAGCTCTAGTTTTAGCCTACTTCGATTTTTTGATCTGCGGTGTGAACTCTTCGATGAGAAGGAGGAGTATTGCAGGGCGGAGGTCGGGTCGCTGCTCGAATTGCTCGCATTTACAGAATTTAACTGGCACTTGTGAGGAAGGCGATGGGACGCCCGTTTGCGGCTTGTCTCGGTTGTATCGCGATGATATCCCAGATTTTTCTAGGGATGATTGCCAATCAACCCACCGAGTCAATCCTTGTACGGAGCGTTGTCGCTCTGGTGTTGGCAGCAATACCGGGGTGGGTCATCGGCAAACTTGCGGACGGTTTGGTTCGAGACAATATCGAGGCTCATTACCGAAGGCGCGTTGAAGAACTGAAGTTGAAGCAAAGCTCCGAAAATGCTGCCTCCTAGCCCCGTTTTGGCAAACTGGGAAACACAGGTTAACGCGGCTTCACAATTCTTTGCACAACTGATGTGGAACTGCCCTGATGAAGTCGTTAGAGTCCCCGAACACTCAACCAAACGTTGATTTCGCATCCCTTGGAACATGATGTCCCATCGGTTGTGCGTCGCCTGGAAAACAGGTGTCGATGAAAACAAACCGAACGCGTCGCGGCTACCGCGGATGCGATCGGGACAAGCCAAAAAATAAGCATGGAGGTTCGGATGGCGACAACTGCAGTCACAAATGTCGACATGTCGGAGGTCTGGTCCAAATACAAGGCCGACCCAAATAATGTCGAACTGCGGAATCAACTCATTGAACGCTACACGCCATTAGTAAAGTACAACGGCGAACGACTCCGATCGAAACTCCCCGAGGGGGTCGAGTTGGACGATCTGATCAGCGCTGGGATTTTCGGTCTCATGGACGCTATTGATGCCTTCGACTTGGATCGAGGTGTCAAATTCGAAACCTATTGCGTTCCTCGGATCCGAGGTGCGATGCTCGATGAGCTTCGTACCATGGATTGGGTGCCTCGTTTGGTCCGCAGCAAAGCGAGCAAGCTGAACGAAGCGAATAAACTGCTCGAAGCCAAGTATGGGCGAGCTCCGACCAATCATGAGCTCTCCATCTACATGGGGATCTCGATCGACGAACTCGAGAAGATGAAGGCGGACGCAGCCGCGGTCGGGTTGGTATCACTCAACAAGAAGTGGTACGAGACCGATAGCTATAAAGATGTTCGTGAAATCGATGTCCTCGAAGACAAACGCAGCGAAGATCCCACTCGACGAGTCGGTAAAAGCGATCTGATGCGATTGGTCACCAAAGGTCTCAATCGCAATGAACGCTTGATCATCATCCTCTATTACTACGAAGAACTGACGATGAAAGAAATCGGCGCAACGCTCGATCTGAGCGAAAGCCGCGTTAGTCAAATGCACACCAGCATTGTGCAACGTCTCCAGGAACAACTCGGTCGACGCCGAATCGAGTTTGGAACCTAGGCTTCCGATCGCCTGCATCCGCTCAAAGAGCTGAGCTAAAACCGATCCCCTCGGATCGAAATTAACCTGGAATCAACATGGAAGCCCGACTTGCAGCGCACACTGCAAGTCGGGCTTTTTCTTTTCTTGGCGTTGCGATCGGGTACAATCCACGCGATGCCCTGTGAATGCACCAACTCGGAAAATAGGATCCTGGAGCGACGCTGATGAATGAGCAATGGTCGAGACGAACGTTTGGTGGGGTGTTGGTCGCCTCTGCTGCTTCCTGGACGTGCACTTCCCAAGGTGCCGCCCGGGCCACTTCTCCACAGGACGACAAACCCGCTCCCGAAAAAAAGCCCGATGTGCCAGCCGGCCCAGCCGAAGCCCCGTTCGAGCGGGACTACGCCCCACCGGGATTCAAGCCTTCGTGGAAGAAAGAGCAAATCAATCGAGCCATGGCGCAAGACTTCATCATCTTCGCCCACTCGGATCTCGAGATGACAAAAAAGCTTCTCGAGAGGGAGCCTGGATTGATCAACGCCTCGATCGACTGGGGTGCCGGGGATTGGGAGACAGCCCTAGGGGGCGCATCCCACATGGGACGCAAGGACATCGTGGAGTTCTTGCTCTCCAAGGGTGCTCGGATCGATCTGTTTTGCGCTGCAATGCTTGGGCAGCTGGATGCGGTCAAGGCATTTTTGACCTTGGAACCAGCCTTGGTGGACGCTCGCGGCCCCCACGGATTCGGGCTTCATTTCCATGCTCAAGTCGGTGGCGAAAAGGCCAAGGAAACCCTCGATTACCTTCAATCGGTGAAGACGGTCGAGCTCAAACCGATCCCGTTTTTGAACCAAAAACCCCCAAAAAAAGATTAGCGAAAAACGTAAGACTTGACGGTCCGCCCACAATGTCGACGATCTACGCGATCACTAAACCCTGTTTTCGCCAACTTTTTGACATTGGAGCAAATTAACCATGGCCGTATTGGTCACCAAGCCAGCCCCAGAATTCAAAGCTCAAGCCGTACTCAAGGATGGCTCGTTCGGCGAGTTGTCCCTCAGCCAATACCGAGGCAAGTACGTTCTGCTGTTCTTCTACCCACTCGACTTTACCTTCGTTTGCCCCACCGAAATTATTGCCTTCTCGGACCGGGTCAAGGAGTTCAGCGACCTGGGCGTGGAAGTCATCGGCGTCTCGGTCGACAGCCACTACTCCCACTTGGCATGGCGAAATACCCCGCGCACCCAAGGTGGTATCGGCCCCGTTGGCTACCCTCTCGTCGCGGACTTGAACAAGCAAATCGCTCGCGATTACGATGTTCTTCTCAACGATGCAGTCGCTCTCCGCGGGCTCTTTTTGATCGACAAAAATGGGGTTGTCCGCCACCAAGTCGTCAACGATCTACCGTTGGGCCGTTCGGTCGACGAAGCGCTTCGAACGGTAAAGGCTCTGCAATTCTTTGAAGCCAACGGCGAGGTTTGCCCCGCTGACTGGAAAGAAGGCAAGCGGACGATCAAGCCATCGGTTGCGGGAAGCAAGGAGTTTTTCGGCGCCGAGTATTCGGGCTAAACCCCTCGCCGGTTAACTTTCCATCCGCTTTTACGGGCAATCCCCTGTTATGAGCAATCCTTCTGAAGGCTCGAGTTCCTCGCGGGAATCTAACGAAACCCCCGGGGAATCGCCGGAACGCGAGGCCTGCGAACTGACGCATGTCGATTCCCAGGGCCACGCGAAAATGGTGGATGTTGGCGACAAATCGGAGACGGTTCGCCAAGCCACCGCTGCCAGCAGGATCTCCATGACAACTGCTGCGGCAACCGCGATTCGTCGCAATACCCTCGCCAAGGGAGACGCAATTGCGGTCGCTCGCATCGCTGCCATCGTTGCCGTCAAACAGACCAGCGCCTTGATCCCTCTATGCCACCCCCTCTGGGTCGACGGTGTAGAAGTTCAAAGCGAATGGGTGGATGAAACGGTGCTCGAGTGGCAAGTGACGGTGAAATCCACCGGCAAGACCGGAGTCGAGATGGAAGCATTGACAGGGGCTACTGTAGCCGCACTCACCATCTACGACATGGGGAAAGCGATCGATCGATCGATGGAGATCACCAGCGTCAAGCTGCTCGAGAAATCTGGCGGTCTCCGCGGGGATTATCTCCGGACTGAGTAAAAGCATCATGGACATTACCGAAACCTCCACCCACAGGATGTTTGCGGACAACTCTGGCAATCCTTCTTCTTCGGCCAAGCCGCGGACAGATTCGTTTGCGTCCGCGTCTTCGACCAACATCGATACATCGGCGGATTTGTACCGAGCGGAATTTTTGTCGGCCATCGAGTGCATCGTCGAGCCGCTGCGATTGGTCGAGATGCAAATTCGATCGGAACTGACGAGCGACGATCCGTACATTGGCGAGATGTTGCAGTATGTGGCCAAGCTCGGTGGCAAGCGGCTACGACCTGCCTTGACCCTGCTCTGCGCCAGCCTGGTCGGGCCTGTTACCGACGAATCGATCCGACTGGCGACGGTGGTGGAATTGGTGCATACCGCAACTTTGGTCCACGACGACATCCTCGATGATGCCATCCTACGCAGGCATCAGCCGTCGGTGCATGTTCGCTGGAACATTCCCGCGAGTGTGCTGATCGGGGACTGGCTCTTCACCCACGCATACCGTCTGGCCAACGACGGAGACTCAACCCTGCCCGGGCGATGGGTCGCGCAATCGGCGCAACGAGTATGTGAAGGGGAAATCCGACAAGGGAACAGCATCGCCAACTGGGATTTGGATGAGGCGACCTACCTCAAGCTGCTGGAAGATAAAACCGGAGCTCTGTGTGGTGTGAGCTGTGCGTTGGGGGCTTGGTCCGCGGGAGCCGATCTGGAGACCTGCAAAATACTGGAACGGTTCGGCAATCTACTAGGAACAGCTTTCCAACTCTACGACGACTGGCTCGATTTGTGGGGCGATGCAGATCGTTCGGGTAAAACGCTGGGAACCGATTTGAATCAGCTCAAGCCAACCATGCCGTTACTGCGAGCCTTGAGCACCTGGGACTCCCCGTCGCGTACCCGATGGATCGCGGCGACGGAGCGAGGAGACGAAGATGCGGTCCAAGCGATGCAAGAGAGGATGAATCAATGCGACGCTTCGGAATACACGCTCAACGCCGCAAAATCGAGGATTAGAGAAGCTGTTGAGCAGGTGACGGAACTCGCATCCAAGCTTTCGGGTGGCGACTGCAACGCACTTCGCTCATTGGTGAGATTGGCAGAAGCTAGCGTTTCGCGGGCAGGATAGACTCTGTAACTGAAGAGACCCTGTAACTGAAGAGACTCTGTAACTGAATAGACTCTGTAACTGAATAGACTCTGCAAAATGACCACGGTCAGTACACTTCCGCTCATGTTGAATGATGTCACGGGACAAAATTCATTGCACCCTCGCATGGAACAACTCATGCAACGCATCGAACCGTTGCGGCGCGAGTTGCTGAACCATGCTATCTATGAACGATTGAACTCCATCGGTGCATTGCGTCGTTTCATGGAGCACCATATCTATGCCGTTTGGGATTTCATGTCGCTGCTGAAGTCATTGCAGCAACAATTGTCGTGTGTGAATGTCCCTTGGGTTCCTGTCGCGAACTCAGCGCATGCTAGGCTGGTCCATGAAATCGTTCTCGCTGAGGAGAGCGACGAAGATGGGGAGGGGGGGTATGCTAGCCACTTTGAGTTGTATCATCGATCGATGCAGCATTGCGGCGCGAGTACAGAAGGAATCGACGCATTGATATCTCAGTTGCGATCCGGTGCGAATCTCGAATGCGCGATCACCGCGGCTGCGATGCCCGATTCGGCGCGGCAATTCGTTCGCTGCACGATGTCGATCATCGCATCTGGAGATCCTTGCCGAATCGCGGCGGCGTTTACCTTTGGACGCGAAGATCTTCTTCCCGATGTGTTTCAGCAAATTGTCGTACAGCTTGATGCGGACGATCATCGCCTGCTAGCCCCATTCCGATACTACCTGAATCGGCATATCGAGCTCGATGGGGATGAACATGGCCCGATGGCACAGCGGTTGGTTACCGAACTGTGCGGGGACGATGAGGCGAAATGGATGCGAGCTGAACAAGCCGCTGTCGATTCGCTCATCGCACGGAAAAACTTGTGGGATGACATGCTACAGGTTTAATGCCTAAAGAATCCATGTAAGTCCTGGGTTTGGGGTGGGAGCCCAGAGCAAGTTTGAAGTTCGAATGTTGAAGTCTGAAATAGACACCCGAACGACTCGGCTCGGCTTTCAAACTTCCAACTTCACCATCCCAACTTCTTCGATCCTCGCTCTGGATCTCGGCCCCGTCAACTAGCAACGCAGGCAATACCATGTGCTGCTTTTTCGACACCAAAACCCGAAAGCACTCCTTTCTCTATGCTCCCACCGGACGCCAGGTCTCAGTCTATTTCGGACTCGTACCACGTCAGTATCAATCCGGCGAAACCGACCGCAATGGAAGGATCACCAAGCGTGGCAATCCACTGGCAAGAACGATACTTGTCGAGTGTGCTTGGGCCACGTTGCTTGAAGCAGCGTATGGATTGAGTGTTTCGGTCGTTGAGAAAGAATGATCCACAGTACGGTATCTCCGAGGTCGAACGGTGGGCATCACCAAGTCGCCGAGTGATGCTTTCATTCTGTTAAACCACCAACGGCGACTTTGATGCATGCCATAGTTCTGGCTTTCGTGTTCGGTGCGGCTCGACCTGACGGACATCGCTTCAAACGCGATTGATTCTACAGCATAAAGCCCCTGATTTCGAGCATGACCGACGACTTGGTTTTACACCAACAGTGAGCTCATCATTTGTCACCACGAAAGACACAAAACGCACGAAAGCTTTTGCGATGCTAATCACTTACCATTTCCATTTACTACAACGAGCCGGCCTCATGCAACATAAGTAGTTCATTGCGGGCAGTGCGACGCCTTGAGATTAGTGGGAATTAGTGGCGATTAGTGTTCCGCTCTCATTGGTGAAGTGGCGATAGTGAATGAACACGAGTTCCCGCTAATGCAAATGGCCGTTTTGATTCAAGCGGAACGATGGCTTGAGTGATTGACGGCGGCCTGCCCAGTTGGCTTGCATTGTTGATCGAATTATAGGTCTGTCTTGAACCCGAACGTTTTCAGCCATTCGTCGCGTTCTCTAGCGTCGACGCTCTGTGTTCGCTCGGTGGCTTCGAGCGTGTCATCGGTAGCTTCGACGTGCCCATCGCTCACTCGTTGGTCACTACCGTGAGCCTTCGGTTGCAGAGTTGCCAATACATATTCGATAGCTTCGATCCAATGCTCGCTATCGAAAGGAGTTGCATTGCGCGCAGCGGCGCGTCGTTGGACCGCATGGTCCGAGGAAATGATGACGAGATTTTTTGGGGAGGCGTGTTCGCTGATCAATGCCTGGAGCATTTCGTCAGCGCTCAACCATTCGCGTGAAAAAAAGACGCGTATCTCATGCTGGACCAAGGCATTAGGAAGGTTTTTGGGCGCGTCAGCCGAATCGAAAATGATCCATGTCGAACGTCGAACAGCAGGTGGGATTCGTTTGGCGATCGCATCGATCAATTTGTCGCGAGCCTTTTCAAGACCCCTTTTGGTCCGATCGCCTGGCTGGATGAATCCTAGCGCATAGAGCAAGTTGTAACCATCGATGAGGAGTCGGCAGGTACCTAGGTTTTCGGGAGTGGTGCGAGTCGCCATGATCACGGTATGTTGGTGGCTATGCCATGCTGGCTGTATCGCGGAGCCAATCAGGTTGCGGTGTCGGACCAGGAGTATGGCCACCTAACCGTAAGAATGACGCGAGAATCTCGTAGCCGTAGTGAGTGAGGATTGATTCCGGGTGGAATTGGACGCCGAATACTGGGTAATCGCGATGTTCTACCGCCATGATAGACCCGTCATCCGACCAAGCGGTGGCTAGCAGTTCGCTAGGCAATGTTGCGGGATCGATGACGAGCGAATGGTACCGTCCAACTTGAAATTGGGTGGGTAGCGCTCTTAGCAATCGAGAGTCTCGGTGCGTGATGTCAGACGCCTTGCCATGCATCGGTGCAGGACCTCGAACGATCTTTGCCCCGAACGCTTGCCCGATCGCTTGATGGCCCAAGCAGACGCCGAGAATGGGGATGGATGGAGCATAGCGTCGGATAACTTCGACGCTGCAACCAGCGTCATCGGGGGATTTGGGGCCGGGTGAGATCACAATGGCGGTCGGCTTCAATCGCCCGATCGCTTCGGCTTGAATGGCATCGCTACGAACCACCAGCGTCGATTGCCCCAGGCGTTGCAAATAGCGATCGAGGTTGTAGACAAAACTGTCGTAGTTATCGAGCAACAAGATCATCGAAGTGCTTTTTCACCCGCTTCCAGTACGGCCATAATGCGTTCGGTATCGTAGACGCAGCCACCCCACGTTCCACCACTTACTTTTTGCAACGCCGCCCAAAGTTGGGTGTCGATCGGCAAACGGGGATCGGCCTTCAGGCCGGGGTGAGGGGAGCGGGTTGCGAGGATCTCGGCACCGCGTTCCGGCGTAAACAATTCTCCATCGCATCCGATGAAATCCACTGAGGCCTGGAGGGTGCTGCGGTCGATCTCGATGCGGATCGTATCGCCGTCTCGCAATCGGCCGATCGGGCCACCCGCGAGCGCTTCAGGGCCAGCATGGCCGATGCAAGCGCCAGTACTCACTCCCGAGAAACGGGCGTCGGTCACGACCGCGACTTCTTTGCCGTAATCAAGGTAACGCAGGGCGCTGGTCAGCTGGTAGGTTTCTTCCATGCCGGTACCCATCGGGCCGCAACCGATCAGGATGGCAACATCACCCGCTTTGAGGGGATTGGCGTGCTGTCCTTTAGCGGCTGCAACGGCTTCCTTCTCCGAAGTGAAAACGCGAGCTGGTCCGATCTTGCGATAGACTCCATCGGTGTCGATGACGGAGGGGTCGATGGCAGTTGATTTGATCACGGAACCATCTGGGGCGATATTCCCTCGCGGGAAGCAAATCGTGCTGGTCAGTCCCATTTGGCGCGCCTTAGGTGGCGGAATGATAACTTCGTCGGGATCGACCCCATCGCGCGAGCGAAGCAACTCTCGCATCGCGGCGCGGCGGGGTGAATCGTGCCAGCGGTCGAGGATTTCGTGCCAGGAGAGTCCGGTGACTGTTTTCGCATCGCAGCGCGCGATCCCCATCTCGCGAAGATGCCACATGACTTCGGGAACACCACCCGCCATGAACAGCCGCACCGTTGGATGGAATTTGGGGCCGTTGGGGAGCACGTCGACGAACCGACTTACCATACGGTTGATGTCGGTCCATTGCTCGATGCTCGGCCGTGGGATCCCTGCGGCGAAGGCCACTGCCGGTACGTGCAGCAACAGATTGGTCGAACCGCCGCATGCTGCATGGACCGCGATGGCGTTGTGGAACGAGTCCTCGGTCAAGACATCTTTGAGCGTTGTTTTGCGATGGTGCTGATCCCAAAGGATCTTGGCCGATTGGCGTGCGATGTCCAACCAAACCGGTTGTCCGCTAGGTGCGAGCGCCGCGTGCGGCGCTGTCATGCCTAACGCTTCGGCGATGACTTGGCTCGTCGCCGCGGTTCCTAAGAACTGGCAACCACCCCCGGGGGAACCGCATGCGCGGCAACCGGCCGCAGATGCTTCTTCGAGCGAAATCATGCCGTTCGTATATCGAGCACCGATCGTTTGGACTTTGCCCAAGTCCTCTGCCTCGCGCGCGGGCAAGGTCACGCCGCCAGGGACGACGACGCTCGGTAACTGCGAGCATCCCGCCAATGCGATCATCATCGCGGGCAAGCCCTTGTCGCAGGTGGCGACACCCAATACTCCGCGCCGGGTCGGTAGGGAACGGATCAAACGACGAAATACAATCGCTGCATCATTGCGGTAGGGAAGCGAGTCGAACATCCCGGTTGTTCCCTGCGAACGCCCATCGCACGGGTCGCTGACATACCCCGCAAAAGGGACGCCACCATTCTCAAAGAACCACTCAGCCGCTGCTCGAACCAGCAAGCCAACCTCCCAGTGCCCAGTGTGATATCCGAGTGCGATCGGATGCCCATCCTCGGCCCGCATGCCTCCCTGAGTGCTCAACAGCAAGAACTGTGGACCGAGCATCTTCTGTAGATCCCAACCCATCCCTGCATTCTGCGTCCATCCGAACAGATCGCCGCTCGACCAAGTGCGCAGCATCTCGTCGGTCAAAGGCAAACTACCCGTCGGGCCCGGTCCCGACGTCTCCATGGCAACATGGGAACCTGTTGTATTGAGGAACTCCGTGAGTTCGAATGCGGACGGCATAGGTAGTAATGGGGGTGAACGGTAAGGGGTAAGGGCTGAGATGTGAGTTGTGAGGGATAGAGATACAGCGGGAAACGGATTTCGCAGTTGAGTCAATCGAAGGACGAACCTTGCGTGCTCGCTTTGCGTCGTCCCTATGCTTGTCCTTTAGGATAACGTGTTAAGGACCGTTCTAATGGTTCTTGCCACTTTGGTGTAGATGCGATTTGAGGTAGGCGAGCAAGGAAGCGAGTTCGTTGTCGGTGATCAGCTCTTCGAAATTGCCCGGCATCAAGGAGAGTTTGCTGATCTTTTCACTTTCGATTTCATCGCGAGGGATCCGCTGCGATTTGCCAGTTTGATCAACAACTTCGAGGGTATCGGTTTGCCGATCGATCACCAGCCCCGACACGGTTTCGCCACCATCGATAAGGATGTTGGTGAGGCGGAACGCTTCGTCGACGTTTCGGTTGGGCCAGAGGATATCTTCGCAGAGTCGTTCGATGGTGCGGGTGATCGCTCCGTCGAGCTGCGGACCGATGACTTTGCCTTGGCCCGCCAATTGATGGCAAGCAGCGCAGCGTTCGGTAAACACCCGAGCTCCTATCGCGAGATCGGGTGTGATGGCTTCCACTGCAGTGGCTTTCGCCGCGACGATCGCAGCTCGCGACGTGTCTGATTCCCCTTCCGGCTTCAAGTCGGCCAGAAGACCGGATTCCTCTGCGGAGAGTGTCTCCCACCACGCAGCAGGCATCGCTCGAAGCACTTCCTTCGACATCGCACCTCGTCGCATGAGGATTGCTATGAGTGGAATCGATGACCGGTGACGCGACCATCGCAGCCCTAAATCCTCTTGGCCAGCCGCATTCGATCGACGGCAGTAATTCTCAGCGATCCAAGTCACCGTGCGGGGATCGAGGTTATTCCAGTCCCATCGGTAGGCTGGGAGCGTTTCCT
Organism: uncultured Pirellula sp.; assembly: GCA_903892355.1. Classification (GTDB taxonomy): domain Bacteria; phylum Planctomycetota; class Planctomycetia; order Pirellulales; family Pirellulaceae; genus JBKCUI01. The sequence continues at coordinate 35,084 of CAITIE010000121.1, read as the reverse complement.
TTGCAGTACCAGTGACGTTAGCCGTAGCGGTAGCGAGTTGCGGTTCCCCTTGAAGCAGGTCTTCCCAGCCGCGCTCGCTCACGCAATCGACCAGTTCGCTGATCATCGGATAATTGCTCCCTAGTACCCATTTTTGGAGAGACGCTTTGCAGGAGGGATCGAGCTGTTGCGAGAGCATCAGTGCCGACCACGCTTTCGTGACACGGGTACGAACCGTTTCATCGGAGATGGAGCCGAGGGACGGCCCAAAGCATTTCGCGATCCGTTTCAACGACTCATAGCGATCGCGCAGTGGGCTGCGGGCTAGTCCTGGGACGGAGACGTCGGTGATTCCTATCCAAGCGTAGGCGTCGTGCCCATCGCCATCGACGACTTGCAATCGCATGGATTGACCTTGGTAGGCCTTCAAGTCGAGCGTAGCCCATTTGCCGATATCGCTGCGCGGTGGGTAGACACGGGCGACCTCGATCCAGTCACGCGTGGAAGCGTTTTGAGCTAAAACCCGCACGTAGTTGTTTTTGAGGTCCGGTTCACTCGGCAACCCATTGTGGCCCACTATCCGAAACGAGACGGATTCAGGGGCAACCCACGCGCTGCTCGTCCAGGTTCCGGCGTAGCGCTCACCAAGTCCGAGACTGCTCCAGAACGGTATCGGATTATCGCCGCTCGCCTGTTGGCCTCGATCGCTCTGGATGTCGACAGACCGCAATTCGATCGGCCACTCGCGATCTTCTTTGCCTCGCAGAGGCCGAGCATGCCACGAATGCAGCACCACCGGATCGGTGGTGGATTGGGTCCATGGCCCGATCGCATCGATCAACGTAGCTACACCCAGCTCGATCAATTTCGGGGAGAGCTTTCCGTTGCGTGTCCGTTGGGCTTCTGCGATCGCGAGGATTTGCTCCTGCCGCGAGGAGATGTCCGGATTGGTTTTTTCGAGGAGGGAAAGAATCTGCGGGATGTCGTTTTCATTGGCAACGGTTGCGAGGTGCAAGATCGCTTCCTGGAGCCATGCGGTCTTCCATCCCTCTGGAAGTTGTCGACCAGCCAGTTCGATCAATTGCAACGACCAGTTGGCTGCTGCGGGATCACGAACAGCCTTGAGCACTTTGATCAACGCTTGAAAGCGTTCCTCGGCATCTTGAGTTCGCATGGGTGACAGTATTTCCAATGGGAATTTGCCACCTGTTTTCGTGGTCCGAGCCAGTGCATCGCGAATCGCAATCCAGTGGGCTTGTTTCAAGACAGGATCGAACGATGCGTCTACTGAAGCAAGGCTTAAGAAAATCGCATCGATGGATTCGAGCCCCCCGTTTGCACCGAGCCATTCGAGGGCCTGCAGTCGTTCGATCGCTTTCGCAGGATCGTTAGGATCGATGTTTGGAGCTTGTAGGGTGGTGATTGCGATTTCATCGCTGTTGATGGTTTTGGGAGGTTGGATAGCATCGGAGGTTGTGGCTGCAGTGGCAGTTGGTTTTAGCCCGTTGGCGACCAAGGTTGGGACGGGGCGGATGCGCCAGATCCGGCCGCTCGCTCGGTCGCGGTCTGGGTGATCGAGGGGGACCTCGTAGTGCCCGATGATCTTGTTGTAAAAGTCGGCTATATAAAGTGCGCCATCGGGCCCGAATTGGAGATCGACAGGGCGGAACCATGGATCGTCGCTAGTGAGCAAATCGGGCATCTCGATCGCCTTCGCTGTCGCCCCTCGGTATTCCAATCGGTTGCGGTTGATGCGGCAGGTCATGACATTACCGCTGAGCAAGTTGCCTCGATAGGCATCGGGAAACGTCCCTGCCCGAACATGGGCGATTCCCGAGATGGCGGTGCTGCCATGCAAATGATCCATCATCGGTGGGAGAAACCCTAAGCCATCGTCGGGCCGACCGAAACTCGGATAGCAACCACCTTTGAGGAGTTGCGTGATCGGTTTGCTATGGCAGTCGGCGGTGAACCAAAAGCCAAACTCATCGCGGGTCATCCCAAACGGATTGACTTGGCCGGAGGTGAATTGCTCGACACGCGAGCCATCGGGACGGAATCGAAAGACGTTGCCCGAGGTCAATTCGATGGCATGTCCATCGGTTCCTCGGAGCTTGGAGATGTTGTTAAAACCATGGCACGCATAGATCCAACCATCTCCACCGTCGCGAAGCGCATTGACCATCCCGTGAGTATCTCTGGTGGTGTCGAAAGGCCCGAGGATAACCTTGCGTTCGTCGCAGACACCATCGCCATCGGTGTCTCGCAGCAACCATAGATTGGGGATCGAGAATGCGATCACACCGTCGCGGTAAGGAAGGATGCCGATCGGTATATTAAGTCCATCCGCGAAAATCTTTTTGGTCTCAAAGTTTCCATCACCATCGCGATCCTCGAGGAGAGCGATGGAGTCAGCACCTTTCTCTTCCGGTTTTGCGGGGAAAGGGTACTGGACGCTTTGGGTGACCCATAGTCGCTTCTTTGCGTCGAATGCGATGTTCATCGGCTTGGCGATGTCAGGCTCGGCCGCGACGAGTTCGACCACGAAGCCGGTCGGAACGTGAAAGCCATTTTGTTCGTTGGCGGGGGAACGCCAAGCTGATTCGCGAATGGTTTGGCCGTACCACGCCTCGGGTGACTTCGGTTCGGCAGGGCGGTCGTTTTCTTCTGCTGCGCAAAGCGTCCCCGCCGAAAGGATCGCCGAATGGATCGCTAAAAGGATTGCTCCCAGGCAAAAACGGCAAAGGGGCGAAGCAACGATCGAGGTCGACAACATTACGATCGCGTGAGAGAGGGTTCGAAGGGACATGGTATCTCGGAGAGACTGAAGTGCAGGTAGGATGCGGATTGAGGCGGGTCGTATTTTGAACCGGAGCAAACTGCTATGGTAATGCCGCGCGCGGGGGCACGTCGAGTATGATTGACGGACTCGAGAACTCCAAGGAGCCCCCTATGCAATCCAACCGACTTTGCTTCAGTCTATGTTTTTCTACCACGGCCGTTTTCTCATGGGCCATTACCCTGGCGATCGCGACTGGATTCGCTTTCCCGGTTTCGGCTCAGAAGATCTACGATAGCCAAGAAGAAACGGTCCCTAAGTATTCGCCTGAACAGTCGGTGGCGACAGCGAAGCTTCCACCTGGATTTCGAATTCAGGTCGCCGCATCCGAACCGGATGTGCAGCAACCGATCGGGATGGCGTGGGATGTGCGTGGACGCCTGTGGGTCGCTGAAAACTACACGTACGCCGAATCGTCCAAGAAGTTCGACATGGACCTGTCGGATCGCATCTTAGTACTCGAGGATACCGATGGCGATGGAACGTTTGATAAACGCAAGGTGTTCTACGAGAACTTGAAGGAGCTAACGAGCATCGAGGTCGGAAATGGCGGCATTTGGGCGTTGGCTTCACCGCGTCTGGTGTTCATTCCAGACCGAGATAACGACGATGTTCCCGATCAAGAACCCATAACCGTGCTCGATGGGTTCAATCCCAACATCCGGCATAACTTTGCGAACGGCTTGCGATTTGGATCGGATGGATGGTTGTATGGCCGCCATGGCATCCTGGGTTCTTCCGATGTGGAGTACAAGGGTCCAGTGTCGAACGTGCCGCTAACGGGGCCGCTAACGGGAAGTATACCCGTACCGCCGGCAGGTTATGGCGTTCCGTTGCAATCCCAGTCTGCCACAACGCCGCAAAAGACTAGGCTTCATTGTGGTGTCTGGCGCTACCACCCCGTGACTCACAAAATAGAAATGGTTTCCGAGGGGACGACCAATCCATGGGGCATGGATTGGGATGCGCACGGCAATCTCTTTTTCATCAACACGGTGATCGGGCATCTTTGGCATGCGATCCCTGGGGCCCACTTGCAACGGATGTATGGTGAGGATTCTGACCCGACGGTTTACGAACTCCTTCCCCAAATCGCGGACCATGTGCATTGGGATGAAAAGGGAGAGGATTGGCGCGAGACGCGCAAGGGACCTCCAAGTACCGGAACGGACGCTGCCGGTGGTGGGCACGCGCACAGCGGATTGATGATCTATCAAGCCGACCAGTGGCCGTCTGAGTACCGAAATCAAATGTTCACACTCAATCTGCACGGTCGCCGTATCAACCGAGATCGACTCGAGCGGCAAGGTGCGGGCTTTGTTGGCAAGCATGATCAGGACATGGTCTTTTGGGAGGACCCATGGTTCCGCGGACTCGATCTCACCACCGCTCCCGATGGAAGTGTTCTGGTCATCGATTGGTCGGATATCGGTGAGTGCCACGATGACGATGGTGTTCATCGCACCAGTGGCCGCATCTATCGCATTTCCTACGATGCCAAGGATCAACGCCCTTTCCAAAAAGTGGCTCAGTCGATTGCGAAGATCTCGAAAGCAGGAGCCGACCTGATCGATGCTGCTAAGAAACCATCGGGCAATGGGCCGGTTGCCGTTCGAGGCTTGACGGTCCTTCGAGCGGACGAAGTCTTCGAAATCGCTCAACATCCAAATGCCTGGTTCACGAATCAACTTCTCAAGGCGCTTCGGTTGAATCGAACAGATTCCCTGTTAGTCAAAATCGAGGTGACGAAGGAGATGCAAAAGGAAGCCATTCGCGGCGGTAACCGCAAGGATGTTTCCGAAGTCGCTGGCACAGCCGATGCTGTGACCCAACAATTGCGATTGCTGCAGCTCATCGAAGCAGCCGGAAACGGTGAGTTTCCTACCAAGCAGCTCTATACGATTCTTCTGTCTGAACAACATGAAGCGGTTCATGCATGGGCGATCCGAACACTTGCTGAACGATACCCCTTGATGAACGAAGAGCAGCAGTCGGAAGCGATCGCAGAGGTCGTCGATTTTCTGAAAGCAAAAACGATCGACAAGATTAGTCCGCTGGTGCGATTGAATATCGCGGCGCTGTTGCCCCGTTTCGGAGACGATCCTTGGCGTATCGCTTCGATTCTGGCAAGCAGCGCCGACCTCGCCAACGATCGCGATTTCTCCCTCGTGCTGTGGTATTCCGTCCGGCACGCCATTGTCGAAAATCCGATGAAGGGGGCCAAGTTGGCGTTGGCGAGCCAATTGCCTAAACTGACGGAGCTGATCATCCGTAGGTTGGCATCGGAGCCTGCCGTCGATGGTGAATCGCCGAGCGAAGCGTTTGAAGCACTTAACTTTTTCCTCGCCGATGTGGCTCGTAAAGCCGATGCAAAAACCCAGGAATACGTGATTCGAGGGTTGTGGGAAGCTTATCAAGGTCGCAAGAATGCCAAGGCACCACTGGCGTGGGATGAGTTGGCTGGAAAGGCAAAAGATCACGCGGATGAGTCCACTCGGCAGAAAGCCACCCTGCTGCAAGCAGTCTTTTCAGGCTCGGTTGCGGCGGAAGATTTGATCGCGCTCGCGAGTGATTCGAAGGTGGCTGCCGCCGCACGTCGATCGGCGATCGAGTCGCTTGGGAACCTCGATTCCGAAGCTGCGCAAAACACGCTCTGGAATTTTGTAAATGATCAAAACTTCGGTGGTGTGGCAGCCATGGCCATCGGCAAAACGCTCAACGAAGATCGCGCAAAACGGCTGATCGATATGTACGCAGGAGCGTGGCCACCTGGGAAATCAGGAATCGTCAGTGCGCTCGGCGGTAAACGCGAATCGTTGCCCATCCTGCTCGACGCCATTGAGCAGAAAAAGATTCCGAGCGAAAACATCGATGCGTCAACGTGGCGACAATTCCTGGCCGTCGCTGACTGGGATCTGCTCCAGAGGGCTCGTGCTATCAATCCTAAGCTTGGGATCGCTGAGGACAAGATGCTCGCCATCACCGATATGGAACGAGGACTGACCGATGAGATGATCGCCAATGGGGACGCCCGTCGCGGAAGAACGGTTTGGAACAATGCGTGCGCCCAATGCCACAAACTCTTTAGTGAAGGCGGCGCCATCGGTCCCGAGCTTACGGGAGGTCAACGCTCCAATAAACGGTATTGGATTGAAAATATCCTCGCGCCGAGCGCTGTCGTTGCGAGCAGTTTCCAAGTCACCTACTTCCAAACAGACGATGGGGGTGTGATTACCGGTGTTCCCGTTAGCGAGAATTCAAACTCGGTGACGGTTCAGACCGCAAAAGAAAAAGTCCTATTGAACAAGAACGAAATCTTAGAACGCCGCAAATCGGATCAATCCCTGATGCCGGAGGGGCTCCTCGATCCTCTCAGCCAAGAGATGCGAGCGGATTTGATGAAATACCTGATGTCGCCAGGCCAAGTTCCTGCAAAGTGACCACGGGAGGAATTATTGTTCCCCCCGTTGGTGATTATCGATTCTATCCACAAAAAACGAAAAACACTGACATGATTCGAAACGGTCATGAATCGTAAAGAGCGAGCAGCGATTGTGCACCAACGCTTGGATGCGTTGTACCCAGATACCCCGATCCCACTCGAGCACGTCGATCCCTACACATTGCTCGTCGCTGTGGTACTGAGCGCTCAGTGTACGGACAAAATGGTCAACCGCGTCACACCAAGCCTATGGAAGCTCGCGGACAATCCGCACGCCATGAGTCGCCAAAAGGTGGAGGCCATTCAGCGGATCATCCAGCCGTGCGGGCTCAGCCCACAGAAATCCAAAGCGATCCAGGGTCTATCGAAGATTCTAGTCGAGGAGCACGGGGGCAAGGTTCCCCAGGATTTTGAGGCGTTGGAGAAACTGCCAGGTGTCGGTCACAAAACAGCATCCGTGGTGATGGCTCAAGCGTTCGGTGTCCCCGCCTTTCCGATCGATACGCACATCCATCGACTGGCGCAGCGGTGGGGACTGACCAACGGCAAGTCGGTTGTGCAAACCGAAAGGGATTTGAAAAAACTGTTTCCCGAAGAGAGTTGGAATCGTCTGCACCTGCAGATCATTTTTTACGGCCGTGAGCACTGTACCGCGCGCGGATGCGATGGAACCGTGTGCGGACTGTGCAAAGAACTCTATCCGCGACGCCGCAAAGGGGTGGTTACGAATAAGTAGTCGTAGGTTGGATTAGGGCGCTAACCACATGCGATCAAGGTGGGCGTGCGAGCGGTGCTATGTCCCATCGTTGAGTGGTTGAGAGCTTCGCAGGTAAGCCATCAAGTCTCGCAACTGCGTTTCATCCAGCTTGTCGAGAAGTCCCTCGGGCATCAACGAGAGGACTTGGGGTTGCAGTTGCTCAATGTCGCCGCGATCGAGGGTGTGCATCTGCCCATCGATGCTGCGCAGGACGACTTGGTCGGGCTGCTCGCTTTCGATAAAACCGCTCAAGACCACTGCATCGGAGGTCATCAGCCGGACCATTTGGTAGCCTTCTCGGATTTCGAGGCTCGGTGCCACGATGTTCCGCAAAAGGGTTCCTAGTTGATCCCGTTGGTAGCCGGTCAGATCGGGGCCGACACGGCCTCCATCGTCGAACAGTTGATGGCATCGCCCGCAAAGTTCGCGATAAAGCTTCTTGCCTTTGTACGGATCCCCGTTCCCATCCACCACCGATTTGGCGAGCTGTTGGCTCCGTTCGTTGGCGGTCGCGAGATCGATCGAGGCGAACTCGGGGTACAGTTTTGTAAGCCGCTGTTGCAACGATGCATCGAGATGCAGTTTCATCGCACGCACCGACTCTGGCGGCATCTCTGCGCCGTTCACCTGATCCGATTCGCACGCATTGAGCCATTGTTCGGTCCACTTGGAACGAGCTGCGAGCACCGATCCCGCGGCCGGTTTAAGCTCTTGGGGGAGATCTTTCCAAAGGTCGAGGAGGGTTGTTGCGATCGAATCCGAATCGAAGCTAGCCAGAGCGCTGATCGCGCTCGATCGCAATGCGTTCTTTGCCGAAGCATCGCGTGTTACAGCCAGAAGCGCGTCTCGCAGATCCGATCGCACACGCGTATGGGGCAATTCCCCTGCGAGCCTTGCCAATTGCATGCGCACACTCTCTGTGGCTTTCGGATCGAGGATGGTGGTGACGGCGTGGGCTATCGCGGCCTCATCGCCTCGGCGAACTTGCAACGTCAGTGGTGGCTGGCCCAACGCGACCATGGCGTCGATCACCGCGTCGGGGACTCCGGAAAGGGAGCGACCGACAAAGGATTGCTCAAAGGCGTTCTGAGCTGCATTGGCTGCCTCGCTCCGAAGGGGTGCTGGCAAGGTGCCGATCTGTTGGAATACCTTCGACACGGCGAGGTAGGCTTCCGGGGTTGCGACCGTGGACCAACGCCGTATCAAATTCGGATAGACCGTCGTTCTGGCGATCGGATGGGCCCATGTCTCAGGATTGTCTATCAGAAATTTTAAGATCGATGGGTAATCGCCATGATGTTGTTCGATCGCCCACCAGCATAGGAGTGGAAAGAAAGGATCGTCCGCACTTCTGGGCTTGGAGAGCAATCCTGCGACGATCCGTACCGCATGATCGGATGGCAATCTCTTGGCCGAGCAAGCGATTTGGCTCAGAACGCGCGGGTCCGATTCCTCGCGAGCGAGAGCATCGATTGCAGCGAGCGTCTCCGGGGTGACGCTGTTGTCATCGCATACGAGTCGCACCGTCCATTCGCGGACCGCCGCATTTGGATGGAGCAATAGTTTGGTGGGATCGACCGGGGGGTATTCGACGGTATTGCCAGTTTCGCTTCGCAGTTGGAATGGGATGGTATCGCGAATCCAACCGCAAGCATGCGCCGTCCAAAGGTATTCGACGGGGTAAGTGTCATCGCTCTCGGTGAGTGCGTGCATCAATGGCGCTGGCGCTACGAGTTCGTCGCGTCGAGGATGTTCGGCGATCAATCGTCTGGCTTGCCAGCGCTGCCATCGGTAAGGGTGCGACAGGGTAGCCAATAGATACTCGAGAGACTCCGAGGTGCCAGCATTGGCGAGTTTTGAGTTCCAGAGCGCCGCCTTCGTTGGATCAGGGGTCTGTTCCGGTCGGAGACGGTACACTCGACCACGGTCGCGATCGACGCGGCCTTCGAAGGCATAGATATGGGCGACGACCGAATCGTACCAATCGCAAATGTAAGCGGCACCGTCCGGACCATCAGTGATAGCAACCGGTCGAAACCACTTGTCGCGACTCGAAACAGTATCCCCGATATCGCGCGTGGCAAATGTGGAGCCTGTGGGTTTGAGCTCCGTCTGGATCAGTTTTCCGTGCAATGGATCGACCGCCAGCATCGATTGCGGGGTGAACGGAGCGAGCGCCGTTGACTCCGTCATCAACATGGCATGAGTGAATCGCGGGATGGGATCGTGCTGCATCGGGTTGAGGTACCCGTAGCTATGCGGATTGGAGAGGCTTCCATGTTTCGAGAAGCCTTTGCGGTAGTAGCCGCCTTGGTAGTAGTGAAAACCTCGTGTATCTCCTCCGTTATGGCCCGAGTAGACATCACCACGATCATCAAAGGCCACCCCGAATGCATTGCCCCCACCTTCGGCAAAGATCTCATAACGACGCGTGACCGGATGGTAACGCCAGATCGCTTGGCCGAGGCTTTGGAATGGCTTTTCATCGGAGCCATAGGCTTTGACCATGCCGCTCACGGTGCTGCCTTGGGCTGCGTAAAGCCAACCATCAGGCCCCATGCAGAGGCTGTTCACGACCGAGTGAGTGTCCTCGAGACCGAACCCAGTCAAGTGGATTTCGGGTGGTCCGTCGGCTTGAAGGTCTTCGTTCTCATCCGCGTAGTAGAGAAGGTAGGGTGGATTGAGGACCCAGGCACCTTTGGTGACCGGGGCTACGGCAGTGGCGATATTGAGATTGTCGACAAAGACGCGATGAGTTTCGAAGGTCCCATCCCCATCGGTATCCTCATGGACCGAAATTCGATCCTTGCCTGGCAATCCGCCGCGGCCCGGGGGTTGCGGTACGGTGTCGTAGACGATCCGCCAATGCTTGTCCCGACTGAGTTGTTTGAGCCCTTCCGGATTAGGATACTGTCGATATTCTGCAACCCATAATCGACCATGCGAGTCGAATGTGGTCATCAAAGGTTGTGTGATGGTTGGTTCGCTGAGGAGCATTTCCCAGCGCAAGCCATCTTGGGTGCGAAAAGACTTTTCAGCGGTTGCAGGATCGAGCGCAGGTTCGGTGGCCGTGTCCTCAGGTGGTTGAGCTGTGGTGACATCGCTGGAAATGAACAGGGCTGCGAGCATCATACTTGTCGCGGTACGCGAGATCGACTGGTAGAACCAGTCCATGATGGAATGCTTCATCGAGGGAACGATCGACAACATAGGAATGATTCCGGGAGGGAATTAGGCGGGGCCGCGGGTGCGAGCGGAGGTCTCCTATTCTATTCGCCCATGGGATCGATCGTGCGGAGATAGAGGGGTGGATCTTGAAAAAGTCGGATAGGTTCAAGTCTGCTGCGATCCCAGAGTGACGATCCCAGAGTGAGTTAAGCATCTCGGAGTTCGCAGCGCGTTCTGTGCGCAACAAAAAACGCAAGCTTTCTCGTTGGGGAGAGCTTGCGTTTCTAGGGTGGAACTGTGTTGCTGAATATTCGTTGTCGAAAATCCTGGCTAATGACTCGAGTGACGGCGAATCGAGTGACGGCGAATCGAGTCGTTAATCAAGCCCTGAGATCATGTTTAGTCTGCGCCGGGGATCCAGAGTTTGCTGCCACCGCCGGAGGAACCGGAGGGTTGGCTTGGTGCGGAGTCTGGGGTCCAGAGTCCCGACGCGGGTTCGGAGCTTGGGGATGCGCCTGCATCACCGATAGAGCCACCCATTCCGCCGGGCATTCCACCTCGTCCGCGTGCGGCCATTTGTTGTTGCTGTTGCATCATGGCCATTTGGATGAATTGGAGGAGCACTGGATCGTTCGGGTTTTCTCGGAGCGAGCTTTCGAGGAATTGGCGGGCTTCCCCGCGTCGTTCGAGCATGTTGAGCAGTTCGAATCGTTCGAGGATTGCATTGCCAACCGGAAGGTTGAGTTTCTTTCCCGACTCGATGATGCGTGTCAAAAGCGATTCGGCTTCTACGGGCTCTGTCGCGATTCGGGTCTTGAGGTTGAGGGTCGTGTACTCGGCCGAGAGCTTGATATCCTCGGGCCATTGGGTCGCTTCGGAGCGACGGATGAGTTCTCCGAACATGGAGGATACAGAGCGGGTGAGGGCCGACTGCATCAATTGGATCAAGCTACGTGCGTCGATGGTGTCTAGGTCGGTCCAATAGTATGCAGCACCCCCGACCAAATCGAAGACGTCTTCTTGAGACGAGATCGAAGGCTGCGAGACTTGTAGGTTTTTATGGATAGTACGGAAGTCGGAATCGTCCATCCCTGGCGGGTTGTGCGATTGCCAGTTGAGCAGCAACGCTTGGAGGGCCAATCGGGAATCTGCCAACCCGGTGCATTCGCGTGCCGAGCGTTTGCCCAGGCATTCCAGTTGCAGGTCGAGGACATCGTCCATGGTCAATTGCTTGGTCGCATCGCGCAGTGCATCGCGTCGTTCGATGGGAACTTGCTTGCGGACCATCACTGGGTTGTTGGTTTTCGAGATATAAGCAACATGCAGTTGCTCGATCAATTCGCGTTTGAGCGATTGGATTCCCAGTTCACTCTTGACTTTATCGAGCATCGCTTTGCGGTAGCCGCTCGTTGATTCGAGGGTTACGAGGCGAGCGGGCTTGTCGGTCTGCTTGCCGTAAAAAGCCATCCAGGATCCGGCGCGGAGCGCTTCGAGATCTGCGAATTGCTCTTGAAGGACAGGTTCGGTGCAGATGAACGCGGCTTTGGGTGGAACCTCTTCGTCGAGGAAGGCTTGGAGCAATCCTTTGACCTGCTCGACAGGCAGAGGCATCATCAGCTTGCTGCTGGTCAGCCGCGACTCGAGTTCGGGGTCTTCGATGGTGTAAACGCACAGCTCTTCGGTTTGGGTGACACCGCTGGACCGGGGCGATAGGTCGTAGGCGAGGGCTTGGTAGTAGATTCGTTGCGGTTCGCTAAGGCTCGCGTTGGTGGCCAATTTACGGCAAGTGGACGCCCCGCTTTCGACATCGGTGAAGATGAGTTGGCAGTAAAGCAGGTGTTGCAGGATTGCAGGTTGCTGGCCGAACTCGCGAAGCATCGATTCGAGTTTGGTTTTGGCGACAGAGATCCGGTAGTTCGCCATGAGGGCTTGGACTTCGGCCAACCGCTCCGTGTACGGAGTATCGTCGGCATCGAGGGGCGATGGAAGCGACTCGCGCGTCAGCGTGCCTGCTTGGGGGTGCGCGATGAGCGATTCGTAGGCACCGGCAGCGATCCGGGCCATCGATTCTCCCATGTCCATCAACATTTCGGCGTGCAGCAAGGCGGGCATCACCATGCCGCGTTGCCCCATCATCTCCATCAGGTTGACTGCAACGGTGGCCGTCATCGGCGGGAGAGTTTCGGTGGAGTCGGCGATGGCCTGCAACAGAAGCGTTGCACCTTCCTCGGTATTCCCCCGAACGACGGCGACCAGGGCTCGATAGAGTTTGGCGAGCGGATTGTCCGGTTGGAGGCGGATGAATTTAGCCGATGTTTCCTCCAGCGACTCAAGCTCGTTCAGTTGCAGTAGCAGCTCGCATTTCATCGCCAAAAGCCAAGGCTCCGACGGAGTTGTCTTCAGGTTGGCGTTGATCCTATCCAAGGCGGCGATGTTCTGCTCACCGGTGATCATCCGATGGATGGTCTGCATTTCCGGGAAGTGCTCGTTGCACTTGCAAAACTTGATTTTCTTGCCATTGCCGCAGGGACACAAACTGTATTGATCGATGGTCATTAGAGGTTCAACCGTACGGGTCGTCGAAGGTTCGTTGTGGGTATTGGTTTCAAATCATGAAAAAAGGGCTTGGAGTGTACCACATTCCCAGCTTTCTGCACATCCGAGAGTCTCGGCATCGGGGTTGCTGGAATAATGGAGCAAATGCAAGCTAGCCATGGTGTTGCGGCGAAGATTTGCTGCAGGAACCGCAGCAAGTACCGTGTTGGGATCGCGTTGGGATCGCGTTGGGAAACCGTGTTGTGGTCGGTGGTGTTTCGACGGGTACTTTCGGTCACTTGCGCTGGTCGAGTGACTAAAATAGGATTCTAATAGTTCGAGGTATTTCGGTTGGTTTGAGGCATTACGGTGCCCTTACGACGTTGTTCCCTACTCCCTCCCGTTCATGAATCTCCTACGAAACCATTGGTACCGCTCGATGCGATCGCATTCGTCCAACCCGCCATTTTTTGCTAAGCGACTAATTGCCAAGCAAACCGTCCTGCCGGCAGCCTTTTTCATGGCGTTCGGGGTGGCGACGGTAAGTTTCGCGCAAGATGCCTCGGCCGATAAAAACGTTGCCTCAGCAGCCGAAACGAAGTTTCTGACAGGAACGCGGCAGTTGACGTTCGAGGGAGCCCGAGCTGGAGAGGGGTATTTCAGCCGCGATGGCCGCTATATGGTCTTCCAGAGCGAGCGGGAAAAGACAAATCCATTCTATCAAATCTACCTGCTCGATCGGGAAACAGGAGATGTTGAGCGGGTTTCTCCGGGGGATGGAAAAACGACGTGCGCTTGGATTCATCCTGATGGGGATCGCGTGCTGTTCGCATCCACCCAACAAGATCCTGAAGCGGTTGCCAAGCAGAACGCGGAACTGGAGTTTCGTGCCTCGGGACAAACACGTCGTTACGCATGGGATTACGACCCGCAGTTCGAGCTCATCGAGTGGAACCGAAAGACCGGCGAGTACAAGAACTTGAGCAACGTGAAAGGATACGATGCCGAAGGCTCCTACAGCCCCGATGGCAAGCTGATCGCTTTCTCGTCGAACAGGGCCGCTTATGCCAAGCCTTTGTCGGAACGTGAGAAGACGTTGTTCGAAAACGACCCGGCGGTTGCATTGGACCTTTATGTGATGAACTCCGACGGAACCAACGTCCGCCAAATCACGGACGTGTTTGGATACGACGGCGGCCCATTCTTCTCGCCTGATGGAAAACGCCTCTGCTGGCGTCGATTCAGCGAAGATGGAGCAACCGCAGAGATCTACTCGGCGAACATCGACGGCTCGGATGCCAAGCAAATCACGAAGCTTGGGGCGATGAGCTGGGCTCCGTACTTTCATCCCATCGGCGATTACTTGATCTTTGCGACCAACCTTCAAGGCTTCGCGAACTTTGAGCTTTATCTCGTCGATGCAGCGGGAACGCATGAACCCGTTCGAGTCACCACCACCGACGGATTCGATGGCCTCCCTGTGTTCACCCCCGATGGTTCCGAGCTGGCATGGACCAGCAATCGAACCGCGGACAAAAAATCTCAGATCTTCATCGCAAAATGGAATGATGCGGCGGCTCGCCAAGCACTCGGGTTGGGGGCTAGCAAGCCTTTGGGCGAGAAGAACATGTCTGAGGCAAATCAACTGGGCGCGAACCGCGCGGGAGCAGGTGGCCTGTCGTCCACCGAGCTCAGTTCGAAGGACATCGCACTCGCGACTTCCGAAGCCAAAGCGACCCTCGCCGCGAGCGATAACGACTACAAGGCCTCCGATATCGGTCGCCATGTGGATTATCTCTGCCGGCCTGAGCTCGGCGGTCGATTGACCGGTACTGCGGGTGAACGCTTGGCGACAGCCTACGTTGCGAGCACCATGTCATCGCTCGGACTGGCTCCCGCGGGGACGCAATCCTTTCCAGGGAATAAGTCGGAACTGAACGGGAGTACCGACGAACTGGACGGGTTCGGAAACTACTTCTACCCATTCCCCTACACGGCTGGAGTCGAAGTCCTTTCGAGCAATTTGCTTCAGTCCGGAAACGACACATGGAAGCTCGATGAGGATTGGAGACCATTGGTTTTCTCGAACTCAACGAGCATCGAAGCGACCGAGGTGGTATTTGCTGGTTACGGTATCGTTGCACCCGCAGACCAAGGTCAACCGGAATACGATTCGTACGTCCATTTGGATGTCGAGAATAAGTGGGTGATGGTGCTGCGCCAGATGCCATCCGATGTCACTCCCGAACGTCGACAGCATTTGGCGCGCTACAGCTCGCTGCGATACAAAGCCATGGCCGCTCGCGATCGGGGTGCGAAGGGAATTATCGTCGTCAGTGGTCCCAAGAGTGGCGTCCGGCAACAATTAGTCCCATTGCAAACCGATGGTTCGCTCTCGGGGACCAGTATCGCCGCCATCAGCGTGAGCGACGCAGTTGCTGAGAAATGGTTTGAAAAATCCGAGGATAAACTCGCTGACCTCCAAGGCGAACTCGATCGAGGGGAGATGATGATGGGGTTTGTTCTTCCTGAAGTGGAAGTCCGAGCCACCATCGATGTGCAACCGGTCAAGCGTACCGGAACCAATGTGCTAGGTATCCTGCGAGCCTCGGACAAACCATCGGAGACGATGATTGTGATCGGAGCTCACATCGATCATCTCGGAGCTGGAGCCAGCGGCTCGAGTTTGGCGAGGGACGAGGAACGGAACGGGATCCACCGCGGCGCTGACGACAATGCGTCTGGTGTTGCTGGTATGCTCGAAATTGCCCAGTCACTGGCGAGCCAAAAGAAAAGTGGCAAACTCGATCTGAAGCACGACGTCCTTTTTGCAGCGTGGTCCGGTGAAGAGATGGGCTTGCTCGGCTCGGCTCACTTTGCGGACCATTTCTACGAAATCTATCCGGACCTTCCTGCATCGCACGGTCACAAGCTTTATCCCACTGTCGTGGCCTGCTTTAATTTGGACATGGTCGGGCGATTGCGGGATAACTTGGTCCTGCAAGGCATCGGCTCCTCGCCTTATTGGAAGGGCGAGATTGAGAAGCGAAATGCGGTGGTCGGTTTACCGGTAACCCTCCAAAGCGACAGCTACTTGCCTACCGACGCGAGCACGTTCTTCCTCAAAGGCGTACCGATCTTGTCGGCTTTTACCGGTTCCCATTCGGAATACCATACTCCTCGCGATACCCCAGAGTTGCTCAATTACGACGGGGCTGCAAAGATCGCCAAACTGATGGGGATGATCGCACGATCGGTAGCGACTTCGGACACCGCTCCGGAGTTCACCGAACAGAAGGCGCCGGAAAACCAAGGGGCCCGGGCCGCGATGACGGCGTACCTTGGGTCGATTCCTGACTACGCGCAAGGAGACGTTCAAGGCGTACTCCTATCGGGTGTTTCCAAAGATGGGCCAGCGGCGAAAGCGGGTGTTCAAGCCAAGGACGTGGTGGTGGAGTTGGCAGGTCGAAAGGTGGAAAACATCTACGACTACACGTTTGCGATCGAAGCGCTGAAAGTTGGGCAAGAGACCGAGATCGCAGTGAAACGAGGAGACAAGGTGTTGCGATTCAAGGTCACCCCACAATCGCGGCAGTAGGTGTTCTTCGCCTCGTTTGGATCATAACTAGCGACGGGGGATATCGGGTTCATGCGTCCAGTCGCCACTTGCTTACACGCGTGGCTCGGATGGGCCATACCTCGCACTAAGGGATGATTTCGTTTAGAAACGCGACGACTTCTTGATGCACATCGGCCGCAGGGCGATTTGCATCAACCAGCTTCGTATGGCCACCGCACTTGTGGATCTGGTCGACAAACCCAGCCCGGACTTTTTCGAAGTAACCGATCCCGCGTTTCTCGAGTCGGTCTTGTCCCCGTTGGATGCGAGAGGCTGCAATCGCAGGGTCCAGGTCCAGCACGATGGTGACGTCGGGCATTAAGCCACCGGTCGCGATTCGTCCGACAGTCCATAACGCATCCACATCCATTCCACCGGCTGAGCCTTGGTAGACGACATTGGCTAGCAAGTAGCGATCGCAGATCACTGTTGCACCGGATTCCAACGCAGGTCGAATTTGCTCGGCAACCAATTGGGCTCGAGCAGCCATATAGAGCAGCATCTCCGCGGTGTTCGCAAGCGGGATGTCTTCGCGATGAAGCAGGATCTCACGCACCGCGTTTCCGAGCGGAGTGGATCCTGGATCTCGAAACTGAGCAACCTGCAGCCCTCTGCCTTCAAGGTACTTGGCAAGCAATTCGATTTGGGTCGATTTGCCACCACCGTCGATACCGTCAAGCGTTATGAACACGTCGATTGTTCCAAATGAAAAAGGGGTTGGATCTAGCCGCGCACTACGAGCCTCGCGTTACATCGCGAACGATTCCAAATCCTCCTGCGGAGCGACTTGATAACCCTGCGGTTCCATGGAGCAACCGGCTCGGCCTTGGCTGAGGGATCGGATCGCACTGGAGTAGCCGAACAGTTCCTTGAGGGGTGCGATAGCTGACACGCTGGTGATAGCACCGCGGGCTTCGGTCCGTTCGATCAAGCCGCGGCGTTGTTGGAGGTCTCCGACGATTTCTCCCAAGTAATCGGGAGGGGTGGTGATCTCCATCTTCATCACTGGTTCCAAGAGGGACGGCTTGCCCGCGCGGAGCCCTTCGTCGAACGCGTCGTTGGCGGCGATTCGGAATGCAACTTCATCGGAACCTACCTCGGCCACTTCTGCGCTGAGCACGCTGATGCGGATTCCAGTCAGTGGGAACGAGCCCACCAGCCCGCCACCTTCGGCGCGGTTGCGGAGTTCTTCGAGGGCCGCTTGTCGAAGGTTTTCAGGAAGCATTTTCTCGGGCGGGGTGCGATCGAGAACAATCACCTTTGCCGACAAATCGTCCAACGGTTCGAAGCGGACTTGAAGACGAGCAAACAAGTTCTGCGAGCCGACTTGGCGATTGCACTGTCCGGTGACTTCGGCCGTAGAGGCGATGGTTTCGCGGTAGCTGACCCGTGGCTTATAGAATTTTACGTTCAAGTGGAAGTCGCGAACGAGTCGATTCTTGATCACTTCCAAATGGAGCTCACCCATACCGGAAATGATCGTCTGGCCGGACTCCGAGCTCTCAGCTGCGTGGAACGTCGGATCCTGACGCTTGAGCATGTCGAGTACTTCGGCGAGCTTTTTGCGTTCGGTTGTATTCTCGGGTTCGATCGCCATGGAGATCACGGACTGCGCGAATTGGATCGATGGCAATTCGATCATGTCGCGGGTGTCGCAAAGGGTATCCCCGGTGATGGAATCGCGAGGTCCGATCGCACAGGCGATGTCGCCGCATTCCAGGGCATCGATCTGGCCTTGCTTTTCGCGCTTCGTCGCATGGATTTGCCAAAGCTGAGCGACGTTTTCTTTCTTGTCGCGATTCGGGTTGTACACGCGCGAGTTGGACTCGAGGCGACCCGAGTAGACGCGGATCCAAAACATATCCCCCGTCTTCGCCGGAAGGATCTTGAACACCAATGCACAGAACGGATCTTTCGGGTCGGGTTTACGCAGGAGGAGTTTGTCCCGTTTTTTGGGATCGACGCCTTGGACCGGAGGCCGATCGAGTGGGCAAGGCAAATAGTGGCTGACCCCGTCGAGCAGTGGTTGGACGCCGACGCCGTGCAACGCGGAGCCGCAGAAGACGGGTTGGATTTTTTGGGCGATGCACGCTTCGCGGAGGGCCTTGCGAATCAACTCGGGCGGGATCGGCTTTTCCTCCATCGCCAGTTCCATCATTTCCGCGTTGAAGGAGTAAAGCTTTTCGAGCATCACATTGCGCCAATCCTTGGCATCGGCGACGAGCTCTTCGGGAATCTCCTGAGACATCACGGTCCGCCCCGAGTCTTCGTGGTTGAAGGTGAGGTACTTGAGGTCGATCAGATCGATAATGCCGCGAAAGGGATCGCTGGTATGGCTCGGGCCTTGTCCGACCGGAATCTGGATCGCGAGCGGATCGGCACCCAGTCGCGGGCTGATTTCGTCGAGAACACGATAGAAGTCAGCTCCTTCGCGGTCGAGTTTATTGATAAAGACGATGCGAGGTACACCGTACTTGTTGGCTTGTCGCCACACCGTTTCGCTCTGAGCCTCAACCCCTTCGCGGGCACTGAACACGACCACCGCACCGTCGAGGACTCGCAAGCATCGTTCGACTTCCGCGGTAAAATCGACGTGGCCCGGGGTATCGAGCAGGTTGACCGAACATTCTTTCCATCGAAACGTAACGCAAGCGGCAAAGATCGTGATCCCTCGCTGCTGCTCTTCGGGATCGTCATCGGTTTCCGTGGTGCCCGAATCGACGGCACCAGCGCGGTGCTTGGTACCGCTCATGTAGAGCATCTGCTCGGTCACGGTGGTTTTACCCGCATCGATGTGAGCGATGATGCCGATGTTTCGAATCGATGTCAGTTCACGAGCCATATTAGCAGTGCAATTCCAGAGAGGATATCTTCGCAGGGAACAAGTCATTCTTTGCGCCGTTGTACAAACAGGGCGCAGGGAGCGTCGATCGCGTGACACCTAAGCGACCAATACCGTTGAGGATTCATCGCCCCGCGGTATCACGGTCTCGGGGGTTCACAGTCTCACGGGACATAACGCCGTGTTACGCTTTGGGCGGTTTCCGAAGGTCCAGCCACTCGCTG
Organism: uncultured Pirellula sp.; assembly: GCA_903892355.1. GTDB lineage: Bacteria > Planctomycetota > Planctomycetia > Pirellulales > Pirellulaceae > JBKCUI01. The sequence continues at coordinate 15,679 of CAITIE010000121.1, read as the reverse complement.
TGGAAGACTCCGTCGCGGTCCACGCGTTGGTAGGTGTGCGCGCCGAAATAATCTCGTTGTGCTTGGAGCAAGTTCGACGGTAGTCTGGCGAGTCGATAGCTGTCGTAGTACGCGAGGGCCGTCGAGAAGGCTGGAACGGGAAGGCCGAGATGGCTTGCGGCCATGACCACGGCTCGCCACGAGGCTTGGGCCTTCTCGATGGCTTGGGTGAAGTATGGAAACAGTAGCAAGTTTTCAAGATCGGGCTGGGCATCAAAGGCTTCTTTGATCCGATCCAGGAATTGAGCACGGATGATGCATCCACCTCGCCATAGCAGTGCACAATCCCCGTAGTTGAGTCCCCAATTGTGCTCGCGGCTCGCTTCTTGCAACTGCACAAAGCCTTGGGCGTACGAGCAAATCTTCGATGCATACAGCGCCTGTCGCACGGCTTCGACAAACTGCTTGCGATCGCTAACCAATTGCTTGACGGCACCGTCGAAGGCTGGGTTGTGTGAAGCGGCAGGGCCGGGGAGAACCTTGCTCGCACGGACGCGAGCTTGCTTCATTGCGGCTAAGCATCGAGCGTATACTGCGGTCGTGACCAAGGTGCTCGGCACGCCCAGATCGAGGGCCAATTGGCTCATCCACTTGCCAGTCCCCTTCGCTCCAGCAACATCGAGGATTTTGTCGACGAGGTAACCATCTCCACCTGCATCGTCCTTCACGCTGAAGATGTCGCGGCTGATCTCGATAAGGTAGCTTTGTAGTTCGCCAAGATTCCAATCGGCAAAGACATCGTAAAGCTCATCGTTGGAGAGACCAGCGGCTTCTTTGAGCAAGAAGTAGGCTTCGCAGATCAACTGCATATCGCCGTATTCGATTCCGTTGTGCACCATTTTAACATAGTGTCCTGCGCCTCGAGGACCAACCCACTCGCAGCAAGGTATGTCGTTCTTCGGTCCGACCTTGGCAGCGATCGATTGGAAGATCGGCTTGATGGTTTCCCAAGCGGCTTTGCTACCGCCGGGCATCAAGCTCGGGCCTTTGAGGGCTCCCTCTTCACCACCCGAGACGCCCGAGCCGACGAAAAGTAGGCCCTTGCTCTCGACATACTGCGTGCGTCGCTCGGTATCGACGTAGTGGGTGTTGCCACCGTCGACCAGAATGTCGCCCGGTTCCAAGTGAGGGAGCAGCTGCTCGATCAGATCATCGACCGCAGGGCCCGCTTTCACCAGCATCATGACCAACCGAGGGCGTTTGAGATTCTTTACCATTTCGACGATCGAGTGGCATCCGAGGAAATTCTTCCCCTTGGCACGACCCGCGATCAGCTCGTCGACCTTTTCGGTGGTTCGGTTGAAGACAGCGACGCGGTACCCGCGGCTCTCCACGTTCAAAGCCAAGTTTTCACCCATCACCGCCAGGCCGATCAGGCCGAAATCACACAATTCGCTCATGCTCGTAACTCTCTCGAACGCCGCTATGGACCGCAGGAAAATATCTAGGAAAGGGAAGCGGGCATTCTATCCGCCAGTCCCCTCATCATCAATCGATTCGCGTCCGACCCAAGGAATGCCACTAACCCCCAGGAATACCCCTAACCCCCAGGAATACCGTCAGGAATCCTCATGGTTGACACCTTGCTAAACTCCAGCATTAGCGAAACTAAGCTTCCCGCCCCCACATATTGTGCACAAGGTGAGGATGCTACTACGAGCGTCGAGGACGCATTGAGGTCGGCCAAAGGGGGCCAGTTTCGGGACATGGATTTTTTGGCTAGTAGCCTTGAATGGGGCGATTACGAACATGGCGATCAAGCGAGTGTCGGCGATTCTCACCATTGGAACCGGTTTGCTCTCGGGTGGTTTTTTGGCCCGAGCCGAGGATTGGAGTCAGTTCCGCGGAGGAACCGCCCAAAGCATCGCTTCGGGTAGCCTCTCCGAAACCGTAGCGACGAACACGCAGCCAGCATGGCGGACCGAAATCGAGGGAAGCGGTTGGTCGCAACCGATCGTCGTCGGCAATCAAGTGTTCGTAACGACGGCAGTCGCAAAATCCGGATTCAAACCCAAAGGAATGATGGGCGGGGTCATGGACCCGAGCACGATGGGGAAAGGTCCCAAGCCGAAGGACCCCATCCAGTGGAAGCTGATCTGTTTGTCACTCGACAACGGAGGCATCCTCTGGGAGCAAACCGTCGCAGATGCGATTCCAGCCTACAGCAAGCATGCTTCGAACACCTTCGCGACAGAAACCCCCGCTGCTTCCGCCGACGCCGTGTACGCCTTCTTTGGTGCTGCTGGTGCGATGGCCGCGTACGATCTCCAAGGCAAAGAGATTTGGACGAAAGCCTTCGAGCAGCAAAAGATTTCCAATGATTTCGGAACCGGATCGTCGGTCCTCCTCGCGAACGATCGCGTTCTCGTTCAACTGTACAACGAGGAGTCCGCTGTCTTGCACTGCTTGAACACCAAGGACGGCGGCGAACTCTGGAGAGCAGAACGGCCCAAAGGCTCCGCATGGAGCACACCGATCCTTTGGGATAACCAAGGCGTCCAAGAAGTGGTCACCGCCGGTCAAGGCGCGGTGATCGCTTATGAACTCAGCACCGGGAAAGAACGATGGCGCATGAGTGGACTCGATACGTCATTCTCGTGCTCCCTAGTCGCCGATGCGCAAGGCGTTTACTTCGGCACCTCGAGCCCTGGAAGCCGAGCACCACTCGCTGCGATTCGGCCCGGGCACACGGGCGATCTCAGTTTGCCAAAAGGTGAGACCCAAAGCGACGCAGTGATGTGGTCCGGTACCAAAAGCGGCGCCGGAATGCCTTCCCCTGTTATCGTCGGTGACTACCTCTACTTCTTCGGAAACACCGCAACATGCTACGAGAAGCTTACCGGTAAAGAGATTTATCGCAAACGGACCCCCGGAGGCACCCTCATCGCGGGTTGCCCGGTCGTGGTTGGGGATAAAATCTATATGTTCAACGAAGCGGGTAATCTGATCGTCGTCCAAGCGGGAACAGAGTACAACGTCGTCGCGGAACTCAGTACCGGCACCAAAGACGAAGTCTATTGGTCGACGCCCGCCGTCGCGAATGGATCCCTTCTGATTCGCTCCTCCGAAGCGATTTACTGCTATCGCTAATCGATGGCTGTCGTCGACGAAGCGTTTACTCAGGCAATTATTGTCCTAAAGGCTTTTTTGCCTTTTCGACCTCGGCCCGAAAAACCTCGAGCGACCGTGATCCAATAAGCTTGGATCGGATCATCCCGTCGCGATCGATCACAAACGTGGTTGGGACAGCGTTGATCTGTTGGAACGGAGCGGGCCACCCCGCTCCCGATACCATCGGATACTTGACCCCTCGTTTTTCCGAGAAATTACGAATCGTGGTTTCGTCCTCGTCGCTGATTCCAATCACGATCACTCCTTGATCCTGCCCTTGTTCGGCGAGCTTGATCAAGTCGGGAATTTCTTTCACGCAAGGCCCGCACCACGTGGCCCAGAAATTCAACACGACGACTTTGCCTTGGAGGTCTTTCAGCTCCAGTGGTTCGCCATCGATCGGTTTCATCGACATCGCAGGAGCCGGGGACGGTGTGAATGCGCTTTCCGAAATGTTCCCACCAGGAAAAGGTCCAGCTTTCCCAAACGTCCTTTCGATTTCCTTCATAAAGTACTTCGGTGCCAGGGTGTAATTCGCCACCTTTTCGATCCCGAGAGCGAGCGCTGCCAAGGCCCCCAGCAAGATACTTGCGGGGACCAAGCGATCAGACGGCAAGCCACTCCATGACGGGTCGTCGCTCTCCGTGCGAGCTGAGCTGATGCGCATGGCTTTTTCGAATCGGTAGACATTGCGACTGAACATGGCCAAAAGGAGCAGCAGCATGAAAAAGACCACGATCACGGTTAACCCTGCACCCAGCATGGCAACCTGGATCGCCAACCCCGGATACATCAGGAACAGCACTGCTGCACCGACGACGATGCATCCGATGCGAAAAAGATTCTCAAATCGGCTCTCTAGGTCTGTCCAGGTTTTAACGTCCTCCCGGTCGATGACGCTGGTACTCACCCCGACTCCAGTATTGGCGATGTCGCTCGTTTCAATGCCCTTAATCCAGCTTGCCAGTTGCTGGAGAAGGCCGACAAACAGAAGGGCTTGGATGAGGATGGTCGCGGATCGAAAACTCAGCCAGCTCATCGGCAATTGCATGGCGTAAACAACGACGGGTAATAACCATGCAAAGATCCCAAATACGAAAATCGAGTATGCCCACTTCCGTGTCCCACTCTCGGCGGGCGCTGCGCAGGTCAGCAGAACACCCAATAACATGGCGAGCTGCAAAACAGGCTCCACGAAGGGCGAAACACGCTGAATCGCTATTAAAATTTGGAGTAGGCTCGGATACTGCATGAAGAACGAAAATCCGATATTGAGCAAGATGAGAACCGCAAAGATCTCAAGTCCCCAGTGGAATATCGTGATGCCGCGACGAGTCAATGAAAGCGATTGCTGTTGCATGGTTGGATGTCCGGGGTGGTTTTCTTTGAGAATCGACTCGACGAAATTTGTCGGTCTTCGACAGGGTTTCTCTCGATGGAAACACCTGTTAGGTGACAATGATATTTAACCGCGATACTCAACCGCGATATTTAACCGCAGTTTAGCCGATTTGCTGAGGCGCGAGTTTTTCGCCCAATCCCAACAGGCAATAAAAAAGCCCTTCGGTGGTTGCCGAAGGGCTTGGTCTCTGAACAACTTGGTCTCTGAACAACTTGGTCTCGTAATACATTGGTCTCGTAATACTTGGACGCGTTGCCGGTGTTAGTTCTTGGATGGCTCGAGGATGGTCGCTTTCTTCAAGACGATCGGTTCCACGGGGACGTCGGAGTTACCAGCCTTCAACCCCGTCTTGGACTTGGCCATCTTCTCAACGATGTCTTCCCCTTTGATCACCTTGCCGAACACGCAATACCCAAAGCGATCGATGGCCTTGGACTTATCCAGGTCCGAGTTGTATTTGAGGTTGATGTAGAACTGGGACGTGGCGCTATGCGGGGCGCGGGTTCGAGCCATTGACAGGGTCATCTTTTCGTTCTTGAGACCATTGGTCGACTCGTTTTCGATAGGATCGTCGGTCGGACGTTCCTTCATGCTGGGATCCAAGCCACCCCCTTGGACCACAAAGTTGGGGATAATCCGATGAAAAATAGTCCCATCGTAGTGCCCCTTCTTTACGTAGCTGAGAAAATTGGCCACCGTCTTTGGGGCTTCTTTTTGGTAGAGTTCGACTTCTAAATCCCCCATGCTCGTCTCTAATAAGACGCGAGGATTCTGCGCCAAAACCTCAGCCCGATCCCAGAATGCCCACGCTTGAACCGCGAGCATCCATACCAAACCGTTTGCTAACAACGCTTGAATCCGAGTCATTTTTCTCACTCCAAACATGCAGTCCGACAACTAAGTACCATTCGACTAAAATAAGTACGCGCCGCACCCGGCCCGTCCTTACGTTATCTAACGATCCAGCCCTTTCGGAAAGGGGGCACTTCAGATTCTATGAATAGCTGTCAATTACCAACCGCTCCGTTGCCCCAAACTTACGGCCTTCCTCTTTTTGCGCCTCCAGTCCCTTGCAAACGTTGTCGAAGCGTGGCACCGTCCCTCGCCCGGCTGGCGGCTGTGGTTGGCATGGCGGTGGTCTCCTTGGTGTTGGCTTCGGGATCCGCTAGGTGTGAGGATCCGAGCAAGCCATCGCAGGGGGCTCCTTCCGGAGTGAAAAGCCCGATCACGATCGCTGAGCGTTCCCAATTTTTGGCCACCTCGCGTGGTTTGGACGTGGAGGCATTCTTGCAAGCGCTCGATGGTGCTAGCAAGCATGCGAAACTGATCCAGTATGGGATGACCCACGAAAATCGCCCCTTGTGGTCCTTGGTGGTCTCCAAGGAAGAGGATGTGAAACTACCTCTCCCCCCCAATGACCCTCGCTTGGTCATCGTTCTCTTGGGCGGCATTCATAGCGGGGAATGCGATAGCAAGGAAGCATTGCTCGCGCTCGCTCGGGATTTGCTGCAACACGAGGAGCCTCCGTATCTCGAACATGCGGTACTCGTCTTCGCCCCCAATTTCAACGCCGATGGCAACGAACGGGTCGGGGCGATGCATCGACCGGGACAGGAAGGACCAGCGTTGGGGATGGGGACCCGGGAGAATGCGATTGGCCAAGACCTCAACCGGGACTTTGTCAAACTCGATTCTTTGGAAGTTCGCTCTTTGGTTCGGATGATCGATGCATGGGATGCGGATGTGTTGATCGATGCGCACACCACGAACGGGTCGCTCCACCGCTACGACATGACCTACGATCTGCCGCATAATCCGGCGGCTAAGCCGCAATTGATCGAATGGATGCGAGGGGAGTTTTTTCCATCGGTATCGTCGGCCATGACCAACCGCGACATGCCGATTTTCTATTACGGGAACTTCAATCGGGAACATACCGTTTGGGAGAGCTACGGCTATGAGCCGCGTTACAGCACCGAGTACATGGCTCTCCGCGGCAAGATTGGAATCTTGGTGGAGTCCTACTCGTACGCGACCTACAAACGTCGGATCGACGTCTCGTATGCCTTCATCGATGAATGCTTAAAGGGACTCACGAATAACGCTGCAAAAATCCATCAACTAATCGACGCGGCGGATGCTGCGGATGCTAACACGTCACCGCGCGGTGTGCCGATCCAAGGCAAAATCGTCGCCGATGCAGGGAAATCAAAAGTCGCAGCGTATGCATGGCCTAAAACCCCCAACGGCATCCAGCCAAAGGGCGGCGCTGAGGGGGATGGTTCTGCTGTCGATCGCGATCACAGCGATAAAAAAGAATCTAGCGACAATAAAGAACCCAGCGATAGAGCGTTTCCCTCCCCCAAAGATCGACAGCGGGTTCAGGAAATGGTTCCTACCGAATACGAAGTCACCGTTGCGAACCGGGGCGAAGCGACCTTGAGCGTCGATGCACCCGCGTACTACTTCGTTCCTGCGGACTGCTCTTGGGTGGCCAGCCGACTTCGATTGCACGGGATCCCATTGGTTCCGATCGATCTTAAGGCTTCGTTGCCTGTGGAGCGGTATGTGATCCGAACACGCAAGGAAGGGAATGAGTTTCAGTTTCGCAAGATGTCCAAGTACGCGGTGGAGGTGGAATCGTTAGAGACCCAGCTCGGTGCAGGGTGGTTGGTCCCGACGGCGCATCCGCTCGGTGTATTGGCCACCTATATTCTTGAACCCCATTCGGACGAATCGTTAGCTTCTTGGGGGTTCTTGGACCCCAGTCTCCGCGAGGGCTCGTCGTATCCGGTTTTGCGGCTCAAGTCGAAGCCGGAGCTGGCGACCGCGGCACCCCTGCCCCCGCTACCTTGGATGACTTTGGTCCCCAGCGACGTTCAAGGAGAATCGTTGAGTTTGGAAAAACTTTTCGATCCGCAGCAAAAGGTCGCGTTTTCAGGGATGCCCGCTCCGATTCCAAAATGGATGCCTCATGGCGAAGGATACTTGTTCCAACGCGATAACCGGTGGTTCCATGCGGACTGTGAAACCGGCGCGATGCATCCGTTTGAGCGACCGGCCAAACTCGTCGAAGCCTTGAGCAAGCTTCCTGAGATGGCCGATGGCGCGGCAGCCCCCTACGGACGTCAATTGCAGGTCTTCGACGATACATTCTCGTCGGCGCTGATTCGCCATAAGCAGGATCTTTACTTTTACGATGTCCCCACCGAGACAGCGATCCGATTGACCGAAACTCCGGATGAAGAGGAAGAACTCGTCGAGTTAAGTCCATCCCGTAACCATGTTGCGTTTATCCGGGACCAGAACCTTTGGATGGTCGATTGCAAGACGCGCGAACTGAAACAGCTGACCAAGGACGGCGGCGGTGAAATCTTGAACGGAAAACTCGATTGGGTTTACCAAGAGGAAATCTATGGACGTGGGCAGTTCAAATCGTACTGGTGGAGTCCCGATGGCCGTCGGATCGCTTACCTGCGATTGGATGAATCGCCAGTTCCCAACTTTGTTGTGGACAACTCTCTCGCCTTCGCTCAAAAAATTGAAAACATGCGTTATCCAAAAGCGGGTCAGAACAATCCGCTGGTCAGCTTGCATGTTGTCGATATCGCCAGCGGCGAGGACATGGTGGTACCCCTCGAGAAATATGCCGAAGACGATCGCTTGGTGGTTCGCGTTGGATGGAGACCGATCGGCCAGGATAATAGCAACGCGGACAAGCTTGTTTATCAACTGCAAAATCGGATCCAAAACCAACTCGATGTCATTGAGTTCGACATCAGCAAGCGGTCCTCGGAAACACTGGTCCATGAGGAGTCCAAGGCATGGATCGACGTGATCGACGAGCCTCGATGGTTGCCCGATGGCAGCTTCCTTTGGGTGAGCGATGCCGACGGAGGCAGGCGCCATCTGTACCGTGTTTCAACGCAGCGGGAAAATTCAGGGCAGCGCAAGCGAACTCAGTTGACGCGAGGGGATTGGGACATCAAAGAAATCTCTGCGGTGACCGATTCGGGCAAATTCATATGGTTTACAGGTCACCGATCGGCCGCGACCAACACCGATGTTCTCCGACTGTCGCTTGAGACTGGCGAGCTCGAGACCGTATCGAGCCAACTCGGTTCGCATCGTATCTCCGTGCATCCGACGGGAAGCTATTTCATGGATTCGTGGAGCGACATGACCCATCCAGCCCAGCTCTGGTTGCGCAATCGGCAGGGGGATGGCGTGCGTTATGTCGGTGGCTACCGTAGCGACCGCTTTGATTTTGTTCGGAGCAATGATGTAGAGCTGTTCGAAATTGCAGCGAGGGACGGACAAAAAATGCCGGCGATGCTCTATCGCCCAATGGGGCTCCGCGATGGTCAGCGCGCTCCGGTGTTGATCCATGTTTACGGCGGGCCCTCGGCTCCCACCGTAGAAAACTCCTGGACGCATCGCAGTGACTTGTGGCACCGCTACCTCGCCCAAAACGGGATCGCGGTTCTCCTCTGTGATAACCGCTCCGCTTTGGGGAAAGGGAACGCGGATACATGGCGTATCTATCGCGATCTCGGCGCGTTGGAATTGAGGGATTTGGAGGATGCCGCTACCTGGTTGGGGGATCAACCGTGGGCCGATCCTGAACGCATTGGAGTGTGGGGATGGAGTTACGGTGGCTATTTCACCGCTTATGCCTTGACCCACTCCAAGCTGTTTCGGGCCGGTATCTCCGGGGCGCCGGTGACCGACTGGCGCAACTACGATTCGGTGTATACCGAACGCTACATGGGAACGCCTCAATTGAATCCGGAGGGATACAAAACCAGTTCGGTCGTTGAGGCTGCGGGGAACCTGAACGGTAAACTGCTCCTGATCCATGGCGAGATCGACGATAACGTCCACATGGCAAACACCATGCAGTTCGTGCATGCTTTGCAAAAAGCGGGCAAGCAATTCGAGTTGATGCTCTACCCGAACAATCGTCACGGCATCACCGACGCACAGCAGTCGTACCATCAATACCGATTGATGACCGATTTCCTCAATCGCAGTTTGGTAGGCCCGAAGTAGGCTTGTGGATGTTGAATGTATCAAGACCCAGCAGCCGTACGAATCCGTTCGCAAATGATGCAGCAGATCCATATCGGGTTCCGTTGGGATACTCGATGGATGAGATCCCTTGTTGTCCTTGTTTGGCTGTGGGCTGCTTCCAGCACGATCGGATTTTCTCAAACCGAGAGTGAATTTCGCAACGGGCTCGAGACGATCCGAAAGGCATCGGGGTTGCCTGGACTGATCGCCGGGCACTTTTCGATCGACGGAACGATGGAACTCGAAGCGGTAGGAGTGCGACGAATCGATTCGGAAGATCCGCTGAAGAGCGACGACCCGATGCATTTGGGATCCTGCACCAAAAGCATGACGGCGACCCTTTTGGCGTTGCTCGTCGATGAAGGCAAGCTTCGATGGGATGAGACACTTCGAGAAATATTCGCCGATGATCCGATCGTTACGGCATCGGAATGGGGGAATACGACGGTGGCGGAACTGATCCATCACACCAGCGGTGCCGTTCCCAACCCACCATGGACTCGATTCGCGGATCCCGAGATCGATGTCGTTGAATTGCGTCGCAACCTTCTGCATTGGCTATCGAAGAAGCGAAGGGATTCAAAGCTTGTTGGGCAGTTTGAATACTCCAACCTCGGCTACGCGATCGCAGGTCATGTGATCGAAAAGATTCGAGGGGTCGCGTGGGAAGCCGAGATGCAGAAAAGACTGTTCGAGCCATTGGGAATGAAGCGGGTCGGTTTTGGAGCTCCTTCGAAATCCTTAAGCGAGGACGTGCCGTGGGGGCACCAAAACGTATTCGGGATCAAGCGACCGACGGAGGAAGACAACGTCCCCGCGCTGGGACCTGCGGGGACGGTTTATGCCTCCATGCCGGATTGGATCAAGTACCTGAGGTTCCATCTGCAATTGGCGCGTCGGCAGAGGACGCAGTCGAGCGATGCAGACACCGCCGCCGATCCTGCCGCAACCATACCGATTCCGATCAGTCGCGAGTCGATCGCGTATTTGCACACACCGGAAGCGGGCCAGACATATGCGGGAGGGTGGACATGCTCGGAGCGATCCTGGGCGGGTGGCAAGATCATGACGCACAACGGTTCCAACACATCGTGGTACTGCGTGGTTTTCCTCGCTCCCGAGCAAGGGCGGGGAATCATCGCCGCAAGCAACTACGGCCTCGCTGCGGTTCAGCCATGCGATGAGGCGCTGCAGTTGGTGTTGAGGCTGCATCCGGCGCCTGAATCTGGCAAGTAACGGCCCGCGGATCCTGGAGTAGGAGGCTTTTTCCTCCAGTACCAATCCCAACTCCAATACCAGACCGATCTCACGCGAAGGCGCGAAGCCGCGAAGATACTTTATGGATTGATCCTGAGCTGTGTTCCGGGCGAAAGGATTACGCGTGAATATGACCGCCGGGGGTGATAGCATTTCCTAAAATGGATCCGGCTTTGGTGGGTGTCAGGAGCGTTGATGGACTACTTGGGTTATATTGCACCTGTATTGCTGGGTCGCAAAAAAGCGTACTCATCATGTTTTTCGGATCCGTCCATCCGTGCTCGGTTGTTAGCAATTCAAACGAAAGTCCAGTCGCTCGCATGATTCGTTTGCTGGTATCGCTTTGCCGCATCAAAATCAGTTATTCCTGCCACGCTTGGTTGGTGATCCTGCTGGTTGGGGGAATGGCTGCGGTTGCGTCGTCGGACGACCGTACTGTGGCAGAATCGCTGCTGCGACAGCTTGAAGGGAGTCGCTACTCCGAACGTCAAGCGGCATTCATGAAGCTAAGTGATCCATCGCTCGATATCGAATCGTGGCTCGATGAACAAAGCGCCGGGAATGATCCGCAGCGCGTGGCTATCTGCAAGTGGTTGAGACGTATTCGCAGCATTCCTGGTTCGCTCGACGATCGCTTGGCGATGATGGCGGATTACCAATCGTTGGTCGAGTCGCTGTCCAAAGGGGACTTGGATGCAATAGGCTTGTTCGCAAACCGCATTTCCACCGAGCAGTTGGTCGAACTGTTGGAGATGATGCCTCAATCCGTCCTGTCGGGATTGGCTAAATACCAGCTTCAGCATGAGGCGCTCGACGAACTGATCGATAGCTCGTGGCGCGAGGGGAAACAGCATCTGGTCCCTCGAATGCTCAATGCGTTATTGCCACGCCAAGGGCGACAGAGTCTTCTTCGAAGCGGTATCAATGCTCGCTGGCGCGAGATCCAAATGCCTCCATCATGGCATCTTGATGAACCAACCGATGAGATGGAGACAGAGATCGCGGGGTTGGAACGGGACGGGAAAATCGATGAAGCGATCGCGCGGGCGAAACGCGATAACTCCAATCAGATTGAGTCGATCTTATTTCGCAACGGACGATGGGACGATTGGTTGGCCCTCGATTCGGACAAGCAACTTCGGGGAAAGACGTCGCCAGCATTCCATCGGGTCGAACGAGCCATCGTCTTGGAATCATTAGGGCGCCACGATGAAGCCGTTCCGATTTATCGCGATGCGAAGCAGAGTGAATCGGATTTCAAGTTGGATGTTGAAGGGATGCAAGCCTCGCTGTTGGCGATGGTGACGGGCGATGATGACTGGTTGTACGAACGCTTGCGTGATAAAGCGCCCGACGAACTGATGGGGCTTTACTTTATCCGCAATCGCATCGACGACTTGCTGGAACTCGAGGGGCTTGCGGACAAGTCGCTATCCTCGTTGGACGCGTGGTTGACCAAGGTTCTTCAGGAGGGCAAGCCGCTGTCGAAGGCGATTAGGTTCCAGGCGCTTTTCAAACGGCTCGGTTTTGTGGACTTGGAACGCCGTATCTCGGAACGGGTCGACGGATTCATTTTCAGCAATGATTTTGACCAACAACTATTCTTGGTTGACGGTCTGGTCAATGACTGGGCGATGTACGGAGTGGACGAGCAACCGCGAGCGGCGCTCGAGAAACTGGTGGATGCGTGGGGGATTCAAAAGCAGAAGACGAAGATCGGAAATCGAGGCCCGGGTGTGCCTCGCGCCCAACAGGTGATCGGGCGTGAAGAACGGGAGGTGAGCATAGAGTCCTTGTTCTTCAAGACGTTCACCCTGTTTCGATCGGCAGCATACCCCGCTTTTGAAACCCTTCGAGAAACACATCCCAAATTATCCAACCGAGAGGTGCTAACGGTCATCGAAGATTTTGACGAGGGGCGGATTCCGTCCGGTTGGAGTCGTGCGGATGTCCAGGCTTGTTTTCGCAGCATCCTCCGAAAACGGAATGTAGAACCTGAATTGTTCGAATCGATGCTTGTGGACCTGGCGGACGCTCTGGATGCCATGGGCATGACCGAAACATCGCTCGAAATGCTACAAGACGCCAGCAGTTCGCATGCCGCGAATATTCTCGTCGCCCAGTACGCTGCAAAGCTCGGCGATCTGGAACAAGCGGCAAAGCTCAGTGAGGCGTTAGCTGCCGCGCATCCAGACGACTTGAATTGCTACGTGCTGGCCTCGAGGAACTTGGCTGCAAGCCGTCGAGTGGACGCTTGGTTGACGGTCCAACAACGCACACTCTCACGCCTCGATGCATGGGAGATGTACACGCGCTATGCACAGACCGTACGACGAGGGGTGCGACAGGAGCCTCCCCCCGAAATCCAATTCTTTCTCGAGCAACTACAAAAGCACCATCCGTCGACGTGGGAGGGGGTTTTGATGGGAGATGTTTACGAAAACTATGGGACATTCCTGCTCGGAAACTTGTACCATCAATTCTTTAACAAGCACCCTGAACGCGCGGATAAGCTCGTCGACTTGATGCGATCGACGGCTATCCATGAGATCCGCGGTTTGAGCGGATCCGATTTTGGGAAGCCGAATGGATTTTGGGGCATCGATTGGCAGCGATGGTGTTGGCAAATCGAGCGTTGCATCGGGCCGGCGTTTTGGCAAGCTGTCCAGGGGGGGGATCTCGATACTGCGGACCGGCTGGTCCGAAGCGCTCAGCGGATGAATCCAGAGCAAATCAATACCATTATCGATGTGGCAGAATTGGTTCGGAAAAAGTTCGGAGCCGATCCTTTGGAGAAATGGTTTCGGATCTACTATGACCCGATGATGGAGCACCTCCAGCGGTACCCCAACGATACCCTCATCGCAAATAATGCGGCATGGTTGGCGGCAAAGTGTGGCTTCGAACTCGATACGGCGCATCGATTGGCTAGCCAAGTCGTTGAGGCGTCGCCGACGGACACTTACATGGACACTCTGGCGGAAGTGGAATTTATGCGAGGCAATGCGGCGCGAGCGATCGAGATCTCGGAAAAGTGCCGAGCGATGAAGCCGCGTGATCCGCATCATCGCAAGCAAATCGAACGCTTCAGGGCTTCCAATGCTTCCTCGAAATGATCGACCTCAATTGGTTGTCGATCATTTACGGTCGCGTGCCAGGAGGCTCGCACGTTAGAGTTGTTGGCGAGGAAACGCTGATCAGGAAATGCTGATGACCACCTTGCCAAAGTGTTGGCCACTTTCGAGGTGAGCGAACGCAGCCGGGGCATCGTCAAACGAGAACACGCGATCGATGATCGGTTCTATGGCGTGGTGCTCCAAGAAGCGATTCATGCGCACAAACTCGTCTCGAGGTCCAACGTAGATTCCGTCGAGTTGGACGTTGCGAGCCAATAGAGGGAAAAGGCTGGTCGTGGGTGGTCCAAAGCCGGTCAAGACTCCGATCAAGGCGATTTGGCCGCTGGCGGCAACGCATCGCATCGACTGCTCCAGTGTCCCGGGGCCACCGACTTCGACCACGTGATCGACACCATGGGATTCGGTCATTCCCCAAATCTGTTCAGACCATTGAGGGTGGGTTTTGTAATTGACTCCATCCAAGGCGCCGATCTCTCGGGCCCGGAGAAGTTTGGTGTCGTCACTTGAGGTTATAAAGACCTTACAGCCGAAGGCACGAGCGATTTGTAGTGCGAAGATGGAGACGCCTCCAGTGCCCAGGACCAGCACCGATTCTCCGGCGGTCAATCGGCCACGGACAACGAGTGCATTCCAAGCGGTGAGGGCGGCGCATGGCAATGTTGACGCTTGGATTGGGTCTAGGTGGGAAGGGATGCGAACCAAGGCGTCTTCGTGCAACACGGCTTGTTCTCGCAGCATACCGTCGAGAGTTCCACCGAGATCGTATTGGTGGTGGGCGAGATCGAATCGTCCGGACTGCCATCGAGGAAAAAAGCAACCGGCGACTCTGTCTCCAGGCTTCCATTGTGACACTTCGGCGCCGACGGCGAGGACTTCCCCCGAACCATCGGAGGCTGGAACGCGTCCATCCACATTGCGTCCGGCCAGATTACGCCAAGCGATCCGGTCGCGGTAATTGAGGGACACAGCGCGGATGGCTACCAAAACGTCCCGAGGTCCCAGATGGTCGCTGTTGCAATCGGATTTGGATTCCAGAACGAGGTCGTAAGCACCATTATTTTTCCGATAAATCCAAGAACGGCAGGTAGACATCCAAATTTGCCCTAAAAAGGGGGAGTAGGTTGGCTTGTAGATCAAGGCACCTAGGATATGCTTTTGTTTTGACGGGTGCCAGATTCGAAGCGATTTGGCGAGCCGGTCTTTGGAGGATAAGCGAATGGCTAGCGGCATCATTGGAAATGATGTGCCCCGTAAGGGGTTGCGGGTTCGAGTCCCGTGTCCTCCGCTTCTTTTCTAGCGGTTTCTCCGCAAAAACCATCAGCTTCTTCGCCGGAATGGGTCTCACGCAAAGACGCGAAGACCCTAAGGGAGGAAGCGGGATGGTGATCGGTAGGGTTGTGATATGGCTTTCTTGTATTCTTTGCGTCTTGGCGTCTTGAGCGCAGCGGGCGTGAGATTCATGGTTTGTCGTCCATACCGGTGCCGATGCGTTTGATTCCTTCCTTCATCAGCTCCGAACCGAAGTTGAGCAGCAGACCGAGCCGCTTTTGCAAGGTGACGGTCACGATGGGATGGCGGAATGGGTGTCACGCAAAGACGCGAAGACGCAAAGGGTAAGACCAGGATGGAGATCGGTAGAGTTGTGATATGGCTTTCTTGT
>CAITIE010000120.1 GCA_903892355.1 uncultured Pirellula sp. | reverse complement strand
TATGATCAGCCTTTCCATACTGTTCCGCTATATATCATCGATCCCATGTCGGGCTCCTACAACCCCGCACCAGCAAGCTGGTATGGTTTGGGCTATTCCGCTTTCGCTCGCCGCTACTTACGGAATCGATTTTTCTTTCTTTTCCACCAGGTACTAAGATGTTTCAATTCCCTGGGTTGGCCACGTGCACCTATGAATTCAGTACACGTTAATTCGAGCATCTCGGGATCATCACCTGTTTGTCGGCTTCCCCAAGCTTTTCGCAGACTTCCACGCTCTTCATCGCCTCTCAATGCCGAGGCATCCCCCGTGCGCCCTTAGTAACTTGACCATCGGAATCTCATACTCAAACCAAACCACACCCGCGATCGCTCGCAAGTCGCATCTGGCTCGAATCGGACTCCCGCTTATTCTCTAATATTGCGCTCGTTCGAAACACGGATTCAGAACTTCCAGCCCACCCACAAGCAAAACCTGCAAGCAAACCAGAGTCTCACAGAACCGGATTCAAACAAACATTGTAGTCGCACAAACCCAAGCTTTCGCCTGGAATGTGCTTCTAGATGCCATCTACCAATCCAACCAAATTGTCAAAGATCAATCCTCGGCCACAATCACTTGCGGTTGCGAGGGGTCACCATTGTAGAGGCCGCGTTTTCTGGTGTCAACACCATTTGGCCAAACTTTGGTATTCCCTTTTCTGCGTCCGTGTCACTGGCAACTCGAACTCCCAACCATCGGCTTTCGCCATCAGCAGGTCGTCGTCTGTCGCACCGTTTCACTTCGGCGGGCGAGGGAGCGAGAATGATCCAAATTTCTCGGAAGGACGCAAGTCCTTTTTTCAAGATTTCTGGAAGCTTTCTCGTGTACCCTTTCAAAGTGGAGGTGAAGGGACTTGAACCCATGACCCTCTGCTTGCAAAGCAGATGCTCTCCCAACTGAGCTACACCCCCAATTTCAATGCGCACGCGCGGACTCGAACCGCGGACCTCCACCTTATCAGGGTGGCGCTCTAACCAACTGAGCTACGTGCGCGGAGCCCAAATGTGGTCCGCGGTGCCCGATTGGATTGTGCGGAAGTCCAATTTCATCGAACGACGCGACGCTCAAATCGGACGGGCAAGTTTATCGCAAGCTTCTCTCCTGTCAACGGAAAAAAACTCGCAACTCACAACCGTCTCACAGCCCGCCGATCATCGACCAGCCGATCCGGAGTTCTGCAGCAAAAAACAACCTTTTTTTGAGCCTCATCAGCCTCCCCAGGCATCTCCCTCGCCGTGAAACCTACCTCAGAGATCGCTCGAAGCCAGCTCCAATACGCCGAAAAATCGTCCATCTTGGCCGCTGGAAACACCGCCAAATGCCCAACGCCAATTCCCTACAACGATCTGGCAACCGGAGTCCGATACGCCGCAATCGCGGGGATAACCCCAGCCAAAGTCCCCACCAAAATCAATCCCGGAATAATCCATGGCTCCCACGACGAATTGAAGCTGAACCAATCGATTCGGACCCCCGTCGCTGGCATCGTCCACGGATTGCTCAATGGGCCCAAGGCATGACCGACAAGCCACCCTACCACCCCACCCACCGTCGCGATCAGCAACGATTCTAGGAGGATTATGGCGGTGATGTGATCGCGCGAGGCCCCCAGCGCTCGCATCACGGCAATGTCCTTCTTCCTCTCGTTCATGCTGTTGTAAATGCTCACCAAAATGCTGATCGCACTGACAATGCAGACCAAACTGGTCAGGCCCAGAAGGGCCCACCGGAGCGGTCGCACAAACACGCCGAGCAACCCTTCGATCTGCGCAATCGGCGAAACCGCCTGCGCAAACTTGGTCTTGTTGACCTGTTTTTCCAGTCCAATCGCTGCAAACCCACTCGGTTTGAGCAGGATCGCTGTCACCTCTCGCTTCTCGATCGGCAATCGCGTTCGAGACAATCGGCTCTCCCTCGCCGGGCCTTGCGCAGTATTCGCTTTCTCCAATCCTGATTCCTCGTCCCGATCCGGCGCGACGTGCCCTTCCAACAAGTAAAAACCTTCGATATTGACAAAGGCCCCTCGGTCATTGGGTGTCCCCGTCGGCTCCAAAATACCGACCACCCGGAAGCCTTGTGCGTGCTCGTCCCCAGACTCAGCCCCATGCGACGCGTTGACTTCATCGCCGATTCTCAGCCCCATTTGCCTCGCCACTTCGGCCCCGACCACCGCTTCGAAGTAGCCGTTTTCCTCAGAAAAGTCGACGAAATTGCGACCTACTGCAAACCGATACTCTTGATCGTTCGCATCCCCGTGCTTGAGCAACTCAAAATAAGCCGGCGTCGTGGCGATGCATCGGAACTCGTCCACATAGTCCCCCATGCACAGCGGGATCGCGAATCCACCTCGCATCAAAAAGGAATACAAACCCGCCCGCTCAGGCTCCTTGAGCACACCCCCGACCCTCGCCAACTCCTTCTGGCGCCCATCCTCTGGCAAGTACTCCATGTAGTAGGAGTACGGGATGTTTTCGACCGGTTTGCTCAAGAAAAACACTGTGTTGAACACCAATTGCAACGGGCTCCCCTTGGCTCCGATGATCAAGTTGTAGCCGACGTTGCTGGTCCGCTCGAGCGATTTTTCGATCACCCCAGAAATGGTTAGCACAAGCACCACCAAGGCCACCCCGAGGGCCATCGAGAGCGCGGTCAAAAAAGACGCTAAACGGCGGTAGGATAAATTCCGTAGCGCGATCGAAAACAAATTCATGACACAGCTCCCGATGCTGAAGTGTTTCCTGCTCCCAAGCCCTCTCGTCCCCGCGAGCCGCTCCCTGCCTCCGGCTCTCCACCCGATGCCGTCAACGCGGCCGCACGATTGATCGCTCTGAGCTGCTCAACGCGCCCAAAACGCTTGGAAACCACATCGCTGTGTGTCACCAAAAGCAACGCCACTTTTTCCTCCTCGCATGTCTGCTGGATCAACTCCACAATACGGTCCTGGTTGGCTGGATCTACGTTGGCGGTCGGCTCATCCGCTAGCAACAGCTTGGGACGATTTGCAAGCGCCCGCGCTACCGAAACTCGCTGCTGCTGCCCCACCGATAACTGGCTTGGCAAATAATCCTTGCGGTCATGCAATCCAACCCGCCTTAACAATTCCTCGGCACGGGCCGTATCCATCTTTTTCCCTGCAAAAGTCATCGCTAAACGGACGTTTTCCAAGGCAGAAAACGCAGGCAAAAGATTGAAAGTTTGGAACACATACCCCATCTTCGAAGCCCGCACACGATCCCGCTTGGCCTCCGAGAAACCTTGCAATTCCACCCCCTCCAATCGGATCGATCCGGAATCAGCAGCCACCAAGCCACTGATCACATGCAACAGCGTCGTCTTGCCGCCACCACTTTCGCCTCGCAATACAACTTGCTCCCCGTAATCCATCCGAAAATGCGGGATATCGAGAATCATCAACGTGCCACCACCCGGCTCGCTGTACGACTTTTTCAAGTCCTTGATCTCAAGCATCGGGACTCGTTGTCCCGGATCGTTGGAATCCATTTGGCTTCGCCTTTGCTAAACGTTGATTCACTGAATAAGTTGATTCGATAAGTTGACTCGCCGAAGAACCTGGTCTTCTCTCCAAAAATGCCAAAAATGCTCTTGGGCATTGCTTACGAAAAACAAATCGCTAGGAAATCAGGGCTCACGGTAACAACCACCTCCCATCGCAGCCAACTCAGCCTCGACGCTGCTTGTTCTTCATCGCCCTATCGATCTCCCGCCGCGCATCGGCCTTCTTCAAAACCTCACGTTTATCATGCACTTTACGCCCTTTGCACAGCGCGATCACGCACTTGGCGATGCCTCGCTCCGTGAAATAAAGACGTAGGGGAATCAGGGTCAGGCCGCGTTCTTTCGCTCGTCCCGCAAAACGCGCCAGTTCGCGCCGGTGGAGCAATAATTTCCTCACCCGCTTGGTCGGATGATTCCAAAACGTGGCTTGCCGATACTCGTCGATCTCGCAATCGACCAACCAAAGCCCTCCATCTTTGATCCGCGCATAGGCTTCCTCGATGCTGCAGCGACCATTCCTCAAGCTCTTCACTTCGCTGCCGTGCAACACCAACCCGCACTCGATGGAATCCAGGATTTCGTAATGATGTTTGGCTTTGCGGTTCTCTGCGATGGACTTAAACGTCGCAGGTGCAGCCGGCCCCTTAGCGATCTTCGCAGATCCGCCGCTGGTTTTCGGACTGCTCGCTTTAGGGGACGCCTTTGCAGGTGCCGTTGGTGTCGGTTTTTTCTTGTTCAAAATCAGTCCAAACTCATCATTCCAAATTCTTGGTGGAATCCCCACTCGACTCTGGTTTACCGCGCATTTTAGGATCGATCCATGGGCCGTCCGGAAATTCGAACACGGAAAAGGTCGTGTTGTCGCTTGCCGCCGCAGGGAAAAGCATGGGCAACAACGGTGGGCTTTGACCAACCACCCGGCGATCGATGAGGACATACCGTATGCCGTACTTGCGATGAAGCTCCCACAGCTGGGGGGTCGTCCAAGGCATCAATATCTTCTCGTCGTTGACTTTATACGAATCTTCGAGCCGTTTGGACCATTCCACGACGGAAATCGCATCCTGCGGCATGTCTTTCCATGCCGCCAACTCGGCCCGCTGAGCCCTCCATTTGAAGGACTGTTGGTTGCGTGGCGTCAACCAAATGCCTTCCTTAGGCGTGTTCTCACGCACCCATTCGCACACGTCGACCCAATCCCGAAAGTGCTTTTTCTGCGCGTCTTCGGTGTCTAGCTTGGAAATCAACCTCGCCCGATCTCCAAACGGAATCCACGCCCTCGTGTGCTCCCAATAACGAGTCGCGAGAAGCCAAATGCCGGCAGCCAACATCACCAACAAATACCCCCATCGCACCAGCGTTGGAACCCTGGATCGCCTCCGGACACGAAGCGGATCATCGCCACCGTTAGAAATACTTCCGTTGTAAACACTTCCGTTGTAAACCACTCCGCCATAAACGAACGCGGCAGCGCCCGCAGCGATGGCCATTGGCAATGCCACATCATTCCATCGAAACCAATAAAAACGGAGTATTTTCGCGGCCGTCGGGCGATCCCAACTCCCGATGAACAGATCGACGAGCAATCCTACCAGCGCGATCCCCATCGCGAACCAAGCGTTCGCAACCAACCATTGAACACCAAACGGCCAAGTCGTCATGCACCCGAGGATCCCTGCTTGGGACACGACGATGTTCCGTCCTCGATCCTCGGAATTCCTGCTTCCCTTGGGAGTACTTTCCCCGTGATCCGTCGATTGGTTTGCGGTTTCTAAGGGAGCCCGACTCCGCTCGAGCATGCGCAGGACCAAAAGTCCGATCAGTAACAAAATCCCGAACGACTGCCACCGAAACGCAGCGAAAGCCGTCGGCGACAAATGATGGGATAGCCGGCCATAAACCTGCTTGAGAGCCGATTCCGCGGTCGCGTCTGGAGGTGCCCCCCAATCGATCCACAGTGCAGGTAGCATTCCCACCCCAAGCCCGATTGCGGTCCAAGCAATCCCGATCCGGTGCGTTCGAAACCAAGCCACCAGGCGATCTTGGAAACGAAACTTCGTTTGCTGGTTTGCTTTGTTTTTTGCGTTATTCGCTCTCGCCCCCGACCGATTCGTTCCAGCAATTGATGCCGAAAGAGTTCCCGCATCAAGGAAGCCCGCATCGAGGAAGAAACTCAAGATCAACGAACTCAAAATCACCCAGATGCCGGTCACCACATGAAACGCCGACGCCATCCCCAAAAGGAGCCACCCCCACGTCCATTGCTTGCGAAAAAAGAACCCGAAAGCTCCAAAAACAAAGGCATATGCAACAACTTTGGACTCGGCACCCCCGACGACCCATTCCCCAGCCCAATGCCCCCAATGCATGCCGGCCAGCCATACCAAAGCCGTCAGCGTTGCGATCCACGGCAACGCACCCGATCCCAAAGACCGTGTTCCATAAAAGAGGGATCGCATCATCCACGTCCATCCGCACGCAAGCCCCATCCACATCGCGACCCTCGCCACCCAAACCGCGATCGGCAAAGGGGCGAGTTTCGTCAGACCACCGAGGGTGGCGTAAAACAACCAATGGGCGTTCCCGGATTCCACAAACAAATCGCCACGGCAAAAGTCCGAATCCCAAAAATGGGCCGACTTGGTCCAGTAATGGGGCTCGTTCACCCCGGGAACCATTTCCCCCGCGTAAACAAAAAAAACCACAAGCACACCCAACCAATCGACCAAGTACCCATGGCTCCAACTCCGTGGCTCTCCAACACCCCTGCCAGCCAGACCGCCCCTGCCAGCCAGGTCAACCTTCGGGTGCTGGTCGTTTTGTTGCGAAACCGCGTCTTGCATGGGGATTCGATGGTTTTTGTAAGTGACGTTGGTTGGCCTAAAAAATAACGATTGGGCTAAGATTAGCAGAGCTATTGGAATTTTTGAAAAAAATCCGCTTGACAGAGTTTGGTTTTTCTTGACTGACTGGGGGTTGGGTTTAGAGTTGAGTGAGAGATATAGCACCGTAGGCTGTTGGAACTCCACGACTTACATCGTCGACGAAGCCGTCTACTGACTCAAGAGGTGAGGAGTTGGGAAAATCTCCCAGCAATTGGAGGAAGGGAAGTCATGTTAGTTTTGTCTCGAAAAAAGAACGAGAGCATCGTCATCAATAACGAAATCACGATCGTCGTGGTTGAGATTCGTGGTGACAAGGTACGACTGGGCGTCGAGGCACCACGCGAGGTGCCCGTACATCGTCGCGAAGTTTACGACGCGATCCAGCGAAGCGCTGAGGGGAACGACCCGCAAGCGACTAAGGAAGAGACCAAGTAATTCAACGGTTTGGGACTTTTGTTCCTTTGGCGGTTTCGCCAACATTCTCACTCCGTTTTTTTCAGGCTTGACACTTGGCATTCGACCCGTAAACTGTCGCGTCCACTTTGCATTTCGGCCCCGTCGTCTAGAGGCCTAGGACATCGCCCTTTCACGGCGGTAACACGGGTTCGACTCCCGTCGGGGTCACTAGGTTAGTTTTTACGTTAGTTCTTACTACCCACCATGCAAACGTTAAAACCCAGCTCACCGCTGGGTTTTTTCGTTTGTGGAGTTCCACGATGGGGATGGCTTGGGCTGCGATTCGGTGACAACCTCGAATCGTGTTTTGACCGCCGCTCCGCCATTCTTAGATTTCAGTTGCAACTCGGTAAACCAATTGTTGCTTGATCCATCCTCAAGCTGCAAACAACTCGGCGTATTTCGGTTCTCGACTCATCAAGTCGGCGGTCCGCTCAGCAATCGCCGAAATCGTCAACAAGGGGTTCACGCCCAACGATGTCGGAACCACCGCGCCATCGGCAACGTAAAGCCCTTCGTGAACAGTAAACGTTCCATCTGCGCTAACCTCACCTCCACATCGCCCGTCGAAGACTTGGCCTTTGTGGTTGGTGACTCCCGCCATGGGTGAATCCGCCATGGGGCAACCACCCAGCGGGTGCACGGTCCCGACCCTTCCTTTCCATGGAAGCATTTCTCGATAATTGCCTCCGATCGCGCCAGCGACGAGGCGTATTTGATCCTCGTTGAACTTTCTCCGCGGCTGATGATACAGATTCGGCCAAACGATACTTGCCCGCCCGTCTGCATCGAGAATGATTCGTCCCTCGGAACCATCGTGCCCTGAAACGAGCACGATCTGTGTATGGTCGAGCTGCAGATCCATGCCGATCATCGTCATCGCAGCAACGTAGGCCTTGGCAACACCACCGTCTTGAACAACCACACGATCCAAGACATTAGGTCGATGAGGAAAAGAGATGCTAGACTGAATCGTCGGCCCGGTTTTGCGACCGTTGGGTTCGACAGCCCCAAAGCCACCACTTCGCGTTGTCGGATCCACGCGATGGATCACCCCTAAAATGTCCCCGTTTCCACTAAAAGAACATCCCAAATGAGCACTGAGCTGCAGATTCATGTCCTGGGATCTAAGTAGCAGTTCGGTACTTCCCACGGACCCAGCTCCGAGCACCACAATTCGCGCCGTTGTGGTTCCTGGCACTGGCACCGGGTTTCCGTCGACCTCGCAGTGATAGACGAAATGAACGCGGTAGTAACCCTGACATTTCTCGATGTGAGTCACCTCGGTTTGCGTGAAGATCTCCGCTCCCGCCCGTTTGGCCATCGGGATGTAGTTGTAGTTGAGTGTGTTCTTCGCTCCGATATTGCATCCTGTCATGCAATCGCCGCAATCGGTGCACGGCCTCTGCAGCATGCCATGGCGATTCATAATAGGTAGCGAGCAGTCAGCGCCGCGTGTTACCGTAATCGCGGCCGCTTCATAGGCAGCGCCGCAGTCCCGAAGATTCTCCGCCGCAATTCGCTGAGTCCGCATCTTGGCGGTATGGTCCACCGGATCCTGTTGCACCCCGAGTTCCCACGCCACACGATCGTAATAGGGATCCAGGAAATCTCGACTCTTCAGAGACGAAGGCCAATTCAGTTGTGAGAAGACGTCGCGATCGGGCCGTATCGCCACATTCGCATTGATGAGCGAGGTGCCACCCAATCCGCTCGCGCTCATGACCGAGACATCGTCCCCCTGTCGCAAATCGATCAGCCCAAGCGGGTTCTTGATGCTTCGCTTGTCGCTCCGAAAGACCGGACGCATCGACTCGCCCAACATGGCAGGAAGGTTGCTTCCAAACTCCCCCGGAATCCGTTCTCGCCCACGTTCCAAAACCCCAAGTCGTTTGCCGGGGCGCAACTTAGACGCAAGCCTCGCGGCGCAGATACTCGCCCCATACCCTGAACCGATCACCAAAACATCAAAGGCCCATGGGGAATTGCTGGGAACAGATTGGAGAAGGCGATCGATCGGCGTCGATAGACTCCCCCCAAACTGCTGCATGCTTTGCCGGTAGTCGCTGATCGCTCGCTGACGCAACTCCGATTCAGGCTTCGCCATCCGTTTTACGGTCGATACCAGACTCGTACGATCCTCGGCGCTGGATGCACGTGAAGAAATTCCAGTAGCCGTTGCTGCCAATCCGATGCGGAGGGCTTGGCGACGGTTGAGTTTCTTAGCAGAGTTCGAACTCGGTACTTCGCGATCCATCGCTCGGTTTCAATCCACATCTTCGGGCAGAATCATCTTCGGGCGGAATCCACCCTTCTGTATCGAGAGGGACGCCCCCCTCCCACAGGAAAACCTTAACAAGCAGCAAGGTTTATCGGGACACTCGCTCTAAGCCGGCCCTACAACCGTCAAGCTTCCTTCTGCTTCCAGCTTCTTTTGCAAGCGTTCTACGATCGCAGAACGCTGTTTTAAAATGCCCAAAGAACGGTCCCGGTTCCCATCCAAGTCGCTTCAACGTTTAAAGTAAAACAGAAAAGCCAGCTCCAATGAGGTCCCCAAATGACTCTGCCCCAAATTTTTCGTAGGAACATTCATCGCCTCTTCCTGAAAAGTCTTCTAGTCGCTTCACCCAGTTATTGGCGATTGAAAACGCTATGCATGATCGCGTCTCTCCTCAGCTCACTTTGGATGATTCCCACGGCGACCGC
Organism: uncultured Pirellula sp.; assembly: GCA_903892355.1. GTDB lineage: Bacteria > Planctomycetota > Planctomycetia > Pirellulales > Pirellulaceae > JBKCUI01. The sequence continues at coordinate 50,287 of CAITIE010000120.1, read as the reverse complement.
TAAAGAGCCGTTCTTTTCGTCGGAATTGATCTTCCCGCTGCACCCACAACACAATCACGCACCAGGAATTGTCGAACTCACCGATGGCGAGCTGCTGGTTTCCTGGTACCGCGGTTCGGGTGAACGCAAAGCGGATGACGTCGCCGTCTATGGTGCTAGAAAGAAACCAAACCAAAAAGAATGGACCGATGCATTCTTGATGGTCGACACCCCCGGCTTCCCCGATGGAAACACCTGCCTATGGCTTGATCCCAAAGGGCAATTGCATTTGTTCTGGCCACTGGTCCTTGCGAATTCCTGGGAATCATGCATCACCCAGCAACTCATCTCGGCGTCCCCAACAGGGTCCGGTTCCCCTGCATGGAGCCAACGCGCGAGCCTGTGGCTTAAACCGGATGATTTCAGCAGCACGGTGACTCCTATGCTCGACGCATTCGTCGAAACTATTCCCAGACCGATCCCCGAAAAACTCGGTCAAGAAATCACAGAAGTTCGATCGCGACTCGCGGACAAACTTTTTCAGCGACTCGGTTGGCAACCGCGATGCAAGCCGACACAGCTTCCATCGGGACGGGTTTTGCTCCCTCTCTACAGCGACACGTATTCGTTTTCGCTCATGGCGATCAGCGATGATGGTGGGAACTCATGGCGGGCCAGCAAACCTCTCATCGGTTTCGGAAACATCCAACCGAGTGTCCTTCGACGCAACAATGGAACCTTAGTCGCCTACATGCGGGAGAATGGTTTCACCCAAAAGGTTCGTGTCTGCGAGTCCAGCGACGACGGCGAATCATGGGGGCCAGTTGTATCGATCGATCTGCCCAACCCAGGCTCCGGCCTCGATGCTGTGCGACTTCAAAACGGACATTGGGTCCTAATCCACAACGACACCACCCAAGGCCGCAATCGCTTGGCGGTCTCCCTCTCCGAGGACGAAGGCCATTCCTGGCCGATCACTTGCCACCTGGAAGATCAACCGAGCGGATCCTATCACTATCCCGCGATCATCCAATCCCGAGACGGCCATCTGCACGCGGTCTACAGCTACTTTGTCGAAGGGGGAAAGAGCATGAAGCATGCGGAGTTCGATGAAGCATGGATCCGAGTTGAAGCGGCACGCGAAGCCGCGAAGAACGCGAAGATCAATCCGTAATGGATTGCTAGCCGTACATGACTTCGAAGTCATGAATTTCGGCGATCATTTAGGAATATCTATGCGCCTCTATGACGCTGTGCTTTTCGGTCTTCTGCGTTCGATCCTGAAATAGCTTGATTCCTAAATGCACGCCGCGTTCCACTAAATGCGACCAGAACCAACGCGGTAACTTCAATCACTCAATTTCTCAATCGCTTCCATCAATTCGCGATGCTGCTGTGTAGTAAGTTTCGAATTCGGCAATCGAGGCGGTCCAACCTCCACTCCTAGATAGCCCATCGTCGCTTTTGCTGCTGCCATATAACCAAAGCCAGCCAACGTCTCGATCCACTGCACGCTTCGCATTTGTTCCTCGCGAGCCCTTGCCATATCCCCCGCACGGAACGCTTCGATGAGCCGCAGATAAATCGGTGCGGCAAAGTTATAACTGCTCCCGACGGCTCCTTGAGCTCCCGTCGCTAGCGCCCCCAACAAATGCTCATCGATGCCCCATGGGACATCGAACCGCCCATCGTCCATTTGCAGGACCCGCAGGTAGGCCGCGAGATCCGAATTGGTGAATTTTAGTCCGACCAAATTCGGGATCCGCTTGGACGCTTGCTCCAAGAATGCGGGCATCGAGAACTGCACCCCAGTCAGAACGGGGATATCGTAGAAATAAAATGGCAATTCAGGAGCTGCACTGGCGATCTCCGCACAGCAATCGATGAGCACCTCGATCGATTTCGGCTTGAAGTAACTCGGAGCTAAGGCGGAAATTGCTTCCGCACCAACCTTTACCGCTTGCTGGGCCAAGCGACGCGCGTCGTTCAAGCAATTCGTTCCCACGTGCACGACCATTCGAAGTGGCGACCCACGTAGAACATTTCCCCACCGCTCGGCGAGCAGCAGCCGCTCCTCCACAGTCAGCGAGTGGCTTTCTCCTGTCGAGCCGCCGACAAAGACTGCCGCAATACCATTGCGAACCATATGTTCGGCTTGCTTTTCAACGACCTCCAATCGCAGCGCCCCATCCGCACCCATAGGTGTATGTACTGCCGCCACCAATCCATGCAATCGTTTCACGTCAATTCAACTCTTCTTCAGTTCGCGGACGAATCATTAGCACAAGCGCTACCGACACGATCGCCAGCAAGGCAAACAAACCAAAACTCACATTGAGCGGGACTTTGGCATCCTGCAACTTACCAAATCCCCAGTCAGCCAGCCCGCCGCAGCTGATACTGACAAAGTTCATGATCCCATACCCGGTGGCTCGCAGTTGCGGTTTGGCGATCTGAGACAGGATCGGCATGTTGTTGCCATCGAAGAATCCCCACCCCAAGCCGAACAGAATCAAAAAAGCGACCGCCATTCCGATACTGGTCGCGTTCCCAACTCCAAAAATCGCCGGCACGATCATCAGCATACCTATCGCGCTAACATAGATTCGCCCACGAAGATTCTTTTGCATCCAGCGATCGGCAATGGTTCCACCGAGAACAGCGCCGAAAATCGCGGCGACTTGCCAGTAGAGTGTGGCCGCAACTCCCGCAGCCCCTTCACCCATCTTGAACTCTTTTTTCAAGATCGATGGCATCCAATCTCGAACCACCCAACCCGCCATGGCTGGAAGTGTGAAGTAGAGAACCAGCAACAAGAACGACGGATTCGATAGGAGCCCGACCATCGACTCGATCGGGTTCTTACCCCGTTGCCCAACCTCCGTCTCTTCCGACACCCCTGCGACGCATCGCGGAGCGTCTTTGAGTATCAACAACAATGGAAATGCATACAAAACTCCTACAACCCCGCAAGCAAAAAAGGCGCTGCGCCAACCAAATTGGGTTGCGGCGTAGCCTCCAAAGCCACCTGCGATCACTCCGCAATAGATCGCCATCTGATGCAACCCGACAGCCCGCGACCGGGTCTGACCCGTGTGATAGTCTGCGATCAATGCTAATGCCGCAGGAATATAAAAGGCTTCGCTGACCCCCATCAATGACCGAGCCCAAAGCAGTTCATTGTAGGTGGTGACGTGACCAGTCCACCACGTCACGGCCGACCAGACGAATAGGCTCGCACACACCGCCCAGCGGCGACTGTAGCGATCGGCAATCGCTCCACCTACCAAACTGAAAACGGCATAAACCCATTTGAATTGCCCCAACATGAACCCCCACATCGCTTGCGGGTTTTCCGCATCCGCAAAATCAGGGATCGACGCGATGACGGAACTCTGCATCGACGCCATCATTTGTCGATCGAGATAATTCAATAGCGCGACCGGCATTAGCAAAGCGACTGCAAGCCACGCGGTCTTAGTCAACCCCGGATGGTCCACTGCATTCAACGGCTCGTAAGGGTTTCTATTTGCCATAAAACAGGGAGTTTCCCTCGTCGCTCGAGTGTTTTTAAGAACCGAACAGTATAGCCGGTTGAAGCAGATTTGGGGCAGGAAACACTTCGATGATCGGACCGAGTACGAGCGATTGACAGAGTCTTGCTAGTCGATGGATCAATGATTCAATCGCGATACTCCAGATTGTCGCCATACAATGACTCCCCTCGTAGACTCTTGTGCCAATGCTGGAACGACAAGCATTGCTTCGATACGATCTCCTACCGCATTTTTTTGCGTTGGAGTGTTGTCGCTTGATTCCAGCAAGACTTTCGTTTCGAGCGACCGCATGTCCAACTCGAGGACCGAATCATTTTCCAGCCCCACCAATAATCGTGAGTCCGTCGGGCTATGGCAAACCACAAGCGGAGCGCTGCCCAATCGCGCAAACCTTACCAACCGACCGATGCCCGGTTCCCACAATCGTACCGTGCTGTCCGCGCTCGCAGAAAGGAGCTGCAGTGCTGTGCTGTCGCTAGGATTCGGTTTGCTCTGCAACCAGGTTACCGAACCCGTATGGTTGTCCAGACTCCGCACCTCGGTCCCATCATGCCTGTTCCATATTCGGATGGTTTGGTCGATCCCAGCCGAGACGGCATGCTGATCGTCCAGACAAGCGACTGCAAGGAGCGGTCCTGAGTGACCCTCGAAAGTGGTGACAACGGTACCATCCAACGCTCGAACGAGCACAAGCCCTTGCCATGATCCTTCGATCCATCCCGATTGATCGGGTAACCAGCAAACCGATGTAACAACATCACGAAACGACACGTCTTTTGTTCTCGAAGAATCGCTACTGGATTCTTTTGGAGATGTGCTCGTGTGTCGAGCCAACAATCGTCCGTTTGGCCAATCGTACAGTTCCACGCTGCCCGTTTCGGAAGGGTTACCACCAGCAACCAGCAAATATTTACCATCTGCGGAGAACGCCAACTGAGCGATTTTTCTCATCTCGACCGCCAACCGTCGAACGCTCTGCAACGACTTTGGATCGATGCATTCAAGTTGCGAATCCGATGCTGCAACAATCTGTGCTCCTAGGGAATCCCATGCAACGGCCGTGATCGTTCGGTGCAGCGCATTCATCGATGGCGCGGGATCACCCACATTCAGCGATGGTTGTGCCATGCATGGAGAAATCGCAGTAAAGGTACCGCAGGCGATAAAAAACCAAACGCATGCAGTAAGTCTGAATCCATAGTGCGAATCGTTCATAGAAGCTCGCTGATCGATTTCCCATGCTGATTGATCGGGATCGGACGGCCATCGGCGGTTTGCAATAACCGATCCGGATCGATGCCCATACGGGCGATAATCGTTCGCGCGAGATCCGCAGGCGTGACAGGCCGTTCGGCGGGACTTTCACCCACGCGATCGCTTCGGCCGAGCACGAATCCTTGAGGGATTCCACCACCGCATAGCATCACACTGAAGACTCGAGGCCAATGGTCGCGTCCACCTCGCGGGTTCAGCTTGGGCGTTCTACCGAACTCACCCATCGCGACCACGAGCGTTTGATCGAGCAATCCCCGACGTTCTAAATCCTCGATCAACGCCGATGCCGCTTGGTCGAACGTTGGTATCAATCCCACACCAACCTTGGCTCCCGAATAACCATCGCGAAGCGTCAACGCTAAGTTTTCGTGCGTGTCCCAACCGGTTTGCACGACAGTAACAAAGGGGACGTTTCGCTCGACGAGGCGCCGTGCGAGCAAGCAGCTTTGACCGAATGTTTTATTCCCGTAACGTTCTCGAACCGATGCAGGTTCTCTCTGCACGTCGAACGCCTCTTTGGCCATCGGGGAGGAAACCATCTCGGTCGCCAAATCCATCGCGGTTCCTCGAGGGTTATGGACGAGAGCACTCCCTTCGAGTTCCGACAAAAAATCGCGGCGACGTTGAAACCGGACCGCATCGATTCCGGGATAGAAATCGAGATCGCGCACTCGGAACGCAGACGAGACGGGATCCCCACCCGTAAAGGCTCCGCCGGTGATAAATGGTGCGGCATCGACTCCTAAAAAGCCAGCGCCCATTCCGATGCGCTGCTCAGGAATACCGATGTACGACGGGATCGATCGGGATTCTTGTTTTCGCTGCTGTGCGACGATCGAACCGACACTCGGATATTCGAGCGAAGGAGAAGGTTGGTAACCTGTCAGCATGTAGTTGTTTGCGAGCCCATGCTCACCGAGCGGACTCGTCATCGATCGAATGATTGTCATTCGATGAGCTAACGCGGATAACTGGCGAAGATTCTCCGAGAAATGAACTCCTGGAATCGATGTCGCTATCGAGCCAAATGGCCCGCGAACTTCGGATGGGGCATCGGTCTTTGGATCCCACATTTCCAAGTGGCTCGGGCCTCCATCGAGCCACAGCAGGACGCATGATCTCGCGGTTGCTTTGGGTGCCGTTGCCGCGTACGCATCGCCTCGGGTCAGCCAAGGTGCCAGCCCCATACCCCAAGGCAATACACCACCGAGGCGAAGGAAGCTGCGTCGGCTGTTCCATCGTGTCGATAACATTATTTCACTCGGGTTTCGCATGATTCGTTCACCATTTAATGGTTGCTTTGGAATTCCGAGGTGCTCAGCATGCCCCAGATCCAATCCTGCACCCAGGCTTGTCTCGCGTTGCGAAACTTTGGGGTTGCAGCGGGCATGGCGTTTTCCCATCGCGTCAACTCGTCTCGCGTCGGTTCTCGGCTGAGGATCCTGAGGTATGCAGTTTCAACGATCCGGCGGGCTGGTGCATCGGACATGATCCATGGATCAAAAAACGTCTTTCCGGAGAGTAATGGTCCATTGACGACATCTCCATTCATCCAATGCAAGTGCATCGATAATCCTTGAGAAGGCACAGGATCACCGCATGAGAACCCGCGACTGCAGCGACCGAGAATATCGAGCGTTGGGTTGGGTTCGCTCGGATCGATCCATTGGACCGCCCGAATCGGCTTGCCGGACTTTGCGTCTTGAATCTCGACCCCAAGTACGTCGTGAACGGCATCCAAAAGGACTTCCGGTGGCATAGGCTTGCGTATCGCCGCAGAAAAAAAACTTGAGTCGATCCGCGGGTCTTCGGATTGGCTCGAACGTGCATAGGCGTTACTCAACGCGATTTGTGTCAGCAACGGACGCAGACGGTAGCCTGAATCTCGATACTCGTGCGCCAATCGATCGAGTAACTCCGGGTGGGACGGGGGATTCGTCTCTCGGAAATCATCGGAGGGCTCGACGAGTCCTCGTCCCATCATCGCTCGCCATAACCGATTCGCCATGACCCTGGCCAATAGGGGATTCTCCGCATCTGTGAGCCAATCAGAAAACTGCTCGATTCGAGTGACGCCATTGGATTCGATGTACCTCACTCCGGGGATGCGTGGCAAAGCCGGTTCGCGTGTGCGCAAATTGGTGACTTGACCGCGATTCGTATGGCGAACGATTCGACCTCGCTCCACCCCAGCCAATACCGCCGCAAGACCGTGGTAATCGTCTTGAGTCCATCGGTCGAATGGATGATTGTGGCAATTCGCGCATTGCATCCGTGTTCCCATAAAGACATTGGCAACAAGTTCCGCATGCGATCGGGGATCGTTGACCAGCCGAGCGAAATTCGTCGGTCCAATTTGATGGGAATCCCCTTCACTACGTAATAGATCGCGGACCATCTCGGGGAAAGGTCGATCGGTCGCAACCGCATCTCGGATCCATCGCGCAAATGCGTTGGTCGCTTCCGGTTCGCTGGCGATCGCACGAAGTCCCAACATACGAGCTATGCGATACGTCCAGTAATCGACAAACGCTTCACTGGAGACGAATCGAGACACCCAGCGTTCTCGTTGATTTTCCTCGGGGTCGTTTTGGAATTCGCTCAACTGCTCCAGCGTCGGCAATCGACCTGTCAAATCCAAGCTGACGCGTCGAAACCACTCTAATGAGTTCGCCGCCGGGGCAGGCTTGATCCCGAGTTGTTCGATCTGTTGATCGATGGCAACGTCGATCCAATGACTCGTCGATGGTGTTGGAGCAACAGCCCCCGCTTCGTTGAATGGCCTAAGAAGTACAACAGGTACCACCCGATCCATGTACCGCGCGATCACGACATGACGTCCGGGTCGGGTTAGTGTTGCCACAGCATCCGTCGGACTCCATTGAATTTCGCTCGATGGATCCAGAGTGAATAATGTTTGCTCGGTAACATCGCGCGATGTACCGTCGGCAAAGGTCGCCGTTACGGTCATTCGAATGGAATGATTCGCAGTAGGATCGGTGTTGCTTGCAGGGTGTGAAAAAGCGTCTTGTTGGACCGTCATTGATTGCAATCTCGCTGCATCCCCTCTCGGAGCACCACGAGCAATCCATCGCCTAAGCAGTTGAGCTGAGTTGCTGTCTGTGTCAAAGAGTTCGTTCCCGCCGTGCGCGACGCCGCCTGTCGGTTTTGTGAGGAGCAAGCTCGACTCTGGATCGGCGACCATGATCCTTCGGCCTTGGTACTCATGCACAATCGATCGATAGTCCCGATCTGGATCGCTACCGAAGAGAGACAATGCAAAATTTCCGCGGCCGACTGCTGCACCATGGCACGCGCCCGAATTGCAACCGTGCTTGGTAAGCAGGGGTAGGATATCCGTATCGAAGACGGGTTCGTGCGACGGGTTTGCGGAGGTGTTGGATACGGCGGTATGGGATGCCACACTCGGTAGGTCATCCGAGTATGCATGGGCATACCCGACGAGCATCGCGAGTGCGACGGCACGGGCAACGATGCGGAAGAGCCATAACATCCGGGAATGCAACATCAACGTTTCTCGTTGCGACTTTCTTTTGTGGCCGGTCCGTACTTTTCCGCCCATAGCTTCAAGACGGCTTGGGCGCGCGGTGTTCCGTAGTTGGCCAAGTTTCCGCTGCCGACGATTGTAGATGCGATCCTGCCGATTTCGCGACGAATTTTTGGATCTGCATCGATCTCTTTCTCGATCGCGATCGCAGCCTCGTCGACTTGTTCGTCGCTCGCGCTGAGTTGGATCAAAGGTCGGACCAAGGACCTCAGGCGATCCATGTCGACCCCTTCGCTCGGATTTCCAGGTTGGCTGTTGGCCGCGCGTTGCATTTGCGGTTCGTCGCCTAGCAGTTGCTTGAGCTCAGGCTTGTCTCCGCCGATCCGTTCGACAATCGCCGCTGCGATCATCGGTAAATCGACTTGAAGGCTGGGTTGGATCAATGCAAAATTCGCTGTTACCTTGCCGCCGTCAACGACGAGGACCGTCAGTTGAACCATTCGGTTCAACCCGTAGGCACCTGGTCCTTCGCGGCCATCGAGGCTGATCCCGGTAGGTATCCCCGATGTCAGCGCGTGCTGGATTCGTTTCAAGGTGGCTTCGGCGGCCGACGCGTCATCGCCGAGCAAAATGACGGAGGTGGTCAGCCCATCGTTCGTCCGCGAAGCAGCGTACTTCGTCAAGGTACGGGTCATCGAAATCGACTGACGATTCACATCGTGCAGGAATACCAATAACGCGGGCTTGCCATCTGCAATGGCGATCGGATCCAATTCCTCAGGCTCTTCGGTACCCAGTGTTTTTAGGAATCGAAAGTTCGGAGCAGCTTCACCGACCTGAGGACCGGAATAGACCTTAGGCTTTGGCGGCGCATCCTGCGAGACTTCAGTCCCCTTGCCATCGTAACGCTTTTCGCCAGCCGGAATCTCGACAAGCAAGTGGTTTTGCTTAGGAGGCATTGGGCAAAGGGTATGGGGCGAGAATGTGCAAGGAGGATTGTAGGACTTGTTGAAGTCCAAAGCGAAGGTGGCACCATCGGTGGGTAGCGGCGCATTCAGGAATCGACCAGGGCCATAAGTGGTCTTGCCGCTCGTCAAATCCTTGAAGATTAAAAACAGTTCGGTCGGTGAATCGAGCATCGCATCCAGCCGGTAAGGCTTGTCGTTGAGGGTGAACTCCACATAACCAACCACTTCTGCCACCATCGCATCCCCGCGGATGTTGACGATCGGCATCGCTTTCGGGGATTCATAAGCGTGGTAGGTTGCGTCGACTCGGTACTTCGGATTCACTGGAAACCATTTCTTGCCGGCGAATCGGGCGATCGCATCGCTTCGAGCATCCCGAACACGAATGGCAAGCCGATTGGAGCGTCGCACCAATTGCAGTCGGATACGATCGTCGATCGTTACGAGCTCCTCGCTATCGGATTCCGCCTTGGAGGAATCGATCCGCCATGCTGTTTTTGCTTGGTGCTCACCGTTGACCCGAATCGTCGAGCCCTCTTCGGTGAAAAGGTACACTTGACCGTTGTCGACTCGAACAACCCCGCGGGCAGACTCCCCTACATCGCCAGGCAACCGAATTGCATCGCTCGGTCGGGTGCCAATCGACTGCTCGCCAGGTTCCAACCAAACATGAGCGGTAAGGGCCAACCAACCATTGGGCGAGGCTAGCTTCTTCTCGTTTTCAAATCGCCAATCCTCGATCGACCGAATGTACTCCGCCTCTTCGTCCTTGGATTCCACAGGCTTCTCGCCGGTTGCCTGTACTGGCATCCCGATGGCATGGATTGGCATCGCCATGGCGAGAATGGCAGAGGCGACGTTGCGGAGCAGGAACATGAGATAGCTCCAATGAGGAAGATTAATTTTTGTCATAAGGTTGGGCTGCGTTTGGGATCAGTTTTCTGGATCATAACGAAGCTGCTCCCCTCTTTCCACGATTCAGGTGGGGATTCTCTCCCCGGTTCCCAGTTTTCTTTCGGTGTAACAATTCTGTGTAACAATTCGGTGTAACAATCGGAGGTTTCTCGAAACCGAGAGGCCTTTCGCTTTGTCAAAACCTCTCGATAATGCAGTCCTATTAGAAAGACCCAGTTGGTTCCCTTAACCAGTTCTGAGAAGTAACGATGGCAAAGAAAAGTATTTCCGACGTCGATTGTCGCGGTAAAGTTGTCCTGATGCGAGTTGATTTTAATGTTCCTCAGGACGATTCGGGGGCCATAACCGACGATCGACGGATCCGGATGGCAATTCCCTCGATCGAATCGGTGATCTCGCGAGGGGGCAAGCTGGTCCTGATGAGCCACTTAGGCCGACCCAAAGGCAAGGGCCCAGAACCGGAGTTCACGCTCCGACCCACTGCGGTCCGTTTGGGAGAAATCCTTGGCAAACCGGTCCATTTCGCCGAAGACACCATTGGGCCCGATGCCGAAGCCAAAGTGAAGAGCTTGAAGGATGGTGAGGTGTTGGTCCTGGAGAATGTTCGTTTCAATCCGGGGGAGAAGGATGGCGAGGCGACGTATTCTGGCAAGCTCGCGTCGTGGGCTGATATCTACTGCAATGATGCCTTCGGCACATGCCACCGAGAAGAAGCATCGATGGTTGCGGTACCATTGGCCATGGGGAACAAGCCCAAGGTCGTAGGGTTCCTGGTTGCCAAAGAAATCCAGTACCTCAGCGATACGATTTCAAAGCCACAACGTCCCTTCGTTGCTATCCTCGGGGGTGCCAAGGTCAGCGATAAAATCAAAGTCATCAAAAATCTCCTCACCGTTTGCGATTCGGTCCTCATCGGCGGTGCGATGGCATATACATTCTCGCTAGCTCAAGGTGGCAAAACTGGAAAGAGTTTGGTGGAGCCAGACAAGGTCGAATTGGCCAAAGAGTTGATTGCAACCGGTGGCAACAAGCTTGTACTTCCCACCGATACACATTGCGGTGATGCGTTCAGCGCAAACTGCAACAAACAAATCGTCGCCGCTGGACATATTCCTGACGGTTGGGAAGGGCTCGACATCGGACCGGAAACCGCCAAACGTTACGCGGAGATCGTCAGGAGTTCCAAGACGGTTGTTTGGAATGGACCGATGGGAGTCTTTGAAATGCCACCGTTCGATGCCGGGACAGAAGCCGTCGCGAAAGCTGTCGCGGATAGCGATGCGATCAGCATCATCGGTGGTGGCGACAGCGCCGCTGCGATTGAGCAACTCGGATTTGCCGACCAAGTGACCCACGTCAGCACCGGAGGTGGCGCTAGTTTGTCGATGCTCGAAGGGGAGAAGTTCAAGGCTGTCGAGATCCTCGACGAAGCATGATCCGAACGATTCTCGCGCGAGTATTCCAGCATCGACGCGGATCCGCTATGAGTTACCTCGAAAAGCCTCGCTCCGAACAGGAACGAGGCTTTTTTATTGCCGTGATATGCATGATCACCCACTGCAGAAAAACGAGCCGACTTCGGTGCTGGCTGCGTCAATCCAATCGGCTCAAAAACGCTTCTGCGGTGCGTTGGTGCTGTTGGAGTTTATCACCCATGCGATCCAGTTGGCCCGTCATCACACTCATGCGCGGATTGGAGCTAAAAAAATCTCGGTGCTTGGCGATGAAATTCCAGTAGAGAGCATCCCAGATCGGGCACCAATCCCCTTTCTTGAAGTCACTCATTTTTAAGACATAGGCGGAGCCGCTGATGTACGGTTTGGTTGTGATCATACCCCCGTCCGCGTGTTGGCTCATTCCGTAGACGTTCGGGACCATCACCCAATCATAAGCGTCAACGAACATCTCCATGAACCATTGATAGATCGCATCTGGGGAAAACTCACACAGCAACATAAAGTTACCCAGCACCATCAAGCGTTCGATGTGATGGCAATAACCGTATTTTAAGACCCGTCGGATCGAGTGATCCACGGGTTCGATTCCGGTCGTGCCATCGTAAAAAGATTTCGGCAACGTTCGATGGTGTTGCCAGTAATTTCGGGTTCGCTGCTGAACACCATAGTGACGGTACACCAAACGCATGTACTCGCGCCATCCGATGACTTGTCGTACGAATCCTTCAAGCGAATTCATCGGTACCGACTCATGCTCCTCTAGGGCGCGGGCAACGACATCGCTAGGGTTGAGCAAGCCAATGTTGAGCATCGGGGTCAATACGGAGTGAAAGACAAAATCCGAGTTGCGACTGATCGCATCCTCATAATCACCGAATGATGGCAATCGTTGTTCGAGAAAGCGTTCGAGATGACGTTTGGAGCCTGGTTCGTCGTGGGGATACCAAAGGGGTTGCGATTCTCCAAGGGCGTTGGGAAAGTTCGTATTGACATACGCGCGAGCTTCTTTCGCATATTCATCGGGAATTGGGAAACCCAGTTCAGGAGGAATGACTTTGGCGGGTAGTTTGCGTCGGTTTTCGGTGTCGAAACTCCATTTCCCGCCGACAGCCTTGCCCTCCTCATCGAGGAGTACCCCGAGTCGCTTGCGCTGTTCGATGTAGAAATTGGTGAAGAAGAGTTTCTTTTTGTTTTCAACAAATCGATCGATCTCGGCACGACTGGTAAGGAAGTGTGGGCTCTCGAGCATTTCGAGTTCGACCCCATTTTCAGAGCATCCGCGAACAAGCCGACGGCGCAGGTACTCGTCGTCAGGATCAATCGTACGGCACACTCGAATCTTGTCTCGGCGTAGCTGTTTTGCGATATCGCCCGATCGGGTGAGCGATGTTGCTTCGACATACGTGACTTTTCGACCGGCTCCACGCAAGCGGTCTGCGTAACTGCGCATCGATGCGCGATGGAGCATCAACTTTTGGCGATGAAATGGGTACTGAGTGAAAAAGAGCGGGTCTTCGATCAAATAGACCTGATCAGCACCATCGATCCAGGTTGGCGTCGGCGGCTTCTTCTTTGTGGGTCCCGCTGGAATCGGGAATAATTGATGTGGGTAAATGAGTGCCGCGATCATTGGTCGGCCGCGTATCGACGGAGGTATTGTTTGACCGAATACTTCGAGCGAGTGGATTCGCTGGTCATGTATCGGATCTTGCCAAAGATGGGCCGCTCGGGGCCCCATGCGCGATCGTATCGGCCCAACACCCAAAAGATCCCGCTATAAGAATTAGGGTCACGCCCATCGAGTGCATACTTGTTGTTCAACTCGATCATGATGTCCAGCGCCTCGCGAGGCGAATGACTCCAATGCAGGATCTTCTTTCCCCACAGCATCCGAAGGTAGTTATGGATGCGACCCTCGCGCACCAACTGTCGCTGGGCTGCATTCCAAAGTTCGTCGTGGGTGCTTGCAGACTCGAATTGTTCGAGATCGTAAATTTGGGGCCGAGCATCACCCGCGTGATCTGCTAATGTTTTTTGAGCCCATGAGGGAAGGGACTCATAGCGATCGTAATCGGGCTCGCGGGAACACATGTTGAACCCGATTTCTCGCCATGTCATCAATTGGTCCATGAAGGCCTCAGAATTGACACCCATGTTCCAAAACCCGTCCATTTTCCCATTGGGTTTTCCGATTTTGTCTGGGCTCCATGCGGCCGCTGACCCGGAAATGGAATCGAAGACTTCCTGAGGGCTGACATGCCCGAAATGAAGATACGGAGATAATCCGCTCGAGCCCTGCTGCTCCGGTTCGTTGCGGGCATCGGCATATTCGTCCAGCCGCTGCTCAGCAAACCGTTTTAATACCTCAAGCCCGGCAACTCGGCCGCCTCGATCCTGCGTAAGCGCAACCGAGTGATCGATGGGTAGCGTTGCGAGATCGAGTTTTGCGAGTTGATTTGCCGAATCAAATTTCCAACTCTTGGAGATCTCTGCAGGGAGTTTCTCAAGTCGAGGCAGGGGTGGACCTCGAAACGGGTCCATGGCTGGGAATTGAGGAAACTCGACCGCGACGACTTTCTGCATGTAACGGCGATACGAGTGTGCCACGGTAAAGGTGCGATCCGCGACCCGCATCGGCAGGATGCCGTTGCTGTCTACCAGTTCGACATACGCAGGCCATCGCCGAACCACCGACCCATAAAGGGCCGGATGAAAGAAACATGGAAAGTCGTCGGTGATTGTGGCGCATGCGTGGGTTGCTAAAGTCCTCGCCAACCCATGTCCGTCTCCCCGATGACGTTCAACGTACGCTAAATAGGTCGCGCCGGATTGTTCTGCATGTTGTTGGTTATCGACCATGCCATCGATGATGAACCGATGTAATCGATCCGAGGCCCAGCGGTATCCCATCCGAACCGCTTCGAGAATGACCAACGGGCAACGGTATTCACGAGCCAATTCGACGGCTCGCTGCAACGCAAAATTGGAATGCAAACGGCGATAGGCTGTCATCCAATAGAAAACGTATTTCCCATCCGTCCTGATAGGAAACTGTGTCGCAGTTCGAATTCGAATCGAAGGGGTTTTCGGCAACGGTTGACTCAACGGGAATCGAGGAAACGAATCTATGGGAAACGTCGGGCGGATCGTTTCACAGATTCTACACAAGCGTCAACCCACTGCACGAAGTCGTTGGAAGTTCCTGCAATTCAGGTGTTAGAGGCCGTTCTTGCGTCACAAAGCCGCTACAAGCGTGTCAGCCGCCCCGTGAGCGACTTTGGCGCTAGCCGTCGGTGTCCCTCGCGATGCCGATCATCGAGGGTGGCTTATCGTCATCGTGTCTACTAACAGCATCACCACCGGCTAGCGCCTTGCTGCTCACAACAGCCGGATATGCGTTGCGGCGAAGCCGTGCCCATGAGGGCGACCTTACCGTGCGTTACCTATTCCCGTAACAACCTTTTGGGAATCTTCCCTACGGGGAAACAATTTCGATCCCATTACCCATCTCGTCACCGGAGCCGATTTCGATCGAGTGAATATCTCCATACTGAGTTTCTTGGAAATCATTGGTAATGATTTCATCAGCATATTCGCTCTCCATCGCGAATCCATCTTCGTGATCGATGATGATGCCCGCTGATTGCGTATCGGCACCCAATGCGGGATCGCTGAAGATCGAACCGACCCGACCGTTGCGCATATCGGACCGCGGTGTCGTGGAGGAGTATCCTCCATAGTCGTAATCGAATGCGGTTGGGCAAAGGCTGCAACCAGGACTGATTCCCAGAACACAACTGACGACGAGGCACTTTGCGAAACAGACTCGCATTCCGACGAAATCGCCCTTGTTCGTGGTCCTGAAGGAGCTTTTGGAGGTTGGTTGCATAACTACTTCCTTAAGGATGATTGCCGTCTTGGCCATGCCCGGGTGTTCGAAGGCGTGCTGCGGGCCGAATACAAAGATGGGGGTACCCCCTCAACGCGCGCACCGGCCGACGGTAGAATTTTCGGTTAAGAGCGACCTCGCAGTTTAGAGAAACTTTTCCGAAAGAGCAGAGTGCGATGAGCGAAACGATCTTTTCCAAAATCATCCGCAAAGAGATCCCTGCCAATATCCTCTACGAAGATGAGCTTTCGCTAGCATTCGCGGATATCCATCCACAGTCTCCTGTCCATTTTTTGGTCATTCCCAAGAAAAGGATCGTATCGTTGGATGATGCGAGCAGCGAGGATGCTGAGCTACTGGGGCATTTGCAAATCGTCGTCGCCCGGGTGGCGAAGGAGCAGGGATTAAGCGACTCTGGGTATCGAGTCGTGACCAATATCGGGAGCCACGGAGGGCAATCCGTGCCACACCTCCACTACCATGTTTTAGGTGGTCGGGCCATGGATTGGCCACCCGGCTAGCGGGGTATTGGCTAGCATGGCCAAGCAAATATCGGTGATCATGCTTGGTAGAGTGTTAATCTGGGGTGACTTCTCCGCATGGGGCGTTTGTTAACGCCCGACGCGCGTTGATCATGCCGTTGTACCGGAATAACCGATGCATACGTCGTTGTCGAAACTGGCGGTGGGACCCGCAATTCCCGCATGCTTTCGACGAACCGAGGTTGCATTGATTTCCCGAACGGAACCGGGCCCAGAATGAAATTTCGCTTTGTCACTGCAAGCCAGACTTTGCTGCCATTCACATGCGCAGCATTGGGGCTAAGTCTTTCGTTGGGAGTCCAATCGGTTCAGGCCACGGACCCCTCGGCCCGCGTATCCCCGATCGTGCGTGCTATCCAGCGCGCAGAAGCAGCGGTCGTGAATATCCAAGGGAATAAGACCATCGCGAGCACATCCTCGAGCGGTGCGAGCTCCAAGCAAGAAGTCAACGGGATGGGGACCGGCGTCATCATCGATCGACGCGGGTACATCATTACCAACCTTCATGTGGTCGAAGATGTCACTCGGATCGAGGTCACCTTGGCCGATGGAAGCAATGCCGTCGCCAAGCTTCTCAACTATGACCCTGAAACCGATCTGGCACTTATCAAGATTCCGACCACGAAGGATTTGCCCACCATCCAGTTCGGCACCAGTTCGGATCTGATGCGAGGAGAGACCGTTGTCGCCATCGGCAATCCGTTCGGCTATCAGAACACGGTGACCCAAGGGATCATCAGCGCCCTGCACCGAAACATCCCGGTCAACGGATCCCAAGAATACAAAAATCTGATACAGACCAATGCGGATATCAACCCAGGGAACTCTGGAGGTCCGCTCTTGAATCTCGACGGGGATGTCATCGGCATTAACGTTGCGGTTCGGGTCGGGGCCCAAGGAATCGGGTTTGCGATCCCGATCGATTCCGCGTTAGAAGTCATGGCAGATCTTGTGGCGGCATCGCATCGCGAGCCTGTAGCCCATGGTCTGGACGTGGTGCGATCGTACGAGCAAGGTGTTTCCAAATTGATGCTACGTTCCGGGAAGAGCGACGAGACATCCAGCCGCAACGCTCGAATGTGCGACGTCATCGAGTCGGTGGCAGGGCATCCCGTAACCAATCGCTTGGAATTGGAGTTGGCTCTGCTCGACCACCGCAAAGGTGAAACCGTGGAATTGGCGATCGAGCGGGGAAATCAGCGTGTTGTGGATACGGTGGCCCTGCGTGCCGCCGGGGCGGAGGTCACCGAGCAAAACGTGGGCCGGGTTGCGTGGGAGCAGATAGGTGTTCGAGTCGTCCCTGTCCCCGCATCGGCGGTGGCTGGAACCGGCGAAGACTACCCGGGCGGCTTAAAAATCACCGAAATCCGCGCAGGAAGCCCCGCGTCGAAGCAACGTTTGATGCCGGGTGACGTCATCGTCGGAATCATGGAGTGGCAGACTGTAAACCTGGACAATCTCCAGTGGGTCCTTTCCAACCCGAGCTTCCAGGGGGCTCCTTCCGCAAAATACTACGTCATCAGGAAACGCCAACAATCTGTCCAGCAGATGATGGTTGCCCTCTCGCCAGAAACCTCAAAATTGCGATAATTCACGCTGTCTTACGGTAAAACGGTGGTTGTTTGCTGTCGGATGGTCGGTTTTCCAGGAAACAATTGACCGACCGAGAGCGGGATCCCCCCAGAGTTCCAGTTGCCGAGATTTGGACTCCTGGCTACACTTCGCCTAACCGTTACGAATTGCCCCGTGGTGTAATTGGCAACACAAGGGATTTTGGTTCCTTTATTCTAGGTTCGAGTCCTAGCGGGGTAGCTTCAAAAAGCAAACACGAGCCCGGTTTCCAACCGGGCTCGTGCCATTTTCACACGCCGTTTTCGCACGGCATGATCGAGTGAGCCTTCGCCATGCCTGAAATCCACGCCTTTCGCGGCCTACGATATAACTTGGCCCAAGTCGGCTCGCTGTCCGAGTGCATTGCTCCACCGTACGACGTCGTCGATGCGGAACTTCAGAATCAGCTTTACGATTTATCCCCATTCAATTTCCTTCGCTTGGAACTCAACCGCCGCGAGGACACCGACGAGGATGAAAACGAGGTTTATCGCCGCGCCGCCAGGATCTACCGTTCATGGCGCCACGAGGGGATTTTACAGATCGAGCCGGATCCGGCGATCTATGTCTACCATCAGATTTTTGATCTGCACGGGAAAACGGTCACTCGCCGTGGTTTTATGGCCCGGGTCAAACTTCAGCGATTCGGCGAGGGAAACATCTATCCCCATGAACAAACCCACGCCAAAGCCAAAGATGACCGCCTGCGACTCACGAGGGCGACCCAAGCCAACCTGTCGCAGATTTTTGGTCTTTATCCAGATCCCGACAATTTCATCCAAGAACTGTTGGAATCCAAAGTCGTAAGCGTCCATGGTCTCGAAGCTACCGATCACCTGGGCGTGCTGCATCGCATGTGGCCGATTACCGACATCAAGACCATCCAAGAGGTGATGGCGTTAATGGCCGATCGAGACCTGTTTGTTGCCGACGGGCATCATCGCTATGAAACTGCCTGTAACTACCGAGATGAACTCCATGCTCAATCACCTCTGCCTGAAGAACATCCGGCAAACTTTGTGCTAACCATGCTAGTGAGCATGAACGATCCAGGATTGGTCGTTCTACCAACCCATCGGTTGCTCCACGGAGTACCGGAATTTACCACGGCTCAACTCCATGAAAAGCTTTCGCCCTACTTCGATTGCGAGATTGTCGGCAAAGGGCCGGAAAGCACCGGCATGGTCTGGGCCGAAATGGATAGGCTCGATGAGCAACTCATCATGGCACTCTACTCGCGAGCGTCCAACGAATGGACCCGAATCTCCGCGAAACAAGAAGCCGCGGATCGGATGGCTCAAATCGCAGCTGACCATAGCCACGATTGGCAGGAGCTCGGCGTTTCCGTCCTTCATCGTTTGGTTTTTGAAGATATCCTAGGGCTCAAAGACATGCCGAAGCCCACCTATGTTCATCAAGTCAAAGATGTGATCCATGGCCTGAACGGCAAGCTCGAAGGGAACCTCGTCTATCCGCTGGCGTCCCTCGTGATGCCAGCCACTCTCGAACACATTCGCAAGATCTCGCTCCACCAAGAGCGAATGCCGGCTAAGAGCACTTACTTCTTTCCCAAGCTCGTATCGGGATTGGTGGTGCACCCGTTGGCGTAGCATGGGGTTTTGGCCAGCACGGCTCTGTGGCTATTTCAGGCCCAATTACAGGCCCTATTACAAGATCGAATCCGATCCGTCGTCCGGAATCACCAGTATCTCTTGCTGGATCAACTTGGCTAAACTTCGGATCGCTTGGCGGGAACTCTCCGAGAGCGAGTCGCCCGCCTCGAATCGGATCGCTTCGATCCCCCAGAGAACGGTTTCGCGTGGAAGCAAACTGAGTTGCTGCCCGAGATGCAGTGCACCCACGACGTCGAAGTCGTGCGTTCCAGTCCATCGAAAACCAGTCAATTCCTCCTGAGGCCACTGCCACCGGTGGATGCGGCCGGGTTGCTCCCCCCAGCATGCATCGCAGATATGCAGTTTCTCCGACATCTCCATATGGTCGAGCAATTCAATGGGGTTGCGCGCCACCACCAATTGGCAAGGGAGTATTCCACTTTGACCTAACTCTTGAACCACGTGCCAACCGATCGAATCGTCTCCGTGTGGAGTTCCGATACCGACGATGGTAATGCGATATTGGTTCGTTTCCTCGTCGTTCATTCCGGTCTCAGTCCATCGCGTGCGATGTTCACTTTCAGGAAATGGGTCGAACAACTAATGCACGGGTCATACGAACGGACGAGCCGTTCGCAATCGATCGCAATTTGTTGGTCTTGTTTGTCGGCAATCGTCGGCAACAACTGTCGCAGGTCGGATTCGATTTGGGACTGATTTTGGGAAGTGGGCGGCACGATCTTTGCAAACTCGATCTTCCCCGTCTCATCGACTCGATACCGATGAAAGATTAGTCCGCGAGGGGCCTCGGTCGCGGAGATGCCTTCTCCTGCCATCACATTCTGAAGTGCTTTGCGAGCTTCGCTCGGCCACGCTCTTCGTTTCATTATTTTCAACGCCTCCTCAAAGGCGTAAACCACTTCGATGGCTCTCGCCAGGATACTGCGGTGGGGATTCCGGCAGGATGGATCGATGCCGATTTCGCTAGCGATGGTTTTCGCGTGGGGTGTCAGTTGGTTGAAGTTGAGCTGGATTCGGGCCAGCGGGCCTACAAAGTAAGTCCCCCCCGTTGCGACTCGTCGCGATTGCAGTGCCGTCGAATGGGGAACCTGGACCTCTTGGAAATGCTCTTCGTAACTCGACGTTGGAATTGCCGTCCCATCGGAAACCTTGATCTCCCCCTCCTCGATCGCATATTCCTCAGGATGCGAAAGAGCGACGAACTCGTAGTTGGATTCGAAGGAGGGAAACTCGAGTTTGGCAAGCCATCGCGCGGCCTCCGTTGCCCAGGCGAGGCCGCGTTCAAATTCGGGTATCAGCGCGTCCAGTTCTTCTCGGCGCGGCAAGCGATAGAAACCACCGATCGCCAAATTGACAGGATGGATCGCGCGTCCACCGAGAATCTCCAGCAACTGATTGCCGAGCTTCTTGAGTTTCAATCCCCGTTTGACTTCGTCTGGGAACTGCTTTGCCAACTCCATCGCGCTGGCGCACCCAAAAAAATCCGGTGCGTGCAGTAAGTGGATGTGCAGCACGTGGCTTTCAATCCATTCCGCACAGTACACCAACCTTCGCAACCAACGGATCTCCTGGGAGACCTTCACTCCCTGGATCGACTCCAGCGCTTGGACTGCCGTCATTTGGTACGCGATGGGGCAAATCCCACAGATCCGCGATGTGATGTCGGCCACATCCTCCATCGGGCGGCCTCTCAAGAATGCTTCGAAGAAACGGGGGGGCTCATAGATCCTGAGATGGACCTCGGTGGGCTCGCGTCCATGAAAACGGATATCGAGCGCGCCTTCCCCCTCGACCCGCGTCAAAATTGGGACACGAATTACTCTGGGTTCGCCGTTCGATTGGGTCATCGGGTGGAATCGCGGGTTTGAGTTATCTGCCACAGTCGAACACTTTCTTGCTGGAACGAAGGTGCCGCCGCATTGAATCCTCGCAAGAGATTCACGGCGTCGCGTTCCGACATGCGAGGTAGCAATACGCCTTGTGAGTGTCCAGCCATATTCGGTTGCACCGTCGGCCCAAAGCATCCATAGCACCCACGATCAAACGCAGGGCAAATCGATCCGCACCCGGATTGCGTGATCGGTCCCAAGCATGGGATGCCTTGTGCAACCACGACACATATGGTGCCCTTGCGTTTGCAAGGTTGGCAAACACTCTCGGTCGATGTCCTCGGGCGATGACCCGCGATGAGTGAGGATAGTACCTCGAGCAATTGGCTTTTGTCGACAGGGCATCCCCTCAATTCGAAATCGACCCGAACATGGGAGGCGATCGGAGTGGATGTGGCCAGCGAGTGAATGGTCTCGGGTGTCGCATACACGGCCCGGATGAACTCCTCGTGATCTGCGAAATTCCGCAGCGCCTGAATTCCACCCGAGGTTGCGCACGCGCCGATCGTTACCATCCATCGGCATTCGTCCCGCAATCGCAGTAATCGCAATCGGTCATCCTCCGTCGTGATCGATCCTTCGACGATCGCGACATCATAAGGTCCAGCATCGAGTCGACTGCTCGCCTCTGCGAAATGAGCCAAATCTACGGCGTCAGCAATGGCGAGCAATTCATCCTCGGCGTCGAGCAATGTAAGCTGGCAACCATCGCACGAAGCGAACTTTATGATTGCAATTTTAGGCTTGGATTTCATCACAGATCCCTCACTCGCATCTTGCTGAAAGCCGAATCCCACCGGACGACAGGGCCGTCTTTGCAAAGGAAAAGCGAACCCCATTGGCAGTGACCGCAGTGCCCAAATCCGCATTGCATGTTCCGCTCCATGGACACCCAGATAGCGCTAGGATCGAGCCCTAGGCGGATCGCACTTTGGGCTGAATAGTGCATCATCACCTCAGGTCCACAAACGAGCATAGCTGTCCGATCGAGCCGAACTCCTCGTAACCGATCGATGAGAAGTGGAACGGTACCAACACTTCCATGCCAATCTCGGTCGGCTCGGTCCACGGTGCGTTGGATCTCGATGCCCGATGATTCCCATGCGCGAATTTCCTCAGAATAGAGGAGCATGCTCGGACTCCGCGCTCCGATCAACAAGCCGATACGACCATAGTGATCCCGTTCCTTCAGCAGTTGATAAACCACCGGTCTCAGCGGGGCCAGTCCCAGCCCCCCTGCGACGAGGAAGACATCGAAGCCGCGTCCTCGGTAAGTTTCTAAGGGCCATGGATTTCCGAATGGGCCTCGAACGCCCAATGTCTCTCCAACCTCCAAGGCCCGGATCGCTTCTGTGACTCGACCGACGACTCGGATCGTGTGTAGGAAATCACCGGTGTCTGAATCCGGCGGGCCGCTATGGCTGATCGCCACTTCACCACAGCCCGGGACATAGAGCATATTGAACTGACCCGCTTTGAATCGATACGAACGCGCCAATTCGGGGTCTCGAAAACGCATGCGGTAGGTGGATACGGTCTCGATTTCTTCTAGGATCGATACGATCTCTGCAGGATGCGATTGCCAAGATCCCTGCTGCGGAACGGGGGATAGCGACGGTGCTATGGTCATGACGACTCCTCGCACAAGGTTGCAACTTCCTTGGTGAGATCGATGCCGACCGGACAC
This sequence comes from uncultured Pirellula sp., assembly GCA_903892355.1. GTDB lineage: Bacteria > Planctomycetota > Planctomycetia > Pirellulales > Pirellulaceae > JBKCUI01. The sequence goes on along the minus strand of CAITIE010000120.1, from coordinate 27,376 downwards.
CATGTGATGCAGCGACCACAACCGACGCAACCCGAAGTATCGAATTGATCGATCCACGTTGCGAGCTTGTGCGTCAGCCATTGCCGGTATCGGGACCGAATCGTGTCTCGAACGGGACCACCTGAGAGATGGCTGATATCGACGTTGAAGCAGGAGTCCCATCGCCGCTGTCGCACGATCTCATCGTCGGTCAATTCGTGAACTTCGTCGACACTCGAGCAAAAACAGGTTGGGCAAACCATGGTGCAGTTCGCGCACGACAGGCATCGCGATGCAATATCGTTCCAATGGGGATTCTCGAGCTGCGATAGCAACCGATCGCGTATCCCGTCGGTATTCATGCGCTTGGTGATCTGATCAACAGCCCTAGCTCGCCTTGTTCTTCCGCGGTCGATCTCGTCCGTGGTCACTGTCCGTAGTTTGAGCGATTCAAAAATGGTTTGGCCTGCATCGGAGCCCACTTCAACAAGGAATCCATCCGATAGTTCCGTCATCGCCAAATCGAATCCGGAACGGCATTCAGGCCCCGAGTTCATCGACGTGCAAAAACAAGTCGATGCTGCTTGAGTGCAATTCACAGCGATAATCAAAAGATGGTTTCGACGCGTTTGGTAGATGGGATCCACGGTTCCTGAAGTGAGGAAAACCTTATCCTGGATGGCGATGGCCGCCAACTCACAAGCTCGCACGCCGAGTAGCACTCGGCGTCTGATCGGTTCGGCGGTCATTTCCATTTGCCATCCGTCGGTGGTTTTTTTGGACTTCATCAAGGTCGTCAACGGAGGGAAGAGGTACTTCTTCCATGAATGGGGTCCTACGTTGTACCCGAAGTACTCCTCTTCGCACGAAGGGTCGATCCTCGAATCGTCGATACTCGATTTTCTCTCGAGTCGATACACTCCGGGCGATTGCACATCGGTCCAACCGTGAGGCAACTCACTCGCAGATCGGATCGCATCGTAAACAATAGCTCCTTGATCGACCCGCGGGCCGATCACTTCATCGAAGGATTGATTCAGGAGATCGATGAATGCCGGGAATTGCTCCTTGGGAAGGAACCCGTGAGGCCATTGGTTCCGGTCTTGGGTATGGTTGGACGAAGACTTGCTCGAGGTGCTTGTAGCATCCGAGTTATTGCCCAAGTGGATGGGTGTCATGATTGTGCTTTCGGGAGGGTGCTGCGCGGGGCGCTATCATGACGATTTTTGCAAAACGTTTGGAAGACCATGGTTCTCATTATTTGGAGCGAACAGATCCAGCAACTGCAGTCGGGTCGCCATCAAACGATGGGATAATCCGCCCGAAAGCATTCTCATGAACTGGTATCCCAATTCGTGATCCGTTTCGAGCAACGACTTGAGCGAGGCTGCGTGCAACGAGAACAACTGACAATCGGTCCGGCAGAGGGCGGAGCAGGTCATGGTTCCATCCCCAAGTACAGACGACCATGCAAGAAAATCGCCCGGCCCCACGGTCAATATCCGCTGGTCGCCTCGCCCGGGAACCTTCATGAGCAGATCCAGTTGCCCATGGAGCAACACATACGAGCAGTCGCTGTGCCCCCCTTCGCGGAAAAGGAGTTCTCCGATACGGCACTCCACCAATTTCGCGACGTGACAAAGTTTGGTCCGTTGGTCGATGCTCAAGTAATCGCCGACGATGGTCTGTTGAAACTTGGCATCCCATTCCTCCCAAGGCTCATGGCTCATGATTCTTCCTTTCGCGTGAAGCTTTCCTATTGTACTGCAGATCGATGGTTGTACTGCAGATCAATGGCCTGCAGACCGGTCAGTTTTCCGGGGCGATGGCAAGATGGGAAAAAGGATCGGCCGGCGAAAAGCTAGAATTGCCGATCACAAAGCGAGCATCAAGTACGATCACCTGACTGGAGCTGACGACCAGTGGATTCAAATCGCACTCGAGAATTCGGGGTTGTTCAACGATCATGGCGGCGAAGCGAGTGATGAGTTCCGCGACAGCTTCGATGTTCGCCGCTTTCGCGCCGCGGTATCCTTGAAGCAATGGCCAGCATCTCAGATTTTGGAGCATGCGAAGGGCGAGTGAACGGTCGATGGGTGGCAATTCCAGCGAGCGGTCTCGATAGATCTCAGCATGGATCCCGCCGGTTCCCATCATGATCACCGATCCGAAAACAGGATCTTGCTTTGCACCGAGAATTAACTCGACGCCGTGCAGTTCCGCGATCATGGGTTGGACGGTTACGCCGAGAAGTTCGGCTTCAGGTCGCATCGAACGGGCTTGGGCGATCATCCGTTCAAACGACTCACGTACCTGAGTGGCTGTCGCTAAATTCAGTGCGACGCCACCTACGTCGGTCTTGTGGGAGATTTGCGGAGAAAGAATTTTCAGGACGACCGGAAACCCGAGTTCCTCGGCAGCCTGGACGGCTTCACTTGCCGTTGGAGCGATCCGTATCGGGGTAGTGGGAATACCATAGCGGACAAGCAGTTGTTTGGATTCCGGTTCGGTCAACGTGCGAGCCGATGTTCCCATTTCAGACAATGGTTTCATTGATGGTTTGGCCAAATCATCAACGTACCGTCGGCGTTCTTCGCGAGTTCCGGCCAAGGGTATCGGTTTGTTATCGACAATAGTCGTCAGCGAGTCGCGTCTCTTGGAGTGATCGATCAAATGCATCAAGCCATGGATCGCTTGCTCCGGAGTTTCGAAGGTGGGAATGCCGCTCTGCTGAAGGATCCGTCTTCCCTCTGCGATTTGTTCTCCTCCCATCAGCGATGCCAAGATGGCTTTGCCGGGAGGGATGGAAATTGCGGCTAGCGCGCGTGCGCTCTGGGTCGGATGCGTCATCGCTTGAGGGGTTAATAATGCAAGAACGGTGTCAACGTTGGGGTCAGCCAAGGTTGCTGTCACCGCTTTCGAAATCCGTTCGGCATCGGCATCTCCGATGACATCGACTGGATTGGCCCGGGACCAATTCACAGGTAGGAATGCATCGAGTTCTTTGATGGTCTCAGGCGCTAATTCCGCGAGCTGACCGTTCTCTTCGAGCAATGTGTCGGTCGCCATCACGCCAGGACCACCGGCGTTTGTCACGATAGCCAGTCGTGGACCGATGGCTTGGGGATGCAGCGTCAAAAGTTCTGCACACGCAAAGAGGGATTGCATGTCGAAGACTCGCACGATCCCTGCACGCTTCATCGCGGCATCGTACACTGCGTCGACTCCAGCCATCGCTCCCGTATGCGATGCAGCAGCCTTGGCGGATTGTGCGAATCGCCCCGCCTTGTACGCGATCAACGGTTTTCGGCTAGCAAATTTCTTCGCAGCAGCCATGAAATATCGAGATTGCACGACCGATTCTATGTAGAGAATTGCAGACGTGGTTTCAGGATCCTCCGCGAGGTAGTCGAGGAGATCGGCAAATCCAACATCGAGTTGATTTCCGAGCGAGATGAAGTGTGAGAATCCAACCCCTTGGAGCAACGCCCAATCGAGGATCGCCGTGCAAAGGGCTCCCGATTGGGAAATGAACGCCACGCTTCCCGCCGCAGGCATCCCCAATGCAAAACTCGCGCTCAATCGAATCTTAGGCTCGACGATTCCGACGCAGTTCGGACCGATGATGCGAAGCGATGGGAATTTGGATTTCTCTTCAAGGATCTTCGCTTCCAGTATCCGCCCGGATTCACCGAGCTCTCGGAAGCCTGCTGTCAAAACCACGACACCTCGGATCCCCAACTCACCGCACTCACGAATCAGCGCTGGAACCGTTGCTGCCGGGGTGCAAATAACGACAAGGTCGATTGGCTGGCCAATTTGAGTGAGAGAACCGTACGCCGCGCGACCTTGTACGGTCGATGAGCGGCTGTTGACCGGATAGATTGGACCCGCAAAGCCACTTGATGTCAGATTGCGAAAAACACTGGATCCGACTTTGTTCGGTGTATCGCTGGCTCCCACCACCGCAACACTACGCGGGGAGAGCATCGGCCCCAAGTCCGTCTCAGGCATCAGGGGAACCTATGCGATCCGCGTTACCGCTTGAACCCAACCAGGTTCCGCGAGCAACTCAGGAAAGTGCTTGCGACCGGATGTGATGTGAGATGACTGGCCGTGCTTTTCCCAAGCCTCACGGCTGGCCCACTCCTCGATGAATGTGAACTTGGTCGGATGATCGAGGTCGACGAACAGATCGTATCGAATGCAACCATCCTCGTTGCGAGTCGGAATCACAAACCCTTCGAGCACTTGTCGCAACTCAGCCTCGCGGCCAGGTTTTGCGTGTAGGTGCGCGATAACATCTATCTTCATAAGGAAAATCCTTCGAACTTCAAGCGTCTCCCCCGCCCAACCCTTGTTGCAAGGTTCTAAAGACAGATGGGTTTCGGGAATTACTCGAGGTGCATTCTCGGCTCGGGCAACAAAATGGGCAAGCGTTGATACAAAGCGTTACAAATCAAGTTCGCCGATGCAATTTTGTGCTTTCTCTTCGAAACAGTGGGAATCGTGTATTCCCTCCATTGGTCGAGCAACTGAAGTGGTCGAGCAACTGAAGGTGCCTTGAGCAGAAAGGCACGGGAGTGCCCTGAGAGGGGGGGGCGGGAACGAGCGATCTTGAAACTCGTTCGAGCAATAGATCCAAACCAATTTTTTGGGTGTTGCTAACCAGTGTGACCGGGAGGTGGGATGGGACACTTGATGCTCTGCGATCCGAGATATCGGCTTTGGTTTGTACGACCAATGTTTTTGCTTCGCCTGCTTGTTCGAGGATTTCGGCATGCTCGCGGCACCAACCTTGAACAGGATCGACGAGGAGCAGTACTCGATCCGCACCCTGGATCGCTTGAACGGCTCGTTGAATGCCTTGGTGTTCGACTTGATCGTTCGTGGGACGGATCCCTGCGCTGTCGACGAGAGCCACCGGCCAACCATCGATGCTGGTCGATTCGGCGAGGATGTCACGCGTCGTGCCTGCTTGCTCGTGCACAATAGCGCGTGTGTAGCCGAGCAAGCGATTAAGGAGGCTACTTTTTCCGACATTGGGTGGACCGCAGAGGACCACCTTCCATGGTTGCAAGAGATGCAGCCCAAGTTCTGAGTATTGCTCGAGAGCTGCTATGGCTGTTTTGGCCTCGACGAAGCGTTGATGATGCAAATGCTCTTCGATCGATCGGACTGCCGCGCGGAGAGCCCCTCGCCATTGATCCATCAGGATCATGGTTGTCCGTAGTGTGGTCGCCTGCAGCAACGCCATGGTCGCTTCGGCTTGGAAGTCATCTTCAGAGCGACTGGTGATCCATTCCGACGAAGAGCGGCGAGCAGCTCCATGGTGGACGAGCGCGTGGATGATGCGTTCGGCGGCGATGGCCCCACCATGACAATGCAATTCTACGCATTCCTCACCGCTTCGGTGAACGACGATCGATTCTCCTGGTTCATCGACGTTGCGATGGTCGGAACCTTCAGGATCGATTCGAAAGACTCCGTAGCGGATCTGGTCCACTTTCAATTCCGAGGATCCAAAATTAGGTCGCCAGTGCTTTTGGACGAGTGAAACCGCCATGGGACCATCGACCTCAACGACTGCGATAGCGGCAGGAACCGTCGAGGTTAATCGAGTGACCAAGGTGTGAGGGACATGTTTGGTATCGTCCATGGAGTTTTAGTTCTTCCATTTCCAATCGCGGATGGCCGGGGGATCCTCTCCCTCGCGAATTATGTACTCTCGGTGTTCTCTGCGACGACGAAGCATTTCCTCTCGGACGTGGGGATAGCGTTTTAAAAGACCTGGCACGCGGTCGATCACATCCATGACCAACTTGAATCGATCCAAATCGTTGAGGACGGTCATATCGAAAGGCGTGGTGGTTGTGCCTTCTTCTTTGTAGCCTCGAACATGCAGTCGATCGTGACCTCGTCGTCGGTAGGTTAACTGGTGAATCAGCGAAGGGTAGCCGTGAAACGCAAAAATGACGGCTCGGTCGTTGGTGAAGATCGCATCGTACGCGTCGTCGGACAAGCCATGTGGATGTTCAGTGTGCGGCTGGAGTCGCATCAGGTCCACGACATTGACGGTGCGAACGCGAACATCTGGCATCAGTTCTGCAATGATCGCACGAGCCGCGAGAACTTCCATGGTCGGGACATCGCCGCAGCATGCGAGCACCACATCGGGCGATGCTCCTTCATCGGTGCTGGCCCACGGCACGATCCCCAGTCCTGCTTGGCAGTGCTTTCGGGCAGAGTCGATATCAAAATACTGAAGAGCGGGTTGTTTCCCAGCGACGATGACATTGACGTAGTTCTTCGTCTGCAAGCAATGCTCGGTGATGCACAAAAGTGTATTCGCATCCGGCGGTAGGTAAATGCGGATAATCTCCGATTTCTTGTTGGCGACGTGATCGATGAATCCGGGGTCCTGGTGCGAGAAACCGTTGTGATCTTGTCTCCAGACGTGGCTGGTCAAAAGATAATTCAACGATGCGATCGGGCGACGCCATGGAATATGGTTGCAAACCTTGAGCCATTTGGCATGCTGATTGAACATGCTATCGATGATATGGATAAAGGCTTCGTAGCAATTGAAGAAACCGTGCCTACCAGTCAATAAGTATCCTTCGAGCCAGCCTTGGCACTGGTGCTCGCTAAGGACCTCCAGCACGCGCCCGTCCGGGGAGACGTGATCCGCGTTCGGTGGGACAGGATCGATCAAGCAGCGATTGGTGACATCAAAGAGAGCTCCCCAGCGGTTGGATGCATTTTCGTCGGGGCTGAAGACGCGAAAGTTGGCTGCCTCGAGATTCTCGGACATTACGCCGGCGATGTACTTCCCTTGAACGCCTGCCGATTCCGCCATCGTGCTTCCCGGCTCCGGTACTGCCAACGCATACCGATCCAATGCCGGTAAACGCAATTCCTGGAGCAGTACCCCGCCGTTGGTGATAGGATTCGCGCTCATGCGACGAGTTCCTCGCGGGGCTATCGAAGCGATTTCGTCCTTGAGTTTCCCGTTCGAGTCAAAGAGCTCCTCGGGACGGTAGCTGCGGAGCCAACCTTCGAGCACCACGATATGCTCCGGTTTGCGAGCATCACCCATAGGAACTTGGTGGGCTCGCCAGGAGTCCTCGGCCGGTTTGCCATCGATTTGCTTCGGACATGTCCATCCTTTGGGAGTGCGGAGAACAATCATTGGCCAGCGGGGACGCCCCTCAAACGATCCCGTCCTGGCCGATTTCCAAATCGATTGGATGCGATCGATGCAGTAGTCAACAGCGCTCGCCATTTCCACATGGACCTTTGCAGGTTCCGACCCACTTACAAAAATCGGCTCATACCCGTAACCGGTCATCAAGGCGGACAGCTCTTCTTCAGGGATGATCGAGAGCAGGGTGGGGTTTGCGATCTTGTAGCCGTTCAAGTGCAAAATCGGCAGCACAGCGCCATCGCGCTTGGGATTTAGGAACTTGTTCCCATGCCACCCAGTTGCCAAGGGTCCCGTCTCCGCTTCTCCATCCCCGACGATCGCAGTTACGATCAAATCGGGATTGTCGAACGCTGCGCCAAACGCGTGCGAAAGGGCGTAACCCAATTCTCCCCCCTCGTGTATCGAACCGGGGGTCTCCGGTGCGACGTGCGAAGGAATTCCGCCTGGGAAACTGAATTGCTTGAAGAGTCTCTGCATTCCTACGAGGTCTTGGGAAACGTTTGGATAGACCTCGCTGTAGGTGCCTTCGAGATAAGCACACGCGACCATACCTGGGCCACCGTGTCCTGGTCCGCACACGGTGATCATGTTTAGATCCCGTTGGCGGATAGCGCGATTCATATGGACATAGATGAAATTGAGCCCGGGAGTGGTTCCCCAATGCCCCAGCAACCGCGGTTTGATGTGCTCGCGCACCAGCGGCTCACGAAGCAATGGGTTTCCGAGCAAATAAATTTGCCCTACCGAGAGGTAATTTGCGGCCCGCCAGAATGCATCCAGCAAGGTGACCTCGCCCTGCGAGATCGCCTGCGAGGAGGTCGAGATAGTGCCGTTTACCATGGGTGGGGCTCCGGTGCGTGGAAGGAAATCGGTACTTTTTAAAAACTTATTTTCGCAGACAAATTCAATGTCGCTTCGAACTCTAGGGTTCGAGATCCATTCGGTTAGTTTGAAGCAATCGCACCGTCTGAAGCAATCGCAGTCCATTCTCCGCCAAGATTTTTTGCTCATCGGTTGGAATGCAAAGAATCTCGATCGTGCTTTCAGGTCGATGCAGTCGGACTGAGTTTTGATCGTTGAGCGATTCGTCGATCTTCGCCCCGATCCACCCAAGGTACCCAACAATACGACTTCGTGCTATCGCGCAGTGCTCCCCAATACCCGCTGTGAAGACGATGGCGTCAATTCCACCCAGCGCGGTTGCTGCCCCTGCGATCTCTTTTGCGACACTTCGGCAGAACATATCGAGCGCCAGTTCACATCTCTCGTCAGTCGACAACGCGTCCACGATCCGACGCATGTCGCTGCTCGTACCAGAAAGCCCCAGCAAGCCTGATTCCTTGGTCAAAAGTGTCTCGATCTGCTCGGGTCCCATCGACTGCCGCATCCAATGAATCAATATGCCGGGGTCGATACGTCCTGATCGAGTCCCCATGATCAACCCGTCCAGAGGTGTAAACCCCATCGTGGTTGTCCGACTCTCGAGGGCCAACATGCCGCACACGCTCGCGCCGTTCCCAAGATGGCATACAACAGTTCTTCCGGACGCGCCACGCGAGGAAATACCTGGTAGGCATTGCGCGATCGATTCGTAAGAAAGGCCGTGGAAGCCATAGCGGCGGACGCCGTTTCGGTATTGCGCCTCTGGGATTGCAAACCGGCGTTCAACCTCGGGCAACGTCGCATGGAATGCAGTATCGAAACAAGCGACATGCAACGCTACGGGAATCGCTGCCATGGCTCCTCGCATGGTGGCGATCGCAGGGGGTTGATGGAGCGGTGCTAAGTGGATGGTGCCTTCAAGCTCCCGCAGCATTTCCGAGGAAACTCGCGTCGGTTTGGTAAACAGGCTTCCGCCATGCACGACGCGTGTTGCCACGACATCGATGCCGAGTTCCCTAAGCACTGGCTTGCTATTGTCGAGACTATTGCCAGGATGTTGATTCGCGATCAAGCCAGCGATGGTGCGGTCTACGCACTGCGTATCGATGGAATCGTCGGCAGTCCCATGAGTACGCAGTTGCCATTCCATTGTTTCCGCAACGAGTTGTTCCAGTCCTGAACTCGCTCGATGCCGATACATGGCATACTTCAGGGTCGATGAGCCGGGATTGAGGACCAATACGACCGGCGATTCCTTTGCCATGATAACCTTTAACGCATCCAAGAGGAAAAATCGCAACCCGCGAGGAAAGCTAGGGTTGTTTAAGTCCACGCCGAATGAGCAGCGCATCAACCTTGGGCTCACTCCCCCGGAAATCGATGTACTGTTGCATCACTTCGCGCGTACCACCCCGCGATAAAATCTTGTCCCGGAAAAGCTTTCCGTTTTCCGGCGTTAAACCGTGTTGCGACTTCATGAATGCAAAGGCATCGGCCGCGAGGACTTCGCTCCAAAGATAGGCATAGTAGCCAGCCGAATAGCCACCGGACCACGCGTGTGCAAAGTACGTTGTCCGGTAGCGCGGTGGAACTGGAGCATAGTCTACGCCAAAGCGCCTCAGGAGTTCGTTTTCGAATGCGATGGCGTCTTTGGGAATCTCGTTCGGGTTGAGCGAGTGCCATCCCAGGTCCAAGAGGGCTGCGGCCAAATACTCCAGCGTCTCGTACCCTTTATTGAACTTGTTCGCTGCGATCGCTTTGTTCAGTAACTCTCTAGGGATCGTTTCACCGGTTTGGTAGTGCCGAGCATAGTTGGTCAACACTTCGGGTTCGATAGCCCAGTCCTCATGGAACGTGGAGGGGAACTCGACGTAATCTCGAGGCACCGACGTTCCTGACAGACTCGGGTACTCGACCGATGAAAATAATCCATGCACACCATGGCCCAATTCGTGGAACATGGTTGTCACGTGATCCAGACTCAGCAAGGTGGGTTCCCCTTGGGCTGGTTCAGGAATGTTCATCACGTTAACAACGACAGGAAGCCGGTTTAACAAACGAGACTGTGCAACGAGTGAATCCATCCATGCACCACCTCGCTTGCTATCTCGCTGGAAGTAGTCGGCGTAAAACAAACCGATTTGTTTTCCGTCAGTTCCGAGCACGTCGAATACACGAACGGTCGGATGCCAAACCGGAAGATCCGTGCGCTCGCGAAACTCGATGCCATAGAGTTTCCCAAAGGTATAGAAAACACCATTCTTCAGCACACTTTCGAGTTCGAAGTAGGGTTTGATCGAGTTCTCGTCGACTTGATATTCTTTGACGCGTACTTTCTCGGCATAGTACTCCCAGTCCCATGGTTCGACCGGCCCACTCACACCATCGGCCTTCATCGCTTGTTCGATCATCAGCGCCTCGGACATGGCTTTACCGACCACTCCAGGCACTAAGTTGCGAAGCATGTCGAATGCCGATTTGGGATCGTTCGCCATCTGGTTTTCAAGGGTGAACGCCGCATGGTTGGGGTACCCAAGAAGTTTCGCCCGCTCGGCGCGAAGTCTCGCTAATTCGAGAACGATCGGTTGGTTGTCGAGCCCTCCTGATTCTCCAATCGCCCTATTGGCTGACGCGAGCCAAACCTGGCGACGCATCTCTCGGTTCTTGAGACTCGTGAGCACCGGCTGCCGAGTCGTATTGGTGATCGCAATCAGGTACTTCCCATCTTGGCCTTTCACCGCGGCAGCTTGCTTGGCCGCATTGACCTCGGATTCTTTCATCCCTTCCAATTTGGATACATCGTCAACGAGCACTGCCCGTTCTTTGGTGATGGCCAAAAGGTTATTTTGAAACTGAGTCTCAAGCGACGACAACTGCTCATTGATCGCTCGCACCTTGGCTTGCTGATCGTCGGAAAGCCTAGCACCTGCCCGCACGAAATCCTCATAGGTTTCTTGCAGCAGCCGACGTTGTTCTTCGGTCCAAGTTTCTTTCTCGGAACTGTTCCAGAGCGATTCCACACGAGCAAAAAGTTTTTTGTTCAAGTGAATATCATCCGAATGAGCGGCCAGCTTGGGCGCGATCTCTTCTTCGATCTTCTGAATCTCTGGATTGGTATGGGCGGATGCCAAATTAAAAAAGACCGAGGAGACGCGTGTTAGGATCTCACCTGACTTCTCCATCGGAACCAACGTATTCGAGAACGTGGGAGGATCCTTCTGGTCCGCAATCGCATCCATCTCTGCAAGCTGTTGCTTCATGCCCGATTCAAATGCAGGTAAGAAGTGAGGCGTTTGGATAGCCTTGAAGTCTGGGGCTAGCAATGGGAGTTTGCTCGGTGCAAAAAATGGGTTGCTCTCGTTCATGTGGTCTTTTGGGGTCGCGATAGAGTTTTCAGACTGGGAGTTGGTTGGCGATGGGCTCTTTTCAGATTGCGCTTGGGCGATTTGGAACAAACCATCTATCGAGCCTGGAGCCACGGTCCATAAAAGCGAACCAACGAATGCGCAACGTAACGCTTTTCGTGAACGCCGTAAGGCTGGGGCGGTATTGCTAGAGCCGTGTGAATCGATCTGGCCGTGAGGACAGAAGGGACTTGGATCGATAGAAACCAATGACTTCGATGGTTTTCGAGGATGCGGCATGAGACGTCGCCTTGAACGAAATATGGGGATGTCGAAAGAATTTCAGTGGGCAAAGGTATCTAAGGCGCATGCTTCGTATGGGATTGCCGCGATGGACAGCGCTTAACAACGGCAAGGCCATCACGCAAGCGACATCCGTCACGTAGCCATGAAGGCAGCATAAACGTGCGACAGAGACCCACGCATTGTATGCCAAGAATAGGAATCCAAGGTAGGATCCCCGCTCGATTCGGATGGCTATTCCAAGATTGCTTGTCCCTGAATTTTTGTCTGTTGGCGAGTTACTCGGCAACTTCGTTTCCTGGGTCGTCAGCGGCGGCCCGCGTGCAGAGTGCTGCCATCACGCTCAGCGAGATCGACTCATTCAGAAACGCGATATGGCCATCCGCAAAAAGGGCGTGGCTTCCTGCACTGTGGAATGAGTAAGGTTCATTGTCGTTCTTCGCATTCATGGCGGCGGAGCATCCGTTGGCAGCGCGGCAGCCTTCGCGGGCTCCATCGCGCGAGGCGCCATCCAAACTAAATGCCCCTTCGCTGTCGATCCAACCGAGACCTTGGTCGTTGCGGAGTGCTACCTGCGCTATCCCACGGCGATAAACAGTGGGCCGGCCAGCGGCTTCGACCACCATGATGGTGCTCGAGGAACCATCGAGGATGGCACCGAATCGGTTCATCGAATTGCGATGCATCACCGAAAAACGATTGGAAGCGTCATAAAAAGTCGGGTCAATGGAGTTCGGCTGAACACCCAAAATCGCTTCGTAGTCCGTTCTGGCTAAAGGAAGATTGAGAGCTAACGCAGGTCGAGGTGACTTGGCGACAGCAGATAGGACAGGAGGTTGCGTGGGAGCGCTTGGGCAAAGGAAGATCGAAATCGGAATACTTGCCACGGCCAAGTTACTTCCTTGCCACCAATGCTGCCGGATGTCGTACAACGTGCGAACGTTGGTTTGCTCGATTTGTGGCAAGATCACCGTGCGCCAGCTCATGTAGGTCCCATAGGGATTCCCCGGGCCCGCTTGTGTCCATCCCGAAGCAGGGAAGACCTTGTGCGATGACTCGAAGTTCAATACCGCGAGTCCGATCTGACGCTGGTTGCTTTGGCAGGACATGCGACGCGCTGCTTCGCGAGCGGAGTTTATCGCCGGAAGCAACAATCCCACCAAAATCCCGATGATGGAAATAACAACGAGTAGTTCGACGAGAGTGAACGCGAGCCGACGATTGCGATGCAACCTCATGGAGTAACACCCTGAAACATCTGGGAGTTCAATAGGATTCAACACGTTGCGAATCAATGCGGCAAGCTTCAATCCCAAAAAAGCCGATTCACACCCGCTTGATAGTACTTCAATGAGCTTGGAATCGCACTCGCCCGTTCTCAATCCCAGCAAGAAAAATTCAACCACAAAAGCGAGGCCGAATTACCAACTCTTCAAGGTGGGTTCACTGCACACCATCCACCGCAGCAGTCAAGTTCACAGACGATACATCATCTCTAATGCGGGAGCAGACCCGTTTCTCTGATGCGGGAGCAGACCCGACAAATGAGAGGGTGCCACTGGCCTATCGAAGCCGCACGGAATCCTAACGACCGCTGTAATTATTCCGTTGGGGCATGCAGCGTCAGGGGTGTGGAATCCAAAGAATTGAGTCGATTTGACCTCGCGAATCGACCTGGAAAGCTTGAATCTAACAAGGCGGCGAACAACAATGCGGTTTCGAGCCCAATCCAGAGTCTGACTCGCCCAGCGATGGAACAACTCTTTGGTGTTGGGTCAGCATTGTTGGTGCGAAACATTGTAGACAGCAGCTTTTGAGGATTTTCTCATCGATGTTCAAGGCTTCCATGTACTGCCGTAGCGTCCATGTTGTTTGGATGCGATCTTCCATCACACCCTTCATTCTCGGTGCGATGCTCTTCGCTGGATTTGGAGTGGCGCAGGACAAACCGGCAGAGCCGGCAGCACCGGCGACTGCCGAGCCGGCAAAACCTGCAGATCCTCCTGTGCCAGCAGAGCCAACACCAACTCAGGAACCCGCGAAACCTGCGGAACCTTCTAAGCCAGCAGAGCCTCCTAAGCCAGCAGAGCCAGCACCCAACTCTGACGCCAAACCGAGTGATCCCCCCGCAGCGGAACCAAAGAGCGATGCCAAACCTGCCGATGCATCCAGCAGCGATGGGAAGCCCGCTGACAAGAAAACAGCAGAGACGAAAACAGACGAAACCAAGTTAGCGACTACAAAGCCTGAGACTACAAAGCCAGAGAAAGGTGTCGATGAACGTCTTGATACCATCGAGAAGCAATTAGGAGATATCGCCAAGCTGCTTCAAGGGATGAAGCCTGCGGCTGGAGGAGCCTCAAGCAAGGAGTCATCGACCAGTGCGACGACCAATCCTGAGAGCAAACCTTCCGAAGACAAAACGGAAAACCGAAAGCCAGCGGAATGGGATGGAACGATCCCCAAGGATTGGCTCAAGGGGATTCGTTGGCGAGGCATTGGTCCTGCCAACATGGGTGGACGCATCGTCGATCTCGCCGTCAATGAATCGGACCCGAACACATGGTGGGCCGCGACCGCTTCAGGTGGATTGATCAAAACAACGAACAATGGCAACTCATTCTCGCACCAATTCGATCGTGAATCGACGGTGTCGATCGGGGCGGTGGCGGTGGCAAGGAGCAACCCAGATATCGTTTGGGTGGGGACCGGCGAAAACAATCCTCGAAACTCTGTCAGCTACGGCGATGGTGTCTACAAATCGACGGATGGCGGCAAGACGTGGACCAACATGGGTCTTAAGAAAACATTCCAAATCGGCGAGATCGTCATCCATCCCACCGATCCGGAAACGGTTTATGTCGGGGCCCTGGGAAGACTTTATGGAAACAACGAAGAGCGAGGTGTTTTTAAAACCACAGATGGTGGGAAGACTTGGGAAAAGTGCTTCTATGTCGATGACCGGACTGGCATTATCGAAATGCAGATGCACCCGACCGACCCCAACACGCTGATCGCAACCGCGTGGGAGCGATTGCGCGATGGATTTGATAGCTGGCCTGGTAGCGATATTCCTCTACCCGAAGGCTACGGTGGCTACGATCCGATCCGCAAATGGGGGCCTGGGAGCGGATTGTACAAAACCACCGATGGAGGAAAGACATGGCGGAAACTGACCAAGGGCTTACCAACGAGCCAAATGGGGCGTATCGGAATCGACTGGTATCGCAAGGATCCTAATGTCATTTTCGCGGTGGTCGATTGTGAAAATATCGGCAAGGGGCCTGCTCCATTGCCCGTTCTCTGGGGCGCTGTCGGGGAAAACCGCGATGGTAAAGCGATCATCACCCAAGTGTACCCTCGCAGCCCCGCTGCCAAAGCGGGACTCGCGGTCGGCGACATCATTGAATCGATGGGCGACAAACCGATCACGGACTTCGATACGATCCTCGACGAGTTGCGCACCAAGAAAGCCGGAGATAAGTTTTCTACCAACATCTCACGAGGCACCGAAAAGCGAACGCTTGAGTTCACCCTCACATCCCGTGCTGGTGGCGGCGGTGGCGGCGGCGGGGGTGGAATGTTCCGTGGAGGAATGTCTTTGGGCGCCTTCGGTGAGGATGACGAGGAAGGACTGAAAGTGGTCCAGATCATCCCGGATGGTTCTGCTGCAAAAGCAGGTATCCAAGCAGACGACAAGATCATTGAGTTCGATGGCAAGAAGGCAGAAACATGGGAAGAAGTTCTGGAAGTAGCTTCCGGTAAAACCGCTGGCGACAAGGTCAAGTTGAAATTGATTCGCGGTTCTGAAACCAAAGAAATCGAAGTCACCATGGAAGCTCGCGCCGGTGGTGGTGGTGGTGGTGGTGGAAACGCAACCCAGCAATCCAACACCTATATCGGGATCACGGGTGAAACCGGCCCGAATGGTGGTGCCAAGCTCAATGAGATCACCCCAAGTAGTCCCGCTGAGAAGGCTGGGATCCTCAAGGGTGACATCATTCAAGCGGTGAACGATAAATCAACCGCAGACTACCGAGCCACTCTCGACGCCCTTCGCGATTTCAAGGCAGGTGACAAGGTCAAGCTAAAAATCGCGAGGGCTACGGAGGTCAAGGAAATCGAAGTCACTGTCGAGAACCGACCCGGTCCTGTACGCCCGTACACGGCATCGCTCGGAGGACAGGCACAGAACATTCAAGACCAACAGGGGGCGAAGGGATTTGAGTACGGAGGTATCTACAAGTCGACCGATGGTGGCGAATCGTGGACCCGCATCAACAGCCTTCATTCCCGTCCTATGTACTTCAGTGTGATCCGTGTCGATCCGAGCGATGATAAAAAGATTTATCTCTTGGGCGTATCTCAACACAAATCTCTCGACGGAGGGGTTACGTTCGACGCGAATCTGGCTCGCAGCGTTCACGCAGATGGTCACGCACTCTGGATCGATCCACGCGATGGCCGCCACATGATTATCGGTGTTGACGGCGGCGTGTACGCCACGTACGACCGAGGTGCACGCTGGGATCACTTGAACACCCTGGCCCTCGGGCAGTTTTATCACGTCGCGATCTCTCCAAAGTATCCGTACTATGTTTACGGCGGACTTCAAGACAACGGAACGTGGGGTGGACCTGCGATTTCGCTCAACGGCAGCGGCCCGGTCAATGAGGATTGGCTCAGTGTCGGCGGTGGAGATGGATTCATGTGCCGCGTCGACCCCAATGATCCTGATTTGGTCTATTGGACCAGCCAAGACGGAAACATGGGCCGCCGCAATATGAAAACCGGCGAACGCGGTTCGATCCGAGCCACGGCCCCAGAAGGGGAACCATCGTACCGATTCAATTGGAACACACCGTTTATCCTTTCCAATTTCAATTCCCGAGTCTTCTACGCTGGCGGAAACTACGTGTTTCGTTCTTGGGACCGAGGGAACAATCTCGAAAAGATTTCGCCTGAGATCACATTGACGAAGCGAGGCTCTGCGACGGCTCTCTCCGAGTCCCCTCGCAATCCGAATGTGCTCTATGCGGGCACCGACGACGGCGCTTTGTGGGTGACTAAGGATGGTGGCAAGGAATGGACCGAGATTGGCAAGAATCTCGGACTTCCTGCCCCCCGTTGGATCTCCACCATCGAAGCATCCCGCTTTGCCGAAGGCCGAGTCTATGTGTGTTTGGACAGCCACCGATCCAACGATGACGAACCATACGTATTCGTTTCCGAAGATTATGGCAAGAAGTGGAAATCGCTACGCGGGAATCTGCCATGGGGATCAACGCGTTGCTTGCGAGAAAGTCCTTTTAGTGAGAATGTCCTGCTCGTCGGGACTGAGTTCGGTGCCTATGCATCAGCCAACCGCGGGGCCGCATGGAACTCGTTGAATACGAACTTGCCAACCGTCGCGATTTTCGATTTCGCCTTCCATCCCAACAACGGCGAAGTCGTCGCGGCCACACACGGTCGAAGTTTATGGATTGCCGACGTGACAGCACTCCATCAATTGGCAGCCGGACATATCAATGATTCCCCGTTCCTCTACAAGCCTACCACGGCCATCCGTTGGAAACGCGAAGCTTCGCGTGGAACCACAAATCGCAAGTACGCCGGTGAGAATCCTCCGTCCGGTGCAGTTCTTTACTACGCGCTCCCCAAAAAGGCGGAACAGGTATCGGTCAAGATCATCGATGCGTCCGGGCAAACGCTCCGAGAGCTTCGCGGTTCCAATGATGCTGGTCTCCAACGAGTGACGTGGGACTTGATCGCAACCGGGGGCCAAGGAGGCCGAGGCACTGCAGGCGGCGGCCAGGGCGGCGGTCGAGGTGCTGCAGGTGCTGCAGGTGCTGCAGGTGCAGCAGGTGCAGCAGGTGCAGCAGGTGGTGCAGCACAAGCCGCCGGTGCTCCAGCCGCAGGATCAGCAAGTGATTCCGAAGGTGGACGACGCAGAGGTCCGCGCGGCGCCGGTCCTGGTGGTGCTAGCGCTGCCGGCGCATCAAGCTCGGGTAGCAGCGAAACAACTGCGAGCAATCCACCTGCAGCAGCACCTGCCACGCAGGCTGCTAGTCCGGCCACGCCGGCTGCGAGCCCTGCTACGGCCGGGGAGGGAACCGCTGGAAGCGAAGCGAGTCCCGCTGCAAGCGAGGGTGAAGGGCGTGCTCAACGACGTGCTGGTGGTGGCGGCGGTGGTGGTGGATTCGGTCGAGGCCGTACCGCCTCGTCGGGAACCTACCGAGTTCTCCTTACAGTGGATGGCAAAGAGTACTCGCAAGAGCTTCGCGTCATCTCCGATCCCAATTTGCCAATCTTGAGCGAACTCACAGGCGTGACCGAAGAGTACGAAGTATGGCTCGGGAACGACGAAGAGGAAGAGAGCGACGAGGAAGAGGAGGAAGAAGAAGAAGAAGAAGAAGAAGCCGAACGAAATCGCCGTGGAGGCGAGCAAGCCGACGGCTGATCTCTGCTGAGTCGCTCTGCTGAGTTGCGCTGCTCAGTTCCGCTGCTCAGTTCCGCTGCTCAGTTGCTCTGGATAGGATCATCGCTTCCGACCGTTGTTAATCGAATCCCTCCACTCGCCGAGTCTTGATACTGCAAGATGAGGCGGTGGGTTGGTAGCGAGCTGCGGTAGCGTTCCACCCATCCATTGACGCTGCCCCTTTGCATATGCACGCAGCATGCGGTCGCCATGGCATCCGCATCGGCCGCGCTGTCTGTGATCACTGTCGCCATTTGCGAGGATACCAACCCTCGGCGAAGGGCAGGGTCCACAATGTGGCTCGTCTTTGCCGCTGCCTCGTCGCGCGCCCCATCGCGGTACTTTTGGAACAAATCCCCACTCGTCGCGATACCGCACCCCTCGAGCCGCAGTCGGAGTAGCTCCCGGTCGGCATTGCCGATCGCACCGATCGCGATAGGCCAACCTTGTTCGCGATCACTGCGATCGGGGGAATCCCCTAAGCACATGTTCCCTGAGGCATTGACGGAGAACGCGGAGATCCCAATCCCGCGCATGTACTCACCGATACGATCGACGACGAACCCTTTTCCGATCGCACCAAAGTCCAATCGCAAGCCAGGTTTGAGAAACCGAATTCGATGTTCGTCGGTATTGAGTTCTAGCAAGCCCCAACCGCACTGCGCACGGGCGCGATCCCACTCTTCCCCTGTCGCGTTCCGATTGCTCCTTCGCAACCGAGTTAGCGTTCCCAGCGACGCATCAAAGGCCCCTTCGCTGATTCGATGCCAGCGGTCGCACTCGGCGATCACTTCCCACAAACCGCTGGAAACGGTGGTCCAGGATCCGCTATCCGCTTGGCGACATAATTGATTGCATTGGCTGTCTTGCTGGTAGTCGCTCAGGATATCCACCCACTGATCGGCAAGCTCCCGAGCGCCCCGCAAAACCGACATAGGATCCATGCCCTTGTCGGAAACCCATCGAAGCTGAATCTTAGAACCCATCGAAGGGAACTCCGCTTCGAATGCGTCGGCCTGAAACGAGGCTCCCATAGCGAATCGGGGTATCGACGAAATCGCACTGCTTGAACCAGTGATCCATGCGGCCCATTGAACGAATCCGCGGCGTGTCCACGTTCGATCACCCAACTGGGTTTCTTGATTGCATTCTGTTTCACTCAGCCAACGCCGCACCTCTTTCATGGCAGTTTCTTGACCTCGATCGCGTCGATTGTTTTTCCATGAGATTTCCGTGGCGCATCTCTAGGACCGATCGAGTTGCTTCGATCGTACGGATATTGCCCGTAGCCACTCGAGGAATGGGGGTCCTGGTCCAAGGGGCCGTTCCATGGCGAACCGCTGCCGTCAGCAGGTCCTCGACTCGACGTTGTAAAGATCATTACCTGGGACTGAATTCTTTGGAACGTATTGATCAAAAACAAGATTACTCCGAACAGAATCATCGAACCATTCCACCAAGCGATCGCGGTCAGCACCATCAGGCCGGAAGTCCATTGGCCAACGCGAGAGGCGAGGACGGTCGCCCCTTTGGGTTCGAGCCAATAGCAAAGGATACTGCGGAGCAATCGGCCCCCGTCGAGCGGAAACGCTGGGATCAAGTTCGCTCCACCGAGAACGAGATTCGCGATTAACAGCTGCTGCCAAGACGACATTTTTACCAACTGTTTTGTGTCGGCAATGTTGGTCCATGACGAAACCGAAACGACGATGGCCAACAACGCCGCGATCGCAAAATTGACCGCAGGACCTGCGATGGCGATCCAGGCCTCCGCGCGAGGGTTCAATTCCCCGCCTTCGATGCGCGCTACGCCACCGATGGGTAACAGCGTGATATCCCGCGTTGCTCTACCGAACGCTCGAGCGGCAACCGCATGGCCAACTTCATGCAAAAACACGCATGCGAATACTGCAAAAACGAACCCGAGTACCGAAATCGCGTGCGGGATACCTTCGCTCAGGTTCGAAAGAACGATGAGAATTGCAAGCAGCCAAAAGGACCAATGGATGTAGATCCTCGCGCCGTAGAGATTTCCGACGTACAAAGTCCGAAGCATAGGTTTATTGAATGGAAAGTGCTTGCGTGAAAAAAACCTTAGAGATGAAATCGCTGGATGCGATTGTTGCCTGAATCGACGACGTAAACGCGTTCTTGCGAATCGCAGGCGACCGCCCATGGTTGATTCAGTTGCCCGGGCAGACTCCCAGCGCTACCCCACGATGACAACGGCTTGCCATCCCGGTCCCAGCACTGCACACGGTGGTTTCCGTACTCGCTCACCAGGAGACGTTTTCCCGAAATCAGTGTCAAGCCATAAGGAAACTGAAGTTCCCCGGGACCGACGCCTCGAGATCCAAAAATAGCGACCGAACGGGGTTTGTCCTCTCTCCAATCGACCACTTGGATGCGATGGTTGCAGCTATCGGCGATCCACAAGAGGCCTTCGTTATCGACGGCTAACGTTTGCGGACGGCTGAATTGCAAAGGTTCTTCACCATGCTCACCGAAGCGATCGATGTATTCCCCGTCCGACGAATACTTGTAGAGCCGATCGAACTCGCCATACTCGGCGAGATATAGAGTCCCATCGGGTGCACGCGCGATATCGGTGACCCAACCGAATTGCCCTGGTTCATAGCCATTGGTGCCTCCGATGGTCTTTTCTTGAAGCAGTTCTCCGCTCGGCGAATAGGTCAGGAAACGAAAGTAGTGAGTATCGACCACAAACAGATTTCCTGTCGCCGCATCGAACGTGGCGCCAGTCGGTTTCCCATTCGCGGATTCCGGTGTCTTCCAACCGCGTAGGAATTTTCCAGATGTATTGAAGACTTGGACACGCGCCGTTTTGTCGATGACATAGATTTCATCGGTGGGGCTGATAGCCATCGCGCGAGGTTTCTGAAACCTGCCATCCGCCAATCCCCTCTGCCCGATGATCAGGTCTCCGGAATTACCGACCGTCCCTGGATTTGAAATGCAACCATGGCCCAGCACACCGCATGTTAGGCTAACAACCAAGGGCCTGGCGGTGAGAGCGAGCCAGCTTTGTCGAATCCCTGCTGCCAAGAACTCACGACGGCTTGACTCACGACGGCTTGACTCACGACGGCTTGACTCACGACGGCTTGGAGGAGGGGAATCGGTCGGAACGTTCTCGGGATGGTAAGGGGCCATACTACCCATCTTAGGTTCTCTTCCAAGTTTTAGCGAATTGCCGAATCGCGGAATTTCAGGCTTGAATGAATCCCCCCCTCACGGAATAATGGGGCCCGTCCAATGACCTTGGAGGATAGCCGAATGGTTAGGAACCTGATTCGAAATCAGGCGCCGGGAAACCGGTTGAGGGTTCGAATCCCTTGTCCTCCGCTGCAAATTTATGCGTTTTCTTGGAGCTAGAATGCTCCATTCCATGGTTGTACCCTGAGACCGACTCGTCTCCGCTTACAACCGATCCAACGGACTTTCCACTCCGCTGGCCCCCAGTCGACTGACGTGCGTGTAGATCATCGTCGTCGAAACATCGGCATGTCCAAGCAGCGTTTGGATCGTGCGGATGTCCTTGCCCGACTCGAGCAGGTGTGTTGCAAAGCTATGCCGAAAGGTGTGGCAGGTGATTTTCTTATGGATTCCAGCCCTTAGCACTGCTGCTTTGACTGCTGCCTGGACGGAATTTTCGTTCACATGATGACGGCGCAACTGGGTTCGATCGCCGTCGACGACATGTTGATCCGGGATGCCTTCCTGGGATTCTCTGGGGTGCGAATCGTAGGAAAGGTTCGAGGCAGGGAACAGGTACTGCCAGCCCAATTCTCTTCCCGCGTTAGGCCATTTGATCGCCAAAGCATAGGGCATCCATACCCAGCCGGCTCCGACGAGGAGATCCTGTTGGTGGAGTTTGCTGATCAATTCGATTTGGTGTTTCAAAGGAGTGATCAAGCGCTGAGGCAGTGGTACTGCGCGGTCTTTTTCACCTTTGCCTTCGCGAACAATGATTTGCTTGCGATCAAATTCGATGTCCTTGACGCGAAGGCGGCATGCCTCCATGACTCTAAGCCCTCCGCCATACATCAGGCTGCACATCAGGTGTTTGGGCTTCGGTTGAACGTAACTGAGGATCTTCGCAACTTCGGAAGGAGAAAGGACGACCGGGAGTTTTGAGGGACGTTTGGCCCGAATTGCATCGATCTGAATTTCTGATTTTAAGGTTTTGGAATAAAGAAAAAGGAGCGCCGACAGGGCTTGATTTTGGGTGCTGGCGGCGACCCGGCGTTCCACAGCTAAGTAAGTCAAGAATTCGTTGATACCGTCACTGCCGAGCAAAGTGGGATGGGTCCATCCCCCTCGTCGATCCCGATGAAAAATCAAGTATCGAGCGATCCAAGAGATATAGGCTTCCTCTGTGCGTTTCGCGACGTGCATCACCCTCATGGTCTGTCGCACCTGTCTCATCAGGGGCGAACCTTTGAACGTGCTTACGGGGTCCGATTCCGGCATGATTCGACTCCACATATCCCGGAAAACCAAAATTCAACATATCCTGGAAAACCGAAATTCAACATATCATGTCCGAAGCTCGGAAGGTAGCAGGGGGGAAATGAGTTGATTTGATTGAAAATTCCTGTGTCATTCGCTACGATTTCGGTGAGATACCGCAATCTCGCCGCCAGCGGTCCCCCGAGGTACCCCGCGGCGGAATATGGTAAATTCCGCATACTATATGTTACGTGCTGGAGACTGAAGGAGCATCGCAGTGGGACTTGATACCGTCGAACTCGTAATGGAAATCGAAGAGGCGTTCGACATTTCGATCCCAGACGATCGCGCTAGCAAAATGCTAACGGTTGGCGACGTGTACGAATTCATTCTCGAAAAGACTGCTGACTCAACGTTGAAATCCAGCACATGTTTGAGCGCTGCTGCATTTTATGATTTGCGGAGACATGTGCGCGCTCTCGGATTGTCTCATTCGGAAATTCGTCCCAAAACGCAATTGGATCGCGTAATCCCAATAATTGGGCGACGGACCTATTGGCAAACTCTTAGCTCGCGGATGGATTTGCGGTTCCCTCGTCTCGGAAGACCATCTTGGCTTGCCCTTCTCAATTGCATTTTTGTGACAATCGTAGTATCTGCTTCCTTTCTCGGTTTTGCACAACAGAATGTGGGAGCCGGAATTTTCGCTGCCGGAGTGCTTGGTATCATTAGTTCCGTCATACTAATGTTCCTGACTCAACCGTTTGCAATTTATCCGGCGTCAACATGCACAACAGTTCGTGATCTCGTTACAAACATTGTCGCGATAAATTACAATACGCTCGCAACTCGGTACTCGACTCGCAATCCAACTGACGTTTGGAATGCGTTACAATTGATCGTCGCCGAGCAACTTGGAGTTGATCGAAGTTTGGTGGTGCCTCGTGCAAGATTCGTCCAAGACCTTGGTGCGGACTAAAGGCACGTAACAATCCGATGGACCGAAGCGGTGGATCGGCCGCTGTCTGATGGTAACGTTTTTGGCCACCGCTCGGTCATCGGGGGCGTTATGCGGACGGCTGTTGCGATGCCGCACGCTCGTAAGTTTCATCCGAGACGTAACTCAGGTCGCCAAATCCTGACAGCGAATATCCGATCAATTGTGCGAACTGCTCGCGATCTTCAACCGAAAATTCCATCGCGGCCAGTGTATTCATGTCGAACGGTCCCGCGTCAAGCAAAAACTCCACGATCTTGTTTTTCTTGAATCGCACCGTCTTTTTGTCGTCGAACACCAACGGTTGTACCGGATGCCGCATAACAACGGATTGCACCGAAGCCTCATTACTGTCTGCACTCATGTTTACCTCTTTCCTTTCGGCTCGGTGAATCCGAGCGTTCACACTTGCTCGCCGGTCGCATTCTTGATCGCGTCCTTAACGTCGTCCAGAACACAAGGATCAAGATCGTTATCCTCAAACCACGCTACACATGCCCGCAGCGTCTTCAACATATCTGGAGCCGCTGCAATCAATCGAGCATCGCCGTTCGGTTGCGGGTCGCATTGCTCTGGCGGGTTCCACTGGATTGATTCATGCGTCAACACGTTTGCGACGGTTCCACCTGCCGAATTAATTGGAATCTTGTACGGAGGTCCGCCACGTTTCCACTGGGGCTTACCTGCTGTCCACGGTCCAGGCGTGTGAACAACGGATTGCACCGAAGCCTCATTACTGTCTGCACTCATGTTTACCTCTTTCCTTTCGGCTCGGTGAATCCGAGCGTTCTACCGATCTAAAAACTGTCGAACCATCGGACCTTTGCCGCACCACAAACACGGCTTGTTGCACGGGGCGTATGGGTCCGATTCGTAATGCTCAATAAGGTGCTGTTCGTTGACGACACCCATACCGTTGCTCTCTTTGCAGTCCGGGCACACGTTCGCAAACCATCGCCCTTCTGCAAACGTAA
This sequence comes from uncultured Pirellula sp., assembly GCA_903892355.1. GTDB lineage: Bacteria > Planctomycetota > Planctomycetia > Pirellulales > Pirellulaceae > JBKCUI01. The sequence continues at coordinate 2,739 of CAITIE010000120.1, read as the reverse complement.
ACTTCGCTGGCTTCCCATCCGGCCCCGTACCATCTATCTCAGACGGTAGAACAACGGATTGCACCGAAGCCTCATTCGTCTCGCTCATCATGTTTACCTCTTTCCTTTCGGCTCGGTGAATCCGAGCGTTCGTCTAGAGAGTCGTTGATGTCGACCATGATGTGGATTGGGATCGCTCTGACAGTACTATTCACGCTGGGCTACTTATTCAAACTGATAGTGGTTTGGGACGTTTCACGTGACCTGTACAACGGGGGAGGTGTTCCAACCATGGATCTTCCTCTCTTCTATCCAATCTTTATCTCGTTTGGGGTCTGGGCGATTTTGCGTTCTCTCAACGCGTTGCCGTTTCCGTATTTTGGGCTGGTTGTTTGGATCTCAATCGTTGTTCTGACTGTGGGACTGATGGGACTGTTTGACTGGATTGGAAAGCCATTACGCGACGAACAGCTAAGACAGATAACCGACCAAAAGAGAACTAACACCCCTGATAATTGACTGTGTTTCTGCAATACTAGGACGAAATCGGGTAAGGATGCCCGTTGCCGGGCACCCTCCCCGAACTACCTCCGCATGCGGGTCCGGCCGCGTTGTGGAACGCACAGTGGTGCGGCGGCGGCTTCACGAAGATGAGCAAGTTCTACCCAGAGGGTTTTCAGACTCAAGACACCCTGCTAAGCGAACCAATCCTGGTCATTTGGTATACTGGTCTCCTAGGGATACCTATCTCGCACAGGGGACTTAAACCCCACAAACCAATGCCCATGACGGGCGTACCCCAAGCGATGCACCCAAGTTGCCGGTCGGCCGTGAATTTGAATCATTATTGTTATTGCGGCGACTGGGTGATCGCGGTCGTTATCGGAACAGAGAGTGCTTGATGGCAATCTACTACATTGAGACGACAATTCCGAGTTTCTACCATGAGGTGCGAGTTGAGCCGGAGATGGTGGCAAGACGAGATTGGACGCGAAAATGGTACGACTTCGCAGTCACATCCGATCGCATCGTATCTAGCGCTGCTGTACTGGACGAACTTCAACGCGGCGACTTTCCTGGCCGTGATGATTGCTTAGGAATGCTGAACACGATTGAGATGCTAGAATTGAATGACCCCGTCTTTGAAATCGTCGAGGCCTACTTGGCAAACAAACTGATGCCAGCCGACCCCTTCGGAGACGCGTTGCATTTGGCACTAGCCTCGTACCATCGTTGCGACTTCCTGGTTACTTGGAATTGCCAGCACTTGGCAAACGCGAACAAATTTGGGCAAATTCGCCGAATCAATGGTATACTTGGAATGTTCACTCCAGAACTAGTGACTCCAATGGAATTGCTCGGGGGAAAGTAATGTCATGACAACTCCGCCAATACTCGAAGAAGTACGAAGGGTTCGGCATGAGATCTCCGAAGAAGTCGGACACGATCCGAAACGACTGCGCGAGTATTACTCAAAAATACAGAAGTCGGTTCGGTCGCGGACGATCAACCTGGCAGATCAAGGGCCGTATGGACGAACCAAGGATTGCACCGAAGCCAACGATCAGCCGACTTCTGATGGTAGCTCTATCCCGTCGGCTCGGTGAATCCAGGCGTTCGGACACTGAAAAGACTATGACAGCGTGGCGATTCTGGTGCGAAATGAAACCCGAGATTGCACTTCCGCCCGCATACTCTTTTCCGCAAGCGTTCAACTATCTCAATCCGGAAAAGAATTCCTTTTACATTCTCGAACGCGATGGACAAGACTACATTCAGTGTGGCGGTGAAAAGAAGGCTTGCACGGTCGAATTGCGACGTTTCTGCCCGGACGGCTCGTTCGCTCATTACGTCATTGGGCACGCCGAGGGCGATTCATCTCCCGCAAAAATACAAATGAGTGCTGGCGATGTTACGGTCGAGCAGCGAGAAGTACTAACGCACTGGGAAGCAATTGACCTTTTCACTTGCTTTTACGAGAATCAAGAATTCCCCGAGGACTATCGCCTGCGGCTTGTCGACATGTAGAATGCGAACCTGGATGCAAAGAGCTGCTTTGGTCCGCCTGATACATAGAAGGGTCCGAACAATTCGATGCACCCAAGCGGCGGATCGGCCGCTTCTGGGGTGGACACTACTTCCCCCGCCGCTGGGTGATCGGTCGCGTTCTGGCATCAAGCGTGATCGTATGAACTGGGAGTCGATTGTAGAAGTAATCCAACGCCACAGTCTCGCCGTCAGGATCAAATGGAATGGAGACTCTGACGATCCCGAATGGGCGTCATGGGCTATCATTCCGACGAAAGGTTACATCGAAATCAGCACAATTGGGCCTATTGCGTATCGCGATGTTGAATGGATTGAGATTGACGTAAGCATGATTTCAGACAATGGTCGACTCATTCCTCGTGTTGATGTAGATGAAACCTTAGCTCAAATCAAAAATGATTCTGATCTATTTTGTTTTGTTGGCACTCGAGCGCACATCTCGGTCGATTCCATTGCTTGACTATCGCTCACTTAAGAAAGACAATGCCAGAACAAAGCGATGGACGCGAAGTGCTCGTTCGGGCGTTTGGACTTGCGTTGAGTCTCCCGCTCGCACTCGGTCATCGCTGCCGTTATCCCATTCAACGTTCAAGGAAACTGCAACAATGGCTGGTGCTGGCACACTTGCAAGAGAACGCATCGGCAGCGCTTGCGCAGACGTGAACATCTACGACGGGGAAGATGCTTTTTATGAAAGCACCAAGAGTGTGC